>NZ_JBEETS010000001.1:1353496-1398656 GCF_040138965.1 Proteus sp. fly-1089
TATGTGACTAGTGCGAATAAACGCAGTCAACAACGCTACAGCTTGAAGTATGACGAGTAATAAGTATGGCGAATATACTTAGCGAGCTGGCTTATCCCCTTCCCATCTTTGAAATAAATCATCAGGCAAATCAATCTCAAACTGATCGAGTACACGGTTAACCGTTTGATTGACAATATCATCAATGGTTTTAGGCTGAAAATAGAAAGCTGGAACTGGTGGCATAATCACTGCACCTAATTCGGACGCTTGTGTCATTAAGCGCAAATGGCCTAAATGCAAAGGCGTTTCACGTACACATAGCACCAATTTACGCCCTTCTTTCAGCACAACATCTGCAGCACGAGTGACTAAAGTATCGGTATAACTATGAACAATGCCAGATAAACTTTTAATTGAGCAAGGTAAAATTACCATCCCATTGACACGAAACGATCCTGAAGAAATTGACGCACCAATATCGCGATCATCATAAATCACATCTGCTAAAGCATGGATATCTTTTAACGAATAATCAGTTTCTAATGAAATAGTACGGCGAGCAGCTTGGCTAATCACTAAATGGGTTTCAACTGACGGTACAGATTTCAGAATTTCTAATAAACGTATACCGTAAATTGCACCACTGGCACCGGTTAGCCCAACTATCAGCTTTTTCATTATAATCCTCAGAATATATATCAACATAAATCATTATGATGATTAACCCTCAAAAAACAAGCGCCGATGCAGAACACACTAGCATCGACGCTTTATAAGGGCATTATATTACCGAAAAACTAACCTTCGTTATAGATTTCCAAGTTTTCTATTTCATTTTGATCACGAATTTTGTGCTCATCATCACGACGAAGATTTTCTAAATAATCTAGATAATCTTGGTCGATATCTTTCGTTATATAAACACCATCAAATACAGAACATTCAAACTGACTAATATCAGGATTTTCTTCTTGTACGGCGGCAATTAAATCAGAGAGATCTTGGAAGATAAGACCATCAGCACCAATTAATTTACGAATTTCATCCACTTCACGTCCATGGGCTATAAGCTCATTAGCATTTGGCATATCAATACCATACACATTAGGGAAGCGAACTTCTGGTGCTGCTGAAGCAAAATAGACTTTCTTCGCTCCCGCTTCTCTTGCTAACTCGACGATTTGCTCTGACGTTGTGCCACGAACAATAGAGTCATCAATCAATAAAACATTTTTATCACGAAACTCTGCACGATTTGCATTCAATTTACGTCTTACTGACTTACGACGTTCTTGTTGGCCGGGCATAATAAAAGTACGCCCCACATAGCGATTTTTTACAAAGCCTTGGCGATACGGCTTATTAAGAATATGAGCAATCTCTAATGCGATATCACAAGAAGTCTCAGGAATAGGAATGACGACATCAATCTGTAAATCTTCCCACTCTTTCGCAATTTTAGCGCCTAATTTTTGCCCCATACGCAAACGCGCGTTGTAAACAGAAATTTTATCAATAAAGGAATCTGGGCGAGCAAAATAAACATACTCAAATAGACAAGGCATTAATTGCGGATTTTCAGCACATTGGCGGGTAAAGAGTTGTCCTTGTTCTGTGATATAAACCGCTTCACCAGGTGCAACATCACGCAAGAACTCAAAACCTAAAGTATCTAATGCAACGCTTTCAGATGCGACCATATATTCATGGCGACCATCTTCTAATGTACGTTTACCGAGCACTAAAGGACGAATACCAAAGGGATCACGGAAAGCTAATAAACCATGACCGATAATCAACGCAACGCAAGCATAAGCACCACGTAACTTTTTATGCATTGCGGCGACTGCAGCAAAAATATTATCAGGCTCTAGAGGGAAATGGTCAAAACGGTCTAATTCATATGCCAATACATTAAGCAAGATTTCAGAATCAGAAGTGGTATTGATATGGCGACGCGCTGTTTCAAATAATTGGCGACGTAATAAATGCGCATTGGTTAAATTACCATTATGTGCCAACGTAATACCAAAAGGTGAATTCACATAAAAAGGCTGCGCTTCTGATGCACTAGAACTACCCGCTGTTGGATAACGAACATGCCCTATCCCGATAGTACCTTTTAAACGCAACATATGACGGGTTTCAAACACATCTTTAACCAGTCCGTTAGCTTTGCGAAGACGGAAACCATTGTTACCGTCTATTGTTGCAATGCCAGCTGCATCTTGACCTCGGTGTTGTAACACCGTTAACGCATCATAAATTGATTGGTTTACTGGATTCGCTCCAGCGATACCGACAATACCGCACATGAATAGATCCTCATCAGCCAGACGGAGAGGTTATATTCTCTCCGACACGAAACTTGACGCATTTTGCAGGTAGTCAAAGAACCACCTAATAATATGGTTGAATTGAGGAATAAGTTCAGAACGTTGCCAATCAGCGCTATCTGCCATAGGCGTAAATGCCCCTAAAACAAACAATAATGCTGACACGATCAGCACGCCTCTTAATGCCCCGAAACAGACCCCCAAAACTCGATCTGTACCTGATAACCCTGTGCGTTGAACAAGAGAGCTAATCACATAGTTCACAACAGCACCAACAATCAGTGTCGCAATAAACAAGGTGACTATTGCAATCCCGTTACGAACCAGCTCATCTTCAAACCGGGTAAAATAGACGGCAAGATAAGGATAAAACTGACTAGCAACAAAGAAACCACAACCCCAGGTGATGAGTGACAATGCTTCACGAACAAAGCCACGGATCAGGCTGACTAATGCGGAAAAACCAATAATGGCAATGATGGCGTAATCTATCCAGACCATAAATTCTTTATCCAATAATGATGCTCCGCATTAATACGGAAGCATTCTAACAGAAAACGAAAACGTTTGCGTAATGCTAATTTTCGCTAATTTCAAAATAATTTACGGCGATATGAAAAATCATAATCGCCGCAATAAGTTAACGCTTTGTTACATCACTCATCTGATGACTCGTTTAGAAAAATTAAGGCTTATATGCCCTTACCTCACCTTGTAAGCCTGTAAGCTCTTTTAAATGGGGCAAAATAGCCTGTAACTCTGACTTAGATGCACTTGGCCCGATGTAAATTCGAGTCATTTGACCAGCAACAGGACGCGCAGGTACGGTATATACCGGGTAACCTGAGAAATGCATTTTCGCAATAATTTCTTCTACCTTCGCCGCATTTTTCAATGCACCTAATTGAACAACCCAAGCTTCGCCTTTTGGTGGTTTAGTTTCTTGCACTGGTGGTGCGGGTGGTTGTACAGGTGGTGCAGGTGTTGGTTGTACAGGTGGTATTGGTTGTACTGGTGGCGTAACAGGAACAACGGTTGGCGGTTGTGGTGTTGTTGCCGTAGATTGTTCAACACCAGTGACTGCTTCAGAAAGCATTGCTTCAGAAGCACCTTCTGATGGTGTTGAAGGCGTTGTTGTTTGCTCTATTGGTGCGATAGATTCAATTTCTTGTTCATCGCCCGGCTTTGGTACTAAAGGAATAGCGGCAAATTGGTCTTCGTTATATTTCTTATCGCCGTCAAGCAACGCAGGTAAAAAAATAACCCCTACAGCCACTAATACCACGGCTCCGACTAAGCGATTTTGAAATTTACTCGCCACCCACACTCTCCTTTTCTAATAGTTCCATCACATGTGCGACTGTATGAAATGAGCCACAAACCACAACGATATCATTAGGATTAGCATCGGACATAGCTTGTTTCCATGCTGTTTCTACACTCTCAAATACCGATGGGTTTTCAAGATGTTGAGCAAGCACATCCGCTGAAGCGCCACGAAATTCATTAAGTGGAGCTACATACCAACTATCCGTCAATGGCATTAAGCACGCTAATGTTCCTGCAATATCTTTATCGCCCAGCATACCAACAACAATACGCACTTTGGTATCAGACTTACGCGGTAATTGTGATAATTTTTCAGCTAAATATCCTGCCGCATGGGGATTATGAGCCACATCAAAGATAACCAGAGGATGTTGTGAAATTACCTGAAAACGCCCCGGTAATTGTGCACGAGACATGCCTTCAATAATACTTTGATGTGTGATTGCTTGACTAACGTTATCATCAGATTTGAGCAAGCAACGAATAACACCCATCGCGGTCGCCGCATTAGCTAACGGAATATTAGGGATTGGCAACGTATCAAATTCACAATCAGCACAATGCCAATGCCAATGACTGCCATCGATAGCAAAAGACCAATCAGCACCTCGGCAAAAGAGCGTAGCGTGTTTTTCATCAGCCACTTGAGCAATGGATTGTGGCATATCAGGCTCACCGACTACCGCATAATGATTAGCGCGAAAAATACCCGCTTTTTCGTGACCAATATGCTCTCTATCTGCACCTAACCAATCTGTATGATCAAGTGCGATACTGGTGATCGCGGCAATATCAGCATCAACGATATTCGTGGCATCTAATCGCCCCCCTAATCCCACTTCAAGGATCACAACATCAAGCTGTGCTTGCTGAAATAATTTCAGTGCTGCAAGTGTGCCATATTCAAAAAAAGTGAGCGATATATCACCTCTAGCTTGTTCAATCTCAGCAAATACTTCACAAAAAGCACCTTCAGAAAGTTCTTTGCCTTGAATACGTACACGTTCTGTGTAGCGAACAAGATGAGGAGAGCTATAGACGCCGACTTTCAATCCTGATGCCATCAAGATTGACTCTAGCATATGACAGGTTGTGCCTTTTCCATTTGTACCAGAAACAGTAATGACTTTAGGTGCAGGACGTAACACATTTAATATTTTTCCTACCTCGCCTACACGTTCTAACCCCATATCAATGGCGCTTGAATGTAAGTGTTCAAGATAAGAAAGCCACACCGACAGAGGCGATGTGGCTTTAGGAGCAGTTATGATATTAGACATCTTCTTTTTTATTCGTTTCGATGTTAATTTCTGGCTCGTTATCAGCAGATTCGATTTCATCAGCAATCATTTCTTCGCCAATAATTTCATCTTCATCTTCGACTAAATCATATTGAGTCAGCTTAGCCAGTAATTCAGCCAGCTCATCACGCATTTCTGGACGACGAACAATCATATCAATCGCCCCTTTTTCTAACAGAAACTCACTACGTTGGAAACCTGCTGGTAGTTTCTCACGTACAGTTTGCTCAATAACGCGAGGGCCTGCAAAACCAATCAGTGCTTTAGGCTCCGCAACATTAATATCACCTAACATAGCTAAACTTGCAGAAACACCGCCCATTGTAGGATCAGTCATCACTGAGATATAAGGCAAACCACGTTCTTGCATTTTTGCTAATGCGGCACTGGTTTTTGCCATTTGCATTAATGACATCAGCGCTTCTTGCATACGCGCACCACCACTTGCAGAGAAGCAAACCAGAGGGCAATTATCTTCTAGTGCTTGTTCAACTGCTCGAACAAAACGCGCGCCGACAACAGATGCCATTGAACCGCCCATAAACGCAAATTCAAAAGAAGCAGCAACAACTGGCATCTTTTTCAGAGTGCCTTTCATGACGATTAATGCATCTTTTTCTTGGGTTTGCTTTTGAGCAGCGCTAATTCTGTCTTTATATTTTTTGGAGTCGCGGAATTTCAGAATATCTTTAGGTTCTAATTCACTACCTAATTCTGTGGTACTTCCTGTATCAAGGAAAGTCTCAAGGCGACGGCGCGCTGAAATGCGCATATGGTGATCACATTTAGGGCAAACCTCTAAATTACGCTCTAATTCTGCGCGATAGAGTACCTGTCCACAGCTATCACATTTAGTCCAAACCCCTTCTGGGATATTGGCTTTACGTGAACTTGTGATAGTGCTTTTATTTAGAATTTTTTCAATCCAGCTCATTAACGGACCTTTTCGTCTGAATCTGACCTTCGCCAGTAATATTATTGTGAGCGTATCAACCACAATGCACTGGCTGTGTGGTTAGCAAAGTTTATGATGATACCGCTTACTGAATTTCAGCGCATCTCTTTATTATGGCTATTCTACGGCAAAAACTAATGATAACTGCTCAAACCTCTTTGCTATCATTTTCTTTCTTCGCTTTTGCGCTCGCTCTGCGATGGCGTATGATCTCAATGACGCCCGGTAAAATAGAAATAACAATAATGGCAACAATTAGCAATTTTAAGTTCTTTTGAACTATATCTAAGTCACCAAAAAAGTATCCCGCATAAGTAAATAGCAGTACCCATGCAATTGCCCCAGTAACATTATAAAAGGCAAAATGACGATATGACATTTTTCCCATTCCTGCAACGAATGGCGCAAAAGTTCGGATAATCGGCACGAATCTTGCCAAAATAATCGCTTTACCACCATGTTTTTCATAAAAAGCATGGGTTTTATCCAGATATTCACGACGGAAAATACGTGAATTAGGCTTACTAAATAGCTTTTCGCCAAAAAGTCGCCCTATAGAATAATTCACTGCATCACCTAAAATCGCGGCACAAAGCAACAGTAAAACAATAATATGGACATTCACATCATTGGTATCTAAAGAAGCTAAAGCACCAGCAACAAACAACAATGAATCACCAGGTAAAAATGGTGTTACCACCAGCCCCGTTTCACAAAAAACGATCAGAAACAAAATGGCGTAGACCCATGTACCATATTGCGCGACAAGCTCTGCTAAATGCGCATCAATATGCAAAATAAAATCAATTAGAAATTTTATCAAATCAACAAATTGCGTTAATATTTCCATAAATCCTCAGAAAACTGGGTGTTTTTATGATTGAGATATCTCAATAGGGTTATCCGCTAAAAATAGTGGGCCCATTGCAGGTTTTGGTAATTCAAAATGCTCAGGATAATCCACTGCCACTAAATACAAGCCATTTGCTTTAGCTGTTGCTGCGGCTTTGGTTCTGTCTTTTAGAGCTAATAATTCAGCCATCCAAGTAATATCCTGATTGCCACACCCTATTTCTAAAAGGCTACCGACAATATTTCGCACCATATGGTGTACAAAAGCATTCGCTTTAATATCCACCACAACATAATCACCATATCGAGAAACGTTAACATGCATAACGTTACGCCATGGCGTTCGTGATTGACATTGAACTGCTCTAAAAGAGGTAAAATCATTTTCACCCAGTAAACATTGTGCGGCCTGATGCATACGCCCAGCATCTAAAGGGTAATGAAAATGTGTCACACCAGATGATAATATAGCGGGACGGTAGCGATGATTAAAAATCACATAACGATAACGTCTTGCCGTTGCACTAAAACGTGCATGGAAATCATCAGAAACCGTTTTTACCCAACGCACAGCGATATCCGCAGGTAAATGGGTATTAACACCCATAGTCCATGCGGGATCTTTACGGTGTGCGGTTGTTTCAAAGTGGACAACTTGCCCCGTAGCATGAACTCCAGCATCTGTTCTTCCGGCACAAAAAACTGATATAGGCTCATTAGCCACTTGTGAAAGTGCTTTTTCTAACCGTTCTTGTACACTGCGCACTTCATTTTGACGTTGCCAGCCATAATAACGGCTACCATCATACTCAATGCCTAACGCAATTTTGATTGTTGTGCTTTCAGAAATAACCGTTGACTCAGTCAAGGGTTGTTCTGTTACTTCAGCACTCACTGGCGCATTCATTAGTAAAACTGCTCCTGCATTAATTGCTCTGCTACTTCAACAGCCATTAATGCTCCACCAAAGCGCACATTATCTGCTACTGACCAAAATTGTAAGGCTTCTGGCATACCATAATCATTGCGGAAGCAACCTAAATTTAGGCTCACATTCCCCGAAGCATCGGTCACTTGTGTTGGAAAATCATTTTCATCACTGATACTCAAATCTTCATTTTCTTGCAATGTTTCACGCGCTTCATCGCTACCCATTGGGCGTGATGTTTCTAATTGCACTGATTGCGCATTACCATAGAAAACTGGAGCCTGTAATGTTGTGACTGAAATTGGAAGGCCTTCGTCTTGTAAGATTTTACGAATTTGGTCAACCATGCGACGTTCTTCTTCTACGGAGCCTTCGTCATCAACCATAAGAGGTAGAATATTAAAAGCCAGTTGCTTATTAAAGCGACCTAATTCAGGTGGAACTCCATTAAGTAAACGTGCACTTTGTCCAGCAAGTTCATCAACCGCTTGTTTTCCCAAACGGGAGACAGACATTAAATTGGTCACGCTAAGACGTGATAAACCAGCGACTTCTGTTAATGGATTAATCGCACGTAACAATTGGCTTACCATGCTGTCAGCAATAGAAACGATATTACGGGTGCGATATTCTGCAAGCATTGAGCTATTCACACCTGGGACAATCAGTGGTACATCCCAATCCATGGCAAATACACCACTACAATCAATGACGATACAGCCTGAGTCCGCAGCTTGCTGTGCATATTGCGCACTAATTTCTGTCGAGGCAGCAAAGAAAGCTAATTGAATATCTGCCCATTCAATATTGTGAATACCTTGAACTGCAACACTTTTACTGTTTACACGCACAGATTTTCCAATGCTGTCTTCACTGGCAATTGCCGTCAGTTCACCAATGGGAAATTCACGCTCTTGCAACAGCTCTAAAATAGCTTCACCAACAGCACCTGTTGCACCAACAACAGCAATATTCCAACCTTCTCCCATAAGATATCCTCCAATACCATAAAATTTTTAAAATAATGTTGTGCTTTATTTGTGTGCAGCACTTTTATATGTAGCACTAAAGCCAATTGCATTTAATGTGTTAGCCGTGGTTTGATTATCACAAATTACATGCAGTGAAGACCACTCACGACGCACAGGATAAAATTTGCGTAATTTATCAAACTCGCCTTTTATTCCTGCCACTTTTCGTAACGGGGCATCATCACGACGCACATCATAAACAAGATGAATAAGTTGTTTTAAAAGTGTTTGTGTTAACTCACCTTGTACTGAAATGGTAGAAATAGTAGGGGCAGGTAATAGTGTTGATAACTCAACTTTTTGAGGTCGCCCAATAAAATTACAATAAGCTTCAAAAACTTGAGTTGTACCGCGCGCCTTACCTTCTAAGGTATAACCTGCAATATGTGGTGTTGCGATATCAACTTTATTTAATAACGCAATAGAGAGATCTGGCTCCGGCTCCCAAACATCCAATACAACACGTAAGGATTTTCCTTTCTCAAGTACAGACAATAATGCTTGATTATCAACAACCTCACCACGGCTCGCATTAATTAAAATGTGTCCTTCAGGTAATTTTTCGAGGTTGCTCTCATTAATTAAATGATAACTTTTATATGGACCTGATTTATTGAGGGGTGTATGGAAAGTCAGAATGTCCGCTTTTTCTAATAGCGTTTCCAATGAATGAAATTCTTCATTATCACCGTTATCTGCTCTAGGTGGATCGCAAAGCAATACATTTACACCCAATGCGCGTAAACGTGTAGCTAACCGCCCACCTACATTACCCACACCCACAATACCAACAACTTTATCAGTTAATTGAAAACCATCTTGCTCTGCGAGTATCATCAGTGCAGAAAATACATATTCTACAACAGCAATAGCATTACAACCTGGTGCTGATGAAAAGCCAATTTGTTGTTGTTCTAACCATGCAATATCCACATGATCAAAACCGGCCGTTGCCGTTCCAACAAATCTCACTGGCTTGCCTGATAATAAGGATTCATTGACTTTAGTAATCGATCTCACCATTAAGGCATCAGAATCATTAAGTTCATCAATAGGTAAAGGACGACCAGAAACCGCTTTTACCTCACCTAATTGGCGGAAAAGCTGTTCCGCATAAGGCATGTTTTCATCAACCAGAATTTTCACTGTGTTATCTCACTGATTTGGTATTTATGTGTGTAAACAATCAATCGAAAAATAAATTTAAGCGGTCTATTTTGCCACTTATTAACAACAAAGCCTATTATTGACAGTAAAATCTGTCTAGATTTTAAGTAAATATATGAAAAGAAGACTTAACAATTGGGTAATCGGCGAAAACGTTCTGGCGTTGTGCCAGCAAATTGTTGAAACATTGCAATAAATGAAGACGAAGAGCTATATCCCACATCAAATGCAATTTCATTCACACTTTTTCCTTGTTCTAATAAAGAAATTGCATGTAAAAAACGTAAGCGCTTACGCCATTCACTAAAAGACATGCCAAGCTCTTGTTGGCAACGACGAGAGAGTGTTCTCTCTGAGGTATAACGTTTTTTAGCCCATTCTTCTAACGAAGTATTATCAGCTGGATTTTGCTCTAATGCAGAAAGTATTGGAGCAAGTAATTTATCTTTAGACGAAGGTAAGTAAGTATGATGGATCGGCGAAGCTTTAAGTTGATCTATTAACACTTGTGCTAAGCGAAAATCTTCTTCTGTTTGTGGTTTACAGACACCACGATGAAAAAAATCAGAAAATATAGTTGAAAAAATAGCACTTAATTGAATTAAACACGGTTTATCTAACAAACCTTCACACCAATTTGGTGCAATATCTAGCACCTTAAAAGAGAGTGTCTTTTTGTTATAACTGGCATGCCCTACATTTTTAGGTATCCACACACTAAATTCAGGAGGTGCTAAAAATCGCTGTCCTCCAGCTTCTAAATCCATGACACCTGAAATCACATAAAGCAACTGACCAAAGTCATGTTGATGATAAATAAACTCGGTTTCAGCTAATAGTTGCTCATCACGAAATCGTACTGTATCTGGATCAGACAATAACCATTGCATTTTTTGTTGTTCAATTGTCATCTTTATGTTGTTCTCTTGTCATGTTGTCTTTATTGGCCTATCTGTTGTCTGGTTTTCATTATATATATCTAATCAGACAGGCTTACAATAGCGACCTGGTTTAAAAATAGATGTGAGAACAATGAAAAACGCAATTTTTCCGCTTTTAGCGGTTTTGATCTGGTCCATTAATGCCGTCGTCAATAAAGCAGCTGCGTCTGTTATCGATCCTGCGGCTATCTCTTTTTATCGTTGGTTTCTCGCCTTTTTAATTATGACGCCTTTTTTGATCATGCCTGTTTGGCACCATCGTAAAACCGTCAAACAATATTGGTGGAAATTATTTATCCTTGGTGCATTAGGAATGGTGATGTACCAGAGTTTGGCTTATTATGCTGCACATTATGTTAGCGCCACCTTTATGGGTATCTTGAACTCACTGATCCCATTACTAACTGTAATTATCAGTATTTTTGTTTTACGCGTTGTGCCTACTATTGGAATAGTGCTTGGTACTGTGCTTTCAATTAGTGGTTTAGTCTGGCTAATTAGTCGTGGAGAACCTTCTCAGTTACTTTCTCAAGGATTGGGATATGGCGAGCTAATGATGTTTATTGCTTCGGCATCTTACGCGCTTTATGGCGTTTTAACAAAACGGTGGTCTATCGCACTACCTAATTGGCAATCACTTTATGTTCAAATTGGGTTTGGTGTTCTGTTATTATTACCAAACTTCTTTCTTGCCGAAAGCGTGGCATTAACGAAAGACAATATTGGATTAGTGATTTTCGCGGGTATTGGCGCTTCTATTCTTGCACCTTACCTGTGGATCTTAGGTGTGATGAAATTAGGTGCGAATACAACCTCTATTTTTATGAACCTAATGCCATTATTTACAGCAATGATTGCGATCGCACTTCTTGGTGAAGAAATGCATAGTTATCATTTAGTGGGTGGTGGTATTGTGTTATTAGGTGTGCTCTTAGTGCAACAACTTAGAACACCACTAAATTTCCGACGTCAGTCTGCGACGAAAAAAGCAGATTGTCATCAGGAGATGTGAGTCAATGTCAAAAAGACAACAATAAAAAAATGCCGGCTAAATTCTTAGCCGGTCACATTCATGATGTTAGATTTAATAAATAAAACTGACATTAAGAAATCAAAGTATAAAATATAAAGTAATACAAGTATCCGAGGCAAACATTACCAACTTTTATATTAAATAGCTTCTACTTATTTGTAATAAAATAATCCAGATCAATTTTTTACAGCTCTTTTTGTCCTATTAGTCCTTTCTATTAACCTAACTCCATATAAAACAAAACATTTAATAATTTTAGTTACAATTAAATTAAACGATTGAAATAAAACACGATTAATTTTATTTAATCATTAAAAACAACAGTTTACAAAAAAACCGTCTATTTTATTAGAATAATAAAATAAGTAACTATTAGGACGGGTATTTTTAAAGATTATTTATATAATCTTTTTTAAAGAGTTCTTATTCGAAAAACATCTTTATTAGAATAATAATTTATTTTACCTTGTGAATTTAAAATAAAAAGGCAGACTCCATTAAAATGATGCCTGCCTTTTTTAACAAGAAATATAAGTATAACTAACTAGTTTTTATATTTACTCATTACTAATGAAGCATTAGTACCACCAAAACCAAAGCTATTTGACATTACAGTGTTCAACTTTTGTTCTGTTGGCTGAGTAATGATATTCATACCCAGTGCTTTATCATCTAATTCTTCAATATTAATGCTTGGCGCAATAAAATCATGTTCTAACATCAACAAGCTATAAATTGCCTCATGTACACCAGCCGCACCTAATGAGTGGCCGGTCATCGCTTTAGTGGCTGAAATAGCTGGTGTATGTGTGCCAAATACTTCAGTGATAGCTTCCAGTTCTTTTAAATCACCTACTGGCGTTGAAGTGCCATGTGTATTGATATAATCAACTTTCTCAACATCTTGCATTGCCATTTGCATACAACGCACAGCACCTTCACCAGAAGGAGCAACCATATCTGCACCATCGGAAGTCGCGCCATAGCCTACAACTTCAGCATAAATATGTGCCCCACGCGCTAATGCGTGCTCTAACTCTTCAACAACCACAATACCGCCACCACCAGCGATAACAAAACCATCACGGTTTTTATCGTAAGTACGGGAAGCTTTACTTGGTGTTTCGTTATATTTCGTTGAAAGTGCACCCATTGCGTCAAATTCGCAGGTCATTTCCCAACTTAATTCTTCACCACCACCAGCAAATACAACGTCTTGTTTGCCTAATTGGATAAGTTCAACGGCATGGCCAATACAGTGTGCTGATGTTGAACAAGCAGAACTGATTGAATAGTTAACGCCTTTAATTTTAAAAGGTGTTGCTAAACACGCTGAAACACCTGATGCCATTGCACGAGTCACCATATAAGGACCTACGCCACGTAGACCTTTTGCTCTCATGCCATCAGAACCTTGAACCTGATTACGTGGAGAACCACCACCAGACCCTACGACTAAACCTGAACGAATATTAGAAACTTGGTCTTCACTCAGACCTGAATCTGCTATTGCTTCTTGCATAGATAAATAGGCATAAACCGATGCGTCGCTCATAAAACGGCGGATTTTACGGTCAATAAGACCTTCAGTATCAAGCTTAACGTTGCCCCAAATGTGGCTACGAAGCCCCATCTCTTTAAATTCTTCTGAGAAAGTTATCCCGGAACGGCCTTCCTTTAAAGAATCCAGCACTTCTTTCTGGTTATTACCAATGCTCGAAACAATACCCAGACCCGTGATCACTGCGCGCTTCATTCATACCTCTTTACAATAATAGTTGTAGCTGCGGGATTTCTGAGTAGCACTCTAGCGTACAGTTGTACGCTGAACAAGTCCGATCAGGATCTTTTTTACAAAAATGCAGATAAGCTGATAAAACACTTTCCTCTTAAAGGCTGGTGCAACCTAGCTAACAGCGCTAAGATATTAGACAATATCTTAGAGAAATACAGGCAGTTCCGTGAATAATAGCCCGATAAATACCGCATCTTTAAGTTGGAATGAACTTGGTACGCCTATCTCAGAACAATTTGGCGATATTTACTTTTCAAACCAAGATGGCCTAGAGGAAACACGACACGTATTCTTACAGGGAAATCATTTTCCATTACGTTTTGGTACACATGTACGCTCTGAATGTGTTATTGCAGAAACAGGGTTTGGCACTGGGCTGAATTTTTTAACACTGTGGCAAGCATTTGAGCAATTTAGGCAAGCATCACCCAACGCATGTTTAAAGCGCCTTCACTATGTTAGCTTTGAAAAGTTCCCTCTCAAAAAAAATGATTTACAATCCGCACATTACCATTGGCCTGAACTTGAAAAATATTCAAAAGCACTTTGTTCTCAGTGGCCATTACCCATTGCTGGTTGCCACCGTATTATTCTCGCAGATGGAGCAATTACACTAGATTTATGGTTTGGTGATATCAACACATTGTTACCACAAACTCGCCAAGCACTACACAATAAAGTAGATGCATGGTTTCTCGATGGCTTTGCCCCTTCTAAAAATCCACAAATGTGGAGTGAAACACTCTTTCAATCCATGGCTGATTCAATGAGAGAAAATGGTACATTTTCGACATTTACTGCAGCGGGTATTGTCAAGCGAGGCTTGCAAAGTGTTGGGTTTGAGATAAAAAAAATCAAAGGGTTTGGGCAAAAAAGAGAGATGCTAACAGGTGTATTCCCTCATCCTCCCTCTCCCGAACATCTACCTTATTATGCACGACCTCATGCAACACAAGCACAAGATATCGCTATTATAGGCGGTGGTATTGCTAGCACCTTTATCGCGCTTTCTTGCTTAAGAAGAGGTGCTAAAGTCACCTTATATTGTGAAGATAAACAGCCCGCAACAAATGCATCAGGTAATCGACAAGGTGTTTTATATCCTTTGTTAAATGGTAAGTCAGACGAAATAGAGCAATTTTTTACAACCGCATTCTTATTTGCTCGACGTACCTATGACAATCTAAGCCAAGCTGGCATTATGTTTTCTCACCAATGGTCTGGTGTTGCTCAACTTATTTATAATGATAAAGTGCGAAAAAAAGCAGAGCGAATAATTAATCATTCTGCTTTTTTTCACGAAATAGCTTGTTACCTTTCTCAAGATGAAATAAATGCCCAGTGCGGATTAGATATGAATTACGAAGGGCTTTTTTATCCGCAATCTGGCTGGCTCTCTCCCACTGAATTAACGACTCAAACACTAAAACATGCTCAACAACTGGGTTTAATACTGCATTTTAATCATCAAGTTACGCAGATAATGCGACACGGTTCATCTTGGTGCTTAGATATCGTTCATCATAGCGATGATCATGTGACACAAATTCAATCACAACATGATTGCGTGATTTTGGCAAATGGACATCGAATTACCGACTTTACTCAAAGTGCAAAATTACCTGTTAGTGCGGTCAGAGGCCAAGTTAGTCATATTCCAACAACAAAGACACTATCAAAATTAAAAACAGTGCTTTGTTATGATGGCTATTTTACGCCTGTTGATAATCAAGATAACTTACATTGTGTTGGTGCGAGCTTTCGCCGAGATAGGTTAGACTTTACGATTTCCAGTGAGGAGCAAGAAGACAATCAATATCATCTTACGCACTGCCTAGCTAAAACTCCTTGGTGCTTTGATGTCGATTTTAGCCAAAACAATGCGCGAGTGGGTATTCGTTGTACAATACGCGATCATCTACCGCTATTAGGTGAAGTACCTGACTTTGAAAACCTGCTATTAGCATACACTCATTTAGATAGGTTTAAGCGTAGAAGACAAACGCCCGTTTTAGCACCCGCTTATCATCAGCTTTATATCATCAGTGCATTAGGCTCTCGTGGATTATGTTCAGCACCATTATCAGCTGAAATTCTCGCAAGCCAAATTTTTGATGAACCATTCCCAGTTGAAGATAGCGTGTTGAATGCCTTACACCCTAATCGTTTTTGGGTAAGACCTTTACTACGCGGAAAAGCGATTGAAGTTAAAAAGTAGTATATCCAATTAGCGTATAAGCAACCACTTTAGGTTGCTTAGCTTATTTTTTAACGGTTTATTTTTAATGTTACAACCTAATAAATCTTACACCTCATTGCACAGCGAGTTTCCTTCACAAAGCCCCCTATTTCGACTTCATCGTCTAAGATTTTTTGCAAAGAATGTGGAACTTCGTTTTCTGGCAAAATAGAAAAACCTAAGCGTTGATAATACGGAGCATTCCAAGGAATATGACGAAACGTTGTCAACGTAACGGTACTGAATTGGCGCGCCTTTGCTTCGTCTTTGGCTTTTTGAATAAGTAATTTACCAATTCCGTTATTTTGCCAATCTTGACTGACAGAAAGTTCATGAATAAATAAACTATCAGGCAATGTTTGCATCATAATAAATCCCACAGGTTCATTGTCGTGATTTACCGCGACCCAATGTCCATGTTGGTTAATAAATTCTAGATGTGCTTCAATCCCTTGGACATCACTTTCGCTGATCCACTTTAAGTCTTCTAATGTGCTAAAAAGTTGCCCTGCAGATTGCTCAATCATCGGTAATTTAATGGCATCATCAATTTGTGTTTGGCGAAGTGTAATACTATTATTTTTTATTTTATTTTGTTTGATTGTCATATCTATTTCCAGTTCTGTACTTTGATACTTCGATAGTTAAACTTATTAAAAAGCCATCCTATTGGATGGCTTACATTAACACTAAATTGATGACTTCTTTTTCGGCTATTTTAATCTTTCGGTAAAATACCATAAGATTGAAACTGGCCACTCGCCTCAATAAAACGTGTGTAATATTTATTATCTTCTACCGAGTCCTTTACAGCCCTATTAGCATACGCATTAGAGACAGCCAATGTCGCCTTATAAAGTTTATCTTTTAATGTGTTGTGGATCTTCGGATCTTCACTTTCCTGAATTTGATTTAAAAGCAACACAAGCTCTTCTGCTTCAGCTTGAATATCAGGATCAGTAAATTCTGCTATCGGTAGCATGTAATCTAAATTGAGATTCACTGAATCGTTATACTCATCTTCTTGTGTAAATGGATTTAAATCTTTAGCGTACTCAGCAGAAATATATTTAATAAATTCTGGTTTATCAAAACACTTATTTTTTATGCCACCGTCATTATTTTTATTACGTGTACGAATTTCATTAGGAAATGGCTCTCCTAGAGGGTAAGTACATTGAAAGGTATTACCATCAATTAATGTAGCATTTGTGCTACGTACGGGGAGTTCAAACTCATAACCATTAATAATCAGTGGGTAGTCAACTGTTTTAAATTGGTCTGTTTTCCCTTTCACTGCATACACTTCAGAAAGAGTGTAGTACATGAAATTATCAGGGTTTAATATGCCACCATTATTGTTGTCATAAACCATAAAAAGGGCATTATTGCCCGCGCTGTCTTTCAAGTTATGTTCACCAGGCGACAATGTAATATAGCCATTTTTACCAGGTTCAACCTGATATTCTTTACCATCAACACTAAAGCTGATCATATTTTCGCTTGGATTACTGTAATAAAATTTATTTTTTTTATTATCTAAATCAATTTGATCACAAGCAGATAAAAATAAAAAGGCACTCGTAAGTAAGCTTATTTTAAAGAAATTTTTCATCGTATCGTTATCCTTATCATAAATATTCTATGCAAATCATTTGCATCCCGAGAAACATTCCTAAAAAACATTTAAAAGTAATTTTACAGAAATGGCAAGGTGTTACAAAAGATAGCACTATTATGCTTAATCAATGAGAGATACATCGACTTTGAAAAATCAAATAAATACAATTGATAAATAGTAAGAATTAATTTTTGACTAAATACTCACCTTTTTCAACAGCAAATATCTTAAATATGACTTAAGTGTCATTATTTTAATGAGATTTTAAGAAAGAAAAAACAACCGATTGTACCGGTTGTTCTCTTAGGTAGGCATATCAAATTAATTAATTGAATTAACTAACTCATGCCACGTAGATAATACTAATGCTTGATCAGGTGGCGATAGCTCACCTGCTTTTATTGCCTTTTGAATGCTCTCTTCCACACGCGCTCTTAGCGCTTCTAATTGTGTGTTGTTTTCTTGCTCAAGCTCAGCAATAGCCAGTGTTATATGGCCTTGTAAATATCCACCAGCAAATAACTCATCGTCAGTAGCATGTTCAACACGGCTATCAATTCTATCTAACAAGTACGTTTCATACTCAGAAAGCATTATTTATCCTCAATATATAATGTTGCTGCATTCAACATCTGCCCTACATTATCAATGCAGTGAAATATATAATACAGCAACCTTACTACATCAGACTCCACCCTATCGGGTAAAACCTTCACAATGGATAAGCGATGGTTATTCTCGCAATCCTTAATTAACTAAAGGGTTTTCCTGATAAGGAAACATCTCTTCCGTTAGCTCTGGGGTATTGTAAAACAAATGTAACGCATTAATAAATAGCTGAGCACGAGGTGGCGTATTTTTATCTCGTAAATAAGCAAGCACTTGTTCTCTGACCTTGTTTCTAAACTCATAGCGATCAGGCTCAAAGTTACCTTCTAGATTGTCACAACTGACATTAAAAGGATAACCCGCAGCTTGGCAAAATAACCAATCCAATGCTTGAGGTTTAATCTCTACCACCTCAAACTGCCCTTGCGTCGTTTCGTCGCGTCCATCTGGACAATACCAGTAACCATAATCAACTTGTTGACGGCGAGCCGCGCCAGCAATACACCAGTGTGAAATTTCATGTAATGCACTAGCATAAAAGCCATGAGCAAAAATGATTTGGTGATAAGGTGTCTCTTCATTTGCTGGCAAATAAATCGGCTCATCATCCCCTTTGACTAAACGGGTTTGAAAACTTTCGCTAAAACATTGATTAAAGATATCAATTAACTGTTGATAATGATGTGCTGACATTTAAAAAACCATTTATTCCTAATTAAAAAGTGCAGAGAACCAAAGTGCAATAGTATCGCCATGATTGTCATTAATGAGTTTGATACTCATCAAGAAGGAGATAATGACCAACATAGGCCTTATTAATTTTTGCCCTTTCGTTAAAACCAAGCCTGCACCTAAGCGAGCACCAATAAATTGCCCACAAAGCATAACTAAACCAAGAGTCCAAATAACTTGCCCACCAATAATAAAAAATAATAGGGACCCAAAATTAGAGGTGAAATTGAGTAACTTTGCATGAGCAGTCGCTTTTGAGAGATTATACCCAAGTAACATGACATAACCTAAAGCGAAAAAAGAACCTGTACCAGGCCCAAAAATACCATCATAAAAACCCACGCCTCCGCCTAATATTGCGCCAAATGTATAGTAACCAATACGTTGTTTACTATCTTGGGCACCAATTGACGGAGTAAGAAGAAAATAGAGACCAATAGCAATAGTGAGAATAGGAAGCGCTTGTTTAAGAACCTCAGGGTTAATGAATTGCACCAACATAGCGCCAGAAACAGCACCAATAAAGGTCATTAAAATCGCAAATCGTTGGGATTTTAAATCAATAACCCGGCGACGTATAAAATAGAGTGTTGCAGAAAATGAACCACCAACAGATTGCAGTTTATTGGTTGCAAGCGCTTGTACTGGTGAAATACCGACCGAAAGTAAAGCCGGAATAGTAATTAAACCTCCACCACCAGCAATTGAATCTATAAAACCCGCAATTAAAGCGACAAAGAAGAGAAGAAGGTAGATGCCATCTGAAAAGAGCCAATCCATTTATCTATCCGAATTATCAGAAATGAAAGGACGTGTTGCTGCCTCTTTCGTTTATTTATTTTGAAAAGAGTAACAGCAACACGGTCTGAGCATAATAAAATTAGGCGCTCACACCTTTAAAGCTAACATCAAACTTACTACAGCTTATCAACCACGTTATTGATGTAGAATGATTACCATTGCATTAAAGGTGGTACAACATCACCACACTGACCACGCTGGCGCAATGCATGATCGAGTAATACAATCGCCATCATCGCTTCTGCGATTGGAATAGCGCGTATTCCCACACAAGGATCATGACGCCCCTTGGTTATCATATCGACTTCCTCACCATCACGATTAATGGTTTTACCTGCAATCGTGATGCTAGAGGTCGGTTTTAATGCGATATGGGCAACAATTGGCTGACCACTGCTAATTCCACCTAAAATTCCACCAGCATGATTACTGGTAAAACCATTCTTGGTGATTTCATCTCGGTTCTCTGTACCTTTTAAGGTTACAACACCAAAACCATCACCAATTTCAATACCTTTAACGGCATTAATACTCATCAATGCATGTGCTAAATCAGCATCTAATCGATCAAAGACAGGTTCACCAAATCCAGCAGGTACGCCTTGTGCAACAACAGTGACTTTTGCACCAATCGAATTGCCTTCTTTTTTAAGTGCGCGCATATATTCATCAAGTGCATCTAAACGCGAAGGATCAGGACAAAAAAATGGATTACTTTCGACGATAGACCAATCAACAAGATCACACGTAATTGGCCCTAATTGAGAAAGGTAACCCCGAACTTCGATACCCAATTTCTCTTTTAGGTATTTTTTTGCAATTGCACCTGCGGCAACGCGCATTGCTGTCTCACGAGCAGAAGATCGTCCACCGCCACGATAATCACGTAAGCCATATTTTTGTTCATAGGTATAATCCGCATGACCGGGGCGAAAAACATCTTTGATTTCACTGTAATCTTGAGAGCGTTGGTCCGTATTTTCAATCAGTAACCCAATACTTGTTCCCGTTGTCACACCATTAAAAACCCCCGATAAAATACGAACTTGATCGGGCTCGCGACGCTGAGTGGTATAACGTGAAGTGCCTGGTCTGCGTCTATCAAGATCAACCTGTAAGTCTGCTTCTGTTAGAGGGAGTCCAGGAGGTACACCATCAACAATGCAACCTAATGCAACGCCATGAGACTCACCAAAAGTCGTCACTCTGAACAATTGTCCGATACTGTTTCCTGCCATCCCTTTATTCCTATCTTTTACTGTGTGATGTTATCAATATGTTATTTGCAATAAATAACAATCTACCGTCTCATTGCTGTTACATCAACGATTATCAGTAGGACGTGTTGATCTTTTTTGCTTGTTTTTACAACAAGAGAAGCATGTAAAGCAACCTGTTCAACGATGATGGTCATTGATTGATATTAACAATGACCATCAAAGATCAATTCGCCCTAGAAAAACGATCTGAATATTCGACGAGCTGTTCGCGAGTCAGCATAAAGACACCAAGCCCCCCATTATCAAACTCAAGCCATGTAAACGGAACGTCTGGGAATTGTTCGATAAGATGAACCATGCTGTTTCCCACTTCACACACAAGAACACCGTTTTCACTTAAATATTCAGGGGCTTTTAGTAAAATTTGGCGTGTAATATCAAGACCATCAATACCTGATGCCAATGCTAATTCTGGTTCAACTTGGTATTCATCTGGTAAATCGCCCATATCTTCAACATCAACATAAGGCGGATTTGTCACAATAATATCGTAAGGCGTTGGAACAATAGCGTTAAACAAATCAGATTGCATAGGGTAAACACGATGAGCTAGGCCGTGGTTTTCAATATTAAATTCTGCCACTTCCAGAGCATCTACAGAAATATCAACCGCATCCACTTCTGCATCTTCAAATTCATGCGCACATGCAATGGCGATACAACCACTTCCGGTACATAAATCAAGAATACGTGTTGGTTCTTGCTGGATTAAACCATCAAAGTGGTTATTGATTAATTCACCAATAGGAGAACGAGGAATAAGCACACGTTCATCAACATAAAATTCATGACCGCAGAACCAAGCACGATGAGTTAAATAAGGAACAGGGATCTTTTCCTCAATTCTACTTTCAATCAGTGTAATGATTTCCATTTTTTCAGAGGTTGTTAATTTTGTCGATAACAGCGCATCTGGAATATCTAAAGGAAGTGCAATAGTTGGTAATACAAGCTGTAATGCTTCATCCCATGCGTTATCTGTGCCATGACCATAATAAATGTCAGATGAATTAAACTGACTCATAGCCCAACGTAGCATATCTAGGATAGTGCTTAAATCAGCAACTGCTTCCTCTTTTAGTGTTATATCCAAAATGGTTGTCCTCTGAAGAAATAGAAAGTCTGTAGTTTGCCATGAAGATGGTGATAAATCAGCGGGAAACCGTAAAAAAACATAACAACGTTATCAGTACAGCTTATACCAATACACTTATTATGGTTTTATACTTCAGTCATAGAACAAAAAGCAAAATATACGAACCACTTAAAATTAAAATTTAGTGTTTTATACTTTTAATTTAAGTTTCATTAGCAAGAATGCAAAACCAAGCCATACTTAATACATGAAAGAATTAACTGTATACCAATATGCGCCTAAAGATGTTTTTTCATTCAATATGCAGTCACTTGATAACAAATACATAATCTTTGAAGACTTTTTTTTGATATCTTTTTATCGTAGTTTTACTACAACCGTAAGATATATAAAAGTTTATGTTCTACAGATGTTCTGAACAAAGCAACTTGTTAATCACCTCGTATTTGCTAGCTATGTGACTATTTCGGCAGGGTAAATACCCTGCCTTTTTTTATGCCAAATTTATAACCTATACTTTTTTATCTCTGACACTATTTCATGTACTATTACCTTATAAAAACAGTAACACTATGAAGAATCATAAAAAATGAATAAAAAATTTTCACTGCCATCTTCTGAAGTTGAGTTATTTCAGGAAATGATAAAAGGCACAAAGAAATTACCTCAAGATAAAATACTTCACTCGCCAAAACGTAAAAAAGTAACACATTACGCTGTTGAACGTTTGCAACAAGAGCAAGTTGATGCTTCGTATTATTTTTCTGATGAGTTTCAACCTAATTTAGCGACAGAAGGCCCAATGCGCTACTTAAGAGAAGGCGCAAATGCTTATGAATTGAAAAAACTACGTCGTGGCGATTATGTTCCTGAGTTTTTTCTCGATTTACATGGTTTAACACAATTAATTGCCAAACAAGAGATTGGTGCTTTGATTGCAGCCTGTAGACGAGAGCACGTTTACTGTGCCTGTATTATGCATGGACATGGCAAACATATTTTAAAACAACAAACACCACTTTGGTTAGCACAGCATCCAGATGTCATTGCGTTTCATCAAGCGTCAAAAGAATGGGGTGGTGATGCAGCGTTATTAGTATTAGTCGAAAATGATGATATTGCCCGCCGTTGACGTATCAGTTATCCCAATTATTAACCCTTAAATCACCCGAATGGTGAAATAAGGCGTTAATTATTTTTATTGGACTAATTTATTTTAATGTTGAGGGTGAGACTTGCCATACCAATTCCCCAACACCTTTTGACAAATCAAAATCAACACAAGCTATCGTCGATGTTGAAAACATAGGCGCACACACTGCAGGGCACAATTCAGCCACAACATAGCCGACTAAAGGCAAATGAGATATAACCAAAATATTTTGATATCCCGTATCCCCTAGCGCACGTAAATAATGAGCAATATGTGACGGATTACCACCAGGAATAAGCCCTTCATCGGTTTCTACTTTGCTTGGTAGCGCTAAATCTGTTTTTACAGCCTCTAATGTTTGTTGAGCTCGTAAATAAGGGCTAACTAAAACATAATCGATTGTATGTCCTTGCGTTGTCATCCATTCAGCCATTTTTATTGATTCACTTTTTCCACGCTCAGTCAGTGGTCGTAGTGCGTCGCTTGCAGCATCAAGCGCTGCTTCTCCGTGGCGCATAATAAAAATTTGCATAGTAAATTATTAAACCTATTTTATTTTTTGTAATTACTGACATTAACGTTTTTAAGATAGTTAATCTAATCAAGATAAAATTAATATATTCTTATATCAAATCGCCAATGTCCTAATTGCAATTGCATAATTCATCTAGTTAAAATCATGCCATTATTTTACAAATTTAATGTCATTTTCAGGATTTTATTTTAAAAAACTTCATTTTTAAATTTATTTTCAAATAACTATATTGCCATATCAGGCTATCATTAACACTTTCGACCTTTTTTTCCATTAAAAATTCATCAATTATTAATCTGACGCAAAAAGTACAAGAAAAAAGGCGCCTAAGCGCCTCAATCAAAACAAGTATCACAAAAGGAAAATGCAATGGTATAGAGGTTTAATTAATCATAAAAACGTTCATTTCGTTTAGCCATTTCAACTAGCCGTTCACAAGGACGATATTTTTCGCCATATTTATCAGCAAGTTGATTAAGTTTTTCTGCTATTTTTGTCGTTCCCATGCTATCCATATAACGGAAAGGCCCACCAAAGAAAGGAGGGAAACCAATACCAAAAACAGCACCAATGTCACCATCACGCGGTTGTTTTATAATATTTTCATCTAAGCAACGAACTGCTTCATTTAGCATCAATAATAAACAACGTTCTGTGATTTCAGATGAAGATAATTGGCTTTTGGGTTTAATTTGTAAAAGACGATAAATAGTGGGATCGGGCTGTTTTTTATTTTTTCCAAATGAAAAAGGCAGAACATGTTTTGTATAAAGGTAAAAACCTCTGCCATTTTTACGCCCTTTTCTATCATCAGCAATAATGGCATCAACAGCAGGTGGAGAAGCAAATCGTTCACCAAATGCATTCACTAATATTGGTGTTATTTTTGTACCAATATCAATACCAACTTCATCTAATAACTGAATAGGCCCTACAGGAAAACCAAACTGAACGAGTGCTTTATCAATATTTTCAATTGGCTCACCTTGTACTAAACATGTCAATGCTTCGCTAATATAAGGAGCAAGAATACGATTAACATAGAACCCGGGTTTATCACCTACAACTATCGCGACCTTACCTTGTTTTTTAGCAAAAGCCACCGTTGTTGCAATAGTTTTTTCGTTAGTATTTTCATGCGGAATAACTTCAACTAATGGCATTTTTTCTACAGGGCTAAAATAGTGAAGGCCGATCACTTTTTCTGGATATTTCGCTGTTTCTGCAATTTCATGAATAGGTAATGAAGAGGTGTTAGATGCAAAAATAATTTTACCTTTACCCACATCTTCAATATCTGCCACCATTTTCTGTTTTAAAGCAAGATCTTCAAAAACTGCTTCAACAATAATGTTGGATTGATGAAAACCGCTGTAATCCAATGAACCTGAAAGTAAGCTCATTTGGCGTTGGCATTCACGTACAGATAATCTTTTTTTACTGACCTTGGTCGAAAGCGCTTTCCAACTATAATTTAAGGCTTGAGCAATTCCCTTATCACTAATATCTTTGATCCTTACAGGTAAATTGCCCTTTGTGGCAGTAACAAAAGCTATACCGCCCCCCATTAATCCCCCACCTAAAACACCGATGTGATGCAAACTATCTGGTTTTTCAGATGATCCTGTCTCATTTTTAAGTGCTGTAGAAGCAAAAAAGAGGTGCCTTAACGACGATGAAACAGGTGTCATAGCTAACTCACCAAAAGCATTCGCCTCTTCTTTAAACCCTGTTTGAAGATCTTTTTCAAGTCCACGTTCTATTACATGTAAAATACGTTCAACTGCAGGATATTGCCCTTTTGTCTTAGCTAATGCGCGTTTTTTCGCTTGCCCAAAAAGTATATTCCTCCCTAATGTGGTATTTGCCCAGAAACGATCCATGATTGAATGCTTTTTCTGCTCTTTTTTACCTGACAAAATCCATTTTGCTGCAACATCTAATAAAATATCTTGCGAAACAACATCATTAACAAGACCTAATTTCAACGCTCGTTTAGCATTGATTTGTCTACCCGTTAAAATTAAATCTAACGCCGACGTTACACCAATAAGACGAGGCAAACGCTGAGTTCCTCCTGAGCCAGGTAATAACCCAAGTTGCACTTCAGGAAGTCCTAAACGTGTTTTGTTATTGTCAGAACAAATTCGTCCGTGGCAGGCCAATGCTAATTCAAGCCCTCCCCCAAGGCATGCACCATTGATAGCAGCCACAACAGGTAATGGGTAATTTTCAAGTTGCGTAAAAAGATCCTGCCCTGCTTTTGCTAATGCACTCGCTTCTTCTTTGGTTTTACAACCCGCAATCATCGAGATATCAGCGCCAGCAATAAAACTATCTGCCTTGCCTGATGTAATAATTAATCCTTTTACACCAGAATGTTGTTGCGCTTGTTTCAAAACATCTTGGAACTGCTGCACAAATTCAGCTTTTAAGGTATTCACTTTTTCGCCGATAACATCAATGGTTATTACGCCAACTTTATCGTTACGAACTGAAAATTGGAAAACGGAAGATTTTTCTAGTGTTGTTTGTTGTTGTTCCATTATTCCACCTCCAAAATCATCGCTGCACCTAATCCACCTGCCGCACATGCGGTCGTTAACCCAAATCCACCACCTCGGCGTTTAAGCTCATGGAGCGTCTGTGTCACCATTCTTGCACCCGTCGCTGCAAACGGATGTCCATAAGCAATAGATCCCCCTAGCACATTAAATTTATCCATATCCACTTTTCCAATTGCCTTGGATAACCCTAATTGCTCTTTAGCAAATCGTTCACTTTCAAATAGCATCAAATTACTCAATGTTTGTGCGGAAAAAGCTTCATGCATATCAATTAATGTTATATCACTCAAAGAAAGACCTGCCCGAGAAAGTGCAAGTGGTGTGGCATATGAAGGGCCTAATAACATATCTTTCCAGACATCTGTTGCAGTAAATGCATAACTACGTAGATAACCAAGCGGTTGATAACCTAAGCTTTTTGCAACTGACTCTTTCATCATTAATACTGCAGCTGCGCCGTCCGTTAATGGCGTACTGTTTGCAGCCGTCACACTACCATGATGACGATCAAAAGCAGGTTTTAACTTAGCGTAAGAATCAAGAACAGAGTTTTTACGAATATTATTATCTTGATGGAAACCTTCTTTGTAAGGCGGGAAAAAAGCGGTCATCACTTCATTATCTAGTTTTCCCATTTCCCATGCTTTAGTTGCTAATTGATGAGAACGATGTGCTAATTCATCTTGAGCAACTCTGGAAATATGATAAGTCTTTGCCATTTGCTCAGCGGTATCTCCCATACGTAACCCAGTTGAATACTCAGCCACAGCAGGAGCAACAGGGAGAAGATCACGAAACCGTAATTGACTTAAATAACTTAAACGCTGGCCTAATGATTTTGCTTTATTAAGACTTAGCAACACATCTGCTAATTTTTTACTGACACCAATTGGTAAAACAGATGATGAATCTGCACCACCAGCAATACCGACAGAAACATGCCCTGCCATCATGCTTTCAGCAACATTTGCAATCGCTTGAAAGCTCGTTGCACATGCTCTTGTTACGCTGTAGGCGTCTGTTTTTACACTTAAGCCAGCACCGAGCACAATTTCTCTGGCAATATTCGGTGCTTCTGGCATTTGAACCACTTGTCCGAAAACAAGTTGATCGATAATTTCGGGAGGAATTTCATTGCGAGTCACTAATTCTTGAACCACTGAACGCCCTAATTCAACCGCAGGTATTCCTCGATACGCAGTCGCTTGTTTAGCAAAAGGTAAGCGTAGCCCGCTGACAATGGCGATGCGATCTTTCATAGCACTGTTCGTTGATGACTTCATAACGGCTCCTGACAAAATGAGTTCCTAACACCAAAGAGGTCTGACCTGACAATAGTGTTAACAAAAATTTCACCTACCAGAAACATCATTTTATGAGAAGTGGGAGTTAGCGCGCATTATTTCGATAGAATGTCTGAAACCCAACAATAACGATAGAAAGGATAAAAAACACAATGGTGGGCAATAAAAAAGGCTGTTGAATTTCAACAGCCTTAAATTTATTTATTTTCAGCGGATTAACGTAATCCTAACTGGAAGATCAGGTTTTCTGCTTCACAAGAAAATGTAAAATCAGCGGTAAGTTGAACACCACCATCAACATCAGCAAATTGTTGATTAATTTTGCAAGGCTCTGAAGCAATAGATTGTGCTTTTGCACTGAGTTGATCCAACATTGCTTGCGCTTCTACTTTATCAGCGAAGACATGCTGATATGACGCAGTGCAATTTTTATTGTCAATAATAGTACCCACATCTACACAACAGCAAGCAGCGGTTTCTTCTGCACTACAGCGATTGATTGCGTCTGCCATTTTAGTCTCCCAACGAAAGAAATGTTAATTATCTATCATAATCGCAAAAAAATAAAATAAACTGCTTTAGCTCAAATTATCTTACAATTTTACAAAAAAAATTGATTACTCTGTTTATTTAACAATCAAAAATATCTTTATTGGGATATTTTGTGAAAATAATGTTAACCAAATCCCAATTATCAAATCAAAATGGCAATATTTGTAAAACATACTTGCAACATTTGGGGTAATCAACTTTATACTTAATCAACTGGTCTGATTTGTCATAACGACAACCGCACCTAAAATCCAGCGCTTCTAATCAGAAGTAACAACTTAAAAAAATTATGAGGGTTTAGGTCATGAACCGTAAAAACCTGTTTACTCGCACAGCACTAGCTGCCTTGGTAGGTGTTATCTCCTCTCAAGCAGGCGCTGCCGGTTTTCAGTTAAATGAATATTCTACTTCAGCACTAGGGCGTGCATTTTCAGGAGAAGGCGTTATTGCCGATGACGCAAGCGTAGGTAGCAGAAACCCTGCTGCTCTCACTATGTTTGATCGCCCTGAATTCTCTGTAGGTGCTATCCATATTAATCCAAGCGTTGATATTAAAGGTAAATCTCCGCTTACAGGTGCTAGCACTAATGCTGGTGATATCGCACCAAGTGCATTAGTCCCGAATATCCACTTTGTTGCCCCTATTAATGATAAATGGGCAATTGGTGCATCAGGTACAACAAACTTTGGCTTAGCGACTGATTTTAAAAAGGATTATGCTGCAGGCCTTATTGGTGGTAAAACCGATTTAAAAACCATGAACTTAAACTTAAGTGCAGGTTATCGAGTAAATAACCAATTTAGTGTTGGCCTAGGATTAAATGCCCTTTATGCTGATGCTGAAATTACCCGTCATGCTGGTGAACTACCTGGAATGCTTGGCCTTCCTGTATCACCTTCAGCAAGGGTTGCTCAATTGAAAGGTGATGCTTGGGGCTTTGGTTGGAACGCGGGTTTATTATATGAATTCGACGAAGGTAACCGAGTTAGTTTCACTTATCGTTCTAAAGTTAAAGTGAAATTTAAAGACGGTGAATACCAAAATGATCTACCACCAATGCCCGCACTTGATGCTATGGGTATTATTGGTACCAACGGCGAAACCATTAAAGGCAAACTAGACCTTAACTTACCTGAAATTTGGGAATTTGCCGCTTATCACCGCGTTGCACCAAAATGGGCCGTTCACTATAACTTTGCTTACACAAGCTGGAGTTCGTTCGAAGAGTTAAAAGCCACTCGTAAAAGTGATGGTCAGCAGCTATTCAGGAAAGAAGAAGGCTTCCGTGATGCATGGCGTGTGGCTTTAGGTACAACCTATTATCATGATGATAACTGGACATTCCGTACAGGTATTGCCTTTGATGATAGCCCAGTCCCTGCTGATAAACGCTCAATCTCTATTCCAGACCAAGATCGCTTCTGGTTAAGTGCGGGTACAACCTATGCATTTAATAAAGATATGTCTGTTGATGTTGGCTTAGCGTATATGCACGGTAAAAAAGTCACGATCAAAGAGAAACTGGCTGAAACACCGATTTCCCCTACCTATGAATTCGAGTCATCAGGTAAAGCATGGTTATACGGTATGAACTTTAACTATCGTTTCTAATTTTTCACTGTGCTTTTTATACAAAAAATGGTCTTTTTCAAGACCATTTTTTATTTATTCATCAAGCTAACCGCAAAATTAATCAATTGAATCCAAATCATCTTCAATTGCTTTCGCATTAGGGTTCTCTTTTACCGTGCCAGCTTGGAAGTCATTACTCTGGAAGTAAGCTTCACGCATCATTAAGTAAGGATCAGACGAGTTTTGCAAAATAGCATCGGAATCGAGCAATTGTGCACGTGTTTCAATGCCTTCTAATGCCCATTTACCCGCTGACATCCAAAACGTCAAATAACTCAACATTGGATACGTTAAGTCAGCCCAATCACCACCCTCTTCACGGACAGTAAAGCTACCATAGCCCGGTACAACCACATAAGGGCCATAATCCATACCATAATGACCTAACGTACTACCAAATCGCATTGGAACTTCTTTTTCCATTGTTTCTTTGGACATACCAGCAACATCAATTAAGCCACCCATACCAAAGACTGTATTGATCCAAAAACGACCAAAATGTTTTGCTCCCTTTTCAAAATCGCCACGCAATACACTATTTAACATACTAGCAGGCTCTTCTAAGTTACCGAGAAAATTAGATAAGCCATTTCTTGCTGGTGGCGGAACATAGTCACGCCAAACAACAGCAACGGGACGTAGGATATAAGGGTCTAAAACATAGTAGTTAAAATCAAACATCTGGCGGTTAAACCCTTCCAATGGGTCAGAGCGCCCCTCCCCATTATTAGGGGTACTTGCACATCCTGAAAGTAAGGCGACTGAAAGAGCAACACCGCACAGGCGATACTTCATAATGTTCTCCGCTAATTATATTATGATGAGCAGCATCATAGTTCGCATATTCATAAATTCTATACATAATACTGTCAATGCGTAACAAGTGGTACTTTTATTAGGCGTTGATCTTATAAGATAATTCAGTTTTTAGGATTATCCCATTGAGCTAATTTACAATATTAGCCCAATATTATAAGGTTAATATAATAATATTTGATGCTTATTTACTGATATTCTTTTATCACTAATTGCTCTTTAGCATCAGGGTACGAAAAATGCTCTGTGATAAAATCAAACTCTTCATTTGTTGTTTTAAACGGGTTTTCGTCAAATTGATTACGTAAAGATAATCGTTTTTTACACTCAGTATTTTCTACTTTCAAAACATGAAATAAATAAGGCATATTCGCATTATCAGCTAATGATTTTAGCCATTGCCGTTGTTTAGGCGTATTAGCAGGAAAATCCATAATAACGGTATTTCCTGCGCTAAGAAGAGCTGCAATATGTTTGCTCAATAGCTCCTTCATTAACTCACTTTTTTCAATATAGTCAGTCACTGTTTTTATTTGATTTGGGTAAAGCCGCGATATAAAGAACGCCTAAACATGCCAGTTGTTGCGTCCGAAGTTGAACGGCAACAATCAGAACATTTGAGAGCATACTTTAATGAGCGATTGGCGTTTTATCGTGAGAGAAGTAAGAAGTTGCCTGATGGTAATTCAGTGCAGTATTTGAAAAAAGAATAAGCAATAAAAACCTACCGAAGTGGGTTTAAATCTATTTAATCCCGTATTTTTTTTGAGTAACAAATTTAGGCTCTTTCCAATTAGGGCCTTTAATTGTTAACCCCATCTTATCTTTAGCTAATTTACCTTCCTGTAAAAGCTTACCCATTGTTTTTATAAGTATAGCTTTTTCAACAACTTCAAATTTATATCTCACATAACAACGATCAATGCTTGGGTACGTCGTTTTTGGGGCAAAATATAGAAGCACATCTTCTACGCTTTCGTTTTTATAAATACTTTCAACATCAATCATTATCTTATCTCCTGAGATTTATCATATGCTTCGATAGCCTCTGGTGTATGGCTGCGTCCGTTCATTGATATTATAATCTTCTAGCGTCGCTGTATGAGTATTATTCCAAACCTCATCAATATTATTCGGAACCTCACCAGCTTTAATACCTAAATTACGATACCGTTCCAATTCTCTAATTTCATGTGTATAAAATCGCTTGTCAATATCAGTGGCTTTTATTTCACCACGCAATATTTTTCCAGTCGATCAATCATTTACTTGTTATCAGCTGACTCGATGGCGGTTGTCAACGAACTAATGCGAACCACAACGGAAAAGAAATTGCTTTGTGTATTGGTTTTTGTGGGATTTTACGAACGGAGGCGAACGAGTGCGAATAGATTCAGAGCGTTCCCTACAGGAATCGAACCTGTAACTAGCCCTTAGGAGGGGCTTGTTATATCCATTTAACTAAGGGAACATACGTAGGAAAATCAAGTATGACTTATGGACGGGCTATATTTTACCCCCCTCACTCTCTATTAATCAAGTTTTAACGCACTGATATTGGAAGGAATTTTTTTGTTTCTTTTTTGAACAATGTAATTTGACTTAAAAAGCATCTGATAAATATCATCATCACTGATTATGTTTATTCTTATATATGTCTGTTTTATTAAAACTCTTTCAATTGCTTTAAAAACAATTTCGGTGAATATCCCATCTCTTTATTAAACATCGCACTAAAGGCACTCGGATTCTCATACCCTAATTCTAAAGCAACCTCAGTGACTGAATGACCTTTCTTTAACGCCGTTAGTGCATACATTAAACACGCTTTTTGACGCCAATCTCGAAAAGAAAGCCCTGTTTCCTTATGAAATAAACGCGTAAAAGTGCGTAGGCTCTTATTTAACTTCTCAGCCCACATTTCTGGCGTAGTACGAATATTTGGTTGTGACATAAATTCAGTACATAACGCATCTAATAAAGCATGTTGGGGCAAAGGTGTAAAATAAGGTAATGGTTTAGCCTGAGCTAACTCATGACAAAGTAACGTTAATAAAGCGCTATCTCTCCCACCTAAATCATAAAGCAATGGAAGTTGATTTGCTGAAAGTAATAGCTGATGAAGCAAAGGTGAAACCTGCAAAACCTCACAATATTCCGAATAACGAGGTACTTTATTCGGCTCAATGTAGAGACTATAAGTGCTACTACCCAACATTAATACTTGATGTATTTTTTCAGCAGGGATCCACACACCACTGTAAGGTAATACAATCCATTGGCCATCTTCTGTTTTGACTTTCATTACGCCATTGGGTGCATATAAAAATTGCGCTCGCCGATGATGATGTGCTTCAAGTAATGTGTCATAAGGATAATCAGAGCCTAATGCCAAAATCTCACGAGGAAGATGATCCACACTGTTAATATCGATATTACGCATAATATTAAAATTGTCCTAAATTCATATAAACTTGTCATTATCACGTGGGTAAGCCATCATTTTATTCTATATTGTTAATCTCCTGACTCAACAGGAGATTTGAAATGACACTCTGGCTGGTTTCTTTTGGTTTAATTTCAGGCATCACAACATGGTTATTTGGCTTTGGCGGTGGCTTTGTCACGGTTCCCTTACTCTATACACTTATTCTGACACTTTGGGGAATAGACAGTTTACCTGCCGAACATGCTATGCAAATCGCAGTTGCTACTTCTGCATTAATTATGTTGTTTTCTTCAACAGTCACAACCATTAAACATCATAAAGCCAAAAGGCTTGATTGGAATATCATGTCTATTCTGTTTATGGGTATCGCTTTTGGCGGGATCTTAGGCGCTCTTCTCGCATTAACAGTTGAAGGTACGTGGATCAAATGGATCTTTATTGGTTACCTTTTTATCACTATTTTAGACTGCTATTTTCGCCCCGGTTTTATGGCTCCTATTCACAACTCAAAAAAAGTAACTAAAGCAAGAGAAACGGTTAATGGCACAGTGATTGGTATTATCGCTGCTTTTCTAGGCGTTGGTGGAAGCGTCATGACAGTACCTTTATTGCGCCGTAGAGGAACACCCATGGCACAATCAGCAGCAATGGCAAATGCATTAACCTTACCTTTAGCTCTCACGGCAACATTTACTTATGTCGCCCTTTCTTTTACGTCACCTTTAAATAATGAATCTGGTTTTATTGGTTATATTTGGCTAAAGGCAGCCTTTATTCTGATTTGTAGCACATGGATAGGTTTAAAGATTTCTGAGCGTTTTTTATCCCGTATTCCCGACAAATGGCATGCAAGGGTTTACCCCCTATTACTGAGCCTTGTCTTAATTGTTATGTTGTTTTAAATCCTTTCTTTTATATAAGAAAGATAGACAGAAAAATAACTTTGACAACATGCAAACAAAGTGGCTTTCAATATTCATGAGCCACTTTGTTTTTAACACTTACTTTAAACCTTTTCCTACGCATATTTACTTGGCATTAATATTATTAATATGCACAAAACAAAAAATAGCTCTTTTTGACAATCAATACACAGCCCTATAACTATTAACTTTGTTAATTAATATTTAAACATAATGAATAATAATTTATAGATTGTCTCATATTTAGTATCAGTTTGATTACGTTTTAATGAGCATTTTTCGCATAAAATGTCATCTATTTATTTTTCTCTTTTATTCGTATTTATTATGAAAATAATAAGTTAGCTATTTTTAAAAATTATATTTTAAGAAGAAATTGGATTTAAATAATGCTAAGAAATATTATTTAATTTTATTTTTAAATAACAAATTAATTACAATATCACCAATATTCGATATATAAATAATTATATATCGATGATCTTTTTTGTCAATTCCTTTATTATAATTAATCATATATTTAAAATACACTTTAATAAAACAAACTAATGACGTAAGTAAGTGAATTTAAAAGAAGTAAGCATTATTGTCATATCCTCTAAGATCCTCTCATTCCCCTCAAAATCTTTATAATATAAGTTAATAAAAGAAAATAATTATCATTTGATTTTGTCTATTTTAGTTAATTTATTTTGTGACATTTATTAACGTCTTATTCTCTATTATTTATTATTTACAACTAAGTCATCACTTATAGATTAATAAATTGGAGACGCCTTCAAATATTTATTTAACCTCCTGTATATAATATTTAGCTATAAGAAGAAACTGGAGGTTATATGAGTATTAGTCGTCGTTCTTTCATTAAGGGGATGGGGATAGGATGTGTGGGTTGTACCGTAAGTAGTTTACCACCGGGTGCACTTGCATTTAATCCTGTAGATTCTCTTAAGGGTCAGTCAACATTAACACCTAGTCTATGTGAGATGTGCTCTTATCGTTGTCCTATAGAAGCTCAGGTTGTTAACAATAAAACTGTATTTATCCAAGGAAACAGAAACGCAGAGCATCAAAGTAGCCGAGTTTGTGCCAGAGGTGGAAGTGGCGTTAGCCTTGTTAACGATCCAAATCGTATTGTCAAACCAATGAAACACAAAGGCCCTAGAGGTGCAGGTGAATGGGAAGTCATAAGCTGGGAACAAGCTTATAAAGAAATAGCTGAAAAGATGAATGCCATAAAACAAAGCTATGGCGCAGAGAGTATTTCATTTTCTTCAAAATCAGGCTCACTCTCCTCTCATTTATTCCATCTTGCGGCAGCCTTTGGCTCACCAAATACGTTTACACATGCATCAACCTGCCCAGCAGGTAAAGCCATTGCTGCATCCGTTATGATGGGTGGCGATCTGGCAATGGATTTAGCAAATTCAAAATATATTCTTTCTTTTGGTCATAACCTGTATGAAGGCATTGAAGTTGCTGAAACGCATGAACTGATGACAGCACAAGAACGTGGTGCAAAATTAGTCAGTTTTGATCCTCGTTTATCTGTTGTTTCAAGTAAAGCAGACGAGTGGTTCGCAATCCGCCCTGGCGGTGATTTGCCAGTTCTAATGGCAATGTGCCATATATTAATTAAAGAAGATCTCTACGATAAAGAATTTGTTGAGAAATTTACGGTAGGTTTCCCACAATTAAAAGAGGTTCTACAAGATACAACCCCTGAATGGGCTCAAGCGCACTCAGATGTTCCCGCTCAAGACATTGCTCGTATCGCCAGAGAAATTGCAGCAAAAGCCCCTCATGCACTGATTATGCCTGGTCACCGCGCAACCTTTAATAAAGAAGAGATCAATATGCGCAGAATGATCTTCACCTTCAATGCCTTACTAGGCAATATTGAACGTGAAGGTGGTATGTATCAGAAAAAAGCAGCAGCAAAATACAATAAATTAGCAGGTATTAATGTTGCTCCTGAATTGGCAAAACCAAGTGTCAAAGGTATGCCTGAAATTACCGCAAAACGCATTGATGCAACAGCACCTCAATTTAAATATATCAATAAAGGTGGCGGTATTGTTCAATCAATTATCGACTCAACATTAGAAGGCGTACCGTATCAGACAAAAGCATGGATTATGTCTCGTCATAACCCATTCCAAACAGTCAGTTGCCGTCCTGAGCTAGAAAAAGCAGCACAGAAGTTGGACTTAATTGTCAGTTGTGATGTGTATTTAAGCGAAAGTGCCGCTTATGCCGATTATTTATTACCTGAATGTACCTACTTGGAACGTGATGAAGAAGTTGCTGATGTATCAGGTTTAAATCCTGCATATGCGTTAAGACAACAAGTGGTTGAACCTATTGGTGATACTAAGCCAAGTTGGTTAATTTGGATGGAATTAGGTAAAAAACTGGGATTAGAAGCTTATTTCCCTTGGGAAAACATGGGAGTAAGACAACTTTATCAAGTTAATGGTAGCGAAGCACTATACAAAGAGATGCATAAAAAAGGCTATGTATCTTATGGTATTCCATTATTGTTACGCGAACCTTCTTATGTAAAAGCTTTTGTTGAGCAATATCCAGAAGCCATCAAACATGTTGATAGCAATGACACAATGGAAAAAGCGCTATCATTTAAATCACCAAGTGGCTTAATTGAAATCTACTCTGAAGAATTAGAAAGCCGTTTAGAAAACTACGGTATTCCACGCTTCCACAACTTCCCATTAAAAGAAAAAGACGAGCTTTATTTTATTCAAGGTAAAGTCGCCGTTCATACTAATGGTGCAACACAATATGTGCCGTTATTAGCTGAATTAATGTGGGAAAACCCAGTTTGGCTTCATCCAGAAACAGCAAAAAATCATGGTATTAAACATGGTGATGAAATCATTCTGGAAAACAATATAGGTAAAGAAAAAGCACACGCTTTAATCACTGAAGGCATTCGCCCTGACACTGTATTTGTTTATATGGGTTCGGGTGCTAAAGCAGGTGCAAAAACAGCAGCGACTACAACAGGTGTTCACTGTGGCAACTTATTACCTCATGAAATTAGTCCTGTATCAGGTACTGATGTGCATACATCAGGTGTCAGAATTAGTCGGGCTTAAGGAAAAAAATAACGATGAACAATAATGATAAACAATTTGTCATGCTACATGATGAAAAACGTTGCATTGGGTGTCAGGCCTGTACTGTAGCGTGTAAAGTCATCAATGACATTCCTGAAGGTTTCAGCCGACTTCAAGTTCAAATTCAAGGCCCACACAACGATGAGGCGGGTGCTCCACATTATCAATTTTTCCGTGTGTCATGTCAGCACTGTGAAGATGCACCTTGTGTTTCTGTTTGCCCAACTGGAGCCTCTTTTATTGATGAAAATGGCATCGTACAGGTGAAAAAAGAGTTGTGTATTGGCTGTGATTATTGTGTTGGAGCATGTCCTTACCATGTTCGTTATATCAACCCAATGACACACATCGCAGATAAATGTAATTTCTGCTCTGATACTCGATTAGCTGAGGGTGAATTACCTGCGTGTGTAACGGTATGCCCAACAGATGCACTTGCTTTTGGTCGTATTGATTCACCTGAAATTCAGGCTTGGATCAAACAAAAATCCGTTTATCAATACCAATTAGATAATGTCGGAAAACCAAGTTTATTCCGTCGTAAAGAAATCCATCAGGGGGATAAAGCATGACTAGTATCTGGGGAGCAGAACTCCATTATACGCCAGATTATTGGCCTGTATGGTTAATGGTGGCAGGTTTATTAATCGTTGCCATGATAGCAATTTTGGTTATTCATGGCTTACTACGCTATGCCCTTGCACCAAAACAGTCTGGTCATTACGAAGAAGAACGTGTTTATTTATATTCTAAAGCGATCCGTTTTTGGCACTGGGGTAATGCTTTACTGTTTATCCTATTATTACTAAGTGGCTTTTTAGGGCATTTCTCTATCGGAAATGTCACTTCAATGGTGCTATTACATAAAATCTGTGGTTTCGTACTTATCGCGTTCTGGATTGGTTTTATTCTTATCAATCTAACAACCAGTAATGGCGTACATTACAAAGTAAGATTTAGTGGATTAATTGGACGTTGTATCAAACAAGCTCGTTTTTACCTCTATGGCATAATGAAAGGTGAGCCTCATCCTTTTGCTGCAACTGAAACTGATAAGTTTAACCCTCTTCAACAACTGGCTTACTTAGGTGTGATGTTTGGTTTAGTACCACTATTACTTGTTACTGGATTATTATGTTTATATCCAGAAGTACTTGGCTATGGCTATTGGATGTTAAAAGCACACTTAGTCTTGGGTATTGTGGCATTAATGTTTATTTGTGCTCACTTCTATTTATGTACATTAGGTGACACTTTTACACAGACATTCCGCAGCATGGTTGATGGTCATCATCGCCACCAAAAACATGATACTCATGGTTCAGTAACTAAAAAAGCAGAGCATTAATTCCCTCTGGTTACGCCTTACAAAAGGATCATTATCTAAAATGCCCGTGTAAACGGGTATTTTTTTGATCTTAATTCAGAAGTAATTTCATAATCTTATTATTAGCAAATATATCATTTTATTTACATGTTATTCGGTGTATAGTCGGCGCCCTTCATCGTTATATAAAAAATTATACAATGAATCATATTGCTTCACATTTGCGATGAGCATCGTTGTATAAATTTTTTAATATCGATGAATTTAAATAATTAAAAAATACATTTTGGGAGCCAATCGTGAAGAAATTTATCATTTCGACAATAGCTTGTGCTATAGCACAAACATTAGCCATATCAGCAAGCATAGCCACTGACAACGCTGAAAAAATCATCGTTACTGCACAACCAGTGAATAATAGTGAGGCTGGCGCGGGATTTGTAACTCGTGAAGTTGATATGGGACCCTTAGGTGAGAAAAAATGGTTAGATACACCTTACACAACAAACACCTTAACTCAATCTATGATTGAAAATCAACAAGTTACCAGTGTTTCGGATATCTTAAAATATAATGCCTCCTCCCAAATGCAAGCACGTGGTGGTATGGATGTTGGTCGCCCTCAAAACCGTGGAATGCAGGGCAACGTTGTTGCTAACTCTCGTTTAGATGGTGTGAATATTATTTCTACCACCGCCTTTCCTATCGAAATGCTTGAACGTGTAGATATTATAAATGGCCTAACAGGTTCACTCTATGGGCCAGCAAGTCCAAGTGGACAATTTAATTTCACACAAAAACGTCCAACCTTAAAACGCTTAACTTCACTGAATGCTACTTATGTCAATGATAACCAATTTAAAGGCCATCTTGATTTAGGTGGTTTTATTGATGATAACAACACTTTTGGTTATCGCATTAATCTAATGCATGATGAAGGTAAAGGTTATGTAGCCGGTAGTAAAACACGTCGCCAGCTTATTAGTACTGCTTTTGATTGGAATATCTCTTCTGATACCGTGCTAGAAGTGAATTTTAGTGATTATTGGTTTAAAAAAATGGGTTATCCTGGTGCATTTTCTTATGGATCAAAAGTCACCACATTACCTGATGCACCGGATCCAACTAAAACAGGCTATGGTCAAGCTTTTGCGGGTGTTGATCTACATACCAGAACAGTAAGTAGCCGACTAAAACATGATTTTAATGAAGATTGGCAAATAAATGCTGCAATCGGCTATCAAACTGCCGATCGCGGATTCCGTTCTGTTTCTAACCAGCTAAGTAATGATGGTAAGCACTTTACACCAACATTATCTGTTCCTTCTACTTATGGTCGTTTTACGGTTTTAAGTCATTCTATCAATGTTAATGGTCATGTGATGACAGGCACACTTTCTCATGATTTAGTCCTCGCTACTAGTGGTTATCGTTGGGATATTTACGGAGCAAATGGTAACGATCTGAAATTTACATTGCCAACACAAGATATTAATAATCCACATCGTTATGATGATCCTTCTAATGAAGGCTTCTATACTGGTAGCGCTCGCACTAAAAATAGTCGCTCACAAGTTCAATCCGTTACTTTAGGTGATACCGTTACCTTTAATCCTCAATGGTCAGTGATGGGATCGCTAAGCCAAAACTGGATCAAAGAAACTTCCTATCGTGCAGGTGGTGAAAATCATACTGAAAATGGTTTAAGTCCTGCCGTCGCATTAATGTTTAAACCGATCCCGGAAGTGATGACTTATGTTTCTTATGCAGATTCATTAGAAGAAGGTGATTCAGCACCCGATACTGCAAATAACAAAGGTGAAGTACTAAAACCTTACCGTAGTGAACAATGGGAAATAGGTGTTAAATCACAAATTGGTGATCTCAATTTAAATGCAGCTATTTTCCAATTAGAACGTCCTTTTGCTTATGTAGGAAATGACAATATATTTAAAGAGCAAGGCAAACAACGTAACCGGGGATTAGAGCTGATTGCTAATGGACAAGTAACCAATGAATTGTTCGTATTCAGTAGTATGACATGGTTAGATCCCACATTAACCAATACTGGAAAAGCTGAAACCCAAAATAAAGATGTTGTGGGTGTACCAAAATATCAAGCAAATTTATTAGCTGAATACCATTACCCAACTGTGCCAAATATTACCTATAGCGCAAATATTCACTACACCGGTAAACGCGCAGCAAATACAACGAATACCATGTGGGCAAAAGCCTATACCACGCTCGATTTAGGTGCTCGTTATCAAACACAGTATTGGAATAAAAAAACAACTTTCCGTGTGAATTTGGATAACGTTACCAATGAACATTATTGGGCGTCTATCTTCTCTGGTAACCAAAATGGTGCAATTGGTGGTGCTAATGCTTTCTTAGGTACACCTCGCCAAATTTCCGCATCTATCAGCATTGAACTCTAAGAGGATAGTTAAATGTATAAAGGTTTTTTTAAAACCCTGTGCATTGTATTACTGGGAGGTTCGGCCCTCAGTACCTCTTCCAATGTACAGGCTCAAAGAAGTGTTCAATATTATCAAGACCAATCGATTACTGTTCCAGATTCACCAGAACGAGTCGCCACTAGTTGGAATGCACAAAATGCAATCCTTGCGATGCTTGGTGCTGGAGATAAAATTGTTTCTACAACCGATTTAGTCAAAACCATTCCTTTTTTTACCGAGATTGTTCCAGCTATAAAAATGGCTTCAATTTCTAGTAAAGGTAATAATGACACACTGAATATCGAAACATTAATTATTAGCCAGCCTCAAATCTTTTTTGCAACAGGAAAGCTATCTGATGCACAAATGATAACGCTAGAAAATGCAGGGATCAGTGTTGCATTATTAAAGTCAGGCTCAATGGATGCCTTGTTAGAAAGAACCTTGATTACGGGGGAAATTTTAGGCCCAAGTAGCCATCAATTAGCAAAAGATTATTTAGCTTACTTTCAGCGTAATACAGCGCTTGTAGAGAGTGTAGTAAGTGAGATAAGCATCAAGGAGCCAATAAAGGTTTATCATGCTTTTGGGTCGCCATTAAGAACGTCAGGCGCACCTTCGCTAAATCATGATTGGATAACACTTGCTGGGGGAGTCAATATTGCAGAGCATTGGTTTGACAATGTACCTACTCGGGCAGGTGAAGTTTCTTTAGAACAAGTCATTCATGCCAACCCTGATGTTATTGTTACTATGTATGCAAGAGATACGGAAATCATCAAGAATTCACCTGAATGGCAATCAATTACTGCAGTACGTGAAGGCCGTGTCTACACAAATCCCAAAGGTCTATTTTGGTGGTGTAGAGAAACGACTGAAGAAGCTTTACAATTTTTATGGCTTGCGACGATTTTATACCCAGAGCAAACACAACACATTGATATCATCAAAGAGACAAAACAGTTTTACCAAACATTTTTTAATATCTCCCTAAGTGATCAACAGCTCGAATATATTTTGACGCCACCACTCAAAGACTAAACTGACAGCCTTTTCATCATGAAGGTGAAGAGGCTGTAGGCTCTCTCTTATAGGAAGATTATCTGTTACCATTCCTACATTGCCATTAAATGCTTAAATTTAAAAAATTGATCTATTCCCAATTTCTAACCCGATTCTCTTTTTCAATTTTTATCGTACTAATGTTTATTCTTTTTAAATTCCTTGATATAAAACACATAAGTTATACATTAATAGCTTTGAAAATGTTATCAAAGAGTAAAATGATAGTAGGTAATATAAAAGCTGATTAGCAAGAGATTTATATTTATAGGTATTTACCCTCCTGTTAATTTACACATAACAATAGGTATTTGAGTATATTTTTACAGATATGTAAGTCTCAGGTATTCTGCAATAACATTTTTCTTTTTCTTGACGAGAATTAAAACTTTTCATTTCCCTAAAAACGTAAAATGCCCTAATAAGGGCATTGATATTATATAGAGGATTTATTCTCCTAACTAAGAAAATTCTTATTATTTACTAATCTTAAAGATATATAGATATAAGAATTATCCTACTAAATTTAGTTATTCTAAAATGAGTTATCCTCTAATTTAAAGATATTTTTAGAAAATAGAAAGAGCCTTACTATCGAAATGAGCTGGAATATGTTGTTCATTATGCTCAATTTCTTGAGTCATTCCACCTGTTACTTCTTCAAAGAAGCTACCAATATTAACACCTAGCACTTCAAGTACTCTAACTAAGCAATCAATATCAATACGGTTTACACCACGCTCATAACGAAATAACTGTTGTTCACTAATATCAATCTCTTTTGCTAACTGAAATACAGTATAACCCTGAGATTTTCTTAATGACTTAATTTTTTGTCCAACTGCATAAGCGACTGGATACTTGCTACTCATAATATGTTCTCGCTTTTCACTTTGATTGATATCTAATTTATAATGGTGTGTTATCGCGCAATAATATATAAATTTATATATTATCGAGGACACCTTTTTGTTTTAATAAAATATTATTTTTTAGTAGATAAGAAATATTACAATTCATAACATGACTTATCATATGTAAATAATATACTACGCATTTAAACACTTTCAACCAGTCGAAAAAAGACAATGGAGACTTGGCACTTTACTCATACTAGTAAACAATACCTAGGATAACGATATATATTCTTTATTTTCATATAGTTAAAATATTTTATTTATAAAATAGCGCTTTTTTTTTCTTAAACTTTACTCATTAATTAGAATTATCACCTGCAAGCATACTAATTTAAAGTGTGATAACCTAAATTGTGCAAAAATAAGTCAAGTTATATTAGTCTAATTTATTTAAAATAATAAATTAACCTCATAAAGAAGGTAATTTTCTTATTTTTTTGAAAGAGCTTAAGTAATGTCAATGAAATCTGATGGATTTACAGCATAACAAAAATCATCATTTAAAATCAGTTAGTTGCATTCATTACATTAACATTAAGATATAGATCACCTTTTAAACATTTGTTAATAAATATATATAAGCATAAACCCTTAGCGTTTCAGCTAAATATATTTAAGGTGTAATAAATCTTTATTGTACTCGAATAAATAGGCAATATATTTAATTAATCATTTTTTTTGAATTTCTATTAATGAATAACTAATTTTTATTATTAATAAAATTAAAAATCTCATTTACACAATAAAAAAACGTAATCACTTACATAAATATTTTTTTGCTTTATCAGTAAGTTATTCTACATCTAAGATCACCACAACAAAACTTGAACACTTTATCGCCATATTATTCTATTCTTTCTTTTTCACTCAAATACACGCATTTTGATAGCGTAAAAATAGAATTTTTATTGCAACTTAAATTAAATTTAAAAATGAATGATCTGTTAAATATCCATTTTAGTATGATCTAATTTTGTTAAAAAGCACAAGAAATATTCTTTTTACGTCCTAAGTATTAATACTCACTCTATATAAGAGTTATTCTTAGTCCGAAATAAACATTAATATTTTTATATAATTTATATTCCTGTCAAATGCACAATTTTCTCCATTTTAAGTAAAAAATGAAATTAACCACTTAAGGACAAATCAATTAATGATGAAATAAGTTCTTTTTGCTTTATATCATTTGCTACGTAGTTCATTATTGTGAGTAAATTGACAAATATCAATTTTTTACAAAAATAATATAAAAATCATTTAGTTAGAATTGGATTTTTAACTTTATAATTATTTGAAAGAAGAATAAAAAAATTTAAATATTATTATATTTAATCATTTAATTTCATCATGTTAGTAATAAATGGATGATGATTAAGAAAGATTAACTATAAAATTGTATTTTTTATCTTTATTCCTTCAATTTCCTTATTAAAAATAAAAAAATGTACTTTTTTTATAGTCATAAAAAATGCCTTAACTCACTAATTTTAAAGAGATTTGATCGTATTAAGCACACTAAAATTACTCAATATACTGTTTTTAAAGTGATTTAATTTTATAAATAAACCGAAAAAGCCTATAGATCATCAAAAAAAGAGTAGATCTTTCTTTTAAACCAATCTCGTTTTTTGAATATTTCAGGCGAATACATGGAAAGTATTCAAAAATTGCTCATCTTTATTTTAAATATAGAGTACCAATTAAGGCATGAAAGCCCTTATTTCCTCTTTGAGGACACCTCTATTTTCTGGATAAAATATAACAGAATGTAAAAAAACGTAATGAAAAACCGTCTGTTAACTTTTCGCATCATATAGAAGTCTTAATGTCTGAATAGACTAAAAACAACCTTATAGAAATAGAGTGCATAAGAGGAAAGAACCAAAATAAACGAGATGCACTATACGGGATATGAAAATAAATGAAGCCATTAGGATGACTTAGAAAGCGCGCACACTTAAATTAAGTGTGATAGGAAAAACGATGCAATAACTCATAAAAAGCTAATTTAAAAAATCAATCGGTGAAGTTGTAGAGCAATAAATAAATAAAACGTTAACTCACTGATCTGTAATTATGATTATTTAAAGAAAATATAGGAAGTAATGAGATAGGATAAAAGAAGTGGTGGGCGGTATTGGGCTCGAACCAACGACCTCCTCCTTGTAAGGGAGATGCTCTACCAACTGAGCTAACCGCCCGCTTGATTATTAAATGGTGGGTCGTGGGCGATTCGAACGCCCGACCAATTGATTAAAAGTCAACTGCTCTACCGACTGAGCTAACGAC
>NZ_JBEETS010000002.1:0-21919 GCF_040138965.1 Proteus sp. fly-1089
TTTTTTCTTTTCTCTTCACCGTCCTGCGTGGCTAGTTGTTTGCTCATCGCCGGTCAGTGGATGCGCATTATAGGGAGTTTTCTGAATGTGACAAGTATTATTTTCAAAAAACTTTTCGATAGCGCGCTTTGTAAGCAAACTGATGACCAATGGATAAATAATAATCACATATCGATTATAAAACAAACAAAATAATTATATTTAAGACGCTGACACAACTTAAACTGGCTAAAGCCCATAATAAAAAAGCCTACAAACTTCAGTTTGTAGGCTTTGCTAATAAATAGATAAAACATCAATTATTGTTTTGCGATTATCTTATTATCATCTAAATCTAAGATAATCTCTTTGCCTGGCAATAACTTGCCTGACAAAATATCTTGAGCTAATGGGTTTTCAACCTCTTGTTGGATAGCTCGTTTCAATGGGCGAGCACCATAAATTGGGTCAAAACCAACTTCACTCAATTTTTCTAATGCCGCACCTGTAATCGTGACGTGATAACCACGCTCTTCTAAACGTTGGTATAAACGACGTAACTGAATTTGTGCGATCGCGGCAATGTTTTCTTTACCTAATGGGTGGAATACCACAACTTCATCAATACGGTTAATAAACTCTGGTCTGAAATGATGGCCAACTACATCCATCACTATTGTTTTCATTTCAGGATAATCAAGTGTCCCGAAACGTTCCTGAATTAAATCAGAACCTAAGTTTGATGTCATAATCACAACAGTATTACGAAAATCGACTGTTCTACCTTGCCCATCCGTTAAACGACCATCATCCAATACTTGTAATAAAATATTGAATACATCGGGGTGCGCTTTTTCAACTTCATCTAATAAGATGACTGAATAAGGACGACGGCGAACGGCTTCTGTTAAATACCCACCTTCTTCGTAACCAACATATCCTGGAGGCGCACCGACTAAACGAGAAACGGAGTGTTTTTCCATAAACTCAGACATATCGATACGAACCATTGCATCATCACTATCAAACAAGAAATTTGCTAATGCTTTACATAATTCTGTTTTACCCACACCTGTTGGTCCTAAAAATAAGAACGAACCAATTGGGCGATTAGGATCAGACAACCCAGCACGACTACGACGTATCGCATTTGATACTGCGCTAACAGCTTCAGCCTGACCAATAACACGTCTATGTAATTCTTGTTCCATTCTTAGCAGTTTTTCACGCTCCCCTTCTAGCATTCTAGAAACAGGAATACCGGTCCAACGCGCTAAGATTTCAGCAATTTCAGCATCAGTGACTTTATTACGTAACAGCTTCATATGTTTATCTTCAGCTTTATTCGCTTCAGCAAGCTGTTTTTCTAACGTTGGGATCTGTCCATATTGGATTTCTGACATTTTTGCCAAATCACCACTACGGCGAGCTTGCTCTAATGCAATACGAGCTTGCTCTAATTCTGATTTAATATGTTGAGTTCCTGTCAGCTCTGCTTTTTCTGCTTTCCACTCTTCTTCTAAAACAGAATACTCTTTCTCTTTTTCAGCAAGCTCTTCATTTAGCATTTCTAAACGCTTTTTACTTGCATCATCAGACTCTTTTTGCAGGGCTTGTTGTTCAAGTTTCAGCTGAATAATACGTCTATCAAGTCTATCTAATGCTTCCGGTTTTGAATCCATTTGCATACGTAGGCTTGCACCTGCTTCATCAATTAAGTCAATCGCTTTATCTGGTAACATACGGTCAGAAATATAGCGATGTGATAAAGTTGCAGCTGCAACGATAGCTGGGTCTGTAATTTGAACATGATGATGAAGCTCATAACGTTCTTTCAGACCACGTAAAATAGCGATAGTATCTTCTACTGTTGGCTCTGCTACATACACTTTTTGGAAACGACGTTCTAAAGCAGCATCTTTCTCAATATATTGACGATATTCATCAAGTGTTGTTGCCCCAACACAGTGTAACTCACCACGTGCTAATGCCGGTTTTAACATATTACCCGCATCCATAGCACCATCAGCTTTACCAGCGCCAACCATAGTATGTAATTCATCAATAAACAGAATGACACTGCCTTCCTGTTTAGATAAATCATTTAAAACGGCTTTTAAACGTTCTTCGAACTCACCACGATATTTAGCGCCTGCTAATAACGACCCCATATCAAGGGAGAGTACTCGTTTATTTTTTAAACCTTCTGGCACTTCACCATTAACAATACGCTGAGCTAATCCTTCAACAATCGCCGTTTTACCAACTCCGGGTTCACCGATAAGTACTGGGTTATTTTTAGTACGACGTTGTAAAACCTGTATGGTTCTTCTGATTTCTTCATCACGACCAATGACAGGATCGAGTTTGCCTTGTTCTGCTCTTTCCGTTAAATCCACAGTATATTTTTTCAATGCCTGACGTTGGTCTTCTGCATTTTGATCGTTCACTGTTTCTCCACCACGTATTTTTTCAATCGCTATTTCAAGACTTGCTTTATTTGCACCCGCAGCTTTTAGCATATCAGCAACTTGACCACCGGTTTCCATTGCAGCTAAAAGGAAAAGCTCTGACGAAATAAAATCATCACCTTTTTTCTGTGCCAATTTATCGCACAAATTAAGGTGTTTAATCAGATCATTAGAGGGATGAACCTCTCCACCAGCACCTTCAACTTTAGGTAATCGAGACAAAGCTTCATTAATTCGCTCATTAAATTGCGATGCATTAACACCCGATGATGTTAATAGAGGGCGAATTGAGCCACCTTGTTGATTAAATAACGCACTCAGTAAATGTATGGGTTCTATAAATTGATTATCGTTCCCAAGTGCCAATGACTGGGCGTCTGCGAGAGCTTGCTGGAATTTATTGGTTAATTTATCCAGGCGCATAACACCTCCAAGTAAAATTTAAAGTAAAATTCGTAACTGGAGAATAGATGAGGTCATTTTGACAATATTCAAGCTCAAAATAAAATTTTGAGCAAAAATATTTATCAATATTTGAGATAAGTGAGAAAAACGGTTGAGAGAAGTTTATTTAATCCAGATTAATGACGCCATTCGACCTGTTATCTGTTCACGTCTATACGAAAAGAAACGCGATTTCTCTGTCACAGTACAGAAATCACCACCGTAAATCTGAGTTACCCCATTTTCCTGTAAAATTATTCTCGCTAACATATAGATATTAGCTAAATATTTACCATTATGAGGAATAAATGCAGGATCAAAGGCCTTATTTTTTTCAATAAAGGCCAAACGTACTTCAGCTCCAACCTCAAAAGCATTAGGGCCAATTGCAGGTCCCAGCCATGCCATTATTTGATGTTTTGGTGCTTTAAACTGTGCAAGTGTATTTTGTAATACACCATGGCAAAGCCCTCTCCACCCACCATGTGCTGCGCCAATTTCTGTTCCATCACGCGTTGTAAAAAGAACAGGTAGACAATCTGCCGTCATAATTGCACAAACTTTTTTCTCGGTAGCGGTATAAAGGGCATCACCTTCTACTTCATTATTTTTCTCAGTATTTAACGTAACAACGTGAGTGCCATGAACTTGTTCAAGCCATAATGGCATTTCAGGTAACTGAGCTTCTTGGCAAAGTCTGCGCCTATTTTCTTCAACGCGAGATAATTCATCACCAACATGTGTACCTAAATTAAGGCTATGATAAGGTGGTAAACTGATACCTCCCTCTCTAAGCGTACTGCAAGCCCCAATATTCTCAGGTTGTGGCCAATCTGGAAAAATCAATGAAGTCATTTACCAATCCATTTCATCTTTAAATTGTTCAGCATCATCTTTTAATACATCGATAAGCTTAACCATATCATCAGGTAACGGCGCATGCCATTCCATTTCAATACCTGTGATCGGATGATAAAGGCGTAACATCGTTGCATGTAATGCTTGTCTATCAAATAAACGTAGCGTTTCACGCAACTCTTCTGATGCGCCTTTTAAAGGACGTGGTCTTCCTGCATAAAGTTGGTCACCAATTAAAGCATGATGAATATGCGCCATATGAACACGAATTTGATGGGTACGCCCCGTTTCTAAGCGTAAACGTAAACGAGTATGAGCACGGAAATGCTCCATAACGCGATAATGTGTTACTGCTGGTTTACCCATTGGGTGTACAGCCATATGCGTACGCTTAGTTGGATGTCGAGAAATTGGTTCATTAACTAAACCACCCGCAGTCATCCTTCCTGTCGCAACTGCTTCATACTCACGCGTGATTTCACGACGTTGTAAAGCTTCAACTAAATGAGTTTGAGCTGGAACTGTTTTTGCAACAACCATTAAACCTGTTGTATCTTTATCCAAACGATGGACAATACCTGCGCGAGGTACATTAGCAATTTCAGGATAACGATAAAGTAATGCATTTAATACGGTACCATCAGGGTTACCAGCACCAGGATGAACAACGAGATCCCTTGGCTTATTGATAACTAAAATATCGTCATCTTCATAAACGATATTTAACGGAATATTCTGAGGCTCCCAGCGTACTTCCTCTTCAATTAAGGCATCGACTTCAATTTTTTCACCGCCAAGCATTTTTTCTTTTGGCTTATTGATGATTTTATCGTTAACCTGCACTCTATTGTCTAAGATCCACTCTTTTATACGAGATCTTGAATAATCAGGGAACATTTCGGCCAAAGCCTGATCTAAGCGTTGACCCAGCTGTGAATCTGCGACTGTAGCATTAAGTCGTATTTGTTGAGACATAAATAGTTTTCTATTAATTAAGTTAGTGTTTTGACGGCACAGCCGTTTCATTTAAAATGAGTTATAGTGTAACCGATTTTAGGGGAGCTTCACGGAGAGACTCCCCAAACCTATTCAGAGGATAATCAATACGTGATGAGACGCATTAAATACCTGGTGGCAGCGGCCACTGTAAGCCTGTTACTTTCTGGCTGTTCGAGTTCAGACAAAGACGCTACTGCCGATATGTCTCCTTCTGAGCTTTACACAACCAGTCAGGAAAAATTGCTAGATGGCAATTATGGAGCGGCTATCAAACAATTAGAGTCTCTCGATAATCGCTATCCTTTTGGCCCTTACTCGCAACAAGTTCAGCTCGACTTGATTTATGCTTATTATAAATCAGCAGAACTACCAATGGCGATTACTGCAATTGACCGTTTTATGCGATTAAACCCAACCCATCCTAATATTGACTATGTTCTTTATATGCGAGGCTTAACAGCTCAAGCATTAGATGATAGTGCATTACAAGGATTCTTTGGTATTGATCGTTCAGACCGTGATCCTCAGCATGCAATTGTGGCATTTAAAGACTTTAGTCAATTAGTACGTTATTACCCTGATAGCCTTTACGCTGCTGATGCAACCAAGCGCCTTGTCTTTCTTAAAAACCGTTTAGCAAAGTATGAACTTTCAGTTGCGAAATTCTATACTAAACGAGGGGCTTATGTCGCGGTTATTAATAGAGTAGAGCAAATGATGCGTGATTATCCTGATACACAAGCTACTCGTGATGCACTCGAATACATGGAAAACGCCTATAAAGAGTTAGGTCTGACACAAGAAGCAGATAAAGTGGCTTCATTGATTGCAGCAAATCCAGCTTAATCCAAACATCACCATCAAAAACAGCAGCTTAACGCTGCTGTTTTTTTATTCTTTTTTAGCTAAATTGTCTTTACTTTTCATCAGCCCAACCTTCCTAATATGACTGAATAAATACAACTTAACAAGCGTTCTTTTTCAGCTATTTATCATTTGTCACGTTTCTATTACTAGTTACACATACAACTAACAAAAAGTGATTTTGATCATGTTTTAAATTGTGTATCACGATATTCTGAAGTTATCGAAGACGGAGTAATTAAGAGGTAACTATATGATTATAAATATTACTAGCAAGCAAATGGAAATTACCCCAGCACTACGTGAACACATTGAAAGCCGTCTAACTAAACTTAATAAATGGCAGGTGAATTTAATCAATCCTCGTATTATTCTGACAAAAGACCCTAAAGGTTTTAGTGTTGATGCCAGCATTCACATACCAAATGGGCAATTGGTCGCTAATGCACAACACGCAGATATGTATGTCGCTATTAATGATTTGTTAGCGAAACTTGAGCGTCAATTAAACAAGGTTCAGCATAAAAATGAATCTCGTCGGGCTGATAACAGTTTGAAAGAAGAAAATTTACTTGTCGATGAAATATAAATAGTAAAGCTAGATTAAAAATTAGAATAAATCACTGACTCAAAACGCCTCTGCGCATCCTAGCGATGCGCTTTTTATTGTATTTTTCTTGACTCCTTTCACATCATCATGTTTGATAGCTATATGTTAAATAATTTACCAAACAATATAATGACGATGTATTCATTTTTGTCTTTCTTCTTTTTCTTTTTACTCTTTAATTAAGAGGCTTTGTCATTTCAGAAAGAAAAGTAAGAACGACAATAGCCTCCAAAAATGGAGGCTTTTTTTATTTATAATGGTATGACGCAAAGATATAGGGCTAAAACATGGAAAAACTCGATTTATTAGCAATCAGAGATAAAATCACAACGTTAGATTCAGAATTACTCACGTTGTTAGCAAATAGACGCCAATTATCTGCTGATGTCGCTCAATTTAAATTGAATACACATCGTCCTATTAGAGATAAAAATCGTGAGCGTGAATTACTTGATTTATTAATTGAGAAAGGAAAAAAAGTTGGTCTAGATGGTTTTTATATCAGCCGTATTTTCCAAATGATTATTGAAGATTCCGTATTAACCCAACAAGCGATTTTACAGCAACACCTAAATGCGACACCAAATGAATCTGCAAGGATTGCTTATTTAGGCCCGAAAGGCTCTTATTCACATATTGCTGCTCGCCAATATGCAGCCCGTCATTTTGATACAATCATCGATTGTACTTGTCAAAAATTTGACGATATTTTCACACTGGTTGATACAGGACAAGCTGATTACGGTTTATTGCCTATTGAAAATACCAGCTCTGGCGCAATTAATGATGTTTACGATTTACTACAAACAACTTCACTGTCTATTGTGGGTGAAATTCGTATTCCGATTAATCATGCGCTTTTAACAAGCGTTGATAGTTCGACAGAAGAATTACAAATTATTTATAGCCACCCTCAACCTTTCCAACAATGCAGCCATTATTTAAATCAGTATCCAAACTGGAAAATTGAATATTGCGAAAGTACGGCAGCGGCAATGGAAAAAGTAGCTCTTGCACAATCACCACATGTTGCAGCTATTGGTAGTGAAGCAGGTGGATCTCTTTATGGTTTAAAGCCCTTAGCGAATAATTTAGCAAACCAGCAAATAAACGTAACACGCTTTATTGTTATTGCACGTAAAGCGATTGATGTGTCAGAGCAAGTTCCTGCAAAAACAACGTTCTTAATGGCCACAGGACAACAAGCAGGTGCTTTAGTCGATGCTTTAATGATTTTAAAAAAATACGACATTATTATGACGAAATTAGAATCTCGACCTATTAATGGTACGCCTTGGGAAGAAATGTTTTATATTGATGTTCAAGCTAATTTGCGTGATATAAATATGCAAAAGGCTTTACATGATTTATCACAAACAACGCGGTCATTAAAAATATTAGGGTGTTATCCTTCAGAGAACGTAGTACCTGTTGAAGTAAAATAATAAAAAAGCCCAGGACTCAATAAATAAGCCAGATAGTGCATTACCATCTGGCTTTTCTTTTTATCTCATATTCTTAAATTATCACTAATTATAAGAAACCATACATCGCTGCAAACACCCAGCCAAAGATACAGGAAACTGTTACACCAATTAATCCCGGAAGGATAAAACTATGGTTAATAACAAAACGCCCTATTCGAGTTGTACCTGAACGGTCAAATTGAATAGCCGCTAAGTCACTAGGATAAGTTGGCAAAATATAATAACCATAACAAGCTGGTGCAGATGCAATAATATAAGCAGGATCAACACCAATACCCAATGCTAAAGGAACAATTGCAGCTAAAGCCGCTGCTTGAGAGTTAACAAATTTCGATACCAGTAATAAAACTACAGCATAAGCCCAAGGATATTCTCTTACTAATTGCCCTAATGCTGCTTCTATTTCTTTCATATGTGCAGAGAACATAGTTTCTGCCATCCAAGCAATACCATATACGGCAACAATTGCTATCATCCCTGAACGGAATACTTCATTTTTAGATATAAGAGATGGATTAGTTTTACAAATAATAATAATTGATGCACCTGCTAATAACATAAACATCTGAATAACAAGCACCATAGATAACGGTTTGCCATTAAATACAGGGCGTATTTCAGAAAAAGCACCTAATATCGCAACAACGGCAATAGCACCTAAAAATATCCACATTGCCACCCAGTTTTTCATTGGTAACTTTTTATCTAAAAGTGTTGCTGTATCACCGTAAACATAATCATGGTTTTCAGGAACTGAAATAAACTCTTGGAAGCGTTGATCTTTATCTAAATCCTTACCTCTAAACCAACTAAAAATACCAATCGCTAAAATACCAATAAAAGTAGAAGGAATGGTAATAGCTAATAAATCTAAAAACTCAAGATGTTTACCATTAAAAGTGACATCACCTAACATTGCCACTAAGGTTACAACTGCAACAGAAACAGGACTTGCAATAATCCCCATTTGCGAGCCAATAGTACTTGCTGCCATTGGCCTTTCTGGTCGGATATTATTTTTAATCGACACATCATAAATAATTGGCAAAATGGTATAAACAACGTGTCCCGTACCACATAGAATTGTTAGAGTACAAGTTACAAGCGGTGCAACAATAGAAATATATTTTGGGTTTTTACGTAATAATTTTTCTGCTATTTGCAACATAACGTCTAACCCACCCGACGCTTGCAATGTTGCAGATGCTGAAACAACAGCAATAATAACTAACATTACATCAACTGGTGGCTTTCCTGGTGGTAAGTTAAAAATGAAAACTAAAATAACCAGACCAACACCACCGAGCAGACCTAATGCTATTCCCCCTTTCCTTGCTCCATAAAATAGACACACTAATATAATGGCAAGTTGTATTATGAAATCCATAGTTTACCCCTTAAAAAAGACATCCGAATACAATTAAAAATAATACAATTAATAATTAAACATCTTTTGCAAAACTCATCCATATAAGGGTAATTTATCTACATCTTATTTTTCATTATTTGATCAAGGCGATGTTTTTAATATCACTTCCTTTTTTTATTTTATTTTAAGATCTCATCAACAATTAATTTTTAATAAAAATAAAACATTGAACATTAATTATCAGTTAATTAAACCAGATAATAACAACTCAATAACAATATAGCGCGAAAATAGAAATCACTTTATTATAAAAATAAACTTCTCTCCCTCTATTAAAAAATTATATTTAAATTGTTGTTTTTAAAAATATATTTCCCTTGGTAAAAAAGTCTATTATCAACCAAAGAGATTTGGGCCTTATTGGTATACTTTGAATCTTGAATATATAGAAGGAGAAAATATGAATACATTTATCGTATTGATTTTAAAACCATTTATCACTTCACTCTATGATAATATTGATACATACAGTCACTATCAATCTTATTCAATAATCAACGATCCTAACTCATATTTTTGTACGGTCAGTCCATGCCCTGATCCTAAAGATTACTAATTTATAATTATATTAATTTAAAGGAGATTTTATGAATAAATTATATATTTTAATAATCACATTAGTATTCACAAGTTATGCGGGAGCATATTTTCATAGTAAACAGAAAAATATACTACATTGAGCTCAAAACTCGCCTAGTACGTTCGACACAACTCGCTGTCTATGGCCACCTTGTGATGATGATTAGTAATATAATATTACATATTTACTGAATAATGAGCCAACAAAAAGCCGAATAACAAAATACGTTATTCGGCTTTCGTCTCGATTTATCATTTAATTAAATACGACTATCATTAGCTTTCTGTAATAGTACACCACTCTCTTTCATAAATTGAGAAGCATAATCACCAAACCAATCACTCACATTATTAAATGAATGAATAAATTCATTCTTTGCACTAATATCCAATAAATCGATAGCTTGGCCTAAAGAATGATGATACCTGCGAATTAATTCAATATTCTCTTTGGATGATAAAATAATATCTGCATACAGTTGCGGATCTTGAGCGAATAACCGCCCTATCATTGCCAACTCCAAACGATATATTGGAGATGAAAGTCGCAATAAGCTTGCTAAATCGACGTTTTCTTTAGCTAAATGTTGGCCATAAGCAAAGGTTGTAAAATGTCGAAGGGCTTGAATAAAACTCATGTTTTTATCGTGCTCTTCTGGCGTAATTGCCTCAATTTTAGCTCCCCAAACTAACAGTTGCTCAAGTAACCACTCAAATGCTTGGCGATCTCTGCCTTCACAATAAGCCACAACCTGTTTTGCTAAACTCGGTACATCAGGACCAAACATAGGGTGAAGACCAAGAACAGGACCTCTATGCGCTTTTAACATCGCCTCTAAAGGTGCTTTTTTAATAGAAGCGAGATCGACTAACAAACAACTTTCAGGTAAAAGAGGAAGCTTCTCAATAACCTCAACGGTTAAATGAATAGGTACACTAATAATAACCATACCTGCATTATCAAAAATAGCAGGTGATTTCGTTTGCCATTCATTTGCTTCTAAACTTTCAACTTGATAACCAGAAAGGGTAAATAAACGGGAAAATAGTTTTCCCATTTTGCCATTTCCCCCCACAATTACAATTTTACCCAGTTGAGGATTTAGCGTTTTAAAACCTTTGTCATTCTCTTTGGTATAAGATTCACGCATTACTCGGCGTAACACATCTTCAATCAAATCTGGGGATATTCCCATTTTCTGCGCATCATCACGTCGAGAAGTAAGCATTGAGGCTTCTCTATCAGGAGCATAAATCGGTAATCCATGGCGATTCTTAACTTCACCAACTTCAGCTACCAATTGCATTCTTTTCGCAAGTAAAGAAAGCAGTGATTTATCGACCTGATCGATTTGCTCACGCAAATGTTGTAATTCTTCAGCCATCTATGCTTGCCTCTTTTTCTTTATGATTATCTAACTTAACTTACTTTTTTAAATTGCTCTTCACGCTGAGCTAAAATAGGTGAAATTCGTGCATGTAAATTTCTTAATACAGATTCTGTTGTTTCCCAACTAATGCATGCATCGGTGACTGAAACACCATATTTCATTTCGCTACGAGGCTGTTCTGATGATTGATTGCCTTCATTAATATGACTTTCTAACATAATACCGGTGATAGATTCATTACCTTTAGTGATTTGTTCAATCACTGAATCCACCACGGCGGTTTGACGACGGAAATCTTTATTTGAATTGCCGTGACTACAATCGATCATTAATGACGGTTTTAATCCTGCTTTTACCATATGGGCTTCACATTGTGCCACATCTTCTTCATGGTAATTTGGCGTTTTACCACCGCGTAAAATAACATGTCCATCAGGGTTACCTTGCGTTTGCAGTAAACACACTTGCCCTGATTGATTGATTCCCATAAAACGGTGCGGCATAGAAGCAGCCTTCATCGCATTAATTGCCGTATCTAGATTGCCATCGGTTCCATTTTTAAAACCCACCGGCATTGAAAGCCCTGATGCCATTTCACGGTGAGTCTGAGATTCTGTTGTTCTTGCACCAATCGCAGACCAACTAAATAAATCCCCTAAGTATTGTGGATTATTAGGATCTAATGCTTCTGTTGCCAAAGGCAAGCCTAATTGTACGAGTTCAGTTAATAGTTTACGGGCAATATGTAACCCTTTTTCCATTTCAAAGCTACCATCCATAAATGGATCGCTAATTAAACCTTTCCAACCCACTGTTGTACGAGGTTTTTCAAAGTAGACACGCATCACAATGTACAGACTATCACTTAATTCAGACGCTAATACCTTCAGACGTTTTGCGTAATCGATAGCAACATCAACATCATGAATGGAACAAGGCCCACATACCACAAGTAAACGAGGATCACGGCGTTGAACAATTTCAGAGATTGTTTGACGTGATTGAGCAATGGCATGCAGATCATTGCGACTCAATGGGTATTTTTGTTTTAACTCTTCAGGCGTAATTAAAACCAGCTCTTCGCTGATATTCACATTATTGAGTGCGTCTTTTTGCATGATCATAATTTTTACCTTTTTATATCTGTCATTGTGATTTGTTGTCTGTCTGAAAGATAAGATAACATGCAATGTAAAGAAATCAATCCGTATTTTCAATAAAATTGACACAAATGTAATAAAAAGTTTACAAAAAACGAGTTAATAAAATACAACCCTTAAATTACAATAAGTTAAATTTTATTCAAACGATAATAAAAATGTGACTTTGATTAAATTAAAAGAAAAATATGTAATTAAATATTTACACATTATCTTTTAATGAATCTTGGAATAAGAGGAGCAAAAAGAGAGGAATATAAAAACAAATAAAAATATAATAAAAATTCGCCATAAAAAAAGGTCAGCAAACGCTGACCTTTTAACAATAACTTTCGGATGTGCGAAAGCGTATTATTTAGCGTTAAGACGCTCTTTGATACGAGCAGCCTTACCTGAACGCTCACGCAGGTAGTACAGTTTAGCTTGGCGAACCGCACCACGACGTTTCACAGTGATGCTATCTACGACTGGAGAGTGAGTTTGGAATACACGCTCAACACCTTCGCCATTAGAAATTTTACGAACAGTAAATGCAGAGTGCAGACCGCGGTTACGAATAGCGATAACCACGCCCTCGAATGCCTGCAGACGTTTTTTAGAACCTTCAACAACCCATACCTTAACTTCTACATTATCGCCTGGACGAAATGAAGGTACATCTTGCTTCATTTGTTCTTGTTCGATTTGCTTAATAATATTGCTCATAATAACTCTCTTACCCTAGGTAAACTGATATTAATGACACCATGTGTCAGACTTACTCTGCTGTACTTTCCAGATATTCCCGTTGGAACTCTGTTAACAGCACTCTTTGCTCGTCAGTCAGAGCTAGGCTTTCCAGAAGCTCAGGTCTTCTTAGCCAGGTTCGACCCAGTGATTGTTTCATACGCCAGCGATTAATATGTGCATGGTTACCTGACAGTAGAACTGCCGGAACTTCCATACCATCTAATACCTCTGGGCGAGTATAGTGAGGATGATCCAATAAACCTTCAGCAAAAGAATCTTCTTTTGCTGAAGCCGCATGCCCGAGAACCCCCGGAACAAAACGTGCTACAGCATCTATCATTATCATGGCAGGTAATTCCCCACCACTTAATACGTAATCACCCACAGACCATTCTTCATCGATTTCTGTTTGGATGACACGCTCATCTATACCTTCATACCGACCACAAACTAGAATTAGCTTCTCATTTGTTGCCAGTTCACAAACTCCTTGTTGATCGAGTTTGCGTCCCTGAGGTGATAAATAAATCACCTTTGCTCCATCACCTGCCGCAGCTTTCGCTTGATGAATGGCTTCCCTTAAGGGCTGTACCATCATCAACATACCAGGACCACCGCCATAAGGACGATCATCAACGGTATTGTGTCTGTCGTATGTAAAATCTCGGGGATTCCAACATTCTACATTAAGCAAACCATGCTTAACTGCCCGACCAGTCACCCCGTACTCGGTTATAGAGCGGAACATTTCTGGAAATAGGCTAATTACCCCAATCCACATTTTCGTGTCCCACTATTGAGAACCGTTAACCGGATAATCTAAAAACCAGGATCCCAATCAACGATAATTTTTTTCGCTGAGAGATCGACTTTCTTGATAACCTGCCCATCAAGAAACGGAACTAACCGTTCCCCAACACCGAATGCATCTTTCAGATTAGCTTTAATGACCATTACGTCATTTGAACCAGTTTCCATCATGTCAGTAATGACACCTAAATCGTAGCCTTTGTCAGTTTCAACATGGCAACCCATCAGATCTTTCCAGTAATACTCACCGTCAAGTTCAGGTAGTTGCGATGTATTCACGACAATTTCAACATTAGTCAGGAAATTAGCTGCATCTCTGTCGTCAATACCTTTTAGCTTGACGATAATATCTTGGTTGTGATGTTTCCAACTTTCAATTTCAATGGTTTCCCATTGTCCATGTCGTTGAATAAACCACGGTTGATATTCAAAAATGTTTTCGGCATGTTCGGTGGAGGAAAAAACTCTGAGCCAACCACGGATCCCGTAAGGTGAGCCCAACTTACCCATAACAATAGGTTCTACAGGCTCTTTTAAGGTTTTTTGTTCGCTCATTGTTACCACCGCGACAGATTAAGCGCTTTTCTTCGCTGATTTGATCAGGCCAGCAACACGTTCTGAAACAGTTGCGCCTTGAGCAACCCAGTGTTCAACACGGTCTACGTCTAAACGTAATTCTTCTGCATTACCGGTTGCCAGTGGGTTATAAAAGCCTACGCGTTCAATGAAACGACCATCACGCGCATTGCGGCTATCGGTTACTACTACTTGGTAAAACGGACGCTTTTTTGCGCCGCCACGAGCTAAACGAATTGTTACCATAACATCCTCATTAGTTAATAAAACAACCAGACGCCATCGAGGAACGGAGTCCGGTTGTCATATAAAAAGCCCGAAAAGTTTACTCACTTTGGGGAAAAAAGCAATCCAAAGCACGTTTTTTTTCCGGCTTTTTGATTTTAACGGCCTGGAAATCCCGGTGGCATCATACCTTTCATGCTACGCATCATCTTAGCCATGCCACCTTTTTTCATTTTTTTCATCATGCGTTGCATATCATCAAACTGTTTTAACAAACGGTTGACGTCTTGCACTTGCGTTCCTGAACCCGTCGCAATACGGCGTTTTCGAGACCCTTTGATGATTTCGGGTTTTTGGCGCTCTTTTTTAGTCATGGAATTAATAATAGCTTCCATTTTCACTAAAATTGAATCATCCATTTGTGATTTTACAGCATCTGGCACCTGAGACATACCTGGCATTTTACTTAACATACTCGCCATGCCGCCCATGTTTTTCATTTGCTTTAATTGATCTAAGAAATCATTTAGATCAAAGCCATCACCTTTTTTAAGTTTCGTCGCCAGCTTTTCAGCTTGAGCTCTATCAACTTTGCTTTCAATATCTTCAATCAAAGACAGAACATCACCCATGCCTAAAATACGAGAGGCAATACGATCTGGGTGGAAAGGTTCTAAAGCTTCTGTTTTTTCCCCAACACCGAGGAATTTGATAGGTTTGCCTGTGATATGACGAATTGATAACGCCGCACCACCACGCGCATCACCATCAACTTTCGTTAAGACAACCCCTGTTAATGGTAACGCTTCATTAAAGGCTTTTGCTGTATTTGCTGCATCTTGACCTGTCATAGCGTCAACAACAAATAAAGTTTCAACCGGATTAATGGCTTTATGAAGAAGCTGGATCTCCTCCATCATGCCTTCATCTACGTGCAAACGTCCTGCGGTATCCACCAGTAATACATCATAAAATTGAAGCTGTGCATGTTTTAATGCATTGCTTGCAATCGTCACAGGGTTTTCTTGCACTGTTGATGGGAAGAAATCAATGCCAACCGTTTCAGCCAATGTTTCAAGTTGTTTAATTGCCGCTGGGCGATAAACGTCAGCAGAAACAACCAGAACCTTTTTCTTCTTTTTCTCTTTTAAGAATTTACCTAATTTTGCAACACTGGTTGTTTTACCAGCACCTTGCAAGCCTGCCATTAAAACAACAGCAGGTGGCTGAGCAGAAAGATCAAGGTCAGTATTGACTTCACCCATCGCATTGACGAGTTCATTTTGAACTATCTTCACAAACTCCTGACCCGGAGTCAGGCTTTTGTTAACTTCATGTCCTACTGCGCTTTCTTTAACTCGCGCAATAAAATCACGAACCACAGGCAAGGCAACGTCGGCTTCTAATAACGCCATACGCACTTCACGCAGTGTCTCTTTAATGTTTTCTTCGGTCAGTCTTCCTCGACCGCTTATATTGCGCAACGTGCGCGATAATCTGTCACTTAAATTCTCAAACATTATCTTAGCTCAGTGTTAAAGTTGGGCTTATCAGTATGTATGCCATCGATTATATCACGATGACTCGCGGATCTCTGCATAGAGATTTAAGCTTAATGACTTCAATAGTTGGAGCCGAATGCTCCTAGCGCTATACTAGGAAGTTATTCAAACAATATATGTAAGCGAAACTATGCCCGTTATATCAATCTCTATCGTCGCTGTCTGCGCTTATTTACTCAGTCTGGTGCTCATTTTACCGGGTCTGTTACGAAAAGAGCAAAATGGATACCGCGGATTAGCACTCCTCTTCGCGGTTATTGCGCTTGTTGCGCATACTATTTCATTAAAATTTTTAATTTTCCGCCCTCACAGCGGGCAGGATCTTTCACTCACCAATCTAGGTGCCGTTGTAAGCCTGATGGTCTGCGTTATTATGACGATTGTGGCTTCTCGTGGCCGAGCATGGTTTTTACTGCCTATTGTTTATTGTTTTGCAATAGTCAATCTTGTCATCGCGGCACTCATGCCTGGTGAGTTTGTTACACATCTTGAAAGTAGCACATCACTCTTTATTCACATTGGGCTTGCATTATTAAGTTATGCCACATTATTGATTGCGGCGTTATATGCATTGCAACTGAGTTGGCTAGACTATCAACTAAAGAATAAGAAGCTAAAATTTTCACCTCAAATGCCACCATTAATGACAATTGAGCGAAAAATGTTTCACATCACACAAGTGGGTGTTGTATTACTAACCCTAACATTGTGTACAGGTTTGGTGTATATGGATAATATTTTTGGTAAAGAAAATATCCATAAATCAATTTTTTCTATCATCGCTTGGTTTGTTTACGTCATTTTATTATGGGGGCATTTCCGCGAAGGATGGAGAGGAAAAAAAGTCATTATTTTTAACTTGATTGGCGCCATTATTTTGACATTAGCTTTTTTTGGTAATCGTTTATTACAAGAGTTAGTGCTTAATTAATTTTTATTTTAGGGTAGCAAAAGGATCTCAATTTTGGAGCATGTCTCGACAACTACGCTCATTATCATACTAATAGCGATGATTATTGCCTCAGCTTATTTTTCTGGAACAGAAACCAGCATGATGACGATTAATCGTTATCGTCTTCGTCATGCAGCCAAACAAGGAAATCGCTCTGCAAAACGTGTTGAAAAACTATTACAACGCCCCGACAGATTGATCAGTTTGGTATTAATTGGCAATAATCTGATTAATATCGTCGCATCGGCATTAGCGACTATTGTGGGTATGCGTTTATATGGTGATGCTGGTGTTGCTATAGCCACGGGTGTCCTAACATTTATTATCCTCATTTTTGCTGAAGTGCTTCCAAAATCAATAGCGGCCCTGTATCCAGAACGAGTTGCTTATCCAAGTAGTGTCATTCTCTCTCCTTTGCAAACACTGATGCTACCTATTGTTTGGTTTTTTAATAAAATTACATTAATACTGATGCGAATTTTAGGGATCAAATCGCCAGTAATACAAGGTAATGCCGTTTCAAAAGAAGAGCTACGAACTATTGTAAATGAGTCAAAATCAAAGCTTTCCCAAAGAAATCAAAATATGTTGATTTCTATTCTTGATTTAGAAAAAGTGACTATTGGCGATATTATGGTGCCAAGAAATGAGATTTTTGGTATCGATGTTAATGACGAATGGAAATCCATCGTAAGACAGTTAACTCATTCTCCTCATGGTCGAATAGTGCTTTATCGCGATACTCTTGATGATGCCATTGGTATGCTGCGAGTACGAGAAGCCTATCGCTTAATGACTGAGAAAAAAGAATTCACCAAACAAATTTTGATGAAAGCAGCTGATAAAGTCTATTTTATCCCTGAAAGCACACCTTTAAATTTACAGCTTGTTAATTTTCAGCGGAATAATGAAAAAGCAGGCATTGTGGTTGATGAATACGGTGAAATTCAAGGTTTAGTCACTGTTGAAGATATTCTAGAAGAAATTGTGGGTGATTTTACCACCTCAATGTCACCTTCATTAGCAGAAGAAGTTATCCCTCAAAAAGATGGTTCATTGCTCGTTGATGGTACAACAAATATTCGAGATATCAATAAAGCATTTGGTTGGCATTTACCTGAAGATGAAGCCAGAACCATTAACGGCGTCATTATTGAAGAGCTTGGCGACTTACCCGTTGTCGGTAATAAGATAAAAGTCAGTGATTATGAATTTGAAATACTTGAAGTTCAGGACAACGTCATCAAAAAGGCTTTAATTCGCCACCTCGTGTTCCCTCATCATTGATGAATACAAAATAAAGCGCTTATTTAAGCGCTTTATTTTTGCTGTTTATCCGAGCTCAAATCGTAATTTACTATTACGAAAATCAAATTCTCTCGCGTGATTCAAATAGAAAGGATCTATCACTTGTTCTGTCTTAAGTTGAGTGGGCCTTACTTGTTGATAATCAGAATAAAAACCATGATTCTTTACCCACATCACTAAGTTAAGCGCAGGTTCATGAGAATAAGAATAACCATACTCTTCTCGTCGGCATATAAAACACGCTATTTCGCCTCTGTTTAAAGTAAGAGAAAGAGACTTACGTGGGAAATTAGTAATGATAGAGCCATCATCTTTTACTGATTCAATATTGAAATGATGAGGCGCTAAAGTCTGAATGTTTTCATATTTTAAATCTAAATTTTCACCAGAATAACTATTAGTTTTAACTCTATCTTCCTGAAAATACCAATGATATTCTTCATCTTCTTTTTCTTTATAGAGATAATCTCCACCGATTTTTATTATCGTATTAGTTTCAGCTTTAGTTATTTTTGCAAATCGTTGAGTCTCTATTTCTGAGGAGAATAACAAATATTCAGGCTTGATAATGAGCTCTGGTTCAGAGTGAAACCGCCTAACATGCTGTTTATGTACACTCTCAAAATAACGATATTCTTGTGCTTTAGAAGGGCCTTGATAGAAAAAAGCATCTTTAGGAAATTGAGTGCGTAACGTGCTTTTACCAAAAAAATAAAATTCTCGAACAAAAAACTCTAAAACCAATTTAGGCGATGAGAATTGGTGATTTTCCATAACAAAAGTGTACTCCGTGTATTAAGCATAAATTTAATCCATTATTGTGATAACAATATAAGAAGATAAGAAAATAAAACAATGGGATAACGAAAAAAAATAGGATGGTAATTAGAATAAAAAGAGACAATAAATCAGGATGCGAATTTCTTGATCTATTGTCCCCTAGTTTTATAAAGTAGCTAAGTCTAGATATGTAGCTCTTTTAATGTCTCTTCAGGAAGTGCTAATTCGTCGTTATGATTAATACCAATATTATGAGCTAAAATATCTCGTGCGATATCTTGTGCTTCAGTCAGAGAATGCATTTCATAAGTACCGCATTGATACACATTTAACTCAGGGATATGATTTTGATCTTTTACTTTCAAAACATCTTCCATTGCTGCTTTCCATGCATTAGCAACTCGCTGTTCTTCTGGTTTCCCAATTAAGCTCATATAGAAGCCTGTACGGCATCCCATTGGGGAGATATCAATAATCTCAACACCATTACCATTAAGATGGTTACGCATGAAGCCAGCGAACAAGTGCTCTAATGTGTGAATTCCTTTCTCAGGCATGGCTTTTTTATTTGGCACAGTAAAACGTAAATCAAATACCGTGATAGTATCACCAGATGGCGTTTTCATTGTTTTAGCAACGCGTACAGCTGGTGCGGACATACGTGTATGGTCAACAGTAAAGCTATCCAATAAAGGCATAAAAAACCTCCTAAGAAAAATTTAAATATTTTTAAGAAAAAATGAAACTTTCTGCAAGTAGCCCGGTCTTAGTAATGAATACGCGCAAAATGTTATCATCCCTATTTCTCTATAGAATTTTTCAGCCACACAAATATTAGTGTGGCTTTTTTCTATCTAAGTTTAGGAAGCCACGTTATCGGCATTTGCCCCTGCATGGATCTTCAAATACTCATCAAAAGAAATGGTATCACTCTTTTCTAACTCTTCTTGACGTTTTATGGATGAAATTCTCTCATGATCAAAAGCTTCATCAGTCAACGTTTCATAAGACGTTTTAATTAATTCTTGGTAATACTCTTCCGCTAAAGATAAACCATAACTACCAATACCTTGTGTTTTGATTTTCTCTAACAGTCTGCCAGAGAAGGTTAGTTCTGGATTATCAAACATTTCTTCTAACTTAACGCAAACTTCCATATATTTTGTGCCAGAACAACAATCAAGAACATTTGCCACACGTTTTAAATCCGCAAATAACGCTTTACCAACTTGTGCTAATGGCTCTTTTCTCTCACCACAACCCATTCCAATAACTTGACCAGGCTTACGCCCTTCTAGAATAACGTTATTCCAATTTGCACGACAACACGCTAATTCAGAAGCATTCATTTCTGGTGCATCAGCTAAAACACACCAAATTAAAAATAAATCAAGGAAACGAATTTGAGTTTCATCGACACCTATTGGCGTAAATGGATTGATATCAAGCGAACGAACTTCGATATATTCAATACCACCACGTAATAAAGCATCAGAAGGCGATTCATCCCCTTTAACGACACGCTTAGGACGAATAGGCGCATAAAGCTCATTTTCAATCTGCAGTACATTGGTATTTAATTGAATATACTCACCATCTTTATTCTTAACACCCAGTTTAGCAAATTCGTCAGATGGTTTATGAATCGCTTTTTTCAGCCCTTTAACATAGGTTTCGAGATGATTAAAGGTAATATCTAAATCACTTTGCGATTTATTGGTATATCCTAAGTCACTTAAACGTAATGACGTCGCATAAGGCAAATACTTCGCACCTTTGGGCGTACTTTCAAATGGTAAATTTGTTTCTCTTCCCTTCAAGAAAGATCCACAAATTGCTGGCGATGCACCAAAGAAGAATGGAATAACCCAACCAAAACGATAATAGTTACGGATCAAACGTAGATAACCATCTGAAATAGCTTCTTTACCACTTTCTTCATCTTTTACATTCGCCCATGCTTGCCAAAATTCAATAGGCAATGAAAAGTTATAATGCACACCAGAAATGGTTTGCATTAAAGCACCATAACGATTTTTCAATCCTTCACGATATAGGGTTTTAAAACGCCCTACATTGGATGTGCCAAATTGAGCAAGCGTAATCTTATCTTCCGCTTCAATAAAGCAAGGCATACTCATAGGCCACATACGTTCATTATCTAAGTGACGTGCCGTATAACGATGTAAATCACCTAAAAAATGCAGGGTATGTGAAATATTGTCATCAACAGGCGTAATAAACTCTAACAGGGATTCAGCGAAATCCGTTGTGATCCATTTATGAGTTAATGATTTACCTAATGAAATAGGGTGCTCTGTTGATGCTAAATTGCCTTCTGGCGTTACTCTTAAGGTTTCGCGCTCAATACCACGGTGGATGCCACATAAAACTTTAGGGTGTGCTTCCAACCAAGAAAGTGCTTTGGATACGTCCGGGATCAAAGGTGACCTCCCGCGTTGATTAATGTAAGTAAATAGATAGGAGTTACTTTATCGTAAAGTCACTAAATTGTCGCTGATTAGATGATGTTAGCGTTGTTAGTTGATGCTAAACAAAAGTTTAACATTATAAGAAATAAGAGAATTATAGAAAGCAAAAAGCCTCGCTATTTGCGAGGCTTTAAAGATGGTGCATCCTGGAGGATTCGAACCTCCGACCGCTCGGTTCGTAGCCGAGTACTCTATCCAGCTGAGCTAAGGATGC
>NZ_JBEETS010000002.1:22019-539569 GCF_040138965.1 Proteus sp. fly-1089
GGTGCATCCTGGAGGATTCGAACCTCCGACCGCTCGGTTCGTAGCCGAGTACTCTATCCAGCTGAGCTAAGGATGCAATCTAAATGGCGGTGAGAGAGGGATTCGAACCCTCGATGCAGCTTTTGACCGCATACTCCCTTAGCAGGGGAGCGCCTTCAGCCTCTCGGCCATCTCACCATATTTAGAACCACTCGAAGAAGTTCTTACTGAACATCTCGTCTCTGTGTGGCGCACATATTACTTTCTCAGCCTAAGAAGTCAAACAATTTTTCTCAACTTTTTACGAATATACGTTTGTTTGGACACTTCACAAACAAACTGATGCGTTTATCAGCAAGATTGGCTAAAAAAGTCCTAAACACAATGATATCTCTGATGAAAAATCATTCAAGTATTTTATTCCCATAGCAAATATATTTATTCTCAAAACAAATAATTGTGAAGCGAATGATTAGAGGTAAAAAGAGTTTCAATTCTGTCAATCAGAATAAACGGATAGTGTAATAATAAATACAACTCAAGGAGAGTGAAGATAGGAACAAAAAAGGGAATAAAAAGTCTTAGAAAGAGAAAAGCGCCCAGACCCGGCAAAAGTGTGGACGCTTACGAATGAATTGTAACTAACTAAAAATGGGAATTTGTTTAGTAGTTATCGGTAGGCTGAGTTTTCTCGGCCTGAATTCGTTGATAGATCTCTTCACGATGGACAGATACTTCTTTGGGTGCATTTACGCCAATCCGTACCTGATTACCTTTAACCCCTAAAACGGTTACGGTTACATCATCACCTATCATAAGCGTTTCACCAACTCGACGAGTTAGAATAAGCATTCTTTGCTCCTTGAAAATTTACAAGAGTCGGGTCTCTAGAATTTCCCGGCCATTATCCATCATACATTGTCAATTCGTATAATCATTATTTATCACAAGTAACTCATACTTCATAACAAAATATAAATTTAGTGACTGATTATTTAACGGATCATCAATATCTCTATAAGGCGTTATCCCTATAAATCAGGAATAACGCCTTTTTTCAGGTTATTATCGCTTACAGATGCGATTCAACCCACTCGTCAACACTTGCCAGAGCCGCAGGTAAAGCATCAATATCAGTACCACCAGCTTGAGCCATATCAGGGCGACCGCCACCTTTACCGCCGATTTGCTGTGCTACAAAACTAATTAACTCACCTGCTTTAACTTTAGCAGTCAAATCTTTAGTGACCCCAACAATTAAGCTCACTTTACCATCAGAAATAGTAGAAAGCACAATAATTGCTGAACCCAATTGATTTTTTAAATCGTCAACCATAGTTCTTAACATTTTTGGCTCAACACCATTAAGCTCACGAACTAAAAGTTTGATACCTTTCACATTTTTAGCTTGTCCACCTAAAGAAGAACTTTCTTGGGCAGCTTGCTGATCTTTTAGTTGTTGGAGTTCTTTTTCTAATAAGCGGTATTTTTCTTGGACTGTCTTAATTCTTTCAACCAAGTTTGTACCATCACTTTTTAGAACTTGTGCAACAAGAGAGATAAGGTCTGATTGCTCATGAACACTCTCAATTGCTGTAATACCTGTAATTGCCTCAATACGACGAATACCAGCAGCAGTGCCTGACTCACTGATAATACGGAACAAACCAATATCACCTGTTCTAGAAGCGTGAGTACCACCGCAAAGCTCAGTAGAAAAATCACCCATGGTTAAAACACGGACACGTTCATCGTATTTCTCACCAAACAGTGCCATAGCACCTTTTTCTTTAGCGTCTTCAAGATCCATTAACTCAGTGACTATTGGTGAGTTAAGACGGATTTGTGCATTTACAATATCTTCGATTTCTCGCAACTGTTCTGGTTTAACTGCTTCAAAATGAGAGAAGTCAAAACGCAAGTATTTATCGTTAACCAAAGAACCTTTTTGCGTAACATGCGTTCCCAGAACTTGGCGTAATGCAGCATGTAATAAGTGAGTCGCAGAGTGATTTAAACGAATGGCATTACGGCGAGCAATATCAATGTTAGCATTGATTTTATGGTTAACAATAAATGACCCTACGTTAACTTTACCAATATGGCCAATCGCTTTACCGTATTTTTGCGTATCTGTGACTTCAAACTGACTATCTTTGCCAGTCAGAACACCTTTATCGCCAACTTGGCCACCGGACTCGGCATAAAATGCCGTTTTATTTAAGAAGATAATTCCTTCTTCGCCCGCTTTTAATTCGGTGACTGATTGTCCATTGTGGAAGATAGCAGTAATTGTGCCCTGCTGTTCGTTATGCTCATAACCAGAGAAATCACTGCGGCTATCAACTTTAATAAGGCTATTATAGTCAGTACCGAAACCGCTGGATTCACGAGCACGTTTACGTTGCTCTTCCATCGCGACTTCAAAGCCTTTTTCATCAACCTTGATATTTCTTTCACGACAAACATCAGCAGTTAAATCGAGAGGGAAACCATATGTATCATAAAGGCGGAAAGCGGTTTCACCCGGAAGAACGTCATCTGTTAATTGAGCAAGCTCTTCATCTAATAGCTGGAGGCCTCGTTCTAATGTACGAGCAAACTGCTCTTCTTCCGTTTTTAATACTTTTTCAACGATAGCTTGTTGGCGTTTTAATTCTTCACCCGCTTCAGCCATCACTTCAATTAATGGAGCAACTAACTTATAGAAGAAGGTATCTTTGGCGCCAAGCATATAACCATGACGTACTGCACGACGAATAATGCGGCGCAGAACATAGCCACGGCCTTCATTAGAAGGGATCACGCCATCGCAAATAAGGAATGAACAAGAACGAATATGGTCAGCAATAACGCGTAATGATTTATTTTCTAAGTCTGTTGCATTAGTCACTTGTGCAACAGATTTAATTAAAGAACGGAATAAATCAATGTCATAGTTAGAGTTTACATGTTGTAAAACAGCGGTAATACGCTCTAACCCCATTCCCGTATCAACAGATGGTTTCGGCAGTGGATCCATAGTGCCATCTGATTGACGATTAAATTGCATGAAAACGATATTCCAGATCTCAATATAGCGATCGCCGTCTTCTTCTGGTGATCCAGGAGGTCCGCCCCAAATGTGGTCACCATGATCATAAAATATTTCGGTACAAGGTCCACAAGGGCCTGTGTCACCCATTTGCCAAAAGTTATCTGATGCAAATGGTGCACCTTTATTATCACCAATGCGGATTATTCTTTCGGCAGGAATACCAATTTCTTTATTCCAAATATCATAAGCTTCATCATCTGTGGCATATACCGTTACCCAAAGTCTTTCTTTAGGTAAGTTAAACCACTCTTTGCTGGTTAATAATTCCCAAGCAAAATTGATTGCGTCATGTTTGAAATAGTCACCAAAACTGAAATTACCTAGCATTTCAAAAAAGGTATGGTGACGAGCTGTATAACCCACATTTTCTAAATCATTATGTTTACCACCTGCACGCACACAGCGTTGTGCAGTTGTCGCTCGGGAATAAGGTCTATTGTCCAATCCAAGAAATACATCTTTGAATTGGTTCATCCCTGCGTTTGTAAACAGCAATGTTGGATCGTTATTTGGAACCAAAGAACTGCTAGGTACTATTTGATGTCCTTTAGTATGAAAAAAGTCGAGAAACGCCTGACGGATCTCAGCGGTGCTTTTGCTCATAATTATCCCGAAATCAAGCTGGAAAAACAGAAATTAGAAATCTAGTTAGAGGAGGTTTTTTGTTACCTCTACTTAGCCAACGAATACATAAGTAGGGATAAGATAGAATTTCTTCAGTCAGAAGTAAAACCCCCGATAAACTTATTCGTGTTGACATTGTAAATCGTCTAGTTTTTTTCTGAAAGTGGGTTTGTTAACTGAGAATGGGGCTTTTCTCTATTTAAGAGGGATTATTCTAATAAATGTAAGTAGTTTAAAGTATTTTCATTTTGTAATTATTAAAAACTATTTGTTATTATTAGTTTTTTATCTCATCACATACTATGCGTGTTTTTTCTTAAATAATTTCTTTTTCTTATAACAATCAATAATAAATACATAAGCATTATCACTTAAAACAAACAATAAACTCACGATAACTAGCTAAAATAAAAGTATTTCTCAGTATAAAACCTATCTCATCACTAAATAATCTCTTAAATACTATATTAATTAGATTCAAATATCTTGAAGATATTTATCTCTGTTTGTCAATTATTTACTATCTGACTCAATCAGGTGCTAGTAATGATTCTTATTTAGATTGGTAATTTGTGAGAATATATCATCAAAATTTCACTATATAAACTTTCATACAACTATAAAAATTAGTTAGTAAAAAATATCGTTATATCAAATAAAATAGTGTTAAAGGCTACTTTTAATGGATAGATAATAGAATAAACCCGGCATGAACCCTAAATTGGATAAATAGTACGACATATAACAAAAAGGAAGCTTTTTAGAGCTTCCTTTTTTTAAGTGAGTTAAATCACATTAATTGACTAGCCATTTATCATAACAATGATAGTAATTTGTCTAAACATGGAATCAATTAGTTGTTTTATCACAAGCTAAGAGAGATTATTCTTCTGCTTCTCCGAGATCAGTTGCATCACCTTCATTCGTGAAATCAGCTGCGCTTGTAAACTCACCTGCGTGGTTTAATAACATTTCACGTAGTTTCGTATTTAAATCATCGTACATTTCTGGATGCTCTTTTAGGTAAGTTGTTGCATTGGCTTTACCTTGACCAATCTTCTCACCATTGTAGCTGTACCATGCACCAGCTTTTTCTACCAATTTATGTTTAACACCTAAATCGATAAGCTCACCAAAAGTATTAATACCTTCGCCATACATTATTTGGAATTCGGCTTGTTTAAATGGCGCTGCAATCTTGTTTTTTACGACTTTAACGCGAGTTTCACTACCCACAACTTCATCACCGTTTTTAACAGAACCGATGCGACGAATATCTAAACGAACAGATGCGTAGAACTTAAGTGCATTACCACCAGTTGTGGTTTCTGGATTACCAAACATAACACCAATTTTCATACGAATTTGGTTTATGAAAATAAGTAATGTATTGGAGTTTTTCAAGTTACCCGCTAATTTACGCATAGCTTGGCTCATCATACGAGCAGCAAGACCTACGTGTGAATCGCCGATTTCACCTTCAATTTCAGCTTTTGGCGTTAACGCAGCCACTGAGTCAACAACAATAACATCAACAGCACCAGAGCGAGATAATGCATCACAAATTTCTAAGGCTTGCTCACCGGTATCAGGCTGAGAACACAGCAGATTATCAATGTCTACGCCTAATTTTTTTGCATAAATTGGATCTAATGCGTGTTCAGCATCGATAAACGCACAGATCTTACCTTCACGTTGAGCTGAAGCGATAACTTGTAGTGTTAAAGTTGTTTTACCTGAAGATTCTGGGCCATAGATTTCAACAATACGACCACGTGGTAAACCACCAGCACCTAAAGCAACGTCTAATGATAAAGAACCTGTAGAGATGGTTTCAACGTTCATGGAACGATCTTCGCCCAGACGCATGATAGACCCTTTACCAAATTGCTTTTCAATTTGACCAAGTGCTGCGGCCAATGCTTTTTGTTTGTTTTCATCAATAGCCATGTTATCTCCCTCTGGGCAGTGAAGCATAAGGATGGGTCACTACCATTAAAACGTGTATGATTTTGCTTGTTGAAATTCATTATACTGTATAATCATACAGTATCAAGTTAATTATTTATAATTTCTCTAAGTATTGATTTTAAAGAAAAAATAACAGATTCCGCTCTTACTTGCTCTCGTGAGCCACTGAAAATACAGTGTTTTGCTGTTACCTGAACACCGGTTGTTGTTTTAACAGCAAAACCAAACCAAACTAAACCCACTGGTTTTTCTTTACTGCCACCACCAGGACCCGCAATACCACTGACTGAAACAGCAAAATCTGCATTTGCTGCGCTAAGTGCGCCTTTCGCCATCTGAAGAACGACTTCTTCACTAACAGCGCCATATTTAATCAAGGTTTGTTCATCAACGCCTATCATTTCATGCTTTGCTTCGTTACTGTAGGTCACAAAGCCACGGTGATAATAATCAGAACTTCCTGCAATATCCGTGATGATTTTTGCAATCCATCCACCAGTGCAAGACTCTGCCGTTGTTATCGTGCTCTTCTTTTCAATTAACGCTTTACCCACCTCAATACTTAGGTGAGTCATTTCATCGTAATTTATCATTAAGGTTCATTTAACCTCTATTCTAAATTCTACTGTTTAAGATTTCTTTCTGGTGCAATCCCATAACCATAACCCACCAATTGCGAGTGCAAAAATGGCACCAAAACCAATTCCGATGGCAACAACAGAAATACCAATACTAGTGACTAGTGAGAACAAGCCTAACATTAATAGCATCGCTGTATTTTCACCTAAGTTTTGTACTGCGATAGCATTACCCGCTCCCACACTGTGTTTTCCTTTATCTTGTAATAGCGCATTTAATGGCACCACAAAGAAGCCACCAAAAACACCAATAACGATAAGGATTAAATAAGATGGAATAATTGAGGTTTGCAATGAAAAATAAACTACTCCAAGACCAATTAAAATGCCTGCCGGCATACAGCGACGTACTGTTTTCAGTGTCACAAATTTAGCGGCTAATCCAGCCCCTACAACAATACCAATAGCTACCATTGCATTTAATATCGTTGGAGTGGTGTTGTCAGTCATGCCCAATGCAATAGGTACCCATTGAACAAGCAGAAAACGCAAAGTCACCCCCGCGCCCCAAAACATACTTGTTCCCACTAAAGAAAAGCGGCTTTCTTTATCTGCCCATAAAGTACGTGTTGCCTCAAGGAATTGAGCGAACATTTTTTTTATGTTCCAACCACGACCTATTTGAGCAGCTGATAATTTAGGTATGCCAAAGTTAACAAGAACTGCAAAAGCGTACATTGCTGCACAGACACCTAATGCAAAAACAATACTCCAATCAGAGAGTAAACCACCAATCACTGAACCTAATAAAATAGCGGCTATGGTTGATGCTTCCATTAAACCATTTGCTTTTACTAAGCGTTCACCATCGGTTAATTCACCTAAAATACCATATTTAGCTGGTGAATAAACTGCCGCACCAATCCCAACTAAGGCGTAACCTAAGAATGGATCAGAGCCAACACAAATAAGAAATGCACCCACGAATTTTAAGATATTACCACTGAGCATAACCCTACCTTTAGGGTTACGATCAGCAACTTGCCCAACAAAAGGCGCTAAGAGAATAAAAGCCAGCACAAAGACCATTTGTAAAACAGGTTGGCTCCATTCAGGATAAAGAGCCGATTTAAACTGAGCTAAAATGGCAAAAAGTAATGCGTTATCAGCAAAAGCAGAAAGAAATTGTGATAACAATACTGCTTTCATTCCCCGACTCATTAACGGAGGCTGGCTAATATTCTCTGACATTAGTTATTTTCCTGTTCAGCTAGTTTTTTCAATGAGACAAAATCCGTTTTCCCACTCCCAAGAACAGGAATTTCTTTGATAAAACGAATATCCTTCGGTACAGCTATTTCAGCAACACCTTCTGCTTTAGCTAGTGTTGATAACGCGCTACGATCCAATTGGTTATCTGTTGTAAACAGCACCAATGATTCACCTCTGCGTTTATCACTAATCGTCACAACGGCATGCTCGCCAGTGGATGCTTTGCGTGCAAGTTGCTCGACACCTTCAAGAGAGACCATCTCACCAGCAATTTTAGCAAAACGTTTTACACGCCCTTTAATAGTGCAAAAACCTTCGCTATCGATAGCAACAATATCACCCGTGTCATACCAACCTTCTTCATCAATACCGTCTGCGTTTGTAGCTACAGGGACTTCTAGTTTTTCTGGTGATCCAACACGTAAATACCCCATCATCACATTTGGGCCACGTAATTGTAATCGTCCTCCTTCTGTGATCCCATTCATTGGGATAAGTCGGCCTTCCATACCTGGTAATAAACGGCCTACAGTATGTATTTTAGCGCTCATAGGTACGTTGATTGACACAACCGGTGCGCATTCGGTAACACCATAACCTTCTAAAATGCGGATACCGAACTTTTCTTGCCATAAAATACGGGTTGATTCTGATAGTTTTTCAGCACCAGCAACCACATACCTAACTCTGGCAAAATCGTAAGGATGAGCAAACTTTCCATAATTACCTAAAAAGGTTGATGTACCAAATAACACGGTACAATTTTGGTCATACGTTAATTCAGGCACAACGCGATAGTGTAATGGGCTTGGATAAAGAAAAACACGAGCGCCCAAGCAAATCGGTGTTAATAGACAAGCAGTTAGGCCAAATGCATGGAATAACGGTAATGCTGACATAAATTTATCTTTAGGTGAAAAGTCAGCAATAGCGCGAATTTGATCTACATTAGCCAGTAAACTTGAATGACTATGAACAACACCTTTAGGTGTACCTTCAGATCCTGACGTAAATAGAATAACCGCAGCATCAGTCGATTTTTGCGGTAACATCGCTTTATGTGGCGTAATAAGGTGTTTGAAGATCCAGCGCTTATCTTCACTCGTTACACTATCTTTGAGATCTTCAAGGTAAATCCAATTCGCTTCAGGGGTTTGTTCAGGAATATGTAATAAATTCCCTTTTTCTAAAAATTGCCGTGATGTAAAAATGGTTTTGATTGAAGCTGCTTTCATCGCATTTTGTACGCCTAAGCTACCCGCAGTATAGTTAAGCATAGCAACAACACGTTGACGCATTGTTGCACCTAATAATGCAGCCGCTGTTACTGTTGTATTTGGAAGTAACAAACCAATACGTTCATTAGGCTCTGTGTATCGTTCAATGAGTCGGCTGATCCCTAATGTTTTTTTCAGTAATCCTTGGTAAGAATCTTCTTTTAGATTGATATCTGAAATTAACGGGCTAAATCGACCATATTGCGACATTGCCTGTAAAAATGCCTCATAGAGTGTAAGTTTAGGACGTGTATCCATGATGGCATTCATCATGATATCACGCATGGCTTCCCCTGCTAATCGACGACGCTCAGCTGATTTTTCTGCTTTTGGCATCGGTAAGTCAACGGCTGGAAGTACTTTGATTGTGATTTTAGGAAAGAAATGAGACTTCACTCGCAGACTTTTACGTACTCGTGAAAAGTAGCTAAATTCAGCACCTTCAATCCTAACAGGAACAACTTTAGCGCCTGATTTAGCTGCAATAAAAGCGGCCCCTTCATAAATTTTCATTAATCCATTTGTTACTGTGATCCTTCCTTCAGGAAAAATCACCACAGGGCGACCTTTATCGACTTCTTTTACTAATTGGCGCACTGCCATTGGATTTGCGGGATCTAAAGGCACAATATCAGCATAACGACCTAACCATCTTGTCGTTTTTGCAGAAGCCACTGAGGTATAAACAGCAAACACAGGATTAATAGGTAGGAATAAACGTAATAATATACCGTCAATAAAAGAAGTATGATTCGGTGTAATTATACATTTTTCATATTGAGAAAACTGATTAACAAGTCCTTCAATTCTTATTCTAAATAAGAATTTAAATAGTGTTTTAAAAAACGCTATTAACATCATATCCATATCTCATTTTGCTATAATTAGTCTTACTATAAATAGGATGTGATGAAAATAAAATAGATGACCTCTGTTTTGCCCTTTATATCAGACGACTTCCTAATTATTTAGCAAGTTTTGCGAGAATTACCGCAATTATTTCATTAATAGATAACCCCGCATCAACAATAATATCTGCACATTGCATGTATAAAGGTTCACGCTTAATTAAAACATCATGTATTTCTGAAACTAATGTTTTACCTGTCAAACTAGGTCTTTGTGCTTCATTAGGATCTTGGGATAAACGTTCAACTAATGTTTCAAGTGAGGCCTGTAAATAAATTGTAACACCTGAGGTTTTCATATAAGCACGATTTTTATCTGCCAAAACCATACCGCCACCAGTTGAAATAACTTGATTAGGTTGACTTACTTGAATAAGAGCGTCTGATTCAATTTGACGAAAGAAATCCCAACCCTTCTCTTCCACCATAGAGGATATAGTTTGTTGATATTTTTGGGTTATCCAATAATCCGTATCAATAAATCTATAATTTAAAGAGAGAGAAAGCGCTTTACCTACTGTTGTTTTCCCTGCACCTCGAGGTCCGATAAGGTAAATTGTACTTTCCATAAAATGCACTATCTCCATAGTGTGTTCCCATTAGGGTGTAATTAAAAATTTACATACTGTAAAGTATGAAACATCATACCTGATGTAACAAAAAAATAAAGCCACACTTTAGAAAAGTATGGCTTATTTAATATTCTCAATAATTATCGACGAATTGTATTATCACCGTAACCAATCCATTTGTAAGTCGTTAAAGCATCTAATCCCATTGGTCCTCTGGCGTGTAATTTCTGCGTACTAACAGCAACTTCCGCCCCTAAGCCGAATTGCCCGCCATCTGTAAAGCGTGTACTTGCATTGACATACACTGCGGCAGAATCAACTTGACGAACAAAACGATCAGCATTAGAAATAGATTGCGTTAAAATAGCATCCGAATGCGCTGTACCATAGCGGCGAATATGACTAATAGCCTCGGTTAAGCCACCCACCACTTCTACATTTAGATCAAGTGATAACCATTCATCACAATAATCTGCGTCTTTTACATCAACAACAGTTGCTCCACCTTTTTTCAGCCCAGCTAATGCTGTTTCACTTGAGTGTAAAGTGACCTTTTGAGCAGCCATAGCATTACTTAGCTGTGGTAAAAATATATCTGCAATTTCTTCATGCACTAAAAGTGTTTCTAACGAATTACATGCACTTGGCCGTTGTACTTTGGCATTAACGATAACGGTTAATGCTTTTTCTAAATCGGCACTTTCATCAACAAATGTATGGCAAACACCAATCCCACCAGTGATAACAGGGATCGTTGATTGTTCACGACATAATTTATGTAACCCAGCTCCGCCGCGAGGAATAAGCATATCAATATACTCATCCATTTTTAGCATTTTAGCGACTAACTCACGATCAGGTTTATCAATCGCCTGAATTGCACCCGCAGGAATACCACATTTTTCTAAAGCTTGTTGAATAACGGTAACCACGGCTTGATTGGTATGGTGTGTCTCTTTCCCGCCACGAAGAATGGCTGCATTACCAGTTTTTAAACATAATGAAGCAACATCAATGGTAACATTAGGACGAGCTTCATAAATAACGCCAACAACACCTAACGGTACACGGCGACGTTCTAAACGTAAACCGCTGTCTAACATACGGCCATCAATAACTTGCCCCACAGGATCTTCTAAGCGACATACTTGTCGAACATCATCAGCAATAGCTTTTAAACGTTCAGAAGTCAGCAATAAACGATCAAGCATCGCGGCATTAATATTGGCTTCACGAGCTGCTTGCATATCTTTTTCGTTGGCGGCAAGAATTGAAGCTTCTTGTTGCTCTAATAAATCAGCCATAACCAGTAATGCCTGATTTTTTTGCTCTGTCGATAATTGAGCTAAATGCCAAGACGCTTCTCTTGCTGATTTACCCATTTGTTCTAACATCGAAGGCTCCTTAGCTAACAATCATATCGTCACGGTGCACAGCAACACTACCATACTCGTAACCTAAAATTTGACTAATTTCTTGTGAATGGTGTCCCGCAATTAAACGCAGTGCATCACTATTATAATGGGCAACACCATGAGCAAGATCTTTACCCTGTAAACTCTGAATGCGAATAACACATCCACGAGAGAAATCGCCTTTTATCTCTTTAATGCCTTTTGGTAAAAGGGAGCTACCTTTTTCTTTAATTGCTTTTTCAGCCCCTTCATCAACAATAATGACCCCCGCAATTGGCGCCCCAAAAATCCATCTTTTACGTGCTTCGAGTGGGCTTTCTAATCCGTGGAATAACGTTCCTACAGGTTCATTATTGATTACTTTAGCAATAACTTCAGGTTGTACACCGGCTGCAATGACAACATCAATACCTGCGCGCCCAGCAACAGTAGCTGCTTGTAACTTTGTTGCCATGCCACCCGTACCCAAGCCAGATACGCTATCACCCGCCATTTCGCGTAATTCATCATTGATATCAAATACTTCTGGGATGAGTTTTGCTTCAGGATTACTACGAGGATCAGCTGTATACAGTCCTTCAATATCTGTCAGCAATAACAGCTTGTCTGCACTTCCTAAAATAGCGGCTAATGCAGACAGATTATCGTTATCACCCACTTTAATTTCTGCGGTTGCAACGGCATCGTTTTCATTAATAACGGGAATAATGCGATTATCTAATAATGCATGTAATGTATCACGCGCATTTAAGAAGCGTTCTCTATCTTCAATATCAGCTCGTGTTAACAACATCTGACCAATATGAATACCATAGATGGCAAATAATTGTTTCCATACTTGAATTAATGCGCTTTGGCCTACCGCGGCAAGTAACTGCTTAGAAGCAATAGTTGCGGGTAAATCAGGATAATTCAAATATTCACGCCCTGCTGCAATTGCACCAGAAGTAACAATAATAATCCGGTGACCTTTTTCGTGTTGTTTAGCACATTGGCGAACCAGTTCAACAATATGAGACTGATCCAGACGTAGTGAACCACCAGTAAGTACACTTGTCCCTAATTTAACAACCAGTGTTTGGCTGCTACTCATAACATTTACCATTCTTGTTGATTATTTAAAAAGATAATACACAGTTTTATCAGGAGAGAAGCGTTATGCCAACCGACATAACGCAAAATCTATGAAAAGTTGCCCTAACACAAAATTAGGGCTGGATGGGAAGTGGAAATTTGTTCATTTTTTCATCTGGCATAAGTGTCATATCTAATTCACTCGCTGCCGTTTTAAGAAATTGATGAAAACGGATCAGTGTTTCATTGATTGATTCAGTAACATCATTTTTACTTATATTCTGATGTATCCAATCACCATTTTTATCGAATAGCCCAATTTGATAATGATAAATGAGCTGTTCATTGTTGCGCTCTAATTCCATCCACCAGCCCCAAAACTCACGTTTTTCTGGTACGACTTTCTTATTTACACAAACAGCTAAACAGTCAAAAAAGAACTGGTTCTCTTGGCATTGTTGCTCTCGGATATAAGGACCGATTTGAGCAAAACGTTTTAATAACTTACCTCGGGTAGGGTTCAAAGATGAAGTCATAAATTCAGTCTCCTTAGAAACTCTACTGTTATATAATCTAATATAATTAGCAAGTTATTGTTCATGATTAATTATATTAATTTGTCATAGATCCAATCAGCACTTTTTTGTAAAGCGAGCTCTAAACCTTCATAAAGCGGTTTTTCATTGATTGCTAAGATATCGCCATCCATAGAAGAACGAGCTATTAACTGAGAATCCTCTTTAGGGCTCATTTCATCACCTTTCCAGTAAACACCCATCATAGGTACTGGAATTCGTCGTCCTATCAGCCCTTGGTTTTTCAGTGAATAACTGCTTAATGACAGCCGAAGATTATTTTCATCAATATTCCATAAACCTAAACGACTCGCTAATACATCAAGATACATCACAGGAATTTTTTTCTGTAGCTCAGATTGCGTGAAGAATGTATGAATTAAAGGTCCTAAAGCAACAACACCTTTAATTAATTTAGGGTAGATATAAGCTAAACGTACAGCAATATTTCCCCCAAAACGAAAGCCCATTACGCCCACACGAGTATGGTCAACCCAAGGTACTTCAGAAAGTTGCTTGAGAACTTCGCCTTGTAACTGACAGGTATCTTCAGTCAATTTTTGCTTTACCGAATAACCGATTGAAGGCATATCTAGCGTTAACATTGCAATGCCTTTCGGTGATAAATAATCCCTAAAGAAACTGACATAATCGCTTTGAAGACCATCTAACCCACCGCAGAATAATACTGTGGGATATGGGCCTCTACAATCTTTAGGTAAATGCAGAAAACCCGTTGTAGTTCCCTTCCCTTCTAATTTAAATGTGAGTTTTTTCACCTCAAAAGAGGAAAATTTTGTCGCATTCTCAAATGCTTTCATCGACAAAGTAACGGCCTGATCTGCTAAAAAATCACCATTAATAAAAGGATACGCAGCAATACTATACAGATGAGCAGCCCGCAACCAACAATCAGCGGCGGCATCTCCTGACTCTTTTCGCAATGCTTTTTGTTGCCAAATCATAGCTTGATGTGACCATTCATATGACCAGCCACCTTTGCGATACCCCACAACAGTATCAATAAATTTATCATCACTACGAGGTGCATCATGTACAGCAATTCGGCTCAAAACTTCTTCAATTTCGATAGGTGAAATACCACGCCAAATCCAAAGCAAACGCTGAATAGTACGATACCAATTTTGCTGACTTGCACCATTAAGCACAGTATACGTATTAATATTCGATTTTGGATGAGTGTACTGAATTAGTGTTGAGGTTTCAGCGTGTTTTGCTCTAGGTTTAAATAGAGTTTCAGAAAGGTTTGTATTATTTGCCATATCACTCTTCAAATCAGTCGATATCGAATAAAAGGGGCCAAAAAGTCTGGCTTTATCATAGCATGAAATCAACATGAACTGTGTATCACGACGAGTGTTCGCACGAAGATATAATACAAAGGAATAATAAAAACATAAAAACAAAAATCCCCGCCAAGGCGAGGATCTTAATTAAAACAGCCAAATAAACGTTATCAAATTATTTTTGATCGCAAACTGGCGGAATAAAGGCAACACCCATATCCCAAGGCTGTTCAATCCAAGTATTTTGTGGAATATCAACCACGAAATCATCCACTAATGGGCGCCCTTCTGGTTTTGCGAAAATAGTCACAAAGTGGGCTTTTGGATACATATCACGGATAACTTTAGCTGTACCACCGGTATCAACTAAATCGTCAACAACGATAAAGCCTTCACCATCACCTTCTGCTTTTTTTAAGATTTTGAGGTCGCGCTGATGATCATGGTCATAGCTAGAAATACAGACTGTATCCACATGACGGATACCTAATTCACGAGCAAGTAATGCAGCGGGAACTAATCCCCCACGGCTGACAGCAATAATGCCTGTCCATTGTTCGACTGGTAGTAAACGTTGCGCCAATTGACGGGCATGTATTTGCAACATATCCCACGTTACAACATATTTTTCGCTCATAATATTGTGATCCTAGCTACTTGAATGCGAGAGAAGCTTTTTTGCGGAAAAAAAGGTTGCGCGAGATTATAGTGATTTGAGCGCCTAAAAACCAGAGAAAACATGCAAAGAGATGAGATTATCCTCATTTTTTTCTGTGTTTTCTTTTTATGATTAAAAAATGAACCATATAAAAAATGAATACAAATAGAGATCTAATTTCTTAGATAGAGATGTGAATAGAATGACGCATTCATCAGAAGAAAGTGATATTCTCAATTATATTGGCGTATAACGCTCAGAATAATAAAGCTAACCCTTAAAAAAGCGGTAGGCTATTAATAACACAGATGCTGTTAGAGGAGACCCATCGTGTCTGAACTATCTACTCTATCCCCACAACCACTATGGGATATTTTCGCAAAAATTTGTTCGATTCCACATCCATCACATCATGAAGAAGCTTTAGCTTCTCACATTCTTTCATGGGCAAGTGAAAAAGGTCTTTTTGCTGAGCGCGATGCGGTTGGTAATATTTTAATTCGCAAGCCTGCAACTAAAGGCATGGAAGATCGTAAAACAGTTGTTTTACAAGCACACTTAGATATGGTGCCACAAAAAAATAACGACACGGTTCACGACTTCACTAAAGATCCTATCCAACCTTATGTTGACGGTGAATGGATCAAAGCAAAAGGCACAACATTAGGTGCTGATAACGGTGTTGGTATGGCGTCTGCATTAGCAGTTTTGGCTGATGACACCGTAAAACATGGCCCATTAGAAGTTCTATTAACCATGACTGAAGAAACAGGCATGGACGGTGCTTTTGGTTTACAACCGGGTTGGTTACAAGCTGATATTCTTATCAACACAGACTCTGAAGAAGAAGGTGAAATCTACATGGGTTGTGCGGGTGGTATTGATGTTAAAACCACTGTAAACCTATCTTACGAAGCAATTCCTACAGGTCATGTTGTTAAGCAACTGGTACTGAAAGGATTAAATGGTGGTCACTCTGGTGGTGATATCCATTTAGGTTTAGGTAATGCAAATAAATTATTAGCACGTTTCTTAGCAGGTCATGCAGAAGAATTATCACTAAAACTAATTGATTTCCATGGTGGTACACTGCGCAATGCTATTCCTCGTGAAGCAAATATCGTATTTGCAATTCCAGCAGATAAAGTAAGCCAACTAGAAACAGTAAAAGCGAAATTTGAAGCATTATTAAAAAGCGAATTAGCCATTGCTGAAAAAAATCTGAAAATCGAGTTACTTGATACAACAACAGATAAGAAAGTATTTAAGGCAGACTGCCAAGAACGCTTAATCAACCTACTTAATGCCATGCCAAATGGCGTTATTCGTATGAGTGATGACGTTGAAGGTGTTGTTGAAACATCATTAAACGTCGGTGTTGTTAGCATTGTTGACGATAAAGTAGAAATCCTTTGCTTAATCCGTTCTCTGATTGATAGCGGAAAAACCTATGTTGTCAGCATGCTGACTGCATTAGCAAAACTAGCTAAAGCTGATATCGAAACCAAAGGCGGTTACCCAGGCTGGAAACCTGATGCAGACTCTCCTGTTATGCATTTAGTTCGTGATACCTATCAACAACTGTTTGATAAAGTGCCAAATATCATGGTAATCCACGCAGGTCTCGAGTGTGGTCTGTTCAAAAAACCTTACCCAGATATGGATATGGTTTCTATTGGACCAACAATCCGTGGTGCTCACTCACCAGATGAACGTGTTCATGTTAAAAGTGTTGGTCAATACTGGCAGTTATTAACAGCAATTTTAAAAGCGATCCCTGCTAAATAATCTCGCTTTAAATATCATAATGAAACCCGCTTAATTGGCGGGTTTTTTTTGTTATTAACGCTATCATAAAGAAATAATTTATCTCTCCACACACACTCTATTTCCCTTAAGTATCATAATTTATTCCTTACAAAACAAATATCTCTCTGTCTTATTCCATTTTGGAATAAACAAATAATCTTAATAAATACAATTTATAGAATGATAATCATTATCATTAGCATTAATATTTATTGAGTGATATTTTCATGCCTTCCGCATTTCAAATTAAAAAATAAAAATTCAAAGGGTTCTATTGTGTCTAACAAAAATTGTGTTGCTAGCGTTATTCTCGCCTTACCTTTAAGTTTACTCTCTGTTCAAATTCATGCGACAGTTAATCAAAATACATCTGAAAAGATAATTGTCACCGCTGAACCATCACAAGATCCACAATCTCCTGTTTCAGGTTTTATTGCCACAAAAACACTATCAACAAATAAAACACCAACTGAAATTGAAAAAACGCCACAATCTATTACGGTTATTACTCGTGATCAGATGGATGCGCAAGATGTCAGTTCCGTTTCACAAGCATTGCGCTATACACCGGGTGTTTTCACCGAATATCGAGGAAGTTCTAATCGTAATGACGAGGTTTTTATTCGTGGATACAGTTATGCACCTCGTTTCTTAGATGGTTTAAGCTATGGTATGGGAGCTTCATCATCAACAGGGGCACTTGATCCATGGTTATTAGAGCGCGTTGAAGTTGTTAGGGGGCCTGCATCTGTTCTTTATGGCCAAGTAAACCCGGGTGGCCTTGTTGCAATGACAAGTAAAAGACCCACAGCAACGTCTATTCGCCACATTCAAGTACGAGCTGGAAATGATAAATTGGCAGAAACTGCATTCGACTTTTCAGGTGCATTAAGTGATGACAATCGTATTCTTTATCGCCTAAATGGTATTGCCAAAACACAACACACTCAAATAAAAAACTATAAAGAAGAGCGTTTTGCCCTCGCTCCCGCTATTACTTTTTTACCTAATGAACAAACACGTTTAACGTTATTAAGCTTTATTCAGCAAGAGCCTGAAGCGGGTTATCGTAACTTTTTACCCGCTTATGGTACGGTGAAAAAAACACCTGAAGGCACTATTCCTTTTGATTTCGATGTAAACAATCCTGATTATCACCAATCGTGGCGTCAACAATATGGCGTAGGCTATGAATTTGAACATGAATTTAGTGACTCACTCAAAATAATACAAAATGCTCGTTATAGTCATATTAATCAAAAATATAAATACCTTGTTTTCGGCTCATTAAGAAAAGACAATCCTTATGTGCTCGAACGTAGAGCTCAACAAGAACAACGTAAAACGGATACTTTAGGAATAGATACACGTTTGCAATCTGATTTTACTACTGCAAAACTTAATCATACTGTGATTGTGGGTATTGATTATCAATGGAGTAAAGATCAAGATAATTTACGCCGAGCTATGGGCTCAGAGTACGACTTGGATTGGCGTGATCCTAATTATAATTATCCGATTAATATGAGCTTACAAAAACCTGCAACCGATCAGTTGCAAAAACGCGATCAAATCGGGTTATATCTACAAGATCAGATCCAATGGCAAAATTGGATATTACTTGCAGGTTTACGCCAAGACTGGGCGCAAGTACGAACTCATGACTTCTTAGCAACCACATATGATCAGCAAGATGATAATAAACTAACGGGTCGTGCTGGTCTTTTATATGCTTTTGATAATGGTATTTCACCTTATATAAGTTACAGCACCTCTTTTGAGCCTAATTTACAAACCCGTAGAGCACCGGGTAGTGCGCCATTTGAGCCAAGTGAAGGACGCCAATTAGAAGCGGGTATTAAATACCTCACACCAAATCAGCAAACATTAGCAATGCTCTCTATTTATCAGTTACAACAACGTAATGTTACTAACTATAATGCCGAAAAAGCCTATTTTGAGCCTGTTGGTGAAATTAGAAGCCGTGGTATTGAAGCACAAATTAATAGCCAATTAACTGAAAATATCTCATTGATCAGTAGCTATGCTTACACCGATACAGAGGTCAAAAAGACCATTATTTCAGGAACTCAAGGAAAAGAGTTACCTAGAGTTCCTAAGCATATGGCATCATTTTGGGGTCAATATGATGAAACCTCAGGGCTATTTAATGGGGCTAAAGCGGGTTTTGGCGTGAGATATGTAGGTGTATCTCAAGGTGATACCAAAAATACAATCAGTGTCCCTGCGGTAACCTTGTATGATGCGATGATCGGTTATTCTTTAGATGAATTATCACCTTCTTTAAAAGGGGCTGAGATCCAATTAAATATGAATAATATTGCCAATAAACATTATGTTGCATCTTGTGCTGGTGATACCGCATGCTTTTATGGAATAGGTAGAACAATGACAGCAACGATGAATTATCGCTGGTAAGATCATATAGAATAAATTAACTACGTTAGCCATAGCCAATCTATTGATCGGCTATGGTTTTGAATTCTTATAGCGCTAAAAGAAGTTGTCGTTCTATTTGTGGATCTTGCAAAGTGACATGAAATCCGATTAATCGTACACCTCGGCCATTTCGGCGTTCATGCCATGCTTGATAAGCGATATCTATTAAATCGGCTTTTTCTAAAATAGGATGAGTATGCTCTTGCGTCGTTAACTGAAAATCATCAAATTTTAGCTTAACGCCTTGCCTTGCGATCCTTAGATCGGGTTTAACCTTTGTGAGTCTTTTTTCTAATTCGTGATACAACCCATCAAGTAATACTAAGCAGTCATCCCATGAATTAATATCGTGGGCAAACGTCCGTTCAACACCTACCGATTTTCTAAGTCTATCGGGGTTAATTTCTCGCTCATCAATACCATGACTACGTTCCCAAAGGTTTTGTCCAAACTTTCCTAATGCTTTTACCAAAGAAATAACATCTGTACGACGAATATCAGCACAAGTTTCTAACCCCATTTCTTGCAAGCGAGCAAATGTTACCTTACCTACTCCTGGTATTTTATTAAGCGGTAATTTCAAAATAAAATCATCAACTTGCTCAGGAGTAATAACAAATTGTCCGTTAGGTTTATTAATATCAGAAGCAATTTTTGCCAGAAATTTAATTGGTGCAATGCCTGCGGATGCAGTGAGATTTAATTCATCAAAAATTTGTTGGCGTATTTCTTGAGCCATCAGCGTTGCAGAGCCATGACAAAGCTTGCTTTCAGAGACATCAAGATAAGCTTCATCAAGTGAAAGAGGTTCAATAAGATGAGTATATCGAGAAAATATCTGCCTGATCTTCGTTGAAGTTTCTTTATACAGAGCCATTCTGCCAGGCAATACTTTTAAATGAGGGCACAGCTTCAATGCTGTCGCGGTTGACATAGCACTACGGACACCAAAACGACGTGCAGGATAATTTGCAGTACAGACAACACCTCGGCTAGAGGCATTTCCACCAACCGCAATTGGGATCTCTTTTAGTGCTGGATTATCACGCATCTCAATCGCAGCATAAAAACAATCCATATCAACATGAATAATTTTACGCATACAATTACCTCATCTATTTAACTGTTTAAATATACAGTAAATACATATTAACTACAATTTTTATTCACTCTTGACTCCCTCTAACGAGGTGTATTTCTCATAAAAATCTGAATTAGTCTGTTTATTTATAGAATTGTCACAAAGTGATGTTAGATTATTTTTGCTTGTTGATTAATTACATTTACTTTAAAAATTGTTTTGTAACTACATATAAAACAAGGAAATAATTTTTCATGATCAAATTATTTATTGCTATTTCTCTCTTTTTTTATTCTGTAATTCTTATGGCATCTCCTAAAATTATCGCACATCGTGGTGGCACAGCTGATGCCCCAGAAAATACTGAAATTGCTATAAAAACAGCACTCTCTAATCAAGCTGATGCAATTTGGATCACTATTCAATTATCAAAAGATAACATTCCTGTACTTTACCGTCCTAGTGACTTAAAAAGCTTAACAAATGGACAAGGCACTATTTCTGAATTTACAGCACAGCAACTTAAACAATGGGATGCTGGCTATAAATTCGGAGAAGCACAGCAATATCCTTATCGAAATAAAGGGATCGCTATTCCTACCTTAGATGAAATTTTAACTCAATTTCCCACTACTCAATTTTATCTTGATTTAAAATCGCCTGATGCTGATCCCGTTATTCAAGGTGAAGCATTAGCTACAGTTCTCAGTAAGCATAATGCACTTGATAGAACCCGTGTTTATTCCACTAACACTGCCTTTCTTGAAGCACTCCCGACTAATGTAGAGCGTTTTGAAAGTCGTGATATTACTCGCGATATCCTCGCCAATATTACTATGAGTCACGTTTGCTTATTGCCTGAAAACCTAGATATTACTCGTTGGTATGGGCTTGAATTACATAGAAAAGTAGAAGTTGTTGAAAAATATACTTTAGGTGAGGCGCGATCAGCTTCTGTTCTTAGTTGGGATAAGGATGCTATGTCATGTTTTCGTGCTGGTGGCAATGCCCATATTGTTCTTTTTGGTATCAACACCGAAAAAGATTATATTCAAGCTACCGAATTAGGTGCTGATGCCGTCATGGTTGACTCTCCAGCTAAAATGAAAGAATTTAGAAAAGAGTAAATAACTCTATTTAAGCTTTCACTTTTATATTCACTTTATTCTCTTCTACACTTAATAGTGTTATCCGATAGAAATAAGTAAGGAGGAATAAAATGTTAAACAATAAAATTTCTGGTGATTGGAATTTATTCAAAGGAAAAGTAAAAGAAAAATGGGGGAAGATCACCCATGATGAACTTGATATTATCGAAGGTACACGAGAGCAACTCATTGGTAAACTTCAAGAACATTATGACTATTCCTATGAAGAAGCCAAAAAAGAAGTTTTAGAATGGGAGGGGCAAAACCCTTATCCATGGAAGTGAACCTTTAACGCAAGAGTTCACTTTTTATTATCCTACTTCTATTCTATTAAAAACTTTTTTTAGAATACTTATATTTTTAGAATGAATGAAATAAAAAAGAGTGATGGTAATTAAAGCCATCACTCTTTTTTTATCTAAATATATTTTTATTATTAAAGAATTCGATTCTTTTTCAGTAACTCTTCTCGTGCGGACTCTTTTGCCATACGTTTTTTACGTGCATCACAAGGCTCAGGGCAATCACACTCTTTTTCTATACCCATAGCCCCTAAACCACCGCAACTGCCTTGAAGGCTTTTACGCTTTACAATATATCCTAACGCCATTCCAAAGAAGGCAATCAAGAATAAGATGAAGGCAAAAAGAAATATTTTTAACATAACCTTCTCTCCTTAAATTCTATTTTTTCAAGAACGGGGCGAACGCTTTACTATAACGCTCTTCAAACCCATTTTCAGTTTTCACTATCATAAAGACAGGAATATTTAGTTTATTTGCTACTTCTAACCCCTTTTCAGGCCCTAAAACATTCAATCCAGTAGAAAGGCCATCAGCACTCATGCAAGTGGGGACAATCACAGTAATAGAAACAAGGTTATGTTTAATAGGATGACCTGTAGTTGGATCAATAGTATGAGAATAACGGACACCGTTTTCTTCAAAGTAGTTACGATAATCACCAGAGGTTGCAATTGAATTATCACCCGGTTCAATAATTAACTGAACACTCTGTTTTGTACCATCATTAGCTGGTTTCTCAATCGCTATACGCCAAAGCTTGTCATTACCGTTTACGCCTTGTGTTCTTACTTCACCACCAATATCAACCATATAATTAGTGATATCCTGTGATATTAAATACTCAGCAACAGCATCAACACCATAGCCTTTAGCAATAGAAGAGAGATCGACATAAAGCTCAGGGATCTTCTTGATCAGCATATTTCCTTCAACAGCGAGGTAATCAATACCAATCCACTGTTTACGCTTCGCTAATTCATCTTCAGAAGGTTGGTGAGTAAATCGACCTTCTGGTCCAAATCCCCATAAATTTACTAACGGCCCAACGGTCACATCTAAAGCACCGTTCGTAATTTTATTAATACGAATGGCTTCACTCACTACTTTAGCAGTCGCAGGTGAAACAGGGAATGGTGTATTAATTTCACGACTTTGATTGAAACGACTCAATTCAGAATGAGGACGATATGTTGACATTTGATCGTTAACTTCTTCAAGAATACGATCGATCTCTGTTTGTAAGACGTTTTGTGGAGGTGAATTACTATCGGGGACATATTTAATCGAGTAATAAGTTCCCATTGTTTCGCCTTCTAATACCTGCTGTTTTTCACCACATGCAGACAATAGAACTAAAGCAGACAGCATCACTATCCAATTTATCATCTTTCTTTTTAACATAACTCTCTCTTCTGATCATGAGCGCCCACATAAGTGGGCGCTTGTCATTTCATTCATTTATGCTTTATGGGAGGTTAGGATCAACCGCCAAAGTCATCTAGCATAATGTTTTCATCTTCAACGCCTAAATCTTTAAGCATTTTAATAACAGCAGCGTTCATTACTGGTGGTCCACACATATAGAATTCACAATCTTCTGGTGCTGGATGATTTTTGAGGTAATTCTCAAACAACACATTGTGAATAAATCCAGTATATCCTGTCCAGTTATCTTCAGGTAAGGCATCTGAAAGTGCGACATTCCATGTGAAGTTTTCGTTTTCTTTTGCAAGCATATCGAAGTCTTCAGTGTAGAACATTTCACGCACAGAACGAGCACCATACCAGAAGCTAATTTTACGTTTAGAATGTAAGCGTTTTAACTGATCAAAAATGTGTGAGCGCATTGGTGCCATACCTGCACCACCACCAATGAAGATCATCTCTGCATCAGTTTCCTTAGCGAAGAATTCACCAAATGGCCCTGAAATTGTCACTTTATCACCTGGCTTTAATGACCAAATGTATGATGACATTATACCTGGTGGTACATCAGGATTACGTGGTGGTGGTGTTGCAATACGCACGTTTAACATTATGATACCATGCTCTTCAGGGTAGTTTGCCATTGAGTAAGCACGTACTGTGGTTTCTTTTACATCAGAAACGTAGCGGAATAAGTTAAATTTATCCCAGTCTTCACGATACTCTTCTGGCACATCAAAATCTTCATAACGCACGGTGTGAGGTGGACATTCGATCTGAATAAATCCACCTGCACGGAAAGGTACAACTTCACCTTCAGGAATTTTTAATACTAATTCTTTAATGAAAGTTGCTTTGTTATCGTTTGAGATAACTTCACATTCCCATTTTTTAACACCGAAGATTTCTTCTGGTAATTCTAACTTAAGGTTGTTTTTTACGTTGACCTGACAGGCTAAACGACAACCCTCTTTAGCTTCACGCTTGTTAATATGCGAAAGTTCTGTCGGCAGAATATCACCGCCCCCCTCAAGCACTTTAACGCGACACTGGCCACAAGAGCCACCGCCACCACAAGCCGATGAAATAAAAATACCTTCGTTTGATAATACGTTTAGTAATTTATCACCTGCTGGTGCATTAAAGCTTTTGTCTGGGTCTCCATTGACCTCAACTGAAATATCCCCTGTATTGACCAGTTTTGATTTTGCGAACAAAATCAACGCTGTTAATACCAATACAATCAGGGTAAACATCACGACACCTAGAATAATTATATCCATGAGTTCTTCTCACCCTTTATAGCTGAACACCAGAGAAGGACATGAAACCTAATGCCATCAACCCTGTGGTGACAAAAGTAACGCCTAATCCTTTCATACCTGCCGGTACATCCGCGTACTTCATTTTCTCACGGATAGAAGCCAACAATACGATGGCTAACATCCAACCAATTCCAGAGCCGAAACCATACACAATAGACTCACTAAAGTTATAGTCACGTTGTGCCATAAATGACACACCACCGAAAATGGCGCAGTTAACGGTAATAAGAGGCAAGAAGATCCCTAATGCGTTATACAGCGCAGGGAAATAACGATCTAAAATCATCTCTAGGATTTGTACCAGTGCCGCTATCACACCAATGAAAGTGATAAAGTTTAAGAAACTTAAATCGACACCTTCCATTAATGCATTATCACGTAACACATAGTTGTAAACCAAGTTATTCAGTGGCACAGAAAGACCTAGAACAACAGTAACAGCGATACCTAATCCAAATGCCGTTTTTACGTTTTTAGATACAGCGAGGAATGTACACATCCCTAAGAAGAACGCGAGCGCCATATTCTCAATAAAAACAGCACGAACAAACAGGCTTATATAATGTTCCATGGCGATTAGTCCTCTTCAACCTGTGCAGGTTTTAATGTACGTAATCCCCAAATTAGCAAGCCAATGATAAAGAATGCACTTGGTGCTAACAGGAATAAACCGTTAGGCTGATACCAGCCACCATTCTGGATAGATTCCATCACGGTAATGCCAAATAATTTACCAGAACCGAAAAGCTCACGTAAAAATCCGACAAGGATCAAGATAGCGCCATACCCTAAGCCATTACCAATACCATCCATAAAACTTTCAATCGGTGGTGATTTCATTGCATAAGCTTCTGCTCGCCCCATAACAATACAGTTAGTAATAATAAGGCCAACGAAAACAGAAAGTTGCTTAGAGATTTCATACGCATAAGCTTGCAAAATTTGATCAACGACGATAACTAATGAAGCAATAATCGCCATTTGAACAATAATACGAACACTACTTGGTATGTAATTACGAATTAGTGAAATAAAGAAACTTGAGAATGCAGTAACCAGTGTTACAGCAATTGTCATCACGAATGCAGTTTCAAGTTTTGTTGTTACAGCCAGTGCAGAACACACACCCAATACCTGTAAAGCAATAGGGTTGTTATCTAACAATGGCCCAAGTAAAACGCGTTTAATTTCTTTTGTATCAGCCATTGATTTCTCCTTCACGAACTTTTTTCAGGAATGGGCCGAAACCTTTTTCACCTAACCAGAAGTCGAACATATGCTGGATGCCATTTGAGGTCAGTGTCGCACCAGAAAGCCCATCAATACCATAAGGATTGCCAGAAGCGGCGCCACTACGCACAATCTTGATAGCAGGTACGCCTTCTTCATTGATTAGACGCTTACCTTTCCATTGTGCTTTCCACTGTGGATTGTCAACCTCTCCCCCTAGACCGGGCGTTTCACCATGAGCATAATAAGTAATACCTTTGGAGGTTACACCATCAATATCAACCGCTATAAAAGCATACATCACAGACCATAAACCTGAACCATAGACAGGTAGTACGACTTCTGTTGTTTTACCTTGCTCATCAAGGACAAAATACACTTCTGCTGTATTTGAACGTCGGCGAATTTTGGCAAAATCATCTGCCGGTGATAATGCAATTGAAGTATCGTCACTACGTAATGCCGTATTTAAATCAAAATTACCTTTACTATCAGTCAGTTCACCTGTCTGAAAATTAACAATTTTTGCTTTAATACGAGTGTCATACACTTTCAATACATCTGTTGCGCTCATTTTAGGTACAAGCAATCCAGCAACATCAAGAATATTACGTTGTTTATCAAGAAGTTTTTGTTCTTCTTGTTTAGACTTAAGTCCAACCGCGGCCCCTGCTACTACGACGGAACACACAAGACACAGAATAAATACAACGAGAAACGTTCTTGCGACGCTATCTTTGTTTTTCTCTTTAGCCACGAGCTTTTCTCCGCTTAATATTCGCCTGAACAACCACATAATCGAACAGTGGTGCAAATAAGTTTGCGAATAAGATTGCCAGCATCATTCCTTCTGGGTAAGCCGGATTGACGACACGAATAAGCACAGCCATTACGCCAATCAAAATACCGTAAGCCCATTTACCTTTATCAGTAAATGATGCAGATACTGGATCTGTTGCCATAAACATCATACCAAACGCAAAACCACCTAAAACAAGGTGCCAGTGCCAAGGCATTGAGAAGAGAGGATTGGTATCTGAACCGATAAAATTAAACAGATATGACATCACGATCATGCCTACCATTACTCCTGCAACGATACGCCATGAAGCGATACGAGCAAAGAGAATGACAGCACCACCAATTAAGATCATCAGCGTTGAAACTTCACCAATCGAACCTGGAATATATCCCAGAAAAGCATCCATCCAAGAGATAGGTTGTTGGGTAACTGTATTTAATAATGCGCTTTCACCTGATACAGACCATTGTGACAATGGTGTTGCACCCGAGAAACCATCAGCAGCAGTCCAAACCAGATCACCTGAAATTTGAGCTGGATAAGCAAAGAACAGGAATGCACGACCCGCTAATGCTGGGTTCAAGAAGTTACGACCTGTACCGCCAAAAATTTCTTTCGCGATAACAACACCAAACGTAATACCTAGTGCAGCCTGCCAAAGTGGTAGCGTTGGCGGTACAATCAAAGCAAACAGTATGGACGTAACAAAGAAACCTTCGTTAATTTCATGTCCACGAATGAAAGCAAAAAGTACTTCCCAAAACCCACCAACCGCAAAAACAACAAGATAAATAGGTAAAAAGTAAGTTGCACCAAGTAGCATCTTACTTCCCCAACCTGCATCCGTTGCTAATGATGCACCAAGGTATTGCGCAAGGCGATAATGCCAGTCGGAAGCGATGATTTGCTGTAATTCTACGCCACTATATAACTGATTCAGTGCTGGGATCGCTTGGTGGCCGACATTATACATTCCCCAAAACATTGCTGGGAAAACGGCTAACCAAACCAAGATCATCATGCGTTTTAGATCGATAGTGTCACGAACATGTCCACCATTACGCGTTACTGTGCCTGGTGTATAAAACACTGTGGTCACAGCCTCATAAAGTACGTACCATTTTGCTAATTTGCCACCGGGCTCAAAATGGTGCTCTACTTTTTCAAATAAATTTTTCAAACCCATGAGTTACCCTTCCTGCTCAATTTTGGTCAATACTTGGCGCAGTGCTGGGCCATACTCATATTTGCTTGGGCAAACATAAGTACATAATCCCAAATCTTCTTCATCCAATTCCAAACAACCTAATGCTTGCGAACTGTCTGTATCACCTACAACTAAATCACGTAATAAATGCGTTGCCATAATGTCTAATGGCATAACACGCTCATAGTTACCAATTGGTACCATTGAACGTTCGCCACCATTCATTGAAGTTGTAAAAGCAAAGCGTTTATTTTTTAGGAAGTGACCGATAGTTGTACGAGTGATAGAAAATTTATCGCTACCCGGCATACCCCAACCAAATAACTCTTTATCACGACCTTCTCGTAATACAGAAACTTGATTATGGAAACGACCTAAATAGTGATGAGCCTCATCAGATTTCCATCCCCATAACACAGAACCAGAAATAATGCGGTTTTCATCATCAACTAATTGATCTTTGGTTAACTCATAGAGATCAGCTCCTAAACAAGTACGCACTAAACGCGGTGCTTTTACTTGAGGGCCGGCTAATGCAACAACGCGTTCAGTGTATAAAGAACCTGTTGTAAACAAGTAACCAATAGCAATCACATCTTGGTAATTTAAATGCCAAACCATTTTCTTAGCACTGACAGGCTCTAAGAAATGAATGTGAGTACCTACCAATCCTGCTGGGTGAGGACCAGAAAATTGGTTATAACTAATTTGTCCGTCATTTAATTTTGCAGGTGATTTTTCGCCATGACAAACATAGACCTTTCCTTCAGTTAATCTGGTTAAAACAACAAGGCCATCATTAAATGCCTTCTCATTTTGCTCAATAATAACCATAGGATCAGCTGCAAGTGGATTGGTATCCATTGCAGAAACAAAAATGGCAACAGGTGTTGTACCTAAATGCGGAGTACGACTATAAGGACGAGTCCTTAACGCAGTCCACATACCCGATTTAACAAGGTTGGTTTCAACCTGTTCACGGGTCAAATCTGACAACGCAACGCTATCATAGCGGTTGAAGGTGATTTCTTCGTTGCCATCAATTTCTATCACGATAGATTGGAACACACGGCGTTCACCGCGGTTAATTTCAACGACTTTACCACAAGCTGGGCTGGTGAAAAAAACACCGGCATTCTTTTTATCTTCAAAAAGAATTTGCCCTTTTTTTACATGCTCACCTTCCGAAACCATCATAGAAGGACGCATACCGACATATTCTTCGCCTAGCAGTGCTACGCGTTGAATCGCGGGTCCGTCTTCTATCACTTGGGCAGGCGCTCCTGCAATTGGGAGGTCGAGTCCTTTTTTAATTTTAATCATAAGATTTGCACAAGTTTATCAGTTAAACCCTAAGCTACAAATTCACCCCGAAAATGTAGCGACTCTGTAATAAAAACATCTTAAGGTGTTTTTGAACCTTAAGTTATTTATCTCCGATAATTGTTACTATTTTCTCTTATTCTGCCGACCTGAATTTTATCATCTCAGCCTAAACCTGTCTGACTATTCGAGTGATTTAGCTCAAGCAAATGGGAATATTATTTTGACTGAAACGTTAACAACTCGTATAAACCGAATTAAAATATCATCTTTCTCGACGATCGCTTAAATTTCACACAGAATATTTTGTAATAGAAAAGAAACCATCTCAGATTTTAATTTACAAATTTATTGCTTCATAGCAATCTACGATCTACTTTATCAACAAATTTTAAGCTATTTTTCTGATAAAACCATGACCAGTCACGCAAAACAACTAATCAGTTTTTTAACATTAATGTTAACTTCTTTATTAGTTAACGCCGAAAATAGTTCAAAGTTTCTAATGGAACCTGTTAAAAAAAGTACAGGACAGCCTATCTATATTCAGATTTTCAAAGAAGAAAGCTTACTTGAACTTTATACAGAAAAATTAGATGGACAATTAGAAAAAGTACGTACTTACCCCATTTGTAGCTATTCTGGTGGATTAGGCCCTAAAAAGTTTCAAGGTGATTTAAAAAGCCCAGAAGGCTTTTATCAGGTTAATTTTTCACAATTAAATCCGAATAGTCGATTTTACCGAGCTATCAATCTAGGATTTCCTAACCAATACGATAAATCAAAAGGATACACTGGGGATTTTTTAATGATCCATGGATCGTGTAAATCGGTTGGTTGTTATGCAATGACCGATTCAGTTATGGATGAAATTTATCAGTATGCTGAACTAGCCCTGAAAAATGGACAATCAGTGATTAATATTCATATTTTTCCATTTAAAATGACTAATGAAAATATGAAGAAACATCACTATTCAACGGATATAGATTTCTGGCAACAACTTATGCCCGCCTATCAATATGTCGAAGAGCGCAAACAGATCCCTTCTGTTACTGTTAAGGATGGACGCTATCTTGTTAATAGCACCTCTATTGTACCTAATCAAGCCATCCTTAATTTATCACAAAATAGTGAAAGTAAATGGCTACAGGATACGCACACCACGATCAAATAACACAAACTCCCCAACAGGAATACGTTGCCAAGACTCATTTCCAGTAAGTGGTAATGTTGAAATAACAGAAACAACATCATCTGATTGTGTATGTTGCTGAAAATCAATTTCTACATCTTGATCAAGTAGTTTTGCTTTTCCAAAAGGCGCTTTTCGCGTGATCCAATGCAAATTTGTTGAACAATATGCCATAACAAATCGTCCATCGGATAACAGCATATTAAAAACCCCTTTTTGCCTTAATTGAGAGGCTAAAGTAGCAATAAAACGAAACACAGCCGGCCAATTAGCAGGTGTTCGTTTATAACGCTCTTCAAGTTGATTTAAAATCCAACAAAATGCTTTTTCACTGTCTGTTTGACCGATAGATCTAAAGCGTCCTGTTTCAAGAGATTGATAGCCTTTTAATTGACCATTATGTGCATAAGTCCAGTTTTTACCCCATAATTCACGGGTAAAAGGATGGGTGTTTTCTAAAGAGACATTTCCTCGATTCGCCTGACGAATATGAGCAATGACAGCCTCAGATTTAATCGGATACTCTTGAACAAAGCGAGCGACAGGTGAAATAGCACTGGCTTGAGGGTCTTTAAATGTGCGACACCCTAGCCCTTCGTAAAAGGTAATTCCCCAACCATCTTTATGAGGCCCAGTTTTGCCCCCTCTTGGAATTAACCCACTTAGGCTAAAATTAATATCTGTCGGTACATTTGCACTCATGCCTAATAATTCACACATCGCTCACTCCTTCTTGTCGATGTTTATTGCTGATTTATAGCAATATCAATAACGACTTACTTTTCCATTTCTTTTTCAATTAATTGGATCAGAATATGGATAACTTTGATATGGATTTCTTGGATGCGATCAGCATAACCAAAATGAGGAACACGAATTTCAATATCCGCAGTTCCATCCATTTTGCCACCGTCTTTACCCGTTAGCGTAATGACTTTCATGCCTTTTTCACGCGCAGCACTAATCGCTTTGATGATATTACCTGAGTTACCGGAAGTTGAAATCCCCAGCAGAACATCACCTTCCCTACCTACAGCTTCAACATAACGTGAAAATACATATTCATAGCCAAAATCATTACTCACACATGAAATATGGCTTACATCAGAAATCGCAATGGCAGGATAACCTGGACGATTTTCACGGTAACGCCCTGTCAGCTCTTCAGCAAAATGCATTGCGTCACAATGAGAACCACCATTACCACAAGATAATACTTTGCCACCAGCCTTAAACGAATCTGCTAATAATACAGCTGCTTTTTGAATAGCTTCAATGTTTGCATCGTCTTGAAGAAAGCGAGAAAGGGTATCTGCTGCTTCTGTTAACTCACCACGGATAAGATCTTGGTACATAGGATTTTTACTCCAGAAAGGGTAATCGAAATTTTCTGTTTCTCAGTGTAACGGATTCGATGTCATGAAAGAAGATACCCGTTACTGACAAATGCTAACTTTTCTCATTTACGAATAATTTGTGAGCTATATTGTAATTAGAATGTAAATATATTGATAAAAGTTAGTGACTAGATTAGATCTAAATAACAAACAACAGGTCTGACCTCTGATCTCTTGCTAAATACAGGAGTTTATTATGACACTACTCAGTATTGCACTTTTCATTATTCTTATTGGCATACTTAGTTATCGCAAATCTGGTATTGCGGTAAGTAGCCTTGTCCTCATTGCTTACACTTTTGTAATGGGCCTAGTCAATATTTGGAGTTACTGGCTACTTCTTCCCGTTGCATTGGTTTTATTACCCTTTACACTTCCGTCTATTCGTAAAACCTATATTTCTGCTCCTGCACTTAAAGCATTTCAAAAAGTCATGCCTTCTATGTCTAAAACAGAACAAGAAGCCATTGATGCAGGTACAACATGGTGGGAAGGTGAGCTTTTCCGTGGCGCTCCTGATTGGAAGCAATTGCATAATTATCCAAAGCCACAACTTACAGCTGAAGAACAAGCGTTTCTTGATGGTCCAGTAGAAGAAGTTTGTCGTATGACAAATGACTTTGAAATCACTCATGAGTTAGCTGACTTACCACCTGAAATCTGGCAGTACCTGAAAGATAATCGCTTCTTTGCGATGATCATTAAAAAAGAGTACGGCGGATTAGAGTTTTCTGCCTATGCACAATCTCGTGTATTGCAAAAGTTGGCTGGAGTATCTGGTATTTTAGCCATCACAGTTGGTGTACCTAACTCTTTAGGCCCTGGTGAACTTCTTCAGCATTATGGTACCGATGAGCAGAAAAAACGCTATTTACCCGGTTTAGCCAAGGGTGATGAAATTCCTTGCTTTGCTTTAACCAGTCCTGAAGCTGGCTCTGATGCAGGTGCGATCCCAGACAGTGGTATCGTTTGCATGGGAGAATGGCAAGGAGAGCAAATATTAGGTATTCGTTTAAATTGGAATAAGCGCTATATCACCCTTGCACCTATCGCAACCGTATTAGGATTGGCGTTTAAATTGCGTGATCCTGAACATCTTTTAAGTAACGATGAAAACCCTGGCATTACCTGTGCATTAATTCCCACCGATGTAAAAGGCGTTGAAATTGGCCATCGCCATTTCCCATTAAACGTTCCGTTTATGAATGGCCCTACTCGCGGTAAAGATGTTTTTGTTCCTATTGATTACATTATTGGTGGGCCCAAAATGGCAGGACAAGGCTGGAGAATGCTGGTGGAGTGCCTTTCTGTTGGTCGTGGAATTACGCTACCTTCAAACTCTACCGGTGGATTAAAAAGTGTGGCAATGGCAACTGGCGCTTACTCTCGTGTACGCCGTCAATTCAAAATTCCTATTGGTAAAATGGAAGGTATTGAAGAACCATTAGCACGTCTAGCTGGTAACGCTTATCTTTTAGATGCGGCTGCAACCTTAATTACCACGGGTATTATGTTAGGGGAGAAACCTGCCGTTTTATCTGCTATCGTCAAATATCATTGTACTCATAGAGCACAACGTGGCGTTATTGATGCAATGGATATTGTTGGTGGTAAAGGGATCTGCCTTGGAACTTCAAACTTTGTTGCCCGTTCTTATCAAGGTTCGCCTATTGCGATCACCGTTGAAGGTGCCAATATTTTAACACGTAGTATGATCATTTATGGTCAAGGTGCTATCCGTTGCCACCCTTATGTGTTAGATGAAATCGCCGCAGCACGTGACAGCAATCTACATGATTTTGACCGAGCCTTATTTGGCCATATCGGACATGTTGCAAGTAACACCTTACGAAGTATTTGGTTAGGTATCACTAATGGTCGTTTAAGTGCATCACCAACCAATGATGAAACACGTCGTTACTATCAGCAAATTAACCGCCTTAGTGCCAATATGGCTTTATTATCTGATGTTTCAATGGGGGTTTTAGGTGGAAGTTTAAAACGTCGTGAGCGTATTTCTGCTCGTTTGGGTGATATTTTAAGCCATATCTTCCTCGCTTCTGCGACCTTAAAACGCTATGAAGATGAAGGTCGTCATACTGCCGATTTGCCATTAGTGCATTGGAGTGTGAAAGAGTGTCTATACCAAGCTGAAAATGCAATTGATGAACTGTTACGTAATTTCCCGAGCCGAATGATCGCAGGTACTATGCGCGCTATTATTTTTCCTCTCGGTAAAGCGCAAAAACTGCCATCTGATAAACTAGACAGTAAAGTGGCCCAAATTATCCAACAACCATCTGAAACTCGCGATCGTATTGGTAGAGGCCAATTCTTAACGCCTTGTGAACACAATCCACATGGTCTAATGGAAGAAGCGTTACTTGATATTTTAGCAGCAGAACCTATTTTCGACCGCATTTGTCGCCTCTACGAGAAAAAATTCAATTTTACTCAATTAGATAAGTTAGCAGATAAAGCATTAGCGGATAAACGAGTGACGCCTGAAGAGGCTGATATTTTACGTAAAGCTGAACAAAGTCGCTTACGGAGTATCAATGTTGATGAGTTTGACTTTGATGCACTGGCGGTGCCCGCAAAAAAGTCTAAAACGAGTGATACTAAAACAGATAAAGCAGCCTAGTTTATTTATATGAAGGGCATATCACCCGCTGAATAAAACAAAACACCTCATGACTAAATAAGTCATGAGGTGTTTTTATTTCAATAAAAGTAAGGCTAATAAAAAGGATTAATTAAAGATTTAACTCCAACGCTAATAATTCTTCTATGGTTTGACGGCGTCGAATTAATTGAGAAGCCCCTTTTGTTATTAATACTTCTGGAATAAGAGGACGACTATTATAATTAGATGACATTGAAGCGCCATAAGCCCCTGTATCATGAATAATTATATAATCACCCACTTGAATTTGAGGTAATAAACGAGGGGTAACTGTGCCACCTTCCTGCTGAGTAAAAACATCACCCGATTCACAAAGCGGGCCTGCAACAATAGTTTCTTGTAATTCTGTCATTGGCTTTATTTGCCCATGATTATCTAAAACTGAAACCTGATGGTAACTTCCATACATAGCAGGGCGCATTAAATCACTAAATCCAGCATCCACCAGTACATAGTGACGGCTTCCCATCGATTTAACCGCTCTTACTTGAGAAACTAATACACCAGACTCAGCCACTAAGAAACGTCCCGGCTCAATTTCAAGCTCAATTTCATGACCAAGATGTTGTGCAATACGTTGACGTGCTTTATCCCACAACGAAAAATAGTGAGTTAAATCGACCGTAGCATCACCTTCTTGATATGGCGTTGATAATCCACCACCAGCTGAAATTGCTTGAATATCAACCTTAGCGGTAAGCACTTGTTCTACCATTGCATCACAAACGCTTGATAGATGCTGATAATCGACCCCTGAGCCAATATGCATATGAAAACCAACTAGAGTTAGGTTGTATTGTTGGATCACAGATAATGCTTCAGGAACATCATCGAACCAAATACCATGCTTACTATTTTCACCACCTGTATTAGTTTTTTGGCTATGTCCATGACCAAATCCAGGGTTGATTCTTATCCAAACAGCATGCCCTTGATTGCGTTCACCTAATTGACGAAGCATATCTATAGAACCTGCATTAACAGGAATATCTAACTCAATAACACGTTCAATAGTTCTTTCATCCAATAAATCAGCAGTAAAGACAATCTCACTTTTTTCTCTACCGCCTTGATAACCTGCCACTAAAGCACGTTCAATTTCACCTAATGAAACCGAGTCTACTTTTACACCCTGCGCTTTCATTAAACGTAAGATATGAATATTTGAGCAAGCCTTTTGAGCAAAGCGAACCACATCAAACGATTTTAGTTGAGCAATACGTTCAGAAATTGTATCGCCTTGATAAATCCATAATGGCGTTCCATACGTTTGCGCGAGTTGATATTGAGCCATAGTGATTGATGTTGTCATAATATTTACTCATAAAAGTCACTGGTGAATAAAATGATTATTAATTAACTTAAAAAGGAATAAAAATATCAAATAAGCTACACTCTATTCATCTGTGATATAGGAATAATAAATGAAAGCTCCTTTTAACTGGCGACATATTGAAATATTTCATGCTGTAATGACGACACAAAATCTCACTGAAGCAGCTGAATTACTGAAAACCTCACAACCTACTGTAAGTCGAGAGTTATCACGTCTTGAGCATTTATTATCATTTAAGTTATTTGACAGGATAAAAGGTCGGCTTCAGCCCACAGCAGAAGGATTACGCTTTTTTGAAGAAGTACAACGCTCTTATTATGGTTTAGATAGGATCATTAATGTTGCTGAAAGTATTCGTCATTTTCGACAAGCTGAACTAAATATCACTTGTTTACCTGCATTCGCTCAATCATTGCTACCTTCTATTTGTCGTCAATTTATTGATCAACATCCCGATGTCAATTTAACCATAGTCCCTCAAGAATCACCATTGTTAGAAGAATGGCTATCTGCTCAACATTATGATTTAGGATTAACAGAACACACCCAGACACCAGCAGGAACTCGACAAGAAACACTTTTAACACTCAATGAAGTTGCCGTTTTACCTAAGTCACATCCATTGTGTCAAAAAACATTGTTACACCCGTCTGATTTTCAGAACGAGCGTTTTATCAGCTTATCTGTTAATGATACTTATCGACAGCTCATTGATACCGTTTTTATTCAAGAAGGAATAACGCGACAATTAATCATGGAAACACAAAGTGCTGCATCTATTTGCGCCATGGTCAGTGAAAATATCGGCATTTCAATTGTTAACCCTATTACTGCTCTTGATTACCTCAATAAAACACTTTGTATTCGCCCTTTAAGTTTTACAATCCCTTTTACTATAAGCTTAATTTGCCCATCTCACCGCCCATCATCACAGCTGGTTTCCTATTTTATTGATGTAATGAAAAGTGCATTAGCGAATTACCCTGCACACTTAAAGCTCGCCTTTACCCGATAAACCAAGCCAATGTGAAGAGGATGAAAACCATTCAACAAGAAAATCGAGCAATACACGTACTGCAGCTGGCATATTTTGCCGACTTGCTAAAACAGCATAAATCCCCATAGGTTGAGCTTGATAGTCAGCTAAAACGTGTTCTAACTCTCCACTTTCAAGATAAGGTTTTGCTGAATAATAAGGCTGTAATGATATCCCCGCTCCTTTTAATGTTGCCTGTAATAACACAACGGATTCATTAGCACTCAAATTACCGCCAACGGGCACAGAATAACGCTTATCTCCTAAATTGAATTCCCACAAGCTACGACCAAAAAAACGATAAGTTAAACACTGATGTTGAGCGAGATCATCCGGTGTTTTCGGTATTCCTTTTTTTACTAAATAATCTTTATGAGCACATACTACAGAAAGGCATGTTGCCAGCGGCCGCGCAATTAAATTAGGCTCAAGATGATTAGTAATACGCAAAGCAATATCAATGCGTTCTTCCACCAAATTCACTGTTTGATTAGTAATTTGTAAATCGACAGCAATTAAAGGATAACGCTGCATAAACTCACAAATAGCAACAGATAAAATGCTATTTGCTAATGATTGTGAACTGGTAATACGAACAAGCCCACTAATTTGATGACGCTCTTTAGGAATATTGGCAGGGATACGTTCTGCCATTTCTAATAATTGCAAACTTTGTTCATAAACCATCTCACCAACAGATGTTAAGCTCTGTTTGCGTGTCGTTCTATGCAATAAACGAACACCCGCCCATTCCTCCATTTCATTTAAATAGCGAGTTACCATGGCTCTAGACATGCCTAGATAATCAGCAGCTTTTATCATGCTACCTTGCTTCACAATAGTCACAAAAACTTCTGATGCTTTTATTTTATCCATTTTATTTGCTCGATTTACGCAACAATTAATTGCCTGAAATGGGGTTTTTCTCTTGTTTTATGCAACATATTATAGTCAGCAACAACATTATGGAGAAAACAAAAGATGAAAAAATTACTTCCTTTAACACTTGCAACAACCGCCTTCTTCGCAACTTCAGCATTAGCTACTGAATTAACATTAGATATCTATAATCCAGGAGAGGCGAGTGTTTTTCCTGTTTCTTCTGAAATTATTTATGGTGATAAAGATGCTGTTTTAATTGATGCTCAATTTCAGAAAAATGATGCACAAGCCTTAGTTGATAAGATCAAAGCTTCTGGAAAAAACCTGACTTATATTTATATCAGCCATTCAGATCCTGATTTTTATTTTGGATTAGATGTTATTACTGATGCGTTTCCAAATGCTAAAGTGATTGCAACTGCGCCCACAATCAATGCAATCAACGAAACCCAAGCAGGAAAACTGGCCTACTGGAGCACAGTACTTAAAGAAAATGCCCCTAAAAAAATCATCATTCCTGAAGAGGTAACAGGCGATAGTTTTTCTATTGAAGGAGAGACTATTTCTATCAAAGGATTAGATAGCCAATCTCCAGATAGAACATATCTTTATGTTCCAAAACTGAACGCAGTGATGGGGGGTGTTTTAGTTTATGAAAATATTCATGTCTGGTTAGCAGATACTCAAACTATCACAGAGCGCCAACATTGGGTTAAAGCATTGCAACAAATAAAATCACTCTCACCAAAAACTGTTATTCCAGGCCACTATTTACCTAAAGTAACATATAGTCTACAAGCAGTTGACTTTACAATGAATTATCTAATTGAGGCTGAGAAAAATCTTGAAAAGACAAAAAATTCAGATGAATTTATTGCAGTGATGGAAAAAACTCATCAGAATTTAGCAGATAAATCAAGCTTAGAGCTCAGTGCAAAAGTACTTAAAGGAGAGATGCAATGGCCTCAGTAACAAGCAGTACAGGTAACACTCATAGTACTAAAACATTGCACTATGTTTACGATCCTCTTTGTGGTTGGTGTTATGGCATTGCTCCCCTTATTGAAGTAGTGAGTAATATATTTCCAGATGCTATTAAGTTACATGGTGGTGGTTTATTTACACCAACAAGAGCCGTAACCGGTGGTCAATCATGGAAAGAGCACGTCACCCCCATTGATGAACGTATTAGTCAGTTATCAGGTCAAGTATTTAGTCATGCATACCGTGATACTCTTGGTAACACAGAAATGGTATTAAACTCTCTGTTACCTATTTCAGCTATTCTTGTTGCCCAAATAATGGGAAAGCGTGACGTTTATTTATTAAAAGCATTACAAGAAGCCTATTACCTTGACGGTTTAAATATCAGTGATAAAAACACACTGTTATTTATTGTGAAAAAGCTAGACTTTGATGTTGAACAGTTTGCATCTTTACTGTCTGAAATTAATAAAGCACAAACTCAACAACATTTAAGTCAAACACAGCAATTAATGAGCCAAGTTAATGGCCGTGGTTTTCCGACACTATTTATTGAAGATGCTCAAGGTTATCACCTGATATCAGTTGAAAAATATTTAGGTAATACAAAACGTTGGCAGCAATTTATAACAGAAAATCTATAATCAATTTTATAGTGTGCTGATTTATTTACGTATTTCTGCACACTACCTTCTTTATTATTCAAAACATTACCCATTTTAAATGTTGTAAATATAAAATTATCAATAAACTAAAAATAGAAACTAAGCACCATTAGTGTCGAAAAAGATAAACAAGAACCAAATGCGACTTTGTTTAAATATTCTTTTGTGGTTATTAATACGATGCAATACACACAAAGCCCCAACAAAGAAGCACCTAAAAGAATATAAGGTAATTTTTCAAATCCACACCATGCGCCAATTGCACCAAACAATTTCACATCACCAAAACCCAATACACATTCTTGATAAATAAAATATCCCCATAAATAAATGCCATAAAACAGCCCCGTTCCCATTAAAAAACCATAAAAAGCATGATGAAAAAGGACTAAACCATATGTTGTATAATTTATTGATAATCCTAAAAATAACAACCAAAATGTTAAGTCATTAGGCAACAAAAAATAGTCCGCATCAAAAATAGAAAGCGTTAATAAATAAAAAGTTAACATTGAAAATGTTATCAATAAAGACAATGAATTAATTGAAGACATCCAATAAAGAAAAATAACAAAACAACTAAAAATAAGCTGATAACGCCGAGATTTAGGCAATAAAGATAATAATGAATAAAATGTACAAATTTTAATTGTCATAAAAAAACAACGAAGAAAAGAGAGCAAGAAATCACGTTTAAAAAGAAAATAAATAAAATTCATAAATATCAATTCCTTATTTTTTACAGCTCCTGTTAGTTAACAGTATAAGAGAACAAATTGAACACCGAGAATTCTTTTATAATTACCCTAAAAACATGAAATTTTGCGACAAAACTCGCAAGAAAACTCACGCTATAATAACGATAAAAGCAAAGTGATAACTTGCATGCCATAATGTCATGCGTATGATGCATATCACATATTTTATTTATCACGGTTAACCATCTTTTACGTAAGGGTTTCACGTTATGCGTATTCCTCGCATTTATCATCCAGAATCACTCACAACAGGCACGCAAACAACATTAGATGACGAAGCATCTAATCATGTTGGGCGTGTATTAAGAATGTCTACAGGGCAAAAACTGGCATTGTTTGATGGTTCAAACCAGGTGTTTGATGCCGAAATCATTGAAAGCACAAAAAAGTCAGTCACAGTGCAAGTAAATGAAGGCATTGTTGATGATAAAGAATCCCCTCTCGACCTCCATTTAGGGCAAGTATTGTCTAGAGGTGAGAAAATGGAGTTTACTATTCAAAAATCAGTAGAGTTAGGTGTAAATACAATTACGCCACTGATCTCAGAGCGCTGTGGTGTTAAACTAGATCCAAGCCGTTTAGAGAAAAAACATCAACAATGGCAAAAAATTATTATCTCAGCCTGTGAACAGTGTGGTAGAAATACACTTCCACAATTGATGCCAGTGATATCATTAGAAGAATGGTGTGCTCAAAATGATGATAGTTTAAAACTCAATTTACACCCTAGAGCAAACCAAAGTATTAATACCTTACCCTTACCTGTTAAAAAAGTGCGCTTATTGATTGGCCCTGAAGGTGGGCTTTCCCCCGAAGAAATAGCCATGACAGCAGAGCACCATTTTACTGATATTTTATTAGGTCCTCGTGTATTAAGAACTGAAACAACAGCGCTCACCGCAATCACCGCTTTGCAGGTTCGGTTCGGCGATCTGGGATAAAGGAGAAGTAATGATTAAATTAGGTATTGTGATGGATCCAATTTCATCCATCAAAATCAAAAAAGACACCAGCTTTGCCATGCTATTAGAAGCACAGCGCCGTGGTTGGGAAATTCATTATATGGAAATGAACGATCTTTACCTACATCAAGGTGAAGCTCGCGCTCATACTCGTTTACTCAGTGTAGAAGAAAACCCCAAAAAATGGTTTGAATTTGGCCAAGAGCAAGATATTGCTTTAGGTGAACTTGATACTATTTTAATGCGTAAAGATCCGCCTTTTGATACCGAGTTCATCTACGCAACCTATATTTTAGAGCGTGCAGAAGAAATGGGAACACTCATTGTTAATAAGCCACAAAGCTTGCGTGATTGTAACGAAAAACTCTTCACAGCGTGGTTCCCAACATTAACACCAGATACTTTAGTTACCCGTGAAGCTAAACATTTACGTGCTTTTCATGAAAAACACGGTGATGTGATCTTCAAACCATTAGACGGTATGGGTGGCGCATCTATTTTCCGTTTGAAAAAAGACGATCCTAACGTAGGTGTCATTATCGAAACACTCACAGACCATGGCCATCGTTTCTGTATGGCGCAAAATTTCTTACCTGAAATTGTTGATGGTGATAAACGCATTCTTGTTGTAGACGGCGAACCTGTTCCTTATTGCTTAGCACGTATTCCTGCAAAAGGGGAAACTCGTGGCAATTTAGCGGCTGGTGGTCGTGGTGAAGCTCGCCCATTAACAGAGAGTGATTGGGCAATTGCACGTCAAGTCGCACCTATTCTTAAGCAAAAAGGCCTTATTTTTGTTGGCTTAGATGTTATTGGCGATCGTTTGACTGAAATTAACGTCACAAGCCCAACTTGTGCGCGTGAAATTGAAGCTGCTTATCCTGATGTATCTGTAACAGGTATGCTAATGGATGCAATTGAAGTACGCCTAAATAAGAAAAACTAACTTTTAATCCCCCCGCTAAAGGGTTTAAAAGTCTGAACCTAGCCCCTACATATAAATAGATGGTATACATTAAGAAATACAATGTATAAAAGGGCTAGGTTTTTTACTAAAAATGATCAGGGAACAGTATTACTATTATGAATTTACTTAACCATTTTCTTATTGCTATGCCTTCATTAAGCGATCCGTTATTTGAGCGTTCGGTCGTCTATGTTTGCGAACATAATGAAAACGGTGCGATGGGCTTAATTATTAATAAACCTATCGAAGATATCTCAGTGGAAGGCGTATTAGATCAACTAGAGATTTTTTCAACGGACAGAGACGAAGCGATTAGCTTACAAAAACCTGTGATGTCAGGAGGTCCAGTTGCAGAAGAGCATGGTTTTATCTTACATACTCCGGTGTCAGGTTTTAGCTCTAGCATAAAAATCAGTGACAGCACCATGATCACAACATCCAAAGATGTATTAGAAACCTTAGGCACAGCAAGACAACCAGAAAAAACATTAGTTTCTTTGGGATATTCCAGCTGGGAACAAGGTCAGTTAGAGAAAGAGATTTTAGAAAATAGTTGGCTTACAGTTGAAGCTGTGCCTCAGATTATTTTTGATACCCCTATTGCTGAACGTTGGCATAAAGCCGCTGAATTAATTGGGATTAATATCCATACTATTTCGCCTATAGCGGGTCACGCATAATGTCAAACAGAACAGTAATGGGCTTTGATTTTGGCACTAAAAGTATTGGTGCTGCTATTGGTCAAGAAATCACAGGAACTGCTAGACCTTTAGCTTCATTTAAAGCCAAAGACGGCATTCCTGATTGGTCTCAGATCGAAAAAATCATAAAAGAATGGCAACCTGATTTAGTCATTGTGGGTTTACCTCTTAATATGGATGGCACAGAGCAATTAGTCACAACCCAAGCAAAAAAATTTGCCAATCGCCTACATGGTCGATTTGGTGTACAAATTGCCTTGCATGATGAACGCCTTAGTACAGTTGAAGCTCGTTCTCACCTTTTTGAGCGTGGTGGCTATCGTTCATTAGATAAAGGCAGTGTGGATGCAACATCTGCCGTTATTATTCTTGAAAGCTGGTTTGAACAGCAATGCTAACAAGTGCACGTCATGCAAAACGACAGGTCTTGTTAATCTCACTCTTAAGCAATCAATCTCGTTGAATTAATCCTTCATGTTGACGTTGCTGGCGACTTAACATGAAGGTTTGCATGCCATATTCACTACCCGTTTGCATTAATGTTGTTACTTGGTGATATTTCCCTTCTCTAATAAGATGCGAAATGCCCTGCGTAACCTGCATTATTTCAAATAATGCCACTCGCCCACCTTCAGTTGAAGGTACCAACTCTTGTGAAATTATCGCCCTCAAACTGCATGCTAATTGTGATGAAATCCATTGACGCTCATTACCTGCAAATACGTTAGTAACACGTTCAAGTGTTTGTGTTGCGCCTTGAGTATGCAAAGTAGCTAGAACTAAATGCCCTGTTTCAGCTGCGGATAAAGCTAACTTAATACTTTGTGCATCTCTTAACTCACCGAGCATAATAACGTCAGGATCTTGACGTAAAGCACTCTTTATTGCACTTGCACTATTTTTCACATCGCGTCCAACCTCTCGTTGCTGAACAACACTTTGTTTATTGCTATGTATAAATTCGATTGGATCTTCTAGTGTCAAAATATGCTGACGTTGATATTGATTTAAATGATCAATCATCGCAGCTAATGTCGATGACTTTCCACTGCCTGTAGCCCCAGTAACTAAAATAAGCCCATGAGAATAGTTATCTAATAATGTTGAAACCGACTTGGGTACTCGAAGTTTATCTAAAGAAGGTATTTGTGTTTCAATGATCCTTAATACCGCTGAAACACCTTTTTGTTGGCGAAACAAATTAATACGAAGCCGTTGCCCACAGGGCAACGTAAGTGCTGTATCAATCTGCCCTTCATTCTCAAAAATTTGCTTTTGGGCATCCGTCAAAAAAGGCTTGAGCCATGCAAGTAGACTATCGGAAGTGATAGGTTTACATTGATTTTGTTGATAAAGTATTCCATTGATCCGTAATCGTGGTACATCGCCACAACAAAGATGCAGATCAGAGGCGTTATGCTTTACACTATACGCAATTAAATTTTCCATTTTCATCTTATTATCTCCTGAGTTGCCATGAATACTATTAAACAGAATCTCGTCAATGTCAGGTCTCACATTGACACAGCAGCGCAGAAATGCGGCCGTTCTTCAGAAGAAATAACACTACTTGCAGTGAGCAAAACAAAACCTGCGAGCGACATCGAAAAAGCAATCGCGTGTGGACAAACTGAATTTGGTGAAAACTATGTCCAAGAAGGCGTTGATAAAATCAATTATTTTGCTGATAACCACACTTTAGTTTGGCACTTTATCGGTCCTCTACAGTCAAATAAAACACGCCTTGTTGCTGAAAATTTTGATTGGTGCCATACCATTGATAGATTAAAAATCGCTCAAAGATTAAGTGATCAACGTCCTACTTCATTGCCACCATTAAATGTACTTATTCAAATCAATATTAGTGATGAAAACAGCAAATCAGGTATTAATCTCACTGAACTTGATGGGCTAGCAGCACAAATTTCTATTCTTTCAAGCATTAAATTACGTGGATTAATGGCTATTCCCGCACCTGAAAGTAATTATGACAAACAAGTTGAAGTATTAGAAAAAATGCATCTTGCCTTTAAGCAATTACAATCTCAATATCCCAACATAGATACATTATCTATGGGAATGACGAGTGACATGGATGCTGCTATTGCTTGTGGTTCAACACTTGTTCGTATTGGTACAGCAATTTTTGGCGCAAGAGATTACTCGACTAAGTAAAAATAGAGGTTTATATGGAACATCGTAACATCGCTTTTATTGGCGCTGGAAATATGGCTCAAGCCATTATTGCTGGATTGATTCAAGGTGGATATCCAGCACATAAAATAACCGTCAGCTCTCCTTCTGCCATTCGCAGAGAGCCTTTAGAGAAAGAGTTTGGTATCCATAGTACTAATGACAATATTAGCGCAGTGAAAAAAGCGGATGTCATTATACTGGCTGTAAAACCTCAAATGATGGAAGAAGTTTGTAAGCCCTTACAAAATATTGATATGAGTAAAAAGTTAGTCCTCACTATCGCTGCTGGCATTCCTGCTACACGTTATAACGACTATTTTGCAGCTCAATTACAACTCGTTCGTATTATGCCAAACACGCCTGCACTCGTAGGTAAAGGCTTAAGTGGTATGTTCGCGTGCCATTCACTTTCATCTCAAGATAAACAATTCGCCGATGAATTAATGAAAAGTGTCGGAACAACTGTTTGGGTAGAGCAAGAATCTGCCATCAATGATATTATCGCCGTTGCTGGTAGTGCACCCGCTTATTTCTTCTTGTTTATGGAATCAATGCAACAAGAAGCTGAACGTTTAGGTTTTTCACCTGATGTAGCAAGAGCCATCGTGCAACAAGCGGCAAGTGGCTCTACTGCCTTGGCTGAAAAGCAACATATGCTACCTTTCTCAACTTTACGCGAGCAGGTAACATCAAAAGGTGGAACGACAGCCGCTGCGCTTATGCAGTTTTATGAAGGTAAATTACCTGAAAACGTCGCTTCTGCCATGCAAGCTGCGATTAAACGTGCGCAAGAAATGGAAAAACAATTTTAATTTCATCAGGGCCAACTAATGAATTTTTTAAATTTCGTCATTCTGACTCTTCTTCAACTCTATACATCCGTACTTTTATTACGTGTTTGGATGCAATGTGTTAGAGCTGATTTTTATAATCCTTTTTCACAATTTATCGTCAAGATCACACAGCCAATTGTTCGCCCATTAAGAAGTGTAATTCCTTCTATTGGCCCTATTGATACAGCCTCCGTTTTACTGGCATATGTATTAATTCTACTAGGTATTATTATTCCATCTTATCTATCTGGAACATCATTTCCTTTATCTTTAATGTTTCCATTTGCTTTTATTGAACTACTTACAGCAGCAGGTAAGATGATTTTTTGGTTGATCATTATCCGCGCTATCCTTAGCTGGGTAAGCCAAGGTCGTAATCCAATTGATCATCTTTTATATCAATTAACAGAGCCATTAATGGCACCTATTCGTCGTGTAATTCCGGCAATGGGCGGTTTAGATTTCTCTGCAATGATTGTTATTCTCGTGCTTTACGCTCTGAATTATCTGCGTGTAGACGTTTTACAATGGTTACTTAGCGCAACCCTTTACTAAGGATAACACTCATGCAAAAAGTGGTGCTCGCAACAGGAAATCAGGGAAAAGTCAAAGAGCTAGCCTCTTTGCTTTCTGATTTTGGTTTAGATATTGTTGCTCAAACAGAGCTTGGTGTTGATTCAGTTGAAGAAACTGGCTTAACTTTTGTCGAAAATGCGCTAATTAAAGCGCGTTATGCAGCAAAAGTAACCGGTTTACCTGCAATTGCCGATGACTCAGGAATTTCGGTTGATGCTTTAGGTGGTGCACCAGGAATTTACTCAGCACGCTATGCAGGTGTAGATGCAAATGATCAGCAAAATCTGGATAAATTGCTTAATGCAATGAAAGATGTACCTACTGAAAAACGCCAAGCGCAATTTAATTGTGTATTGGTTTATATGCGCCATGAAAACGATCCAACACCTCTGATTTTCCATGGTATTTGGCATGGTGTATTAAGCACAGAAATGCATGGTGAAGGTGGATTTGGTTATGATCCTATTTTCTTTGTTCCAGAGTTAAATTGCACTGCAGCGCAATTAACTAAAGAGCAAAAAAATCAGCACTCGCATCGTGGTAAAGCACTTAAATTAATGTTGGATGCCCTTAAGAATGCTTAAGTTGCCCCCATTAAGTTTATATATTCATATTCCTTGGTGTGTACAAAAATGCCCTTATTGTGATTTCAATTCACACACACTAAAAGGTGAAGTACCACATCAGGAATATGTGCAACATTTACTCAATGACTTAGATGCTGATCTTATTCACGTCGGTTCTCGTGAAGTTCAAACGATATTTATTGGTGGTGGAACACCTAGTTTATTAAGTGCTGAATCAATGGCTGATTTGCTTTATGGTGTTAAAGAACGCTTAGCTGTTAACCCTAATGCAGAAATTACCATGGAAGCAAATCCGGGAACCGTAGAAGCTGAACGCTTTGCCGGATTCCAACGTGCTGGTGTAAATCGTATTTCTATTGGTGTGCAAAGTTTTGGCAATGATAAACTTATTCGCTTAGGGCGCATTCATGATGCAGATGAAGCTAAAAATGCAGCTCGTTTAGCCAAAGAATTAGGCTTACGTAGTTTTAATTTAGATTTAATGCATGGATTACCAGACCAATCATTATCTCAAGCGCTTTCGGATTTACAGCAAGCAATAGAATTATCCCCACCACATTTGTCTTGGTATCAATTAACCATTGAACCCAACACACAATTTGGTTCCCGCCCGCCTAAATTACCTGACGATGATATGTTGTGGGATATTTTCTCAGAAGGCGATAAATTATTGACAGCTGCAGGCTATCAACAATATGAAACATCAGCATATTGCAAACCGGGTTTTCAATGTGAGCACAACTTAAACTATTGGCGTTTTGGAGATTATTTAGGTATTGGCTGTGGTGCTCATGGAAAAATAAGTTTTGAAGATGGTCGCATAATGCGAACAGTAAAAACCAAGCACCCTAAAGGTTTTATGGAAGGCCGTTATCTCGATCAGCAACATTTTGTTGATAATGATGACCGTCCATTTGAATTTTTTATGAACCGTTTTCGCCTATTAGAAGCATTTCCAAGACAAGATTTCAGCAATTATACGGGGCTTTCTGAAGAGGTTATTCGCGATCAGATAGATGAAGCATTGGCTTTAGGTTATATCAGTGAAACAGACACTCATTGGCAAATTACACCTCATGGCAAGCTGTTCCTCAACTCATTGCTTGAACTATTTCTTTAATATTAATGATTTGAAATAGCTAGCTTAAAAAATGCCCATACTGTTATTCTCAGTTGGGCATTTTTCTTTAATAACAAACTTTAAAGATTAATCAATTAAAGTGCACTTTCTACTGCTTCAATCTGTTTAGTTAAGCTATCTAAACCACCGCCAGAGAGATACCAAAGATCAGCTTGCAGATAAACAATACCACCATTTTTATAAGCTGAAGTTGTTTTGATAGCATCATCTTCAAATGCGGCTTTTTCTAATTTACCCGCACCAATGGCTTCGCTACGATCCACAATTAAAATAACATCTGGATTAACTTTTGCGATCATTTCTGATGTAACTACACGACGTTTACCTTTATCTTCCTCTGCTACAGGTGGTAACTCGGCTCTTTTTGCCTTAACAACATCATAAACAACACTTTGATTATTAGGCATTAAATTACCAGCATTATGCATCAACACTAATATTTTTTTATCAGATTCAGTAGCTTTTTTCTGAGCTTGCTCAATAACGTTATTTAATTTAGTAATTTGTTCTTGAGTCGCTTGCTGTTTATCAAATAACTCACCTAATAATTTTATATTCGACTCAACTGAATTGAGATAATTAGCGCTATTAGTACCTAAATTAACAGTAGGTGCAATTTTCGCTAAAGCTTCATAAGACGCACCTTGGCGACCAGTAATAATGATTAAATCAGGTTTAATTTCAGCTAGTTTTTCTAAGTCTGGCGCTTTCATACCACCGACATTAGCAACATTACTTGCAATACTACCTTTAATGTAAGCAGGGGCATTACCTAACGGCAACCCAACCACTTTATCGGCTAAGCCTAACTGAACTAAAGAATCATAGAGGCCAAAATCAAATAGGACCACTTTGGATGGGTTTTTAGCGACCGTTGTTTCACCTAACAAGTGTTTAATCACTATCTTGTCATTCTGCTGATTAATAACTTGGTTAGGTTGATATTCAATTGGCGTTTTGCTTAACGCAGAGAAACTCGTTACAGAAAGGATAGATGCGATAACTAAAGGAAGGATCTTCTTCATTAATTTTGCCCTGTTTAAGTGGAATACTCAAACAGGGCATTGTAAACAGCTCATCTCACAAGTCAATTGAATAGGAATGATTTTCATTATTATTTTCAATTATTGTGAGTTCACAATTTATAAAGCTTATTAATTACAAGGAATATAACGCTATTATTTATTCATATTTAATGAATTAATAAGTTCGATATGTTGGTTTTCCATCTGAGTTATTTTACTACAAGCTTGCTGACCAAATTGAGTAAATGCAGCTTCTTGCTGCTTCCACTCCTGATCTATGATTTTTTGGAAACCATCTAAGCTTCCTAATAATCCACCTAAGGCTTTTTTACTGTCGCCACCAGCAGCCGCTAATAACTGTTTTTTCCCCAATTCATTAATGCTGTCTTGCAACATACCACCAAGACTATTCTCTACGATTTCACGGCCTTTGGCTTCAACTTCTTTAATAGCTTGAGCATGAAAGGTGATGTTATTAGGTTCTATGCTAACCACTCTATCCATTTGTTGATTAAGATCTTTCTCTAACCGACTTAATCTATTGAGGATGTTGCTTTCTTTACCAAAAGCTTCAATCACCACTTTATCGAGCACTTTGCGAGAATCTTGCAGTTTTACCCCGGTTTCAGTTCTTAACCAAGGTACGTCTCGTCTAACTGTGGCTTGATACTTTTTTGCTAACTCTTGTTGTTGTGGCGTCAATGTGGCGCTTTTTTCATTTTGGAGTAATGTGCCATCAGGATAAATGACCATTAAACCATGTGAACCTGCAACTTCAACAAATTCAGAGGTTATGCGCAAATCATCTTTTGGCATTACAGCACAATCAAAACTGGGGGATGCATTGGCAGAGCCTGCAACAAAAAACAGTGCTACAGCAATATTTCTTAAATTCATAACAACTCTCCTGAAAACATGGCTAAAAAATCGAGCGCCCTACTTTGTTTGCTAATAATTCAAGTGCTGCACAACCTGCTAATGAGTTACCTGATTTATCCAGCTCTGGTGACCAAACTGCAACGGTAAAAGCATCTGGAACGACAGCAACAATGCCACCTCCAACACCTGATTTTCCCGGTATCCCAATACGAAATGCAAATTCACCGGCACCATCATACATACCACAAGTTAACATTAACGCATTTATTTGTCGGGTCTGTCTTGGCGTAATAATCTGATTTTTATTTCCAACACTTACACCCTGATTAGCTAAATAGCTAAAACATCGAACTAATTCAGTACAACTCATTTCTATTGAACAATAGTGAAAATAAGTTTCCAGCACCGTGATAACATCATTTTCAAAATTATCAAAAGATTTCATCAGATAAGCAATTGATGCATTTCGACTAAGATGCTCCATCTCTGATTTAGCCACTACTGAGTTATAACAAATATCAGGAGCATCAGTTAGAAAGCGAATAACTTCTAACATTCTTTGCTTTGGTGCACTTAATCGAGACTGCAACATATCAGTGATAACAATAGCACCCGCATTAATAAAAGGATTCCGAGGTATCCCTTTTTCCATCTCTAACTGTATTAAGGAATTAAAAGGCAGACCTGAAGGCTCTTTTCCTACACGTTGCCAAATTTCATCTTCTTCATAACGAGTTAAAGCGAGTGTCAAACTAAGCACTTTAGATATGGATTGAATAGAAAAACGCTTGTCTGCCATACCCGATTGATAGAGTTCGCCATCCACCGTATAAACAGCCATAGCAAGCTGTTCTGGCAATACTTGGGCTAACGCGGGGATATAATCCGCGACTTTTCCTTGCCCGATTAATGGGCGAATTTGTTGCAAAATATCTGACAGTAATGCGTTAGATAACGTTGTAGTCACAGTCCCTTCCCCAGACAGACAAGGGCATCCTTTTGGATGCCCTTGTAATTATTTGCTAAATGTATAACTTTCTATCAGTCCCACCAAACGTCAAATAATTCAGAGGTCTGTACATCTTGCATTTTATTCTCTTTTAGGAAGTTTTCGACTAATTGGCGATGCTCTTCTGTACATTTACCAATTTGTTGTAAGCAGATTAAACCTTCCCAGCTCAGGTAACCACTTGCATCAAATGCCAGCCCATTTGGCTCAATGACTTTGAGGATCAGTTCATCAACAAAGCGATCCACTTCCTCAATTGGGGTATTTTCTGGGAAAGTCCATTTAACTGAAAAACCTAATTCCTGAAATTCATCGATACGCATTTTTTTGCGTAAACGGCGACTACGTTGTTTAGCCATTATTTTACCCTCTTGAACATAAGATCCCATACACCATGCCCTAAACGATGACCACGTTTCTCAAACTTAGTCACTGGGCGTGTTTCTGGTCGTGGTACATAATCCTGAGTTTCTGACAAATTCTGATAACCTTCAACACTTGTCATCACTTCAAGCATATGTTCTGCATATGGTTCCCAATCTGTTGCCATATGAAAAACACCGTCTAACGTTAATTTTTTTAAAATCAATTCTGCAAAAGGCACTTGAACAATACGGCGCTTATTATGGCGCGCTTTGTGCCATGGATCAGGAAAGAATAACTGAACCATTTTTAAACTATTATCTGGGATCATGTGATTGAGTACTTCAATCGCATCATGACACATGACTCGCAAATTAGTTACTTTTTCTTCTTCAGCACTTGCAAGACAAGCTCCCACACCTGGCGCATGCACTTCAATACCGAAATAATTATTTTCTGGCGTATTTTTTGCCATAGTCACGAGCGATGCGCCCATTCCGAAGCCAATTTCCAAAATAACAGGTGCTTCGCGTCCAAAAACCTGACTGAAGTCGATGGGTTCCGGTTGATATTCAATGCCAAAAACAGGCCACTGCATTTCTAATGCTTGCTCTTGACGAGGAGTTAAACGGCCTTGTCTACGAACAAAACTACGAACGCGCCGTAAAGCACGCCCTTCTTCATTGAATTCCGGAGAAATTACATTCTTGATCATGTCTAATACTGTCAGTCGTTAGGCCAATTATTTACTTAAAATCGTTATAATGTCGCTATGGTATAAACTTAACCGACATTATCCAAAGATCCCTAAGTTTAGCAAGAGTCACTTATAGAAGCATCACTCTATAAGATAAATATTAAGAGTGTTTACAGTTTATTCTCACTGTGGTGCAATCTTACCTTAATCAGAACATGAGTTAATAAAATAAAACATGATGGAAGCACTGCAATTTTCGCAAGTCGTACTCAATTGGTATCATAAATATGGGCGTAAAACGCTCCCTTGGCAGCAAGAAAAAACGCCTTATCACGTTTGGTTATCTGAGGTAATGTTACAACAAACCCAAGTTGCAACGGTTATTCCTTATTTTGAGCGTTTTATTTCACGTTTTCCTGATGTCGTTGCGTTAGCTAAAGCACCATTAGATGAAGTGCTTCATTTATGGACAGGCCTTGGTTATTACGCAAGAGCCCGAAACTTGCATAAAGCAGCACAACACATTGTAGATAAACATCAAGGGCATTTTCCTGATACCTTTGAGGACGTTTGTGCTTTACCGGGTGTTGGCCGTTCAACCGCTGGTGCTATTTTATCGTTATCATTGAAAAAACCTTATCCAATCCTTGATGGTAATGTGAAGCGTGTTTTAGCTCGTTGTTATGCCGTTGAAGGCTGGCCAGGTAAAAAAGAAGTTGAAAATAAGTTGTGGGAGATCAGTGAAAACGTCACCCCAACTGTTGGTGTTGAGTATTTTAATCAGGCAATGATGGATTTAGGTGCAATGGTTTGTACTAGAAGCAAACCTAAATGTGATCTATGCCCATTAAATACAGGTTGTATCGCTTATGCTCAAAACAATTGGGCGGATTATCCTGGAAAAAAACCGAAAAAAGTTATCCCAGAAAAAACAACTTATTTTCTTATTTTACAATATGATAATCTTGTTTGGTTGGATAAAAGACCACCAGCAGGAATATGGGGTGGGTTATTTGCCTTTCCTCAGTTTGAGACAAAAACGCTTTTAGAACTGTGGCTAACTGAGCATGGACTAGAAAATAATGAATCAGAACAACTGATTTCATTTCGACATACTTTTAGCCACTTTCATTTAGATATTGTGCCAATTTGCGTAAAACTCTCGACGTTTACCTCTATGATGGAGGAGCAAAAAGGACTTTGGTATAACTTACAGACACCTGCAACCGTTGGGTTAGCGGCGCCTGTAGAGAATTTACTTAGACAATTAGCCTAAGCTAATCCCTGCGATATTGAGGACGTATTATGAGCAGAACTATTTTTTGTACTTTCCTAAACAAAGAAGCTGATGGACTTGATTTTCAGTTGTACCCAGGAGAAATTGGAAAGCGCATTTTCAATGAGATCTCAAAAGAAGCATGGACTCAGTGGATGACAAAACAGACGATGTTGATCAATGAGAAAAAACTCAACACCATGAATCCAGAAGATCGCAAACTATTAGAACAAGAAATGGTACGATTTTTATTTGAAGGTCATGATGTTCATATTGACGGCTACACCCCACCTGAAAAATAATATTCACTTTTCCAGAGCCTTTAAGGCTCTGGTCTTTTATTCACCATAGCGATGCAATTGACCATGAAAAAAATCCTTCTCTTGCTAATTATCGCCCCACTACTCATTTCATGTAGTAGCCAACCCTCTAAGACATTTGAACCTGATTACGCAAAGGACACCAATGCATTCGATATTCTTATGGGGCAATTTGCCAATAATATCGAAATGATTTGGGGGATGAAGGAAGTTTTAATAGCCGGCCCTAAAGACTACGTAAAATATACTGACGCTTATAAAACCCGTAGCCATATTAACTTTGAAGCAGGTACCATCACGATAGAAACACTAGGTGGTGATGCTCCTCAATTCCAATTACATAAGGCGATTGTCACTACATTATTAATGGGTGAAGATCCTGGCTCTATAGACCTCTATTCTGATGTCAATAACATCCCTCACAGTACAGAACCTTTTTTATCAGGACAGGTTCTTGATAATACAGGTCAGCCTATACGCTGGGAATGGCGAGCCAATAAGTTTGCTGATTATCTGATTGCCAATAAATTACAAAAACGCCAATCTGGTATAAATACAATTTGGTATGTCACCATTAATTTAGTCCCTAATCACCTTGATAAACGTGCACATAAATACTTACCATTAGTCCAACAAGCGGCAGCTAAATATGGTGTTGAACCTTCGCTTATCCTAGCTATTATGCAAATTGAATCAAGTTTTAACCCTTATGCAGTCAGTAGTTCAGACGCATTAGGTTTAATGCAAATTATGCCAGCAACGGCAGGACGAGATGTATTTCGCATGCAAGGTAAATCAGGGCAACCAAGCCGCAGTTACTTGTTCGATCCTGCTAATAATATCGATGCGGGAGCTGCTTATATTTCAATACTGCAAAACAGCTACCTTGGTGATATCAAAGATCCTATTTCCCGCCGTTACGCCGTTATACAGGCTTACAATGGTGGAGCTGGCAGCGTCTTACGCATATTCCATAGCGATAAGAAACAAGCAGCCGCTATGATTAACAACTTAGAGCCTACGCAAGTGTATACCACGTTACGTAATAAGCACCCTGCCGACCAATCTCGTCGTTATCTTGAGAAAGTCAGTACGGCTCAACGCAACTATCGTTAATTATTATTTGCTCTAAAGAAACAAAGCTTACTCAATCAATTTGGGTAAGCTTTGTTTGTTGTTACTAGCCAAGAAACCGTCTTATTGTATTTTTTGTCACCATAATTCTAGCTACTACAAACTATGTTCAGCTTTGTTTTTACTCTTTCTTCGCGATAAATAGCGTTTTATTAACCAATAAGTTTAAAAAAACAGCAATCAAACAGTTTTGTGATAAATAACGTTGACGAGAAAAGCAATATCGGGTTTAATACGCCCCGTTGCCCGAATAGCTCAGTCGGTAGAGCAGGGGATTGAAAATCCCCGTGTCCTTGGTTCGATTCCGAGTTCGGGCACCATCTTTCATTTGTTCGTCAGTGAGTTAAATCACTGAGAGGGCAAAAAAGCTAAGATAAGACACAAATTTAACGTAAGTTATCTGTTGTTAAAATTTATTAAAAGCTTTGAATAAACAGTCTTGCTCAAACCAAGGCTGTTTTTTTTATTTGTAACTTTTACTTTTTTTCCTAATCACTGTCAAATCTTGATACTCCTCCTGTTATTTTCATCACATCAATTCTGCTTCTAATATATCTCGCAAGTTATCAACACTTTCATCAATGTATTCTAATGTCGATGTAATGCTGGCATGACCTAATAGCCTTTTCACAACATAAAGATTACGTTCTGGTGATTGCATCATATGCGTTGCGACAGTATGTCGAAAGCGATGTGGTGATATGATAAAGTTACATTCTGCTGATAAGCGTTTAAAAAATGAGCTTAATGGGTATTCGCCCATGATCTTGGGATGTTTCTTCCTTTTCATTAAATCAAACCACCCAACATTGAAGACTTGGTCTGTCGGTTCTACTCCTACCTTTTGTGCTTCTTTCACTAAATTTTCTAGTGATGGGTATAACGCGGAAACAATCGGTACCCGATGTTCACGGTGATTTTTAGCCCCCTCCTCACATAAATGGATCCACTTCTCTTCAAGATTAATATCATTCAGCTTAATGTGCAGAAGTTGCCCTTGGCGAATGGCGGTATAACGAAACACATTCATTGCCGTCATCCAAAACCACGCAGGATATAATGCATTTTTTCGCCCATCACACACATACCCATAACCTTGCTTTTCTTCAAGTTCTAGCAAGTGTTAGGGTTACTGCTTTAGAAATAATTTCGTCCACGATACCTGTTTGTTCTCTAAATCCTGTTAAATACATTGATAGCGCCTCAAGCACTTTAGGATATTGGCTTAACCAATTTATTGCATCGGGTGGAATTATTTTCCATGCGAGCATCGCACCAAAACATCTCATTTGATTTTGTGATACTTCAGAGATAAATCGAAATCGATAAGGCTCAGTTAATGACTCCTGCAATGGAAACCATCGTTTTCCACTTTTTAATTCAACTTCAAAATGACATAAATATTCCGCACAAGAAAACAACGAGGGATAAACAATAACAGCATGCCATACTGTACTTTGTTCAGCTTGTTCCTCTGGTGAAGCTCCAATAGGAAGCATGTAATTTTTAGATAACTTCGAGGCACGTGTTACAACTTCAAGCATGTAATCAACCATTTCACCTAAATAGTTATAGGCTCCCTTTTCACTTAATGGGAACTGTTGTATCAAGAAAATACATTGCTCTAAGGGTATTTTATAAAACTGGATATAAGCCTATTGAGACAATGAAGATGAATTCCAAAGTGATTTTAATAATTGTTGACGATGAGATGATAAAAGAAGCTCGTTTAATGATATGGGTAAAATAGAATTTGGTGGAGTTTCTAAATTTATTTCTTTTTTAATTTTTTTGAATAAACCTATTCGCTGAAAACGTAATTTCAGATTTAACATATAAAGTTCCATTTATGATAATAAGCTTTAATAAAATAAACAATACTATTAAATAATAGATATTTAATATAAAAGTTAATCCAGTATAAAATTCATATTAAATACTATTTTTCGCTCGTTAACTTTCAATTTAATGACGATAAATTCACTGAATAGAATACGCAGAACAGTATGAAGCTATTTGGCCTTTAACTCCGTTGCCGAAAGATAAAAAGGCTTCCTAAAACGGAAGCCTTTTTCTATCTATTATCGTTATATTACTTTGCTAAATAATAATTATTTTTTATTCGTATTTAATATTAAATACTCAAATGCCTCCTTAGCATACCGAGCTACTCTAAATATGGTTTTATGATCTTCTTTAAGTGTTTTTAACCATGATGCAATATAACTTTTATGTTGCAAGTGACCTTGAATACCTAATTTATTTTATTAATCATTAATATTAAGTTTATTGTAGACATTTTCATTATAAATTAGATTCAAATATAATAAGTCTATAAGCTTCATAAAATAATCAAACAAAAAATATTTTTTAGGGAAAAAAGAATTATAATCGGTTCATTTTAAAAGATGAACAATAAAATAAATAGATTGCTATATAAATAGAATGATAATAATAGATTATTTATATCAGAATAAATATCGATTTTATAACGAGAAAAACCACCCCCAGATAGAATCATTTCAGGTTTAACTTTTGGATTCTGGGTTCATTTACTCACATCAGTATACGAAGATACACATGGATATAGACTCCTTTGGCCAAATCTTACACCTATAGTATTTCCAAATGCACCAATGGGTTACGAACGCTCAACTATTCATGATATATTTGTTAGAATTAAAACATTACGTAACCGATTATCCCATCATGAAGCAATTTGGAAATTTCATTATGATGATCCATATACAGGAAAACCCAATTATAAGACCCCTATTTATGGTGCTCATGCAAGTTGTAATCTTTTACGTAAACATTATGATGATATATTAGATATGATAGGTTGGATAAATTCGGATAGAAAAAATACTTTTTTAAAATACTCAGCAAATCTTCGCTTCTATGCCCTTTGCTCTGTTAATGGTCTTAATAGCTATATAGATCCGGATAAAATAAGTACTAAAGTAAATATTTCACGGGGAGGACGAGGAATTAGAAAACTATTAAAAGTACTAGGCCGAAATAACGTGCTAGTTGCATGGTCATTGCAACCCCCATATCTTGCTTTTCTACATGATGAAAAACAGACAAATACCGTTCTTCGCTAATAGCCACTTTCGTACCATCACGGCTCGCATTTGATAAACCAAGCACATGATTACTGAGTTTTTCATGTTGAGGTGAAGCAAGCTTTTTTCTACCAGCAACTGCTAAAATATTCCTAATGCCTGCCATTTCGTTTTGAAGTGTTCTTTTTGAAATGCCTTCTTCCTGCCGATTTTTGATATAAAGTTCGATATGGTTTGTTTTGATATGTTTTACATCACGAATTTGAATATTCAGTTTTGCCATTCTATCCGCAATGCGAGAGGCTATTTTCAAGCGATCCGCAACGGTTTTAAAACTTCCGCCCCCTTGTTTTGCTAATGTGGTTAATTGTTTGCTTAATTTGGACAAAGTTATTCCTTATCAGAAACTAAAATTTATCTGATAAACATATCATTTATTATTAATAATAATACTCCCAATAATAATTATAAATTATGAATAAATCCTTCCTCTTTTAAAATTTTAATAACACTTCGGATCAAATAAGAATTTGAAAATTTTGCAATATAAATTCGAGATCCTTCTTCTATAGGTTGCAACAACCCTCTTTCAATTAATTTACTAAGTTGATACGTTATTTGGGATGGTTTTAAATTAGGTAAAATCTTACGAAGATCTCCAGATTTTATTGTTCCTAACTCTACTGTTTGCTTTAATACCTTAGATTCAAAAGTATTTATAAGTTCTCTTTCTAACGAGAAATCAATCGCTGGGTATAATATTTTTTTACTTAAAAAAGCATGATTAGTTAATTGATCTAGCTTTTTAAGTTCTACTGAGATACCAGAAAGAACATATATACACCACTCTTCTAACGCTTGTTCTGTTCCTTTATCAGCTTCAGAAAGCATTGCATAATAACGTTCTCTATCATTACAAAAGACTGCTGTTGGATTAAGAACTCTCCCTCCAGCTTGTACATTAAACCCATATTTAATTAATAATGCATATGTTAACAGTCGTACTGTACGCCCATTACCATTCCCAAAAGGATGGATCCATCCAAATCGATGATGTACTAATGCAATTTTCATCAAATCATATTTAGGTTTATCTACCTGATTTATAAATGCCGTCAGTTCTTTCATATAATCAGAAACATGAATATAATCTGGAGGTAAATGTTCTGACAAAGCAATACTCACATTATGCTGGCGATAAGCTCCTGGTGTTTTATCACCTTCTCGTTGTAAACCCATCACAGCTAAGCTATGTAATTCTCGAATAAAATACTCGGTTATATCATCACCATTTTTTAAGTATTCATCGATAAATTCCATTGCTGTTTCAATATTATTAATTTCTTTAAGCTGATCGGTAGAATTTTGTGTTCCTTCTACTTTACTTTCAACATAATCAGCAAGTGTAGTATGGTTTCCCTCTATTCTTGCAGAGCCAAGACTCTCCAACATGTGAAAAATATCTTTCAATTGAGCAAATAAAAGTGGATGGACATCTGTTTCTAATCGTAAATGTCGAAGTAACTCTAACTCTGTTAAAGCATCAACTAAAGGAGAGTCAAAACTTGGATTTAAGAGTCCAAGTGCGAAGTGATTAAATTGGGCCATTATGTTTAATTACCTCAACTGAGCTAAAAAATTATCTCAAAAATCAATAAAAAAAATATATATAATCAATTATTTAAAAGATTTCAATGAAAAAATTATCTCAAAACTGTCAAATAATTATATCAAATTTTTACTTAATAGAATGACAAATATCCCAATAATTACAGCTCTATAAAATTTACATAACATAACTAAGTAGCCGAACAAAAAACACAATACTATATAAACAATATTATTAATCTCTTTACAAAAATCAAAACTCCCTGACAGCATGGTTATATTTTCACTTTAACGGGTCTCTGTGCATCAGGGTGATAATAAGTTGAGTTTTTACGAGGCTCCCCAGCTCTCAGAGCTGTTCGCGGTATAAACCGCCCTGATAAATAAAATCAAACTACCTCCATCTATCAGCTTTCGCTGATATTGCCATCGATACCGAGCTAATTTTCTCCTTTAATTTATTGAGTAAGTTGTCCTTAATATTGTCACTACGAGTGTGTCAGACTGTAGTTATCATTGAAAAGGTAGATACCATAAGCTAAAGCGTGCTGTTTGCGCGTAGCGTCACTTGGTATCGCTTACGCTTTTACACAAGTGACGCTACCTCGTTTTATCAGGTAATGAGCTTCTTGCAGAGAGCCTCAAATAGCTCAGGTGGCATCTTCATTATTTGTATTATCTTGCTATTATCACCCGAAGATATCATCTCTCAGATAGTGATGATGTTAGCTTGCGATTGCCCGAAGGTGCTTCTTTCAAATCGCGAGTGCAAAAAGCATTCAACTGGCTAATGCTCACCAAAACGGCACAAATATTCGAAGTAAAATCACCGCCCATATCAGCATTAGAAATTTTTTCGCATCCTTCTTGAAAATAAAAACTTAATTGATACTTTATCCAAATTACTGGCTATCACATTGTAATACTTAGTAAATATTATCAATAATTGATGATTGTTTTTCCACTTTATCTAAAGCTAAAAGTTTATATACCAAGCCAAAAATAAATAATAGATTTTAATTCTCAATATATAAGACAGGGCGTTCTCCGATGTAATTACATTAACTCCATACAATTAAAATATATCTATATATACTTTTTTGGGAAATTGAAAACCACTCTAATTACATTTAGCAATATGACTTAATATAATTACTAGAAAATGACAATTAAATATAAAATTAAATTTCTTATTAATAAATTTAAATAAATTTCATTATAAACAATAAATTATCATTAAATTTAAAAAAAACACTTTCCGAACTAATTCTTATTTTCATTTAAAATTGAAACATATACTCTTTTATACACTTAAAATAAAAGCGATCTGTTTTATAACATTTATCATACAATTTAAGTTCATTTAAGAAATACTCCATATATATATCTCTTTTTAATTAATACCTATCTCACAGAATATGAAATTCACCTGAATTGTCATTGACGAAATATAACTTCAGCAGTAAATATAATAGGTAATGATTATAAAAACAGTGACCATCTTTGAAGATGGCTTTTTTAATCCTTAAATTGTCTCATTTTTTAGACAGAGAGATATTACAGAAACCACGGGAGAATTCTCTTATGACTCAACAAGATACAGCGACCCACTATTCAATTGATGATATGAAAACATTAATTGAAACAATGCAGATTTATAAAAAAGACAACAGTGGCAAAGGGATCACACGTATTGCCTATAGTGAAGAAGATGAAGCCGCACATTTGTATATTGCAGGTTTAATGAAAGAAGCTGGCCTTGAAGTCTATCGTGATGGTATTGGAACACTGTATGCCCGTTTACCTGGTAAAGATCGCTCATTACCCGCAGTAGGAACGGGCTCTCACCTTGATACTGTACCTCAAGGTGGAGCATATGATGGTGCTTTGGGTGTAATTGCTGGCTTTTATGCTTTAATGCAATATAAACCACAACAGCTTAAACGTGATCTTGAACTTGTTGTTTTTCGTGCAGAAGAATCTAGCCGTTTTGGTTTTTCATGTATTGGCAGTAAGGTCTTAACAGGAAAAATAGATAGAACTCGTTGGGAGCAAAATAAAGATGATGATGGCAATAACTTCTTTGAAGTTTTGAAATCATTAGGTTATCAGCACGATAATTTGGATAGTTGTTTAGTTAAAAAAGATCGTTATAGTGCATTTGTTGAGCTTCATATTGAACAAGGTAAACGCCTTGAAAATGACAAGAAAACCATTGGTATTGTTAATGGTATTGCAGCACCGACACGTTTTTCAGTCACTGTTAATGGCCATGCAGATCACTCTGGTGCAACTCCGATGTATCAGCGTCAAGATGCGTTAGTGGCAAGTGCGGAGATTATTACCGATATCAACCGAGCAGCATGTACTGAAGCCGTTTATGGCACTGTAGGTACGGTGGGTAAACTCAACGTTGTTCCGAACTCCATGAACGTCATTCCTGGGCAAGTTAAATTCTCTGTTGATATTCGTGGTATTGATACTGAAAGTATTCAGCGGGTTGTACAACGTTTAAATAACAGTGTTGAAAAAGCAGAAAAAGATTTTGGTGTTGCTATTGATGTTCAACCAATTTCTGCTGAATCGCCAGTCAAATTAGATGATTCAATTTGCCAAGTTATTGAAAGCTTATGCCAAAAACACAATATCGACTATATGACCATGTTAAGTGGTGCAGGCCACGACTCTATGAATATGGCGTCACTCTATCCAACTGCGATGATCTTTACACCTTCAGTTGCCGGTATTAGTCATCATCCTGATGAATTTACCGAGTTTAGTGATATTGCTGTCGCTGCAGATTTATTAGCAGAAACATTAGGCACATTAGCAAATCAATAATGACTGACTATTTGTTTTAAAAGGTTAATTGCATCATCCCCTTTGGTCGCTTTTAACCATAATTTATCAAAGAGAGATTGATATTGAAATATCGCCTCAGTTGAAGAAGTTACAGTGGCAATGCCCGTACTGACATTAGGAAACTCACCTAAACGGAACGGGCTAACAGCTAAAGAAAGAGGCACTTTGTCTTGATAAAATAATTGGAAAGTGAGAGATGGCATAGTATCTGAAATAATTGCAATATTAAGATAATTATTCTTTTGCTCTAGCTTTTCAATTAAATGAAGAATTTCGCTTTTTGCTCGCTGTTTTCTTTCTTGTTGCAATGTTTTCGTTAAATTAACTGAACCTAGCATACCAACATAAAGAAATTTCTCGATTTGTTGTTGGCTAATAAGGTTATAAATATGAGGTGAATGTAGGGATTGATGTTTCTTACGCTCTTTTAAAATAGATAAAACTTCTTGTTGTTTTTCAGATAAAAGATTTAAAGGTGATGCTTCTGTTAGCATTTCAACCAATGTTTTGTCATAACAATCTGAAGTTAATAAATAAGAAAAAGGTTCGAAGTGAGTATAAATATGTGAAGATTGAGTCTCAAGTTGGCGCATTCGTTCGAAAAAACCATTCGCACTTGAGTAATATTCGGTATTAATACCTAATAAACTCGTTAATGAAGTATTTAATAATCTAGCAAGATTATCGAGAGTTTCAATCTTAACAATTTCGCCTTTTTCTAATCGATATACGGCGGCACGAGAGATACCTAAGCTTTCTGCAACATCTTCAGCTTTTAATGAAGAGGCTATACGGTAAGCTCGTAGTCGATAGCCAATGGATTGATAATCTATTTTTTCTCTAGGTATGTAAGGCATATTTATAATTGGCTCCCAAATGCACAAAGTACCAGGGTAAAGTAACGTCACTATAATAGGATGTTAGTTGAGATAGTTTAAATTAAACCCAAAATAAAAAGAATCACCTTCCTCACAATGAGGTAAATAAAAGAAGTTTGCAGTAAAAAGTTAGTCTATATCAATAAACCTGTCTCCTAGCAGGTAACCTCACCAGGGTTAAGCAGTAAAAATAAACAACAATAAAAAACTAAAAGGCGTTGTAATTGATATTACAGCGCCTTTTTCATTTATTAACCAAATGTTCCAATACCATTGCTCCTGCACCTTGAGATACGATTTCATAAGCATGATTTGCGGGATAAACTTCTGTTTTTATATTTGGGAAAAGTGCGAGTTTAGCTTCAATCGTTTTTTTTACGGTATCAAAAAATGTATATTTAGGAATTAATGTACCGCCACACACAACAATATCAGGCTGTAGCATTAAGATTGAGTTTGCAATAGCCAATCCATAGTAATAAGCAGCTTCTTCTAATGCATCAATACACAAAGGATCACGCATTTCAATTGCCTGAAAAATAGTATGATAACTAATTTCATTATCAGTACTAACAAGCGATGTTAATAAAGAGGTTTTTCCTCGCCTTATTTGATGAATAACATTATTTTTTATAGCATCTAAAGAACAGAGTGTATTTAAACAACCGTAAGAGCCACATTCACACAAAGGTCCTTTTACATCAATTGTCATATGGCCAAAACAATTCATAGTTACTGATGTATCAGTTAAAAACTGGTTAGCAATAATTGCACAACCTCTGACTTCAGTATCACAAGACGTAAATAAAAACCGTTGTGTTTTTTGGCGGTAATATAAACGAAACTCAGCTAATGCAGCAAAATGTACTCCACTCCCTACCGTTACGTAAGTAGGAATTTTTTTACGCAATAATATTTCTAACTCACGAAATTCTTCATCAAGAGATTTAGACGCTAATTGATGTTCAACAACATGCTCAATAGAGAGCCCTAATCCCAGCACCTTTTCATAATTAATTTTATTTTTTAATAATAAAGCCTCAATTTTAGGCAATAGTTTTTCTGTCATTTCAGAGGCAGATAAATAAGGTTCAGGTGAGATTTTAATTTTATCTAACATATTTAGCTTTAGGTCCATTAAGACAATAGTTGAATAGACCTTGCTTAACTCAATACCGATTAAAAACACCCCTTCTGTATTTATATTATACAAAATAGGTTTTCGTCCACCGGTTGACTCACCTAATTCTGCAGTTGTAATTAATCCAAGAGCATTTAATTCGTCAAGTAATCGGGCACAAGTCGCTGGCTTCATTTGTGCTAACTCAGTCAACGTTTCTGTTTTTATCGGGCCATTTTCTGCGATTAATTTATAAAGGCTTTTCAGTTTTAATGCTTTTGATGTCTTAGAAGATTGAAGTTCTTTTAAATTTTTCAATAGCATAGCTATTTCCTTTATTAAATTATTTCGCTAGTCAAAGAGGAATACCGCTATCTTACTGTAAAAAAAGTAATAGTTCCTTAGTCAAAACAAACAACATGATCTTAATCTCAAAATGAGAAAAAGAAAGTTGTTCATTTCTGCATATCAGGCAAAGTACTCTCAAACATAATTTAAAACGTAATGATGATTTACACAGGAGAGTGTCATGCACCAGATTTCTGAAATTAATAAAGCGAAAGAATTTGTTCAATCTAAAACATCTGAAAAACCAACTATTGGGATCATTTTAGGATCAGGTTTAGGTCCTTTTGCCGATACTTTAGAAGATGCTGTACACATCCCTTATCACACTATTCCACACTTCGCAGCATCTGGTGCTGTAGGGCATGCTAATGAATTAGTGATTGGTAAAATCGCGGGAAAAACGGTAGTTGCAATGAAAGGCCGTTTTCATTACTACGAAGGTGTATCTCTTGATGAAGTGACTTTTCCAGTGCGTGTTATGAAAGCTCTGGGTGTAGAAAAATTGATTATCACTAACGCATGTGGCGCTGTAAATACAGATTTTCATCCTGGTGATCTAATGTTAATTACGGATCATATTAATCTGACAGCAAATAACCCTTTAATTGGACCTAATAACCCTGAATTAGGTGTCCGTTTTCTAGATGTGAGTGAAGTTTATAACAAAGCAATGCGCCAAATTGTTATTGATATTGCCAAAGAACAAGATATCACTTTACGCCAAGGTGTCTATGCATGGTGGACTGGCCCAACATATGAAACACCGGCTGAAATTCGCATGATAAGAACATTGGGTGCTGATGCCGTTGGCATGTCAACGGTACCAGAAGCACTTATCGCTCGCCATTCCGGCATCAACACTATAGGTATTTCATGTTTAACCAATATGGCTTGTGGAATTTTAGAACAACCGCTTAGCCATGATGAAGTGATTGAAACCGCAGAGCGCGTAAAATCTACCTTCTTAAAACTTATTAGTGAAGTGATCGCGCGCTTATAACTTTTTATCAATTAAAGAAAAAGTGGAGTATAGATAGCTGCCTATATTCCACTCTAATCCTATCCCCCAACAGTGGAGATTGTTATGGGAATAAAAATACAGCTCAAAGGCATGATGTTTATGCAATATTTTATCTGGGGAAGTTGGTTAATCACCCTAGGTGCATACATGATGCAAACATTACATTTCACTGGGGTTGAAGTTGGGTTAGTTTATGGCTCAAAAGGTATTGCCGCCCTCATTATGCCTGGTTTACTCGGAATAATTGCAGATAAATTTATTCCCGCTAATCGTTTATATATTATCTGTCATGTTATTTGTGCTATTGCTTTGTTTTTTGCGGCATCAGTGACTGATCCAACCATCATGTTTTGGGTTATGTTCATTAATGCATTAGCTTTTATGCCAACAATTGCACTTTCAAACTCAATTGGCTATTTCTGCTTAAATAAATACAAACTAGATTCTGTTGCTAATTTTCCCCCTATTCGTGTTTTTGGCACGATAGGTTTTATTATCGCTATGTGGTGTGTTAGCTTACTCAAATTAGAACTCAGTAACACTCAACTATATATTGCATCAGTCGCTTCACTTTGTTTGGCACTCTATTCGTTTTGTTTACCTAAAATACCAACAGCCCAGCATAAACAATCAACGTCTTGGGCCTCTCGCTTAGGATTAGACGCTTTTGTTTTATTTAAAAAACCTATAATGGCTGTCTTCTTTTTATTTGCCATGCTATTAGGTGCAGTGCTTCAAATTACTAATACATTTGGTAGTCCTTTTATTCATGATTTTGCTAAAAACCCTGAATTTTCCGATAGTTTAATTGTTCAGTATCCATCAATTTTATTATCAGTATCACAAATGGCTGAAGTCGCCTTTATCTTAGCAATTCCCTTCTTTCTAAAACGTTTTGGCATTAAAAAAGTCATGTTAATTAGTATGATTGCATGGACTTTACGTTTCGGATTATTTGCTTATGGTGATCCCTCTCCTTGGGGTTTCGTATTGCTAATGCTTTCAATGATTGTTTATGGTTGTGCATTTGATTTTTTCAATATCTCAGGCTCTATTTATATTGAAAATGAAGTAAAACCTGAAATAAGAGCCAGTGCTCAAGGGTTATTTATGACTATGGTTAATGGTGTTGGTGCATACGCTGGTTCCATTTTAAGTGGCATGGTTGTAGATCATTTTACAATTGATGGAATAAAAGATTGGCAATCTATTTGGCTAATTTTTGCTTCATATACATTAATTCTAGCGATTATCTTTGTGATTGCTTTCAAAGAAAAAAAAGAACACTCAGATATAAAACCATGACGAGCAAGTAATAAATATATAACGGTAATAAATTATTCTATATTTATTACCGTTTTTATAAATATCTCTTTAATTTATAACAGCATAACCTCCCTAAAAAATATGAATCTATTCAAATCATATTTAATAAAAATCACTTACAAGATAAAACTATAAATTAATTATTTAATTGTTAATTTTTTGAAAGTTATTTAATTAGCCTACAATAAAATACAACTTCTTTTTTATATAAATATAGCATTAATTAAAGGTAAATATATGGTAAGCAAATCAAATGGATTTAATGCTGTTTATAATATAATGTTAGGAAATAAAAACACCTCTAAATGGAACAACTATATACCAGAAAAAGGTTATACCGAAGTATCATATAGTTTTCCTTTATGGAGTGATTTAAGAGAAAATAAATATAAAACAATAACAACATTCAATGAATCACAGAAACAATTAGCTAAAGAAATATTGCAACAATGGGAAGATGTTGCAAATATAAAATTTGTAGAACACACCCCAAATAAAGATACAAACATCAAATTTGGTTTATATAATAATGTACATGAAGGATTTAATTATACCTCACCTTCTGTTGCAGGATTTGCAACATACCCAGAAAAAAATGCCTTTTATAAAAATAAAATAGAAAAAGTAAGTGATTATAATCATAGCGGTCAAATATGGATTAATTTATTTGAATTGAAACAGGCTGATGTTATTGAAAAATCATCAATAACATCAAGTCAAAAAGTAAAAGTAAATTTATTTAAATCAAAATCTGATAATATTAATTACTATTTTAATGAAACAGATACTCATTATATTTTATATGAAAATAAAAATTTAAATATTCATAATAATAATCAAGGGCAAGCACCAGAAAAAGGAACATTTAAAGAGTATGCTTATCGGCATGAAATAGGACATGCGCTGGGTTTGCATCATACATTTAACAATGTAGATAAGACCGATTACAAAGAAAATAGCACACAATATTCAGTAATGGCATATCGTTCTCCTACACAAGATGCGTATTATCATGACATTAATCCTATGACACCTCAAATTATGGATATTTGTACTATTCAAACCCTTTATGGAAAAAATACTACAACTCGGATTGGTAATACCATTTATGGATTTAATTCAAATACTGAAAGAACAGCGTATAGCTTAAATTCGGCAGAAGATAAAATTGTTGCATGTATTTGGGATGCCGGTGGAAATGATTGGCTCGATTTATCAAAATATCATGTTGATCAAAAAATAGATCTTAATGAAGGAGCATTTTCTGATGTTGGAGGATTAAAAGGTAATCTTTCTATTGCTTATGACACCGTTATTGAAAATGCGATAGGCGGAAGCCAAGACGATATCATGACAGGAAATGATATTAATAATTGCCTTCTTGGAAAAGACGGAAATGATACGTTATATGGTCGTGATGGTAATGATTCCCTTTATGGTGGTCAAGGTGATGATAAACTTTATGGCGAAGCGGGTAATGATATTCTTTTTGGTCATTTAGGCAATGATCTTCTATGTGGTGGTCAAGGAAATGATCAATTAATGGGCGGATTTGGTAATGACTATCTTTGGGACGATGAAGGAAATAACATTTTATGGGGTGATGAGGGAAATGACATTTTAATTTCCGGTGAAGGTAATGATCACCTCTATGGTGGAAATGGTGATGATTATTTAGATGCTGGTAAAGGTTATAATCAATTAAATGGTGGTGATGGTAAAGACATATTTTCTTTCCATTTAGGCGATAATAATGGGATCAATTTGATTACTGATTTCAAACCTAATATTGATAAACTTACATTTTATCAGATTGAAAATGGTATAAAAATTAATACAGCACTCACTTTTTCAAACAATCAGTGGCTAAGTAAAAATGAAGCCAATATCAATTATGATAAAGAAAAAAACGTTACAACATTAAAAATAAATTCAGGTAATGAATTTTCACAAAATCATCTAATAATCAATTTGGTTGGTGAATTTAATCATGATGCTCTATTTTTATAATTAGCAAACATTAATCTCTTATTATTATAAATTACTTGATGATAATTTCCATCATCAAGTAATTTGATTTATCACCCTATTAATAAACTCTAACACCTTAATAAAACACATATAAAAACGACCCCATTAGTCATATATAAAAAAGATTATTCTTTTAAAATAACCTTTATAAATAATAACAATAATAAAAATCTCGAAAGGTAATGTAACTACAATTGTATTTACTTAATTAAATTATTCTGACTTAAAACACACCTCACTTCACAATTATTTAAAAACATATTTTCCCCCTCTAGATTAATATCAATAAATAGCTATCTTTATTATCGCTGGCATTCGCCAGATAATAAAACTATTTTCAATATGAAAATAAACTTAACCTAAACTTGATATCCGGAGGATATTATGGGTTCTTCTTTATTAAAAAAAGCAGTAGGATTATCTAATGTTTCTGATTTATTAGATAAGAGTGGAATTTTTTATAATTTCTCAGCTAAGACTCTACCTTCTTTTGATTATGATACCGCAGGAAAACATATCGCGCGTGAAGATTCCACATGGAATGGGAAATATGTTATTGGACAAGCGGCAGAAGTAACGTATTCATTCCCAACTTGGGCGGGCAAAAAATTTAATGACTTTGGTGATAAAAATCCCTATGGGTTTAATTCAGCACAAAAGGATCATGCAAGGCAATCTTTAGATGCATGGTCTGATATTGCAAATATTAAATTTACAGAAGTAGCACCAAATGTAAAATCAGATATTACTTTTGGAAATATTATTGATCCTTACGGTAAATTCCAAGCTTATGCAACATTACCAAATACCCCTGATTATTATGGGCGTGATATTTCAGGACAAGCCTGGTTTAGTGATTATTATTATGCGGGTAATACAACGCCTGAATTAGGTAATTATGGTCGCTTAACAATCATCCATGAAATTGGTCATGCTCTTGGTTTAATGCATCCTGGTGATTATAATGCAGGTCAAAATGTACCTGGATATTTAAAATCTGATTATGCTGAAGATAGTCGCCAATATACCGTTATGAGTTATTGGGATGAATATGAAACAGGTGCACACTTCCAAGGTGCTTATGCTGGTGCTCCTTTACTTCATGATATTTCAGCAATGCAATATCTCTACGGTGCAAATACAACAACCAGAACAGGTGATGATGTTTACGGCTTCAACTCAAATACAGGTATTGATTATTACACTGCAACAAGCAGTAATGATAAATTAATATTCTCAGTTTGGGATAGTGGTGGTAATGATACTTTTGACTTCTCAGGATATTATCAAGATCAAGTAATTGATTTACGTGAGAGTCATTTCTCTGATGTTGGCGGACTACAGAAAAACATATCTATTGCCCAAGGCGTTACAATAGAAAATGCAATTGGTGGCTCTGGTAATGATATTATCTATGGAAATGATGCTGATAATATTCTCATCGGTGGTGGCGGTAACGACATACTGTATGGTGGCGGTGGCCAAGATACATTATGGGGTGGTACAGGTAGCAACACCTTTGTCTATAAAGAAATCTCCGACTCTCTAGTCTCAGCAGCAGACAAGATAATGGATTTCAAATCAGGCATTGATAAGATTGACCTATCGGAGTTAATCGAAAATACCTTCAGTCATAAATTCCTTAATTTTGTTGATAATTTTACAGGTCGTTCAGGTGAGGCAACCATTAAGTATGATCAATCAACAAACTCAAGTGAACTCGCTATTAATGCTTATGGTTATGACTCTAGTGCTGATTTCAAAATTGATATCGTAGGATTTGTTAATTACGAAACTGATTTTATTGTTTAAGTCGTGATTTATTGGGTAGGAGAAATAGTATTCTCCTGCCCTCTTTTTACTTACATGGAGTTATTTTTATATTTTTTAAAAAAAATAAATATAAATTATCATGCATATAGATAAAAAATCACAAATATAAACAAATAGATAAGAATAAAATCAGGAATAACATTATGCCAGAAAACAAACACAATAATGAAATAACCAGTATTATAAAAGAGAGAAAAAAAGTATTTCTTTCCATTGGAATATTTACAGCACTAATAAATATTTTAATGCTAGTTCCTTCAATCTATATGTTGCAAGTTTATGATCGTGTATTACCTTCTGGTAATGAAATGACACTATTGATGCTAACACTTATTATGTTAGCTCTCTTTATTTTTATGGGTGGACTAGAATATTTAAGAAGTATCATTGTAATTAGAATGAGCAATAAGCTTGATTTATCACTTAATTCCCGCATTTATACCGCTGCATATCAAGCTAGATTAAATAAAATACCGAGTATTAATTCTTCTTTAGCTTTTAATGATTTAGTGACAATTCGTCAATTTATTACAAGTCATGCTATTTTTGCCTTTTTTGATTTACCTTGGTTTCCTATTTACCTTCTTGTTATTGCTTTATTTAATCCTTGGTTAGGATTATTTGCATTATGTGGTGCACTCATTTTATTTTCATTAGCTATTCTTAATGAATATTTGTCTAGAACATCATTAAAAAAAGCCAATGAATTTGCTAATCAAGCACAAGTCATACAGGGCCATCATTTCGAACATCCACAACCCATTGAAGCAATGGGCATGTTAAATTATTTGCGAACACAATGGCAAATTACCCACTTTAAATATCTACAAGCACAAACTCAAGCAAGTGATAATGCTGCAGGAGTTAATGCAATAACGAAAGTCACTCGCATGGCATTGCAATCTTTAATGCTAGGATTAGGTGGCTGGCTTGCAATAGACAATACAATTAGCCCAGGAATGATGATTGCAGGATCAATATTATTAGGTCGTGCTTTAGCACCGATTGAACAAGTTATAGGTGTATGGAAAAACTGGGATAGTAGCAAAGAAGCCTATAAAAGGTTAGCCACACTATTAAAAGCTTATCCTGAAGAAAATAAAAAAATGGCACTACCTGCCCCTAAAGGTGAATTAACGGTCAATATTAATCAGGCTCAATACCCTCAAACAGAACATACACTATTAAATAATATTCATTTTTCACTCAGCCCGGGTGATGTGCTTGGTATTATTGGCCCTAGTGCTTCAGGTAAATCCTCTTTAGCTAAATTTATTGTTGGCATATGGGAAGTTAAAACAGGTTCAATTCGCCTTGATAATGCAGATATATATCAATGGAATAAAAGCGAAGTTGGTCAATATATTGGATACCTTCCCCAAGAAATCGCCCTTTTCCCAGGGACAATTGCCGAAAATATTGCTCGTTTTTCCGAAATAGATCCTCAAAAAGTGACTCAAGCTGCAATGATGGCAAATGTTCATGAAATGATTTTACGTTTTCCTAATGGGTATGAAACCGTTATTGGTGCGCATGGAGAAGGATTATCAGGGGGACAACGACAACGAATTGCGTTAGCGCGCGCATTGTATGGTAACCCTACACTGGTTGTTTTAGATGAGCCAAATTCTAATTTAGATGATTTGGGTATTAAAGCGTTAATACAGGCAATTCAAACTCTCAAACAAAATAAAAAGACCGTTATATTAATCACACATCAAAAACAATTGCTCTCAGTGACGAATAAGCTTTTAGTTCTTTTCGATGGTCACACTAAATTATTTGGCTCTACAACCACCGTTATTGCTGAATTAAATAACTCATCAATAATAAAGAACACCCCAACGCCATCAAATACACCTATTACTCAAAGTAATTCTTAATATTGAGAAAATAATGATGATCACAGAGAAAAATGAAATCAATATAGTTAAAAATATTTCCGATGATCCTAAAAAATTCTTAATAATAGGATGGTCTGTTATTCTTTTAGGCTTGGCGGTCTTTATTTTTTGGGCTGCATTTGCACCTTTAGATAAAGGGGTCTCCGCCACAGGTAATGTTTCAATTTCAGGCAATAAAAAAAGTGTTCAAGCATCCGTAGAAGGTATTATCACTGATATTTTAGTGAAGAATGGAGATAGTGTAACTGAAGGCCAAACACTTATTCAATTAAGTCCCATACAATCCAAAGCCTTAGTAAAATCCCTATCAGATCAATATGATAATTTACTTATTACTCAACAACGTCTTTATGCTCAACTCAATAAAAAAACAGAGTTTATTTTAGACCCTACCGAAAAATACTATTCATCTTCAAAGAGCCTAAATAAACTCTTGCAACTACAAAATAGATTACTTAATGAAAAATATATTGAATTGCATAGTGAAATAAATGGCTATAACGCCATTATTGATGGTATTTCTAATCGTTTAATTCATCTAAAAAGATCAATACTAAACAAACAAAATCAAATTAATAGTTTACAGAATCAAATAAAAGATTTACGCACTCTTGCTACTGAAGGCTATATTCCTCGTCATCGTTATCAAGAGGTTGAGCGTGAGCTCGCTGAAAATAACAATCATCTTAATGATACCTTCGGGCAAATAAGTACTTTAGAAAAACAAAAACTAGAGTATGAACAGAAAATATTACAACGTAATGCTAACTTTTATCAGTCAGCACGTACTGAACTTAATCAAATTCAATTACAAATAAGTGAAACTGAAAAGCAACTTATTATTGAGATGGATAAGCTGGCTAAAATGAAAATTACAGCCCCTATTTCAGGAACAGTAATGGATTTGTCTGTTTTTACACAAGGTGGTGTTGTTAGAACAGGACAAACATTAATGGAAGTTGTTCCTCAGGATCATCAATTAATTATTGAGGCTCGTTTAGCTCCTCATTTAATTGATAAAGTAACTCCCGGCCTTCCTGTTGATTTAATGTTCAGTGCTTTTAATCAAAATACAACACCTAAAATTCCGGGTGAAGTTACTTTAATTTCAGCAGACAGACTTATTGATGACAGAACAACAGAACCCTATTATCAAGTATTTATTAATGTAAAAGATAATGCACTTCTTGCTGATAATAAAAATATATTAAAGGCTGGTATGCCCGTTGATGTGTTTATTAATACAGGCGATCGTTCATTACTCAATTATCTCTTTAAGCCTGTATTAGATAGAGTTCATACTTCTTTAACGGAAGAATAATTATGCTAATAAAAAAACTTTCTATTATTATATTGATATGGATGTTCAGTTTTCATACTTTTGCTATCACATTATCTGATCTCTATTTTTTGGCTGTAAAAAATGATCCTACTTTTAATGCTGCAATAAAAGAACAAATTGCAGGCAAAGAGTATGAAAATATTGGATTATCCCAGTTACTTCCTAGTGTTCATGTCAATTACCAAAATAATCCACGAAATTGGCAACGTAAAGTTTATCCGATTAATACTAGCCAAGGAGAAATACAAAGAACAGAATATCAAAATTACCAAAGCCACTCTGTCAGTGCGATTATTAGTCAACCTCTATTTGATTACACTGCTTTTAGTGACTACAAATCATCAGTTATACAAACGTTACTATCAGATAGTCGTTATCAAGTGAAATTCTCTGAACTAGTGATTAGATTGGTTGATCATTATATTGAATTAGCCTATGCCCAAGATAAATTATTATTAAATCTTTCTCAGCAAGAGATTTATAAAAAACAGCTTACTTCTAGCCAACGCTTATTTGAGTTAGGAGAAGGAACAAAAACAGATATTTCAGAGATCCAAACTCGATTATATTTAACTCAATCGCAATATACGGATATCCAGCTTGAATTAGATAATGCTAAAAATAAATTAAGTTCAATGATTGGTAATCCACTTCCTTATGATGAGCATATTGCAAAATTAAATAGTCAAAAGTTTATATTACAGCCTATTACTCCCAATAATTATGAAGAATGGGAAATGGAAGTAATGCAAAATAACCTCAATATTCAAACTGCACGCTATGAAATGGCAATAGCGAAACAAGAAGTAGAAAAAAATAGAGGTGAATTTTTTCCAACCGTACAACTCTATGCTTCTTATTCTAATAGTGATTCTGATAGCAATAATACGGTAAATCAGAAATATCAATCTGCTAATATTGGTTTTTATGTCAGCTTACCATTATTTAATGGTGGAAAAACGACAGCATCAATGCGTCAATCTACTGCGATGTATCAGATGAGCGCTTTTGAAAGGGATGCTATTATTCAACAAATTACACAAGAGTTACGTTATCAATATCAAATTTGCACGACCAGTAATATAAAACTAAATGCATATGAACAGTCTGTTTCCTCTGCTAAGTTACAATTAGATGCAACTCAAAAAAGTTATATTGGTGGGCAACGAACCATGGTGGATGTTCTTAATGCTGAAGAATTATTGTATCGTGCTCAACAAGATTTAATTAAAGCTAAATATGATTACATTCAAGCTTGGACATTATTACATCAATATACTAATACATTAGATATTGAGAAAATAAAATTAATTGAAAATTATTTTCAATAGAGTAATTAAATATTTTCAATAAGAAATACTAATATAAATATAAAAGTCCTAGATCGTATATCGATCTAGGGCTTTAATTTAAGTAATTTTTGATTACTTACTTTAGCTAGCGGGTATCATCACTTCTTTTTAGTACCGTACAACGTTAATACACGGTGAGTAAGAGCAATTGATGCTAGACCGATAAAACATTCAACTAGGAAAATCAGCATAAATTACCCCCATTCATAAGTACATTTTGTTTGGGCGGGGGTTCTGATAAAGTAAAGTGACTTGTCATATATTGCTTAGCTAACTCCGATTTAATGGACACTTTCTAAACCTATCATTAAAAGGGAAAAGAGCAAAATAAATTTCTCAACAAAATCTATTTTTTAACTTAGATCACATAAAAACGACACAAAAAATCAAATCTAAACCATACCCAAACTTGAATGACATTTTCGACCTCATTTATAATATATAAATAGACTTTAAAATCAGTTAATTAAAGAAAACAAATGTTAGATCACCCTGTTTTTTTACAATAGGTTTTATCTTTAATTGGCTTATAACGGATAATATGTCTTTGCGCTCAGGTCTGATCAAAACAATAGCAACACCTTGATAGTTATTCTTTTCAATTAAGTTAACTAGTTGCTTAAGGTCATAATATTTATTTTGCACATCAGGGTATGCTAAGCCATAGGCAAGCTCTCCTCTCGTCTCAGTTAAACGAATATCTGTACGTTTCAATCCCCATGCTAGTGACGTACCAATACCAACTTCATCAGCTAAAATATAAGGCTTATTTGCTAGCTCACTATAATAATGATTAATTGCTTTTTCAGGAGTATTTTTACTTTCAATTTTATGTGGGATCGCATATCCAATAGTAAGACTTAATCCAACAGAACAAAATAAAGTTAACAAACGTGTGGGTTTAAAAAATGAAGCAATTCCCATCATACTCCATATAAAAAATCCCCCTATCGCCAGCATCGCTTTATATTGTTCATCTACTTCATATAGTCTAAATCGAGATGAATAAAGAGAATAAACAATAATAGAAACACCGGTTATCCCAAAGGCTGTATTTATTATTGCGTTGATAGTATAAATTTTCTCATTTGGATTATTTTTCAATTCTTCCATGTAACTCGCAATCAAAATCGATAACGGAACAAAACAAGGCAACATATAAGTTAATAGCTTGCCATTAGAGGCCGAAAAAAATGCAAAGAAAAGAAATAGCCAAAATGAAAAATAGAGAGTGCCCTTTTTCAAAAAAAGCGCAGATTTAAGCGTGCCAAATAGAAATCCCAGCCAAGGTAAAATACCCAGAATAATAATAGGTAAGTAAAACCACGTAGGTTGTGATCTTGCTGATCCTTTTGAGATAAAACGTTGCACATGTTCGATCCAAAAAAAGTAATGCCAATAATCTGGGGCTTGAAGTGCAACTGAAATTACCCATGGACCCGCAATAATAAACATAGCGATAAATGCTATTGGCGCATAACAAAGGACTTCCTTCAAACGAGATAAGCTAATTGCTGTAACCATAAAGACTAATGTGGGCAGAACAACAGCAATAAATCCTTTAGTTAAAAAACCTAAACCACAAAAAATACCAACTAAAAAAGAAGCATAAATTTTTGATTTTTTATCTGTTACCAATAATCCACTTAAAAAATAATACATTGCCACAGTAACAAACATGGTCACTATAGGATCAAGGATATTATAAGTGCCAATAGACAACACAAGAAAAGAGGATAAAAATACCACTAATGCATTAAAAGCCAGAGCTTGATTATGCCAAACTAACAAAGCAGCTCGATAAACAAATAGACCAGTTAATAACGTTGAGGTGACAACAACTATGCGAACGGAGAAATGACCGCCCCCAAATAACCATTGTGCAATACTGTTTAGCCAATACCCCAAAACAGGTTTTTCAAAATAGCGAACATCGAGTAAATAAGGCACTGACCAATTACCTGATGTCAGCATTTCTCTGCTAATTTCGGCATAACGAATTTCATCTGGTTGCCACAATAGCCGCGTTTCTAAAGGAATGAAATAAGTTAATAATATAAAAATAAAAAGTAGAAACCATTTATATCTTTCTACAAAATTGACGCTCATACATTCCTCATTAAAATAGAAAAATCACCTTACAAAAAACTAATTAGTTAGAATGGTTATCTTATAAAAAATTCAATTATTATTTATTAATTTATAATTAATTAGTACATGCTAGAATAAGAGATACTAAGTTATTGAAATATATCTTTTTTATTAAGTTACATATATGTAAATAGATAGGGTTGATTATTTTAAATAATAATATTTTAATTTATTATTAATCTGTTTTTAATAATAGATGTTTTTACTTTATGGCTGTAACTTAAACAAATAATAAATAAACCATAAGAAATAAAAAAGCCAGAATGAACTTATTCTGGCTTTATGACTATTTTATTTTAGTTATATTATGATAAAAATCTTATTTACTAAATTCTTTAAAAGCACCCATAGTGTTGGCAGCGTACATAACTGAAGGGCCGCCACCCATATAAATAGCAACGCCCAATGTTTCTGCTAGTTCTTGTTCTGTTGTACCGAGTTCAACTAAAGTTTTAGTATGGAACCCAATGCACCCATCACAACGATTAGCAACAGCAATTGCAATAGCGATCAATTCTTTTGTTTTTGCATCTAATGCCCCTTCTTTACCACCAGCTTTTGTGGTGCTCATAAAAGCTTTCATCACTTCTGGAATATTTTGAGACAATGCTCCCATGTTATTTGCAATGTCTGTTACTATTTCTTTGTACTTACTCATTAGATATCCCTTAGTTAATATATATTTTTATATAATATAAAAATATAATATCAAACCATATAATTTGATCAAGATAAATTGAGCATGCGTGATCTTTTCTGCTTAAAATAATCTCAAAATAACGAGGTTTACAATGTCAATTATTGATGAATGGGCTGAGCGCCACATTGAACAAGCACTACAAAAAGGTGAGCTATCATCACTAAAAGGTGAAGGTAAACCGTTGCTCCTCGATGATAATAGTCATGTACCTAAATCACTTAGAGCAAGCTATCATTTATTAAAAAATGCAGGTTTCTTACCTCCTGAAATGCAAGATAGAAAAGAAGCATTATCTTTAGCCGAAATCCTATGTGCGCTAAATGAAACAGGAGAAGAGCATGAATCACTACAAAAGCGTTTAGTATTGCTTGAATTAAAATTACAACAAGCAGGTTTAGATACTCAGTTTTTACATGCAGACTATGCCAATCAATTAGCTGATAAATTGACAAATCATAAAGAAGAAATGGATAAATAAGAAAAAGAGAGAAGCTTATACATCTCTGTATAAGCTTCTGTTATAGCAGAGAATTAACCTGCTGTTGGTGTGTAATAGATTGGTGAGCCAGGCCCTACTGGTAAATGGAATACAAATACCCATAAGTAGAATAAGAGTGACCAGCCAATTAAGAAAATAATAGAATATGGCAACATCATAGAAATCATAGTGCCAATACCTGTGTCTTTCTTATATTTTGTAGCAACCGCTAATATCAAACCAAAATAACTCATCATAGGGGTAATGATATTAGTGACAGAATCTCCGATTCGATATGCTGCTTGGATTGTTTCTGGTGCATAACCTGCAAGCATTAGCATTGGTACAAAGATAGGTGCAGTTACCGCCCATTGTGCCGATGCAGAACCTATCATTAAATTAATAAAGGCACAGATTAAAATAAATCCTAAAAATAACAAACCACTTGGCATATCAATACTGTTAAGTAACGCAGCACCTTTAACAGCAATAACCTGACCAATATTTGTCCAACCAAAGAAAGCAACAAACTGAGCAGCAAAGAAAATAATGACTAAATAAAGTCCAAGCGTACTCATCGAATTCGCCATGGCATCAACAATGTCTTTATCTGTTCGCATTGTCTTAGCAACCCAACCATAAACAATACCCGGAATTGCAAAGAATAAGAAAATAAAGACGACAATAGATTTTAAGAAAGGAGAATTACCAATTAACCCTGTTTCTTGGTTTCTCAATATGCCATTTTCAGGAACAACTGTTAGCGCTAAAATCACGCCCATAGCAATAAATGTACCTGTTGCAGCCCATAATGCTTTCTTTTCTAGCGGCGTAACTTCAGCTGCATTCCTTAAATCATTTTCTTCTTCATCAAGCTCATTACCGTTATATGGACCCAATTGTGGTTCAACGATTTTTTCTGTGATGAAGTAACCTAAGAAAGTGATCAGGAATGTACTGACAAACATAAAGTACCAGTTCGCTTCAGCACCCACTATATAAGTTGGATCAATAATACGTGCCGCTTGCTGTGTAATGCCCGATAGCAATGGATCTATCGTACCTAAGAGTAAGTTAGCAGAGTAACCACCAGAAACCCCCGCAAATGCAGCCGCAAGACCCGCTAGAGGGTGTCGTCCCAATGAATGGAAGATAATTGCTGATAACGGTATCAACACTACGTACCCTAATTCAGCAGCGGTATTCGACATTATACCTGCGAACACAATAGCTAAAGTAGTCATTTTACGTGGTGCTTTCATTACCACTAAACGCATCACTGCAGATAATAAGCCCGCACGTTCAGCAATACCGACACCTAATAATGCCACCAGCACCGTACCTAAAGGGGCAAACCCCGTAAAGTTTGTGACAATATTGGCCAATATACGGCGAATGCCATCGGCATCTAACAAGCTAATTATATGAATATAGCCATCTTCTGCGCGTCCTTTTGCGCCTTCTGGTCGGGGATCTTGTACTGTAACACCAAAATATTCACCAACAGCCGAAGAGACGAGTAAAATAGCAATTAAAATAATAAATAAAATAACGGGATGGGGTAGCGCGTTTCCTAACCATTCCACTGTGCGTAGAAAGCGACTGCCTCCCTGTTTTTTTGTTTGCATCATTTATCCTTTTTATAAAAAAACAGAAAATGCACAGTACACAACCCTTTTTATTATGACTATCTGTTAATCCTATTTATAACCGTCTTATTTAAGATAAACATCATGACAAAATTATTAAATAATGTATTTTTTACCTTAATAAACAATTGGATAAAAATAAGTTATACAATTACAAATCACTTACATTAAAATTAATTTATAATATCTAAAATTAAAAAATGTGCATAAGGTAACATTTTTTAACATTATTGTGATTATTTATTAACCTTTTATGACTGAAAATATCTTTAATTAATAGCCAGAATCGATTAAACACTCTGATAAACCTGATAGTAACGGTTGTAATTACTATAAAAGAGAAAACAATGTCGAATAAACGGTCAAAATAGGTTAAAAGCTTAGTTTATTTGTAACATAAATAGGTAATTTTACAGTAGATGTTGTACGTATAACTATAAGTAGAATGAAGAATCGATAATCTAAGGAAGGAACGATTAAAATTGTTAAGTTAATATTTAAAAATAATATTACTGATCTTTTAAAGATAAAAAAAAAGAAGGTAAGTAATACTTGCCTTCTTTAACAACTGCTCAAATTCATCTCTCAATTTAATATTTTTTATATAAAAAAAGGGCAAGGTTCCCCTTGCCTTACCAATAGGTAATCAATCAAAGAAACACATACACACTAAAACACCAAATTTTGGATATTATTTAGTCGTATGTATTAGTATAAAAAGACATCGGGTGTCGCTTCAGCAATGATACAGCTACGTTTATCAACACGTAGATTTTCTGATGAGGATTTTGGTATAAAACAATCTTCAAAAAACCAATAAATAGGTGTATTTAGATAGCTAGCTAATAAAACAAGATAGCTTAAATCTATCTTGTTCATCCCGCGCTCATATCGAGAGAATTGCTGTTGGCTTACACCAATTTTTTCAGCAATTTGCATACCGGTATAACCTAACTCTTTACGCTTTTTCTGAATTCGCTTTCCAACTAACGCATTAACATCAATATTTGTAAAATCGTAATTCATCATAATATTCACCCATTATCATGATTAAGGCATCGTTAAAATAATTGAACCTGAACCAGAGAAATAGCCTGGTGCAACGCGACCGTTGGTATGTAAAATTGATTTAACCTCTACAGGTATGGTTCCGTTTTTAGGAACATCAATTACGGAGCCTCTTTCACCAGGATAACCATCAAGAAATAAATCAGCATAAAGGCTATTATCAGGTCGTAATGGAACTCGGCCACTGTCTGAGCCCGATGCAATAACCAGAACCTTCATTGCTAAGTTGCAAGTCACATTAATATTTTGAGCGCGTGCTGCATTTTCTAAACTGAATTCGTCAATATCACCATAATTAAGGTTTACAGCTCCTTCTGTTATTTTGCAGGCACCAACGGGTGGCGGTGCAATACCACATAATGATCCCGGTAATAAACGTCCATTGGGAGACCAGCCGCCTTCCTTAGATTCATAAAATAGCCCGACACACTCTTGGTTTGAGGTCAAAGGATCACCATCATGTCTTGCTGTTCCTTGTATTGGAAAACTCTCAACCCTCATAACAGCATCACGAACACCTGCTAAATAACGTTCTTTTTCAACGCGAACAATACTTCTTACAGCCGAACCTGGAGAACCATTAGCATCATGCTTATGGTTAATTGTTATCCAGCATTTACTCCAGCCATAACAAGGGTTGGGGGTATAGGGATCTTCAGGATCCCAGCGTTGGATAACATAGGTATAAGTGGCGTGAGCAGGCTCACCTTCGGAATGTGTAATATAAGAAAAAATAGATGCCATCGCAGGCGCTGAAAACAGCAAACCTATTGCAATACATAAAGCCGGAAGTCGCTTTAATATGGACATATAAAACCTCAACCCTAATAATTAGTCATAATTCAAATGAAATGTGGCTATTGCACTAAATGGACCGCGCTTAATGGATTGATTGGCAATCGCATCCGGCTCCCCTTGAATAAAGGCATAAAAATTTAAAATAGTGTCATCAGCATTTAATGAAAGTTTGTCTGTCTCTTTATTAACAGGTAAGGCATTTCCATTTTCAGATTCCAATCCAACTGCAATTCCAGCCGCTTGACTACTTGAGCTAATCGCTAAAAAGCCTTGCCCTGCCATGGCTTGGTTTTCATCACCTTTAAATGTAATTTTGACGCTTTTACCAATCGTGAGATCACATTCAGATAAGCGAATTTGAAATAATTTGCTTGGTGTTCTTTGATATGCATAAAGATTCTTATCAGGAATATTACCAAAATCTAATTCAACGGTTTCATCACCAGGTTTTATGGTGCAAGGCTCATCAACTAATATGCCGTGAAAGTACATATTGTCTGGTGCAGAAAACGCCGTTGATGTTAATCCCATAAACGTGATTAAGCCCAAAACGAACGGGATCGATAATCTTTTCATTTTCATCAATGCGCTCCTATTGGTATTCAGCAAGAAGTGTTGCTGAAACTTCAAATGCACCTTCAGGTAGCGTGCTACCCGGTCTTTTAACCGGCACAGCTTGGATCACTGGTGGATTATCCGGTGATATCGCAATGCGTTCGTTTAGTTTAAAAGGCTGACCATCTTGTGTGAGATGAATACCTAAATCAGGAATATTGGTTTGTAGCGCAGCTTCATCAAACTGTGTTTTAGGACCAATAATAGAAAGGCCTAAATCCCATCCTTTTAAATTTGGGTCGCAGACCAATTGATAATTCACTGATTCGGTGTAATTAATACCATCTACTTTATGAATACCTACGTTGTGTCCAAAATAGACATCAATCAGTTGGTTATTGCTAATTACACAAGGCGGTGGAACTAATAAAGTGCCAAATAATTTCATATTCGGTGTATCTGCACTCATGACAGCGTAAGAATTCAGTAATGCAATCAGGCATATGTATTTTAATTTATTCATTTTCCGACCCCTTACTGATAATCCACATGCAACGTACCACTGGCGACAAAATCACCACCGCTTAATGTGGCACTCTGATCACGAACAGGAATAGCTTCTAAATCAGGCAAATTAGGGTAGGTAAAATTAATGGCTTTGCCTAAATCTAATAATTGACCTTGATATAAAATACGTACTCCTAATCCTGTAATATCTGTTTGTAGTGCATTTGAATCGAATCCAGTTGCGCTACCAGTGATATAAACCTTCATTGCATTTGTCGGCATCTTTTGGCACGTGGCGGTATAGTGAACTGGCTGTTTATAATTTGCGCCGTCAATACGCGTACTCATCACCTCGCCAAAATTCACCTCAATCATTTTGCCGTCATTGATCAAGCAAGGCGGAGGGGCAATAACATTTCCAGTGATATTGATATAAACAATTCCCGGAATAACATCTTTCACCGCTCTAGCGGGTAAATTCGCAACAGCAGTAAAACTTAGGCCTCCAGTAAATGTTGCCAGAATAAAAATCAACACTGCTTTGCTTGGGCTAAACCGCTGTTCCATTTTCATAAAATAGACCTATTTAGTATCCTGCTGATGTTTCTGTCACTTTGCATTCATTGCCATTACAGCTAAATTTCATCTGTGGACGTCCACCGTAATCATTGATGTAACTTAATACTGGTGATGCGCCAAATGCAGAAGCATTTAGGTTTATCGTGCCTGTGCTTTTAGGTGCAATCATTAATGGCTGAAAACCATCAAGGCTTTTTCCTTGTAATCCTGTCAATCCATCAACTAATGTTACGTAGTAAGGTGTTGGATTATTCACTTCGTAACGATCACCTTTTTTCGTTAAGATGATTTTTTCTTGCCAAGGATTAGTCAGATCTGTTTGAGTGGCATAAATAGCCGCAGGGCGATAAAACAACTTAATTCGGGTTTGTAATGCAATTTGCAATACGTTGGGTTTATCACTACGAGGTGGAATTTCACGCAAGTTAAAATAGAAAACACTTTCTCTATCTTGTGGCAACTTAGCAATGTCCGGCAATGACTGCACTTTTACTTGGCTTTTATCGCCAGGTTCAATACGTTGGATCGGTGGTAAAACCAGTAATGGAGAATCAATACGCTCACCATTCTCATTTTCCATCCAACCTTGTGCTAAATAAGGCAACTCTTTATTTTGGTTACTGACATTTAAACTAATTGATTTATCCGCGCCATTAAAAATGACGCGCGTTCTATCTAAAGCAATCGCGGCAATGGCTTGACTAGTAAACATCATTCCAGTCAATAAAGTGGTTGTTACAACAAATAAGCGCTTTAATAACATCATTTTAAATTACTCTTTTTGTCTGAAATTATTTTTATCTTTCCCTTTTGCCTAACCTTATTTTGTGATCAATTGAGGTTTAGGTAAGGGTTCGGTTCTTTGATTGATTGTTGACGGTGCGGTATTACCATCACCACAAGTTAGTAATAATGAAGATATAAACATGCCTTCAACTAATGTCGGGATATGAATTTTGCACTGCTCTTGTCCATTCCAACGCACACTCAACACATCGCCACTATTAATACCTGTCAGGTAAACATTCCCACCATCATTGACAATACCGAGCTCTCGGCCTTTATCGGTTGTGACACTGGCACCAAATGGTGGATAAGTTCCGTCTTGTAAACGAATGACAGCCATGGCTTTTTGTCCCGACACCACATCAAAGTGACGGTAGCCTATTGCGCCTTCTGTTAGGGTGAGTTGTTGAATTGAACGTAATGCTTCAGTGTTATCTGGCATCTGATCAAGGTCGATACTGGCACTACTACGGTAATAATCATTGATATCAGGCAGTATGGCTTTACCAAAAGCATTGGTACGAGTAATAGCACCGATACTTTTCACTGGTACATCAGAAATACCATCTGTATCAATAAGTAAACGGGTACTACCTGTGCGACTTGTACGGTGTAATGCCCCACCTTTTGGTGTCAATGTTGCCCCACCTTGCAGTGATAATGTGGCTGATGTGTATTCATCATTAATATGGCTCGCACTGGCAGTGATTAATGCCGCATCAGCGTAATGCATAAGATAGGCATCTGCAGATGGTTTACCGCTACTGCTTAAACCAGCACCAACACGATAGCTACTATTGTCATCAATACGATCGTAATAACTGACATTATGTGAATTACCGTGTTTGTTAATCACGGTGTTGTAGCTAATGGTTGCACGATCGCTCCAAGGCATGCTGACATTCATATAAACGCCATTATCATTGGTGCCATTAAATTTATTGCGAAACGCCGATAGACTGAGGTTGATATTTTTAAAGCTACCAACATCCATCGTTTTGGCTAATGACAAGTTATAGTTATCATTATTAGGCTTATTCCAATAAGTCTGATGGCTATAGTTTAAGTAGGCACTCAATCCCCATTCAGGGAACTGCTTACTAAACATAATGGTATAAAGCTCTTTATTGTTATCTTCTTCACCACCACGATAACGACGATCTAAATATTGGTTCATACTCATAAAATCACGTTCGGAGAATCGATAGCCTGCGAATGTCACTTGGCTATTTATTTCTTCAAAACGTTTTGAGTAACTTAAGCGATAAGAACCACCGTGATAGCGCTTGTTATCACTTGGAATTTTGGCCCAAGAATGTGTTGCATCAAAAGAGATAGCACCCAGTGCCATTAAGTCACGACCAATACCAGCAGAAACTGAGTTATAATCGCCCGAGACTAATGAACCACCATAAAGTGACCAACCGTTACTAATACCCCACGAGAATTCACCCATACCAAAAACAGGGCCTTCTGTATTACGGTTCATATCTGACGGTTTACCCGCAGATAATTTATATTGCACTCGGCCCGGACGTGTTAAATAAGGAATACTTGCAGTATCCATTTGGAATTCTTGAACAGATCCATCTTGTTCTTCAACACGTACATCTAATTTGCCACTCACTGCATCATTAATGTCTTGAATACGAAACGGCCCAGGAGCAACCTGAGTTTCATAGATCACACGGCCTTGTTGGCTAATCGTCACTTTCGCATTCGTTTTTGCCACACCCGTTACTTCAGGGGCATATCCCCTTAAGTTAGGCGGTAGCATATTGTCATCCGTAGACAAGTTAATCCCAGTAAAACGGAAGTTATCAAAAATGTCAGAGCGTGAATAAGTCTCCCCCATCACAAGGCGAGCCCCTAATTGGGTGATTGCTCTATAAAGATAAAGCTGGTTCCATTTCCAACTATTTTCAGTGCTATCAGGAAGACCCGTTGTATGCTGATAACTTGCTTGCCAATCAGCACGGAAGCGCCAAACACCCAAGTTTGCTCCCACGGTTCCTAAACCTGTAACTTGTTGACGTTGTTTTCCTTTGGCGGGATCTGTCACGTTAGCATTAACGTTATAGTCAAAAAGCACACCTGAAATACCGTGATCCCAACGAGAAGGTGGATCCCAGTTTGGTGCTGAATATTCTAGATAAGCTTGAGGAATAGTCAGAATAAGATTACCACTTCCCAGACTTGCATTTATTGTCATGCCGGGAATGGAAGACATATCAAGACAACTTCCATTATCTTGATATTTAACTTTTTCAGCCCATTCAGGTTTAAGGCCTATTTGATGGATCAACTCTGGAGGCAAGCAAGGTTCACTACCTTTAGGATCATTGGCAGGCACTACATAATTAATGTTATAAAGTTCAGGAAGTTCATTATTGTTAACACGAACAACAAACTCATATCGGCCGGGCATAATATAGCCCGCACGAGAGAAATCTGATAAGTCGATATTTTGTTTATCTTTTAGATCCAGAATATCGGCATTAAATTCAATATCACTATTTGCTAAAGCTGAACTTGAAATACTGGAAGCTCCAGTAAGAATTAAATAGATCAGTACAGCAACAGGCCGAATAGTATGTTGTTTTTTCTTTTTTTCCGTCCCTAAACCAACGGTTTTGAATGATCTCGCCATAAATTATCCAACCCGATCCATTTAATAGTATTCCAGCTTAAATCGCAGCGTTGTACGGTAATTCCCTGCTTTGGGTATTTCGTTATTTTTGACTATTCGCGCTTGATAAAGTAACGCCATTGATTTCGAATCAATACCAACAGGGGGCAATGGTTGCCCTGGAATAGCTTGTCTACCATAACGATCAGCTATCGCTAATGATGCACCCCTTGCTTCACCAGAAAGTGCAAAATTACCATTTTCGTTAGAAGGTCCTTCAAACGTTGCAATAAAACGAGGGTTGTCCGCTTCCTGACCTTTTTGTTCAATTAGCGTACATTCCGTTAATCTGATAGAAAAATACTCAATAGGTCCTTGCCCTTCAGTCACTAACATTGGAATAGAAACCGTTGTCAGTGGAATAACTTGTTCGCCACTTCCTGCTGCAATCGTGCAAGATGGTTCTAAAATCGATCCTGAAAGATTAAGTACCCCAAATCGCTGATGCATGTTTTTATCTTGTTTTACATCACTTGCTATTACCGATGTTGTCAGTAAACTGGCAATAAGGCATAGCCATAGTGGTGTCATCTTGCGATTCATATTTTTCTCCGTAAGAAAAAAATCGTTAAAAATAGACACAGGAAATAAAGCTCTGTACATCCATGTACAGAACTTATTTTTTCTTACTGATAAGTCAGTGCGAAAGTTGCAATTGCAGTGAAGTCACCAGGAACAGCGGCTTCTGCAGAAGAACCTTGTAGGTAAGCAGCAAAGTTCAGATCATTATTACCATCACGTAAGTTTTGAGCTGCACTTGGTGTACCTAATTTGATTTGTTTGCCACCCGCATCGGTGATAACAACAGCAGCATTTTTAGCGATACCTTCAATACCTAAAGAACCTGCTAAAATGTCTGCATCTTCTGAACCAGTGAAAGTTGTTTGAACTGTTTTATAAGTTTCAGTTGTACAATTTTCTAAAGAGATTTTGAAATCACGAGAATTACTACGACCACCATCTTTTAATGCAGCAGTAGAAATTTGACCTAATGGAACAGTTTGATTTTCTGTATCAGGAGTAATTGAGCAAGGAGCATCAATAATTGAACCAACAAATTTAACAGTACCGTGACCTTGATCAGCAGCAAATGCAGAACCCGCAGCAACAGATAAACCTAAGCCAAGAACTAACGCTAATTTATTTAATTTCATCTTTTTGTTTCCTAAAATATAAAGGACGAAGACATTAAAAATAATAAATTCATTAGGATTGAATTATTCCTAATTGAATGACTCATTATTGAGTTTTGTAATTTTGGTATACTTGTGCCCGTCCAAAACGAAATTAAATTTCGTTAGAAACAAAACAAAATACACCAAATTGTTTTGTTAAAAATTTTCATCTCGAAATCAAACGCATTTAGATAATACGGCTTTAAATAGCGGAAAAAGAGTTTATAATTCTAAGTGTAATTACTATAATTTGTGAAAAAAGTAAAAAAATTTATTTCTGGATTTTAAACAAAGTAACCAATCATATTTGCTTTTTGAAATAATGATAAATATCAATATGTTAAATAATCGATGATATGTGATTAATATTAAATTTGACTTAAGTGAGAAGCCAGAGAATAATAGTAAACAATTTGGTGTATTCTGTTTATTTCTCTAAAGATGACCGAATTCCTATCTATACTCACTTTTCACTTTGTCAATCAATCACTTTCATTTTCTAAAAATAAATAAACTTTCAATAAACTTGTTTAAAATTAACAAGTAAAAGTACAGCATAAAAAAAATACAACTCTTTATTGATGCATATTACTTGTTATAGTTATGTATCAATTGACTTTTGTTCCTTGTTATCTCATTGAAAAGGTTATGAAAATGAAGCAACGTAAGTTTCTTACACGTTTTGAGATCAACGCTATTTTGAAGCAAGCAAAAGAAGGACGGTACCCAGAAAGAGATTACTGTATGTTTTTAATGTGTTTTTTACATGGATTTCGTGTTAGTGAACTATGTAGGCTAACCTTAAGCGATATCGATTTGGAAAGTAGGATACTCTACGTCAGACGCTTGAAAGGGGGTTTATCAACAACACAACCAATTATAGAAGAGGAATATGATGCGTTAGTTAACTGGTTGAAAAAAAGGGAAACATGGAGAGAATCTGACTCAGAATGGGTCTTTTTATCCCAAAAAACAGGTCCAATCTCTCGTCAACAAGTATATGGGTTACTTCGCCGTTTAGGTAAAGAAGCTAATGTATCTATAAGCCCTCATCCCCATATGTTACGCCATGCATGTGGCTATGCGCTTGCTGATTTAGGTAGAGATACGCGTTTAATTCAGGATTACTTGGGGCATCGGAATATTTCACATACTGTTATCTATACAGCAAGCAATTCAAAACGTTTTTTTCACATTTGGGACATAAGGAATTAACATTTAGTTTTTAATTAATATACTTACTGAGAATTAATACACTAAATAGAGTAGGCTATACTTTTTCAATAAGAATAAAGTTAATTTCAATCTAATTAAAAAATTTAGGAATAGTTTTATATTAAATAAATAATCACGATTACTGGTATTAATAATTTATTAATAATCGTTTTCTAGTAAAAGAATAATTTAATATCAAAGTTCTTTTTTTGATTATCTTTATTAGGAGGCTGTAAATTTAATATCAATCTTTATTTATAAAAAATATTAAACATTCTTTGTTTGATTTTTAATCAGAAAATAAGGATCTTATTTAAAGAAAATTTCTGTTCTTAAAATTTTTATTCATTTGCATTACATGCACACGCTGTCATATCTCACTATCCCCTACGTTACCGTTTGGGGATAGTTATGAATTATCTTAAAAAAAGTATGATTAACCTTTTACACACACCACCTGTCTTAGCGTATGAACAACTTCAACCAAAGATGATTGTGCCTTCATAACCGCATCAATATCCTTATAAGCCATTGGAATTTCGTCAATGACATCTTTATCTTTTCGACATTCAACATGTGCTGTAGCCCGGATCTGATCTTCAACACTAAAGGCTTTTTTAGCTGCTGTTCGACTCATTACACGCCCAGCACCATGGCTACATGAACAGAAACTTTCAGCATTTCCTTTTCCTCTTACAATAAAACTCTTAGCCCCCATTGAACCAGGGATGATCCCCATTTCACCATGTTGTGCTGAAACAGCTCCTTTTCGTGTTACCAGTACTTCCTCACCAAAATGCATTTCCTTTTGTACATAGTTATGGTGACAATTCACAGCTTGTTGCTGTGTCGTAAAAGGTTTAGAGATTTGCGTCGATAATGCGGCCAACACACGTTCCATCATGACTTCTCGGTTATGTCGTGCAAAATCCTGAGCCCATTCGACCGCTTCTATATAGTCATCATAGAAAAGCGTTCCTTCCTTTAAATACGCTAAGTTTTTATCCGGCAAATTAGCAATATGTTCTCTCATATCTTCTTGCGCCATTTGTATAAATAACGTACCGATAGCGTTACCCACACCTCGAGATCCACTATGCAACATTACCCAGACGTTATCTGATTCATCAAGACACAATTCAATAAAGTGGTTCCCTGTTCCTAATGTTCCAAGATGACGATAATTATTAGTATTTCGTAAACGTGGGTACTTATCAGTTAAAACCTTAAAACGCCCTTCAAGTTGTTGCCAATGTTGATCAACAAGTTTAGGTGGGTTCTTCCATGAACCACGATCATTCCCTGATTGATAACTCGTTCTTCCATGAGGAACGGCTTGTTCTATTGCTGTTCTTATCGCAAATAAATTATCGGGTAGATCATTTGCATGTAATGATGTTTTCACTGCAATCATTCCACAACCGATATCCACCCCAACAGCCGCTGGGATAATCGCACCTTTGGTTGGGATAACACTACCTATTGTTGAACCTTTGCCTAAATGAACATCCGGCATAACCGCCATATGTTTAAAGATAAAAGGCATCTTAGCGGTATTGATAAGTTGCTTTAGAGCATCGGCCTCAACTGGCACACCATTTGTCCACATTTTGATTTCAGCAGTTCCTGCTTCTTTTACTATTTGATGATCCAATATCATGCCTGTGCTCCTTTAATTTGTACTAACCCGTTTAATACTTGGTCTAAACCACCGTAAACGGAAATCTTATCAATACGTTCTGCAATACGTTCTACGGTTTCTAGCTCTTTTAATCGTAAGGCCACTGGATTGTTTTCCATCACTTTTGCCGTATTTAATAAAGAACGCGTTGCGGATGTCTCTTCTCTTCGGCGAATAACATTAGCCTGAGCTGATTTTTCTGCCTCAACGACTTGCGCTAAAATCGTTTTCATTTCACCGGGTAAAACAATATCTTTTACCCCCAATGAAGCCACTTCAATACCATATCCTTCGGTCACTTCACTGATTTTTTCACTGACTAAACTATCTATCAGGCTTTTATTTTCTAATAATTCATCTAATGTTCTTGTTCCTACGGCTTCACGTAACGCAAACTGTAACTCTTTATATAAGAACTCCAATGGTGAAGCCAGTTGCTGATATGCTAAAAGTACATCGCTATAACGCCAGTTAGCCGATAAATTAATACGCAGTGTCACCTTGTCTTTCGTTAGGATCTCCTGCCCACTAACATCCAGTGTTTGTAAACGCATATCGACTACTTCAACATCTACTTTATGCTGATAACGCCAATATCCTTTTAATCCCGGAGGCAACAATGCTTGTGTTTCCCCATTGATCCGAATAACACCAGCATGCCAAGCAGGAATATCCACAGTAAGAACCCCTTCACTTCCCTTTATGACTTGATTTCGTAATTTAGGGTGCTGGAGTTTTTTCATCAAGATTGAAGATACTTCAAGTTCATCGATAGATACTATTTCTAAAAAACGGTCGGAATAACGCCAATATAAACGTCGCGTTCCTGGTGCTAAGATCTCTTTTAAAGAGCCGTTTTCATATAAAAGACCGATCTCCTCATCCGATAACACAATATCAAAACCATACTCAGTCACCCATTGAGGATAGTATTGACGTAAAAATTCGGCTTTCTCGCTTTCTAATGCTCCACCATTTAAAGGGAAAATATCTGCACTGAGCTGATGCCCAAAATCAAAAAACTTATGTTCACCTGCTGTTAGCACATCAATGTACTCATCTTTTTTCTTTAAAAGTGCTAACTGTCCCTGTTTTACCACAATTGTTGTTTTTATCATTTTTCGTTCCTTCTTCTTTTATTCTTCTTTATATAGTGCAATTTATCGTGACTTACTTTTCCACGGGCAAGCTTTGCGAAACTGAAAGGAAAACAAGAGAGGAACAATGCTTTGTTTGTCTCTTCTTCGGCTATCAATCCAGCTCAGTTGCTGGTGGACAAGCAAGGTGACGGTACAGCTGTCACAACGATTTTTTATAGTTAATTTTACATTTGGATTTGTAATGGTTTTGGTGTCAGGAATCGAACCTGAAAATAACCCTCTTCACCTACAGAGTCTCGATGTAGAGGAACACATTTAGATAACACCACAGAGTGTTCCTCATGTGCCTACCAGATTTAAAATCTGCTCAAGACAGTAATAACATTGCCAATATCGTGCCAAGTTTTCAAAAACCACCAAAAATATTTTCAATTCATTGTTTATATTAATAAAAATATTCTTAATACGATTTTTAGATATTTATCTATTAAATTAAAACAACAGAACCCTATCTTTTTATCTATATATTTATAAAAATAGATAAAAAATAAGTAGGGATAACTTAATGAAACGCAAAGTAGTGATTGGTGTTTTAGGCACAACATTAGATAAAAGAGGTAAAAGCCATAAAAGGTGGAACTCATGGCGCCCAACAATTTCCATTTGTCATCAAAAGGATTTTCCTGTTAGCCGATTAGTGATGATCCACCAGCCTAATGACTCAATGCTAGCATCTAAAATCACAGAAGATATCCATACTGTCTCAGCTGATACAGAGGTGTGGCCATATGAAATTGATATTTGTGATCCATGGGATCTTGAAGAGGTTTACAGTCATTTTCTTGATTTTGCAGTAAATTATCCATTTGATACTGAAAATGAAGAATATTATGTGCATATCACAACAGGAACACATATTGCTCAAATTTGTTGGTTTTTACTGACAGAAGCACATTATTTACCTGCAAAACTATTACAAACCTCACCCACTTCTAAAATAGAAAATAAAGATGGTGCTAAAACCATACAGTCAGCAACGGGCAGTTATGCCATTATTGACCTTGATTTAAGCCGTTATACAAAATTAACGAGCCGATTTGAGCACTACCATAATGAGTCGCTCTCTTTTTTAAAATCAGGGATCGCCACACGAAATGAACGTTTCAATACCTTAATTGCTCAAATTGAACGAGTCGCATTGCGCTCTTTTGCCCCTATTCTATTAACTGGCCCCACAGGTGCAGGAAAATCATTTCTTGCTCAACGTATTTATGAATTACGACAATCACGCCATTTTGTAAAAGGGCGTTTTATCGCAGTTAACTGCGCTACTTTGCGCGGTGACAACGCCATGTCCACTTTATTTGGACATGTAAAAGGTGCATTTACAGGTGCATTGCAAGCTAGGCAAGGGTTATTAAGAGAAGCCGATAAAGGAATTTTATTTCTTGATGAAATTGCAGAATTAGGGCTTGATGAGCAAGCGATGCTACTTAAAGCAATAGAAGAAAAATCTTTTTATCCGTATGGCTCAGATACTGAAGTACAAAGCGATTTTCAGTTGATAGCAGGTACACATCGAGATATGGATAAACAAATTGCAAAGGGGCTTTTTCGTGAAGATCTCTATGCAAGGATTAATATGTGGTCTTTTTCATTACCGGGATTAGTCGATCGCAAAGAGGATATTGAACCCAATATTGACTATGAGCTGCATCACTTTGCAACACTCTATCAAAAAGTGATCCGCTTTAATTCAGATGCAAAATCTCACTATATTCGGTTCGCCACATCTGAGCAGGCATTATGGCGTGGTAATTTTCGTGAACTTAGTGCTAGTATAACGCGAATGGCAACACTTGCTGAAAATGGTCGCATCACTCTAGCACTTGTTGAGGAAGAAATTAGCCGTTTAAAACAAAGTTGGGGAATAACCTCTTCTTCTTTATTGAAAGATCTGGATATCGATCTTTTCGATCTCAGCCAACTGAATACGGTTATCAAAACTTGTCAGCAATCATCAACTCTCTCAGAAGCCGGTAGAAAACTTTTCGCAGTATCAAGGCAAAATAAAAAACAGCCCAACGATGCCGATCGTCTACGCAAATACCTTGCGAAATTTGGCTTAAGCTGGGAACGAATTCAACATGGAGAATAATATTTCATTATGGAGCTCATTTTTTTAGGTACTAATGCAGGTGTTCCGTCTAAAGATCGGAACGTCACAAGTATGGTGCTTGATTTACAAAATAAACAAAAAAGTATGTGGATGTTTGATTGTGGTGAAGCCACACAGCATCAGATACTACATACTCGCGTGAAATTACCACGTTTAAATAAAATTTTTATTACCCATTTACATGGTGACCACATTTTTGGTTTACCGGGACTACTTTGTAGTCGTTCAATGGGAGGGACTGAGGCAGGATTAACAGTATATGGCCCCACTGGCATCAAAGATTTTATAGAAACATCGCTGACATTAAGTCACTCCTATTTAACTTACCCGATTAATATTGTTGAAATTGACGCAGCTGGTTTTCTGTTTGAAGAAGAAGGAATGAAAGTCAGTTGTGAAGCACTTTCTCATCCAGTACCTTGTTTTGGCTATCGCTTAGAAGAAGAAAATAGCCATGGTAAACTTGATGCCCTGAAGCTAAAAACTGAAAATATTCCGACGGGTCCTTGGTTACAAGAGTTAAAACAAGGCAAAACTATCACATTGCCCGATGGAAGAGTCATTGATGGTCAAGAGTATATCGGCCCTGAAATAAAAGGACGCTGTATTGCTATTTTCGGTGATACACAGCCCACACCAGATGCATTAAAACTGGCTAATAACGCAGATGTTATTGTACATGAAGCGACGTTTAAACATGAAATGGCAGAACAAGCAAATAGTCGCGGGCATTCAACGACAGTACAAGCTGCAACATTAGCAAAAGACGCTAATGTCAAAAAGTTGATTATTACCCATATTAGTAGTCGCTATTTACCAGAAGACTGTGTTGAATTACTCAATGAATGCCAACACGTTTTTAGTCATACTGAAATTGCGGCGGATTTTGCCGTGTTTAAGTTATAGTTCTACTACTAGAAAATAACAATAGCGACATTATGTCGCCATTGTTACTCTACAGCATTCACCCAATCATCGATTTGTATTTTAGTTAATTATTCTGCAATGATGCGGTACGCTTTATCTTGCCATCTTGCAAAATAAAGTTCACTTTTCCATCCCAAAACTCAGCTAAAAAAACATCTTCAGGCTTATCAATATGCTGGTTTTTCATTTCTTCTTGCAACCATGCTTCATCTTTTTCTATTTGTACTAATTCTGAAGTACGGATAACGCCGTCTTTCATCACAATCAAGGACGGCATTTTAGCGCCATCACACACTACTGTAATTTGTCCATCAGGCTCAATTTGTGCGTAGTTAACTTCTTGAAACGAATGGATACCTTGAGCATGAAGACGTGAAGTAATATTAAGAATGTCTATTTTATTCTTCTTCTCCATGATGTTTTCCATAATAAACTCACCCTTTTTTATGATAGGGATCGGATTTCCAATGGTAACCGCACGAAAAAAATTGAATCGTTTGCTGATATAGTTGAGCAAAGAGATAAAACAAACACCGATTAAAAAGACAATAATATATTGGTAAAGAGGAATAGCATCAGTATAAATCACGCCTCCCATGATCCCCCCAAGAACAAAATTACCAATAAAATCAATGGGAGTTAATTGAGAAAGTTGTGTTTTTCCTGATAAATTCATATGGGCTAATATGATAGTAAAACCAATAATAAATTTGATAATAACCAGAAAGTAATATTCCATTTGCATCTCACATTTCCAATAATATTTGCCCTCATTATTATAAAGCAGAAAACGCTATCCTGATAAAAATTAAAATTATTTTTCATGGGATTTGACTAAGAACAAACACTTAATATACTTAGGTTAGTTGATTTTAAGACTCACACTATACTTATTACGATAGTTTATCTGTAATATCTTACTATCAGCGTAATAGCTTCTCGCCTTTTTTACTACTTACGCGGGATATCACTGAATTGTTTTTGAACACACATTTTGGAGAAAAAAATGAATAAAAAACTACTTACTTCATTGGTTCTAGCGGGTCTTGTTACTATCACTGCAGGTTGTGATGATTCATCTAAAAAAGTCGATGATAGTATTGATAAGGCAAAAGAAACTGCAACTCAAGTAACTGAGACAGCACAAGATAAAGCTAACGAGCTGACAGAACAGGCTAAAGATAAAGCTGCTGACGTAAAAGAAGATGCAGCAGCAAAAGCAGATGAATTAACACAACAAGCTCAAGAGCTAAAAGATAAAGCAGAGCAAAAAGCCGCAGAATTAAAAACACAAGCTGATGAAAAAACAGATGCGCTAAAAGAAAACATCTCACAAAAAACTGATGAGTTAAAAGATGCGAGTGCAACAAAAGCAGAAGAGATTAAGCAAAGTCTAGAGGCTGAAAGCAATAAACTCTCTGAAAAAGCGGCAGAGTTAAAACAAGATGCCAGTAAAACAGCTGATAACCTGATGCAAGAAGCTGACACAAAAGTTGATCAGCTAAAAGGCGATGCTTCAAAAACAAGTGGTGATATAAAGCAACAAGCTCAAGAGACTGAAAATAAAGCACTTGATAAAGCGGATCAATTGACTGATCAAGCAAAACAAAAAATTGATGATTTAAAAGCTGAGAACAAATAATCTGATTTCAGAATTTTTGATGAATCAAAAGCCAGTGAAAATTCACTGGCTTTTTTTGTACAAAAAAAAGACAAGGGTTGATCGATTAAGCAAAAAATGTAACCATGTTCTCCTTTTTTCAACAGGAGAAACCTATTAAAGAATGAAAGCACTTATATCACAATAATGGCAATCAATTGATTTAATGCTCTTTTTCTCCATTTTACGGAAAAAATAATTTACTTCCGTTCTTTTATAAAACATCACTCTGACTTGATGTTTTATTCAAATTTTCTTACGAACTTTTCTTTTCTGGTTATAAATAACAATCAGAAAGTTGATAGCGAAAAGTCTCTTTCTAGGAAAATAACAAATAATAGGTTAACTATGAGTCAACAAAACGATATTACCCCTCAAAAAATTAGGATGAAAATTAATCCTCCCGTTTTTTATACCTCAGCGCTATTAATTCTATTAGTCGTTGGCTTCTCTGCATTATTTCCAGAGTTGGCTAATGATAAATTAGGTCATCTTCAGGAAAACCTCTTCACGAATGCAAGTTGGTTCTACATTCTAGCCGTAGCATTGGTTTTGCTGAGTGTGACTTATTTAGGACTTTCCCGTTTTGGTCAAATAAAACTGGGGCCTGATCATGCTCGTCCTCACTTTAGCTATTTTGCATGGTTTGCCATGCTCTTTTCTGCTGGTATGGGGATCGGATTAATGTTCTTTGGTGTTGCAGAACCTGTTATGCATTATTTAATGCCTCCTACAGGTGAAGCGCAAACCATTGAAGCAGCTAAAGAAGCAATGCGATTAACTTTTTTCCATTGGGGATTACACGCTTGGGCAATTTATGCCATTGTTGCGCTAATTTTGGCTTTCTTCTCTTATCGTCATGGTTTGCCATTAACGCTACGTTCAGCACTCTATCCCATCATTGGTGATCGTATACATGGTCCTATTGGTCATGCCGTCGATATTTTTGCTGTTATGGGAACAGTTTTTGGTGTTGCAACCTCTCTGGGTTTCGGTGTTTTACAAGTTAATGCCGGTTTAAATCACCTTTTTAATGTTCCTATTAATCCAACCGTTCAAGTTGTTTTAATTGTTGTAATAACAGGTCTTGCAACTATTTCTGTTGTTTCTGGATTAGAAAAAGGTATCCGCTTTTTATCCGAACTTAACTTAGGTTTAGCCGTTATCCTTCTTTTATTGGTGATCATTCTCGGTCCAACAGTATTGATATTAAAATCATTTGTTGAGAATACGGGAGGATATCTATCCGAAATTGTGAGTAAAACCTTTAATCTTTATGCATATGAACCCAAATCGAGTGATTGGTTAGGGGGATGGACTCTGCTTTATTGGGGTTGGTGGTTATCATGGTCTCCGTTTGTGGGTATGTTTATCGCTCGTATTTCTCGTGGCCGTACTATCCGTGAATTCGTTGTGGGTGTTCTGTTTGTTCCTGCTGGCTTTACCTTACTTTGGATGACTGTTTTTGGTAATACCGCTATTCATTTAATCAAAGATAAAGGTGCAGAAGCCCTCGCCAATATCGTACAACAAGATGTTTCACTGGCTTTATTTGAGTTCTTAAATTATTTCCCATTCTCGTCTGTTTTATCTTTCTTTGCGATGCTGATGGTGATTGTCTTCTTTGTGACCTCAGCAGACTCGGGTGCTATGGTTGTTGATACTTTGGCTTCAGGTGGCGATAGTGAAACACCTGTATGGCAACGTATTTTCTGGGCAGGATTAATGGGTATTTCTGCAATCACTTTATTATTAGCCGGTGGTTTAACAGCGCTACAAACAGTGACTATTGCAAGTGCACTTCCTTTCTCAATCGTATTACTTGCTTCTATTTATGGATTGATAAAAGCATTGCGAGTGGATGTATATAAACGTGATAGCCAACAGTTAACTACGATTGCGCCACCAGCAAGCCGTAATCCAATTCCTTGGCAACGCCGTTTAAGAAATATAGCTTATTTTCCAAAACGTTCCCATGTAAAACGTTTTATGGATGAAGTTATTCAACCTTCAATGGAAATGGTCTCTGCTGAATTAAGCAAACAAGCAACTCAATGCTATATCCATAATGAAGAAGATGATCGCATTGGCTTCGAAGTCGATTTAGGTGATGACATGAATTTCTTCTATGAAGTTCGTCTGCGTTTTTATACTCAACCCGCCTTTGCTTTAGCTGGGTTAAGTGATGAAGAAAAAGACGAAGAACATAAATATTATCGTGCTGAAATTCATTTAAAAGAAGGTGGGCAAGACTACGATGTAATGGGTTGGACGAAAGAACAAATCATTCATGATATTCTTGATCAATATGAAAAACACATCCACTTCTTACATGTATTGGGTAAACAGTAATATTATCTAATTCATAACAAACAAAAAGGAGATGCCCTTGCATCTCCTTTTTTATTATCAATAATAAATTATTTCTCTGATTGTTCGGTATCATCTGGATTTAACGCAATCAGTTCCTTTAATAATCCAGATAAGCGTTGTAACTTCTCGGTCGAAAATTTTTGCTCAAGTAATTGATAACCTTCTTCAATTTTAGGCTGAATTTTATCGTATAAATTTTGACCATTTATAGAAAGCGAAACAAAAAGCTTTCGCTGGTCACTGACAGGTTTTAATCGACAAATTAGCTCGTCTCTTTCCATTCTAATAAGAATACCCGTTAAACTTGGTCGAAGAATACACGATTTTTGTGCTAGTTCGTGAAAATCAATAGAACGCTTATCCGCAAGCACTCGAATAATCCGCCATTGTTGTTCTGTCAGATTATGCTCTTTAAGAACAGGTCGAAAAAAACCCATCGCAGATTCCCGAGCTTGCAATAGTGCGATAGTTAATGATTCATGCATAATCAAGAAGCTCTTTATATGGTGTTATAGGTGAATGGACGAAAAATCACTCAATATAGACAGTGAAAAAGTACCGCTGTTTATGGTTTATAAAATGACTATATTCTAAGAATAGACTATTTGTTACAATTATTCATATTAACAAATAAATAAAGTTGACTCAATTTTTGCAATTTTATTCTCTTTGTGCAATTTATCACCCTTTACTTTTATTTGTTTTAACACCACTTTTCACAACCTTTTGCCCTATATGCAATTATTATGAGTTTGCAATTTGTGTTATCCCCCTATCTATTGAAAAAAGTCGCCTAATTTGCCTATTGCCTTAGCTATAAATTAGGAATAATGATCGTAGCGATAAGGTTGTCTCACATTTTTTTGAGATAAAGTTAACAAGTTGTAACAAAGAAAGATTGCTATCTTTGTTTATGCGCGGTAGCGTTACGCCTTTAAATTCGTGCGACGAAGAAACCGGCAAGTTCATAACAACTTTGTTAAGCGGAGTCGTTAAACCATATTTTAACGACCTTAATTAATTATTATTTTAAGTGAAGACGCCCACAGACGAGAAGTCTGGCAGTAGGAGTAAAAAATGTCTGAGGAAAAACAGGCTAACCCACTTTTTAGGGATGCAATGGCAAGCTTAGGTGCGGCAGTTAATATCGTTGCAACAAATGGCGATGCTGGATGTTGTGGCTTAACCGCAACAGCGGTATGTTCAGTCACTGATAATCCACCAACCGTGATGGTTTGCATCAACAGTAAAAGCCAAATGAATACAACTTTTCAAGAAAATGGAAAATTAAGTATCAATATCTTGAATCATGAGCAGGAAGAAATGGCCTGTCATTTTGCCGGAATGACAGGGCTTGCGATGGCAGATCGCTTTACCCAACCAGGTTGGCAAAATGGGCAACTACAACAACCGATATTAACAAATGCACTAGCCTGCTTAGAAGGCGATATTTATGATGTTCGCCAAGTTGGCACGCATTTTGTTTATATGGCTGAAATTAAAAATATTGCTGTACGTGAAGATGGTGATGGACTTATTTATTTTAAACGCCGTTTCCATTCTGTTAAAAATGAATTGGTACCTATCTCCATTTAAACTTCGACTATTTCTGACTCAAGATAAAAACGCGCTTTCAATAAGGGCGTTTTTTATTATTAATAATATCTTTATAAATCCAAATATTTATCCAAAATAAATGAATACTTATTTATTCAAATAACCATTCCTAATTTTTAGGTCTTTATTAAACTTTTATTAACATCTGTTTGTTATAAAAGAATATCTTTAAATTATAATGAAAAATTTCTTTCTATAATCAATCAGTCACATCATAAAAAACTTTTTCTTTTCATTTTCACCATGCATCTTTATTTATTCTAATTAGATTAAAATACAAACAAAAAATAATCTTATCGGCGAATTTTTATACCAAGAACCAATTAAATTGCTTTATTTGAAAATAAACTAATGAATATTTTTTTCAATCTGGTATTAATCTTCCTTACAGTGTGATCAACCTTTGAGAAGTCATTCCATCAATATATTAGTCTACTCGACTTGCTGATTACCTTCTTAAATTTGCAAACATCACTCTAAATACGGCAGATAATGTTATCGTCATGTAACATATCTCATAAGTTTGAGTAAATAACATCGTTGTTGAAAATAAATAATAATTAGGGGCATTACAGATATGGATAAACCCGCTCAAGTCGGTTTATTACAACAGCCTAAACCATTCTTTATGATTTTCTTTGTAGAATTATGGGAACGTTTCGGTTACTACGGCGTACAAGGTATTCTTGCCGTTTATTTTGTTAGTAAACTCGGATTCTCTCAAGAACAGGCTTTTATTACTTTTGGTGCATTTTCTGCACTGGTTTATGGGCTGATTTCTATTGGTGGTTATGTTGGTGATCACTTATTAGGAACAAAACGAACTATTGTTTTAGGTGCTATTGTCTTGGCTATCGGTTATTTCATGACTGGTATGTCAATTATGTATCCTAATTTAATTTTCTATGCATTAGGAACTATCGCTGTAGGTAACGGTTTATTTAAAGCGAATCCTGCAAGCTTATTAGCAAAGTGCTATCCACCTAAAGATCCCCGTCTTGATGGCGCATTTACGCTATTTTATATGTCGATAAATGTTGGCTCATTAATTTCTTTATCTGTTGCGCCAGTACTTGCCGATCATTATGGATATGGGCTGACTTATAATATTTGTGGTATTGGCTTAATTATCGCCTTATTGGTTTATTTCTTCTGTCGTAAGATGGTGGCAAATATTGGTTCTGAACCAGACCATTTACCAATGAATTACAACAAGCTGCTATTAGTCATTGCCGGATCTGTCGCAATGGTATTTGCTTGTGCATGGTTACTGCACAACGTAATGATTGCGAATATTGTTTTAGTCAGCTTGTCTATTATTGTTGTCTTCATTTATTTCCGTGAAGCGTTTAAACAAAAAGACCGTGTTGCACGTAATAAAATGTATGTTGCTTTTGTTCTGATGTTAGAAGCTGTTATTTTCTACATTCTTTATGCACAAATGCCAACCTCATTAAACTTCTTTGCTATTCACAACGTTCATCATAATTTATTGGGTTTTGAGATCCACCCTGTAAGCTTCCAAGCTTTAAACCCATTCTGGATTATTATTGCTAGCCCAATCTTAGCCATCGTGTATAGCCGTTTAGGCGCGAAAGGCAAAGACTTCTCAATGCCAGCGAAGTTTACCGCCGGTATGCTTCTGTGCTCGTTAGGATTCCTTACAGCCGCCGCATCGGGTATGTGGTTTGCAGATGCTCAAGGCTTAACATCACCTTGGTTTATCGTTCTGGTTTATTTATTCCAGAGTTTAGGTGAGCTAATGATCAGTGCATTAGGTTTGGCCATGGTTGCGGCTTTCGTACCGCAATATATGATGGGCTTTATTTTAGGTATGTGGTTCTTAACTCAAGCAACAGCCTATTTGTTAGGTGGTTATGTTGCAACCTTTACAGCAGCACCAGAAGGTATTACAGATCCACTACAGACTTTACCTATTTATACCGATGTGTTTGGTAAAATTGGTATAGTGACCTTAATTGTAGGTCTGGTTATGTGGGCAACAGTGCCTCTACTTAACCGAATGATGAAAGAAGAAAGCAAGGACGTTAAAGCGGTTTAATTCTCTTTCCATTTTGTTGTTTTATTTAAAGCGCCTATCAATAGGCGCTTTTATTTTAGGAAAAAAACGGAAATACATTTTTAATGTCATTGTCTTTTTCTGCTTTACGAAATGCGCCATTTTCTTAATTTTATCTTTATCATCCCCATTCTCTTTTATCTTCTTTTAATCTGTTTTATAACGATTACTCTTAATAGAAAACAGCTAAGAACCTATATTGTTTTATATTTACCATTAACAGCACTCATGTTGGAAAGAGGAGTAGTTTAATGAACGATAAAAATAAATTGTCAGCAGCATTACTGGCTATTTTTTTAGGTGGACTAGGAATACATAAATTTTATCTTCGCAAAGTCGGTATGGGGATTTTATATCTAGTTTTTTGTTGGACGGGGATCCCCGCTATCATTGGCTTTATTGAAGGTATCTATTATTTGTGTATTTCAGACCAAACCTTTAATGCTAAATATAATCGAGACTAAAATTGTCCTGCTTTCTTTGACTAGATACAAAAAAACCCGCTCAATAAGCGGGTTTATGTCATCTTGAAAAATTAATCAATTAAAGAACATCAACTGCATTCAATTCTTTAAATGCTTGCTCTAAACGAACAACCATTGATGATTGTGCTTGACGTAACCAGTTACGTGGGTCGTAGTATTTCTTGTTAGGTTTATCAGCACCTTCTGGGTTACCTAACTGACCTTGCAGATAGCCTTCGTTCTTTTTATAGAATTGTAAGATACCATCCCAAGTTGCCCACTGAGTATCAGTATCGATATTCATTTTGATAACACCATAGCCAACAGCTTCTTTGATTTCTTCAGCAGAAGAACCTGAGCCGCCATGGAAAACGAAATCTAGGCTATTGTGTGGCAGATTGAATTTCTCTGATACGTAGTCTTGTGAATTGCGCAGAATTTTTGGCGTTAATTGAACGTTACCTGGTTTATAAACACCATGAACGTTACCGAAAGAGGCTGCGATAGTGAAACGAGGGCTTACCGCGCTCAGTTTTTCATATGCGTAAGCAACATCTTCTGGTTGAGTATACAGAGCAGAACTGTCCATGCCTGTATTATCAACACCGTCTTCTTCACCACCAGTACAGCCTAATTCGATTTCTAAAGTCATATCGATTTTGGCCATACGCGCTAAATATTTAGCACAGATTTCGATGTTTTCTTCTAATGACTCTTCTGATAAGTCAATCATGTGAGAAGAGAACAGTGGTTTACCTGTTTTAGCGTAATGTTTTTCACCTGCATCTAGCAGGCCATCAATCCATGGCAATAATTTTTTCGCACAGTGGTCAGTGTGCAGAATAACAGGAACACCGTAGTATTCAGCCATTTGATGCACATGGTGAGCACCAGAAATTGCACCTAAAATAGCGGCTTGCTGAGGTACATCAGATTTAAGACCTTTACCTGCGATAAATGCAGCACCACCGTTAGAGAACTGTACAATAACAGGAGAACGAACTTTCGCAGCAGCTTCTAACACAGCATTGATTGAGTCAGTACCTACGCAGTTAACCGCTGGCAGAGCAAATTTGTTTTCTTTTGCTACTGCAAATACTTTTTGTACATCATCACCCGTGATGACACCCGGTTTCACGAAATCAAAAACTTTAGACATGTAATAAGATCCTATATTTGGAACAGGTAGAAAATAACTTTCTACCTGTATGAGCTGACTTAATTACTGTTTAGCGCGTTCTTCTAACATTGCAACAGCAGGAAGTTTTTTGCCTTCAACGAATTCTAAGAAAGCACCACCACCGGTTGAAATGTAAGAGATTTTGTCTGCGATATCAAATAAATCAATAGCTGCCAGCGTATCACCACCACCTGCGATAGAGAATGCTTCGCTATCTGCAATCGCTTTAGCAATGATTTCTGTACCTTTACGGAAGTTAGGGAATTCAAATACACCTACTGGGCCATTCCACAGGATAGTTTTCGCATTTTTCAGGATTTCAGCTAAACGTTCAGCTGTCACATCACCGATATCTAGCACTTGTTCATCGTCTTTGATGTCACTTGCTGATTTTAAAACAGCGTCTGCTGTTTCTGAGAATTCAGTTGCAACACGAACATCACTTGGTACTGGAATATCGCATTTTTCCATCAGTTTTTTAGCGTCATCTACTAAGTCTGCTTCATATAAAGAACGACCTACTGGGTGACCTTCTGCTGCGATAAAGGTATTTGCAATACCACCACCAACGATTAATTGGTCAGCGATTTTTGATAAGGAATCTAATACAGTCAGTTTAGTTGAAACTTTAGAACCACCAACAATTGCAACCATTGGGCGCGCTGGTTTATCTAATGCTTTACCTAATGCTTCAAGCTCTGCTGATAACAAAGGGCCAGCACAAGCAACTTGTGCAAATTTAGCAACACCATGAGTTGATGCTTGAGCACGGTGAGCAGTACCGAATGCATCCATTACGAACACATCACATAATGCAGCGTATTGTTTAGACAGTGTTTCGTCGTCTTTCTTTTCGCCTTTGTTAAAACGAACGTTTTCAAGAACCACTAATTCACCGGCATTAACTTCAACACCGTTTAAATAGTCTTTAGCAAGACTTACAGGTGCAGTTAATTTGTCTTTCAGATAGTCAACAACTGGTTTTAAAGAGAACTCTTCGTTGTACTCACCTTCGGTAGGGCGACCTAAGTGAGAAGTTACCATCACTTTAGCGCCTTGTTTTAACGCGGCTTCAATTGTTGGTAAAGAAGCACGAATACGCGCATCTGAAGTCACTTTACCATCTTTTACTGGAACGTTCAGGTCAGCACGGATAAGAACTCGTTTACCCGCTAGGTCTAAATCGGTCATCTTAATTACAGACATGATGAATCCTCTCATTGATTCTCTAAAATTTAGTAATCTTCTGTTCAGTGTGTTGTATTTTACGCGACACCGTCATTAAAACATGATTATTTAAAACCAGTTGTAGCCATTGCTAACGTTGTATCAAGCATCCGATTAGCAAAGCCCCATTCATTATCACACCAGACTAACGTCTTGATCAGGTGTTGCCCACTGACTCTTGTTTGAGTGCCGTCAACGATAGCACTATGAGGGTCGTGGTTAAAATCAGTTGAGACTAATGGCAATTCTGTGTAATCCACTATACCACGAAATGCGCCAGTTGCTGATTTTTGAATTAACCGATTGACATCTAACACATTTACAGCGGTTTTTACAGTGACACTTAAATCAATTGCCGTCACATTAATTGTAGGAACTCGTACAGAAATTGCCTCAAAATGATCCTTAAATTTTGGGAAAATTCGAGTAATTCCTGCGGCCAATTTCGTATCAACAGGAATGATAGATTGTCCTGCGGCACGAGTACGGCGTAAATCCTTATGATATGCATCAATCACGGGTTGATCGTTCATGGCTGCATGGATTGTAGTTACTGTTCCTGATTCTATATTAAACGCATCATCCATCATTTTAATGATGGGAATAATGCAATTTGTTGTACAAGATGCGTTTGAAACAATGCGGTGTTCTTTTTTAAGTTCATGTTGATTAACACCAAAAACCACTGTTGCATCTAAATCTGTTGTTCCCGGATGAGAAAAGAGCACCTTTTTGGCACCTTGTGCAATATGAGCTTCGCCATCAGCACGAGAGCCATAAGCACCACTACAATCAAGCACAACATCAATACCAAGCTCACCCCAAGGTAAATCAGTAATATCAGCATGATGAAAAAGACGAATACTATCATCACCTACTTGCAATAAATCATTATTAATTCGTACATCCCAAGCAAAACGTCCGTGACTGGAGTCATACTTGAGAAGATGCCCAATACCTTGTGCATCAGCCAATTCATTTATTGCAACAACCGTTATTTCAGCCCGTTTGCCTGATTCATAAAGCGCTCTTAACACATTACGCCCTATTCGACCAAAACCGTTAATAGCGACTCTGATTGTCATGTGACTTCCTTGATAACTTGTGATTTGCAACCGCTTAGAATAATAGAGCAAGATACTAATCAACAACGATAAATCAAGTAAATCTAGAAATTGTGCAGTCACCGACATTTTAGCATTGACTGAAACGGTTCAGCTTATTGGTAATCAGATTACGAGAAATGAGAGAAGATCGCAATAGTAAACAAAGATGGAAGGATAAAAAAAGAGCACATCTGAGAAATTCTTCCCAAAAATGTGCTCTTGTTAACACTTATTGATTATTTAAGTAAAGATTTTGCCTGTGTGACCACATTTTCAACAGTAAAACCAAACTCTTCAAATAATTCGTTTGCAGGTGCAGACTCACCGAAGCTATGCATACCTACAATCGCACCATCTAAACCAACATATTTGAACCAGTAGTCAGCAATACCTGCTTCGATAGCAACACGAGCTTTCACTGATGCTGGTAATACTGCTTCACGATAATCTGCATCTTGTTTATCAAATGCATCTGTTGCTGGCATAGAAACAACACGTACTTTACGGCCTTCAGCAGTCAGTTGATCATAAGCGCTAACCGCTAATTCAACTTCAGAACCTGTAGCAATAAAGATTAATTCAGGCGTACCAGTACAATCCTTCAGGATATAACCACCCTTCTCGATATTTGCCAGTTGCTCTGGAGTACGTGGTTGTTGTGCAAGATTTTGACGAGAGAAAATCAGCGCTGTTGGGCCATCTTTACGATCAATCGCATATTTCCATGCAACTGCTGATTCAACTTGGTCACATGGACGCCATGTGCTTACGTTTGGAGTAACACGCAGGCTTGCCATTTGCTCAACTGGTTGGTGAGTTGGACCATCTTCACCCAGACCAATAGAGTCATGAGTGTAAACAAAGATACTGCGGATCTTCATCAGTGCAGCCATACGCACTGCATTACGCGCATATTCCATAAACATCAAGAAGGTTGCACCGTAAGGGACGAAACCGCCGTGTAATGCAATACCATTCATGATTGCAGACATACCGAATTCACGTACACCGTAATGGATGTAATTACCCGCATTGTCTTCATTCAGCGCTTTAGAACCAGACCACATAGTCAGGTTACTTGGTGCTAAGTCCGCAGAACCACCCATGAATTCTGGTAATACTTTACCGAATGCTTCTAATGCATTTTGAGATGCTTTACGGCTTGCAATGCTTGAAGGGTTTTGTTGCAGATTTTCAATAAATGCTTTGGAATCTTTTTCCCAGTTTGCTGGTAATTCACCTGAAACACGACGTTTGAATTCAGCCGCTAATTCAGGGAACTGTGCTGCGTATGCAGCAAATTTAGCATCCCATGCAGCTTCTTTAGCTTTACCCGCTTCTTTCGCATCCCACTCTTTATAGATTTCTTGTGGAATTTCGAATGCGCCATATTCCCAACCTAACGCTTTACGTGTTTCAGCGATTTCTGCATCACCTAATGGAGAACCATGAGAATCTGCAGTACCTGCTTTATGTGGGGAACCAAAACCGATAGTGGTTTTACAAATCAACAGTGATGGTTTGTCTGTAATTTGTTTCGCTGCTTCAACAGCGGCTTTAATGCTTGCTGCGTCGTGACCATCGATACCACTGATAACATGCCAGCCATAAGCGTCAAAACGTTCTGCTGTATTGTCAGTAAACCAACCATGCACTTGACCATCAATAGAAATGCCATTGTCATCATAAAATGCAATCAGTTTGCCTAACTGTAGTGTTCCAGCTAAAGAACACACTTCGTGAGAGATACCTTCCATCATACAACCATCACCCATAAAGGCGTAGGTGTAGTGGTCAACGATGTCATGACCAGGACGGTTAAATTGAGCCGCTAATGTACGTTCTGCAATAGCAAAACCCACTGCGTTTGCAATACCTTGACCTAAAGGACCCGTTGTTGTTTCAACACCTGGGGTATAACCATATTCTGGGTGACCCGGTGTTTTAGAATGCAATTGACGGAAATTTTTCAGATCATCTAAAGAAACTTGATAACCAGACAGGTGCAGTAAGCTATAAATCAGCATTGAAGCATGGCCGTTAGATAATACGAAACGGTCACGATCAGCCCAGTTAGGGTTTGTCGGATTATGATTTAAAAAATCACGCCATAATACTTCTGCAATATCAGCCATACCCATAGGGGCGCCAGGGTGTCCTGATTTCGCTTTTTGCACAGCATCCATACTTAAAAAACGGATCGCATTAGCAAGGGTTTTACGAGTGGTCATTTTCTACTCCAAGTCGGATAAAAAGCATCTAGATAGCTGATTCTCTCAATGCAGGCAAAAAACCGCAATATAAAAAATCCACCAAGGTGGCTATCGTAATTAGCTTAAATCAATAGTTCTTTGATTTGTACGGCGTTTTTTACGATTAAAGCGGAAAATAACATTAAACCACTGCATTGTTGCGCAACAAAAAGCAAAAAAGACAAATATTTGCGCAATTGAGAAGCGTGCTATTAAACCTTAGCTTGATATGACTAATCAAGATAAAAATTCATTACCTAATTATCCATCAAATCAAATAAATACCGTATTTGTTTTAATTATAGCCTAATAACTAACTGAACTTGTTACAAAGACGTAGAATTATAAGTGTTTAAAAAAGATAAAAAGCAGATAATTCACTGATTCAGTGATAAAAATCTTATTTATATCATATATAACTAAAAGGAAAACTCTGCGTAACGTAATTGTTATTCTTTTTATTAAAAAGCAATGTATCTATATATTCTACTTAGTCTTAGTTAATTTTAGATAGAAAATACTCTAAGTGTAACTCCTTAAAATCTTCTTTTCTAATAAAGAAATGCAAATCGATAATTGATTTTAATAATAAAAAAAATTGTAAGTTATCTCTTTTACAAAACGCTTTTAATTTTAAAATCTCATCAGGATTATTTTTTAAAATATAATAGTTATAATTCATGATGATCATCTTAGAGACGAAGAGGTTAAGTGTTGATTGATCTTTACTTAAACAACTCACTAATAGTTTAAATATTTTATCAGTATCACATTGGTACGTTTTGATAAATTTTTCAGGTGACAGATAAAGTAAACAGTGATCTTCTAACGTAAAGATAACACTTTCATCTTCCTCAAGAAGAAATTTAATAATTTCCATCTGTTGGTTCTTAATGATATTTAAATCTTTATGACTATTCTTCTTTCTATATTGATAAACAAGATCGTGAGTTAAGTTGATTAATAAATCAACTCTCATTATTTTATCATCTGAATAACGAAAATAAAGTTGATTATCCTTCACTATAAAATAGTGATAATAAAAATCAGCAAATCCCATATCATAGAATAAATAATTAATAAGTTCAGTTTTATAGATATTTTCTTTCTCTTCACCTAAAAAAGAGAGAGTCGCTTTTAACTGAGAAATAATATAAGTAGAAACTAAGTTTTTATCATAAAAACTTTCATTTCGATTTATCGATAATATATTAGGTAAAAGTCTTAAAAAATGAAAGAATCTATAATAATTTTGATCGTAAGGTTCAACACTAATCACTTCATCAACTTTCTGTGAGCTAAATAATTCATTCCACCATGAAAGATAAAGAGCTGGCTTATTTTTTAATTTGACTGAAATGATTTCCTCTAATTCACCATCCCAAGGCTGTAAAAATAGAGTATCGTGTTCAAAAGGAAGCACTCTCGGATTGAATAATTTTCTTAATTTATATTGATAAATCTTAGTGATATCCATCTCTCTACTTCCTTAAGTTACTCTATTTTTCTTAAAAAGAATAAAGTTAAATTACGACTATTTTTTTATGGTAGATCCCTACTGGCCAATACCCTTGATAATAGATATTAACGATATTTTCCCAGTTGTCTCCATAATTGAAATATTTTTCAGTAAGATACTGCCTAAATGCGTAACTAATCGCATTTTTAGCTGCAATATTGAAATCATGGGCATCATATTGAAATGGGGCACGTGGAATATTTTTCACACTATCCATCACACAACGCGTTATTTTTATACGTTGTTCTATTAATGCCTTAGGCAGAGTTTGCTTTGTATAAAAAGGATCATCTTGAGTTGGTGAGGTAGGTAACCATATAAAATCTAACTCAGAAAGCAATAAACGCTCCAGATCTGAAAATAAAATCACATTATCAGCCTGTAAGTCAGCTTTCCCCATATTAGAGAAAAAAGCTGTGTTCTGTATTTTGTGTTGTACTTCGTCAAAAAAGATCATGATTAATCGGCTCAATAAACTCAACATCTATTCTATTGACAGTCACCGTAATATACGGATTTTCAAAATACGAGTCATGATAAAAAAGAATAAATTTCTCTTAAATTAAGTATTAGTAATAAAACCAAACTTATAAAATGTTATTATTTCTCCTAAGGATCAGTACCAACGCCCCATAGGTGAATTTTCTTTCAGATTTTTATCAATCAATTCTGGCGTAATAATGTTTTGTTCAATCACAGGAAGCATGATTTCATCTAGAATTTCACAATCAATATAACAACCAGTATTATGAAATATAAGGTTTAAAGCCTCATCAATTAATGCTTGCTGACCATGCTCTTTCATTTCAAGGATAAACTGAATAATTGCCTGTTTTATCTGTTTATTTTTACTGTATTCGGCTTGTTCAGTTTCAAATTCTTGATAATAAAAATGGTCAAGCATTTTAGATAGCATACTTAACCGTAAATAAAATTCCGTGTTCATAATTTGATCCTAAATATCCCTAAAACTATGATTTGATATCGTGCGGGTTGTCTTTCACCAATAGCAAATAAACCAAATAACTGCATATTCTCTTTTTTTGACTTTTGGATATCGTACATTACCGACAAACCATCATAGGTATAGCACGTTCCTAGATTTAAGGTGAGTCCTTTAACCTTATTTATTACCTGCTGTTTTACATCTTCATCTATGCTGTTTAAATCTCTTAATTGCGTTACGCTAACTAACATATCTTCATCATAATAAGAGCATTGAATAAGATGATTTAGTTGATAAAAATCATCTTCAAAACCATCATAAATTAGCGCTTTTTTCTTTATATTTTTCATCTTATTCAGGTTTTAATTGATACCAAAATGAAGTTGTTTTAGATGAGGTTAGCTCAATAATTTTATCTGGCGAAATATCCGTTAAAAATAGTGTGGCAACTGCGCTAAAAAAAGCAAAAAAATTCACTGCAATATGTTCGAAACTATCCATAGATGACTCATTCGTCATTGCAAAAACATTCCCTGTTTGAGTATTTAATAAGAGGGTATAAGGATCTGACAGTGCAATAACAATAACATTTTCAGGTCGTTTATCACCAATCCACCACTGAGCAAACTCATTGAGGCTATTTAGCATAAAAAGTCTTTCTAGATAATCTTCACCACAGCCAAAACTGATATTAAATAATGAGAAATTATCTAAATTATAAAGAGAGATAAAAGAGGTAAAATCATCAGGAAGGGAAAGCGTTAACGTCTGTTCTAGCAAATCTAAATCAGTAAGAGGTGTCGTTCTTTTAAAAAGAATTAAATCATTAAAATCCTCACCTAAAGGAGAAAATTTATCTTCTAGCTTTTTTGTGATTTCATCAAGCGTTAATAGCATGATCAGCCCAGCCTAAGGGTGTTTTTAAACCAATTAATCACCATTATATTCGCCCACATAATGTAAATTATTATAGGTTTGATTATCGCTCTTTTTGATAACAAGTTCAGGATCTTGATACCAAAATATAGCGTTGGCACTTTTAATTCCTAGTTCTTCACATTTAGCTTTAATGAACGAGATTTCACTTTCATCAACAGCAGCATCTACCAGAATTTCATCAAGCATAACATCGTTATCAAAGCGAGGAATAACACCAATAAAATCTTCGTCGTACCACATTATTCCCAGATCTTTGCAAAATCCACATACTCTATAATTAGGAGAATCAATCCCTTCTTCCTCGGAGTAATCTAACTCAAAATAATGCATATACTCTTCTTCAGAAGAAAAATTACTGCCAATCCATAAATGTACTTTATTTTCCATATTAATTACCCTGCAGAATGCCATTCTATATAGCACTAATATCATTAATAAATTTTAAGATAGTGATATCAAATATTGAAAGCAAGGAATAATAACTTAGAAAAATATGGAGAGAGAAAATTATTTGAGGCTATAAATGCAAAAACCCCAGCATAAATGCTGGGGTTTGGAATGTTGGCGGAACGGACGGGACTCGAACCCGCGACCCCCTGCGTGACAGGCAGGTATTCTAACCAACTGAACTACCGCTCCGCGTATCCTTTCGGACGAGGTGAATATTACGAATCTCTTGCCTTGTCGTCAACTGTTTTTCTAACAAAAAGATGCATTTGGATAGTTTTTAATCTCAGTTAATCATTTCTGTTTTTTTTATATTCAAACGGCCTCATCATTTGATGCAGGACGCCACAAACAATGCCCACCTTTTTTCTCAACTAAATCTAATCGAGACTCATGCTCAGCAAGTTCTTCTGCGGTTGCTCTTATTACTCTTAATCCTGAAACTGGACGCTCAATACGTTGAATATCATTTTGCTCTTGTTCGTTACTTGATTCGCCTTCCATTGAAAATGCTAATGCTGTTTGTCCACCGGTCATTGCCAAGTAGACATCAGAAAGTATTTCAGCATCCAGTAACGCGCCGTGAAGGGTACGTTTAGAGTTATCTATTAAGTATCTATCACATAAGGCATCAAGGTTATTTCGCTTACCGGGGAATAATGCCCTTGCCATTGCAAGGCTATCAGTAATTTGGCAGAACGTTTCGGTAGGCGGAATGTCACGATTAAGCTTTCTGAACTCATAATCCATAAAGCCGATATCAAACGACGCGTTATGAATGATTAGCTCTGCACCACGAATATATTCTAAAAACTCGTCAGCAATATCAGCAAAAGAAGGGCAATCCTCTAAAAATTCATCACTGATACCGTGAACTTCAAACGCTTCAGGATCGACTAATCTTTCAGGTTTAACATACACATGAAAATTTCGCCCTGTTAATCGACGATTGATAACCTCTACGGCACCAATTTCAATGATATTATGACCTTCATAATGAACGCCCAGCTTATTCATACCGGTAGTTTCGGTATCAAGTACAATTTGTCGTGTGATTGGAGTGCTCATAATCCGTTTTTATGTCAGACTTAGGGTTAGTTTTTTGTATTAATCAATAAGGATAAGTCGCCTTTATGCACAAGCAGGTAGAAATATTCACCGATGGTTCATGCTTAGGCAACCCAGGCCCCGGTGGTTATGGCGCTATTTTACGCTATCAACAACATGAAAAAACCCTAAGTGAAGGTTTTTTTATGACCACCAATAACCGAATGGAACTTCTTGCCGCTATCGTAGCATTAGAAACATTAAAATTCCCTTGTAAAATTACACTGACAACAGATAGCCAATATGTCAGACAGGGGATCACACAGTGGATACATAGCTGGAAAAAGCGTCAATGGCGTAAAGCAGACAAAACCCCTGTGCTTAATGTCGATTTATGGAAGCGCTTAGATAGTGCTATTACTCGTCATGAAATTGAATGGCATTGGGTGAAAGGCCATGCTGGTCATGATGAAAATGAACGTTGTGATGAATTAGCAAAAGCAGCCGCACAAGCACCAACTCAAGAAGACACAGGTTATATCGAAAGCCAAAAAGATAAAACCACAGATTAGTCAATATTATGGCTCTGGATGATTACGTGTAGCCCCTAAAACTCGACCTTTTACACTCATGCGTGGCAATGCAAATTTCATGGCTGTGGGTGTTAAAGGAAGCGTTCTTTTACGTGCAATGATTAAATTTAAACAGCCACCGATGTGATAGCGGCTACCATCACGTTTTATTGGTCTTGAAAATGGCATAATCTGAAAATTCTGTTGTGTCATCACTTCATAATTTAACACACTAAGCCAATCTATTTGGCGACGAAGTGAAAACATACGACTAGAGTAAGGCTGTTTTTGTCGTAATATCGGCGTGCATTTCCCAAGTCCTAATAAACTAATAGGGTTAAAGCTCGTTAATACAATCCAGCCATCATCAATTAAAACGCGATCTGCTTCTCGTAATAGCCAATGGGGATCTGCACTATAATCCAGTACATGTGCCATAAGGCAAACATCAATCGATTTATTTTCAAAGGGTAAATAATCTAAAGAGGCAATAACATCTGCATTTATTTTATTAGATGTCACATTGACTTGATGTGACACGATACTTAATTTGGTATCCAGTTCAGCACTGAGTTGACCGAGTTTCAATAAATGAAAGCCATAAATTTTCGGCCACCAATTTTGTAAACGCAGTTCGATAGCTATGCGATAATATTCCCCCCAGGGAATATCACGCCAAGAATCTGGCATCATAATTGGTTTTGCTGAACGTGCTGCTTTCATCGTTTAACCCTTTATAATTTATAAGTAAGGTAACTTATATGGAGCTTATCAGAATTCCTGCTTTATCCGATAACTACATTTGGCTATTAAGTAATGAAAATAGTGAATGTGTGATTGTTGATCCTTCACAAGCCGAGCCTGTTATAGAAATGCTCTTACAGCGTTCGCTTACACCTATCGCGATTTTGCTCACCCATCATCATGATGATCATGTGGGTGGTGTTGCTGAACTTGTAAAAAAATATCCTAATATTAACGTTTTCGGCCCACAAGAAACACAAAGTAAAGGTGCTGAAAACATTATTCATAACCAAGAGCATATTATTGTCAGCTCTTTTTCTTTTTACGTAATTGGCACCCCTGGTCATACTCTTGGCCATGTAGCTTATTATTGCGAACCTTATTTGTTTTGTGGCGATACGCTATTCTCAGGAGGTTGTGGTCGTTTATTTGAAGGTACTGCACAACAAATGTTTAGTTCATTACAAAGATTAAGTGCATTACCTGATAACACATTAATTTGTTGTGCTCATGAATACACCTTATCAAATATGACCTTTGCACACCATATCATGCCAGAAAATGCGCTTATTACCGATTATTTAGCCCAAGTTAGTGAAATGCGTAAGAAATTACAACCTACAGTGCCAATAACACTGAAAAACGAAAAGAACATTAATCTTTTTTTGAAATCTGACGATATTGATTTACAAAGGATTTTAGGTATAACCACTAATACTTATGCTCCAATTAAGACATTTACAAAATTAAGGGAATTAAAAGACAACTTTTAATACCTATTAGTTGTTTTATTTTGGCACACTAAGTATTATTTGGTTCAAAAAACACACAGGATGAATTTTTCTATTATGAAGACAAAAGCGATTTTGTTCTCCATATTGCTATTGGCGGGTTGCCAGCAATCAGAGAGCATTAAACCTAATTTGTCTGCGACTACGCCAATATCAACGAAAGGGACTTCAACTTCTCATCAACCTCAATATGATGTAAAAACCAATTTATGGGGTTATGTGATAAGTGAATTGAAAATGGACCTCCCTGAGAATGAAAGGATCTCGCAGCAAGAATTGTATTTTTTAAATAATCCCAAACATATACAAAGCGTTGCTTCTCGCGCTGAACCTTATATGTATTCGATTATTGATGAAATCGAAAAACGTGAATTACCGATGGAGCTAGCTTTAGTTCCTGTGGTTGAAAGTGCGTTTAATCCCCATGTTACCTCTTCTGCAAATGCAGCCGGTTTATGGCAATTTGTTCCAATAACCGGTAATTACTATGGCTTGGCACAAAACCAATGGTATGACGGTCGCCGTGATGTCATGGCATCAACCAAAGCTGCTCTTGATTTACTTGAACGCCTGTATGTAATGTTTGATAGTGATTGGGCACTTGCCCTTGCTGCTTATAACGCTGGTGAAGGCCGTGTTATGCAAGCAATAAAGGCAAATGAAAGTAAAAATCTACCAACAGACTATTGGTCACTCTCTTTACCTAAAGAAACAATGAATTATGTACCTAAAATCCTCGCTTTAAGTAAAGTTATCCGTGAAAACGAAGAAAACATTACTTTTCCTAAAAGTAATTATCGTGATAAAGCATTAGCTTCCATTGATGTCGGTGAACAAATCACGCTAAATAAAGTTGCTGAATTAAGTCAGCTGCCTATTAACACTGTGAAAGATTATAACCCTGGCTATAAACGTGGAATAACCGCACCTAATGGCCCTCATGTCATTATGTTGCCTCGTAATAAGCTTGATCAATTCCGTAACGCTTTTGAAGATGAAGCGGTATTAGAGACTATTCGTTTAGCAGTTGCCAAAACAAATCAGTCAATTAAGCAAGAAGGTGTTTATAAAGTTCGCTCAGGAGATTCATTTTACGCTATTGCTCGTCGCTACAATATGAGCATAAAAGATTTACAACGTATTAATGGATTAAATGCAAAAAGCACCCTATTAGTAGGACAAACATTAAAAATTCATAATGCAGGCAGTATCAGTAATACTCCGGTAACAAAACCGACAAAACCGTCTCCGAGTTATTACAAAGTTCGGCAGGGAGATTCTTATTACAGCATCGCTCGTCGTCACGGTATTAACCTCAAATTATTAATGGGTTGGAACTCAGACATTAAAATGTTAAAGCCGGGTACACAACTTACACTTTACACAAAATAATTAATTTATTTTCTATTTTAAATAGCCATCAATGTTACGACATTTTTAGTCTTAATATTGATGGTTTTTTATAGTCCATAAAAGTCATATCACCTCTCATTTTTCTAGAGTAATCCCTATGTTAACGAGAATACCAATCCAAATGACAGATAAGAAAAAGGCAATAAAAAAGCGCCCGATATAACTATCAAGCGCTCTATTTTTATCTCATCAAGGTTAATTTAGTGTATTGACTTACAACCAGAAGAACCAAGCAAACAGAGAGATAACTAAGATACACACTAAGTTCAGCACACCACCTACTCGCACCATCTCGGTCTGTTTAATATAGCCGGAGCCAAAGACAATCGCATTTGGTGGGGTTGCAACAGGTAACATGAACGCACAAGATGCACCGATACCGATAATCATCGTTAACGCCATTACTGGCATACCTAATGCTTGAGCTACGGTTGCAAAAATTGGCACTAATAACGCAGCACTCGCTGTATTACTGGTAAATTCAGTTAATACGATGATAAAGGTCGTTACTGCAAGGATGATGACAAACCAGTGGCTATTACCAAAGGTATCTTTCATAAAATCGGCCATAACCAAGCTTGCACCAGATGATTGTAAAATTGCGCTCAGTGTTAAACCTCCACCAAACAGCATTAATACGCCCCATTCTGTGTTCTCTTGAATTTGGCTCCAACTTGCTACACCGGTTACACCAATAACAATTGCTGCACTAACTGCAATCACAGTATCTAAATCTTTTACACCACCAAAAGCACTGCTGATGAAAGAGCTGAAGATCCAGCATAATACCGTAATTAAGAAGATGATCATGGTAATAACACGTTTGTTATTCCACTCTAATACTTCTAATTTCAGATCAAACTTATGTTTTAAGTTAGGACGCAACATCAGATACATAACGATAAACATGATAGGTAATAATACCAACATGATTGGTACACCGTACTTCATCCACGTAATGAAATCTAAGTTTAATTGGGCTGCAGCAATCGCATTTGGTGGACTACCCACTAACGTACCTAAACCACCAATACTCGCACTATAAGCAACACCTAATAATACGAATACGAAAGTATTACGTTCTGAACGAATATCTAAGTTAGATAAAATACCTAATACTAAAGGCAACATCATCGCAGCTGTAGCAGTGTTACTGATCCACATAGAAAGCAATGCAGTGACACCAAATAACAGCAATACGGCGATTGAAAGTTTACCTTTTGCAATCATCAACAAACGGTTAGCAATTAAGCGGTCTAGCCCTTGAATGTGAAGTGCCGTCGCTAACGCAAAACCACCGAAGAATAAGAAAATGATGGGGTTCGCAAATGATTTTAATGACTCATTGGTATTCATTAGCCCAAGTACAACGGCTAAAATAGGTATAAATAATGCTGTTATCGTAACGTGAATAGCTTCTGTCAGCCATAACACACCCACAAACACCATTAATGCTAAACCTGCATTGGCCTTTGGATCATAAGGTAAAAATTCTAGCAAAAGTAATAATAAAACTACATCGATTGCCAGAATGATTAACCCTCGTTTGTTTATCGGGCTCGACTTCGCCGATGGGGCTAAATTGGACGCGTCCATGATAATACTCCACATTAGCTGATATGAACATTGGGTTCACTAAGCCATAATTGTTAACGAAATAGGTTATATGTGAAATATAAAAACATTTCTCGTCATTGAAAATGCGCAAAACTAATAATTGGGATCTCATCCACGAGAATTAACCAATTTATTAATAAAAGAGTAATAATTGAACACTATTTCCTCTTATACATCACACTTTTTCAAAGGTATTAAAAATAAATATTCTGTTTTCTCTGAAAAAAATCAAAAAAAAGAGGAGAACTTAAGGTTCTCCTCTTTTAGATTAATAAGATTTTTTAATCAAAAAAGCAAGATTATGCTTGGCCTTTAACTTCTTTCAAACCGTTGAAAGGCGCTTTGTTACCTAATGCTTCTTCGATGCGGATCAGTTGGTTATATTTAGCAACACGGTCAGAACGGCTCATAGAACCCGTTTTGATTTGGCCTGCTGCTGTACCCACTGCTAAGTCAGCGATAGTTGCATCTTCAGTTTCACCAGAACGGTGAGAGATCACAGCTGTGTAGCCTGCATCTTTCGCCATTTTGATTGCAGCTAAAGTTTCTGTCAGTGAACCAATTTGGTTGAATTTGATCAGAATTGAGTTAGCGATGCCTTTGTCGATACCTTCTTTCAGGATCTTAGTGTTAGTTACAAACAGGTCGTCACCAACCAGTTGGATTTTGTCACCAAGAACTTTAGTTTGGTATGCAAAGCCATCCCAGTCAGATTCGTTTAAACCATCTTCGATAGAAACGATTGGGTATTGTTTAGTTAGTTCTTCTAAGTAATGAGTGAACTCTTGTGAAGTGAAGGTTTTGCCTTCGCCTTTCAGTTCGTAGTTACCGGTTTCATTGTTGTAGAACTCAGAAGCTGCACAGTCCATAGCCAGAGTAACATCTTTACCTAAAACGTAACCTGCTTTCTCAACTGCTTCTTTGATAGCAGCTAATGCAGCAGCGTTAGATTCTAAGTTTGGTGCATAACCACCTTCGTCACCAACTGCAGTGTTCATACCTTTTGCTTTCAGCACTTTTGCTAAGTGATGGAAGATTTCTGAACCCATACGTACAGCTTCTTTCAGTGAAGGTGCGCCAACAGGTTGGATCATGAATTCTTGGATATCAACGTTGTTATCTGCGTGCTCACCACCATTGATGATGTTCATCATTGGCAGAGGCATAGAATATTGACCGTGAGTACCGTTCAGATCAGAAATGTGCTCGTACAAAGGCATACCTTTTGCAGCTGCAGCTGCTTTTGCGTTTGCTAAAGAAACCGCTAGGATTGCGTTTGCACCAAAGTTTGATTTGTTTTCAGTACCGTCTAAATCGATCATGATTTTATCGATGTTAGCTTGGTCTTTTGCATCTTGGCCAAGGATAGCTTTAGCGATCGGGCCATTAACAGCTGAAACCGCTTTCAGAACACCTTTACCTAAGAAACGTGATTTATCACCATCACGTAATTCTAATGCTTCACGAGAACCTGTTGATGCGCCTGATGGAGCAGCCGCCATACCAACAAAACCACCTTCTAAGTGAACTTCAGCTTCAACAGTTGGGTTGCCACGAGAATCAATAATTTCACGACCAAGTACTTTAACGATTTTGGACATTCGGTTTTCCTCTGTACAAGTTAAATTTCCGAGAAGAGATACCCTATCTCTTCTCATATATCCTATTTCAGCAAACCTTTTTGGTTATCAAAGGCTGCTTTCACAAAGCCTGCAAATAACGGATGGCCGTCACGCGGCGTTGAGGTAAACTCTGGGTGGAATTGACAAGCAACAAACCAAGGATGATTTGGATTTTCAATAATTTCCACCAGCTTGTTATCTACTGAACGACCTGCAATACGTAAACCCGCATCTTCGATACGTTTTAAAAGTAGATTATTTACTTCATAACGGTGACGATGGCGTTCTGTAATGGTGTTTTTTCCATACAGTGTACGTACTAAGCTATCACCACTTAAATGGCAAGGCTGAGCACCGAGGCGCATCGTGCCACCTAAATCACTATCATCTGAGCGTACTTCAATGTTGCCGTCTTCATCGCGCCATTCGGTAATTAATGCGATAACTGGATATTTACAATCTGGTGCAAATTCAGTGGAGTTCGCACCTTCCATACCAACAACATTACGTGCAAATTCAATCATAGCAACCTGCATACCTAAGCAAATGCCTAAGTAAGGGATTTTATTTTCACGCGCATACTGAGCAGCCATAATCTTGCCCTCAATACCACGTTCACCAAAACCACCCGGTACTAAAATTGCATCTAACCCTTTAAGCATTTCTACGCCACGGGTTTCAACGTCTTGTGAATCAATTAGTTTGATATTTACAGCAACACGGCTTTTAAAACCACCATGTTTTAATGCTTCAATCACTGATTTATAGGCATCTGGTAATTCAACATACTTACCAACCATACCGATGGTTACTTCGCCTTCAGGATTAGCTTCTTCATAAATAACTTGTTCCCACTCTGCAAGATTTGCAACTGGGCAATCTAAGCTGAATCGTTTACAGATATAATCATCTAATCCCTGAGATTTCAATAGTGCAGGGATTTTATAAATGGAATCGACGTCTTTTAATGAAATAACCGCTTTCTCTGGTACATTACAGAACAGTGCAATTTTTGCACGTTCATTAGCAGGAATAACGCGGTCTGAACGGCAAATCAACGCATCTGGTTGAATGCCGATTGACAGTAATTCTTTTACAGAGTGCTGTGTTGGCTTGGTTTTCACTTCACCTGAAGCGGCTAAATAAGGCACCAATGTTAAATGCAGGTAGAATGTGTGCTCACGGCCCACTTCTGCCGCCATTTGGCGAATCGCTTCTAAGAAAGGTAAAGATTCGATATCACCAACAGTCCCGCCGACTTCAACTAAAACGACATCATGGCCTTCGCCACCACGGATGATGCGTTCTTTGATTTCATTAGTGATATGAGGAATAACTTGAATTGTAGCCCCAAGATAGTCACCACGACGCTCTTTACGTAATACTTCAGAGTATACGCGGCCTGTCGTAAAGTTATTACGACGAGTCATTTTAGTGCGAATGAAGCGCTCATAGTGCCCTAAGTCGAGATCAGTTTCAGCACCATCGTCAGTAACGAAGACTTCCCCGTGCTGAATTGGGCTCATAGTACCTGGATCGACGTTGATATACGGATCCAACTTCATCATGGTGACATTGAGTCCACGGGCTTCGAGTATAGCCGCCAGAGAGGCTGCGGCAATGCCTTTACCCAGAGAGGATACGACCCCGCCGGTCACAAAAATATAATTCGTTTTCATGCTGAACCTGAAAGTTTAGGTGTATTAGGATGATGGATATAACTGGACGGGAACACAGTATACCCGAACCTTATTTTCGCTACAAACATTCTTAGTAGTATAAAGTTCTTTTTCATCACGCCACTTATCCGTTTAAACACGAAAAAACAGTAAAAATTCAATAAACTAAACCCGTGAAAATATTTCTCAAGCATTTTAGCTTAATCCTTTCAGCTAAGATATCACTTTTACAGAAGAGATGCTTTATTTTTTTCACGATATTAAGTGTAGCAGGTTTCTAGCGCGATATTTTGCTTCTGATCATGCGTTTAATTTTTTTGAGGTCAATCACATTTTTAGTGCAAGAAAATGAAATGACGATATTTTAAGTCACCTAAAAACAAAAAAGCGAAATTAGCTTTTATAATTTCGCTTTTTTCATTTTTTTATAAAATAAGATAAAAAACAATGGCTTTTGCTATTCTTTTTATCGCATTTAATGTCACACCAATAAACATTTTCGAGTCACAATTCACTCAATCAATTGTATTTTAGCTTTCTGCCAACAGATCTCCATCTCTTCCAATGAGGCATTTTCTATGCCTATGCCTTCTTCTGAAAGCATTTTTTCAACAAAGCGAAAACGTTGTTCAAATTTTTGACATGCTCGGTTTAAGGCTTGTTCTGGTTTTTGTTTTAAATGCCGAGATAAATTTACAACTGAAAATAGTAAATCCCCCAATTCATCTTCAATTTTAGATGCATCTTGAGGTGTTTTTTTCACTTCAGTCATCACTTCATCAATTTCCTCAAATACTTTACCTAAAACAGGTTCAAGTTCATTCCAATCAAATCCAACAGAAGCACATCGCTTTTGAATTTTTTCTGCTTTCATCAAAGCTGGTAATGTGACAGGAATATCATCTAATAATGAAAATTGTGCTTTTGCCTCACGCTCTTGTGCTTTAAGTTTTTCCCAGCGATGTTTTTCTGTTGATAAATTGTTTTCGCTTTCAGAGGCAAAAATATGAGGATGACGGCGTTCTAACTTATTACTAATGGCTTCACAAATATCATTAAAATCAAATAACTTTTGCTCTTGTGCCATTCGTGAATAAAACACAACTTGATAAAGCAAATCACCTAACTCTTCTTTTAAATCAGAAAAATCTTTGCGAGCAATAGCGTCTAACACCTCATACGTTTCTTCTAATGTATAAGGCGCGATAGTGTCAAAAGTCTGCACTTTATCCCATTCACACCCAGTATCAGGATCACGTAGCTGTGCCATAATTTCTAATAAACGAAAGATTTCACGATTTTCTGACATCATATTGCCTTTTAAATAAGAGTTGACCTTATCCTGCTTAACACTTTTTCAGATAAAAAAATGCCGAGAACAGTTGTCTCGGCATCTTATCATTTCAAGCTCAAAATCTTAAAAATAACTTTTTTGAAAGAATAATGACATTTTAAATTGAACTATAAATTTGTTATTTACAAACATACTCCTCGCTATAAATCCACGTTTCAACACCATATAAATACGTCATTTTTATCAAAGGATTAATAAAATGAGTGAAAATATAATTCAATTTAGTTCATTAACTGTAACGCCACATAATGCTTATATTCCTGAGTATGCTTTTAATAATGGTTTTTCTTTTAATCAAGCTACAAATATTATTTGTAATAATTTTATACAGGATAAAAAACAAGAATGCCCTGTTTGCGGAAAGAAAAATTGCCCTGTGTTTAAAAATGAATGTAAATCTTACTTGAAACAAAAAACCGAATTAGCATTAAAAAAAGCATTAAGAATGCGACCCTATGGCCGTGCTTTAATGCATAGATCAAACGAGTTTAATGAAAGTTCTCCATTGCTATTATTAAATATGGAAGAAAATAACATTCCATTAAATAATGAAAATATAGGTCGTATATTTGAAACAGATCTAAATCTAAGTAGAATGTTTTACCAAAAAATGAACTATATAAATGGTTTTCTCTTTGATATTCATTTTAGTCCTCATCCAGACCCTATGTTACAAAATATAGGTGAAAGATTTGGGGAATATTCCCGCTGGTTACCCTCAGTTCGATTAGCTTTACATGCCTTATATGCAGATAAAGGTGCAGACAATATAAATAATTTCCCTGAGATGCAAAAATATATCAGAGAACAAGATTTTAAATCCGCATGCCAAGATTTCCATAATAATATGACGTTTACACGTCGTAATTTCCAAATTGCTGATATTTTAGCTCAACAAGCAAATAAAAAAGAACAAACAAACGATGATTTTAAGCAGTTGCATGATTCAATAAAGTTTACTGCTGATTTTTATAAAGAAGTGTTTAATGCTTATGGTGATAAAGCAAGAAAATTAGCGGAATCTTTAGCACAACAAACCAGAGGAAAAACCATCCGTAACGTTGATGATGCGCTAAAAGCTTACGAAAAATACAAAGCGGATATCAATAGAAGAATTAATGCCAAAGATCGTAAAGCTATTGCAACCGCATTGGAATCGATCAAACTCGATGATATAGCTCAAAAATTAAAAAAATTTAGTAAAGGTATGTTTTTTGTGAGTAAAGCTCTTGACGTCAAAGATCTATCGATAGAGTTAATAAAAGCAACAGAAACAGATAATTGGCGTCCATTTTTTGTTAAAGCAGAGACTATATTTGTAGGAATGGCGGCTACATCTGTAGCAGGATTCACATTTAGTGTACTTCTAGGTGGTCCCATAGGGATATTAGGATATGCATTGCTTATAGCAAGTATTGGAGCATTAATTGATAACGACTTAATTGAAAAAGCCAATAATTTGATTGGTATTTAATTAATACTTTAAAGGTTGTTTATTTAGAGGAACAACCTTTTCACTAACACAAATAATATAAAAATTATTGTAATTGGTATAGATAATAAAAACACGATGAAACTATATAAAGCTAAACCACCAGCTTTACCAGCTGTATCTAAAAATAGTCCTCGATTCCAAAATTCTCTAGTAGTAAATTGAAGAAAAAAATATTCAACCCCCCATTTAGCCAATGGATACAATCCAATACCAGCAATACTAATTAACAATATTAGACTTTCATACTTCAACTCATACTCTAAGCAAGAGTATAAAAATAGAGCGCCAATAAACCATCCCCAACACATATTCTTAATATAATATTGTTTAGTTATCTTCATATTTATCTACGAGATCTCTTTTATTTAAAACCATATTTATTTTAAATAAACCCTAGCAATTAAATCACTAACTAAATATACAGTTTTTCTGATTTTTAGATAAAAAAATGCCGAGAACAGTTGTCTCGGCATCTTATCATTTTAATGTTTTAGTGAGAAAAGCGTTTCGCTTCTATCACATCAGGTAGCTGATTAAGTTTTGCCAAAATACGACCCAATACTTGGAGATTATAAATCTCAATATTCATATCAATGGTCGCTATTTGTTGCTTCACATCACTACGGCTACTCACACCAAGTACGTTTACTTTTTCATTCGCTAAGATAGTTGTAATATCACGTAATAATCCACTACGATCATTAGCGACAACACGAACGACTAATGAATAACCGCTGGAATAATTCTCCCCCCATACCGCATCAACAATACGTTCTGGTGCATGAGAGAGTAACTCAGCAAGTTGTTCACAGTCAGCACGGTGAATCGAAATACCTCGGCCTTTAGTAATAAAACCAACAATATTGTCACCCGGAATAGGTTGGCAACAGCGAGCAATATGGTGCATTAAATTACCAACACCCTCAACGACAATACTACTCCCTGAGCCTGTGGTTCTTGGTGCTGGTGTTTTGCTCTCGAGTGTTCTCAGCGCTTCTTTATCTTCATCTTCCGCAGTGGCTTTATTTAATTTACTTTGAATAAAGTTCACTAACTGGTTAATTCTGATATCACCGACACCAATACCAGCTAATACTTCATCAACACTATGCACGTTATAACGCGCAATCAGCAGTTTTTCTGCTTCTTTCATGTTGATATCCATATGTGCCAATTCGTTATCTAAAATCTGGCGCCCCGCAAGAATATTTTTATCACGATCTTGCTTACGGAACCAATTGTGAATTTTCGCACGTCCACGACTTGTAGTGACATAACCTAAGTTAGGATTTAACCAATCGCGACTTGGGTTAGGATGTTTTTGTGTGATGATTTCAATTTGGTCACCCATCTGTAATTGATAGCTAAATGGCACAATACGTCCGCCGATTTTCGCTCCAATACAGCGGTGCCCTACATCACTGTGAATATGATAAGCAAAATCAAGTGGCGTAGAACCAGCAGGTAAATCAACCACATCACCTTTTGGTGTAAAGACATACACTCGATCATCAAAAACTTGGCTACGAACTTCATCGAGCATTTCGCCAGAATCCGCCATCTCTTCTTGCCACGCAATCAGTTTACGTAACCATGCAATGCGGTTTTCATAGCTACCTGTACCGCCTTTCGTCGCAGCACCCGTTGCACCTTCTTTATATTTCCAGTGCGCAGCAACACCCAATTCTGCATCTTCATGCATTTGGCGAGTACGTATTTGGATTTCAACCGTTTTGCCTTCAGGTCCTAACACAACCGTATGAATTGATTGGTAACCATTAGGTTTTGGGTTTGCAACATAATCGTCAAATTCATCAGGTAAATGACGAAAATGCGTATGCACAATTCCCAATGCGGCATAACAGTCTTGAAGACGTTCAACGACGATACGAACAGCCCTCACATCGAATAACTCATCAAATGCGAGGTTCTTTTTCTTCATTTTACGCCAAATACTGTAGATATGTTTGGGACGCCCATAGATGTCTACATCGACATTCTCTTCTTTCATAAAACCACGTACGGTACTGACAAAATTATCAATATACTGTTCGCGATCGATACGACGCTCATGAAGCAAGCTTGCTATTTTTTTATATTCATCAGGATGAAGATAACGGAAACAAAAATCTTCTAATTCCCATTTTAATTGACCAATACCCAATCGGTTGGCTAATGGCGCATAAATATTAAAACACTCTTTGGCAGCCAGTACGCGCTCATCTTCTGTGGCATCTTTCACTTCACGTAAATGGGCAATACGCTCTGAAAGTTTGATGACTACACAACGGAAATCTTCCACCATGGATAACAACATACGACGTACATTATCCACCTGAACTGAACTTGTTTCATTGGTATGTGTCGCTTTTAATTGGCGTATGGCATCCATTTCCATAACACCGCGCACTAAGCTCCAAATAGCATCACCAAAATGTTCAGTAACGATTTCCTGATCAATAAGATTTTCTTCAGCAAGCGGGAAAAGGAGCGCCGCCCTCATGCTGTCTTTATCCATGCTTAGTGTCGAAAGAAGCTCAACCATTTCAACACCACGCCACAATAACAGTTCGGCATTTTCACGCCCTTGAACAGTACGATGGCAGTATTCCCAGGTTTGCATGATTTCACTACCTGCATTGACATGGGTTAAGTTCAAACTGTTGACCCATTTATCAACAGCAAACTCTCCTGCAGGTGTTAAGTGAGCACTTCTTACTGCAACCATATTCTCTCCCTACACGGTATAAATCTTATTTGCGACTTATTTACTGGCTAACTGTTTATTTTCGACTAAACAGTGCCATTGATTCCAGATGACCCGTTTGTGGAAACATATCCAACATTTTTAAACTGGTTAACTGATATCCAGAATCTAATAATATCTTACTATCTCTGGCTAACGTGGTCGGATTACAGGAAACATACACGATTTTTTCTGCGGATAACTTCACAATATGTGACATTACCTCCAAAGCCCCTGCTCTTGCTGGATCTAACAACACTTTGTTAAATCCTTCTTTCGACCACGACATCGCAGAAAAATCAGCCGATAAATCTGCATGCCAAAAATGCGCATTACCTAATTGGTTTAGTTTTGCATTCTGTTTCGCCATTTCAACCAGTGAGGGCACACCTTCTATACCCACCACATCACGGGCTCGTTTCGCGATAGGTAAGGTAAAATTTCCCATACCGCAAAACAGATCTAACACGCGATCTTCTGGCGATAAATCAAGCCACTCAATGGCTTGAGCAACCATCTTAGGATTTATTTCATCATTCACTTGAATAAAATCAGTGGGTGCAAAGCGTAAATTAAGACCGTCTATTAGATAGAAGGGTTCCTTCTCAATTGAAGTTAATCGTGCTATCTCGCTATTATCACCTGCAAGATATATCGTAACTTGATGAGTTTGAGAGAAATCTCGCAAACTTTGTTTATCGTGCTCAGGCAATGGTGATAAATGACGTAAAATCACCAATGGCCCATTATCGGCAAGCACCATTTCAACATGCCCTAAATCACGCACTGACGTTAATTTTTTAAGACATGTCCAAAGAGGCGTTAATAAATCATTTAGCTGTGGTTTTAACACTGGACATGTTTTTATCATGACCAAGTCATTAGAGCGCTCTTGACGAAAGCCCATTACCAAACCTTTTTCAGGTTGATAGCGTAATCCCAATCTTGCTCTACGACGATAACCATATTCAGCGCCTGCAATCACAGGCTCGGCCGAAATCACCACACCGGTTTCGCGTTTAATAAGATGTGATAACACACTCGCCTTTGTTGTTCGTTGCAATGTAATTGGTACATGTTGCTGCTGACAACCGCCACAACGCTCATAATATTCACAATGAGGAGCTATACGCTGTTCACTGGTTGTTAAACGCTTAATAACTTCGCCTTTAGCAAATTGGCGCTTTTCTTCTGTTAAACGAATTCGAGCAGTTTCTTGTGGGAGTAATCCTTTTACAAAAATTGTTTTGCCCTCAGCATGAGCAATACCTTGACCATTTGCATCCAATGCACTGGCGGTCACTTCCAACGTTGCTACCTGTTTTTTCACAGGACGTTTTTTAGGGGAATAAAACTGCACCATAGTATTAAATTAAGTTTCAATGATGGATTAACAGTGAAATGACATCGTTTTAGAATACGCTGTATGTTTTTCAGCGTTACATGAATGACTATGCATTTCAGAAGAAAACATGGGAGGAGTATAACATCGAACAAGTTATTTACTTAACTGATATAAGCAATATTTTTATTAAAAATTGAGAAAACTTTTAATGATAACAACCTAAGACACTTGTCTTGTGGATTTTATATTGTTCTATAACTAACAAATATTATATATAACTTTTATATTGAATATATTTACAATTAACAACACCTATTTTCTGTTATTTTAATAAATCTTTCTTATCACTAAGAAAAGCCTAAAAATTATCATCAATCAATTAGATAGCATTTCTCTTAATGATTACAAATCAATCACAAACCATTAATTTTCTATATTCTTCATAAGCATAATGATCGGTCATTCCACTGATATAATCTTGAATTAATCTTGTGCGATAATAAAACTCTAAAATTTTTCCTCTTTCAGTATTTATATCATCTAGCTTTTCTAACATTTCGTTATAAGCCAGTTTATGTTTAACAGAAAGCTTATGATATAAACGAGTCTCAATGACATATTTAGGGTGTTCGTTATATTTATGCAACCTTACAAAATCTTCAGCTGATAATAAAAGCAAGGGCTTATAGATATCGAGTAATCCACTGATCACGCGATATCCTTTCATTTCAAGCTCTTCAACTTCAGGATGGCTAAACACCCATTTTTTAGCGACACTTTTTAAGGTTGTTAATAAACGATGCTCAGCACTATTACCTTCCAATAGGGCATGGTTAAAACTTCCTTCATAAACTTGAGAAAGATTTTTTATAAATCGATGTGCCGTATAAGGGACTAACTTCCCTGTAATATAAACTCTCAAATACATAAAAAATTGATCTTGCATACTACGTTTGGCTTCATTTTGATCAACTTTTTTATAAGCCCGATTAACTGTTATATCGAATAAATCACCTTCAGTCACATCGCCATTTTCACGCCAAGCATCCCGTAAAAGGTGAACAAGACGGTTGATATCAAAAATCCCCTTTTCTACCGCATCATCTAAATCCGCAATGCAATACGAGATGTCGTCGGCAGCTTCCATAATATATGTGAGAGGAAAGCGACAAAATTCACCCATATCTAATTTTTCTTGTACTTCTTTTACGAAAGCTAATTCAGACCAGTAATACCCCGGTTTTTTCATTAAATAGCTATATTCTTTGGGGATTTCTCCTTGCCAATAAGCAGGACGAGTATATTTTAATACACAGCCAATTTGAGCATAGGTTAAATTCAATTTAAGAAGATGATGTGCCATTCGAATAGCTTGAGCATTGCCTTCAAATTGGCATAAATCTTGGCGTAAAGTTTGTCGTAATTCATTTAATTGCACTTTAGCTGAATACTGCATTGGGATAAACGGACAACTATCGAATTCGGCTGTTGCCTCTGGTGGTAATACTTTTTCAAACCAATGCTTAATTGCGGCTTCACCAAAATGTCCAAAGGGGGGATTACCAATATCGTGCATTAAGCACGCCATCTCAATTAAACTTTCAAGACTATCAATGCGATCAATTAAGCCATAAGCTTCAAGCTTATTTTGCTTTTTTAATTCACCGATGATTTGTTTAGCGATATAACGACCAATTTGCTGAACCTCAAGGGAATGAGTAAGGCGGCTACGGACTGCGGAGTTTTGCTCTAAAGGGAAGACTTGAGTTTTTTGTTGTAAACGGCGAATGGCTGCTGAGTTAATAATACGCCCACGATCACTTTCAAATTGACGAGAAACCTGTATTTCATCGTTAATATCGATATCACTGCTGTTATATTTGCGTTGATAATTTAACTTCAGCTTAAAATCGATCATTTCTGTCCTCTTTCTGGTTTCGATGAAACGAATTCTCTATTCTTTGTGTTATATCGTGTTTTTCCAATAGATGTTAAACTCTATTTAAATTTCTATTTATTATTAACCTACAAGTGAGTATGACACAATGAGAGTTGGCGTAATAGGTGCAATGGAGCAAGAAGTCACACTTCTGCGTGAGAAAATTGAAGATTGCCAAATCTTATCACGTGGCGGTTGTGAAATTTATACAGGCACAATCAACGGTGTTGATGTTGCATTATTAAAGTCAGGTATTGGTAAAGTTGCAGCGGCAATTGGCACAACACTATTACTTGAGCATTTTCGTCCTGATGTCGTTATCAATACTGGCTCTGCGGGCGGCTTAGATTCAAGATTAAATGTCGGTGATATCGTTATTTCAACAGAAGTTCGTTATCACGATGCTGATGTGACTGCATTTGGTTATGAACCAGGCCAAATGGCACAATGTCCTCCTGCTTTTATTGCAGATCCTAAACTTGTTAGCATCGCAGAAGAGTGTATTGAATCGCTAAAATTAAATGCTGTGCGTGGTTTAATTTGTAGCGGTGATGCCTTTATTAATGGTGCTGAGCCTTTAGCACGCATTCGTCGTACATTCCCAGATGTTGCTGCCGTAGAAATGGAATCAACCGCGATTGGCCATGTTTGCCATCAATTCGACACGCCATTTGTTGTGGTTCGTGCTATTTCTGATGTAGCCGATAAAGAATCACATTTAAGTTTTGATGAGTTTTTATCTGTTGCCGCAGAACAATCGAGCTTAATGGTGACAGCGATGTTGGATAAATTAAAAGACTAATTAAGTCGAGATAATCCTAATATCGCTTTATCAATACCCCACCTTTATTTTTTGCTTATTCTAAGATAAAAAATAGGGGGGTATTTTTACTATTGGAAAAGTAATGCGTTTATTTATCAATCTTGGATTATTGCTCAGTTCATTATTTTGGCTAAATTTTGCTATTGCTACTACGCCAGCTGATCGTGTTATTACACTATCGCCGTCAGCCACCGAAATGGCTTATGCCGCTGGAATGGGAGATAATATTGTCGGAGTTAGTGCTTACTCTGATTATCCAGAGGCTGCTAAAAATATTGAACAAGTCGCTAATTGGCAGGGTATTAATATCGAGCGCATTCTATTATTAAAACCCGATTTAGTGATTGCATGGCAAGGCGGTAATCCACAGCGTCCATTAGATCAGTTAAAAGCTTTGGGTATTCCTATTATTTATTCTGATCCACAAAGTATTGAAGAAATTGCAGACGATCTTGTTACCCTTTCCAATTATAGCCATCATCCTGATATTGCAATAAAAAATGCCCAACAATTGCGTCAGCAATATCAAGCATTGCAGCAACAATATGCATCAAATATATCAAATCAACCCAAGAAAAAAGTGTTTATTCAATTTGGGATGCAACCGTTATTTACTACATCAAATAGTACATTACAGAGCCATATTACAGCGCTTTGTGGTGGGGAGAATATCTTTGCTAACAACCCAGTAGTATGGCCCCAAGTAAGTCGTGAGCAAGTACTTACAAAGCGACCTGATTTGATTATATTCAGTGGTAAAGCAGATCAAATACCGACAATAAAAGCATTTTGGCAACCCCAACTTACTGTTCCCGTTATTGCTATTGATGAAGACAGTTTTAGCCGCCCTTCACCACGAATTATTAATGCAGCACAGCAAATTTGTGAGGCGATAGCAATGAACAATTAGTAAAATTATTAATTACTCAATAGCCACTAATACACAGCCATTTAAACAACCGCATTGCACTTTATGTCCTTCTAACGCGACGGGGATATTGTTTATTTTCATCATCGCATCCCCTTCAATAATCCTGCCTTTTTGCTGACAATCAGGGCAATAGACTTCATCGCCTAAACAGGCAATTTCATGAGTTTGTTTTGCTAATAAAGAACCGCTTAATACGGTTCCATTTGTATTGGTCGTATCATTTTTTAAAATGATCTTTCGTCCTTGAATTGTGCTACGCATTTTTTACCATATATTTTAAAATGAAAATTATTACTTAATTAAGGAAAGTAATTTTTTATAGTCTGGTTTTCCATCTCTATTTGAACTCTTTGTACCATCTGGGTAAGAATATATTGTACTTACACCTTCAGTTTTACGCTCTGCTGGATATTCAGAATAAACCACAATATTGGGGTGAATGATTGGTTTCCAAGTAATTTGCTGAGCATCACGAGATTTATAATAAAGATAAAGTTCTTCTCCATATAACCATAAGTTAACATTATTACTATTCTTAAATGAATTACTTACCCAAGGAAAATAATTTTTGACAATATCGAAATCTCCTTTTTTATCAATAGGTTTATGGCCAGTTTGTTGAGGCTGGTTATTATCAAATATAACAATTACTCCAGCTCCCACTATACCAGTAATATTTTTTGAAAAGTGATCATTAATCTTCAATGTCATCCTTAATGTGATATTACTTAATTGCCAATCACATTTCCCACCTCCTCTATAAGGGATCTCCGCACTATATAATGAAAAGGCGGTCGCCATTCCTGCGTACCGGGAATAAAAATGACATTATTTGACAGTTGAGTTCCCTCACCGCCACCGTTAGCCCTTCGTTTAAATCAAACTGAGTGACTTGAAAAGTGCTTTTAGGTAAATCGCCAATTTGGCAAGTAAACACTAATCCCGTATGAAGTAATCCCTTTCCTAGGGTGTCGAGTAATTCGCTGTATTTTTTAATGCGAGCGTGTTGTTCAGAAAATGTCATCCCTATTTCAAAAGGTTGTGATGATGTCGGATCATCTAATACCAAACGGGGTTTAGGGGTGTTGTTAGCGTCATTCGTTGACATAAAAGCTCCCATTTAAATGTGACAAACACGCAATAAAAAAGACAAAAAATGCAGAGAACAATGGGCTCATGACAGAGCCCATAAATAAAGTGTGAAGAATTAACCTTCGAGTGGTGCACGCCAGTCGTCAGAGCCTGAAGTCCCTGCAACCGTGTGTTCCCAATCAATTTTGCGATAAGAAAGAGACACTTCGATCAGTTGAGAAAAGTCAGACTTAGTCGGATCTTGGCTGTGGGGCATTTGGCAATCGATATTCACGATGGTGGCATCAGTTAATGTGGTGGTGAAGAAATGCTCTTACTTCCCTTCAACCGAGGTGCGATACCATTTAAATAGAGACAGAAATATCACCCATAGAGTAATTTTATGAAATAAGCTCAGAAAGAATAAAGAAGAGAAGAGAAGAGAAGAGAGTTTTAACCAATAACCTCTCACAAACAAAAGTCGTGAGCGAGCAAGCAGTGCAACAAGGCAGACAGCGCACAGTAAGCGGAGCATACATTAGTATGTGAGCATTACGAGCACTGCTCTAACGCCGTGGCACTACTGCACAGCCACGACGCCAAAGAATAAAAACAGCGTAAAGCATTACGAGTGTTGCTATAACGCCACAGCACTACTGCACAGCCACGACGCCAAAGAATAAAAACAGCGTAAAGCATTACGAGTGTTGCTATAACGCCATAGCACTACTGCACAGCCACGACGCCAAAGAAGGATCAAATACTAAAGGAAGAGCCACAACCACACGTACTCTTAGCATTAGGATTCGTCACAATAAAACGCGAACCCTCTAACCCCTCGGTATAATCCACACAACCGCCCACTAAATACTGCAAGCTCATTGGATCAACCACTAAGGCAACGCCTTGTTTTTCTATGGTCATATCGCCGTCATTCATGGCATCATCAAAGGTAAAACCATACTGGAATCCGCTACAACCGCCACCCGTGATATAAACACGTAAACGCAGATTTGGATTTTCTTCATCTGCAATCAGATCTTTTACTTTATTTGCAGCCGCGTCAGTAAATTGTAACGGCAGAGCCATATCATCACTCATTGTTCACTCCAGACTGGGTATTCCAGCAAAAAAACAGCCAGCAAAAATTTATCTTTCTTGCTGATATAATGTGATGATTATCTAATACCTGCTCATAACCTTCAAGTTTGTTGTGGACAAAATACACTTTTTGCTACCTATCACTTTTTACGATAAATCACGTACCCACAATAACAGTGATAAATCAAAATGTTGTTGCCGTGTATTTGGCTTCATCTGCGCAGTGCTTTAGAATACGCCTTAATCTTACGCTCACCCATCATTAGGAGTCTGACATGAGCAAGTCTGAAACGCTTTATAATCTCGCACAACAAGTGATCCCCGGCGGTGTCAACTCACCTGTTAGAGCATTTAACGGTGTAGGTGGAACCCCTCTTTTTATTGAACGTGCTAATGGTGCGTATATTTATGATGTTGATGGACGAGCTTACCTTGACTATGTCGGCTCATGGGGACCGATGGTTTTAGGTCACAACCACCCTTCCATTCGTCATGCTGTTACTGACGCGGTACAAAAAGGCCTAAGCTTTGGCGCACCAACGGCGGCTGAAGTTGAAATGGCAAACCTAGTCACTGAACTGGTACCTTCCATGGACATGGTTCGTATGGTGAACTCAGGTACAGAAGCGACGATGAGCGCGATTCGCCTTGCTCGTGGTTACACGGGGCGTGACAAAATCATTAAATTTGAAGGTTGCTACCACGGCCATGCAGATTGCCTATTAGTTAAAGCGGGCTCTGGCGCACTAACGATGGGACAACCCAATTCACCAGGTGTACCCGCTGATTTTGTAAAACACACCTTAACCTGTACTTACAACGATTTAAATTCTGTACGCCAAGCATTTGAAAATTACCCTGAAGAAGTTGCTTGTATCATCGTTGAACCTGTTACGGGTAACATGAACTGTGTACCGCCAAAAGCAGACTTCTTACCGGGCTTACGTGCATTATGTGATGAATTTGGTGCACTACTGATTATTGATGAAGTTATGACAGGCTTTCGCGTGGCATTAGGTGGCGCACAAGCTTATTACGATGTTGATCCTGACTTAACATGCTTAGGTAAAATCATCGGTGGCGGTATGCCTGTGGGTGCATTTGGTGGACATATGGAAGTGATGTCTAAACTCGCGCCAATAGGCCCTGTTTATCAAGCAGGTACGCTATCTGGTAACCCAATTGCAATGGCGGCTGGTCTAGCGTGTTTACACGAAGTATCACAACCAGGTGTTCATCAAACATTAGATGAACTAACAACGATGCTGGCTGATGGCTTACTTGAAAAAGCACAACAAGCGGGCATTCCAATGGTTATCAACCATGTTGGTGGTATGTTTGGTCTGTTCTTTACCGATGCAAAAGAAGTCACTTGCTACCAAGATGTCATGAACTGCGATGTTGAACGCTTCAAACAGTTCTTCCATTTAATGCTAGAAAAACGCGTCTACCTTGCGCCTTCTGCATTTGAAGCTGGCTTTATGTCTATCGCTCATACCAAAGAAGATATTCAACGCACGATTGATGCGGCGGAATATGCTTTTGCTCAGATGAAGGGCTAATATTCCATTAGTTTTTTGATATAAACTTTCTATTGTTAAAGCCATTCATTTTTGAATGGCTTTAACATTTTTTCTGGTCATTAATAAATATAAAAAATCAAACTCCACTAAGAAATAATTATATGGTTATAGTATTATATTTAAAATATTATGACTTTATTTTAGATAAATCTTTCATTAAATCCAGATAATAATCCAAGTCACCTTCACGAGTCATTGTGCTTAATATATAAAGACATTCATTAATATTAAGTTTCCTCTTACCATTAACGACATCCGCAATATTAATATCCTTCTGATTATTGCTATCATCAATATTATAAATATCTTTTAACAGCTCTTTTTCAAAACCTGTAAGAATAACTCTATCCCATTTCTTATTAATTTCTTCTTTTATTTCATTGAGTTTGTTTATACATTCACTATAAATTTTGTTTTCTTTATTAACCTGTGACTTTAAAGAAATATCACCATCTCTTTTTATTAAAAATTTATCTTTAACCTTCCCCAATAAACAAAAAATATCCTGTTGATATTCAATAGACTTTTTTTTAGCTTCTTCGAGCTTACCTTTATTTTCAGGATATAAAATCCTATATTTTTCACACAATGTTTTAAAACTATCCTCTATTTTCTCTAAATCACGAAAAATAGAATCAACTTCCAACAAAATTTCATTATATTTAGAATTTATCGCCTTAATAATACCGTCATTTCTTTTATTTAAATTTATAACCGCAGAATTATTCTCAAAAAGAATTCGTCTCGCTTTTAAAGAGTTAAAATATTTATTTATACTTTCTTGAGTTTTCCCTTTCGTATAAATACTCATCATGTCAGTCAGAGTATGATAGTATTTACTATAATCTTTATTATAATCAACATATTTATGGAAGTCGTTTTCTTCAGGATAAAATTTATTTGAATTAATACAATGTAATAAATCAATAAAATTACTATGGTGTGACTCTTTACTATCATTGTTTTTATTTGATTTTTTTTCGTATTTTTCTATTGTATTACTTAGTTTCTTTATTTTATTTTCCTCTCCAATCTTCCAAAAACATTTTTCACTTTCTAGTTTCCTTATTTCTTCAAATAGATTACTTACTCTAGTTTCACCGGGTATTTTTAACATAAGCTCCCTCTTTTTTAATAAAAAATAATCAATTAAATGAAATAGGCACTTAACCCATACATAACATGACATAAATATTTTATTTTCGTTATCAAAAAAGAAAGATATTAACTTTTATTATTAATAAAAAAGTAAAGGTTTAAAAATGATATTAAATAAAGTAAGAATAAATTAAATCAAAAAAGAAATTAATAACCTTTAGAACAATATATCAAGCTTGTAATAATAAAAACGGCACTTATGTGCCGTTTTTATTTTAGCTAACCGACGTGATTACTCACTCAGAAAACAGATCTTGTAACCACTTTGGTGCCCCGCTTTCATCGGTATCTTGCTGAATAGGTGTGCATAATCCATCAGGGTTTGCTGTCCATACAGGTAATGTACGCACGCCGCCGCCATAACAAGCAAAGTTACCTTGGGCATCAACAGACATCTCTGCAATATCTTCTGGCACTGGTGGATTTAATTTCAGCGGTGCTTGGTTCTCTAAATAGTTGCGATATAACAATAACGCACCTGTTGATCCCGTTAAGTTTGTTGGACCATTATTGTCACGCCCCATCCATGCAATGGTAACTTCTTTACCATCAATTCCCGCAAACCAACTATCACGTAAATCGTTAGTCGTACCTGTTTTACCAGCAAGGTTGTAATTACCAAATTTTGGTTTTAATACACGCCATGCTGTTCCTGAATTAACCACTTGTTGCATACCAAATAACGTCATATAAGCGGCTTGAGGCGAAACAGTCGTTTCAGCTTGAGGATAACTTTGATAAAGCACAGTACCATCTTGAGTAATAACCGAACGCAATGACGATATTTTTGCTCTGTTACCTAAACTACCAATCGTTTGAAATGTTTGAGCAACTTCCATGGGTGTTAAGTTTAACGCCCCTAGAAGCATCGCTGGTACTTTTTCCAGATTCTCCGCAGGTGCTCCCAAGTTAATCCATGTTTTGATCACTTGGTCTAACCCCACTTCTAAACCAAGATTCACAGTGGGTATATTACGCGATGTTGCTAACGCATCCACCAGCATTAATTTGCCTTTATAACCACGATCGTAGTTACGAGGTTGCCAAGGTTTGCCCCCTGGAATAGGCACAGAAATAGGTTCATCTGCAAGCCATGTATTTAAGCGGAAACGTTCTGGTTCACTTAATGCCGTTAAGTAGGTAGCCGGTTTTGCTAAAGAGCCGATTGAACGACGGGCTGATAATGCACGGTTAAAACCTGCATATTGTGGTTGTGAGCCCCCCACTAAGGCACGAACTTCACCACTTAAGCGATCCACAACAACCATCGCCCCTTCAAGATCGTCAATTTTACGAACTTTACGTATATCCGCGACACCCACTTCAACGGCTTTTTCAGCTGCATCTTGCGATACAGGATCTAATGTAGTGAAAATTTTTGTACCTGATAAATCATTTACTTTATCGCCTAAAGTTGTTTGTAGCTCTTGGCGAACCAATTGCATAAATGCAGGTTGCGGTGTTAGTGCTTCACTGCGTGGCTTCACACCTAAAGGACGTGCGCTAAGTACATTGTAAAGCTCTTGGTCGATGATCTCTTGAGTTTGCAGTAGCTTTAACACCACATTACGGCGTTCAAGTGCAGATTTAGGATTACGCCATGGGTTATAAGCCGAAGCACCTTTTACCATTCCTACTAGAAGCGCTTGCTGATCAAGACTTAATTCATCAACAGGACGGCCAAAATAGTAGAGGCTAGCTAAAGGAAAGCCACGAATTTGCTCATCACCACTTTGTCCTAAAAAGACTTCATTAAGATACAGCTCTAGAATGCGATCTTTGCTATAACTTGCATCCATAATGATCGCCATATAGGCTTCATTCAGCTTTCTTTTTAACGTTCTTTCATTTGTTAGGAATAAGTTTTTGACTAACTGTTGCGTGAGTGTACTCCCGCCTTGAACTGCTTTACCCGCGGTAAAGTTTGCCAATACAGCACGCCCAATAGAATAAAGGCTGATCCCGTCATGCTCATAGAAACGGCGATCTTCTGTTGCAATTAATGTATCCACTAATAATTGTGGGAATTTATCTCTCGCCAAGAACAAACGTTGTTCACCATTGGCAGATTGCATCATGGTAATTAATTTAGGATCAAGACGGAAAAAACCAAACTGACGCTGATTTCCCATATTTGTGATGCTAACGAGAGAATTTTGCTCAAAAGACAACTTAGCCAAAATTTGCTCTTCACGGCCATCTGGGAAATCAAAAGGTCGACGCAACATCTCAATCGTGTTGCCTCTTACCACAAATTCACCGGGACGTGTGATTTTGTTGACATTACGATATTGCATGCCTTCAAGTAAGCTCACCATCTCTTTTTGGCTATAATTCATGCCCGGCTCTAAGTTAACGGTGCGTCCGTAAACAGCAGCAGGCAATTCCCAAACATTGCCATCAAGGCGCTCTTTGATTTGAGAATGTAAATAAACACCATAAATGCCCATTAAAACCGCAACTACAACCGCAATTTTGACAAATAACCAAAACCAAAAACGACCTCTTTTGGCTTGTTTTGCTGGTCTTTTCTTTCTACTCATGAACTGTATCTCTCATTAAAACCCCTTTATCACGGGATAAAGAAGCCTAACATTGTCGCTATTTTTCTGTGTGATCACACAAGAAAGCTCTCAAATATAAATAACACTAGGTTAAAACTTGCATTTATTTATTGGCTATATTTTTTTACTCGCCGTGTAGGTGCAGTATTAGCGGGTGAATCAGGCCACAAATGTTTTGGGTAACGCCCTTTCATCTCTTTTTGTACCTCTTTATAACTTCCAACCCAAAACGTTGCTAAGTCTTGTGTTTTTTGAATAGGCCGATGAGCGGGTGATAATAACTCCATTACAACAGGTAATTGACCATTTGCTACAATAGGGCTTTGTTTCTCACCATAAACTTCTTGAATGCGGATCGCGATCACTGGTGGTAACTCTAGATCATATTGGATAGCCACTTTTGTACCTGTTGGTGCTAAATAGTGCGTTGGAAATAAATTTTGTAGCAACTGATTTTCATGCCATGTTAATTGGTTTTTAATAATTGTATTAATATCAATTTGTTGCAATGCTTTTAATGTTTGAATTTCACCCAATTCAGGCAACAACCATGCTTCTAAAGTTTCAAGTAATACAGATCCACCTAAATCAGGTAATAAGGCTTCTGGACACCATTTTTTCGCTAAAGAAAGCCGTATAAAAAACTGATTAGTCTCTTCACTAAGGGCTAATGCATTTAAGCCGTTATCTCTCAACCAACTCAATAATGCTTGTTGCATTTGTTGTTTATTGGGTTTGTCTAATTGACGCTGACTTAAGGTTAGTCGCCCTAATTGGCGTTGTTGCCAAGCAATTAACGTACCGCGTTTTTCATCCCATTCAACCGTGGTATTTTCTTCAATAAGTTCAGAAAAGGTCGTTGATATTTCATCAATATCAATAGGCAGCGCTAATAAAATCCTCGCATCAGCATAATGTGTATTTTGAAGTAACAACGGCGCTAAAATCCAAGGCGCACCACTTATTGCTTGAGTGTCGTCCATCATTGCCCCCTGCCCATTGGCTAAACGAAAACGGCCTTGATTATCACGATTTTTAGCAATTCTATCAGGAAACCCGACTGCTAATAATGCCCCTAATAATTCTGGACAAAAAGTCCCTTTTCGATGTTGAGAAAGTTGCTTTTCACGCCGTGTCCAGAAAGTATTTTTTTGTTGAGCAATCCACTCTAAATTAATTTCTTGCCCTCGTGGTGGTTCTTCTAGGATTGCACATAATCGAGAAGCCGTAACAAGATGATTGTCACTTTGTTCACTAGCATAATCTAATATTGCCGCGAGTCGAGGCTCTATTCCCCATTGCGCCATACGCAAGCCACGCGGTGTTAACCCATCTTGTTTATCAATAGCGCCTAAACGATACAATAAATCTTTAGCTGCATTCAATGCTTGTGACGAAGGTGTATCTAACCAGTTTAACTGGTTAATATCGCGACATCCCCATTGCAATACGGAAAGCCATAATGAGGATAAATCGCTACTTAAAATTTCTGGTACTTGATGAGAGGCAATGCGTTGTGATTGTTCTTGGCTCATTAAATGCCAGCAAATTCCAGCCTCAAGGCGACCCGCACGCCCAGCTCTTTGTGTTTGTGATGATTGACTAATTCTCTGGCGTAGCAAGCTGGTGATACCGCTTTTTAAATCAAACTGAGCGCGTTTCTCAATTGTACTATCCAATACAAGGCGGATACCTTCAATTGTTAAGCTGGTTTCTGCGATATTGGTCGCAAGTACCACTTTTCGATAGCCTTGCTCTGTTGGTTCTATCGCCTTTTGTTGTTCAGCTAATGAAAGAGCGCCATACAGTGGGAACAGCAATACTGAATTGTCTACTTTATCTTTTAGTATTTCAGTAACACGCATAATCTCTGCGCTACCCGGCAAGAATATCAACATGGAGCCTGTTTCTTGTGCCAGTAATCGCAAAGCCATGGTGGCAATTTCTTGTTCAAAAGGTTGATGTGTATTGATAGGAAAATAGCATCGTTCTACGGGATAACTGCGCCCTTGAGCGCTGATTATGGGCGCCTCAGGTAATAATGTCGTGAGTTTTTGATTATCTAATGTTGCAGACATAATCAAAACACGCAAATCATCGCGTAATCCCATTTGGACATCGAGTAATAGAGCCAGCGCTAAATCAGCCTGTAAACTGCGTTCATGAAATTCATCTAATATCACAAGACTGATACCTGTCAGTTCTGGATCTTGCTGTAACATGCGGTTTAATACACCTTCTGTTACCACTTCAAGTCGAGTGTGCTGGCTCACTTTGCTTTCTGCTTTCATACGATAGCCTATCGTATGACCCACTTCTTCATTAAGTTGGCTTGCTAAACGATAAGCAATGCTTTTAGCGGCAATTCGTCTTGGCTCTAGTAAAATTATTTTGCCATCAAAAAGGTTTTGCTGAAGTAAATAGAGGGGAAGCGCTGTTGATTTACCTGCACCTGTTGGCGCATGAAGTAAGACTTGTGGGGATTGTTTTAACGCAGTAACGATATTTTCCGTTACCTCAAAGATTGGCAATAAATGCACACAGGCTCCATGACTCATTAACTTTCTCGGCTTGGCATTGTAGCATTAGCGCTTTATTAAAGATCGTATTTTCATCGGAGTTGTCATGAAATTTGAGCAACCGCTACAATCTGCCACTTTACTAAAACGATATAAGCGTTTTTTAGCAGACGTTGTTACCCCTGATGGGGAAGAATTCACGCTTCATTGTGCCAACACAGGCGCAATGACAGGATGTGCGACTCCCGGTGATACGGTTTGGTATTCCACCTCTTCAAATGCAAAAAGAAAATACCCACATAGTTGGGAACTGACACAGACTCAAACTGATGATTGGATTTGTGTTAATACCTTAAGAGCGAATGGTATTGTTGCAGATGCCATTGAAGCAGGTGACATTCCAGAATTATCTGAATATGAAGAGATAAAAAGAGAAGTCAAATACGGGAATGAAAATAGTCGTATTGACATTTTACTTAAATCAAATCATAAAGTTGACTGCTATATTGAAGTGAAGTCAGTCACATTATTAGATAGCGGAATGGGTTATTTTCCTGATGCCAAAACACAACGTGGCCAGAAACATCTTCGAGAGTTGACGGCTATCGCAAAATTGGGCTTAAGGGCTGTCTTATTCTACGCAGTTCCCCATACTGGCATTACGGAAGTGACTGTTGCTAAAGAGATTGACCCTGACTATGCTTCATTGCTAAAAGAAGCGCATGATGCAGGGGTTGAAATTTTGTGTTATCGCATCAATATTAGTGAATACAATTTAACAATTGGACAGCAATTACCTTTCATTTCAAATGGTTAATTGTTTTTCATGGCCTTAGTTAAGCATTTTTTAACTAAAAAGGGACATTTACTTGCGTGCCTTCACACCATGAGAAAACTTATTAAAGGAATAATTGCTATCCTCGCGGGCATCTGCTATTTATAGCGCCCTATTTTTTCCCCTTCCTGTTTTGAAGGTGGGGATTATTCAGAAATGCGTATGTAGGAGAAGCATTATGCAAGAAGGGCAAAAGCGTAAAACATCGTCCATGAGCATTCTCGCTATTGCTGGCGTTGAGCCATATCAGGAAAAAGCGGGCGAAGAGTACATGAACGAAGCCCAATTAGCGCATTTTAAGCTAATACTTGAATCTTGGCGCAATCAGCTCAGGGATGAAGTCAACCGCACCGTTACTCATATGCAAGATGAGGCGGCAAACTTCCCTGATCCCGTTGACCGTGCTGCACAAGAAGAAGAATTCAGTCTTGAGCTGCGTAACCGTGATCGTGAACGTAAACTCATTAAGAAAATCGAGAAAACACTGAAAAAAGTTGAAGATGATGACTTCGGCTTCTGTGAATCTTGTGGCGTTGAAATCGGCATCCGCCGTTTAGAAGCTCGCCCTACCGCCGATTTATGTATCGACTGTAAAACATTAGCTGAAATCCGTGAAAAGCAGATGGCTGGCTAATTGATGAGCCAACGCCTCAACCTGATACGTTGAGGCGTTTATCTGAATCTTTCGATGCACGAGATTACAGACTATATTGGGCGCTTTGCGCCATCACCAACGGGTCAACTTCATTTTGGCTCATTGGTTACTGCACTTGGTAGTTACCTTCAAGCTCGCGCATACCACGGGCGTTGGCTTCTTCGCATCGATGATATTGATCCTTCTAGAGAACCTCCTAATACGGCATCCTTAATTATTCGCACATTAGAGCGTTATGGATTGTTTTGGGATGGTGATATTCTTTATCAATCACAACGCCATGATGCTTATCATGAAATACTGTCCGCACTTTGGCGAGAAGGTATCTGTTATCACTGCCAGTGTAGCCGTCATCGTTTGCATGATTTGGGTGGCGTGTATGATAATCACTGTCGCCACCACGCTCCGTTAGTGAATAGCGAGACACCTTTTGATAAAAACAGTGCATGGCGACTGATCCAGCAGCATCCTGTTTATCATTTTGAAGACATGATCCAAGGCACCTATTATTCTAAAAGTACATCTATCGTACTAGAAGATATGATTATTCACAGAAAAAATAACTTATTTGCGTATAATCTAGTGACGGTGATTGATGATAATTATCAAGGTGTGACCGAAGTGGTAAGAGGTGCTGATCTACTTGATCCCACATTGCGACAAATCAGTTTACATAAACAACTGAATTTACCTATTCCGCGTTATGCACATTTGCCTTTAGCAATAAATCATGACGGTAATAAATTATCGAAACAAAATCACGCGCATGCGTTGCCGGATTCTGATCCAAGACCCGTCATTATCGATGCTTTACAATTTCTTAATCAGCCAATTATCGCTGGCTGGCAGGATTATTCGTTAGCATCATTATTAGAGATTGCGATTGCGCAGTGGTCACCTTCTGAGATTTTAAAACAAAATCATCAGCAACAAGGATACGAATAAACCACACAAAGCATTCTCAAAAAATGTTCAGTAGGCTATGATTAGCCGCTTAATTTTTTTAATTATTAGAATTTATTATTCGAGGTGTCATATTTTTAATCGAGTAGCACATTTCTGCCGTAATCTGCTAGGGCGACAAACAACGTCATCAGACACACAACCGGTAGCAAGTGAAAGGCCAGTCACAACTGCATCTGACCGACCAATACAAGAAACACAGAAACCTGTGCGTCGGCGTCCTGCTATATCCGCAGACCGTCCCCGTAAGAAAAAGAGTAATAAAGAAAAGGCGAACGGGAGTGATTTGCCAATGACTGTGATCCCAAGAGATCAACACCCAATTTCACGTAAAGACATCAGTGACAATGCATTAAAAGTGCTTTATCGCCTAAACAACTCTGGTTTTCAGGCTTATTTAGTCGGTGGTGGTGTCCGTGACTTACTACTGGGAAAAAAACCAAAAGATTTTGATATTGCCACAAATGCAACCCCTGAAGATGTACGTCGATTATTCCGCAACAGTCGTTTAGTTGGTCGTCGTTTTCGTCTTGCACATATCATGTTTGGCCCTGAAGTGATTGAAGTGGCCACTTTCCGTGGCTCTCATGAAGATCATGAAATTTCAGATAACAACCAATCACAGCAAGCACAAAGCGGTATGTTACTGCGCGACAATATTTTTGGCTCCATTGAAGAAGATGCCATCCGTCGTGACTTTACATTAAACAGCCTCTATTACGGTGTTGATGATTTTGCTGTGCGTGATTACGTTGGAGGTTTAGCTGATCTTAAAGCTGGCATTATTCGTTTGATTGGCGATCCTGAGACGCGTTACCGCGAAGATCCCGTTAGAATGTTAAGAGCTATTCGCTTTGCCAGTAAGCTTGATATGCAAATTGCACCTGAAACCGCAGAGCCAATTAGCAGACTTGCGCCATTATTACGTAATATTCCTTCAGCTCGTCTGTTTGAAGAATCACTGAAATTATTACAAACAGGACAAGGCTATAAAACATATAAACTCATGTGTCGCCATCAGTTGCTTGAGCCGCTGTTCCCGCTAGTAGCATCAAAAATGACAGAACAACATGATACGCCGATGGAGAGAATGCTGGATCAAGTTCTCAAAAATACAGACTATCGTATTAATAAAGATATGCGTGTTAATCCGGCATTCTTATTTGCGGCAATGTTGTGGTATCCATTAATCGAACATGCAGAGAAATTAGTCCAAGAAAGTGGTCTTTCTTACTATGATTCTTTCGCTATGGCAATGAATGATATTTTAGATGAACAATGCCGTACAATTGCAATTCCAAAACGCATTACAACCATGATGCGTGATATCTGGCAATTACAGCAACGTTTACCTAAACGCCAAGGTCGTCGTGCAAATAAACTGCTTGAGCACCCTAAATTCCGTGCAGCATTCGACTTACTGGAATTACGTGCCAATGTACAACGTAATCCAGAACTTGAAGCATTAGCTAGTTGGTGGGCAGATTTCCAAGCCTCTAACAATACACAACAACGCTCAATGGTCTCAGAATTAGGTCAAGCACCTGTTCGTAGACGCCCTCGCCCACGTAAGCGTCCTCGCCATCCAAGTGCAAAAACAGCATCAAGACAAGAGAACAATAATGAGTAAACAGACAAAACGTGTTTATATCATTTTAGGTAGCAATTTGAATTCACCTGAGGATCAGGTAAATTCAGCAATTAAAGCAATCAGTGAGATCCCACAAACCACACTGATTGCTCAATCTTCCTGGTATCGTACTCGCCCTATGGGGCCACAAGATCAACCAGATTTTCTTAATGTTGCCGTCGCCGTTGATACAACCTTGGCGCCAGAAATCTTGCTTGATAACACTCAAGCGATTGAATTAGCACAAGGTCGCGTCAGAAAAGAAGGTAACCGCTGGGGCCCTAGAACGCTGGATCTCGATATTATGTTATTTGGTGATGAAGTGATCCAAACAGAGCGTTTAACAGTGCCTCATTACGGGCTAAAAGTCCGTGAATTTATGCTCTATCCATTAGCCGAATTAGCACCAGATCTTCGCTTTCCTGATGGTGAGTTATTAGCAGATAGATTAGCGTTAGTGCCTGAAAATGGCATGGAAAAGTGGTGATACCACGTAAATCCTCCACTAAAGCTAAAGGTTGATACTGTAAAAAATAAATACGGTATCAGCCTCTATCTCACTCCCACACATTCACTGTATTACAACCCCACCTTTATGACCTTCTCGCCATTTGAATGATTGTAGCTTTATTCCTATCACTAACTGATTGACATATATAATCTTTTCTTATTAATAATTCTTTTTTATTACTCATTTAACTACTTTTTCTTCGTTTTTAGTCCTTAAATGCTACAATCGAAAGCGGCTTTATATTTGTGATTTAAAAATTTACTTAATAAACAAATAATTATGTGAAGCATTTTATTTTATCTGCACACAAAAACCAACAATGATGGAGTTTGTTATAATGAAACCCACGACGCTTTCAACGCTAAATCGCTATAAGCAAGAAAAGAAAAAATTCGCTACGATCACCGCTTATGATGCAAGTTTTTCCCGCCTTTTCGCACAAGAAGGTATTCAAGCCATGCTTATTGGTGATTCATTGGGAATGACGCTACAAGGCCATAGCAGTACATTACCGGTTACTGTTGAGCAAATCGCCTATCACACCCGCTGTGTCAGAGCAGGTGCGCCGGACGCTTTTTTAATTGCTGATATGCCCTTTATGTCATATGCAACCCCAGAACAAGCTTGCCTTACTGCTGGTACCTTGATGCAAGCAGGGGCAAATATGGTGAAAATTGAAGGCGGTAATTGGCTTATTCCTACTGTTAAAATGCTAACAGAGCGCGCAGTACCCGTGTGTATTCACCTAGGATTAACGCCACAATCAGTCAACGTATTTGGCGGTTATAAAGTCCAAGGCAGAAAAGATTATGAAGCAGAGCAATTAAAGCAAGATGCAATCGCTCTTGAGAATGCAGGTGCTCAACTTGCGGTATTAGAGTGTGTGCCGGTTTCACTCGCCAAAACCATCACCGATGCATTAACAGTACCTGTGATAGGTATTGGTGCTGGAAATGTCACTGATGGGCAAATTCTGGTTATGCACGATTTATTAGGTTTAACACCTCAAGCACCGAAGTTCTCAAAAGATTTTTTACAAGAAGCCGGCTCATTAAAAGGCGCAGTTAGCCTTTATGTTCAGCAAGTAGAACAAGGCCTGTTTCCACAAGAGCAACATTCATTTAACTGATTTACCATCTCAATTTATAAATATCGTTTAAAGGAGTCACGCCGTGCTAATTATTGAAACTACGCTTATCTTACGCAGAGAAATCAAGCGATTAAAGCAAGAAGGTAAACGCATTGCATTGGTTCCAACAATGGGCAATCTTCATGAAGGTCATTTGAAACTGATTGAAGAAGCTCGTATTCATGCCGATGTGGTGATTGCGTCTATTTTTGTTAATCCACTTCAATTTGATAGAGAAGCCGATTTAGCAAATTACCCTCGTACTTTACAAGAAGATTGTGAATTATTGCGTGATAAAAATGTAGATATCATCTTTGCACCATCAGCAAAAGAGATGTATCCACATGGTATGGAAAATCAAACAACGGTTGATGTACCTGTACTTTCTACTGTATTGGAAGGTGCAAGCCGCCCAGGACATTTTCGTGGTGTAACTACTGTCGTCAGTAAACTGTTTAATCTTGTTCAACCCGATATTGCAATGTTTGGTGAAAAAGATTTCCAACAACTGCAAATTATCAAGAAGATGGTAAGTGATTTATGTATGGATATCAGCATCGTTCCTGTTGCTATCGTACGTAATAAAGAAGGGCTTGCATTAAGCTCTCGTAATCGCCTGTTATCCGAGAATGAAAAACAGCAAGCCCCTAAGCTTTATCAAGCTATACAAGTTATTGCCGAGCAATTAAAGTCAGGCAATCACGATGTAAACCAATTACTGCAAAATGCAAAAAGCACATTAGAAAGCCAAGGCTTTCGTACTGATGAATGCTTTATTTGCGATGCAGATACACTCACTCCATTAAATGAAGAGAGCCATCGTGCTGTTATTTTGATGGCTGCGTGGTTGGGTAATACTCGCCTTATTGATAATCAGCAAGTTGATCTTGTTTAATTAATTTGGTGTATTGATTATAAAAGAATAGGAAACACAACAATGCTACGCACTATGTTACAAGGCAAACTTCACCGCGTAAAAGTAACACAAGCCGATCTGCATTATGAAGGCTCTTGCGCGATTGATCAGGATTTTATGGATGCCGCTGGTATTCTTGAAAATGAAGCAATTGATATTTATAACGTAGATAATGGTGAACGCTTTTCAACTTACGCAATTTGTGCGGAAAGAGGTTCACGAATTATTTCAGTCAATGGTGCAGCTGCACGTCGAGCCGCCGTTGGTGATCGCTTAATTATTTGCTCTTATGTACAAATTCCTGATAGTGATGCGCGTAGCCATAAACCCAATATTGCATATTTTGAAGACAACAATGAAATGAAACGCATAGCCAAAGCCGTGCCGGTTCAAGTTGCCTAATTAATAAAATATTAATCACTTCCCATAGGCAGAGGTTCCCTGCTTATGGGAAATAATAACAATAAATAACCTATTGTTATTATTTGCTTGTCACGATTCACCTTGATAAAAACGAGATATAAGATTCAAAACCGTATTTCTTCTCCCTTTTTGCTCGCTTATCATCCTGTAGCTTGTTATAAATCAGGTAAGTATTATCTGACTACTCTCTGACTAATAAAAAATTATGATAAAAGTTGCTTTAGTGGATGATCACATTGTTGTGCGTTCTGGCTTTGCACAGCTGTTAATGCTAGAACCCGATATTCATATTGTAGGTGAGTATTCTAATGGGCAAGAAGCATGGCCTTATTTAGCATATGATGATATTGATGTTGCTGTCATGGATCTCTCTATGCCGGGTGAAAGTGGTTTACAACTGCAGAGCCGTTTAAAACAAAAACGCCCTGATTTTCGTACAATTATTTTAAGTATTTATGATACCCCCGCCTTTGTTCAAAGCGCACTTGATTCAGGTGCTCGTGGTTATTTAACCAAACGTTGTGGCCCCGAAGAATTAGTTCAAGCAGTACGCGCCGTACATCAAGGTGGCTGTTATCTTTGCTCTGATGCCATGAAAGCATTACGACATACCCCTGAGAAAGAAGATGCTCTGCATACATTAACGCCCCGTGAAAGAGAAATTTTCAACCTTTTAGTTCAAGGCGTTAATGTCAAAACAATTGCTGTACAACTTAATCTTAGCCATAAAACTGTACACGTTCATCGCGCTAATGTACTTGGTAAATTAGGCTGTGAAACAACCATCGACTTAGTCCATTTCGCCTTAAAAAATCAGTTGATCACAGGATCGCTGTAACATGAAAAGAGGACTGCGTTTTCTTCTTCAATCCCTCTTTTTATTACTCACCTACTCTTTACTTTGGCTATCACTTTGGGTGATTGGTTTCTATTTAAGTAAAAATGGGCAACAAGCAGCCCTTTTCTTACCTCAAGGTCTACGATTAGCCTTGATTATTTTGCTTTGGCGGCGCTTTTGGCTACCGATGTTATTTGCTGAATGGGGGCTTTATTACTGGCTAACACAAGAGCAGTTAATTACCCATGCTATTATTTATCTTTCTCCATTATTAAGCCTAATTATCGCCTTAGAAGTTCAACGTATTTGGTGGCGGTATCCACTCTACTGGCAACGCTTAACCTTGTTAATTGGCGCTGTTGGCTTTAATAGTCTGTTACAAGCCTTTATTCTTGGCTTTTTTATTAATACCACCAGCGGAGTTTTTCTAACCTCAGTCACCGGTGGCATATTACTCGCACCTTTTGTTTTTTTACTTTATGAATATCTTCGTGAATTACAAAGTCGAGCGTTAATCTCTGATGGAACACCTGATCCTCCATTAAGAACATCATTATTAATGTGGGGATTTTTATTTTGCCTTATTGGATTAAGCGCACAGTTTTTCTTAACACCAGAAATAGAGCGTTTATTAGTTATTCTCGTTTTTATTCCTAATGTCTTTATGGCCTACCGTTATGGCTGGCAAGGTGGCGTATTATCGGCATTACTCGGAAGCTTAATTATTACCTTTGCTCGCCAAGTAAACGGTGCTTTTAACGACTTACGTGAATTAGAAATGTTCTTAACCACGCAAGCCATTATTGGCATTGGTTTAGGGATAGCAATAAGCCGCCAACAGCAATTAGCCCATAATTTACGTCATTATCGATTACGTCTAGAGCAAGAACTTCAAGCCAGACGTGAATTAATGGAGCAACTGGTTCACACCGAAGAAGATGTAAAAAAAGCTATTGCCCGCGAGTTACATGATGAAATTGGGCAAAATATTACTGCAATCCAAATTCAATCGATGCTAATGAAGAAAACGGCTAATAACGATAAAACGCGACAAACGGGCGAACAAATAGAACGCCTAGCATTGCAAATTCATCAATCTACACGTCAACTTCTGCGACAATTGCGCCCGCCTGTTTTAGAAGAAATGTCGCTTGAAAAAGCCCTTCACCATTTAATCAATGAATTTGCCTTCAATGACAATGACATCATCTGTAATTTTAATTATTCATTAGATAAAGAGCCTGAAAACGAAACCATAATTTTTACGCTCTACCGTTTGGTACAAGAGTTATTAAATAATATTAGTAAACATGCCAACGCAACCTATATTGAAGTCTCATTAACCCAAAACAAAAACCGCCTACGGTTGATCATTAGCGATAATGGTATTGGTATGCTCCCCACATCATTATCAACACAACAAAGTAGCGGTTTTGGATTGCGCGGCATTGAAGAACGCATTCGCGCTTTAGGTGGAGAATGGGAAGTGATAAATCATCACGGCACGAAAATAATTGTTAACTTACCCACAAATTCAAAAGAAAACAGTGAAAACTAAGAATAAGTCTTAGTCATCTACAACCTTATCTCATTCTTTTTCGCGACATTTTTTTTACATTTGCAACATCAAAGAGGATGTTATGTCAGGTAAAAATTCGGCATCAATAAATAAGACCTATAACTTTTGGCGCAAAAACTTAATGCTGTCGATGATTATTGGTTATGCCACTTTCTATCTTACACGTAAAAGCGTCAACTTTGTGATGCCCGTTATGCAGATTGAATTGAATTTAGATAAAGGAGATATCGGTTGGATAGCCAGCCTTTTTTATCTCACTTACGGTTTATCTAAATTTGTTTCTGGTATTTTCCATGATAGATGGGGATACCGCTGGTTTATGGGTGTGGGATTAGTGATGACTGGCATTATGAATATTATTTTTGCCTATTGTCTTTCATTTCCTGCACTGCTTTTGGTCTGGGCACTAAATGGTTTCTTTCAAGGCTTTGGCTGGCCGCCTTGTGCAAGGTTGTTAACACACTGGTATTCACGTAATGAGCGCGGCTTCTGGTGGGGATTATGGAATATTTCAATCAACCTTGGCGGGATGAGTCTTCCCATTTTAACAGCGTGGCTAGCGACGCATTATAGTTGGCAAGTGGCACTGCTTGTACCCGGTATTATCGGCATTATTATTGGGTTATGGCTATGCGTGCGGTTAAAAGGCACTCCGGTAGAAGAAGGATTGCCTACCGTCGGTGTATGGCGACGTGATGTTTTTGAACTACGTCAAGAGCAAGCTTCTCCACCTAAACCGATGCTAACTATTTTGAAAGAGAGCATTTTATTTAACCGAATGATTTGGTTGCTAGGATTTTCTTATATTTTGGTTTATCTCATACGTATGGCGATAAACGATTGGGGAAATATCTGGTTATCAGAAACACATGGTGCCAACTTATTGAGTGCTAATGCCATCCTCTCTTTATTTGAAGTGGGTGGTTTATTAGGGGCGTTATGTTCAGGTTGGGGCTCGGATCTCTTATTCCGAGGCCAACGAGCACCAATGATATTACTGTTTTCACTCGGACTTTTTACCGCAGTGGCAGCCCTTTGGTTAATTCCAATTCATCATTATGCTCTACTCGCAGCCTGTTTTTTTAGTATCGGTTTTTTCGTGTTCGGACCACAGATGTTAATCGGGCTTGCTGCAACAGAATATTGCCATAAAAACGCGGCAGGCACGGTAACTGGCTACTTGGGATTGTATGCCTACTTAGGGGCAGCAATGGCAGGTTGGCCATTAAGTCAGGTCATGGCGCATTATGGTTGGACTGGGATGTTTGCATTATTAACCAGTGCTGCGGCCTTAATGGGACTACTGCTAATGCCGTTGTTGATTGCTGATGTCAGCAAACAAGAGCATTTAGTAGGCCCTCTTTCATTTTCCGATGACGACACATTTAAAAGGTTCTGAACATGAAATTGAAAACCCTCTCTACACTTGTTGCTACTGGTCTGGCACTTTCTGCTGTTAGCTTATCAACCCACGCTGCCGGTCGCTTAGTGGTTTACTGTAGTGCGACAAATGCAATGTGTGAAGCTGAAACAAAAGCCTTTGCCGAAAAATATGATGTTAAAACGACCTTCGTTCGTAATGGTTCGGGGAGTACTTTAGCCAAAATCGAAGCTGAAAAACGTAATCCACAAGCTGACGTTTGGTATGGCGGTACAATGGATCCTCACTCACAAGCGGGTGAAATGGATCTGCTAGAGCCTTATGTTTCACCTAATCTCGATCAAATCATGCCACAATTTCGTGATCCCGCTAAACGCAAAGGTAACTACTCTTCTGCGGTTTATGTCGGTATCTTAGGCTTCGGCGTTAATAAAGATCGCTTAAAGGAAAAAGGAATTGCTATTCCAACTTGTTGGAAAGATTTAATCAAACCTGAATATAAAGGTGAAATTCAAATCGCCGATCCACAAAGTTCAGGAACTGCTTATACCGCACTAGCAACCTTCGACCAGTTATGGGGTACTGAACAAGCCTTTGATTATCTAAAGAAAATCAACACCAACATCTCTCAATACACAAAATCAGGTATTGCCCCAGCACGAAATGCAGCCCGTGGTGAAGCAGCCATTGGTATTGGTTTCTTACATGATTACTCATTAGAAGTTGAAAATGGCGCACCACTTGAATTGATTTCACCTTGTGAAGGTACAGGCTATGAAATCGGTGGTGTCAGTATCATCAAAAATGCCCGTAATATGGATAATGCTAAATTATTTGTAGATTGGACACTCTCAAAAGAAGCGCAAGAAATTAGTTGGAAAGAAGGTAAATCTTACCAAATTCTAACCAATACCTCGGCTGAATCTTCACCAATGGCACTGAAATTATCAGACTTAAAACTCATCAACTACGACATGGATAAATATGGCGATAGTGAAGTACGTAAAGAACTGATTAATAAGTGGGTTACCGAAGTAAAAATGGGTAAATAGCCCATTAATAGAGCGAGATAACCTCTCGCTCTCTTTTTCACATAATAATAAATATATTTACTCTCGGGGGATTTATGTCTCACACACTCGCTTTACCTGAAAAAAAGAGGCGGGACCCCATATTTTTATGGGTCCTAATTGCTTGGATGGCTTTTGCATTACTGCCGTCATGGAGCCTTGATTACGGTCTTTTAGATTCTACAGCAGATGAATTACTCACCTATTACGGTTGGAGTAGCGTCAATATCAGTTGGCTCTGGTTTGTATTACCGAGTTTACTGCTCTTTCGTTCATTAAACGAACCTAAGCGTGAAAATCGCTCTCGCCACTATTTTGATGCCGGTTTTGCCTTATTTTGTGCTGTTATTACAATAGTTAGTGCAACGTTTGAAGGACGAGGTTTAGGTTATTCTGCGATCATCCTCTTTATTTCTCTGGGAATGATCATGAAAACCGCCTTAACACGCTTGGAATGGCTTGGCGGTGATAGCTTTGTTATTGGCTCTTTGATAGCCGTTGTTGCTCTGATTGGCGCCTTTATTATCTTTCCTAGCATCGCTATTTTTATTCCAATGTTTAAAGATAGCGCAGGCAATTTCGCTCCATTTGAATTTATTGCTATCTTAAGCCAAGCTCATATTGTACAAGTGATGCTCAACTCCATAATGCTCTCTATTGCTGTGGGCATAGGTTGTACTTTCTTTGGTTTAATTCTAGCAATTTATACATCTCGTATTGCGGTACGCTCTGCCATTATTGGTCGCGTATTTTCTATCTTACCTATCGTAACGCCTCCTTTTGTTGTCGGTTTAGGGGTCACACTTATGATGGGGCGCTCTGGTTATGTGACAGAGTTTCTTGCCACTTACGCTGGGCTTGAAAATACCAACTGGTTATACGGTTTTACAGGAATTTGGTTGGCTCAAGTTCTCGCCTTTACCCCAATGTCGTTTATGATTTTAGACGGTGCTATTAAAACCATTCATCCTTCATTAGAAGAGGCGTCTTACACATTAAGAGCTAACCGTTATCAAACCTTCTTTAACGTCTTTATGCCGTTACTTAAACCCGCATTAGCTAATGCGTTTTTAATTGTGATTGTGCAATCTCTTGCTGACTTTAGTAACCCATTGGTTTTAGGGGGTAACTTTGATGTTATCGCCACACAGATTTATTTCTATATCACCGGCTCTCAACTAGATTATCAATCAGCCAGTACATTAGGTGCGTCACTCTTAGTTTTCTCACTATTAGTGTTCTGTGTGCAGTATATGTGGATTGGTAAACGCTCTTACGTCACCGTATCAGGGAAATCCTATCGTGGTGATGTTCAACCTTTACCATCGTCATTAATTGCATTTGTAACAACTGTTCTTGGCATTTGGGTTGTCTTTAATATCTTGTTATATGGCAGTATTTTCTATGGTAGTTTTACCGTTAACTGGGGTGTTGATTACACCTTAACCCTTGATAACTTTATCAAGTTATTTGGTCAAGGAATGAGTGATGGAGCATGGCCTTCATTATTGGATACCTTGTTATATGCGGGTATTGCAGCACCTATTACAGCCATTCTTGGATTGCTAATCGCCTATATCGTTGTGCGCCAAGACTTTAAAGGTAAGAAAAGTATTGAGTTCACAACCATGCTTTGTTTCGCTGTGCCGGGAACTGTTGCGGGTGTCTCTTATATTCTTGCGTTTAACGACTCACCGTTCTATTTAACGGGCACTGCGGCGATTGTGATTATCTCTATGACAATGCGTAATGTGCCAGTAGGGATACGTGCAGGTATTGCGGGATTAGGGCAAATTGACAAATCACTTGATGAAGCCTCTTTAAGCTTAAGAGCAAATTCAATGAGAACGATTTTCTATGTGCTATTACCGCTATTGCGCCCAGCTATTTTGTCTGCGCTGATTTATAGCTTTGTGCGTGCCATTACCACAGTCAGTGCCATCGTCTTCCTTGTTACACCCGATACGCGTGTTGCAACTGCTTATATTTTAAACCGTGTTGAAGATGGTGAATACGGCGTCGCAATTGCCTACGGCTCGATTTTAATCGTCGTTATGTTGGCAATTATTTTCTTATTTGACTATTTGATTGGCGAAGCCCGTGTTTCACGCTCTAAAGCCAAGAATGCACAGTAATACGGAGTATCAATCATGACACAACAACATTTCGTTGAACTGAAAAATGTCATTAAGCGCTTTGGCTCTAACACAGTTATTGAAGATCTCAGCTTGTCTATTCCACAAGGTAAAATGGTTTCATTATTAGGACCTTCTGGTTGTGGTAAAACAACTGTTTTACGTTTAGTGGCCGGGTTAGAAAAACCAACAGAAGGTAAGATTTTTATTGATGGTGAAGATGTCACTGAACGCTCAATTCAACAACGCGATATCTGTATGGTGTTTCAGTCTTATGCCCTTTTCCCTCATATGTCATTAGGGGAAAACATTGGTTATGGCTTAAAAATGCTCGGGCGTCCGAAAGCAGAAATCAAACAACGAGTAACTGAAGCCTTAGAGCTGGTGGATTTAGCCGGCTTTGAAGATCGTTTTGTTGACCAAATTTCAGGCGGTCAACAACAACGTGTTGCATTAGCTCGTGCGTTAATTTTAAAGCCGAAAGTGCTGCTTTTTGATGAACCACTCAGTAACCTTGATGCGAACTTGCGTCGTAGTATGAGAGAGAAAATTCGTGAATTACAACAACAGTTTAATATCACTTCTCTTTATGTAACCCATGACCAAAGTGAAGCTTTTGCGGTTTCTGACATGGTATTGGTGATGAATAAAGGTAAGATAATGCAATTAGGTTCACCACAAACTCTTTATCGCCAACCGGCTTCTGAATTTATGGCCAGCTTTATGGGTGATGCAAACTTATTCCCAGCCACGTTAGGCGCTGATTATGTTGATATCTTCCAATATCGCCTACCAAAGCCAGATACATTTAATACCACTAAAACAGACGTTAGAGTTGGAGTTAGACCCGAAGCTATCACCTTATCTCAACAAGGCGATGCCTGCCAGCAATGTAAAATAGTGCATGTGGCTTATATGGGACCTCAGTATGAGGTAACCGTCGAATGGCAAAATCAGACTTTACTATTACAAGTCAATGCCACACAGCTTCAACCAAATGTAGGTGACAGTTATTATCTCCAAATTCATCCTTATGGCATGTTTATTTTAGAATAAATTTAATATTTAAAGCGGTAGATATAAGTGAGGCACCCTATGGGTGCCTCTTTTTTTATGATTATAATACTACGACATTTTCCCCTGGTGCGACATCCTGGTGTGAATGTTTGATGTAACACTTGGTTTAATCCATTGTTACTATATTATTGTTTTATATAATAATTATTGGATACTCGCACTACTCCCTTTTATTTTATATGGAACGATAAAGGCAAACCTTATCGCCCCAGATCTACGCTCTATTTTCCTTGAGCGAGATATTTTTGCATTTCATCCGCAGGAACCATGCCACCACCTGTGGCCCAGACTAAATGCGTTGCATTTTGCATTTTTTGACTGTCTAGTGATAAATCTTGCAGATAATCTTTAGCTTGAGTGACGTGTACAGCTCCCGCCATTCCTGCTAATGCCGAAGGTTCTAACTTAATGCCTTCTTCTTTATTTAACAGACTTAGCAAATCATAAAGCTCTTGATCATCAATAGTGTAATAACCATCAATTAAGCGCTCCATTGCACGCCCCACGAAGCCTGATGCGCGACCAACAGCCAAACCGTCAGCGGCAGTCACGTTGTCGATGCCAATTTCTTGTACTGAAATACCTTCATGTAACTGGGTATAAACGCCCAATAACATACAAGGTGAATGTGTTGGCTCAGCAAATAAACAATGCACTGCATCACCAAATGCCAGTTTTAGCCCAAACGCAACACCACCAGGACCACCACCAACACCACAAGGCAAATAAACAAACAGAGGATGTTCACTATCAACACGAACACCTTGCTCTTCAAATTGACGTTTCAAACGTAATCCGGCAACGGCATAACCCAAGAACAAGGTTTTTGAATTTTCATCATCAATAAAGAAGCAGTTAGGATCTTTTTCTGCTTCTTTACGGCCTTCTTCTACAGCAATACTGTAATCTTGTTCATATTCAACAACATTAACGCCATGGGAGCGTAATTTGTCTTTTTTCCACTGACGTGCATCAGCAGACATATGAACGCTTACACTAAAGCCTAATTTCGCACTCATGATCCCAATAGACATACCTAAGTTGCCTGTTGAACCAACCGCGATGCTGTATTGGCTAAAGAATTTACGGAATTCATCAGAGAATAATTTTTCATAATTATCATCTGTATTCAGTAATCCCGCGTTTATTGCCAATTTCTCAGCGTGCGTTAATACTTCATAAATTCCACCTCGTGCTTTAATTGAGCCTGAAATTGGTAAATGGCTATCCTTTTTCAAACGCAACTGACCGCAAATGGTTGTGTTATAACGCTTTTCAAGAGCAATTTTCATCTTAGGAATATCAACCACTTCTGATTCGATAATTCCTTGAGTAATCGCCGTTTCTGGAAATGCTTTAGCTAAATAAGGTGCAAAACGTTGTAACCGTGCTTGTGCATCAATTACGTCATCTTGCGTTAAACCAACATATGGAAGTCCCTGGTCAGTGGTGGTCACCTTTGGGTTAAACCAAACCACTTCTTTTAAGTCCACTAAGTCACGAACTAGTGGAAAATTACTTATTAGTTTATTTATATCTATATGGCTCATAGTCGTTCTCTTTTATATGACAAAAGAAAGCATAAATGTACCGCCTAATGCGACAAAGGAGGCAATAAAGGTCGCGACGCTGTAAAAACGAAAAGTTTCACTTAAAGTTGCATTACAATACTGTTTCACTAACCAAAACAGTGAGTCTGTGACGATGGTACAACCAATAGCACCTGAACCAATTGCTAAGGTAATAATTTCAGGGCTAATGTCTGGGTATAAAGGCATTAATGGTGCAACAATTGCAGTAGCTCCCATCATTGCAACCGTTGCAGAACCAACAGCAGCATGAAGGATAATGGCAACCAACCAAGCCAATAAAATAGGATGCATGTCCAAGTTAGAAAGAATTAACGCTAAAGATTCACTTAAACCACTGCCTTTTAAAATACCATTAAAAGCACCACCAGCACCAATGATTAATAAGATATTGGCAATAGAGCTAAAACTATCTTCTGTTTTCTTTAATAAGATATTCATACCCATATTACGGCGAATACCTAAAACATAATAAGCGACAAAAGCAGCAATAAACATCGCAGTAATTGGGTTACCAATAAACTGTAATGCAGTATAAAGCGAAGTGCCTTTTGTCATATTTAATTCTGCGGCTGTTTTTATCAGCATCAGAACAATTGGCAATAATACCGTAAAGAGAGTGGCACCGAGCGAAGGCAAATCTTTTTCTTCACGCACTTCCATATCTGAAAATTCTTCAGGTACAGTTTTAAACGGCAAACGCTCACCTAATACTTTTAAAAATAACGGACCACCGACTAATGAAGCTACTAAACCAACCGCAAGTCCGGCAACAATCACGGTTCCCATATCTGCGCCTAATTCATTAGTAACAAACAGCGCGGCTGGATGAGGAGGAACAATACAATGAACGGCCATTAATGCCGTACATAAAGGAATGGCTAATTTTAATAATGATGTATTTGTTTTTTTCGCAATTGAGAAAGCAAGTGGAATAAGTAATACCACACCAACTTCAACAAAAAGTGTAATACCACAAATAAGACCAACTAATACCATAATAACGTCTGGAGATAACCAACGGCACTTTTGCAATGTAATACCGATGCGTTCTGCGGCACCTGATATTTCCATCATTTTACCTAAAATAGTACCTAAACCGATAATTGCTGCTAAAAATCCGAGTGTACCGCCAATACCATTTTCAATCGCATTCACCATTTCTAAAGGGTTCATCTTCATTGCAGTGCCTACAAAGAAGCTGGCCAATAGTAAGGCTAAAAATGGGTGAAACTTAAGTTTTATTATAGTAAAAACAATGAGCAAGATACTAATTATAAGAGTACCTAGTACCCATAATGTTGAATCCATATATCCATCCCAAATCTTTTATTTATTGTTAAACATATTGAATATTAATCATTCGATACTTACAAATGATGAAAATTTACACTAAGATGAATTCAATTAACTCAAATAAGTGATCTTATCCACAAATAATCACATTTTGATGAGTGATAGCATGGTATTTCATCTTAACATTACCTTGATTGTTAACTAACGTTACTATCAATAATAAAATGAGAATAAAAGAATGTTTGAATCTTCTAGCGTGATTTTAAGAAATAAACGATTATCTAGTTATCAATTAGCCAGACTTCACACTTTTGAAGCAACAGGTCGTCACCTTTCATTTGCTTTAGCAGCAGAAGAGCTATCATTAACTCCCAGTGCTATTAGCCATCGTATTAATACACTAGAAGAAGAATTAGGCATTAAGTTATTTAACCGCTTTCATCGCCGAATTGAACTAACAGAAGAAGGTGAACGTATTTATTGGGCACTTAAAAAAACGTTAGAAGACATTAACCAAGAAATTTTAGATATCCATAACCAAGAAATCTCTGGTGTACTTACCGTTTATTCACGTCCTTCTATTGCCCAATGTTGGTTAGTTCCTCGTATTTCAGATTTTACTGAGCGTTACCCCTCCATTGAATTGAATCTGCTCACAGGAAATGATGACATTAACTTTCGAGGCTATGGTATTGATCTCGCAATCTATTTTGATGATAAGCAACTACAAAATCTTTATTGCGAAGACTTAATTTCAGAATCGATTATTCCGGTATGCAGCCCTGAGTACGCTAAAAAACATGAGCTTACAAATAATATTCATCATCTCTCTAATTGCACTTTGCTACATGATAGACAAGCATGGAGTAACAATTCTGATTTTGATGAATGGAGAGCTTGGAGTGAGCATATGGAGCTTTCACTTTTCCCTAATCGCAGTAATATCTGTTTTGATCGTTCTGATCTTGCAGTGATTGCTGCCGTTAATCACTCTGGCGTCGCGATGGGAAGAAAACGTTTAGTACAGAAACAACTGGCCAATAAGGAATTAATTATCCCTTTTAATAATAGTGAGCTTTTTTGTGCTCAGCGTTATTACCTTGTCACTCGAAACGAAAAGAATAATGCCAAAGTACAGCTTTTCATTCAGTGGCTGAAAAAACAGATCAAGGAAAGCATGTAATTTTTTAAGGAAAACCCTATGAAAGAGATGACATTTTCAACACAACAGATAGTCGCTATTGCAGAATATGCTGGTTTATCCATCAGAAATAAAGAACAACTCACTGAGAATAAACGTTATATCTTAGTTGACTTAATGGATCTGAAAACAGATGAAGGGCTTTATTATGGTGCTGCGGTACTAGATTTTAGTGACGTTTATCGCAAAGCACGTATTTTAGAATTTGGTGACGAGGGCTATCAACGAGCTCAAGCTCGAGAAAAACAAATTCAAGACTATAAAAATAATCGAAAAGCCCAAGAGCCAGATACCTACCAGCCACCGATCCATCGTTATAGTCACTACACAGATTTTCAAATAAACCTAACAGCTATCTATCGCCGTTATGGTTATGAAATCGAATTTGATACAGAAACCGAAAAAGTTTGGAGCTCTTTAGATCCCGATGGCGCACTATTTGATCTACTCAAAAATGCTGATGATGCACTTTCCTTATTAGAAGATTGTGAAATGTCATGCTCTTATCATCAAGAAAACAAAGTGTGGTCTGTCATTTCAATAGAAAATGATACCGTTGAACATAAATCTTTAAACCGTGCCGTGGCTGAATGTTTTTTATTAATGACAGATCATTATGCTGATGATTGGCCTAACATTGAAAACATTCTTTATTAAAACAAAAAAATCACAAATAAATCATTAATTATCAAATAATTATAGTTTATTACTTGATAATTATTGCTAAAGCAACATCTAACTCAAACACCGAAAAGCATCATATTCACGATAATAGTTAATTTCTTCAATAACCCACTGTAAGGTTTTTTTTTCGACTTGTTGAACTTGATAGAATAATGCCAAATCACAAATCACCATCCAGCCTCGTAAATTTTTATCTTTAACAATTTTTGGCATTTCCAGATCTTCATCATCAAGGTAAATCTCATCATCAGGTAATTCTTGAAGATAATCCCAAGGAATATAATAAAAAATCGCCTGATTAGGATCACTATTCCAAGTTGCAATTTCCGTATAAATCCACTCATTAGATTCAAGTGTTGAAAGCGCTGCTAATAACTCACTAAGCGTTTCAAATTTTTGTATCATTCTATTTCTCACTAAGCATTCTGGTTATTTTTAAAATAAACCCGCCAATTAGGCGGGTCTATTATTTCTTAATTCTAAACGTGATCTTATTTAGTTAAAAAGTATTTATCTTCAACCACGATCAACGGTTCTATATCACTCTCTTTTTTAATGACTAGTGTAGGATCAGAACGTAAACAACAACCACCGTAATGTCCACCGACTGTAAAGGTGCAAACTTGAATATAACGGTTTGCGACTTTCGGTAAACACCATAATTCCTGATAAATATTTTCTTGGTGATCAAATTGACCTTGGGTTTCATCTAACACATTTTCTTTATGATCAACTAAGCCAATGTTACTACCACAACGTCCCGCTATTGGTTTAACTGCATAACCACTTTGTGCAAGATGAGGAGTCACTTTAAAATCCGTATCTAGCAAATAAGGATTATCAGGGAACAGTTGCCATAAAATCGGTAAAATGGCTTTATTACTTGGGATAAGTGTCCAAAGTGGCTCAAAAACGGTAATTTCAGGACGTAAAAGTACATCGACCAAACGGACTTCGTCTTCAGGATGCCCTGTACGAATAGGGATCAGTGCTTGTTGCTCACTCTCTTCTCTTAGTTGATCTAATGCCGTTTCCCAAGCCCATGTTTTCCAGACACACTCAACAACGCGTTTGTCTGCATCAATCAATTGACCGCGACTATTCCAATGAAGCTCATCTAATCCACGTAGAATTTTACTGTTATAACCTGCTTGGGTCAGTGATTGTTGCATAAAGAGAGCATGATAATCTTCTTCACTATCATCATCTTGAAGAATATGTACAAAAGGTTTTGCATCACAATGTTTCCAAGCATCGGCTAATGCATCAAGTAATCGTTCGCCGGGGTTAAATCCCTCTTTAATTCCACCTTTCTGTGCCCATTTTTCGATGATTAAGCCAGCTTCTGTATGGCAAGAGGCTGAGTCTGCATTATATTCATAAACTTTGACACCACGTTCATCCATACAAAAATCTAATCGTCCCGTGATCATTTGATGACGTCTGTTTTGCCATGACAAACGAATGCGAGGCCATAGAACTTCAGGGATATCGAATAAACGCAGTAAATTATCATCTTTCAACACTTTTTCAGTTGCATGCAAATACATCAAATGCATTTCATTACTTGCGCGAATAAGCTCCTGCTCTGCACTTTCTGAAATGGTAAAATATTCGTAACTATCTTGATTGATAATATGACCATGTTGCGCATAGATATAAGCTTTCTCTAATGGCGAGCTCTCATCTAGCCATTTCCCATCGAATTGACCTTTATTTTCAAGTTTTTCGGCATGAATATTTAATAGTTCAGGTGTGATTTTAGGCTCAGGAAGACTATAAGCATTAGGTTCAGTTTGGATCATCCAACCTAAAAGCGTTGTGTTCTCAAAAGTATCTTGAATAAAGTAGCCGTCATCACTGACGCGAAGCGGTAATTCTCGTGTCCATTGCTGGCCTGCTGGTAATCTAGTATGGATAACATTTTGTTCTGCAATACGGATTTTATCTTCGAGCACTTCAGTGATCACTGCAACATGACCGGTCACTTTAAACTCACCACCTTCTTGCCAAATCAGCAAAGCACCAACAGCTGGTGCCTGCTTACCGCCATTAGCAAACGCTTGGAGAGGCAATATATCGTCATCAATAGTTTTACGTAAAAAACGCAATGAAAAAATCTCATAAGCCATTCCCACATCAGTAAATACAGCGCCGTAATGCAGATAAAGGAAACGACGAGCAAATTCAACACACTGCCACTTGTGTCCCATATATTCATTACCAATATAACTACGGAATGAATCATTAGCAGCATAGTCTTCTTTATCGATACTACTGTAATCTGAAGAGTAAATCGCGACACCACCAGGCGCATAACCTAGCAATGTTCCAAATGGTTCATGACGAATGATATCTTTTACATTCATAATCTCGACCTTGACGATAAATAGATAATTACCTGTAATACTTATAATCTACCTAAGTATTATAGATAACAATATTAACGCCATGGACTATTCGAAGTGAATGTAATTTTAGTAATTTCGATAAAGTAAAAAGAGGTATGTCGCTTTAAAGCTATTTAAGAAGAAAAATTGGGCCAAATAAAAAAAAACTCAAAAATAACCCATCATAAAAAATATATAAAAGGTATTTTCGAGTATAAACACAGTCAAAGAGGGCTTTATCTTTTTTGTTATAGTTTCATTATTTACTCTTTATCAATCATAAATGCGAGCACAAATAATGGATAAAATGGCATTTTGACAATATATAGCACTGTTTATCAAATTTTTCTCGATTTTCCTGCTAGAAAAAAGAATGATATCAAAATAGTTTAATAAAAATTATTATCATCTTATAGCCTGACGGGTATAAATAATTCCGCCTATTAACCGATAACACTATAGAATGGATTTTACTCATTCAAGCCGGAGTGCTTGTTTACTTTGAAGATCCATCACAGAAACTTGATATTCGAATTATTGAATATTATTGGTGGTTGATAGGAAGAATGAGGTCACTAATGTCAAAGATTTATCCCATTTCTCAAATTATTGGGCATAAAATTCGTAAACAACGCCAGCAACTTCGCTTATCAGCAAAGGTTGTCGCTGAACGAGTGGGTATTAGCCAGCAACAATTTTCACGATATGAGAATGGGCTATGTAAAATTGATGTTGATATGCTCTTTCATATTGCTCAAGAGCTAAAAGTGACACCAGCGTTTTTTTTACCCCCTAATGAAGAGCAAGTTTCTGCTATCGCACTGACACAATCCAAACAATTTTGGAGTGCTCAAAGCCAAATTTAATATTCTTGGTATGGAAATCTTCTATTTTATCTTTTTATTAAGATAAATAAGGTTTCCATATATCACTCTTAATTTGATAATCATAATGAGTATAATTACTTTGAGTTATCAATTCTATTTATCTTTTATATTTAAACCAACAAATTTTTTTCTTTTATAAAATAAAATGTTAATACATTTTTCACTGTTTTTTTCGTAACTTAAGCGATATTTTTCGTATAGATTATCTCCTCTCTTTAATACAAATTGTGTTAACCTAATTAAGAATAATAACAATTATCATTTGAAATAAGGGTTAAACATGAAATATCGCTATGCACTCTCTCTTACTGCATTATCGTTTCTCTCAACCTCGGCTTTTGCTCTAGAGTACCCTGTAGGTCATCCTATTATTAAAAATGGTATGGAAATTCAGGGGGTTTACCTTCAACCTATCACTATGGATACCGAAGAAGGTCATCATGCAATGAGCCATCTCGCGGCTGATAAAGCCGATATCCATTTAGAAGCCGATATCCATGCTACAGAAGACAATCCTAATGGCTTTGCAGAAGGTGACTGGATCCCTTACCTCACTGTTGAATACACCGTGACAAAATCAGATGCGCCAGCGAAAAAACAGCAAGGCGTTTTTATGGCAATGGTGGCTAATGATGGTCCTCACTATGGCGAGAATCTGAAACTCGATGGTAATGGCCAATATAATGTTACTTATAAAATTTACCCACCTTCATACAATAAAGATATTACATTTGGTCGCCATATTGACAAAGAAACCGGTGTTGCACCTTGGTTTGAACCCTTTGAAGTTTCATGGGATTTCACCTATAGCGGCACAGGTCGTAAAGGTAGTTATTAATTAGCTTGATAACGGATAAGCTCAATAAAATTGAGTTTATCCTTTTTCTCTTTTTTTAAGTGAAACGCTGATGATGAAACATCTCTATAAATACACGTTATTACTGCTATTAATGATAACAAGCTCTGTTTTTGCTGCTGAGAAATTTACTGTTGAATTAGAAATGAAAGACGGCGAGCTTATTCCTCAAGTACTTGAAGTACCTGCCAAAACCCCCATTAGAATAAAAATCCGTAATACAGGCACCAGCCCTGTTGAATTTGAAAGTACACAGTTACGTAAAGAAAAAGTATTAGCTCCTGGCGCAAATTCTGTCGTTGTGATAGCACCACTAAAACCCGGTCGTTACACCTTCTTTGATGATTTTCACCTTTCTCACCCTCAAGGTGAAATTGTTGCAACTGAAAAGGCAGAGTAAATATGGGACAAGTTCTGTTTGTTGTCTGGCGAGAAAGTTTTGAAGCGCTACTGGTAATTGGTATTATTTATGCTTGGATAAAGCGCTCTCCAGCGCCAAAACAAGGTATGAAATACTTGTGGAGTGGCGTTATATTTGGACTATTTCTTGCTGTTATCTTGGCTCTGAGCATTTATGGTGTATTTAGTTCACTGGAAGATATGTGGCAATCTCTATTTATGATCGCAATGGAGATCCTCGCCTGTGTGCTTATTGTTCAAATGGTTTATTGGATGAATGGGCAAGGAAAGTCACTAAAAACCAACATAGAAAATGAACTCACACAAAAAACACAGCAACAAAGTGCATGGGGTATTTTACTGATTATTGCCATTGCAATTGCCAGAGAAGGCAGTGAAGTTGTTGTCTTCCTCTCTAGCCATATTATGGCTCTCAATGCACAAACAGCACTGCCTTTCTTTATTGAAGTCTTTATTGGCTTACTTGTCGCAGCATTCACTCTATGGCTATTTTTACTGACGTCAAAAGTTATTTCATGGCGTTATTTCTTTACTGTAACGGGATTTTTACTGCTATTCCTTGCCGTTTCTTTGCTCTTAAAAGCCGTAGAAGAAATTGCAAATCTACTCATTGAAATGGATTTTGAATTACCTGATTTCTTGATATATCCGCTTTGGGATATTAGCCACATTCTGGATGACTCGAGTGTCTTTGGTAATTTCTTAGTATCATTCTTCGCTTATCGCTCTCAACCCATTGGTTTAAGCGTGGTGACGTTTATTGTCTACTGGGTGATTGTTGCACTGTTATTTAAGCGAGGTACTCAGCATGCGAAATAACACAAAATTTAAAAGAAGAAATATTACTGTTTTTTTCTTTATTTTGCTGTTTTCTCTACCTATTTACGCTGAAAAAATCATTCAAGGAATTATTCAAGATAGCGAAAATATCATCGTTGCAAAAGGAGATATTCCTACTCCTGAAAAATTTAAAACTGATATTTTAATGTACCGAGAAAAGGCTGTTGAGCAATTAACTCAAGTTGAAAAAGCACTCAATAAATTAATAGTAAATAGCGAAAAAAATCAGCTTATTAATGCTCAAAATGCCTATCAACAAGCGCATTATCACTATGAAGTTATTCGCCCTATTATTGCGCTTTTTGGATCAAGCGAACGTTTATTAAATAATCGAGCTGATTTCTTTATTGAAAGAGAAAACTCATCGCGTTTTTCAGGATTTCATTTAATTGAATATCAACTCTTTAAATTAAAAGATACGCAAAAAGCTACAGAGTCCGCAAAAGCGCTATTAAGAGGCATTAGTGATCTAAAAAAACGTTTAGCCATTGAAGATATCCCAATCCCCAAATTAGTCCAATCGGCGGGGGATAGCTTGGAGTTTATTTTAACGGACAAATTAGCAGGGATTGAAAACCAATACTCAAATAGCGATCTAGGTGATAGTTATGCAAATTTATCCGGATCACGCTTAATAGTGGAGAGCTTATCCGAACATATTCCCCCTACTGAATATCAATCTCTGATCAAGCAATATAATGATATTGGTGCTCTGCTTTTAAAATACCAGCGTGATGAAGGTTTATTCCAGCCTTTAAATGCGCTTCCTGAAACAGAAAAAAGCTGGCTTTTCTCTCAAGTAACACAATTAGCAGAGCAAGTGGCGAATTTACGTAGCACGCTCGATATTGATGTTTACTATCACTATAAAGAAGCAAGTGATGAAAAATAAAACTCTCTTTAAACCGTTATTAAAAAGTCCAGTTAACCTCGATAAACGTACAACGTTAAAATGGTTAGGTGGAAGCTTATTACTCGCCAGTATAGGGGCTAATGCACAACAAAAACAAAGTGCTTCATCTGTGCCCCGTTATCAACGTACGATTGCTTATTTAGGTAAACACCAAGCAGGCGTTATTACTCCAGAACAAAAACACGCCTCATTTATTGCTCTTAATCTAACAGTCACTACTGTTGAGGAAGTAAAAAAAATATTCGCAACTCTGACACAACGAATTGCTTTTTTAACGCAACCTCGTGAGCTAGAGCAGAGAGCAAATCCACATCTTCCTCCTGCTGAGTCTGGTATTCTGGGCACTCAATTACACCCAGATGAATTAACCATTACTGTCGCGTTAGGTGATAGCTTTTTTGATAATCGTTTTGGTTTTCAGCCTAAAAAACCCAAACGCTTAGAGCCCATGAAACCCTTTCCTAATGATCGATTAGATCCAAAATGGTGTGGTGGCGATGTTCTACTCCAGTTTTGTGCTAATAGCCAAGAAAGTGTCATTTATGCGTTAAGAGATATTTTAAAATATCTTTCTGGTCAAGTTTATGCGGTGTGGAAAATTGATGGTTTTCTTCCTGCTCGCGATATTGATAATCATCAAACGCCGATTAACCTTTTTGGTTTTAAAGATGGCTCAGGGAACGCGCCTTCATCTGATAATAACCTGATGGACTCGCTAGTCTGGATCACAGAAGAACAAAAAGAGCCACAATGGTGTTTAGGCGGAAGCTATCAAGCAGTGCGTCTTATTCGGTTTGCATTGGAATTTTGGGATAGAACACCGCTTGAAGATCAAGAGAATAATTTTGGCCGTCATCGATCAACGGGTGCGCCAATTGGAATGAAGCAGGAAATGGACGATCCACAGTTTGAAAAAGATCCTCATGGTGACCGAGTGCTGTTTGACTCTCATATGCGAAGAGCAGAGCCAAGAAATCCAGAACGTTATAGCGCCAAACTACGCCGACGTAGTTACAGCTATTCATTAGGTTTAACACCTTCAGGTCAATTAGATATGGGACTGATTTTTATCTCATTTCAAAATAACCTTAAAAAAGGCTTTATTGATACCCAAAAACGCTTAGATGGTGAACCATTAGAGCGCTATATCAAACCTTTTGGTGGCGGATACTACTTTGTATTACCCGGCATCCCACACCAAGGTGATACCCTTGCAAAAGGGCTATTTGATTAATTCTTCTCTGCATATTAGGCACTTGGCTTTTCCTGCCAAGATGCCTAAATTCAATACTCCACTCAATTAACGTGAAAAGCGTGTCATCTTAGCTTTAAGTGTATTACCCAATTCAGTTTGTCTTTCAGACTCAATAAAACCCATCGTTAATACTGCTGCCACCATTTCTCCTTTTTTATTAAAAACAGGGCATGAAATGGATTGTGCACCAGGAATACCTTCAGCCGGTTCATGACGAATAGCAAAACCTTGTTGGCGAATAGTATTTTTCTGTTTTTCTGATAAACCCGCATCTATCTCTAAATTACTAAAAACAGCAAAAATAGAGCCCGCAGCACTAATTTTATAAGGCACAGGTGTATCGGGTAAAAAATCAATATCAACATGTTTAAAACTGCGATTATATCGCGTTAAAAAAAGCTGATTGCCTTGCGCAATAACTAATCCTGTAGACATATTATGTTCATCTCTAAACTCACATAATAGCTGATTAATTTCATCCACCATGGATTGTGGCTTAGGTGTTGCCTGCGCTAAAAGAAGAATTTTACTCCCCAAGCAATACTGGCTTCCGCCGCTTTCTTGGTACAACATTTCAGAGCGACAAAGTGACACTAAATATTTATGTAAGCGACTTTTTGAAAGCGAACAGGCTTTTGCAATATCTGACGATCGGGCGATACCTCCATTCGATGCAATAAATTCGAGAATGGTAATAGCAATATCAACCGAGTTAACTCCTTGAGAATTCTGCATTTATTTATTTCACACCTATTCGTTATTTATTTTGATTTATGACGATATCCCATTATTCTTTTTTTGTCATTTTTGCTAGTTTATTTCACTAAAACCTTATTTTAAATATGGCTTTTTAGCTATTTTCTGTCGATTATTTTCTTTGTCTATTTTTAGATGATCTACCTCAATGTTAACTATATATGAATTGAGTTTATATATAGTTAACTTTTCTTGTGCGTGAGAATGTCTATGTCTAAAAATCAAAAGTGGGAATTAAATAGAAGAACGCTGTTAAAAGGAATGGGTGCCATTGGCGTGGCAGCTCTTTCTCCTAACGCGTTCAGTCTAGTTAATGAAAATAAACCCATATTTAACCAGAAACCACGGATAAAATTATCCGAATATAAAACCTTTCGTTCAACCTGTGCGATGGAATGTTTGCACTGTAACCTAACAGCTTTTACACATAAGGGGCAACTTATCAAAGTTGAAGCCACTGAAGGCTTTAATGTGAAATGTTGTTTACGGGGTATGAGCCGAACCAAATGGGTATACCACAAAGATCGTTTAACCACACCTTTATTGCGTGTCGGTGAAAAAGGAAAAGCAGAATTCAAACCCATTAGTTGGGATGAAGCACTTGATCTCATTGAAAAAAACATCAGAGAAACCATTGATAAGTTTGGTAATGAGGGACTGTTTATCTCTACTCATGCCGGCAATATGGACTCGATTAAAAATGATATGGGTAAGGCCTTTTTCGATTACTTAGGTGGCTCCACAAAACAAGCGGGATCACTTTGTTGCTCTGCCGTAACAGCGGCAATGATCCCAATGGTGGGTCTACGCTACGCAGATACCCGAGATACGGTAAAAGATAGTCGCTATATCCTTTGTTGGGGTAATAACCCCGCAGTGACGATGCAGGCCTATTTCAAAAATTACAACCAAGCTCGTCGAAATGGCGCCAGAATGGTGGTTATTGATCCTCGCTTTAATGAAACAGCCGCTAAAGCAGATGAGTGGATCCCTATCGTTCCTGGTACTGATACGGCACTTGCGTTAGGTATGATCAAAATTATCATTGAAGAAAATCTCACTGATAAACCTTTTTTACGTGCACACACAGGTGCCGTCTACCTTGTTGACTCACAGCAAAAACTATTACGTCAATCTGATGATGATCAAGATAGTTATCTAGTTTTTGATACTTTAAGTCAGCAACTTGTTCACCATGAGACACCGAATATTATTCCTGCGTTAACTCATGATGAACTACCTACTAATGCTGATTATGTGACTGTCTTTGAGCAAATTTACCAACAAGCACAACCTTGGACTGTCGAAAAAACCAGTCAAGAAACGGATATCCCGAAAGAAACTATTATTCGTTTAGCTCGTGATTATGCCACCACCAAACCCGCTATGATTGTGCAAAATATGTCCGGCGCTCAACGTACCGAATTTGGTGCTTATGTTGCAGCTAGCCAATTTTATCTTGCATTATTAACCGGCAATATCGGTAAAAAAGGTGCTGGAATTTGTGATGCCGGTGGTGCTCGCCAAATGGCAAAATTTAGTCCAATTATTCCACCAGCACCTAACGCAAAACCAATAAAACCCATTCCTGTTGCGAAAGTGGGTGATTGGATTGTCAATGAAAGACCACACCCAATTAATTTTTGGTGGATCATGACCATGGGTGTGATGACGCAACTTCCTAACACTAATATGGTACGTAATGCACTGAAAAAAGTACCTTTTGTGGTTGTTGCTGATAACTTGATGTCATCCACTGCACTTTATGCCGATCTTGTACTCCCTGTTACGACTATTTTTGAAGATACCAGTTTAATGGCAGGTGTTCGTAGTCAATATGTACAATTAATGGAAAAAGCGGTTGAGCCACCAGGAGATGCAAAACCTGATTATTGGATCTTTGCTCGTCTTGCCGAACGTTTTGGCTTTGGTGACGTTTTCAACCAACCTATTGAACACTATATTGATGCTTGTCTTAAAGGCTCCGGCATTACACGTGAAATGTTAGAAAAAGGCCCAGTGCGCCCAGTTGAAGGCGACTGGATCCCTTTTAAAGATGGCATTTTCCGTACTTCAACGAAAAAAGCACACTTCTTTATTGAAGAGTGGCAGGATAAAAACTTCTCTCCGATTGTCACCTATTATCCCGTAAAAGAATCGACAAAAGGCTCACCTGAACTTGCTAAAAAATACCCACTAATGGCGGTGCAACGCAAGCTCGCTCGTAGTGTTCACTCTAGCCATGGTATGAATGAGTGGATCTTAGAAGTACAGCGTAATCAACCTAATATTCTTATCCATCCTAATGATGCTTTAGCCAGAGGAATTAAAGATGGTGAATGGGCTATTGCATTTAATGATCGAGGAGAGCACCGTGCGATTGCCGTTGTGACCACGCATATTAAGCAAGGCGTTATTTCATTAGATAATGGATGGTGGGAACAACAAGGCGGAAGTAGTAGCCATGTTACCAATGACCACGTTGAACCTTTAGGTAACGGCCATTGCTGTAATAGCACCTTAGTTAACGTAAGACGGGAGGCTTGATCATGGCGAAGAAACAGTATGGTTTTCTAATAAATACCAAAGATTGCTATGGTTGCCGAACTTGCTCGATGGCCTGTAAATCTGAAAATGTCACGCCTCCAGGTGTGTTGTGGCGTCGAGTTCGCGAATTCAATGAAGACCAACCCAATGCACAAGCTTTTATTACCATGTCTTGTAACCATTGTGACGATCCACAGTGCCTAAAAGTTTGCCCTGCTGACACTTATACCAAACGTGAAGACGGTATTGTCGTGCAAGATCATGACAAATGTATCGGTTGCCAAATGTGCATCATGGCGTGCCCTTATAACGCTCCGGTTTATGATCCAGTAGAAGGAAAAACCAGTAAATGCAATATGTGTGCGGATAGACTTGATGAAGGCTTAAAACCCCGTTGTGTTGAATCTTGTCCTACTGGGGCTATTGAGTTTGGTGAAATTGAAGATCTACGTAAAAAACACACGACAAATTGGGCTTTATTAGAAAAACGCTATGGTGTACCTGATCACACCATCAGTAATCCTAATATTGTCATTATTGGTATGGAGGATTAATCATGCATGATTATCAACTGCCGTTAGTCCTGTTTACGGTTATGAGTCAATGGGGTATTGGTGCGGTATTGGCACTTTCACTGTATCAATGGCAAAACCAAACTCAAAATGTTGCAATGCTAAACACCAAAGCATTACGAACAACCATTGCACTCATTTGGCTGATTGAAGTTGTGGGTTCATCAATGTCGATGGGACACTTAGGTGATCCGCTCGGTGCTTATCGTTCAGTATTAGGTATTGCACATTCTTGGTTAAGTCGCGAAGCAATTGCCTTTGTGATGCTAAATGGCTTAATTTCATTATGGGCACTAGCCAGTTGGGTACAACCTCATGCTATTCGCCGTAATAGTCTATTTGGGTTGTTTTGTGGCGTTATTGGTTTACCTGTTATTTTGATTACAGCACAAATCTACTACCAAATGCAGGCTCATCCTCTTTGGCATACACCAGCAACACAAATTAGCTTTATTGGCACAGCGTTATTGCTTGGTTTTGGCTCGATGATCCCTTGGTTGCGTTTACAAGGTAAAACCATTAGTAACTCATTAAAAATAGGAACCTTAGTTGGTGCATTCTTAGTTCTCATAGGCTTGGTTATGAGAACACAAGTACCCGGTGCAGATGTTGCAAGCTTATTATTATGGTGGCAAGTCATTGCTAGTCTAATTATTGGTATCTGCATTATTACTTTGTCTCACAGCACGTCATTTAACAAAACTTCGCTCTCTATCATCACTATTTTGATGTTATTTAGTGGTGAAATCACGGGAAGAATGCTGTTTTATGGCAACGTAATGGCACAAGCACCTTGGTTCTAAATGTTTTACCTCTGAGTTAAATAGTTTCGTTAACTCGATTATTTAACTCAGATTCATCCCCTATGTTTCACTTGATATTTTTTATTTGCCCTAGCATTACCTTTAATTTTTACCTCGAATTTATTCGGGGTATTTTTTTATCTCAATCAATATCATTAATTTTACTTTATTCATGTTCTTTTTGTTTTTGATGAAATAATCATCTAGCTATCTTTATCAATAATAGGCAAAATTAACATTAAAGATTTAACACAATTTCCTGTTTACGATTAGAAAAGAGAGCACTTCACCATGACTGGATTAATTATTACTATCGCGTTATTGGGTCTTATTTTTTATTATTACAACCGTATTATTTCTATGCGTGAAGCTGTTATCTCAAGTGAAACCGAAATTTCGGTACAATTAGATCGTCGTGGTAAAGTCTTTGATAGCTTATTAGCTACAGTAAAAAAATATCTCAGCCATGAATCTGACGTATTTACTAAAATCACTGAATTAAGAACACAAACTCAAAGTGCCAATGGCAAAGAAGCCAAAGCAGCTGAAGACGAATTATCAAAAATTGTTTCAAGTGGTGCCATTAATGTTGCGGTTGAAAATTATCCTGAATTAAAATCCGATACCATTATGGCAAATTTACAAGAAGAGATTGTTTCAACGGAAAATAAACTCTCTTTTGCAAAACGCGGTTATAACCGTACTTTAGAACAATATCGCGCTTTTATTGCTTCTATTCCTGCTGTGTTTATTGTCAAGATTTTCCCAAGCTTAGTTATTGATAAAGAGTACTGGCGTCTTGATGAAGGAACTATTAAAACAGAAGAAGCTCGCCGCATTAATTTCGATTAATTTTTAAAGTGATAAAAAGATACTTATGCCTTCTTGATTGATAAAACAGCACTTAGCGGTGCTGTTTGGAGTCACCAATGGATTTCAGAAATGTTCTACGAAAAAATGCTATTCGAACTCGTTTTGTTATAGCAACTTATTTACTATTAATGCTAATGATCGGTTTGCTGGTGGATACAGCTATTGGAGCAAATCCTTATCTAGATCTCACTGATAATATGTTGGCATTTCTGACTTTCCAATCTATTCCCATTGCTTCACTCATTATTTTAGCTATCTCGATTTTATTGCTTCTTTTTATTCATTTTAAAGGGCACAAAATCATGCTGACAGGAATGAATGCTAAATTAATTAGCCCAGATGAAACAGTAAATGCACAAGAGCGCCAATTGCTCAATATTGTGGAAGAACTTAGTTTAAGTGCCACGCTAGGCTATATTCCTAAGCTCTATATTCTTGATACACCTGAAGCAAATGCTTTTGCAGCTGGTTGGTCTGAAAAAAACGCCTTTATTGGTGTAACCACTGGCTTATTAAGTCGCCTTAATCGCCAAGAAGTGCAAGCAGTATTAGCCCATGAAACAGGGCATATTATTCATGGTGACTCACGACTAACGTTATATGTTGGCATCTTAGCCAACGTTATTTTGACGGTTACGAATATCTTTGGTAGCCGTTTATATATTGCATCAGGCAACCGGGGTGGAAAAGGTAATGATGCAGCAAGCAAGGCTCGCCTTATTTTGATTGTATTAAACCTTGTTTTACCGATTATTACCCAAGTCCTTTATTTTTATTTATCTCGTACTCGTGAATATATGGCTGATGCTGCCGCTGTCGATTTAACGCAAGATAATCAAGCAATGATTAATGCACTAAAGAAAATTTCGGCACAACATAACACTGAAAGTTTTGAAGATGGTTCAACGGGACGTGCTTATCGCAAAGCGGCCTTTATTTTTAATAAAGGAGACTCATTTTTCTCAACACATCCATCCATTGAAAATAGAATTGCGGTACTTGAAGGTAAAAAGACTTTTTGATCCGTATGATACGATGCAATAAAAAGAAAAAAGCGTTTACACCTGTTTATTAAAACGGTTAAAACGCTTTTTAAATACTTATTTCTTAGTCATAATCCGATTAGCGATGTTTTTCGCCGTGATGGAAAATAGCTGTTCGTAAACGCTCTTGTTGCTCATAACGTAATGGAAATTCAATCGTTTTATCTTTACCTAATTCCACTAAAAGTTCATTCATGGTTTCAATACTGGTTGTCGCAATAGCATCATCAACCTGTTTAACCACTTCATCATAATGAGACATCTTTTATCCCCTTTCTTCATAAAATTCTTAATCGCTATCATATTACAAGTAAGGGGATTTCTGTATTTTTAGCCACATAAAGTGTGATTAAATTGAGTTAAGCGGTTTATTCTTTGTCTCTTTACCCAATAACATCACTGCCAATATCCCAATAACAATTGAAAAACTGAAAATAAGAAATATGGAGCTTATTTCAAATTGATATTGGACTAAATATCCCACCATTAAAGGCCCTAATATTCCACCAATACGCCCTATTGCTGTTGCTGTTCCTGCACCTGTTGCTCGTATTCCATCAGGATATTGCTCTGGCGTATAAGCATATAAAGCCCCCCAAGCCCCTAAATTAAAGAATGACAGTAACATGCCAAAAATAAGTAGCGTTGTCGTGGTATCAGCCACACTAAAATAATAGGCACTAATAGCAGTTCCTGCTAAATAAGTGACTAACACAAATTTTCGCCCATAACGTTCAATTAACCACGCAGCGGTAAAATAACCGGGTAACTGTGCTAATGTCATAATAAGCACATATTGAAAGCTTTTTATTAAACTAAAGCCTTTTAACATAGCCACACTTGGTAGCCATAAAAAAATACCATAATAAGAAAAAACGACACAGAACCATAAGATCCACAACATTAGCGTTGAACGTCGGTACTGAGGTGACCAAATTAATGCCATTGATTGACGGATCGATAAGCGTGTTTTTTTCTGTGAGATATGGGATGGAGTTGGTTCAGGTAATTTTGATCGTAAATAAAGAGCATATACAGCTGGTAATGCACTTAATAACATCGCCATACGCCAGCCATAATCAGGAATAATAAAATAAGCAATCAAAGCCGCAATTAACCAACCGACAGCCCAAAAACTCTCTAATAAAACAACAATTCGACCTCGCTCATGAGTTTCAACACTTTCACTGACAAGTGTTGAAGCAACAGGTAATTCCCCACCCAATCCCATTCCAATAAAGAAACGTAAAATAAGCACCACCATCAAAGAGCTTGCTAATGCAGTTAATCCACAACCTAAGCTAAACAGCAACAAAGTAAAGATAAAAACGGGTTTACGTCCTTTTCTATCTGCAATAATACCAAATACAAAAGCACCGACAGCCATTCCAATTGAGTTTACGCTACCAATCCAGCCTAATTGTGATGCAGTTAATCCCCAATCTTCTTTTAATGCTGTGAGCAAAAAAGCAAGTAGCCCTACATCCATTGCATCAAAAGTCCAGCCCATACCAGCGATACATAAAAGCTTATTACGAGAGATTGCCTCAGGTGCTTTGCCTGTTTGGCTTGCCGTTGTCATTACATTTCCTTTCTATCCCCTACCAAAGTGTTTAGTATACTAAACAAGAAAAATCATTTTGTTAATAGCAAAGCGTCAATTTAAAGAAAAATTAACATTTATGCTGAAAAAACAGTTAAAAAAAATCGGTATCTCTAATTAAGATACCGATTTCAAACATTATAACTATTATTTTCGTTTTATTGATTAGCTTCTTAAACCTCTGCCTTTTTCAATCAAGTACCATGCTATAACATAAAACACGGCAATGAAAAGACACAACACACTGATGGTAACCGTTAAAGAAACATCGGTAATACCCAAAAAGCCATAACGAAAACCACTAATCATATACACAATAGGGTTTAATTTTGACACACCTTGCCAAAATTCAGGTAAGAGTGAAAGTGAATAAAATACACCACCTAAATAGGTTAAAGGCGTTAAAACAAACGTTGGAATAATGCTGATATCATCAAAGGTTTTCGCAAAGATTGCATTTAACAATCCGGCAAGTGAAAACACAATGGATGTCATCAGCAATGTCACCACGACCATTGTCCAAGAATGCATTTCTAAAGGTACAAAAAATAGCGAAACTAGAGTCACTAAGATACCGACACAAACACCACGAGCCACACCACCACCCACAAAGCCCGCAATAACAACATGCGTTGGCACCGGAGAAACTAATAACTCTTCGATACTACGCTGAAACTTGGCACCAAAAAATGAAGAGGAAACATTGGCATAAGAGTTTGTTATTACTGCCATCATAATCAGGCCAGGAACAATAAACTGCATATAATCAACACCACCCATATCGCCAATTCGCTTACCAATTAGGTTACCGAAAATAACGAAATAGAGAGACATAGTTATTACAGGTGGAATTAACGTTTGTATCCAAATACGACCAAAACGGGTAACTTCTTTAATCCAAATTGTTTTGAGGGCTACCCAATACAGCTGAATCATTCCCTCTCTCCTTCTACTGTATGCTCTTCATTAACTAAATGAACAAATAATTCTTCAAGGCGATTGGCTTTATTTCTCATACTTAACACTTGAATACCTTGTGTATTAAGTTGAGCAAAAACACTATTTAAACCTTGTTCTCTTTTAACATCGACTTCTAATGTTGAAGTATCCATTAAACGATATTGATAATTTTGTAATTCAGGCAATGGACTTTTTGGTGCTAAATCTAAAATAAAGGTTTCAGACTCTAGTTTACTTAATAAGCCTTTCATACTGGTGTTTTCGACCAGTTCACCACGTTGAATAATACCAATATTCCTACACAACATTTCTGCTTCTTCTAAATAGTGTGTCGTTAAAATAATGGTGGTTCCTTCAGTGTTTAATTGTTTTAAAAACATCCACATTGAGCGACGTAATTCAATATCAACACCTGCTGTTGGTTCATCAAGGATCAGTAATTTTGGCTGATGCATTAATGCACGAGCAATCATTAAACGGCGCTTCATTCCCCCAGATAAAAAACGGGCTCTATCATCACGTTTTTCCCATAAATCTAACTGAGTTAAATAGGTTTCAGCACGTTCTAATGCTAACTTACGAGGAACACCATAATAACCGGCTTGATTGAGGACGATTTGTAATACGGTTTCAAATGGGTTGAAATTGAACTCTTGTGGCACTAACCCTAGCTGGCGCTTTGCATTAACCATATCGGTATCTGTGTCATAGCCAAAGACTTTAACTTTGCCACTACTCTTATTAACTAAAGAGCTGATAATACCAATGGTGGTCGATTTTCCTGCGCCATTAGGACCTAATAAAGCATAAAAATCTCCCGCTTCCACGGTGAGATTAATTCCTTTTAGCGCTTTTACGCCATTGTGATAAGTTTTCGTTAACTCCGTTAACTCCAATGCATACGTCATAAGTGGGAATTACCTTTTATCAACTGCATTATTCAGCATTGACTGAGCTGAAATCAGAAAATAGCTATTCAACTAAGCCTTACTAACGCTACGTATTGCTCACACGCTTCGAATTAGAAAATAAGCTTAGTTCAATATGATCAAAATGGAATAAGGATATTCTAGAGAAAATAAGGCCGTAAATAAACCGTTTTAGGGTTTATGACACAAACGAATAAATAAATTTATTTTAACTATTACAGATAATAAGAATAAAACTTAATGTAAGAAAAAATCAGAGATGAAGATGCTATATACTGTTACTTCTTGCTTATATTCCTAATGTATTAATCAATTCATCCCTTGATGTAATCATTTAGCCTCGCTGATAGCAATAAAATTATTGCCCTTGTTCCTCAATCTTACTGATTGATATTATCTCGCCATTTATTATCTCAATCAATGCTGACTATCGATTTTTATCATCCCTGTATTTATCCATATCAAAAAGCAAAAAAACATAAACATAAGATTTATTTATAATATGTTTTAATAAACCTATTTTTGGATAGTATAATAGTAGTCTTAACAATCAGTTATCTTTTTACACATTTGATTTACATCAAAGAATGTATTGATAAATTCATTAAACAAATGCTATAAAAAGATCTATCTTATTTGAAAGCGAAAAAATACAGACAATTATCTGTCACTTGGCTTTAAAAAGCCTTCTGATTAATTCAAAAGTAATGGTATAAAAATACCCTTTCTTAGTGGATCTCTCGCATCCAACAATAACACAGTGCTATTTCGTGTTGGCGTACTGTCAGCGCAAATGGTGAGAAACCGAATTTACAGGCAGTCACGTCATGATGAGAAAAATTGAAGAGCTGTTAGCCAATAACAAGCAATGGTCAGAATCTGTTACTGAAGAAAATCCTCAGTTTTTTAAAGATCTCTGTAAAGGCCAAAAACCCCATTTTTTATGGATTGGTTGCTCTGACAGCCGCGTTCCAGCAGAAAAATTGATCAATGCTGCACCCGGCGACCTATTTGTTCACCGTAATGTCGCAAACTTAGTGATCCACACCGACTTAAACTGTCTTTCTGTTATTCAGTATGCTGTTGATGTATTGCAAGTTGAACATATTATTGTATGTGGCCACTATGGTTGTGGTGGTATTGAAGCTGCTATTGAAGGAACTGAATTAGGACTTATTAATAACTGGTTATTGCATATCCGCGATATTTGGTACAAACACAGTTCAATGTTAGGCGAACTTGCTCCTCATGATAGATTAAACCTACTTTGTGAGCTAAACGTTATTGAACAAGTATATAACCTAGGCCACTCAACGATTATGCAAGCCGCATGGAAACGTGGGCAAAAAGTGATGATCCACGGTTGGGTTTACGGTTTAAATAATGGTGAATTACACGATCTCGATGTCACCTCAGATAGCCGTGAGAAACTTGAACTTTCTTATCGCCAAGCGATGGCAAAATTGAGTCACCCTCGTTAATAAGCACATTCAATTCAATAAAAAACCCGCCTAAAGCGGGTTTTTTTACTTCTATTTAAGTAAATAAATTACTCATCTAATAACGTTACATGCCCAATATAAGGCAGATGGCGATAACGCTGTGCGTAATCAATGCCGTAACCAATAACAAATTTATCTTCAATAGAATAACCTATCCACTCAACCGGTACATCCACTTCACGGCGTGATGGCTTATCCAATAAAGTACAGATAGAAATAGAAGCTGGCTCACGTAAGCTTAAAATCTCTTTAACACGATTTAAGGTATTACCTGAGTCAATGATATCTTCAACAATCAGAACATCTTTACCACGAATATCTTCGTCGAGATCTTTAATGATTTTAACGTCACGTGTTGACGTCATACCATTACCGTAACTTGATACAGTCATAAAATCGACTTCATGGTTCACGTTAATTTCACGGCATAAATCTGCCATAAAAATAAAAGAACCTTTTAACAAGCCGATTAAGACAAGATCATGTTGATCTTGGCGTGGGCGGTAATGTTCTGTGATTTCACGACCTAGCTCAGCAATACGCTGTTTGATCTCTTCTTCAGAGATCATGACATCAACAATATGTTTCATGATTAATTTCGATTGGGTTAACGGGGAAAGCAAACGATTGTACCAGAACTTCCCTCATCATGCGATGATCTGATTTAATGAAAATAAAGGCACAAAATATTAATCCTGTGCCTTTTTTCAACTTATCTTACTGATATTAATGATTTTTATAGTGATAGATTATTTACTAACGGTAAATCCCGCCATCATACCTGTATCTTCGTGCTCTAATAAATGGCAATGCGCCATAAATGGGTGCTCTTTTGTTGCTAAATGGTCAAATTTCACAAGAATTTCGCTAAATTGTCCTTCAACTTTTACTATATCCTTCCAACCTTGGCGATGTTTCTCTGGTGCACGACCGTTTTCAGATAAAATACGGAACTGTGTACCATGTACATGGAATGGATGTAGCATCATATCACCACGACCTGATACAACCCATTTTTCATAAACACCTTGCTTCACATCAAATGCAGGCTCTGTCATTGAGAATGGAATACCATTGATACTATTAGCATTATAGATATCTAAATCACCATTTCCATGACCGCAATTCATCCCACCGCCCATCATACCATTACCGTTACCTTGGCGCATATGGCTCATTCCATGATGAATACCCGCTAATGCTTTATCACCATAACGTTCTGTTAATAACATCATACCTTGCATATCTAAACGCATATCCATACGTAAATGTAATGTCCGCGTTGAAATATTGCTGAGTGCTGGTAATGCTGGCATAAGCGCTAATTGATCAGGTAATAAGCCTTGCCCTTTTTCTGCTGATGGTAATAAACGCAACACAGGGAGTACATTATCAAATGGCGCTAAAACCATCCCCATTTGGCGTACAGGTAAAGTAACAATATCAAAATCACGCCCATCAGACGTATCCACTAAAACTTCAAAACGCTCCCCCATTAAAATCGGTAATTCCGTCACTTTGACCGGTTCCGCTAACAATCCACCATCACTGGCGATCACATACATCGGTCTGCCATCACTGGTTGCCAAATTTAAGCTACGCGCATTACAACCATTTAAGAAACGTAATCTGATCCAGCCTTTTGGCACAATATGTTGTGGCTGAATAGCGCCGTTAGTTAACATCATGTCGCCAAACCAACCAATTGCGGCACTCATTACATCAAGTTGATAATCTATCTGCCCATTACTGTCTAAACGTTTGTCTTGTAAAATCACGGGCAAGTCATCAATACCCCAACGATTAGGTAATTTACGGTTTGCTGTTTCATCATCTTCAATAATGACCAATCCACCTAATCCCATAGCAACTTGTTGTCCAGTAACACCATGAGTATGAGGATGGAACCAACACGTTGACTCGGCTTGATTAGGTGTAAAAGTCACTGTACGAGATTTTCCTGGTTCAATCATGGCTTGTGGGCCACCATCTTCTTCACCACTAATCTCAAGACCATGCCAATGAACCGTTGTCGTTTCAGGCAATTGGTTATTGATATTAATAGTGACTGGTTGGCCACGTTTAAGCTTTAGTGCAGGGCCTAATAAACTGCCGTTATAACCCCATGTGGTTGTGCTTGCCGTGGGAATAAATTGAGAAACACCTTGTTGAATATTAAGAACAATCTTTTGTTGAGCGTCTGGGATAATTTGAGGTGGAATCGCCAATGAAGGCGTGTTACTTTGGGCAAACGCAAAACGACTCCAGCTTGGTAATAATGTTACAGCACTTAATGTGGCGCCTAATTTTAAAAATTCACGACGTTGCATAATATATTCCTTTGAATAAAAACAAGTTGTTCTGTCTTTATCGAAATAAGATAAGTAAAGAAGCCTTGTAAACTATTACCGATGCTAAAGTTTCCCCTTACTGGAAGGTCAATTTAAAACCCAACAAAATAGCGGGTCTTTGCAAAACTTTTAACTACATTAAGCCAAATAACAAAACTTGCTAAATCATCACACAAAGGAACAACACACCTAATGAAAAAAATGTTCGCCTTGTTCTGCACGCTAACGCTTTCTTTTTCTATGCTCTTTTCTTCGGGGGCAAAAGCGTTAACCTACACGCAAGCAGAAGACTTGGCAGATTTAACTGCAATCTACCTTTTTTTAAATAAAGATTGTGGTTATGAGCAAATATCAAAGTCTAAAATTGAAAGAGCCTTAATGGTCTTTTCTCGCTCGCAACAATGGGATGTCAGTAATTATTCAACATTACCGATGAGCCAATTAAATGAAGACAGTTACAATGATTTAAAAGGTATTGAAGTGTCACATAATAAGAAATGTCAGCTACTCGCGAATAAGTCATTAAGTCTATTAAATTATTAATACCTGTTGAGTAACATTGAGATAAATAGAAAAAGATAGCCTCTTGGAATAGCTTGCTTATTAACAAGAACCATATAAAGCAACTAATTAGAGGTTATCAAAGAAACTGACTTTCTTTTCCTGCTCTTTATTCCTTTTTGTGCTGATTATTTTTCTTCTGCCTATACTCATTCCAATACAGAGCCACAGAAGGAATACTTTGAATAATCAACATTCTAAAAATATGATTCGACATCACAAAAGCGGCATCCACGTTCATTGTGATAGCGGCAAAAGTCATGGCTTCCATACTTCCCGGTGCCCATGCTAATACTAATGTTTCCCAAGGAACACCCGTTAGATAAGCGGCTCCATATGCTACTATTACCGTTAAAATCACATTAATAATAACTACTTGAACAGAAGAAAAAGCATTTTTAATTAGTGAGGAAAATGGGAAAACAACAAAATGAGCCCCGATATTCATGCCAATTAAAACCATACTCAATTCATTAAGTAACATTGGAAAAGCAATAGGTTCACTGATAAAAGATTGAATAAATATTGCACTACCTAATGAAGTCAACATAAAGGGTGCAGGGAATCGGATTTTCTGTAATAAAAGCCCAGTACCTAACCCTAAAGCTACAATCAATAATAACCACAACAATGAAACCAGTGTCATTTCGGGTATAGCAAACTCAGGCATATTGGCTTTATCAGATCCCACAATAAAACCTGCCAGAATAATCAATACCATTAAACGAATAGTATGAGAAATAACAATTTTTTGGGGTGGTGTTTTAGTATGATCAGTCAATGCCAAAATAGCAGCCATAGCACCAGGCACAGCACCTAACATTGACTCTTCTTTCGTCCAACCAATATGGCGATGGAACCAAAAATAACTCACAAAAAACTGAATAGCTAAACAAACAACAAGAGTGAGTAAAAGAATAATTAAATTATCAGCACTGCCTAAATGAACTTGGTTAAACATTAAGCCAACCGATGTACCTAAAGTCAGTTGAATAAACGTTAATGTATGTTTAGGAACCGCAAGCTCCCATTTAAAGCGATAAGCAATAATGACAACAAGGATCGGCCCAAACATCAGCGCCATGGGCAAACCAGAAAGGGTAAGAACACCACCTATTAATGCACAAAATAGAATACCTGGTAGAGTTTTTAAAAACGACATGTTGTGTTACTCAGTTTTTTTAATTATTGTTTCCATCCTAGCATTTGTATAAATATTTAATAACCAAATAGTGATAAAGTAATTATTATTTTTTTTAATACATAGAGCCAATTATGTCGCTAAAAATAACCACAAATCCCTCATCAAATGAGATCAATGAAATTTATGAAGGTTTGTTAACACATAACCTCAACTATATTCATATGGATCAATACACGCCACTTGCTGTTTTTAAGGAAGAGAATGGTAAAAAAATAGGTGGGATCACTGGTGATATTTTAGGAAATTGGCTACGTATTCGTTATTTGTGGGTAGATAAAGCCTATCGTAAAAAAAACATAGGTACAGAATTACTGCAAACAATGGAAAACACGGCAAAAGAAAAAGGTGCCAAATATGCTGAAGTTGATACCTTTAGCTTTCAAGCCCTGCCTTTTTATCAAAAGCAGGGATTTGAAATATTTGGTACGTTAGAAAATTATCCGGTTAGTGATAAAAAATATTATTTAAGGAAAGATTTATAGTTTTTTGTTATTTTTATTTTCTTCACTTATTTCATTAGTATTTCCCTCCTTCTCAAAAAACAATCGATAATTATCTTTTGAATATTTTACCTTCTCATCTAAATTCAAAGTAGTTTCTCCTTCAGTAGAACTTTCATCTATATCGAAAATAATTGAGTCTAATTTACTTATTATTTTATTGAATTTTTCATTTGACTTTAACTCTGAATTAAGACTGTCTATTTTTCCCATTAAAATATCCAATTCTAATTTTTCCTCATGAACATGATTTATATTAAGACCTTCATAATCCCATTGAAAATCCAAACTATCATCTTCATCTATTTCACTTTTATTATCTATTTTACTTTCTGATATTAGTTTATAATTATCAACATCTGAATTATCATCCTTATCTATCTCATTTACATTTTCTGCTTTACTTTCTAATATTGGTTTATAATCTCCAACATCAAAATAATCAACATTAATATATTTATCACCCAAGTCTTTTTTAGGTGCTTTTTTAGGTATTTCTATTATTTCTTCCGTCTCAAAATCATTAAGTATGTCTGTATATTCTGATATATCTGTATCTACTTGTGTATCTGTATCTACTTGTGTAGCTGTATCTACTTGTGTATCTGTATCTACTTGTGTAGCTGTATCTACTTGTGTAGCTGTATCTACAGTCATATTTCTTTTTATCGCATTATGGTTATCACTAATATATTTTCCTATCCATTCTTGCATTAAATCATTAAAGGAACATTCACTCCCCACCTTTTTATCAAGAGCCATCATCATAATAGTAGATAATTTACTTTCTATTTTATTTTTTATATTATTATCAAATTTATTAAGAACTTGAACTTCTTCGATAGCAATAAGTAAAATATTCATTGATTTTATAAAATTATCTCTTTCTTTTTCTGTTGAAAAATTATATATAAAATCATATTTTTTATTTAAATGAATGTTTTCAAAATTAAACTTAGAATTTATTAATTTAAATATATTTTTTATACTATCATTATTTATTGCATTAATTCTATTTTTAATAATTTCATTTAAACATTCTACAATTAACTTATTGTCAGAGCCTTCTTTTCCTATATCATCTTGTGCTGAAAAAAAATCTTTAGCTCTTTTTACTTCAGTCAAATAATCACAGTAACTATAGAAATCAAATTTATCATTTGCATGAGAAATTATGTTACTTATAGTGTTTAAATTTTTATTTCTTATTTCATTTTCCTTATCTGGTAAATTCTTTATTTCACACTCTTTTTTATTTATTTCATTATCTACTCCATTAAAGATGTGACTATGTTTACTTATATCTACAATACTAGATTGTTTATTATTTTTTATATCTCTTATAAGAAAATGAATCTCTAGTTTATGGAATAAAGAAGCCAATGACTGAATAATTTTCTTACCAAAAGAAGGTATGACAGGCGTATTTTTTATTTCACTTATGTTTTTTGTGAAAATATAACTTTCCTTTTTTGGAAAGTAATGCGGTTTATTTAAAAATAATAATTTTGGTTCAAATAAATTTGTTTTAACAATCATAGGTTATCCATCCATATGTAAATCAATATAACTTTATTATTACGCATATAAATAAAAAACATTTAATAAAACAATTATATATGTTCAAAGTAATTTGAAAAATATTTTCTCAACACTTCATCTTTAGAACCATCCAAGTTGTTCGTATCCAAACCTATTCGACTAAAAATACCCTTTAAATAATTTTCTATTTCTGTATTTTTAGTACTCACAACTCCCGCTCCCCCTAAATCTCTTACGCCATTGTTTGTATAAGAGCTTATTTTACTTTCTTGGTTTTCAAATGTCTGATAACTAATTAATAAAACTATTGCATCTTGAGCCCATTTATAATTAATGTTATTGCTTGTATTTTTAAAAATTCGAATAAGTAATTCATTACCTCTTTCATTACTCTTTATATTTTCATAAAAACTTTTATCCAATGATTTTATAATTTTCTTTGTTGCAACACCTATATTTTTAGAGATATCTTTATTTGTCAACCTTATCAAATTATCTATTTTAGAAATAGTATTTCCCTCACCAATAAAATCTTTATTTTGTGACAATTGATTAAATAGCTCTTTTGTTAATGTTAAAGAGATAATATTTTTGTCGTATTTAAAATCGCCATTAGATTTAGAAATAATATCAGCCCTACTTTTCTCACTCATTAATGAATCAAATATTTTTACAATAATACTATCTGTATCAATATTTTCATTTAATGTATTTATTCTATCTCTTAGTAAATTTTTTAGTTCATTAACTGTATCCCTAGAAAAAACCATGCCTATATTCTTGTTTATATCATCAGATTCTTCCTTAAGAATTAAATTCAATTTACTATTAATTTCAGAGGGTAAACCAGCATAGCTTTCTTCAAATTTACTTTTAGCTAAGTCAGCAATAAACTCACTTTTTAGTATTTTAATATCATTAATAAGTTTACATTCTAATGCTCTTTCTAATGTTTGATATTTTATTATATTATCTATATTTTTATTATTATTTTTTCTATTTATTACTTCATTTGTATTTTTGATAAATGTGTTATTTAATTCATTTAAGCGTTTAATTAAATTATCAACAGGTTTGTTATTCCCTGATATTGAATCAAGTTTAAACTCACTTAATGCTTGATTAACATTTAGATTTACAGTGTTTATTCTTAAAGGTAGTAGATTTCTATTGATAAACTTAAAAGGAGAAATTAAAATTTTAAATAAGTTTTTAATGCTTCTTTTTTTCTCTTTTTTTAATTTAATATCTTCATTAACATTTAATTTTTCTCTCCCTGACTCTGTGACAAAATCAGATAGTTTATTTATGTTATTTTGTTTTTCTAAGCTATTAATTTCTGTTCTATTTAAATTATTTTTTTCATTTAATGTTTCAATACTTTGTTGAATAGTAGAAAGTATTTCGCTAAATTGATTATCTATATTGCTCGAATCAATAACCGGATAATTATCTTCAGGGATTCCATCCAAACTATTTTTACAATTTCTTATATACTCTGAAATATTCTTTACTGGTGATCTATAATCATTTACTTTATTAAATTTCACGTTATTTTTAGAAATAGAAAGTAATGAATCTATACATTTAAAATCCTGAGTTATTTTATTATCCACATGATGCAAATTTGTAGTCAGTGAGAAACTATACATATTAATGCTTTTCATTTTATCACCCTTAATAAACATTATTACAAATAGTTTATCCCTTAATTTTTTTTAAGTTTGTAAAAATCGCACAATAGTAATCAATTAATAACTTTCAATAAAAACACGATATATTATTTAAAAATAAGACACCCCAAAAAAAAGATATCAACTAAGTGATATCTTTTTTTGGGGTGTCTTTTAAAAAATGCCTCTTGTTTTATTCTTTTAAATCGTTATACACCGTTGCCCTTGAAACGCCTAAATACTGCGCTGTAATTTCCATTGCCTTACGCAGTGAAAGATAACCTTCATCCTGTAAACACAATAGCAATTCACGTCGCTGATGCGGTTTTAATGCTCTTGGTGTAACAGAATAAGTTGCTGAAAATTCATCAATACGTTTTTTCAGCGAATCTTCTGTCACTGAGCTAAAGGTTTCAATAATGTCATTACCTTCTTCAAGGGTTGCGAATTGGTTTAGTACCATTTGCAATCCTTTGATCATTGAAATATCAATATTTAAGCATAATGCCGCAACATAATTCCCTTGTTTATCTTTAATTCCAATAGACGTACTTTTTGCGGTTCTACCATCAGGGAATTGATTTGGGTAATTAGCTACAATTTGTGGGAAATCAGACGATTCAATACGTGCCATTCCCAATTCTGTTGCTCTATCCCCAACTTTTCTACCTGATAGATTATTTTCAATGACCATAATGGTATTTTCACTATCAGTTAGATCATGAAGTACAACCTCACAAAAAGGCGATAATGTTTTACCAATGCCTTGTGCAATAAATTGTAGTTGTTCTACCAGCCACTCTTGGTCTTCTGTTTTGTGTGACATAACGATCCCTGCAATAGCTAAAACGTAAATGATTTATACAATTTTAACCGATTTATTCAAATAATTAATCGTTATCTGCAGGATAATCAGATTTTGCCTGATTTAGAATAGCTTTTGCCATCCATTGAGTCATATCAATGACCTGTTGATCATCCATTTTCCAGATATCTTTCATTACCAAAAAGACTTCTGACCCATAAATTAAAGAGAACGATTTAATCACCTTATCCCACATTTCTTGAGGATAGTGTGCTTTTAAAGGTTCAATAACTTTGAGTAAAATCTCTTTACGGTGACCACGAATAAATCGTTTTTCTGCATATTCACTCGATTGTCTCTCTTTTGCCCATTGCTGTAATGAAACTTGCAAAGCACCACGCAGTGCGCCTTCATGTTTAAACATTTGTGGATAGGCAAGATTGAGCAACTCAGTAATGCGTTGTTGCGTATTATCTTCGGGAGTTGGTGTCCATGCAATGATCGGCGCTAAACTTGCATCAACTGTGGCACTAATTAAATCACTTTGTGTGGGAAAATAACGATATGCGGTTGCCCTCGAAACACCGGCATGTGCAGCTAACTCTGACACTGTCGGTAACATTCCTTGCTCAAAAAGCCCCAATGCAGTTGTTACCAATAATTGATAGGTTCTTTTTCGTGTACCGGACATGGCATCCGTTTCATCACTATAACTCATAGAAAATCCTTCGTTATTCCTACACTTTTATGTCTGGGCTTATCTTAAGCGAAATACTCACAACACTTAACGTTTACTTTAGGTGATTAATTACACCTTATCGACCTTTAATGTGCAAAAAATAAAAATAATGAGACAGCAGTCTCAAAACAGTGCTATGATAAATGAAACTCAAGTCTCATTATGATTATAATCTATCCGTCGATAATTATAAAAGGTATGGGAAGGCTTATGAAACAGTATGCTGGTTCTATTTATATTGCCACAACGCTTGATACTAAAAGTGCTGAGATTTTTTATGTCAGTGATTTAATTAAAAAAGCAGGCCTTCCTGTTAAGACCGTTGACTTGACAACCAAACCCACGGCACTCGCACGAGAAGCGGATGTCACAGCAGCCGAAGTTGCACGCTTTCATCCAGATGGCCAAGAAGCTGTGTTCTGTGGTGATAGAGGGAAAGCAATAGAAGCGATGTCGGTCGCTTTTGAACACTATTTAACTCACTGTGATGATGTCTTAGCCATTCTTGGACTAGGCGGCTCAGGGGGGACGGCTCTGATTACACCAGCAATGCAATCTCTGCCAATTGGTGTTCCTAAATTGATGGTATCGACGATGGCGTCTGGCGATATTTCAGGCTATATCGGTGCAAGTGATATCTCAATGATGTATTCCGTTACAGATGTATCAGGCCTAAATCGTATTTCTCGTAAAGTTTTAAGAAATGCAGCGAATCAAATCGCTGGCGCTGTTTATTTTTACCAAGAAGAGCATGTTGTTGATAAGCCTGCGGTAGCACTGACAATGTTTGGTGTAACCACTCCTTGTGTACAACAACTCACTCAAAAACTTGAAAATAATTATGACTGCCTTGTTTTTCATGCAACAGGAAGTGGCGGCAAAGCCATGGAAAAACTGGTAGACAGTCACCTTCTTCATAGTGTGTTAGATCTTACAACAACTGAAGTGTGTGATTACTTGTTTGATGGTGTACTTGCTTGTGATGAAGACCGTTTTGGTGCAATCGCCCGTACTAAAACCCCTTATATCGGTTCTTGTGGCGCATTAGATATGGTCAACTTTGGTCGCCCTTCTAGTGTTCCTGAGAAATATAAAGGGCGTCAATTTTATCATCATAATGCACAAGTCACCTTAATGCGCACAACACCAGAGGAAAACCGTCAATTGGGTGTTTGGATCGCTGAAAAAATGAATCAGTGTGAAGGCCCATTACGGTTTGTATTACCACAGGGCGGTTTTTCTGCTCTGGATATTGAAGGGGGCCCTTTTTGGGATCCAAAAGCAAACCAAGCGTTTTTTGATGCATTTATAACAACATTTAAAGAGACAGAGACTCGTCAATTAGTCATCAGTCCTTATCACATAAACTCAGCTGAGTTTACTCAGCAAATTTATGATTTACACCAGGAACTTATTTGTTAACCACGGAGAAAGAAGAATGACTCATTCACGTGAAACGTTACTAAAAAAATTCAACGAAATGATTGCACGCCATGAACCAATTATTGGTGGTGGTGCAGGTACTGGCCTGTCAGCTAAATGTGAAGAAGCAGGTGGTATAGACCTTATCGTTATTTATAACTCAGGTCGTTACCGTATGGCCGGTCGAGGATCTTTAGCGGGTTTATTAGCTTATGGCAACGCTAATGAAATCGTTATGGATATGGCAAAAGAAGTATTACCTGTTGTTAAACATACGCCTGTACTTGCAGGAGTAAATGGTACAGATCCATTCTGTAACTTTGATAAGTTTTTAGATGATGTCAAAGCAACAGGTTTTGCAGGCGTACAAAATTTCCCAACGGTAGGCTTAATTGATGGTAATTTCCGTGCCAATTTAGAAGAAACAGGTATGGGTTATGGGCTTGAAGTAGATATGATCCGCCAAGCTCACGAAAAAGATCTACTAACCACGCCTTATGTCTTTAGTCGTGAAGATGCCATTGCAATGACTGAGGCTGGTGCCGATATTATTGTGCCACATATGGGATTAACGACTGGCGGTAACATTGGTGCAGAAACTGCATTAACATTAGCGGACTGTGTTCCTTTAATTAATGACTGGGCAAAAGCAGCAAAAGCAGTACGTGCTGATGTGATTGTGCTTTGTCATGGTGGCCCGATTGCAACCCCTGAAGATGCACAATATATCTTAGATAATTGCCCTGATTGTCATGGGTTCTATGGTGCAAGTTCAATGGAACGCTTACCAACAGAAGTGGCATTAACTGCAACAACAAAAGAATTTAAAAGTATTAAACGCTAATTCAAAATCATCAAGTTTGCCTAAGCGTTAATCCATATTGCCCACATTATGTGGGCAATATTTTATGCAAAAAATCCTAATTCAAATTAGACTAATTTTGCAATTAATGTATTTAAATCACCCGCTAAGAAATCCACTGGTGGAATTTCAATAACGGTATAAGCACCCGCACGTTGTTTCATACTTGCTCTTGCCGCTGAAACCATAAATTGAGACGTCAATGCAGGGTTGTTAATACGCATTGAATATTCAAATAATTGGTTATGTGTTTTACCCGAAACACCTTTATGAGTCATATGAACACCATGCCCAACATCTTTTAAGCTATCGACACAATCGACTTGCTTCACATGGGTTTCATCAGAAGAGAAATAGCTATCAGCTTTAATCGCTTGCTCTACTTGATTAAAATCTACACCCGCTTCTAATTCGACATAAACCATACGGCGATGAACGCCCGTACCTAGCGGAATAGTCATTGAAAGTGCATCTTTAACACCTTCAATGCTTTTAGCCGCAACACTGTGCCCCATACTCATACCTGGTCCAAAATTAGTATAAGTAATGCCTTTGGGTGCCATGGCTAACATTAATGTACGAATAATAGAATCAGAGCCAGGATCCCAACCTGCTGAAATAACAGCAACACGGTCATGTTTTTTAGCCACCTCATCTAATTCTGTTTTTAATGACACAATTTCGCTGTGAACATCAAAACTATCTACTGTATTAATGCCTAAGCCTAAAATAGATTTAGCTAACTCTTTAATTGCACGGGTTGGTGAACATAAGAGAGCAACATCAACATTACCTAATGTTTTAATATCGTTAGTTACGGTAATATTTTGTAGCTCTTCTGGGATGTTGTTTATATCGCGGCGAACAACTCCCATTAATTCAAAATCTTGTGCCGCTTGGACAGCTTCTAATGCAAATCGACCAATATTACCGTAGCCTACAATCGCCACTTTTATTTTAGTATTCATTAATTCCCCTGACTTTAACGTTAATCATCTCTTAATGATAATAGTGATTAGTTATCAATGAATAAACCATATAAATATCTTTTTTGCCAGATAAACATTATTTGCGCTATTCCCTTATAAATAAACCTTGTAGAATCCCCCTTCTTCCGACACGTTTATATTAATAAATCGATTTCACTCTGTTTTTAAGAAGGTTTTCAATGCATCAGTCTGATGTAGCGGATCGCTCGCTTTTCTCTCTTAGTTGGCCAATATTTATAGATATTTTCCTACATCTAGCCACACTATTAATTAATACTTACATGGTAAGCCACGTTTCTACCGCTTACTTAGCCGCAATGGGCGTCGGCAACCAGGTTTTTGATCTTTTCATCACCATTTTTAGTTTTATTAGTGTGGGATGTAGCGTCGTTATTGCCCAATATTTAGGTGCGGGTAAAAAAGAAAAAGCCAGTCAGGCAATCCATATCTCTATTGCATTTAACTCATTACTGGGGATAAGTAGTGCTGTAATTATTCTCTTTTTTGGCTACAACATTCTTAATTTAATGAATACGCCATCTCACTTGGTTCAAGATGGCTACAATTACTTGCATATTATTGGTATTTGTCTTATTCCTGAGGCAATTTCAATTATTCTTGCTGCATGTTTAAGAGTTTATGGCAAATCAAAAGCCGCCATGTATGTCACATTGATTGCTAACATTGTTACCGTCATTGGTAATATGATTGTACTTTATGGCTTCTTTGGTTTACCACAATACGGATTAGTCGGTGTTGCTTGGTCTACTGTTGTTGGTCGTATTATTGCCGTAATTTTATTATGTGGGTTATTGTTCTACGGCTTACGCATTAAATTTCAAGCAAGACAACTCTTTATCTGGTCCAAAAATATGCTGGGGAAAATCCTACATATTGGATTACCGGCTGCTGGTGAAAATCTAGTTTGGATCTTACATTACATGACTGCATCCGCCTTTATTGGTTTAATGGGCGAAGTTCCTCTTGCAGCACAAACGCTCTATTTCCAATTGTCATTATTTTTAATGCTCTTTGGTATTGCTATTAGTATTGGTAATGAAATTCTTGTGGGGCATTTAGTTGGCGCTAAACGCTTTGATGATGCTTTTGTTAGAGGCTGGAAAAGCTTAAAAACAGGCGTGATATTTACGATTGGAGTAGTTATTGTTTATTGGTTTATGCGTGATCCTATTTTGTATTCCATTACAGAAGACCAGCGCATTATCGACCAATTGATCCCACTGTTTATTTTGTCCGTCTTTTTAGAGCCAGGTCGTACTTTTAATATCGTAATGGTAAATGCCTTACGTGCGGCCGGCGATGCTAAATTTCCTCTGATGACAGCAATTTGTTTTATGTGGGGAGTGGCAATTCCGGTGGGTTATTTCCTCGGTATAAAAATGGAAATGGGCCTAATTGGTATATGGATTGGCTTCCTTTGTGATGAGTGGTTACGCGGATTAACTAACGCATGGCGTTGGCGTTCACGTAAGTGGCAAACTAAGCGTTTGGATATTTAAATAATAATACAATAAGCCCTACAATATAGATAAAGTGTAGGGCTAAAAGTATGAGAAAAATACCATTATTTAATTATAGATCTATTTTTTGATAAATTAAGTCTAATTGGTAATCGATTTTATCATATAAATCAACATTTTTATTAATTTTTATTATATTATTTCGCTTTAAATAATCAACAAAAGACTCAATAATACTCTTTGTAAACGTTCTATTTTCACGAATAAAAAACAATTCAATTGGTATATCATTTATTCTATTAGATAATAAGTCAAACATTTTCTTTTTAGATTCACTTTTATCAACTATTATTTTAGATAACTGTTTACAAAATTCATTTGAATTCGTTTCTTTCAAACTTAATATTTCTTGTAAAATTTCAGCCTTACTCTCGTCTGATAATTTAATTTTATTGAATGTATTTTCTTTATTTAGTTTTTTAATACTTTCTTCAATAACTTTCTTTATAGAATCATATTTATGACCTTTTTCTTGAATATTTTCCTCCTTATCATTATTTATTGATCTTCTTAACTCTTTTAAAAAATTAATTAATCTACTTTTTTCTAAAATCATACTCAATGAAGAACTCACGCCATCCTTATTAATAATATTACCATACACCACATCTATTACATCGCCATTTAACTTATCTTTTACAGTTTTATTTAACTTTTCAATTTTAGAAAAGTCTTCAATAAAGAACTCACTTTGATTATTCTCAGTCTCTTTATTAAAAATATAAGAATATAGGAAAATATAACTTATAAAACTATTTTTTAAAATTTCATTTTCTTTAATATTCTTATAGTGTAAGGTTGGAATATCATTTATACATTGAAGCATAACACGTTTAAAAACTTTACTATTTATATCTTTTTCTGAAAATAAATCCAAGTTTTTATTTAAAATAATATGTAAGCTATCTTTAGATACTTTCAATTTATTTTCAGTAAAAATACGCACTAAATGCTCAGTGAGTTCTAATTTCTTTTTCTCTAATATAATTCTTTTTCTATCCTGATTTATAGGTGGCAAGCTTGGTTTTTCTTTATTTTTATTAATTTTCATTTCAAATTGGCATTCAATCTCTGATTCATTACCACCATCTAAATCCATATAATCATGATACTCATCGTCTATATTGTTATTTTCATTCATACAAGTATAAATAAGCTCATCTTGTGTATTTATAGATTTATTATTGAAAACTTGAGTGACAATGGCCCCCTTGTCCATATTAAAATAAATAGACTCTTTTTGTGTATTTATAGATTTATTATTTAAACGTTCAGTGACAATGAGGCTATTTGGTGTATTTTTTATTGAAGATATTTTATAAGATTCTTTATTTGATGTATTACCTTTTGAAATTTCAGTGATTATTTCTGTCCTTGAACTGCTAATGCTACTACTACGGTTAACATCAACGCACATAATTATCATCCTATTAGTTTAACATAGGCACTATTCTATAAATTCCCCCCTATTCTTCTATCATTTATCTGCCATATATGCCATTGACTCACTTAATGAATGCATCAAACTAACTTTCATTAATTGCTAAAAAACCTCATAAAAAGTCAATAAAATATAATTATTAAAGAAAATAACACATTAAAATAAATAATGATTAGTTTTATTCTTTTAACATATCTAATGCGATGTGTGTTTTTTTACATGATTTAGATCACAGAAAAGTATCTCGATAAGGTAAACAAAAATAACCTCACCTACAAAAAACACTAATTTTTTTAATAAAGAAAAAACCAAAAATTAAATATTAATCAACATTAAACTTTTCTTATAAAAATAATTATTTTCCTCTAATTCCCTGCTGGTTTTTTTATGATACAACAAGTAGGTGTTGCCCTTTCCAATAAATGAGACAACTAAGCTTTAATAGAGAGAATACAAAAAATCAAACACAATGGAGTCTTGTCATGAATCTCGTCGAACGGTTTATTTCTTATACAAAAGTTAACACCACCACAAATAGGGAAAATGGCGCAGCTGGTATTATGCCTTCTTCAGAAGGTCAGCGAGTCCTAGCATTACAATTGGTTGAAGAACTCAAGGCTTTAGGCGTTGAAGATATCAAAATTCGCGATACTGCCATTGTTACCGCAACACTACCTTCCAACCTTGATTATGAAGTACCTACTGTTGCTTTCTTTGGTCATTTAGATACCAGTGCAGAACAAACTAATGACACCAAAGCGCAAATTCTACCTTATAAAGGTGGTGACCTCTGCTTAAACAAAGAACTTGATATTTATCTACGCCAAAGTGAATTTCCAGAACTAGAAAACTATATTGGTGACGATATTATCGTGACAGATGGCACCAGTTTATTAGGTGCTGACGATAAAGCCGCTATCGCCTCAATTATGGATATGTTGCAATACTTTAAACAACATCCCGAAGTTAAACACGGTACGGTTAAAATTGGTTTTGTGCCAGATGAAGAGCAAGGTTTACGTGGTGCAAAAGCCTTTGATACTAAAGAATTTGGTGCTGATTTTGCCTATACATTAGATTGCTGTGGTATTGGTGAGTTAGTGTATGAAAACTGGAATGCAGGAGATGTTGAAATTACCTTTACTGGTGCTTCAGCCCATCCAATGTCTGCGAAAGGTAAATTAAAGAACTCACTATTAATGGCACATAAATTTGTTGCTATGTTACCGGGTGGCGAAGCACCAGAGTATACCGAAGGCCGTGAAGGTTATTATTGGGTAAAACAATTAGCAGGTAATAGCGCTCGTACTGTATTAAAAATGGATGTGCGTGATTTCACCGAAAAAGGTTATGCCCACCGTATGGCATTTTTAAAACAACTTTCAGATTATTGTGAAGGTTTATGGGGTGAAGGCTCTGTAACTTGTAAACTCGCTGACCGTTATGCCAACGTCTTTAATAGCCTACAAGGTGATAATCGCTACCCTATCGATATTGCAGTTGCCGCTTATGAAGCAAATGGAATTACTCCTCGCCCGATCCCAATGCGTGGTGGTTATGATGGTGCAGCCCTTTCTCAAAATGGCTTACCTTGCCCAAACATCTTTACTGGTGCTCATAATTTTCATTCTATTTATGAATATCTGCCTGTTAAATCCCTTTATGCTGCCAGTGATGTCTTAAAGTCCGTCGTGAAAATTACAGCAGAGCGTTTTGCACCTGGAGCTAAAGAATGATCCAAATTCTTGCGGTCTTAGTCGTCGTTGTTATTGTCGCTAGGATGATTTTGAAAGGATATAAAGCAGAACCTGTTTTGTTAGTCGCCGGTCTAGCCTTAATGGTGCTAACCATGATGTTTGGTTGGGGAGATATTCTTCCTAAAAATGTCAAAACAACAGGCATTGGCTGGTTAGATCCTTTTGAAGTAATGCGTGATCTCTTTAGTAGTCGTGCTGCTGATCTTGGTTTAATGATCATGGCACTGATGGGGTTCGCACATTATATGGATCACATTGGCGCTAATGAGGCCGTTGTACGGGTTGCAACTCGCCCGTTGAGAAATATGCGTTCACCTTATGTGTTGCTATTTTTCTCTTTTTTACTCGCGAGCATTTTACAACTTGCTATTCCTTCAGCAACTGGATTGGCTGTTCTATTAATGGGTACAATGTTCCCAATTATGATAGGACTTGGTTTATCTCCTGCATCGGCCGCAGGTGTAATTGCAACTTCATTAGGCGTGGCTTACACCCCAACGGCTATTGATGCCATTCGTGGTGCAAAAGCGGTTGATTTAGGGGTCGTTGAATATGTACTTTATTACCAAGGGCCTGCGGCGATTGCGACTGTGCTCGCTGTTGGTATTACACATATCTTCTGGCAGCGCCATTGCGACCGTAAATCTGGATTTGTGCCTCAATTAGGCAAAATGTCTGAAGAAACAAAGAGTGATAAAAACGTACCTGGCTTTTATGCCTTACTGCCAATGTTACCGATCATTATGGCGGTAAGTTCATCAAGCCTATTTGTTGCAGGAATTCACCTTGATGTAGTTACTATTGTATTGATTTCAATGGCAATTTGTATGCTAATTGAAACATTACGCTTACGTGATTTTAAATCAGTGTGTGCGGGCTTCCAGCATTTCTTAAAGGGTATGGGTTCTGCATTTAGTAACGTTGTGGGGTTATTAGTCGCAGCGGGTGTCTTTGCTCATGGTATTAAAGTCAGTGGTGCAATAGATAGCCTGATTGTGATGGCGGAGTCTGTAGGCTTGCCACCATTTGCTATGGCATTGGTCTTCGCTATCGTGACATTAGCGGCTGCAATTATTATGGGTTCAGGTAATGCTCCCTTCCTTGCATTTGTTGAACTTATTCCACAAATTGCACATAGCATGGGTGTCAACCCAATTGCGATGATTTTACCAATGCAACAAGCGTCACATATGGGACGAGGTATGTCTCCTGTAGCTGGAGTTATTATTGCAGTATCTAGTGGTGCTAAATTGCAACCGTTTGATGTTGTAAAAAGAACAGCGATCCCGCTTATGGTCGGCTTTGTATTTCATAGTGCTATTATTGCTATCTTCTATTATTAATAAATATACCTGAAGCAATATTTGTTGCTTCAGGTTGTTTTCAAATAATAAACATATTAAAAATAGACAAAGATATTTTATTGTTATTTTTATAAATAAAAACTAGTTAACTGTTTTTCTAAATATAGACTTAATTATTTATTTAAAAAAACATCAAATCTATCATCATGAAAATATTAACAAAATAATAAATCATTATTCTTATACACTAAAATTTAATGAGCCTATTATCTGCTTTGTTAAAATAAAAATGTGATATTGAAAATATTCATTATTTTTATTTTAACGATTCTGAGTTAGCCCACATTAAGTATGATGATTATACTAGCAATAGAATTGTGTATTCGTTCTATTGCCTTTTTATTTAATCTTATCGTCAATTTTTTAAATTATCTTATTTAACTTCATTTTTATCCTCCTTAATTTATACACTAGATACAAAATATACCTTCTTTAACACTCATAAATTACATTAAAGAGTCAGAACGTTTGCTTTTATTTTATGTGGAAAAAATTACCAATACAGAAGCTATAAAGGGTAATATTTTCTCAAAATTTGTACAATGTTAGTAAATTCAGAAAAAACTTTCTCCAATAAATTCAGTATGATGGTGGTATTAAAAATAGAATAACCCTTTGAATTCTCATACTGTTTATTGGATGCATGCAATGAAAGAACAACTATCTTCTCGTTGGAAAATATTGATAGCGGCAGTTAAGCAACAAGTTAAACCCGCTTTAGGTTGTACTGAACCTATCTCGCTTGCATTAGCGGCTGCAACAGCAGCAAGTTACTTACAACACCCTATTACCCGTATTAGTGCAGAAGTTTCTCCCAATTTAATGAAAAACGGTATGGGCGTAACTGTACCCGGTACGGGTATGGTGGGATTATCCATTGCTGCGAGCTTAGGTGCCGTTGGGGGTGACTGTAATGCAGGTCTTGAAGTATTAAAGAATGCAACGTCAGATAACGTTGAACAAAGTAAAGCACTGTTAGCTTCTGGTATCGTTAATGTTTCTATTAAAAAAGCGTGCCAAGAAGTTCTTTATAGCGAAGTCACTGTTGAAGACGGTGAAAACAGTGCAACTGTCATTATTGCAGGCAATCACACCAATATCGTTAAAATCATTCATAATGGTGATATTGTTCTTGATAACACTTGTGATAGTACAGAACAATCTACATCGCCTTGCGAAATAAAAGAAACACTAACTCAAACAAACACCCAAGAAATTTATCAATTTGTTACTCAGGTACCAGTAGAAGAAATTTCTTTTATTCTTGAATCAGCACATTTAAATGATGCACTATCAAAAGAAGGCTTGAACAATAGTTATGGTTTACATATTGGACAAACTTTACAACGCCAGCAACAACGAGGCCTATTAGCAAAAGATCTATTATCAGAGATAATGATCCGCACATCTGCTGCATCTGATGCACGTATGGGGGGCGCTATATTACCTGCAATGAGTAATTCTGGCTCAGGTAATCAGGGCATTGCTGCCACCATGCCTGTGGTTGTTGTCGCTGAATACTTACAAGTTGACGAAGAGAAAATGGCTAGAGCATTAATGCTTTCCCATTTACTGGCTATTTATATTCACCATAAATTCCCTGCTCTGTCTGCATTATGTGCAGCAACAACAGCATCAATGGGTGCTGCTGGTGCAATTGCGTGGCTAATGGATGAATGCTATGAATCCATGGCAATGGCGATTAACAGCATGATTGGTGATATCAGCGGTGTGATTTGTGATGGTGCTTCAAATAGCTGTGCGATGAAAGTTTCAACTGGTGCAAGTGCCGCTTATAAAGCTGTATTAATGGCTCTTGATAATACATTTGTGACAGGTAATGACGGTATTGTGGCACATGATGTTGACTCAACGATTGAAAACTTATGTGCATTAGCAAGTCGAGCAATGCAACATACCGATATTCAAATTATTGAGATTATGGAATATAAAGCCGTTGCTAATGGCTAATTTCAGTAATTAAAAAAGCACCCCATAATAGTGATTATTATGGGGTGAAACATAAGATCCTAGGAACAGGATCCTCCTCAAGTCAGGAGCTTATCAATATTCGTTACTGCTATTTACGGCTAGACTACGGTTACTTCTATTACTTGCTTTCTAACACTCACTACAGGGTATTGGGTTAATGTGCATTCTCTTGCGTACTTGGCATTAATGCATCAAAACTAGCTCTTATCTCATCTTCAGGTAATTGAATACCAATAAAGACCAATGTGCTTTCGCGAACTTCGCCTTCATTCCATGCTCTATCCCAATCAGCACTATAAAGGCGTTGCACACCTTGGAATAACAAGCGATTAGGTTGATCTTTAATATTTAATATCCCCTTATAACGTAAAAGATTATCAGCAAAGCTTAATAATAATTTTTCCATTACATCAGAAACTTTTTGTAGCTCAACGGGATAATCAAATTTCAGTACAATAGAATGGATATCATCTTGTTTTTCTGCTTGAAATCGGAAAAGAGGCTGTTTTACTTCAAGGTTATCATTCAACATAAAGCCTTTTACATTAAACAATAAACCTAAATCAATTTGTCCATGAATAACCGTATTAACGGGCGCTCTTGCATTAATGCGTCTTAATCGAGCCATTAATTCGGGTGATGCTGGTGCAACATCAGTTTTTGTTAATAAGATGCGATCAGCATAACCAATTTGAGATTGTGCAATAGTAAATTGATCCAGTTGTTGTTGAGCATGAATATTATCAACAAGAGTAATAATCCCATCTAACAAATAGCGTTGACAGATCACCTCATGAGAAAAAAATGTTTGGCTAATAGGACCGGGATCAGCCATACCTGTACATTCAATAACTAGCCTATCAAACTCAATTTCACCACGATCAAGGCTGTCACATAAGTCTAATAATGTGTCTTCTAATTCATTCGATTTACTACAACAAATACAACCATTGGTAAGTGTTTTAATTTGAGTGGCTCTATCACCAATAATTTCGTCATCAATAGGCACTTCACCAAATTCATTTTCAATAACTGCGATTTTATAACCATGCTCTTCATTAAGCATATGACGCAAAAGCGTTGTTTTTCCTGATCCTAAAAAACCAGTCAATATCGTCACTGCAATAGGTTCCATTATGTGTCTCCTTTACAGATTATTAGCAACAGCGAAAACCGCCTTTACCATCACCACCACCATAACGGGCTTCCTGACGTTCACGGAAAAACTCGTTATAGGTCATAACTGGCTTATCAGGATGGTTATCTTTCATATGCTGTACATAGTTATCATAATCAGGAATACCTATCAGCATACGGGCAGCTTGCCCTAGATATTTTCCAGCTTGTCCTAAATTGCCAAACATAAGTTTCTCCTAAACCCCGTACTAGCTAAACCAGTACGGGGCTAAACTATTTACCTAAGATTAGTGACCAGAGGACACTTTAACGTCTTTTGGCATAGGCACATACGGGGTTTCTTGTGCTGTTTCTTCAGGGTTTTTACGCGCTTTCATTGCTGTACGGAAACCGTAGAAAATGATGCTGTAAACAACCACTAAGAACAGAATACTTAAGCCCGCATTGGTGTAGTTATTGATTACAATATGATTCATATTAGTAATCTCTGCTGCAGTTAAGTCAGCACCACCTGCTAAGATCTTCGCTTTGTATTCATTTGCTAAGTAGAAGAAACCTTCCATTTGTGGGTCATCGCTGAGAAGTTTCAGACCTAATGCCCATGTTGTACAAATTAATAGCCATACCGCAGGAACCACTGTTACCCAAATATATTTAGTGCGTTTCATCTTAATTAAGATAACCGTACCTAATACTAGTGCAACAGCGGCTAACATTTGGTTTGAGATACCAAATAATGGCCATAAGCTCTTAACACCGCCTAATGGGTCAACAACACCTTGGTATAACAGATATCCCCATAAGCCTACACAACCCGCTGTACCAATAACACCTGGAATGAACGAATTTGTTTTCTTTAAGTAAGGAATAAAGTTACCTAATAAGTCTTGAAGCATGAAGCGACCAGAACGTGTACCTGCATCTAACGCAGTTAAAATAAAGAGCGCTTCAAACAAGATCCCAAAGTGATACCAGAAGCCCATATCCGCAGCAGGAATGATTTTATGGAATACCATCGCGATACCAACCGCTAAGGTAGGCGCACCACCAGCACGGTTTAATACAGAAGGTTCACCAATATCTTTCGCTGTTTGTAAGATTTCTTCTGGAGAGATAACAAAGCCCCATGAACTGACTGTTGCAGCTGCATGTACGGTAACTTCTTTTAACTGCCCCATGATAACAGCTGTATTTTCACCACCTAATTCATGTAGATTCGGCATCGTAATACCTAAACCTGATGGTGGGGTATTCATTGCAAAATACAGACCTGGTTCAATGATAGATGCAGCGACTAATGCCATGATCGCAACGAATGATTCCATTAACATTGCACCATAACCAATAAAACGAGCATCCATTTCATTTGCAATAAGCTTAGGTGTTGTACCTGAAGCAATTAGAGCATGGAAACCAGAAACGGCACCACAAGCGATAGTGATAAATAAGAATGGGAATAAAGCCCCTTTCCATAATGGTCCAGTACCATCGATGTATTGAGTAACTGCTGGCATTTTCAGTTCAGGGTTTAAAATTACAATACCCACAGCTAAACCAACGATAACACCAATTTTCAGGAAAGTTGCTAAATAGTCACGTGGTGCAAGAATTAACCATACTGGTAATAATGCAGACACAAAAGCATAACCAATAAGACCGAAAGTAATTGTTGTGTCTTTAAAGGTTAACGCTGGGCCCCAGAATGGGTCGTGAGCAATAACACCACCAAACCAAATCGCTGCAATCAGTAAAACAATACCAATAACTGACACTTCACCCACACGGCCTGGGCGAATATAGCGCATGTAAATACCCATAAATAGGGCAATTGGTACTGTTGAACAAACAGTGAACACACCCCATGGGCTTTCAGCTAATGCTTTAACAACAATAAGTGCAAGCACAGCAAGGATGATGATCATGATAAGGAAACAGCCGAATAAAGCGATAGTACCCGGAATTGGCCCCATCTCTTTCTTTATCATCTCACCAAGTGAGTTACCATTACGGCGTGTAGAAATAAACAACACCATAAAGTCTTGTACTGCACCCGCTAACACTACCCCAGCTAATAGCCAAAGTGTACCGGGTAAGTACCCCATTTGAGCAGCAAGAACAGGACCGACTAAAGGACCTGCACCAGCGATAGCCGCAAAGTGGTGACCAAATAAGACATAACGGTTGGTCGGAACATAGTTCAAACCATCATTGTTAATAACAGAAGGTGTCGCTCTCGTTGGGTCAAGCTTCATCACTTTTTGAGCGATATACAGACTGTAATAACGATAAGCAACTAAGTAGACGGCAACAGAAGCAACAACTATCCATAGCGCACTAACGTGTTCACCACGGCGAAGTGCAACCACTGAAAGACAAAAAGCACCGATAATCCCGAGGATCACCCAAGGTACGTGCTTTAAAAATGCATTTTTGTTCATGAGACACCTTTTTTTCAGGCAAGACCGAACAGCCAAAGAGTAATGCGGGACAGCAAAGAATGATTTGAGCGAATCTGAAAGATAACTGCCCGCAGCTACATAATAAGAATTTTGACTCAAGAATGGTGTGACTAAATCGCTTAGCGGTTGTATACCGAATTAAGCGGTCTGTTTTCTCAGTTAAGTGGTTTTGCTGTTTTCAAAAGACGTTTTTTTTGTGATCAAGATAACAATTTTATGTCTTTCAATAAGTTAGCGAATAAAAAAAGATAAAAAAACGCCTCAACATCAACAAAAAAGGCGTTTTTTCATAACATTTTTTAAACAAAATAAGCTTATTGACTAAATTGAACGGATATCAAAAATACATTACCTGTTCGAGAAGGTGAGCCATTAAATCGCCACTGATAAGCAACATCAATTACTGCATTATCAATATTCATATCACCACTATTGGTTTTTAACATAACCACAGTAGGAACACCTTGAGGATCAACATCAAGCTGTAGGATCATATCGCCCGTTTTAGGTGCAGTAATTGGAGCATTTACTTTCGGTAATAGCTGAGTACTACCTTTGATATTTGCTGATGCAAAATCGACACTAAAGGTACGGTTTGATTGCTCAGTTTTATCTGTATTTAAAGGTAAGCGAACCACTTTGCTATTCGGATCTGATGCAGGTATCGCACGTTGAGCCAATTGAATCTGCGTTAAGTCATCACTGAGATAATCATCTGAAGGCTTAACTTCAACACCTTCAGGTAAATAGCGCATATCCATTCTTGCTCTCAAAGTTTGGTAACGTTCTAAACGAGCACCTTCAAGAGTATTTATCACCATCCTCATTTCCAGCATTTGCATGACAGAACTAATGCTTTCTTGTGACTTTTGCTGTGCTGCTTTCGCAAATGCGCCCGCTGCAATTTCAGGATCTTCATCTAGCCACGTTATCCCCCAACCTAACCAAACATCTTCACGATTTGGATTTAGTGCAATAGCTTGCTCAAAATGACGACGTGCTTGTGATAACAAGTTTTGCCAATACTCTTTATTTTGTGGGTAAATATCAGGAGATTGAGATAAATTATTTGTTCCCACATTGTAATATTGCAATTCAAAGCGGGCTACCATTCTTACAACATCTTCATTATCTTGATGAAGTGCCAATTTTTCGTTTAAGAAACGTAGACTATTATCCCAACTTTCGTGGTTATTTTTTCCATTCGGTAATGTCTGGATCTCTTTTAAAATATTTTGTAATACTGCCCGTTCTTCTTGCTGTTGTGCACGTTTTGAATAAATAGAAGAATAGGGATCATAAGTAGAATGCGATGACGATTTACTCGACTCTTTTTCTGGTGCTTGCTTTTGTAAAGCTACGAACGCATTTTCAGCACTCGAAATACCTTTAATGTTTTGCCTTGCATAAGCTTTTGCCAATGTGATTAATGTAGGTTGTTGTTTAATGGTGTAGTCATTCCAACCAAGACGTGTGCTTTGAAAACGAACGGTAACACGTTGATGATATCCCTCTTTTGTTGGCATAAAACGCCAGCCACGAGCATCACTTAATGCTTTTGTATCAAACGCATTGTATCCACTACTTTTTTGTACCCAAAGACCTAAAACGCGTCCTTGCGGATCAACATCAACGGATAAAATGGTTTCTGCAATAGGAATATATTGCCCAACAGAAGGGTAATGCATTTCCGTCCAATTCTGTATTTTATTTGGTGAATCAACAAGAACAATCCCTGGATATTCCCTATCATTCATCATTGATTTCCATTCGACATAAGTTTCATTGTTATCCGCTATTGCATAAGTGACAGGCAGTACTTTTTCTGCCAATTTAGCCACCTCGTCAGGAATTGCATTTTTTTGTCGATATAGACGGTCTTCTATCACCCGTGCTTGAAGGATTTGATAAATCTGACGCTGATTTTCTGTCAATTCAGAAATCGCTTTTTCAATAAGCGGTTGTAATGAAGGATTATGATGCCCCAATTTGTCATATTTTAGCGTATCGGCAACCATTAACGTGGCCATTGCTTTTTCTATCTGCATATTGGGTGGCGTATGAGCGATATAGGTTAATGCTAACGTTTGCCATGCTTCAGGTACTAATGGTGCAGTAGTAATAGCGTTAATACCTGATTGTACTAATTTTTCATTACTACTTGTAAGAAGCGATGATAATGCTTGGGCAGTAATAATTTCGGGTTGATTCAGCAACCAATCACCATAAAAAGAGAGCGTTTTAATTGCTTCTTTTTGTTCTGGTGTTCCTTTTGCATGAGTCAGATACGCCTCTTTAGCTTGCATTGCAGAAGTTACATCATCCGTTAAATAAACAAGTCCCGGTAATTCGATACGTTTTTTTTCAAGCTCTTTGAGATACCCCAGCGTTTTAGGCTGATTAACAACAATCGTTTTAATGATGTTATCTTCAGCATTAATCACGCTATAACGAAAATCACTCCACTGTGACTGTTCTATATTTTGTAAAACAAAGCGACGGCGATCTTCTAATTCACTATGAGGAATGATTGAAAATGAAAGACTAAATGTCGTTAGAACAACAACAACGCTCCCCAAAAAATAGAAGATATTTTTAGCCCGCCACGATTGCAATAACATGACAATCGTCATAATGACAGAACCTAACCATAATCCCAGCAAGAAATTACGCTCATCGAAACGAACTGATGAGGGAAGGATCTTGATACTAACGCTATCGATAGTGCTAATGATTGAAACTAATAATGCAGGTAGCCAAAAAGGAAATAAAAGTGTGGTAATCCCAACAATAATGAGGATCGGTTTAATTGTTTTATTCATATAAATTCCCTCTCATTAAGGTTTTCTTTTCAAAATACGTAATGAAGGGAGAATAAAAATGATGAGTATAATAATGGCTATCATCATAAAAAAAATCACACTTAACATTGTTATTAGTAGCTGCTCAATATAATTCGCTTTTATTAAGTCAGTGATCCAAGTAAAACCTAAATCGCCACTTATTCCTTGCGGAATAAAATACATCAAAAATAATCCGAAAATAATCGGCGTTATGATGGCAATAGCGGTGTGAAAAATAACAGCAGGAACTTTACTTAGTGCTTGTTTTAACGCGATAAAAATAGCAGGTGGCTGTATTGGTTTAGCTGGAGCCGTGTGTATGGGGGTATGCCTAATATTAGCATTTTTGACGCTATTTTGACGTATTTGCTCTCGTTGTTTTTGGCTTTGTTTTTGAGTTATAGCCACTTGCTGTAGCTGGGTTTGTCTTGCACATGCTGCACAGGCTTTACCCGCAAAATATTGGTGGTTTTTATCCTTCTGACATACCAACATTTGCTGCTTTTCAGGTTGTGCGTATTCATAAAGCGCCGTAGCCCATGTTTTCGCACTGGGTCTTAATGTAGGATTTCCTGAAAAAGCTTTATCAAATAATGTTCTCAGTTTATCGGGTAATTGTTTATGGCCACTAGCAACATTTGGGGTAATTAAATTATGCGCCTTCATACCATAACCATAAAAACGACCAGCAATACGTCTAGGAATATCCGTAGGAACTGTATCGTTTTTAGGGCGACCACTAAAAGGATGGATACCAAAATTAAGCAGTTGAAAAATAATAACAGCTAAGGCAAATAGATCTTGTCGCTCTTCTTGGTCTTGTGGGATAGCTTGTTTTGCGTGAAATTCTGGTGCTAAATATTCGACAGTAAATTGCCCTGCGGGATAGCGTATGTTTTCCCCTTGAATACTAAAACCATCACAATCAAGAAGAGACATATACAAACTTGATTTATAAAACCGCAGGTTTAATGGCTTCATATCAATAATACGATGCCCTTGTTGATGCAATGCATCAATCAATGAACAAAGATTATAAGCAAGGATAACTTTAGCACCCATTCCCGTGGGTAAATGATGGGCTTTAGCTTGACGCTCTTGAAGAATATATTCCAACTCAATGGTGTTTTTCACATCAAGTTCAGGCATCACGAAGCCAACAAATTGCTTTTGACTATTGTATAAACGTGCTTGAGGCCAGGCGAGTTGAATTATTGGGATATCATTAACAGAAACGGCCTTTAATGTGGGCTCTAGTTTCTGCATTGCGGTAATTTTTTTCAGATAATAGGCTTTATCAATTTTATCATGATAAACTTTTGATACTTGGAAAGGTGCATTGTTAATGTGACTAACACTCCCTGCCCCCCCACTTTTTATCAAATCGCCAATCTGATAAATCTTGCCATTTTCATCTTGTAGTTGTGTCGTCCCAGATATCGCCATCCCTTTTTTTCTCGCTTTTACCACAACTCTTCATCCCTGATACAAATCACTAAAGTTTTATCATCTCCCGTAATTGAATGTGTCCGAGGATCGGCTAATGTTCCCGCGAGCGCTTCACTTCCGCTATCTTCAGATACTGTTTTTAAATAACGGATCACTGGCGTGATAAACGGTTCATAAAGGGCATCACACGCTTTATTCATGGCAAAAGGCTGTACACCATCAGACATCAAAATAACTTGTTTTACTGGTTTATCAAGAGGAATAACGCGTAAATGCGCTTCCCAATTTTCTGACGTCACAAACCACGTTTGATTAGCATATTCTCCATTTTCAGGTCGTGATACATAACTTGTACCATCGCAATATTCCACTACTGCAATACCATCACCCAAATGGAATAAATAGCCACTATCATCACCAACCCAACATGCAACCAGTGTTGATGCATATTCATTAAGCGCACATTGTTTTATTTCTGCATATTCAGCCAGTTGGAGTCGAATATCTTCAATAAGTTGTTTTGCGCCTTGTGTTATCTGTTTTTCGGTTAATAAATTAATGTTTGGCCACTCTGTGATACGTAACGTAAATAACCGAGCAACGAGCTGAGCACCTTGCTCACTATAACGAGAGGAGCCAGCACCATCACAAACAGCAGCGATAAGATACTCACCTTTACGACGAATAAAATAAGCATCTTGGCAAGGAATTTGTCGTTCTTGATGGGCAATTCCTGTCACCGATGCCCCATAAGCTAACCAATCGTTCATCAAACAGGTACACTCGCCCAAGGATCTGTTGACGGTAATTGTGCAGTGCCACCCGGCGTTGATTGAGAAACCACTTGCATACTGGCACTTAACCACAAGAATAATTCTTTAAATTGCAACCCTTTAAGCATTTTCACGCCATTAACACCATTACGACTAAAACTTCCCATCACTTCTGCTGATGCACCATCAACCATAATCGGAAATACAGTTGTTTTTTGGTTTTCTTCTGCTTCGCGACAAAGCTGCGCTGCTTGTTCCCATTGATCGGTTGGTACACCATCAGACATTAAAAATAACCAAGGACGTGTATAAGCAACGCCTGCTTGTTTAAAGCGCTGTTTTTCAGCTTCTATTTCTTCAAGCGCCAGCGTAACAGCTTGCCCCATCGGGGTTGTGCCATTTGCTTCTAAAATGGGGGCGGTAAAATCCATAGCATCTTTCCAATCACCATGCACAGTACATTGATCATATCCACCATACTCAATCACTAAAATACGTACGCGTTTTGCTGCAATAACATCATTTTTTAGTTCTTGTTCTAGTAGCTTAAGGCCTTCATTTAATTGTTGAATAGGCTGACCATACATACTACCGGAGCTATCTAATACTAAGATCAGAGGGGTACGTTGTTCACTGTTATCAACTAAGGCTACGTCAGGGATCATAAGATGCTCCATCATTCAGTTATTATTTTTCATGATAATGATTAATGTAACATAAAGGTGCTAAATTCATCAGAAAGAAAAAAGGAATAAATTGAAGATAAAGATATTTCTTAGAAAAAGAAATTTTAAAGGGTAATTACCTTACTTTTAATAAAAATTGCGAAGCTTTCCATGGTGTTAAATGAAAAAAGCACCTTATTACATCAAGTAAAAGGTGCTTTTTTAATAATTGATTTATGATGTTAATAGTGGATCTTTTGGCGTCCAGCAATAGAGTGTGAAAGTGTTGTACCATCAACCATTTCAAGCTCGCCTCCCACAGGAACCCCGTGAGCAATCCGACTTGCTGTAATATCATACTGAGCACAGATCTCAGCAATATAGTTGGCTGTTGCTTCACCTTCCACTGTCGGGTTTGTAGCCAAGATAACTTCTGAAATTGTTTCCTGGCTCAAACGCTCTTCAAGCCTATCTAAACCTATATCCATCGGTCCGATACCATCTAAAGGGGATAAATGTCCCATTAAAACAAAGTATCGCCCCGCAAACTGCCCTGTCTGCTCGATAGCATGAATATCCGCAGGACTTTCCACAACACAAATTTGCCCATTTTGCTGGCGACGAGCATTGGCACAGATAGTACAACGCTCTTCTTCAGTAAAAGTTCGGCAATCACAGCAATGACCGATTTCAGACATTGCACGTGTTAACGCTTGTGCAAGCCGCATACCACCGCTTCTATCACGCTGAAGCAGTTGGAAAGCCATTCGTTGCGCTGATTTAGGCCCGACGCCGGGTAAACAACGCAACGCTTCCATTAATGATTCAAGAAGTGGGCTAGTTTGCATTAGAATGGCATCTTAAAGCCTGGTGGTAATTGCATACCATTAGAGACAGAGGCCATTTTCTCTTTTTGCGTTTCATCAATACGACGCGCAGCATCATTAAAGGCGGCAGCAATCAGATCTTCTAACATCTCTTTGTCATCTTCTAACAGACTAGGATCGATTTCAACACGACGGCAATTATGAGCACCATTGATAGTGATCTTGACTAAGCCAGCGCCAGATTCACCGGTCACTTCTAAGTTTGCGATCTCTTCTTGCATTTGTTGCATTTTGTCTTGCATTTGTTGGGCTTGCTTCATCAGATTGCCCAAACCACCTTTTCCGAACATAATTGTCTCTCTTTGTAAAAGCCACACAGTATGAAGTCATACAATATGTTGCGATTAAACAGGTCGGATACTCTCTTCATCCAATTCAGCATCAAAATATTGCTGTAATGTTTGAATTGTTTTATCCGTAATAATCGATTGACGCGATAACGCCAATTTTTCATCATAAATGGCTTGTCGCCACTCCAACGGCGTTTTTACCGCTGGATTATCATCTTCTATAATTGTGAGTGAAATTGCTTTTCCATGCAATTCACTTAATGCATTTGTGAGTGTGCGTAATGCATTTGCTGAATTTAAATGTTTCTGTCTAGTTCGTAAATGCAAAATCACATTTTCTTCACTTACTGTCTCTTTATACGCATTTAATGCCAGTTGTTGCACCAACTTAGGTAATGGCATTTTTTCAATTTCAGCAGCCCACGCATCTCTTTCTTGTGATTCTTTCGCAATTTTGGCCGCTAATTCTGGCGTTTTTTCGTATTCGAGAACTTCTTTAATTTCTTTAGGCGAAGACACTGTCTCTTGCGTTGACATCAACTCAGGATTTTGAGGACGCCATTGATACGCTTCTTTTTTCTTTTTTTCAGGTGCATTAGGATTAGGTTGACGCTTAGCAACTTGTTGGCGTCTTTCACTCACGGCTGCTAGCCGTTCTAATGCACTAGCAGCCGGCTTAGCCTGGTTTGGCGTAGCCGGTTCAGACTTTTTTGGCGGGGTTTGTTGTTCTGTCCCCTTTATTGCCTGCCGTGCTCTTAAAAGTTGTGCCGCTGGACTATTACCTAACGAGGCATTATCCATGGGCGAAGAGGAACGAGTATTTTGTGACGAATGAGTTTGAGGCACTTGTTGCGCATGACTCACTGGCATTCGATTCGTTGGCGATGACGTAGAGGGCAAAGTTTGCGCTAATGGCGCAGAAGAAACCTCATCAATCACTGTTTTGGGATGAAAAGCTAACGCCCTTAATAGCGTCATTTCAACGCCCATGCGTCTATCTGGCGCATAAGCCAGTTCTTTTCGTCCAACTAATAAGGTTTGATAATAGAGTTGTAAATCTTGTGGTGAAACAGATTTAGCCAATAGACGTAAACGCTCTTGGGTAAATTGTTCTTGGGGATTATCCTCACTAGGCAATAATTGCAGCATGGCAACTTGATGCAATAATGAAAGAGTTTCAACCAAGAAGTTTTCCCAATCAGTTCCTCTTGAAGCCACTTCATTGACCAACGACATCACTTGTTGACCATCTGCTTTTACCAGTGCTTCAATCAATGCTAAAGGTTGTGCATCATCAATAGTGCCAAGCATTTGGCTTACAACATCTGCTGTGACAACACCTTCACCACTTGCTATAGCTTGATCTGTTAAGCTTAAAGCATCTCGCATACTACCATCGGCGGCACGAGCAATAAGCTGGCGTGCTCTTACATCATTTTCAATGTGTTCGGCAGTAAGCACTTTTTCGAGTTGCGTTGCAATTTGGTCAATGTCTAATGCACGCAAATGAAATTGCAAGCAACGCGATAAAATCGTGACTGGTAATTTTTGTGGATCGGTTGTCGCCAGTAGAAACTTAACGTGCTCTGGTGGTTCTTCTAGTGTTTTTAATAGCGCATTAAAACTGTGGCGAGAAAGCATGTGAACTTCGTCAATCAAGTAGACTTTAAAACGTCCACGTGCTGGCGCATATTGCACATTATCAAGCAATTCACGGGTATCTTCTACCTTGGTACGCGATGCAGCATCGATTTCGATTAAATCGACAAAACGCCCTTGTTCTATTTCAAGGCAATTTGCACATTGACCACAAGGTTTACTCGTAATACCTGTTTCACAATTGAGCCCTTTGGCAAATAATCGGGCAATAGTGGTTTTTCCGACACCTCGAGTGCCAGAAAAAAGATAGGCATGATGAAGTCGCTGATGATCAAGACCATTAGCTAAAGCCGTCAACACATGACGTTGACCGACAACATCGTTAAAAGTTTGTGGGCGCCACTTACGGGCAAGTACCTGATAGCTCATTGATTCCGCTAAATTTGAACGAGATTTATCTCTATGCTAACACAGGGATGCCCCATTGAGCGAGATTTGTCAGAAACAAATGAGATATTGATGAAAGAACCGTCAAATATTTGACATGTATTAGAGAGGAAAATCAATTGTGCGGGCCGTAGATATTTATATATCACATCATAAATAAAACAAAAGCACCCGCACTATTACTCATGTTTAAAATAATGGCGTATATCACCCCATTTTAAACAGTGAAGAAATTAATGTCCTGGAAAATCAACCAGAGTAAAGCTGTGAACACCTTGTTTTTCTAAGCGTTCAATACCGCCTAAATCAGGTAAGCAGATAATAAATGCAGCTTCTGTCACGGTTCCACCTAAGCGACGGATAAGACGTGCAGTTGCTTCAATGGTGCCACCTGTTGCCAGTAAATCATCAACCATTAATACTTTGTCTTTATCCGTAATGCTATCTTTGTGGATCTCTAAAGTATCTGTGCCGTATTCCAAATCATAAGTTTCACTGAGCGTTTCGCGAGGCAATTTACCTTTTTTACGAACAGGAACGAAACCAACGCCGAGGCGTAAAGCAACCGGAGCACCAAATAGGAAACCGCGAGCTTCGGTACCCACGACTTTAGTGATACCCTGACCTTGATAGTGTTCTACCAATAAATCAATGGTTGCCTGATATGCAGCAGGATTATCCAGTAATGTAGTGATATCACGGAATAATATCCCTTCTTTTGGATAATCAGGAATGGTTTCAATACTGTCTTTAATAAATTGCAGTTGTTGCGCGTTAGCAGTCATAATCAGTGCCATAATAAAAAACGAAACGATAGAATCTATGCAATATGCCGTTAAAATGCAACAGAAAGCCAGTTAACAACTCTTTTTTTGTTGCTTTAAGTCAATTCATGTTTTTATCAAACCAGGAACAAGAACCAGATGAATAAACCCGATCCTTTAAGCTTGTTTAAAAAACAGATAGACAATCTTGCCGAAACACTGGCACCTATTGCAAACAAAAAAATTGCAGCACCTTGCTTCGACACAGCACTGTTCCACCGCCGGAGTGATTCACTTGGCGGCTATATGCAACAGATCCGCGATAATTTTACCCAGTTAATCGCTTGTGTTGAGGCACAACGAAGCCAGCAGGTTAAATTTCTGGCCACACAAATCCTACAACAAATAGAAGCATTAACTCGTGAATTATCGACACAAACACTAAGAAAGCAAGAGAACCAGCTTACTCAACGAAAAAAAAGTGTCGATTTATACCAAAAACTTGCCCAACATCAGGATTATGAGCGCAGATTACACGCCATGATCCAAGATAGAGAGCTTTCATTAACGCAAGCACAGAGTTTTATGCAACAACAAGAATTGCAAAAAGAGATTGCCGCACTTGAGAATCGCCTAGCGCGTTGTAAAAACGCCCTTTTCTCCATTGAAAAAAGCATTGAAAAACAAGAAGATAAATTTTAAAGGCGATAATTATGAGTTTAAAAGAAGCACCAAAATCTGTTCAGTTGGCCGTTGATCTTATCTACTTACTTGAAAGTCACCATATTGATCCTAAAACAGCACTAGAAGCCCTTGAGATTGTGCGCCAAGATTATGAAAACAAATTGGCGACACAATCAACAAACACGCCCCTTAATTAAGCAAAAGGGGTATTGGCTTCAGGTGTCGAACCATCAAGGGGTCGTTTTACCTCTTGTATTTCATCACCTTGTTTATTATGCAAATAAACATCAAGTTGGTTAAACGCAATATTAATATCGTTTTCATTACAAAGCTTATCAATTGCACGGTTTACTTCATCAATTGCAATGCTTCTATCACCTAATGTTCTGACATAAAAACGTAAATCGTGGTTTAGCGTACTGGCGCCGAACTCGGTAAATAATACGACGGGCTCAGGTTCAGTCATCACTCTGGTATTCTCTTTCGCTGCTTTCATTAAGATAGCTTTGACCTTATCAAGATCAGATCCATATGCCACCCCTACCTGAATAATAATGCGTGTGACAGTATCAGATAATGTCCAGTTAATAAGCCGCTCTGTTACAAAGGCTTTATTAGGAATAATCACTTCTTTACGATCAAAATCTGTCACTGTTGTTGCTCTAATTCGAATTCGGCTAACAGTACCGGAATAACTACCAATAGTAACCGTATCACCAATTCTGACAGGCCTTTCGAACAAAATAATTAAACCAGACACAAAGTTTGCGAATATTTCTTGTAAACCAAACCCTAATCCTACCGTTAAAGCCGCCGCTAACCATTGTAGTTTTTCCCATGCCACACCTAATATACCCAGAGAGACAATAGTACCTATTGCAATAATAACGTAGGTTAAAATAGTCGTAATAGCGTAAGAAGCGCCTTGTTGCAGTTTGATACGCGATAAAATTAATACCTCTAATAAACCCGGTAAATTTCGCGTCATAAACCAAGAGATTGCCATGATAGAAACAGACAATAAAAGATCTGCCACTGTGACGGCTTTAACAACATTCCCTAACTCTGTGGGTAATGTATAACTCCAGAGTGAAATACCATCTAAATAGGTAAACACAGTAATAAAATCGGACCAAATCCCGTAGAAACTAGACGCAAAAATGATAAACAAAATCATTGTTGTCAGTCTTAATGATTGCTGATTGATTTGATCCATATCCATTGGAGGCTCTTGGATAGGCTCCAGACTATTATCTTCGCCCTCTTTTTTTTCTTTTAACATCGCTTGTCTACGCTCAAGAGCTCGACGGTAAGCAAGTCTTCGAGCCGCCACGGTTAATCCCCGCAAACTGGCATGATAAGCAATAAACCACAACATAAGCAGATATAAGCTATCAATCCAGCGATTTGCTAAACGCAACGCCGTATAGTAATAACCAAAAATCACTAATCCCATTAAAATTAAAGGCGAGAACGTTAATAGGGTGATCACAACCGTTCTAACAACATGATTACCCTTTTCTTGCCACATTTCGCGACAAAACGGCAATGCACATAAACTAATACAAAACAGTGAAATAATCGCAACCAACTGCCCAATAACATCGCCCACCAGTGATAATGGGTTATTAATACCGTAAGCAGAAAGTAAAATAATCGGCAACATAGGAAGAGAAAGACGCAATAAACGTTTACGATTTTGCTGAACTCGCTCTACAGGGATTTTAAAATGTTTTACAGCAACGCCATTATCAGACATTAAACGATAAGACCATTCAAACATCAGCCAAAATACCGCAAATTGCCAAGCAAAAGACCAGATAAACTCTTGTTGCACGTTAAAACTATTTATTAGCCAATAGCCAATTGCTAAAACAAAACAAGAAAGAGGTAATGTTTTTAAGAAAACAATACCTAACGCCAGTGGTGTATGTAGCTGAGAATCTTTATTGAGCTTATTAATGTCCCCATTAAGTTTTTCAAACTGAGTATCAAGTTTTTTACGTTGCCAAATTAGTATTAAACCAAACAGGATCAGGGCAATAAGGACAGGGAGTGATTTCTTAGCCCCGATCAACAGATTTTCATTTGACCAATTCAATTTAAAACTTTGGAATTCTGCCACCGCTTGTGAAGGAAACGTTGAAAACCAATTGAGATTGATAGGTTTATTACTACTCACCCAGAAAATTTGTTGTGCTAATGTACTTTCTAAAGAGCTTACGACACTGCGTAATTGTTGCTGATCCATTTGCAGGTTAATCGATCCTGAAATTTGATTACCTAATTGATTATTAAGTTTATCAAGCAACTCCCGACGCGCATCAACAAGTAATTCTAATGCACTATGTAACTCTTTTAGTGCATTAGGATCGGTGACTTCAGGATGCGTGATTTGGTATTCCTGCATCAACCGATCAATATAGATATTGGGTTGTATTATCTGATCACGTTGTTTATTAATTTCAAATTGCTCTAACCGCAAATCAGCAATTTTATCCGGCAAATTATTAATAAAAATACCATCTGGTAAATCAACTTGCTCTTCAAATAAAATTCTGGAAAGTAATAAACTTCCTTTTAATACATCAATTTGTTCTTTTAGGTTTCGTTCAGATTGGATGGCTCTATCTAAGCGATTTTTCACCATTAAGCTATGGCGATTTAGTTCGTTATTATTTTGTGTTGTAACGATCAGTTTATCACTAAGATGCTTATTGATTTCTGTTTGCGCTAAATAGAATGGATCAGTATTAATGGCTTGATTATCTAGTTCTGTGCTTTGTGCTTCTTTAGCTGTTTCTTCTGAACTGTCTAGACGTTTATCACTGATAGCATCTTGAAGCAGTTGTGCACGTTCCTGTGAAAGGTCTATATACGCAGAGCTATAGTCACGTTGGAGTTGTAACAAGCTTTGTAATTGCACATTTGACTGTAATGTACGCTTTTGAAAATTATTTTGTTGCTGAAGATAATATTGCTCTAATTGTAATAACTGCACAGCAGAAGGCCGCATTTGTGCTTTATCTGCACTACTTTTATTCAGCAATGTCCTTATTTGTTGCAATCTATCTGAATTATTAAATAAAACAGATTGGGCCCTTTCAGGTTGTGTCTGTAATACGATAAGTTCATTACTGTAATTAGCTAAATCATCTTGGGATTTTTGTAAGGATTGTAAAACACTTTCTAATTGTGATTCTAATGTTGATAATGGCAATGCTTCCAATGATTTTTGGTAGTCACCCACTTCTTTATTGGCGACTTTTTGCTTTAATTGATTAAGTTGATATTGCGTACTACGCAGCTTTTCAGGTAGTTGATCTACCGTTTTATCGTAATTTACTGATTTTTTTTCTAGCTGTTGAATATTATCGAGTAATAAAAGAGATTGTTCTAAATCCGCAATTGTTAATTTATCTTCTGCGCTTAACTCACTACGTTTATTTAATAAATTAAGCTGGTTTTGAATATTTTCTTGAGTAGGTAAATTACTGGGAACCGCAGCTAAAACTGAGGTAATGGAGAGGCACCAAAGAATAAAAATAATAGCAGTGGCGGCGACAATCGTCGTCATTCGATTATTGAATTGAGAAAAAAAAGTTTGTATCCGCATGGTTAAGCAACTTGTTCAATTAATATTGAAAAACTGTTTATTAGTATAATCCAATTACGTTCAATTGGCAGTGTAAACAGAACAAGTTGCTTGGGTTGTTTCTCGCCTGAGAAAATGAAGTGACAATCAGAATGTTAGAATTTTATCCGCATCGAGCGTCCATTGTGCCAAATCAACTAATGTACCTAACTCGGCACCATCAACTAATGGTAACTCACTGATACCACGAGTATCTGTACATGTTTTGCATAATTTAACCGGAACATTTTGTGCCGTTAAAATTTCCAGCATTTGTTGTAAGTTATAACCTTCTTTAGGCTGTTGGCGAGCTAAAGCCCCAGTAACAGCATCTGACATTAAAAAGATATTTAATTGAGTTTCTGGGTGTTGTTCTTTTAATGTAATAGATAAACGCAACGCGTTAAATAATGACTCATTACCATAAGCTGCACCATTAGCAATAACTAAGACCTTACTCATAAATGTCTTCCTTTTGTTTAATAATAAATTAAGAGGACGCAGATATTCTCATATTTGCACTGTGCTTTATCATATCAATAAAGCTATCAACCAAATATTGACTTTCATCTTTGATAGAAAAGCTTTCTGGTGAAAATAACCAATTTTCAGCAAGACCAGTCATCATAGCTCTTAACATAATGGCGGCTCGTCTTAAATTAAGGTTGGCAGGAAGTTGTTTTTTTTCAACACAACGAGATAAAGATTGCTCTATTCTAGAGTAATCAGCTGCACACAATTCTCTGCGAATTTCAACAATTGGTGTCATTTCACCGACAAATTCGCATTTATGGAAATATATTTCTAAAAGTGCATTATGTTTAGGATCTTCGACAATCGATGTCAATATGTAAATAAGCAATTCTCTTAATACAAATAGTGGATCATCTGGGTATTTTGTTTGATACTCTATTTCTAAAGATTCTATTTTTAAGTCGGTGAGTTCGCACGCTTCAGTAAATAAATCCACTTTATTTTTAAAGTGCCAATATATTGCACCACGGGTAACTCCTGCAGCGGTTGCAATATCTGAAAGTGATGTGGCAGAAACGCCTTGCACAGTAAACAGCCTAAGTGCAGCATCAATAATCTGCTGTCTTGTCTCTTGTGCCTGCCGTTTAGTTTTTCGTGCCATTAATCCTCGATTTTGACTGAAGTTAATTTACATACATTCATGTATGTTTGTACTATACATCGCAATCAATCATCAACTTAATTATTTTTATCCCGGGAAACAACGTTTGAATAGAGGTTTTCTTATGCGAAAAAACAGAGGGGTTTTGCCTCTGGCTCTGTTAGTGCTATCAGGCAGCTTGGTTCTTGCTGGATGTGACGACAAAGCTAAACAGTCTGCTGGAGGTCCACCTCCTGCACCTGCTGTAGGTGTTGTGACGTTAGGCTCGCAAGCTCTGACAATCACCACTGATTTACCAGGTCGTACATCAGCTTTCCGTATTGCTGAAGTTCGCCCTCAAGTTGGCGGTATTATTTTAAAGCGCAATTACACAGAAGGAAGCTATGTAGAAGCAGGTACATCACTGTACCAAATCGATCCAGCTCTTTTTGAAGCAACTTTAAATAGTGCACAAGCTGAACTTGCGAAAGCGAAAGCAAATGCTGAAATAGCGCGTCTCACTGTGGAGCGTTATAAGCCTCTGCTAGGTACAAACTATGTCAGTAAACAAGATTTTGATGCCGCAACATCTCAATACGCACAAGCCGTTGCTGCTGTTAGAGCTGCAGAAGCTGCTGTGACAAGTGCAAAAATCAATCTTGAATACACAAAAGTAACATCTCCAATTTCAGGCCGTTCAGGTAAATCAACTGTCACTGAAGGCGCATTGGTTTCAATGGGTCAACAAGTTGCACTGACAACTGTTCAGCAAATCGATCCGATTTATGTCGATGTGACACAATCGAGTGAAGATTATCTGAAATTAAAAAATGAAATTGATAGTGGTGCTATTCGCCAAGAGCAAGGTAAACCAGTTGTTCATTTAACACTGACCAATGGGCAATCTTATGCACAGAAAGGGCATTTAGAGTTTTCTGATGTCACTGTTGATGAAACAACAGGTTCTATTACTATGCGAGCTATCGTACCTAACCCGAAAGGGGAACTATTACCAGGTATGTTTGTTCGTACTAAATTAGAAAATGGTATTCGTCAAGATGCTATTTTAATCCCACAACAAGCTGTTATTCGTACTGCGCGTGGTGATGCAACAGCAATGGTTGTTAATAAAGACAACGTTGTTGAAGTTCGTACTATTCAAGTATCACAAGCTGTTGGTAATAAATGGCTAGTAACTAGTGGTGTTCAGGTAGGTGAGCGCGTTATCGTTTCTGGATTGCAAAAAGCAAAACCAAAAATGACCGTAACACCTCAAGAAGAGAATTTAGATGCGAAGCCATCACCTGAACAAACTGAGCCAGCTAAGAATCCTCAATAAGGAGTCGGTGATCCATGCCTAAGTTTTTTATAGATAGACCGATATTTGCGTGGGTAATTGCGATAATTACCATGCTCGCAGGTCTTCTGGCACTCATCAAACTGCCTGTTGCCCAGTATCCAACGATTGCACCGCCAGCGATTTCTATCTCTGCGGTTTATCCAGGTGCTGACGCCACTACGGTGCAGAATACAGTTACCCAAGTTATCGAACAAAATATGAATGGTATCGATAACATGGTGTATATGTCTGCAACCAGTGACTCTGCAGGTATGATGAATATCACTCTGACCTTTGAAGCAGGTACTGATCCTGATATCGCGCAAGTCCAAGTGCAAAATAAACTGCAATTGGCAATGCCGCTATTACCTCAGGAAGTGCAACAGCAAGGGATTAGTGTTGATAAATCCTCAAGTTCATTCTTGATGGTCGCCGGTTTCATCTCAAATGACGGTTCAATGACACAAGATGATATCGCAGACTATGTGGGTGCAACGATTAAAGACCCGTTAAGCCGTGTAACCGGTGTGGGTGAAACCCAGTTATTTGGTACTCAATACGCAATGCGTATCTGGTTAGACCCAGATAAACTGGTGAAATACAACATGACAACACTTGATGTTACTAATGCGATTAAAGCACAAAATAACCAAGTGGCAGCAGGTCAATTAGGGGGCACACCTCCTGTACCTGGTCAGCGTTTAAACGTCTCTATTATTGCTCAAACCCGACTTAATACCGCAGAACAATTCGGTGATATCCTGATGAAAGTCAATACAGACGGTTCACAGGTTAAACTAAAAGATCTCGGTGTAGTTGAGATGGGTGCTGAAAACTACAGTACTGTTGCTCGTTTTAATGGATTACCCGCTTCTGGTATCGGTATTAAGCTAGCAACGGGCGCTAACGCATTAGATACAGCAACCGCTGTGCGTGCTGCATTAGCTGAAATGGAACCGTTCTTCCCAGCGGGATTAGAGGTCGTTTATCCTTATGATACAACGCCGTTCGTTAAGATCTCTATTTTCGAAGTGGTAAAAACGCTTATTGAAGCCATTATGTTGGTATTCGTAGTTATGTATCTGTTCTTACAGAACTTCCGAGCTACGTTAATTCCAACTATTGCAGTACCTGTTGTATTGTTGGGTACTTTCGCCATACTCTCGGCGTTTGGTTATTCGATAAATACCTTGACGATGTTTGCGATGGTGCTTGCCATCGGACTTCTGGTGGATGATGCCATCGTTGTGGTTGAAAACGTCGAACGTGTTATGCAAGAAGAAGGTTTATCACCTAAAGAAGCAACACGTAAATCTATGGGGCAAATCCAAGGTGCACTGGTGGGTATTGCCCTCGTGCTTTCTGCGGTATTTATTCCAATGGCATTCTTTGGTGGTTCAACAGGTGCGATTTATCGCCAGTTCTCTATCACCATCGTATCAGCAATGGTTCTGTCTGTTTTCGTTGCATTGATTTTAACACCAGCGCTTTGTGCCACAATGTTAAAACCAATACCAAAAGGCAGTCATGGTGTGCAAACCGGCTTCTTTGGTTGGTTTAACCGCACCTTTGAAAAAAGCAGCCATCACTATACTGACAGTGTATCCCGTACTCTTCGTGGTACTGGCCGTTACTTATTAATTTACGTTTTATTAGTCGCAGGCATGGCATTAATGTTTATTCGCTTACCTGCATCGTTCTTACCAGAGGAAGACCAAGGGGTATTACTGACAATGGTTCAGTTACCTGCGGGCTCCACACAAGAACAGACTCAAGACGTATTAGAAAGAGTAAACGACTACTTCAATACCGATGAAAAAGAACTCGTTAAATCCGTCTTTACCGTAAGTGGCTTCGGCTTCGGTGGTCAAGGCCAAAATATGGGTCTGGTCTTCGTTGTATTGAATGATTGGGATGAACGTAAAGCAGATGAAGACAAAGTTCCGGCAATTGTAGGTCGTGCCAATATGGCATTATCCCAAATTAAAGAAGCCTTTGTTTACTCCTTTAACATTCCAGCGATTGTTGAATTAGGTTCTGCGGGTGGTTTCGAATTCGAGTTAGTCGATAAAGCTAACCTCGGTCATGAAAAACTAATGGAAGCCCGAAATCAACTTCTTGGACTTGCTGCACAACAACCTCAAATGTTAACGGGTGTGCGCCCTAATGGTCAGGAAGATACATCACAGTATCGTCTATATATTGACCTAGAAAAAGCGCAGGCTCAAGGTGTTGCAATCAGCGATATCTATTCAACATTAGGTACCATGTTTGGTGGTAGCTACGTAAACGACTTTATCGACCGTGGTCGTGTTAAGAAAGTTTATGTTCAAGCTGAATCACAATTCCGCATGTTGCCACAAGATATTGGTAATCTTTATGTTCGTAACAATGTCGGTCAGATGGTTCCATTCTCATCGTTCATTGATACAAGTAAAGATCCTTGGTTATATGGCTCTCCGCGTTTAGAGCGTTATAACGGTTTACCAGCAGTCCAAATTCAAGGTAGTGCAACACCAGGCCAAAGTAGTGGTGATGCAATGCTAATGATGGAAGATCTCGCAAGTAAATTACCAAGTGGTATTGGTTATGAATGGACAGGAATGTCATATCAAGAACGTTTATCTGGTAACCAAGCGCCTGCGCTGTATACCATTTCCTTGATAGTTGTATTCCTCTGCCTTGCGGCTCTTTATGAAAGCTGGTCAGTACCGTTCTCCGTTATGCTCGTGGTTCCTCTGGGTGTTATTGGTGCGCTGTTGTTTACCACATTCCGAGGCCTTGAGAACGACGTTTACTTTAAGGTTGGGCTCTTAACAACCATTGGGTTATCGGCGAAAAACGCAATCTTGATTGTTGAATTCGCCAAAGACTTGATGGAAAAAGAAGGCAAAGGACTCATAGAAGCAACGTTAGACTCTGTTAGAATGCGTCTACGTCCAATTCTAATGACCTCTCTGGCCTTTATGTTAGGGGTTATTCCTCTGGTATTAAGTAATGGTGCAGGTTCTGGTGCACAAAACTCAGTAGGTACCGGTGTATTCGGTGGTATGATTGCCGCAACCTCTCTTGCTATCTACTTTGTTCCTATTTTCTTCGTCGTGATCCGTAGACGATTTGCGAAGAAAAACGAAGATTTAGAGCACCCAAGTAATTCACACTAATTTATCGGTGAATACCAAAAAGGTCGCGTAAGCGACCTTTTTCTTTATCTATTGATATATCATTTAAAATGAAAACTTATCTCAGTATATTATTTTAAAAAAATATCTCTTTAATCAATAAACTCATTTTATTTTTTTTCTTATATATGACTTTTTGTCAAAATCAAACAGACTGTTATTTATAAATAACAACGCTAAATAGACCTCATTTACACGCTTAAACATGTAAAACACAATAAAAACAAAGATAATCATAATGTTAAAAAATTACCATCTTGATTGGAATATATTAATTTTTACGAAAATAGACAAAATTCTGTTGTTCAGATAGTGACTTATGCGATAATAGTGCTATATTAAGCAAAGAAACATTTTATTGTGTGTTTTTTAAACTCCCTTGTATGCAATGAGTATTTGATATCATCTTTTGGTATGCTATTACTTTGTTAGAAATAATATATATAATTATTAAACTCTTTTAGCATACGGGTAAATATAAATGCCCAATCTCGAGTTTGTGTTTTTTTATTAATCCATTAATGAATTATGTGAAGTGTCTCATTAATAAGTCTAACTCTACGTATTTACCATTATTAATGAATATTTTCTATTAATTCAGCCACGATAAGTTATGGACGAATATTCACCAGAAAAAGTAGATTTAGCTGAATTGTCGTTTTTATGTGAAGAGCTATTACAGCAAGCTTTAGGCTCATTAGATAAAGGCAACACCGTTTGGCACAATGATCTGAGTAGCACAAAAAGCGTTGACCTTAATGTCTTAATTGAACACATTATGGACTTTAGTTGGAAATTTAAGATTAAACACCCAGATAAACAAATAATTAACACTCTTATAGAAGAGTACCTTGAAGAAACATATCGTTTATTTGGTAATACATCAATTTCTTACTCAGACATCAATAATTGGAAAGAGTTAAATCATTCGCTTTTAACCCTTATAGCCAACAACCCAAAAAGTTATATTAAGTAAATTTAATTATCTTTAGTTTTATTCTAAATAATAGAGAAAAGACAACATGACTAAGACAGACTATCTAATGCGTTTAAGAAAATGCACCTCAATCGAAACATTAGAGCGAGTAATTGAAAAAAATAAATACGAACTCTCTGATGATGAGCTGGAGCTATTTTATTCAGCGGCTGATCATCGTTTAGCTGAGCTCACAATGAATAAACTCTATGACAAAATTCCAGCATCTGTTTGGAAATTTGTAAGATAATTTAGTTCTATTTAATTACCTTAATTTTATTTTTGCTATTTTTATTTTTTATAGTAGTAGGGTTATTAGTTCTTAATTTAGATATCGTTTTTATTCACGTTTTCTTATCAGTAGTATGATTACACACCATCATGCCGTTAACTTATTACGGCATGACTGCATTATTTTACCCAAAATTCCCCTTCTATATTATAAATATCATCATTCGTTTTCTAAAAATACGGCCATATACATTGAATTTATTATTTTCTACATACGTAATGTTGATATTCAAAAATGGGGAAATAACACACAAAAAGCGTATTAGTGGAAAATTAGGAAGAGATAAATTACGAAGGCTAGAAATTGGGTGGGGCCTTGCCAGCGACATCCCGGCACACGCGACACCTGCCATGGCTGCTTCCTTCCGGACCTGACCGAGTTAACAAGTTAGCGTTGCGGGAGAACCAACAAGACCCCATAGATTGTCTTATTGCTAAGACGTCACGCATTATGTTTTAAACTCACAAAAATAGCAAGGACAGTGAGCCTAAGTGATGATTAATTACCCAAATTAAGGCATATCTCTTATTCATCTACCTTTAGCGCTCTTTTTGTCTTTCATAAACCCATAAGATCGTATTCAATAAGCTAATAAACAATAATCTCATTGCCTATGTTCATTTATCATTAGGTTGCTATTGAAGATAAAAAGGAGATTATTTTTTTATATTTTTAGGATTGTATATAATCACTTTATAAAAAATAACCCGATCTAATGGTACAGGTACACTATGAGTCAGGCATTGAAAGATCTCATCAATTTAATGGCACTTGAAAAAATAGAAGAAGGTCTATTTAGAGGGCAAAGCGAAGATTTAGGATTACCTCAAGTTTTTGGTGGTCAAGTTGTAGGACAGGCACTGTATGCAGCAAAACAAACTATTGCAGATAATCGCTATATTAATTCCTTTCACAGCTATTTTTTACGTCCCGGTGATAGCCATAAACCCATTATTTATGACGTAGAATTTATTCGTGATGGAGGTTCATTTAGCACACGCAGAGTCAGTGCTATCCAACAGGGTAAACCTATTTTCTATATGACGGTTTCTTTTCAAGAATTTGAGGAAGGTTTTGAGCATCAAGATACAATGCCTGATGTTCCTTTTCCTAATGAGCTTATCTCACAAGATGATATTTTGAAAAAATTGGCACCTAAATTACCAGAGCCGATTAAATCTTTAGCATTACGAGAAACCCCTTTTGAAGCTCGTCCAGTACAATACTTTAGCCCTTTTGGCTATTCTAAGGCACCCCCTGAACGCTATGTTTGGTACCGTAGTCGTGGTGAAATGCCATCAGATCCTTTTTTACATCAATATATGTTGGGCTATGTTTCTGATTTTGACTTCTTACCCACTGCACTCCAACCTTATGGTTTAGGATTTATGGACCCAAATCTTCAAGTAGCAACAATAGACCATTCAATGTGGTTTCATCGTCCATTCCGTATTGATGACTGGTTACTGTATGTGATTGAAAGCCCTTCAGCATCAGGAGGGAGAGGATTTGTTAGAGGTAAATTCTTTAACACGAATGGCCAATTAGTTGCTTCATCCGTTCAAGAGGGAGTTATTCGTCAAAAACGCCCTAAAATTAAATAAACATATTCCCCCCTCAAAAGAGGGGGAATAGACAATTACTGCTGATAAGCACGTTCACCATGAGAAGTTAAATCTAATCCATCATGCTCTTCTTCTTCAGAAACCCGTAACCCCACCAGCTTATCTGCGATTTTAAAACTAAGATAAGCGACAACACCTGACCAAATCACTGTAATAACAACACTCATTAACTGTATTAAAACTTGCTTGCTTAATGTCATGCCATCGCTATAACCCACTCCCCCTAAAAATGAAGCCGTAAATACCCCCGTTAATAAACACCCCACAATGCCACAAGTTCCATGAATGCCAAAAACATCACAAACATCATCGGCTTTTAGCCACCGTTTTAAAATAACAACTCCCCAAAGCCCGATAATTCCACCTGTCACACCAATAAATAATGCGCCCATAACACCGACTGTACCCGCTGCTGGCGTAATTGCCACCAGTCCAGCAATACAACCCGAGCAACTGCCTAACATTGATGGCTTTCCTCTGACTAGCCATTCAGATAAAGTCCAAGAAAGTACCGCCCCCGCAGTTGCAATCACTGTATTCAAAAATGCTAAGGCTGCAATTGCATTTGCACTTCCCGCAGAGCCTGCATTGAAACCAAACCAACCAATATAAAGCACAGCCGTTCCAATAAATACCATCGGTAGATTATGAGGTTTAAGGGCTGTATGTTGGTAATCACGTCGTTTACCGAGTAAGTAAGCACCAACAAGGGCAGCAACAGCCGCATTGATATGGACCACTGTTCCGCCTGCAAAATCAAGAGCGCCATCATCAATTAACCAGCCACCTTCTCCCCATACCATGTGAGCGATCGGAATATAAGAAAACGTAAACCAAATAATCGTAAAAATAATCAACGCAGAAAAACGGACTCGCTCACCCAATGCACCAACAATCAAAGCAATCGTTATCACAGCAAAGGAGCCTTGAAAGGCAATGTGTACATATTGATTAATGGAACCTGAAACAGACGCCAAAGAAATATTACTTAAAAAAGTAAGTGACCACCCACCCCACACTTTATTACCCGCAGTAAAAGCTAAGCTGTAGCCAAAAGTTATCCAAAGAATGACCACGACACTAAAGATCATCATCACTTGTGTTATCAACGAGAGCACGTTTTTACTTCTCAGCAATCCTCCATAAAACAAGGCAATACCAGGGATAGTCATAAAAAAGACCAGTGCAGTGCAAATCAACATAAAACCATTATCAGCTTTATCGATAACCGAGACTTCAGAGGCAAATGCTGATGAAGAAAAGTTTGTAAGCACCAACATTAATAATAAAGAAAGTAAGCTTTTCATCGAAATTCTCCTTTAAAGAGCCTCATCACCAAACTCACCCGTACGAATACGAACAGCTTGTAATAATTCTAAAACAAAAATTTTGCCATCTCCCACTTTACCCGTATCTGTCGCTTGCATAATTGTTTGCATAACAGGCTCAAGTTGATCATCGCTGATGGCGAGTTCTATTTTCACTTTAGGAAGAAAATTGACTTCATATTCGGCCCCTCGATAAAGCTCAGCATGCCCTTTCTGTCGCCCATATCCCTTTACTTCACTGATTGTCATCCCTTTTATACCCAACTCAGAAAGTAACTCTCTGACCTCTTCTAATTTAAATGGCTTAATTATGGCGATGATATATTTCATATAAACCTCGTCTATGTAAGAAAGAACAACGTTTATAAAGCAAAGGACATGCCAATTTTTAATATAATGATATTTAAAGAAAAATTTAAATTATTAAAAAATAGAACTAATAAACTCACCGAATTGGTGCAAACAGAAGCCTGCTATTTTGATAAAAGCGAAATAATGGGAAATAAAAAAGGGCACATTGTTTTATGTGCCCTTTAAAAAAATCAGATATTAATTTTAAGTCAATTATTCTACTTCGACAGGATTTTGTTCTTGTAAAGATTCCCTAACCTGCTGTAATTGAAACATATTATAGTATCGTCCTTTTTGTGAGAGTAATTCCATGTGATCACCCTGTTCAACAATTGCACCACGATGAAGCACCACAATTTCATTGGCTTCAATAATAGTTGAAAGTCGATGAGCAATAACAATCAGGGTTGTTTTTTCTCTTACTACTTTTAATGCCTTTTGTATGGCTTGCTCTGTTCCTGAATCAATATTCGCTGTTGCTTCATCAAGAATAAGAATACAAGGTGGTATTAATAATACACGTGCTAATGCAAGTAACTGTTTTTGCCCCGCAGATAAGCGACTACCTTGTTCGCCAAGTTCTGTTTGTAATCCTTCTGGTAATGCTTTAGCCCATTGATCAAGTTGTACTGTTTCTAACACCTGCCATAAATGTGATTCATCACATTCTCGCCCTAATGCAATGTTGTCATACAACGAACCTGATAATAAAACTGGATCTTGCTGCACCATAGCAATACCACTGCGCAACGCATAATGAGAGTAATCCTCTAAAGGTTGCCCATCTAAATAAATATTCCCTTTTTGCCAAGGATAATTTCCCATCAACAGACTTGCTAATGTACTTTTACCGCTCCCTGTATGTCCAACAAATGCCACAAAATGACGAGCAGGAATAGCTAAGTTGACATTCTTTAATACCCATTGTTCATCACGATAGGCAAACCATAAGGAATTAACATCAATATTACCTTGAGTAATGATATGTGATGATGAGCCGTAATGTTGTGAAGGTGCATCCATCAATTCAAAAACACGTTCACCTGAAACAACCGCTTGTTGCAAAATGGACTGCTGCGATGTCAATGTGATTAACGGTTCATTTAATCGCCCCAAATAACTAATAAACGCATAAATCACCCCAACGCCGATAACTGCACTGCCTTGATAGCCAAATAGCATCAATAAGCCACACAAAACCAACGCAGAGAGCATGCTTAGCAAAGGACGCAATAACAGTCCATCAAGTTTTAATGCTTTCATACGGGCCTGATAATGCTGCCAGCTATCATCTGACATTCTTTGACCAAATCGAGCTTGTTGCCTAAATTGCTGGATCACTGACATTCCATTGATAACTTCATGGAAACCATCATTAATATTGGCAAGAAAATGGCGTACATTGCGGACTATCGGTGTACTGAGTCGCTGATAAAGCATCATCACACCAATAACAGCAGGGAAGATAGTCATCGCTACCAATGCCATTTGCCACTCTAATAAGAACATGGCAATTAACATAACAACCACTAACGCAATGGCACGAAACAATGTCGGTAAGACGTTAACAAACAAATCCTTAATTGTTTCGGTATCATTCGTTACACGAGAAATTAATTGACCTACAGGTTGATTATCAAAAGCACTTAATGGTTGCTTTAGTGCAGCGCTCATCACATCTGTGCGTAATTGTTGTACAACCCCAACAGCCGCATGGTTAAACACAATTGCCTGATAATAATGAAGTGTCGCTGCAATTATTTGTAAAAGAATAAATGCCAATGCCAAACCTAATGAAGATGTTAATTCAACATTATTCGTAGCCACTTTTTTATCAATGAAATACCCCACAATTAATGGGCCTCCCACCTCTGCAACTGCGGCTACCCACAACATAATGACGCCCCATGTCATAGGTTTGCGATAGGTTTTACCATAAGTTAAAAGACGCTTTAATGCAGGGAATAGCGCTTTAACGGATTTATTTTTACTGATCGTCATCCAGCGCGGCCTCTAATTGCTGATAATGGTACATATCTTGATACCAACCAGGTATTGAAATTAATTGTTGATGCGTACCTTGTTCTACAATTTCGCCTTGTTTTAACACTAGGATATTAGTAGCACCAACCAAAGCAGATAAACGATGTGCACTGATAATCAACGTTCTATCTTTTCGCCATTGCGACAAATTTTGTAAAATTTGATATTCAGTTTGTCCATCAACGGCAGATAATGCGTCATCTAATAACAAAATTTCCGCATCTAAGAGTAGCGCTCGCGCAATAGAAATACGCTGTTTTTGCCCGCCAGATAGCATCACACCTTTTTCACCTACCTGCGTTTGATACCCTTCAGGTAAACGCAGAATATCATCATGAATATTTGCCAGTTTAGCTACCGCTTCAATTTCATCTTTAGTTGCATTAGGACGTCCTAATGCGATGTTTCCTGCAATGGTATCTGAAAATAAAAAAGGTGTTTGATTAACTACAGCTAAACGCGCTCGCCACTCATCGAGTTTTAATTGGTAAATAGGTATGGATTGAAAACAAATTTCACCTTCAGTTACATCGTAAAGTCGTTGGATAACGGTGAGTAGTGTACTTTTCCCACTACCAGTCATTCCGCAAATTCCCAACATATCGCCGGGAGATAAGGTGAAATGAATATTTTTAAGCACATCTGTTGTTTGTTCAGGATACTGAAAGCGATCGATATCAACAGATAATATCCCTCGACCTTGTTTCGGTGATAAATCACCATCAATCATATCGAGTTTTTCATTCAATAAGCTATTAATTCGGCTGTAGGCAGCACTGCCACGTTCAACAATATTAAACATCCATGCCAGCGCTAACATAGGCCAAATCATTTGACCTAAATACATAACAAAACTAGTTAATTCACCTAATGTCATTTTGTCATTGAGTACCAGATAGCTCCCACCAGCAACTGCGAGCAAATTAGCAAAACCGATCGCCATAAAAATGGTGGGATCAAACAAAGCATCAATTCTTGCAACACGCATATTTTGACGCCCAGTTTCTTTTGCAACATCATCAAAACGAGAAGCATGCTGTTGTTCAAGCCCGAATGATTTGATCATGCGAATACTGCTCAGGCTTTCTTGTGCTTGGTTATTCAGTGACGAAAAAAGTGCCTGCGCGGTTTTAAAACGGCTATGTAACTTATCACCATAACGTTTAATCAAAATGGCCATTAGTGGCATAGGTAATAGTGAAATTAGTGTTAGTTCCCAGCTTAACTGGATACTCATCATCACAAGGACAGCAAGTCCCATCACCATTGAATCAACTAAAGTTAGAACGCCTTCTCCAGCCGCAAAAACGACTTTATCAACGTCATTAGTGGTACGAGCGATCAAATCGCCAGTACGATAACGATGATAGAAAGAAGAGGATTGCTGATTAAGCTGTTGATAAATCTGCATTCGCAGTTTTACGGCTAATTGATAAGAAGCACCAAATAACCAAAGTCGCCAAAAATAACGTAAAAGATAAACTGCGAGGGCAATTAACACCATCACACCAACCCAATTCATTACTTGGCTAAACGACAGACTATGATTATCAACACCATCCACAATGATCCCTACAATTTTAGGAGGGATCACCTGTAATACTGCGATAACCATCAATAAGAAAATGGCACCGACATAACGACGCCATTCACTGAGAAAATACCAACTGAGCTGTGAAAATAGAGCCACGCCTTAAATCCTAAGGTTATACAAAAAATAAAAGTGCCAGTTGGTAAAGATGAACCTTATTCAGGTATCGGCATTGCCGTTGTGTATTTAATTTTTTCCATTGCGAAGTTAGAAGTCACGTCAATAAGACCTGGTACACCATTAACCATACGCTTATAAAACAAGTCGTAACTTTTCATGTCTACCACTTCAACATGCATTAGATAATCACACTCACCCGCCATTCGATAGAATGTCAGTACTTCTGGCATTTGCTTAACAAATGAAACAAACTGTTCGTACCATTCGCTATTATGTTGCTGTGTTCTAATCATAACAATAACTGTTAGACCTAGCCCAATTTTTTCGCTATCAAGTAAGGCAACTCGTTTACGAATATAACCGTCATCCTCAAGTCGTTTCAATCGTTTCCAGCAAGGTGTTGAGGTTAGGTTAACAGCCTCAGCCAAAGTATTCAGTGAGAGGCTTGAATCTTCCTGTAATAGCGCTAATAATTTACGGTCAATCTTATCTAACATAGATACTCCTTCAAAATATGCCCCTACAAAAAATAATGATAACCTGCCCCTTAGTATAAGAGTAATCATCTAATGATAAATCGGTAATAAATTGTCATAATATATGTACTTTTATGCGTACTAATCCTTATGTAAATTCGATTTTCAGGAGTATTCCGATGAAAAAAACGGTCGTTGTCTTTAGTGGTGGGCAAGATTCGACAACATGCCTTATTCAAGCAAAAGAAAAGTACGATGAAGTACATTGCATCACATTTAATTATGGGCAACGTCATAAAGAAGAAATTGAGGTAGCACAAAAAGTAAGTCAATTACTAGGAGCAACTGCGCATAAGGTTTTGGATGTAAATTTACTCAATGAACTCGCTATCAGTAGCTTAACTCGCGACAATATACCTGTTCCTGATTTCAAAGAAAGTGAAGAAAGTGATATTCCAAGTACCTTTGTACCGGGTAGAAATATTCTTTTCCTCACTTTAGCCGCTATTTATGCCTACCAAATTGGGGCTGAAAGTGTCATTACAGGAGTTTGTGAGACTGATTTTTCTGGCTATCCTGATTGTCGTGATGAATTTGTCAAAGCACTAAATCATGCAGTCAATTTAGGTATTGCGCGTGATATTAAATTCATCACTCCATTAATGTGGCTAGATAAAGCTGAAACTTGGGCATTAGCAGATTATTACCAAAAATTAAATTTTGTTCGCCATGAAACCTTAACCTGCTATAACGGTGTTCAAGGTGATGGCTGTGGTGAATGTGCCGCTTGCCATTTAAGACAACGCGGATTAAACACTTATTTAGCTGATAAAAAGCAAATCATGCAGGCAATGAAACAGAAAGTAGGATTAAAATAGTTACTGTAATATCGCCCACTTGATCGTTATCACTGCAACTTGTTCGCTTAGGCAGTGATAACCACTCATGCATTATCACTACCTTAAATTACGTTGAGTTAACTCATCTTGGTCAAATTACTCTTATTTATAATGTGAAATCACTCTAGATTATGATGCTTGACGTACATACTCTAGTTTTTCTCTTAACTGATCCGTTAAGGTCAGTGCTTTTTTGGTATTAATGTCTACAAGAACAAACGTGATTAATGCATCAGAAATAAGCGCACCATCTTTTTTTCTGACTATCTTTTGAGACAATACACCACTTTTAATCCCAACTTCAGCAACTTCACAGTCAATAATTAACTCATCACCAAGACTTGCAGGTAAGCGATAATTAATATTGATATTAGCGACTACTAACGCCAAACCATTACGCTTAAACCAAGCAAAATCTAAATGTTGTTCAATCCAATCCCATCGGGCTTGTTCTAAAAACTCAAGGTAACGTGCATTATTCACATGTTCAAAAACATCTAAATGAAAACCATAAACTTTAATTAATGTACTCATACAAATCCATTACCTCTTGATTATTATATTAAAAATTTTGATAACGTTTCTTTGCGATACAATAAATATAGTCAAAAAAATAAATTTAGTAATATCTCAATTTAGCTGTTTTATCTTTCACTCCATTTAACGAATCAATTCAATGGAAATGTGTTTCTCTTATTACAAAGAGAAACACACGTTATTAAAACAATATTTGTCTTTTCAGTAAACGAGCTACATGCAATATAAAATGCAAGTTAGCTCATTAGTTTATGACGATAAAGTCACGATTTTGTTCGACTAATTTCATCCCTATACCAAATGCTTTTTCAAGTTGTTCAATAGAGGTAAATCGACCCAATTGTTCACGGTAATCAATAATAGCTTGAGCTTTTGCTTTACCAATACCTTTAAGTCCCATTAACTCATCAACCGTTGCTGTATTTAAATCAACCTTATCTCCTACATTTGCTTTTACTTCTTTTGCATCTTTATCAACAGATGTGCTCGTTTCAATAGAAATCGAGGGGGTTGAAACAGGTGTTTCTTCTGCATAAGAAAGCGGTGAAAGTCCTAGTCCTAAAGCAAGGCAGATTGATGCCATAAATCCTGATAACACTTTTTTATCCATCGTCATAATCATAATTTCCTTTTATAAAATAACTTTAAATTCAATAGCAAACAGTGTTTTCTGAATGCAAAAAAATAATGACAAGATATTAATAAACCTGCAATTACATAAAAATAAAATGTCGAGAGAAGAGGAAAAACAAAATGAACAAAAGCTGAGTTACAAAAAAATTATCGGGATTGCTCTCAAATATTCTTTTTTAAGAAAAAATAGATATAAGCCCTCAATATCAATATTTGATACCCATAAAAAAACCCAGCCTAAGCTGGGTTTCTATTAAGATTTAAAGATAACTTATTGATAATCTTTGTCGAAAATCTCAATTTTAGCGTTGTCTTTTAAATCACGTAAAATCAGTTGTAAGGCTTCTTCGCCCATCTGCGCACGATAGAGGTTAGCCATAAACTCTAATTGCTCTGATGTTGGTTTGCCATCTGTCACGCTATCTAATTGAATAAAGACAACCTTAGTGCCGGGTACATTAGTCATACCATATTCTTTTTTGCCGTCAGCAGGCTTAGGCATAGCAAAAATAGCGGTTTGAACTGCATCTGTCGCAGATGAATGAACAATGCTTTCCACATTACCAAAAGAAAGGTTAGCCGCTTTTAGTGCTTCATCACCTTTGCCTTCTTTTAATGCAGCTAAAATTTTCTGCGCTTGTGTATTCATTGCTTGCGATGCTTTTTGCTGTTTAACAAGCATAACGACTTGATCACGTACTTTATCTAACGGTAGGCTTGCAGAAGGCTTATAACCCTCTACACGCACAACAAATGCACTGTCATTGCCTAACGTCACCATATCTGAGTTCATGCCCGTAGGGCCATTTTCATCAACTAATGAGCCACCAAAAATTAATTGGGTCAGTTTTTCATTATTTAATGGTGCTGGTACGGTATTTTCATCAAACCAATCTGTATCAACAACCGTCACATTACCCGCTTTAGCCGCGGGCGCTAATGTGTCGTTATCATTAGAGGCTGCCTGACTCACGCGTTGTTGCAATGCAAAGAAATCATCGATAGCTTTGTTTTCGCGCATTTTTGCCAGTAAATCTGTTTTCACTTCGTCAAATGGTTTTACAACAGATTGTTTAATATCATCAAGGCGGAAAATTGCGTAACCATTGCTGATTTTAACAGGCTTAGAAAGTTGGCCTTTTTCTGTCAAACTCGCATTAGCCAGTTCTGGTAATTCTTGCCCTATGGTTATCCAACCTAAAGAACCATTTTGTTTTGCAGAGAATGTATCAACTGATTTTTCTTTGACTAACGTAACGAAGTCTGCACCTTTTTTCAGTTCTTCTTCAGCTGCTTTCGCGGTAGTTTCATCAGCTAACACTAAGATGCTGTATTGTTTCTGTCCCGCGGCTGTAAATTCATCGATGTTGCTGTCGTAATACGCTTTTGCTTCATCATCGGTAATATTAATGCTATTAAGATCTTTTTGAGCATTTAATTGAATATAACTGACTTTAAATTGCTCTGGCGCGATAAACATTTGGTTATTTTGTTCATAGAACGCCTTCACTTCATCGTCTGACGCCGTTTCTTTTTCAAGGAATGGCTGAATATCTAATGACGCTAAGCGTACGTTACGGCTTTGCAACATCAGTCCTGCAAATTCTTTAACTTCGCTTTCTAAGGCAAAATCAGTGCCTTGGATAGAGAATCTTAATTGCTGATTGATAAGATTTTGGCGAATACCTTCTGCAAATGCATCAGCATCAATATTATTACCTTTCAATAAATCGACGTATTTTTTATTGTCAAATTTGCCATTAGTTTGAAAGTAAGGAAGCGCAAAAATTGCTTCTCTAATTTGTTGATCGCCCGCTGAAATACCAAGATTTTGTGCAAATTGATCAAGTAAAGCTTGATTAATAAGTAAATCAAGTGATTGTTGGCGGATCAGTTTCTGACCTTCTTCTGAAGAAGCAAGAGCAGCAAAGTTTTCACCCATATCTTGTTGTAACTGAGCGCGACGTTGCTGGTAAGCTTGCTCTAATTGAGAACGGCTAATTTTATATCCGTTAACTTCCGCAGCATCATTAACGCCAGAACTAAAGAGATATCCGCCCACACCAGTTAGGACGAAAGAGAGGATGATCACAGCTAATAATATCTTGATAAATGGATTATTAGCAGTTGAACGAATGTTGTCCATCATAACGAGACGAGGCTCCGTTTGGTGAAATAAAAATTATTTTTATGAGTGTTACACGACTATTTTGAGCACAGCGAAAAGATAATATGCCCATGCTGGCTTAATATCAAAATATCGCGACACGCGACAATCATTAAAAACAGCCAGTCCCGTATTCAATGTGCAGTCTTAAACACGCACTTTCTATCACTAAGAAAACTAAACAGCATTATTTGATTCATTGATTTAACTCACCACTGAATCCTTCATTGTTGTCTATTTCAGTTATAGAACAACGCGACATTCTATCAAATGACTACTTTAGTTTCACGTCTTATCGCCAGAGAATTCAAGGTTTAATCGTGATTTAACATCTAAAAAAAGAAAAGCGCATCTCAAAAAGATGCGCTTCATTTTTTAATTGAGTCGTTTTCTGTTTATCCATAACGTTAAATTAATAACTCTTTGGCAGAAATTTCGTTCAACTATTATTGATTAACTGCGTCTTTTAAGCCTTTACCCGCACGGAATGCAGGAACTTTTGCAGCTTCAATTTGAATTTCTTTACCAGTTTGTGGGTTACGGCCAGTACGAGCTGCACGATCACGTACAGTAAAAGTACCGAAACCTACTAATGCTACATCATCACCTTTTTGTAAAGATTCAGTGATAGAAGCAACCAGAGCATCTACAACACGACCTGCTGCCGCTTTTGAGATATCTGCATTTGCAGCAATTTTGTCGATCAGTTGAGTTTTATTCACGCTTTCATCCCCATAATTTTATGCGTTATTTTTCACCATTAATGGCAAATTTTGCAAACGTCGTTATATCAAGCCTTTTTAGATATAGCAAGACCGATAAAACAGCATTATTAATTAAAATCCCCATTAAATTAGCGACACAAAAAAAGGCTGGCAAGCTTTTATTACTTATCCAGCCTTTTTTTTAGCTATAATTTATGACTAGCATCACTTTTTAGTGCGATTTATCTGTCACAATTTCCATGCCAAACGGCGAGTTTTGTAGGGCTAACGATAAAACTTCCTCAATTGTTTTCACCGGGTGAATATCCAGGTCAGCAACAATATTTTCAGGAATTTCTTCTAAATCACGTTTATTTTCATCTGGGATAAGAACAGTCTTAATTCCACCACGATGTGCAGCAAGTAACTTTTCTTTCAGTCCGCCAATTGGCAATACTTGTCCGCGTAACGTAATTTCACCCGTCATAGCAACATCAGAACGAACAGGGTTACCTGTTAAGCTTGATACCAAAGCGGTACACATTGCAATACCCGCACTTGGGCCATCTTTTGGTGTCGCACCTTCAGGAACGTGTACGTGCATATCACGTTTTTCATAGAAATCGCTATTGATACCCAGCTTATCCGCACGAGCACGAACAACCGTCATTGCTGCTTGGATAGATTCTTGCATAACTTCACCTAAAGAACCGGTGAATGTTAGCTTACCTTTACCTGGGACACTCGCTGTTTCAATTGTTAGTAGATCACCACCAACTTCTGTCCATGCAAGTCCTGTTACCATGCCTACTCGGTTTTCAGTATCAGCACGACCGTAGTCTACTTTACGAACACCTAAATAGTCTTTGAGATTATCTTCGTTAATCTCAATATGTTTGATTGTGCTATCCATCAGCAGTTGTTTCACTGCTTTACGGCATAATTTAGAAATTTCGCGCTCTAAACTACGTACACCTGCTTCACGAGTGTAATAACGAATAATACCCATAATGGCGCTGTCATGGATTGTCAGCTCACTTGGTTTTAATGCATTACGTTCAATCTGTTTTGGTAACAAGTGCTGTTTAGCGATGTTCAGCTTTTCATCTTCGGTATAACCCGATAAACGAATAACTTCCATACGATCTAACAACGGTGCAGGTATATTCATGGAGTTAGATGTCGCCACAAACATAACATCAGACAGATCGTAATCAACTTCCAAATAATGGTCGTTAAATGCGATATTTTGTTCTGGATCTAACACCTCTAGCAGTGCAGATGCTGGATCACCTCGCATGTCTGATGACATCTTATCAATTTCATCTAATAGGAAAAGTGGGTTTTTCACACCAACTTTTGCCATTTTCTGAATTAATTTACCTGGCATAGAACCAATATATGTACGACGGTGACCACGGATTTCGGCTTCATCACGTACTCCACCTAACGCCATACGAACATATTTACGACCTGTTGCTTTAGCAATAGATTGGCCCAGAGAGGTTTTACCCACACCAGGAGGCCCTACCAAGCACAGAATTGGCCCTTTAATTTTGCTAACTCGAGACTGTACCGCAAGATATTCAAGGATACGCTCTTTAACACGTTCTAAACCATAATGGTCTGTATCAAGCACTTCTTGTGCTTTCACTAAGTCTTTTTTAACTTTGCTACGACTATTCCAAGGAACTTGAACCATCCAATCGATATAACTACGTACAACCGTAGCTTCTGCTGACATTGGCGACATCATTTTTAATTTCTGAAGTTCTGCTTCTGTCTTTTCTTTTGCCTCTTTTGGCATTTTTGCAGCATCGATTTTACGTTTCAGCGATTCCATTTCATCAGGTGCATCATCCATCTCACCTAACTCTTTTTGAATCGCTTTCATTTGTTCATTGAGATAATACTCTCGCTGACTTTTTTCCATCTGCTTTTTAACACGGTTACGAATGCGTTTTTCGACTTGTAGCAGATCGATTTCTGATTCCATCATCGCCATTAAGTACTCTAGGCGTTCAGTCACATCAGACATTTCAAGTACAGCTTGCTTATCTTTCAGTTTCAGCGGCATATGAGAAGCAATGGTATCTGCTAATTTTGCTGATTCTTCGATAGCATGTAATGAGGCCAATACTTCTGGCGGAATTTTTTTATTCAGTTTGATATAACCTTCAAACTGATTAATCGTTGTACGATTTAAGACTTCTTGTTCACGCTCATCAACAGCTGGCGTTTCAAGGTATTCTGCTTTCGCCTGAAAGTACTCACCATTGTCAGATAACATCGTAATTTTGGCACGACGAATACCTTCAACAAGGACTTTTACTGTTCCATCAGGCAATTTTAGCATCTGTAAAACAGAGGCAACGGTACCGACAGAAAAAAGATCATTAACACCTGGTTCGTCAGTAGATGCATCTTTCTGCGCAACCAGCATAATTTGTTTGTTGTCGTTCATCGCGGCTTCTAAGCAATGAATAGATTTTTCACGACCAACGAACAACGGGATCACCATATGCGGATATACAACGACATCACGTAATGGCAATACAGGTATTTCAATACGTTCTGGACGCTCAGGATTCATAGAGCTCTCTCTTCGTTTTTAGCTTAACGCTTTTACAGGTAATTTTATTCGCATGTCACCAAATAAAATTAATTCCACGGATTGTCAAAATATATAAGGGCACTTTTCTGACATTCAATAGCCTTACCCATTAAAAAAACAAAATGAGGGAAAATTCCCTCATTTTTATTGCGTTGGCGCGCTTTATCTTAAATTTCTCGTCTATTTAAGAGAAAATTACAGATAATGTCAGATAAGAGACATTGCCAAATTACGATGCATTATTCACCTGATGCTTGGTTTTCTGGTTGGCTATAAATAATCAACGGCTCAGATTTTCCATTGATGACACCTTCATCAATAACAACTTTCTCTGCATTTTCAAATGAAGGAAGGTCATACATCGTATCAAGTAATGCAGCTTCAACAATTGAGCGTAAACCACGAGCACCTGTTTTACGTACCATGGCTTTTTTTGCGATTGCAGTCAGCGCTTCTTTACGGAATTCTAAATCCACACCCTCTAACTTAAATAATGCCTGATATTGTTTTGTCAGTGCATTTTTAGGTTCTTGTAAGATTTGGATCAATGCATCCTCGTTTAACTCACCTAATGTCGCAACAACAGGTAAACGTCCAATAAATTCGGGAATAAGTCCAAATTTAATCAGATCTTCTGGTTCAACTTGAGCTAATAATTCACCTTCACTGGCTTTTTCTTTTTGGCTTTTGACTTCTGCACCAAAACCAATACCAGAGTGTGTATTTAAACGCTGTGCAACAACTTTATCAAGGCCAGCAAATGCACCGCCACAAATAAAGAGGATTTTAGAGGTATCAACCTGTAAAAATTCTTGTTGTGGGTGCTTACGTCCACCTTGGGGAGGAACCGAAGCCACCGTTCCTTCAACTAGTTTCAATAATGCTTGCTGTACACCTTCACCAGACACATCGCGTGTAATTGATGGGTTTTCAGATTTACGAGTGATCTTGTCAATTTCATCAATATAAACAATACCACGTTGTGCTTTTTGCACATCGTAATCACATTTTTGTAGCAGTTTTTGAATAATGTTTTCAACATCTTCACCCACATAACCCGCTTCTGTCAGCGTTGTGGCATCTGCCATAGTAAAAGGAACATCAAGGTAGCGTGCTAATGTTTCTGCTAATAGCGTTTTACCACTACCTGTAGGCCCAATCAGCAAAATATTACTTTTTCCTAGCTCAACACCATTGGCTTTATCGCCATTACGCAGGCGTTTATAGTGATTATAAACGGCAACAGCCAGAACTTTTTTAGCCAATTCTTGACCGATAACATAGTCATCAAGGTGCTTACGAATTTCATGTGGCGTTGGCAATTCACTGCGTTCATGATGAGGCGCCAGTTCTTTTATTTCTTCACGAATGATATCGACACAAAGATCAACACATTCATCACAGATATAAACCGACGGGCCAGCGATCAATTTCTTCACTTCATGCTGGCTTTTACCGCAGAAAGAGCAATACAGAAGCTTCCCTGAGCTATCTTTGCGCTTATCTGTCATCAGTCAACCTCACTTAGTTATTCTTCTTATTGATTGATAAGAAGAAGAAAGACTTTTTACATAGAGATATTAATGGCAGTTTCCTTTGCCTAATTCTATAACAAAGGAAACATGTTAATTCAGTTGCTATTACAACGCGCTGTAATTAACTACGTTGTGTATAGACTTTATCCACTAATCCGTATTCTAACGCTTCGTTAGCGGATAAGAAACGATCACGCTCAGTGTCTCTTTCTATTTCTTCAATAGATTTACCCGTATGCTGAGCCATTAATTCATTCATACGCGATTTTACTTTCAAAATTTCTTGTGCATGAATTTGAATATCTGTCGCCTGACCTTGGTAACCACCTAATGGTTGGTGGATCATCACACGAGAGTTAGGCAAGCAAATACGTTTACCCTTTGCACCCGCTGATAATAAGAAAGCGCCCATTGAACATGCTTGTCCCATACAAATCGTGCTGACATCAGCTTTGATATACTGCATGGTGTCATAAATGGACATACCCGCAGTAATTACACCACCTGGTGAATTGATATATAGATTGATGTCTTTTTCTGGGTTTTCTGCTTCTAAAAATAGCATTTGAGCGACGATCAGATTAGCCATGTGATCTTCAACTTGGCCAGTCAGGAAAATGATACGTTCTTTTAATAAACGTGAATAAATGTCGTAAGAACGCTCTCCTCGCGAAGTTTGCTCTATAACCATCGGCACCAGAGCCATATTAGGTGCGAATTGTTCCTGTGTGTCGTTAAATGACATGTCTGTCTCCTATTGCATTCTTATTGGTGCCAATGACAACAATTTTACTTGAGATAATTGATCATGACCATTTCTAATGATCTAATCTCTCACAAGACATTCAAGGCGCCTCGCGAGGAGTGATAAAGAGAATATAGAATTATCTGGAGATAATCGCTCAGATTTCAAGGCTAATTTTGATAAATATATACAAACTGAAAAAAACCCGTGGTAAAAACCACGGGTTTTTGCTTAAAACCGATATCGCGGTTAAGAATTAACCCATTTGAACTTCATTCATCAGTTCAGTGAAGTTAGTCTCTTTTTCAGTTACTTTAGCATTTGCTAAGATTTTTTCTACCGCTTGCTCTTCTAATGCAAGATTACGGATGTTATTCATAAGCTGTTCGTTCTTGTTGTAGAACTCAACAACTTCTGATGGATCTTCGTAAGCTGAAGCCATTTCGTCGATCAGTGTATTAACACGCTCGTCTTCTGCTTTCAGTTCATTACTATTGATCACTTCACCTAACAATAATCCAACGATTACGCGACGTTTAGCTTGTTCTTCGAACAATTCACGTGGTAATTGCAGAGCTTGTTTCTCGTCGCCACCAAAGCGTTGAGCTGCTTGACGTTGCAGAACTTCAATTTCGCTGTCTACAGCAGCTGCAGGTACGTCAACTTCGTTTGCTTTAACTAAGCCATCAATAACTTGTGTTTTAACACGAGTACGGATTGCATTTTTCAGTTCACGTTCCATGTTTTTACGTACTTCTGCACGCAAACCATCAACAGAACCATCAGCAATACCAAAACGCTTGATGAACTCTTCAGTTAATTCTGGCAGTTCACGCTCTTCAACTTTTTTCAGGTTGATAGCGAATTGTGCTTTTTTACCTTTCAGGTTTTCAGCGTGGTAATCTTCTGGGAAAGTCACATCAATTGTGAATTCTTCACCAGCTTTATGACCGATAACGCCTTCTTCAAAACCTGGGATCATACGACCTTGACCCATTGCCAGTACGAAATCTTCAGCTTTTCCGCCTTCGAATTCTTCACCGTCAATAGAACCGTTGAAATCAACAGTTACGCGATCTTCTGCTGCAACTTCGCCGTCTTTGTCTTTCCACTCTGCTTGTTGCTTACGCAGTGTTTCTAACATGTTATCAACGTCTTCGTCTTTAACAGTGACAACTGGTTTTACAACTTCAATGCTTTCCAGACCTTTCAGTTCGATTTCTGGGAAAACTTCGAATTCCACAGAGTAAACAAAGTCTTCACCTTCTTTGTATTGCTCTGGTTTGTAGTCAGGCGCGCCAACTGGGTTTACTTTGTTTTCGATGATAGCGTTAATGAAATTACGCGACATTAAATCACCAAGAACATCATTCAGTACAGACATACCGTAACGCTGTTTAACCATAGACATTGGGACGTGACCTTTACGGAAACCATCAATGCGAACAGTCTTAGCAGCTTTTTTCAGTTCACTGTCTACAGCAGTTTGGATATCAGCGGCTGGTACGGTGATTGTGACACGACGCCCTAGGCCTTGAGTCGTTTCAACAGAAACTTGCATCTTGTTACCTCAAAATAAGTTTTAGTGCTCGGTCTACTTTAAAGGAAACTAATATGACATTGACATATTTAGATTTATTTTCCTTTCAGAACCGGGGCCGCCACATTTAAAAAAACGAGGATCCCTGATATCAGAAGCATCCCGAAACCTTACTGAAAATTAGACGCGACATTATAACGATCTAGAGGGGTTGAGTCGAGAAAGAGCCGTTTTATTCCTCAATTTTTTCATAAAATCGAGTAAGTCGCCCCTTTTTCCCTCTATAAAGAACAAAAAATACGCATCTTAAGATCTATTTATTCACGATTAACGATAACATTGTTAATCTTCTTGGCTACCACCACGACATCCAGGAGAGCGTAATGCTTTATCCTGTTGTTCATTCCATTCACTCAACGTAAAAGTATGCAATGCGAGAGCATGAACACCATTTTCCATTTCATGAGCTAAGGTTTGATACACATCACGATGGCGTGAAACACTGCGCTTGTCATTAAATTCATCACTAACAATAATGACTTTAAAGTGACTTTCAGAGCCTTCAGGCACATTATGGCGATGGCTTTCGTTTATTACTTGTAAAAAATGCGGTGAAAAGCGTGAAATCAGCTTATTCTCAATATCATCACGGATCATTTCTGCCCCTAATACTCTGCCTTTATATCATGGCGAACAAAAAATAAGTCGACCAGATTATATTGATTAAGTCTTTATCAATACAAAATGATGAACTCATTCTTTTTTATTTTGCTGATGATAATCGCTTATTTTTCATCTTGAGTAAAACCATTGACCGAATATTGTCAAATTTATAAGCAAAAATGAGGTTAATTTGAAATAAAATCAATTGATAAAATCAGATAATTTCGTTCGTTAAAAGGATATTAGCAACCTATTAGCAGTGGTATGATAGGCTAAAGTTTGAAACCTATTCTACTTGTTAACACAACAGACTTATTTAACCGAGATTACCTCATGATTAAACATTTACTCTGTGCTGTTTTTGCATTAACACTACTTTCAGGTTGTGCAACTCCTAGTAACAAACTCTCTATTGAGCCTGTAATGTCAGTTCCTGCGGCCGATCCAACCATGCGCCCAATTTCACTGAATATTTCAAGCCAAGACAAACGTACATCTAAAAACCTAGCGGAAATTAACCGTAATGGAAAACTAGACGTACTTGTTCCAACTCGTGATATTGCATTTTTAATGCAAGAAGTATTGCAAAAACAAATGACAGCCCGTGGTTTTATGGTAGGTTCTCCTGCTAGCGCTGATGTGATCATTGTTATCAATAAACTCAACGCTGATGTAGGTGAAGGAAGTGTTCGTCATAATATCAGTGCGAAAGCAGATATCTCAGTTATTGTCACCTTGCCAAATGGTAGTTCAAATACCAAAACATTCCGCACTAGCTACAATGTTCAGGGGCCATTTGGTGCCACTAATGAGAAAATTGAGGCTGCAATTAATAATGTCTTAAGTGAGCTCGTTAGCGATATGGCAAAAGACGCTTCAGTCAGTCAATTTATCAAATCTAACGCCCGTTAATTTATTAGAATAAACGACCTGTTATCTTAAACAGGTCGTCGAAAGGAATTCTTGCATGGTTCAGCCTGCCTTCAAACAAACCACTTGGTACAAATCATTTATTTTACTGTTACTTGGCTTTACTTCTGGGTTACCACTTGCATTAACCGCTGGTACATTACAAGCATGGATGACGGTAGAAAACATTGATTTAAAAACCATTGGTTTCTTCTCATTGGTGGGGCAAGCTTATGTATTTAAATTCCTCTGGTCGCCCTTTATGGATCGCTATACGCCCTCTTTTCTTGGGCGTCGTCGAGGGTGGATGTTACTTACCCAAATAGGGTTGGTAATAGGTATTGCAGGTATGGGGTTTTTAAACCCTAATGATCATTTATGGTGGCTTGCTTCTTTAGCCGTTATTGTCGCTTTTTGTTCAGCTTCACAAGATATTGTCTTCGATGCTTATAAAACAGATATTTTAAAGGCTGATGAACGTGGTACTGGGGCGGCAGTTTCTGTATTAGGCTATCGTATTGCAATGCTTGTTTCTGGTGGGATGGCACTTTGGCTTGCTGATAAATATATTGGCTGGCAGAATATGTATTGGTTAATGGCTGCTTTAATGGGGATTGGTATTATTGCCACACTACTCGCCCAAGAGCCAGAAACCGCGGTAAAACCCCCTCGGACACTCTATGAAGCCGTAATTGAACCCTTAGCTGAATTCTTCTCTCGTAATAATGCTTGGCTTATTTTACTCCTCATTGTCCTATATAAAATGGGCGATGCTTTTGCTCTGAGTTTAAGTACCACATTCCTTATTCGTGGCGCTGGCTTTGATGCTGGAGAAGTTGGTTTAGTCAACAAAACATTAGGGCTTGCTGCCACGATTATCGGTGCCTTATTAGGTGGCTTATTAATGCGTCGTTGGAGCTTATTTAAAGCACTGATGATTTTTGGAATAATGCAAGGTGGCTCAAATATTGGCTATTGGTATCTCGCCATCTCAGAACAAAATATTTATAGCATGGGTGCCGTAGTTGCTTTTGAGAATATCTGTGGAGGAATGGGTACAGCAGCATTCGTTGCACTTTTAATGACTCTTTGTCATCTTTCTTTTTCAGCAACACAATTCGCACTTCTTTCAGCCCTATCCGCCATTGGTCGTGTTTATGTAGGCCCTGTTGCGGGTTGGTATGTCGAAAGCCATGGCTGGGAGGCGTTTTATCTTTTCTCTATCGTGGCTTCAGTTCCTGGCCTTATTTTGCTGATGGTTTCAAAAAATACGCTTATGTACACACAAAAAACAGGCGAATTTCTTAGAAGAACACAATTTATAAAACAATACCGTTTTGCTCTCTATGGTTTGATGCTAGCCGTTTTCTTCTTTATTTGTAGCTTAATTCTAGTTATTACAAATTCATTATCAGGTTTGGAGATATCCCAATCTATTGATTTTATTCAATCAATAGATAATGAATTATTAGGCTATTGGGCTTCATCACTGTTTTTATATGGTGTTGTTATTGGTGCAATAAGCCTCGTTGTAGGCACAATATTAGATTATTTAGCACTCAGAATAACAACACATTAGTTTTGTTATAATTAATGAAAAAGGACAGCTTAAGCCGTCCTTTTTCATATTTATATTAATTTTGGTATTAGTAGAAACAGTTACTGATTATTTAAGTTATCTAAACAATCTGACCTTGACCGATTTACCTTTAATTTTACCTTGTTGTAGCTGCTTCCAAGCTTGCTTAGCAATTGATTGTTTTACCGCAACGTAAGCATGAGTCTGATTGATCATAATCTTACCAATATCAGCACCATTAAAACCCATATCTCCCGTTAATGCGCCTAAAATATCACCTGGACGCATCTTGGCTTTTTTACCACCGTCAATACATAATGTTGCCATCGTTGCTTCAAGTGGCGTAATTTGTAGACCTGTAGGAACAGGTAACCAATTTATCTTCATATGAAGCATTTCTTCTAGGGCATTAGCACGTTGAATTTCTTCCGGTGCACAAAAACTGATGGCTAATCCACTCTCACCCGCCCTTGCTGTACGCCCAATTCGGTGAACGTGCACTTCAGGATCCCATGATAATTCGTAATTGATCACCATTTCTAACGCTTTAATATCAAGCCCGCGAGCTGCAACATCCGTTGCAACTAACACACGACAACTCCCATTAGAAAAACGAATTAAAGTTTGGTCGCGTTCCCTTTGTTCCATATCGCCATGTAAAGCAAGCACACTTTGATTGCTTTCTGTCAGTGTTTCATACACATCTTGGCAATCTCTTTTTGTGTTGCAGAACACCACGCAGGAAGCTGGTTGTTCACGGCTTAACAATTTTTGTAGCAATCCTATCTTGCCATGGCGAGATATTTCATAAAATTGCTGTTCAACAGCCGGGAGCTCATCAACTGAATTTATTTCGATAGTGATAGGGTTTTGCTGTATTTTACGGCTGATTGCAGCGATTTCATTTGGCCATGTTGCAGAAAAAAGCAGGGTTTGGCGAGCCGTTGGCATACGAGAAATAATATCATTGATATCATCAAAAAATCCCATATCCAGCATTCTGTCAGCTTCATCAAGCACTAACGTTTTTACATCATCTAAATTGACAGTCTCTTTTTTCAGGTGATCAAGTAATCTGCCCGGTGTCGCCACAATAATATGTGCAGCGTGAATTAATGAATCACGTTGAATACTAAAGGGGACTCCGCCACATAGCGTTAATACTTTGATATTAGGCAAATAACGAGCAAGGCGACGTAATTCATTTGCAACTTGATCGGCAAGCTCTCTCGTTGGGCATAATATTAATGATTGGGTATTAAATTGTTTTGCATCAATATGTTGTAACACACCCAAACCAAAAGCAGCCGTTTTACCACTACCTGTTTTTGCCTGAGCACGGACGTCTTTTCCTGCAAGAATAGCAGGTAAAGCGGCTTCTTGAACTGGAGTCATAGTTAAATAACCCAGTTCATTAAGGTTAGCGAGTTGTTCTGCAGGAAGGGCGTTAAGTTCAGCAAATGAGGTCACAATGAAAATTCCAAGTAAAGTAAAAACAAATATGAGCTAATGATACTATCCCTTCATTCTTGTGTCGTGAGGTATTTTTGCACTGTTCATATTACTTTTTCATCTAAGTGTTATTTTTTATCATTATCTTCTTAAATTTCCTCTTCTTATCAAAAATTCCTTTTTTATTTTTACTATTAACTCGAAAAAATAAATAAAAAAATACAAAACTTCCTATTTTTTAAACTAATATCAAAATTCTAGAAATAGATCTTATTTGGAGCTCAAATTCCTACAAAATGGATTTTTATAGTTTATTATTCCAATAAAAAAGAAAAACTGAACATTCACCGCAACCATAACCGACCATAAAACATCGAGATAATTTATGATCAAAAAACCATTTTTGTTTGTCATCGCAACAACATTCTCTTTATCTTCACAGGCAAGTTATTTAGGGGGGTTTGCAAGCACAAGTATTAACTACTTGGATTGGACAACACATACAACACACAAAACAGGCAAAACTTCCCATAAAGATGATTTTGCCTATTTAGAACTTGAAGGTGCTGCTAATTTTTCATGGGGGGAGTTTTATGGCTTTTTCGATTTAGAAAATCCCTTTAATAAAAGAGAAACTCATCCGGGAGATAATCAGCGCTATACCATTAAAAGTACTGCTCGTATTTATTTAGGCAAAAGTAACTTTAATTTATATGGACATGTTTATGGTACATGGTCACTCCCCGGTAAAAAGTATGGTGGTAACTTCCATGAAGTAAATACACTTTACGGCTTTGGCTATAACACTCAAATTGCTAATTTATGGTTTAAACCTTTTATTGCCCTTCATTATGTCGATCAATCTAAATATTCAGGTAACAACGGTTATGTAGCTGGTTGGGTTGCTGGATATGATTTTAATATAAAAAATCAAAAATTTAGCCTAACAAACTGGCATGAGATGGAATTTCAACGACACAAACGTTATGGCAATGGAGGTAAAAATGGCATTAATGGCGCTTTAGCCATTTGGTGGCATCCGACAACATCTATTACTACAGGAATTCAATATCGTTATGCTTATAAAAAGCTAGGAGAGAGTTTTCTTCAAGACGGCATTGTATATAGCTTGAAATATAACTTCTGATAGCAAATTGTTAATTTTTATTACAGCGGATCGATTTTTATCCGCTGTAATCCTTTTTTCTTATTTAATGAACAAAATCCTCATTGAATATAAACATTCAACAAATGATCTATTATCAATATTAAAAATCATATAATAGGCAAATTAAGACATTAAACATCAGAATAAAAAGGATTTAGCTCATAAACTCTCCTCAGACCTGCTTACTGTCACTTTTTTAATCAAAATACGTTTTATTACATTTTTTATTGCATTTTTATTTGTAAAAATATGTATTTAATTTAGAAATATGATACTTTATGAAATTAACGTTAATATCCAATAATTAAATTAACAATTATTTAATAGTTTGATTACTTGTGATCACATTAACACAAAAGAACAACCAATCACCCACTTACCATTACAATTGTTTACACTGTAGCAACCTTACCGTAAAATGTCCTTACTGATACTGATGAAACAACAATAGAACCTTTGTCATTTAGGTCGTTGGATGAGACTTATGAAATACATAAAAAGTATTGGGACACTCTCGCTATTAGCAGCCGCATTCTTATTAAGTGGCTGTGACATGGCGTTAATGGATCCCAAAGGCGCTATCGGCGCTGAGCAAAAAACATTAATCCTTATTGCACTTGGTTTAATGTTAATTGTTGTGATACCGGTGATACTGATGGTGATTGTTTTCGCTTATCGCTACCGCGAATCCAATACAAAAGCCACCTACCGCCCAAACTGGGCTCACTCAAATAAAATTGAACTCGTTGTTTGGACCGTGCCAATTATCATTATTGTTATTTTGGCAAGCATCACATGGAAAACAACCCATGAGCTTGATCCTTACAAACCCTTAGAGTCCTCAGAAAAACCGGTCACCATTGAAGTTGTTTCAATGGATTGGAAATGGTTATTTATCTATCCAGAACAAGGCATTGCGACAGTCAATGAATTGGCTTTCCCTGCTAATGTACCTGTTAATTTCAAAATCACTTCTGACTCAGTCATGAACTCGTTCTTTATCCCTCGCTTGGGTGGCCAAATCTATGCGATGGCAGGAATGCAGACCAAACTTCACCTAATCGCTAATGAACCAGGTGAATATCCAGGTATGTCAGCAAGTTATAGTGGACATGGTTTCTCGGATATGAAATTTACCGCAATAGCAACGCCTGATCGTGCTGGTTTTGATGCATGGGTTGAGAAAGTAAAACAATCATCAGATACGTTAAATACTACTGCTGCATTTAATGAACTTGCTAAACCAAGCCAGAAAAATCCAGTGACATACTATTCAAGCGTGAAGCCAATGTTATTCCAAGAGACTATTTCTAAATTTGGTCATACAGGTCATGGCGCTCACACAAGTAGCAATCAGACAGCACATGCTGATGCAACAATGAATATGAACATGAGCCATGCGGCGCATGCAGGAGCAGAGGAATAAAGGCATGTTCGGAAAATTAACTCTTGATGCAGTCCCGTTACATGAACCTATTATCGTAGTAACTTTACTCGGTATCGTTCTGGGCGGACTTGCTGTTGTTGGCGCACTAACTTATTTTCGCAAATGGAAGTGGTTATGGAGCGAATGGTTAACCAGTGTTGACCATAAAAAAATTGGTATTATGTATATCATCGTTGCAATGGTCATGATGTTCCGTGGCTTTGCCGATGCCATTATGATGAGAAGCCAACAAGCACTAGCCTCAGCTGGTGAAGCGGGCTTTTTACCTCCTCATCACTATGATCAGATTTTTACCGCACACGGCGTTATCATGATTTTCTTCATGGCAACCCCTTTCGTTGTGGGTCTGATGAATCTCGTTGTGCCTTTACAAATTGGCGCTCGTGATGTGGCCTTCCCTTTCCTAAACTCACTGAGCTTCTGGTTCTTTGTCGTTGGTGTGGTACTTATCAACCTTTCTTTAGGTGTTGGTGAATTCGCACAAACAGGTTGGTTAGCATATCCGCCACTTTCAGGCTTAGAGTATAACCCTGGAGTCGGGGTCGATTACTGGATATGGAGTTTACAGATATCTGGTATTGGTACACTTCTAACAGGGGTTAACTTCTTCGCAACTATCCTGCGTATGCGTGCGCCAGGCATGAGCATGATGAAAATGCCAGTATTCTCTTGGGCGGCTTTATGTACTAACGTCCTGATTATCGCTGCATTCCCAATTTTAACCGTTACGATTACATTGTTAACATTAGACCGCTATCTTGGTACGCATTTCTTTACCAATGATATGGGCGGTAACATGATGATGTACATCAACCTCGTATGGGCTTGGGGTCATCCAGAAGTTTATATTCTTGTTCTGCCTGTATTTGGTGTATTCTCTGAAGTCACGGCAACATTCTCTAAAAAACGGTTATTTGGTTACACCTCATTAGTCGGTGCAACTGTTGTTATTACCGTATTGTCATTTATCGTTTGGTTACACCACTTCTTTACTATGGGTTCAGGGGCTAACGTAAACGCCTTCTTTGGTATCGCCACCATGATCATCGCCATACCAACAGGGGTTAAGATCTTTAACTGGCTGTTTACGATGTATCAAGGCCGTATCGAGTACAAAAGCCCAATGCTATGGACTATCGGTTTTCTAATTACCTTCTCTGTAGGAGGAATGACCGGAGTTCTGCTGGCTGTTCCAGGTGCTAACTTTGTTTTACATAACAGCTTATTCTTAATTGCTCACTTCCATAACGTTATTATTGGTGGTGTGGTATTTGGCTGTTTCGCAGGTATGACTTACTGGTTCCCTAAAGCGTTCGGTTTCACACTGAATGAAAAATGGGGTATTCGTGCATTCTGGTTCTGGTTTATCGGCTTCTTTATGGCCTTTATGCCACTGTATATTCTTGGCTTTATGGGTATGACTCGTCGTTTAAGCCAAAATATCAATCCAGAGTTTAACCCAATGCTGTTAGTTGCCGCTGGGGGTGCTGCACTGATTGCTATCGGTATCGCTTGCCAAGTTATCCAAATTTACGTGAGTATTCGTGACCGTGATCAAAACCGTGATTTAACGGGCGATCCATGGGGTGGACGTACTCTCGAGTGGTCAATTTCTTCCCCTGCACCTTTCTACAACTTCGCTGTTGAACCTAATGTTCAAACTCGTGATGAGTGGTGGGATCAGAAAGAAAAAGGTACCGCTTATCAACGCCCAACCAAATACGAACCAATCCACATGCCTAAAAATACTGGTGCAGGTGTAATTATTTCAGCATTCAGTTTAGTCCTTGGTTTTGCCATGATCTGGCATATCTGGTGGTTAGCTATCGTTGGTTTCGCTGGCATGATTGTCACTTGGATCGTGAAAAGCTTTGATACAGATGTGGATTACTATGTCCAAGTGCCTGAAATTGAAGCTATCGAGAATAAGCATTATGAAGAACTGAAAAAAGCAGGTGTGAAATAATGTCTACTCAAACTGTAAATAACACAAACGCCCATGAGCATCATGGGCATCACGATGCAGGAGCGACGAAAGTTTTCGGCTTCTGGATCTACCTAATGAGCGACCTTATCCTGTTTGCCAGCTTATTCGCCACTTATGCGGTGCTTGTTAACGGGATTGCTGATGGTCCTTCAGGTAAAGAAATTTTTAGCTTACCTTTTGTTTTAGTTGAAACCTTCTTACTGCTATTTAGTAGTATCACTTTTGGTTTCGCTATGCTGAGCATGAATAAAGGTAGCGTTAGCCAAGTTAATCTGTGGTTATTTGTTACTTTCTTATTAGGCTTAGGTTTCGTCATCATGGAAGTTTACGAATTCCATGAGCTAATCGCAGAAGGTTACGGCCCAGATCGCAGTGCATTCTTATCTGCATTCTTTGCATTAGTTTCAACGCATGGTCTTCACGTAACAGCAGGTTTAATTTGGATTGTGATCCTAATGATCCAAGTATCACGCCGTGGCTTAACAGAAGTTAACCGTACTCGCTTAAGCTGTTTAAGTCTGTTCTGGCACTTCCTTGACGTTGTCTGGATTTGTGTGTTCACCGTAGTTTATCTGATGGGAGCGATGTAATGAGTCATCCAAATACTTCTCCTTCAGGCGCAAGCCACGGCAGTATGAAGTCTTACCTGATTGGCTTTATTCTGTCTGTTATCCTCACCGTTATTCCATTTTGGATGGTGATGGAAGGAACCGCGACACCAGCAACTATTCTATGGACCGTTGTCGGTATGGCTGTTGTGCAGATTGTTGTTCATTTAGTCTTCTTCTTACATATGAATACGTCATCAGAAGAGCGCTGGAACGTCGTTGCATTCCTGTTCACACTGCTTATTATCGGCATTGTTGTCGTAGGCTCGTTGTGGATTATGTACAACCTGAACATCAATATGATGATGGATTAAGAGTTGTCGCTATGATTAAGCAATACCTACAAGTCACCAAACCAGGAATTATTTTCGGAAATTTAATTTCTGTAATAGGTGGTTTTCTTCTCGCCTCCAAAGGTGAGATTGACTATCCCCTATTTGTCGCGACTCTACTTGGGGTGTCTCTGGTCGTTGCTTCTGGTTGTGTTTTTAACAACTATATTGACCGTGATATTGACCGTATCATGGAAAGAACGAAGAACCGCCCATTAGTTAAAGGATTAATTGACCCTCGAATTAGCCTAATTTATGCCTCAGTATTAGGTATTGCAGGTGTTGTGCTGCTCTATGTAGCAGCCAACCCGCTTGCAATGTTTATCGCTGTATTTGGTTTTATTATTTATGTTGGGGTTTATAGCCTCTATATGAAGCGTAAATCTGTTTATGGCACACTGATTGGAAGTTTATCTGGCTCTGCTCCCCCTGTTATCGGTTATTGTGCCGTTAGCGGTGAATTTGATGCGGGCGCGGCAATCCTATTACTTATCTTTAGTTTGTGGCAGATGCCTCACTCTTATGCCATTGCTATTTTCCGTTTTAAAGACTACCAAGCAGCTAATATTCCGGTATTACCCGTTATTAAAGGGATCTCAGTCGCTAAACGCCATATCATTCTTTATATTCTGGCATTTATGATTGCAACCTTAATGCTGACATTAGTTGGATATGCGGGCTATAAATATCTAATAGTTGCTTCTGCCGTCAGTATTTGGTGGTTGGGCATGGCTTTATCCGGTTATAAAGCAACCAATGATAAAGTGTGGGCACGAAAATTATTTATTTTCTCTATTGTGGCAATCACTTCATTAAGTGTAATGATGTCGGTTGATCCAACAAGCTCAACAGAAACTGTCTTTGCTTATTTAAGATAATGTATTTACTAAAGTAACCAAAAGACCAGTCAGCCTTCTGACTGGTCTTTTTTTATCCTGTTTTGCGACTAAAGAAGATATCAGTACAGTTTTGACTTTTTTGCATCCCATTTATTGATTAACCTCGTTATAAAATGTCATTACAATGGGGTATCAGTAATACGAGGTAATCCATGAATGATAATAAAATGACCCCATTAGAGCGCAAAGCAACATGGGGACTAGGCACTGTTTTTTCTCTTCGCATGCTTGGCATGTTTATGGTACTCCCTGTTTTAACCACCTATGGGCTTCAACTACAACACGCAACAGAATCACTCATCGGATTAGCCATCGGTATTTATGGATTAACACAAGCGGTATTCCAAATCCCTTTTGGTATTTTCTCTGATAAATTCGGCCGAAAACCGATAATTGTTTTCGGCTTAATTATTTTTATTATTGGTAGTTTGATTGCCGCACTTAGTGACAATATTTACGGCATTATTATTGGACGAGCATTGCAAGGGGCTGGAGCTATCTCAGCAGCGGTAATGGCTTTATTGTCTGATTTAACGCGGGAACAAAATAGAACAAAAGCAATGGCCTTTATTGGTATTAGCTTTGGGATAACGTTCGCTTTAGCCTTAGTTTTAGGCCCTATTTTAGCGCATATTTTCGGCTTACAAGGTCTTTTTTGGGGCATTGCCCTACTCGCCTTTAGTGGCATTATTATTACGCTTTTTACTGTACCGAACAGTGAACATCATATTCTTAATCGAGAATCTGGTTTTGTCCGTGGCAGTGTCAAAAAAGTCTTATTTGATGCACAACTTCTTAAGCTTAATACCGGTATTTTTTCTCTACATACTTTATTAATGGCAGCCTTTGTTGCGCTTCCTCTTGTCATGAGTGAAGCTGGCTTAGCAAAAGAGAAACATTGGATTGTTTATCTTGTCACTATGCTTATCGCCTTTATTACAGTATTACCTTTTATTATCTATGCAGAAAAGAAACGAAAAATGAAACAAGTGTTCTTATTCTGTATTTTCTTACTGATTATGGCTCAGGCAATTCTTATTATTTCAGGCTCTAGCTTGTGGTTAATTATTGCGGGTATTCAGGTCTTCTTTATTGGCTTTAATATTATGGAAGCCCTTCTTCCTTCATTAATCAGTAAAGAAGCACCAGCAGGTTATAAAGGTACAGCTATGGGAATTTATTCCACCAGCCAATTTTTAGGAGTGGCATTGGGCGGTATTTTAGGTGGATGGCTTTATCAGCATTATGATGCACAAATCGTATTTCTAGGTTGTTTAGTGATTGGCATTATTTGGTTTTTGATTAGTTTAACCTTACGTCAACCCGCTTATGTTAGTAGTTTACGGGTTGAATTACCGTCTAATCTATCTTTAGGTCAGCAACAAAAACTACAACAAATATTTAAACAACAACCAGGTGTTAATGAAGTTGTGATTATTGCTGATGAGCAAAGCGCCTATATAAAAGTGGACACTAAACAAACACCGAGAGCAACATTAGAGTCTTTAATCCCTTCGGTTTAACTCACAATCAGTTTGTCGAATGAAAACAAAAATGCGCTGTTTATTCAGCGCATTTTTTATAACTAAATGAATAAATTGTTAGTCACGGAAATTATTAAATTGGAATGGCTGTCCTAGCTCACCTTCTCGAACTAATTTCATTACAGCTTGTAAATCATCACGAGATTTACCGGTTACTCGAACTTGTTCGCCTTGGATTTGAGCTTGTACTTTTAATTTACTGTCTTTGATCAGCTTAACAATTTTCTTCGCTAATGCAGTATCAATACCTTGTTTTAAGGTTGCTTCTACACTGTACATTTTTCCGCTGTGAGTCATTTCTTCAGGGATATTTAATACTGCACCATCGATCCCTCTTTTTGCCATTTTCTCACGCAGAATATCTAATAATTGCTGAACCTGAAATTCAGATACGCTGGTTGTTTTCACTGACTCTGCTTTTTCGTTTAATTCAAAACTGGCTTCGACATTACGAAAATCCCAACGAGTAGTCAGTTCACGTTGTGCGTTTTCTACCGCATTACGCACTTCATGTAAGTCAACTTCAGATACGATATCAAAAGATGGCATTCTTTCTTCCTCAATAAATAAATACAACCCAAATAATAGCTTCTTTTAAGGTTGCAAAAAAGTATTGCACATTCAATAACGACTTTATCACTCAATTTCATACTGATAGTAAAGAGCAAACATACTTTAAACAGAGAAGCACAATCAATGTTATAATTTCAGAAAGATAGTCTAGTGACAGCAGGCCACCGCCTTACTCTATTACGATTTTCAAAAGAAGAGGCACAATGAAAATTACCGTTTTAGGATGTGGTTCAATAGGTAAACTTTGGATCGCCGCATTAACACTTCAAACTCACGAAGTACAAGGCTGGCTAAGAGTGCCACAACCTTTTTTAGATGTGAGCGTCGATAATATTAATGGTGAGCCTTTTTATCAGCGCATTATCGCGAATCAGCTTGAATGGTTAAAACAAAGTGAATTACTTATTGTTTGCTTAAAATCGTGGCAAGTCTCAGATGCTGTAAATGCGCTTCTACCTTATTTATCTGCACAATGTCCTATCTTATTAATTCATAATGGCATGGGAACTGCTGATGAATTAACAGCAACACAACACTCTATCACTAGACCAATTTTGCAAGGCATTATTACTCATGGAGCTTATCAACAAGGCCAGCACGTTATCCACACAGCTACAGGTATAACACACATTGGCCCATTAAATAGTGCTGCCCAACAATACAGTCATTTAGCAGAAATACTGCATCATGCATTACCTGATGTCGCTTGGCACAATGATATCCACACCATTAGTTGGCTCAAGCTTGCGGTTAATTGCGTGATTAATCCATTAACTGTTTATTATCAGTGTCGTAATGGGGATTTATTGCGCTACCCTGAGCATATTCACAAAATTTGTGATGAAGTTTATCAAGTGATGGAGCGCGAAGGTGTTATCCCTACTTCTAAAACACATCTGCATGGCTACATTATTGATACCATAGAACAAACAGCAAATAATTATTCATCTATGTATCAAGATGTGAAATATCAACGCCATACAGAGATTGACTATATTACCGGTTATTTATTACGTCGGGCGTCAGCGCAAGGCCTTGTCTTACCAGAAAATAACCATCTTTTTCAATTTATCAAACAACAGGAAGGCAATTATGACCATATCAGCGATCATCTGCCTAGCTAATGGAAGTGAAGAAACCGAAATCGTGACCACGGCAGACTTATTAGTCAGGGCCGGTATTCATGTTGTACTTGCTAGCGCAGAAGATGATGTTGATGATCTTGTTATCACTTGTTCTCGAGGTATTAAACTGGTCGCTGATGCGCCTCTAGTTCGTGTTGTTGATCATCTCTATGATGTTATTATTCTCCCCGGTGGATTACAAGGTACTGAAACATTAAGAGATAGCCCTCTAGTGGTCGAAAAAGTACGTCGCATGCACAGTGAAAATAAACTTGTGGCCGCGATTTGTGCTGCTCCTGCAATAATTCTTGAAACTCATAATATTTTCCCTATTGGGAATATGACGGGCTTCCCTGCATTAAAAGATAAAATATCACCCAAAAAGTGGGTGGATTATCGTGTCTATTATGATGAAAGAGTTAATTTAATTACTAGCCAAGCGCCTGCAACCTCTATCGATTTTGCACTAAAAATTATCGAACGCTTAAAAGGTAAAGAAGCTGCAGCTGATGTCGCCAAACAACTCGTATTGCCACCTGGTATTTATAATTACCAAGATGAATTTACAGGCTTTGGGGATAAGCATTTTGTAAAAAATATGGGCTCGCGCAAGCACCATGATGATGGTCAAGCAATAAGAGCGAAGTAATCATCTGGAGAATGGCAGCGACATTCCCCAACATAAAAGTTGTATAATTAAAAAAAGCCACTTTTCAGTGGCTTTTTTATTCGCAAGATCAAATCGTTAGCGTATTATTTTTTACGATACACTTTAACGTTTTCAAAACCTTGCTCACGTAAATAAAGTGCTTGTAAGCGACTCATCATTCCGCGATCACAATACAATAAATAGGTTTTTGCTTTATCTAAATCACCAAACTGCGTACTGAGTTTATAGAATGGTAACTCTTTAACATCAATGCCACCCATTTTTAATGGTGATGTTTCTTGCTCTTCGGGGGAGCGAATATCAAGAATAACGTCATTTGTACCGAATTCGGAGACCATTTCAACTTCTATGACTTGTTGTACAGTTTCTTCGGCAATACGACGAATATCCATATTCTTAGCATTTTCAACAACGCTATCAAGAATAGAAAAATCAAACTTCTCTTCTTCTGCTTCAATTTTCGCTTTAACAGCTTTCACTGTTGGGCTTTTTGAAATTACCCCACAGAATTCTGGCATTGTGCGAGCAAAATCTTCTGTGCCAATTTGACGTGCAATATTGATAATGTTTTCTTTATCATGAGTGATAAGAGGACGTAAGATTAACGTATCTGTCGCATTATCAATTAAACGCAAATTAGTTAAAGTTTGACTAGAAACTTGGCCTAAGGCTTCACCCGTTACAATTGCTTGAACACCATAACGCTCTGCCACTCTTGATGCTGCGCGCACCATCATACGTTTTAGTACAACGCCCATTTGCCCATCATCGACCTTTTCTAAGATTTCTGCGACAACAGGCTCAAAGTCAACCGCAACGAAATGCACTTTATGAGAACGACCAAAGCGATTCCATAAATAATGCGCAACTTGTTTAACGCCAATTTCGTGTGCAGAGCCACCTAAGTTAAAGAAACAATAGTGAACTCGGCTACCACGACGCATTAGCATATAGCTTGATACACCTGAGTCATAGCCACCAGAAATCAGCGATAAGACATCTTCTTGCGTACCAATTGGAAAACCACCAATACCTTCATAGCGTGCATTAACTAAAATAAGTTTATCGTCTTCAATTTCTAAATTAATGGTGACATCAGGACGAGTTAACTTCACTTTTGCGCTTTCAACGTGTTGGTTAAAACCACCACCCACATAACGCTCAACTTCATTAGAAGTAAAACTGTGTTTACCACGACGTTTTGCACGAACACAGAATGTTTTGTTTTCAACTAAATGCTTAAATGCTGCAAAAGTTTGCTCAAAAATATTATGTAAATCGGTATAAGGATGTTCTTCGACTTGTAAAAAGTGATGAATACCAGGAATACGTGTTAATGCATCACATACTGCTTCACTTTTACTTTCATCTTTACTCACAACCACAATGTTATCCCAATTACGGACAACTGTGATTTCATCGCCGATTGTATTTAATACATTACGGATATTGCTAGTGAGGATTTTGATAAAACGTATACGAACAGATTGGCTTTTGATCGTAATTTCGGGGAATAATTTAATAATAAACTTCATAGTCAATGGTCATAGGTTATTAAGTAGAAACATAAACTACAGTGATGTAAATTGACTGGAGTTTATAAAAGTCACAAAGTATATCACCAATATTTAGGGCTCACCCGCAAAAATCATCGACTGAATAAGAAATTTTCATCTTACTTGTAGTAAGATGATCGCTATTATTCAGCGCTAACATGCTTTATTATCAAAAATATTATGGCTAAGAAAACGACATCAATTAACGAAGACATCGCAAAAGCACCAAGTTTTGAAGCATCCATGCAAGAACTTGAGCAAATCGTAAACCGCTTAGAATCCGGTGAACTCCCTTTAGAAGAAGCGCTTAATGAGTTTGAACATGGCGTTCGACTAGCCCGTGTTGGACAAAAAACATTACAAGACGCTGAACAGCGTGTTCGTATTCTTCTAAAAGAAGACGACAATGCAACTCCTGATGATTTTATCCAAGAGGCAGAATAATTGAGTAACGCAACTTCAAGTACGGATGCGTTCCGTCATAAATTAGATTCCGCCCACCAGCGTGTCGATGATGCGCTAAATCAAGCGCTCTTAGCTTTACCATTTACTGACATGCCTCTAGGTAAAGCCATGCATTATGGCGCTCTTTTAGGTGGGAAGCGCTTACGTCCTTTCCTTGTTTACGCTGTTGGCGAGATGTTTAAAGTCCCTGCGCTAAACCTTGATGCTCCGGCAGCTGCTGTGGAATGTATTCACGCCTATTCCCTTATTCATGACGATTTACCTGCGATGGATGATGATGATCTGCGTCGAGGTAAACCAACATGTCATATCGAATTCGGTGAAGCTAACGCTATTTTAGCGGGTGATGCACTACAAACTCTGGCTTTTGAGATCTTAGCAAAAAAACCAATGCCCGATGTCTCAATGGCTGATCGCGTTGCAATGATTGCTGAATTAGCCACAGCGAGTGGTCTTGCAGGTATGTGTGGTGGTCAAGCACTTGATCTTGAGGCCGAAGATAAATCAATTGATCTTGCATCTCTTGAAAAAATCCATTTACACAAAACAGGTGCATTAATTCGTGCAGCTGTACGTTTAGGTGCATATAGTGCAGGTTCTAAAGGCCATGATGTATTACCTGCATTAGATAAATATGCTCACTCCATCGGCCTTGCATTCCAAGTGCAAGATGACATTTTAGATGTCATCGGAAGTACAGAAGAAACTGGAAAACGACAAGGTAGCGACCAAGAGTCAGGAAAAAGTACGTACCCAGCCCTCCTTGGTTTAGAACGAGCTCAAAAAAAAGCACAGGAATTGTATAACGAAGCACTGGATGCCTTAGCGTTTCTTGAGCAATACGAGTACGATACAACCACGCTTAAACAATTAGCGAGTTTTATCGTCGAACGGAAAAACTAATAAAAAATAAAGAGAGCAGCTTACCTGCTCTTTCCCTATTACAAGTGATTAATTAATAGGCATCACATGAGCATTGATATCGAAAAATATCCCACATTGGCGTTGGTTGAAACACCAGAAGATTTACGCCTATTACCAAAAGAGAGTTTACCTAAACTCTGTGATGAGCTAAGGCTATTTCTTCTTAACAGTGTCAGCCGCTCAAGTGGTCACTTCGCCTCAGGTTTAGGTGCTATTGAGTTAACGGTTGCTCTTCATTATGTCTATAAAACCCCTTTTGATAACCTCATTTGGGATGTCGGTCATCAGGCATATCCCCATAAAATCTTAACTGGTCGCCGTGACCGTATTGATACCATTCGCCAAAAAAATGGACTACATCCCTTCCCTTGGCGAGAAGAGAGCGAATACGACAAACTTTGTGTCGGTCACTCTTCAACCTCTATCAGTGCAGGTTTAGGTATGGCTGTTGCCGCCGAACAAGAAAAACTGAATAGAAAAACAGTTTGTGTCATTGGTGATGGCGCAATTACTGCGGGCATGGCTTTTGAAGCGATGAACCACGCGGGTGATATTGAACCTGATATGCTCGTTGTTCTTAATGATAACGAGATGTCGATTTCAGAAAACGTTGGTGCGCTGAATAATCACCTTGCACAATTGTTATCTGGCAAACTGTACACCACCTTACGTGAAGGTGGGAAAAAGGTCTTTTCTGGTATTCCACCAATTAAAGAATTACTGAAAAAGACAGAAGAACATATCAAAGGCATGGTCGTTCCTGGCACCATGTTTGAAGAGTTAGGATTTAACTATATTGGTCCTGTTGATGGTCATGATGTTATTGCATTAGTACAAACCCTCGCTAATATGCGTGATCTAAAAGGCCCTCAACTTCTGCATATTATGACCAAAAAAGGTCGTGGCTATGCTCCTGCTGAGCGAGATCCTATTAGCTGGCACGCTGTACCAAAATTTGATCCACAAACAGGGACATTACCTAAAAGCCCTAATGCACGACCTACGTTTTCCAAAATTTTTGGTGACTGGTTATGTGAAGAAGCCTCAACCGATCCAAAACTGATGGCAATTACCCCTGCAATGCGTGAAGGTTCTGGTATGGTGCGTTTCTCAAAAGAGTACCCATCACAATACTTTGATGTGGCGATCGCGGAACAACATGCCGTTACTTTTGCAGCAGGTTTAGCAATTGGTGGTTATAAGCCGATTGTTGCTATTTACTCGACGTTCTTACAACGTGCTTACGACCAAGTGATCCACGATATTGCGATTCAGAAACTGCCTGTTTTATTTGCCATTGATCGTGGTGGTATTGTAGGAGCAGATGGTCAAACTCACCAAGGTGCTTTTGATCTCTCATTCTTACGTTGTATTCCTAATATGGTTATTATGGCACCAAGCGACGAAAACGAATGTCGTCAAATGCTTCATACCGGTTATCACTATCAAGATGGTCCTGTTGCCGTACGTTATCCAAGAGGCTCCAGTATTGGTGCGCAATTGCAACCACTTAACCCACTCCCTATGGGTAAAGGTATTATTCGTCGCCAAGGCAAAGGTATTGCGATCCTAAACTTTGGTACATTACTACCTGAAGCATTAGAAGTCGCTGAAAAGTTGGATGCCACTGTGGCTGATATGCGATTTATCAAACCTCTTGATAAATCACTTATCCTTTCTCTTGCTGAGCAACATGATATGTTGGTGACACTAGAAGAGAATGCCATTATGGGTGGTGCTGGCAGTGGTGTTAATGAATTACTCATGCAAGAGCGTTGCTTAATGCCTGTCTTAAACCTCGGTATTCCTGATTTGTTTGTACCACAAGGTGGACAAGAAGAGATCCGAGCTGACTTAGGGCTTGATGCCGTTGGTATTGAAAAATCTATTACGGATTATCAAGCTAAATAACGTCTAAAATGCCCGTACTAAACGGGCATTTTTCTATGCCCATAACTTACCAAAACGACTATTAACTCTTTGATTACTAATTTTTCTGTTCATTTTTTAATTACAATTTGCTCTATCTATCCCATACAGCCTATTTACATAAGAAAAACTTAATAAAAAATTAAATCTAGTACTATTATTACTCAAACTCCTCTATATAAGATGTAGCCTATAACTCATATTTTATGAAAATCATTGCAAATAAAGCATTTTCTTATTGAATCCATTCAGCGTTAATTTATTCAGTTAGTTAGATTTTTCTTTCTTTTTGTTTACCAACGAAACGTTTCGATCGCGCTCACAATCTGAATAAATCAGACTTGTTTTCCCCTTTTTCTTTTCTACTATATAAACAGCGAAACGTTTCGCTGAGGAGGGAATATGAAAAAAGGCGTATTACTAAATAGTCCTATTTCTAGCGTAATTTCACGTTTAGGACACACCGATAAAATCACTATTGCAGATGCCGGATTACCCATTCCCTCTTCTGTTGAACGTATTGATCTTGCTCTAACACAGGGTATTCCTGACTTTATGTCAGTATTGCAAACAATCACTCATGAGATGCAAGTTGAAGCAGTCATGCTGGCGGAAGAAATTAAGACCATTAATCCCATCCTTTTTAAGGAGATAGTCTCTTATCTTAATTTATTAGAGCAAGAACAGAAGAAACCCATTCAAATAACGTATGTTTCACATGAAGCATTCAAAAGACAACTTACTGAAAATAAAGCTGTTATTAGAACAGGTGAATGTACACCTTATGCCAATATTGTGTTGTTTTCTGGTGTGACTTTCTGAGGACAATATGAAACCTTTACTTGAGCTTAAAGATATTGATAAGTCATTCCCTGGTGTAAAAGCACTATCAGGCGCTACTTTGCGAATTTATCCCGGTCGAGTGATGGCCTTAGTGGGTGAAAACGGTGCGGGCAAATCAACACTGATGAAAGTGCTTACTGGTATTTATAAAAAAGATGCAGGCGAAGTTATTTATCAAGGTGAGCATTGCTCCTTCAATGGTCCTAAATCATCACAAGAAGCAGGAATAGGCATTATTCACCAAGAGCTTAACCTTATCCCAGAATTAACCATTGCAGAAAATATCTTCTTAGGCCGTGAGTTCACACGTGCATTTGGGGCTATCGACTGGAAGAAAATGTATGCTGAGGCTGATAAGTTATTAGCTCGATTAAACCTCGCTTATAGCAGTCACCGTTTAGTATCTGAATTATCGATTGGTGATCAGCAAATGGTAGAAATCGCCAAAGTTCTCAGTTTTGGTTCTAAAGTCATTATTATGGACGAACCTACAGATGCATTAACCGATACAGAAACTGAATCCCTGTTTAGTGTTATTCGTGAACTAAGAGACCAAGGTTGTGGCATTGTTTATATCTCACATCGTTTAAAAGAGATCTTTGAGATTTGTGATGATGTCACTGTACTGCGAGATGGTCAGTTTATTGGTGAAAAACCCGTTAGCGCATTACAAGAAGATACGCTTATTGAAATGATGGTTGGCCGTAAGTTAGAAGACCAATATCCTCGTATCAACATTCCCCAAGGCAAAACCAAACTCAATGTCATTAACCTTAGTGGTGAAGATGTTCACGATGTCAGTTTCTCATTACATGAAAGTGAAATTCTCGGTATCTCAGGTTTAATGGGGGCTGGTCGTACAGAATTAATGAAAATTATCTACGGCGCATTACCCAAAACCAATGGCACCGTAGAGCTCGATGGAAAACTCTGCCAAATCAAAAAGCCGGTTGAAGGATTGGAACAAGGCATTGTTTATATATCTGAAGACAGAAAACGAGATGGCTTAGTGCTAGGTATGTCAGTAAAAGAAAATATGTCACTGACCGCACTTCGTTATTTTAGTCGTGGCATGGGAGTGCTCAATCATAAAGAAGAGCAACTTACTGTCGGTGATTTTATTAAATTGTTCAATATAAAAACCCCCTCAATGGATCAAACAATTGGTTTTTTATCTGGGGGAAATCAACAAAAAGTGGCTATCGCAAGAGGCCTAATGACTCGCCCTAAAGTGCTTATTCTTGATGAACCCACTCGTGGTGTAGACGTTGGTGCTAAAAAAGAAATTTATCAACTAATTAATAAATTTAAACAAGAAGGATTAAGCATCATCTTAATTTCTTCTGAAATGCCTGAGGTAATGGGAATGAGTGACCGTATTTTGGTGATGCATGAAGGGCGTATTAGCGGTGAGTTTTCAGCTCACAATGTCACACAAGAAATGCTAATGGCGGCCGCTGTTGGTAAACAATATGACGCTAAGGTAGGAGTTTGATATGAGCACAAATTCAATTCCAGCGTCAAAACGTTGGTTCTCAAAAGCATGGCTATTAGAGCAAAAATCACTGATAGCATTACTACTTCTGATTGTTGTCGTTTCCACACTCAGCCCTAATTTCTTTACCTTAAATAATATCTTCAACATTCTCCAACAAACATCCGTTAACGCCATAATGGCGGTTGGTATGACCCTTGTTATTTTAACCTCTGGTATCGACTTATCCGTGGGTTCATTACTTGCGTTAACTGGCGCTGTCGCAGCATCTATGGTTGGCGCTGATGTTAATGCCCTTGTTGCGGTTTTCGGTGCATTAGCACTTGGTGCAGCTATTGGTGGTGTAACAGGCATTATCGTAGCAAAAGGTAAAGTTCAAGCCTTTATTGCTACGTTAGTCATGATGTTATTACTGCGCGGTGTTACCCGTGTTTATACCGACGGCAGTCCAATTAATACTGGATTTAGCGATAATGCTGATCTCTTTAGCTGGTTTGGTATTGGTCGTCCATTTGGTATTCCAACTCCAATCTGGCTCATGATGATTGTCTTTTTGAGTGCATGGTATTTATTACATCATACCCGTTTAGGTCGTTATATTTATGCGCTTGGGGGAAATGAGTCGGCAACACGTCTATCCGGTATTAGCGTCGATAAAATAAAAATTATTGTTTATGCACTTTGTGGTTTATTAGCTGCCCTTGCTAGCGTAATTGAAGTTGCTCGCCTTTCATCAGCACAACCGATGGCAGGTAATGGTTATGAGTTAGATGCCATTGCTGCGGTTGTTCTGGGTGGTACCAGCCTTGCAGGTGGTAAAGGACGAATTATCGGTACATTAATTGGTGCACTTATTCTAGGCTTCTTAAATAACGCACTAAATTTATTAGGAATATCATCAAACTATCAAATGATAGTAAAAGCGGTGGTCATCTTACTTGCTGTTTTGGTAGATAACAAAAAATAACTCTCTATTCTCTTAATCCGAACCCCGACAGGAACTTATATTATGAAACTCAAAAAAATGGCGACACTTCTTTCTGTTGTTGCGTTAAGTGCCACGCTCAGTGCTAACGCGTTTGCAAAAGAATCTATCGCCCTTGTTATCTCTACACTCAATAATCCATTCTTTGTTACCATGAAAGACAGTGCACAGAAAGAAGCAAATCGTTTAGGTTACGATTTAGTTGTACTTGACTCGATGGATAACCCAGCTAAAGAGCTTGCTAACGTGCAAGATTTAACCGTAAAAGGCACACGCTTAATGCTCATTAACCCAACAGACTCAGATGCTGTAGGTAATGCAGTTATTTTAGCGAATAAAGCTAAGATCCCAGTTATCACGTTAGACCGTGTTGCAAATAAAGGTGATGTTGTCAGCCATGTTGCTTCTGATAATCGCCTTGGCGGTAAAATGGCAGGTGATTATATTGCCGAAAAAGTAGCTAATGATGCCAAAGTCATTCAACTAGAAGGGATCACCGGAACTTCTGCATCTCGTGAACGTGGTGAAGGATTTAAACAAGCTGTTGATGCCCATAAATTAAATGTACTTGCAAGCCAACCCGCTGATTTTGACCGTACTAAAGGTCTTAACGTAATGCAAAACCTATTAACTGCTTACCCTGCTGTTCAAGCTGTTTTCGCACAAAATGATGAAATGGCATTAGGTGCATTACGTGCATTGCAAACTGCGGGTCGTACCGATGTATTAGTGATTGGTTTCGATGGCACAGACGATGGTATCAAAGCGGTAAACCGTGGCATGTTAGGTGCAACCATCGCTCAACGCCCGGATCAAATTGGTATCATCGGCATTCAAACCGCTGATAAAATTCTCAAAGGCGAAAAAGTGGATGCAACAATTCCAGTCGAACTTGAGTTAGTTATTAAAAAATAACAACAAATGCCACGGAGTGATATTGCTCCGTGGTGGCTTTGATCATTAAAACATGTTTTCACAAGGATAAAAGGCTATGACAACACCTCGCCTTGCTGTTCTAGGTAGCATTAATGTTGACCACATTATGAATATTTCACAATTTCCAAAACCTGGTGAAACCATTATTGGTCATCAATACAAAATAGCCTTTGGTGGTAAAGGTGCAAATCAAGCGGTTGCTTGTGGTCGTAGTGGTGCTGATATTACCTTTATTGCTTGTGTTGGTGATGATGCGATTGGTAGTGAGATAATTTCACAACTTAAAACAGATAATATTCATATCGATGCAATTAGTATTATTCCGCAAACACCAACTGGTGTTGCAATGATCCTTGTTAATGAGCAAGGCGAAAACGTAATTAGCATCATTGCAGGTGCTAATGGCGCACTAACTCCTATACATCTTGAGCAATATCATCATGTTATTGAACACGCCGATGCCTTATTAATGCAGTTAGAATCACCGTTAGATACCGTATTTGAAGCAGCTAAACTGGCAAAATCACATCATACAAAAGTTATTTTAAACCCTGCTCCAGCTCAACCTTTATCTGATGAATTTCTGAGTTTTATTGATGTTATCACCCCAAATGAGACAGAAGCCGAAATATTAACAGGTATTTCTGTGCATGATGAAGCAGGTGTGGCTAAAGCAGCCGATATTTTACATCACAAAGGTATCAAACAAGTACTGATTACATTGGGTAGCCGTGGCGTCTGGTTTAGTGAACAAGGAAAAGGCATGATAATTCCTGGATTTCGTGTCGAAGCTGTTGATACCATTGCCGCAGGTGATACATTTAACGGTGCATTTGTCACAGCAATATTAGAAGGCAAACCTTCTGTTGAGGCTATTCGTTTTGCCCATGCAGCAGCTGCCATTGCAGTTACACGTCATGGTGCGCAATCTTCAGTTCCTTGGCGTCATGAAATCGAATCATTTTTAGCAGAGCGAGCATAGTACTTTGGCAACAATGAAAGATGTCGCCCGTTTAGCGGGCGTTTCAACATCAACAGTCTCTCACGTTATCAATAACAATCGTTATGTCAGTGAAGGCATTCGTAAAAAGGTTAACGATGCTATCGAAACCTTAAATTACGCGCCTTCAGCTTTAGCACGCAGTTTAAAAATGAACTGTACTCACACTATTGGTATGTTAGTGACAGCTAGTAGCAACCCTTTCTATGCAGAAGTTGTGCGTGGTGTTGAACGCAGTTGCTACGAAAAAGGCTATAGCCTAATTTTATGTAATACCGAAGGGGATTACGAGCGCATGGATAGTAGCCTTGAAACGTTGCTACAAAAACGTGTTGATGGTTTATTATTGATGTCAACAGAAGCCAGAGCGCCCTCTCATGAAGTACTCAATCGTTATCCTCGCTTACCTATGGTCATGATGGATTGGTCTCCGTTCGAATACGGTGGAGATATTATTCAAGATAACTCCCTACTTGGGGGAGAAATCGCCACCAATTATCTGATTGAAAAAGGCTTTACTGAAATTGCCTGTATTGCAGGCCCACAAGATAAACTCCCAGCAAAACATCGTTTGCAAGGCTATTACAATGCGATGCAAAAAGCAGGACTCACTATTCGGGAGGAGTTTGTGTTAACCAGTGATTTTGAATTTGCGGGTGGATTTAGCGCAATGCAAGAATTACTCTCACATTCTGTCTTACCACAAGCAGTTTTCACCTGTAATGACGCAATGGCTGTTGGTGCTTATCAAGCTATTTATCAAAAAGGTTTGCGTGTACCTGATGATATTTCAGTCATGGGTTATGACGATATCGACCTGGCCTCTTATATGATCCCTCCTCTTTCTACCATTCACCAACCTAAAGATGAATTGGGTAAACTTGCTGTCAGCCAATTATTACATCGTATGGAAAATATCGATGCTGATGACAATGTTCTGGTGCTTACACCCAAACTTATAGAGCGTGGCTCAGTGAGTCATTTTGTAAAACAATAATAAGAAGATTAACACTATTATTGATGATGCTCTCTTTTAAGATGGGGGCATTTATTTTTAGTTATATTTATAAAATTATTACTTTAATATCATTAAATTAGGAGGTATTTAAAACTACCTTTATCTATCCTTATTTTCCATTTAACTCTCTATATTTGTTCTACTTTTTCTCATTTTTACGCCATAACCTGTGAAAGATGCAAATTTTCATTAAATCCATTATACTATCGCCCTTTCGCATTATCTGATGCCGGATCATTGAGGGCATTACTTTAAAATTTTCATGCTTAAACGATAATGTGTCCTTTAATTTATGGGGCAAGTGTTATCCTCATTTTGACGATTAATCACTTCCCATTTTGATAAAATTTGAGAGTATTATTATGTCATTACCTTCTTGTCCTAAGTGCAATTCAGAATACACCTATGAAGATGGTGCAATGTATGTTTGCCCTGAATGTGCACACGAATGGAACGATGCTGAACCTGTCGTTGATAACGATGAGTTAGTAGTTAAAGATGCTAACGGAAATTTATTAGCTGATGGCGATTCAGTGACCGTGATTAAAGATCTGAAAGTCAAAGGTAGCTCAACCATGCTAAAAATCGGTACTAAAGTAAAAGGTATCCGTTTAGTAGAAGGCGACCATAATATTGATTGTAAAATTGATGGTTTTGGGCCAATGAAATTGAAGTCTGAATTTGTGAAAAAGAACTAAGATAATAGATTATTAATAATCTCTTTAAACATAGATTTAGAAATTATAAAAATCATCAAAGGCGCTAATAAAGCGCCTTTTTAATTGAGGTAAGATTACTCATTACTCTCACTAAAATGATCAAACCCTTTCAGATTAGGGTGGACATCTTTACCATCACGTAAATAACGAATACCTTCAGCAATCGGCATAATTTGCCCTATGCAATGAAAATCAGCACCAGTATGTGCTAACGCGATTTCAAGTGCGCCTCGATTAATTTCAGGTACAGTAAAACATAATTCATAATCTTCACCACCACTTAATGCCCAAATTTCCGCTTGCTCTGGACTGACAGCTTCTTTCATTGCATCAGAGTACGGTAGAGCATCTAAATTTAAGCGCGCACCACAACCACTTGCCTTGAGAATATGACCCAAGTCTGAAATCAACCCATCAGAAATATCAATTGCTGAGGTTGCTAAATGACGTAATGCCTGACCTTGTAATAAACGTGGTTGAGGGCGCAAATGTCTAGTGACAAAATAATCGCTGTGCTCTTTTTTCGTTGGCTGTAATCTATTTTGTAGTACAGCAAGTCCCGCTGCACTATCGCCTAAAAAGCCAGTAACATAAATCCAGTCACCAATTTTAGCACCAGAACGCAATAATGCCGTTCCTTGTGGAACCAGTCCTTGGATTGTGATTGTTAAACTTAAAGGGCCACGCGTTGTATCACCACCAATTAACTGAATAGCGTAATAATCGGCTAAAGCAAAGAAAGAACGGCTAAAGGCTTCAAGCCAATCACAATTTGTCTCAGGAAGTGTTAAAGCAAGTGATGCCCATGAAGGGTCAGCCCCCACGGCAGCTAAGTCACTAATATTTACAGCCAGCGCTTTATAGGCTAAGTCTTCAGGTGAGATAGAAGGAAGAAAATGAATGCCACTAACTAAAGTATCGGTGCTAATCGCAACTTGCTGCTTTTCAGGTACTGTCAATATTGCGCAGTCATCCCCAATTCCTGTACTAACATCTTTGCGTTTTACAGGCTGTGAAGTGAAATATTGTTTGATAAGGGAGAATTCACCACAAGGCATTATCAATTTCCTATTTAGCTGTGCCGACTAAACTCGTTTTATTAAACAAAAGGCCGGAAATACCGGCCTTAAATTATTTACCATAGAGGAAACGTGAAAAACGTTATTTTTTACGTCGTACTGTTGGTGCCGCTTTATCAAGCACGCCATTAACAAATTTATGGCTATCGTCAGCACCAAATACCTTAGCAAGTTCAATCGCTTCGTTAATCGCAACTTTGTAAGGAACATCTTCGCGGAAGCTTAGTTCAAACATTGCTAAACGTAAAATTGCTTTTTCAACTTGACCAAGCTCTTCAAGTTGGCGGGATAAATAAGGCTCCATTGCCTTATCTAAACGTGCTGCATTAATGGCAACACCCACTAAAAGCTCACGAAAATAAGCAATATCTACACCTTGGGTATCCTGCTCGGATAAAAACTCCAATTCCACATCCGCGATGTCATTTCCGGATAATTGCCATGAGTAGATAGCCTGAACAGCACACTCACGAGCACGACGACGAGCAGCAGGTTTCACAAAATTCCCCTTTAGTTAAAACAGATGATTAGCCTTTTATGGCTTTAAGTACATTGATCATTTCAAGTGCTGTCATTGCAGCTTCAGCACCTTTGTTGCCCGCTTTGGTTCCAGCGCGTTCAATAGCCTGCTCAATATTTTCAGTGGTTAAAACACCAAAAGTCACAGGGATCTCACTTTGCATTGCAACTTGAGATAAACCAGAGCTACATTCGCCAGCAACGTATTCAAAATGTGCGGTTCCACCACGGATAACAGTACCTAACGCGATAACTGCATCATATTTGTCGCTTTCAGCTAATGCTTTAACTGTTAACGGTAGCTCGTAAGCACCAGGAACCCAAACGACGGTAATATTTTCAGAGGAAACTTGTCCAATACGTTCTAATGCATCAACCGCACCTTCTAATAAGCTGTCGTTGATGAAATTATTAAAACGGGCAATTGCAATTGCTACGCGTGCGTTTGGCGCCGCGACAACACCTTTGATTACGTTCATAGGTTACCTTTTTCTCCTATCCGCGGGGCGCGGATTTTATCATATTCTTTCCCTTACTGCGCTCTGTTTTATTATCACACAGCAAAGGAGCCAAAAACCCTTGATAAATCAAGGCATTTAGTTGGCTGATAACGATGTCGTAACGACAGGAAATAACACACACGGCGCTATTTTACTACAAATAGCGCCGTAGACACACTTATTTGCGTCTATTAATAACGAGGTTTTAAACAAACTCTGATATCAGAACCAATTTGTTGAAGAGAATCTACTGTAAATTCAGGTACTTCAGATAATGATGAAAGGGGAGATAGTGCAAATAAACCTCGAGCATCATTCCCTAAAATTTTAGGTGCGATATAAATAATAAGTTCATCAACAAGTCCGGCTTCCAATAAGGCTCCTGCAAAATGTGCCCCACTTTCAACCCATACACTGTTAATATTACGTCGCCCTAATTGCATCATTAGCAACACTAAATCTACGCCACTGTTTTTACCATTCGTTGGTAATAGGATTTCTGAAATATTACCTTGCCAATCACTTGACTGTGATTTCGTGCGTGCTAACCAGCATTCGCCTTCAATTTGTGTGATTTTATGATTTTCAGTAACCCGATTTTGGCTATCAGTGATAATACGAATAGGTTGACGTAGTGTTTCTTTAGGATAAATAGCTTTAATTTCATCTGAAAGCTCATCCCAACGCACATTCATGGAAGGATCATCTGCTAATACTGTCTCACTAGTAGTTAAAATAGCACTTGCTTGGGCTCTGAAATTTTGTACGTCTCGACGGGATGCTTTAGAGGTTATCCATTGGCTTTCGCCTGATGCTAATGCTGTTTTACCATCTAAAGAAGCTGCTAATTTTAGTTGGATGTATGGAAAGCCAGTTCTCATACGTTTAAAAAAGCCAACGTTGAGTTTCTCGGCTTCTTGCATTAATACACCATGTGAAACATCGATGCCCGCAGATAATAATTTGTGTAATCCTCGTCCGGCGACTTGAGGATTAGGATCTTGCATAGCAGCAACAACACGTTTTACCCCTGCATTAATCAAAGCATCAGCGCAAGGTGGTGTTTTACCGAAATGGCTACAAGGCTCAAGCGTAACATAAGCTGTCGCCCCTTTTGCTTTATCACCTGCCATTTTCAACGCATTAACTTCTGCATGTGGGCCACCAGCATGATGATGATAACCTTCACCAACAATGTCGCCTTCTTTAACAATCACACAGCCTACATTCGGATTAGGAGATGTTGTAAAGCGGCCTAGTGCGGCAAGCTCAATAGCTCGACGCATGTAGTATTCATCGTTCAGGCTTTCATTTTCGTATTGGTTGTCGCTGTTGTTATTTGTCATAATTATTACGTTTAATTTTATTATTTATCGTTATTTTTCAAATCATTAAATAAAACACAGTATTAATGTATTAATCCTGTAATTTTGCGATTTCTTCACCAAAATCACGAATATCCTCAAAACTACGATAAACAGAAGCAAAGCGAATATAAGCCACTTTATCGAGTTTCTTTAGTTGTTCCATTACAAAATTGCCAATTTCTTTTGAAGGTATTTCTCTTTCACCAGTTGCTCTTAATTGTGATTTGATATGGCTAATCGCAGCTTCGACATCATCCGAACTAACAGGACGCTTTTCTAATGCTTTAAGCATGCCCCGACGAAGTTTTTCTTCATCAAAAGGCTCTCGTATTTCGTCACTTTTCACAACACGAGGCATCACTAACTCTGCTACTTCAAAGGTAGTAAAACGTTCATGACAAACAAGACATTGGCGACGACGGCGCACTTGTGAACCATCACCAACAAGTCTGGAATCAATTACCTTGGTATCTACGGCTCCACAAAATGGGCAATGCATAGTTATTCCTACTTTTGATAATACTCATAAACAGTGTACCTGTTCAGTGAACAAAAAACACCCTGTCAGTATACACTGGCAGGGTGTTTGCGATGTTTTATCAGAAAAACGCTCTACTATGGTAAGAGTGTTGTCTGATCTGCACCCTCTTTTTCCACTTTTTGTACAATCAAGTGTTCACGTTTCATTCCCATTTTCAGTGCTAATGCAGAAGCCACATAAATAGAAGAAATAGTACCGATAGAAACACCGATTAACATAACTAAAGAGAAGCCTTGAAGCATTGAACCACCAAAGATATACAGCATTAATACAACCAATAATGTCGTTGCTGATGTCATAATGGTACGGCTTAATGTCTGTGTCAGAGAAACGTTCATAATTTCATATGAAGTCCCTCGACGAATTTTACGGAAATTCTCACGAATACGGTCTGATACAACAATACTATCGTTCAGTGAGTAACCGATAACAGACATCAATGATGCCACAATGGTTAAATCAACCTCTATGTGGAACAGTGAAAGCACACCCAGCGTAATAACCACGTCATGCGCAAGTGCAATAACCGCACCTAACGCCAAACGCCATTCAAAACGGAATCCAACATAGATAAGAATACAGATAAGTGCTGATAATAACGCCATTGCACCTGTTTGAGCCAATTCACTACCCACACTTGGCCCAACAAATTCAATACGTTTTACCACTGCATCGTTATCAACTTTAGCATTGATAACATCAATAACTTTCTTACCTAATTCTTGGCCTGCCTGTCCTTCAACAGGAGGCATACGCACCATAATATCGCGACTGCTACCAAAGTTTTGTAACAGAGGATCTTTGAAGCCTGCTGCATCTAGGCTATCACGCATTTTATCAAGGTCAGCTGGTTGACTGAGATTGATCTCAATTACCGTTCCCCCTGTAAAATCCAATCCCCAGTTAAATCCTTTCACGGAAATGATAGCTATTGACGCTACCAAAAGCAGAAACGAAATACTAAAGGCGACGTTGTCCCAACGCATAAAGTCAATGACTCTACGACCATGGTTTAATTGTTCAACAGTATAATCCTGTGCCACAACGTGCTCCTTAAATAGACAGTTTCTTAACGCGTTTACCACCATACAGCAGGTTTACAATCGCACGAGTACCGACGATAGCGGTAAACATGGAGGTTGCAACCCCGATAGCGGTGGTGATAGCAAAGCCTTTAATTGAGCCGGTACCGACTGCATAAAGGATCACCGCTGTGATCAGTGTGGTTAAGTTCGCATCAATAATACTGGAGAAGGCGCCTTTATAACCTTCATGGATTGCTTGTTGTACTGATCGACCATTACGTAACTCTTCTTTGATACGTTCGTTTATCAGTACGTTGGCATCGACGGCGACAGCAAGTGTTAATACGATACCCGCAATACCTGGCATGGTGAGTGTTGCGCCCGGTAATAGTGACATTACCCCAACGATTAACACCAAGTTTGCCATTAATGCCGTACTCGCAATCACACCAAATTTACGATAATAAATTATCATAAAGGCAACAGATGCAATTAGACCCCATAAACACGCCTCTAAACCTTGGGTAATATTTTGCAGACCCAAAGTTGGTCCAATCGTTCTTTCTTCAACGATTTGAATAGGTGCAATCAACGCACCAGCACGTAATAACAGTGATAACTGACGTGCTTCATTCGCATTCGAAATACCTGTAATACGGAAGCTATTTCCTAAACGACTTTGAATGTTCGCAACGTTGATAACTTCTTCGCTTTTCACCAATACTGCGCGATCGTTCTCATCACGTTTACCGCTGTCTTTATACTCTACGAAAAGAGTAGCCATCGGCTTACCGACATTATCTTTCGTAAAGTTAGACATGATAGAACCACCGGCGCTATCAAGTGAAATATTCACTTGAGGTTGACCATATTCATCAGCCTGAGAGGTTGAGTCAGTAATGTGGTCACCCGTTAGAATAACGCGTTTATAAAGAATGGTTGGCATGCCATCACGGGTGTATTTCACTTCTGAATCACCAGGAATACGGCCTGTTTCTAAAGCAGAAGGATCAACACTGGTATTCACTAAACGGAATTCTAATGTTGCTGTCGCACCTAAAATTTCTTTAGCACGTGCGGTATCTTGGATACCCGGCAATTCAACAACAATTCGGTCAGCGCCTTGGCGTTGAACTAATGGCTCAGCAACCCCTAACTGGTTAACACGATTACGTAAGATTGTAATGTTTTGCTGTACCGCATAAGTACGCGCATCACGTAAACGTTCATCAGTAAAAATAGCTCTTAATGAGTTATTAGCACCGTCTCTAAAAATGAGATCTTGGTTACGGCGAGTCAGGTAATCTGAAGCTTTCGAGCGATCATCCGAGTTACGAAAACGGATTTCAACACCATAGTTATCCGTTTTACGGATAGAAGAATACGGAATGCCTTCGTCACGTAATAATGTACGCAGACTTTCAACATTTTGTTCTTGAAGTTTACCTAGCGCAGTTTCCATATCAACTTCCATTAGGAAGTGAACACCACCACGTAAGTCTAACCCTAGTTTCATCGGTTCACCGCCAATGGCTTCTAGCCACTTTGGTGTTGCCGGTGCAAGGTTAAGCGCAACAATGAACTGGTCGCCTAATGCAGGCAACAACACTTCACGAGCGCGTAATTGAACGTCAGGGTTACCGAAACGAGCCAAGATTGCACCATTTTCAAGTGCAATAGATTTCGCTTCAATGTTTTCTTTATCTAATAAAGATCGAACTTGATCCAGTGTTTGCTCATTGGCGGCGGTTCCCCGCGCGCCAGTGATTTGAACAGCCGGATCCTCACCATATAGGTTAGGAAGTGCGTAAAGCAGACCGATGAGGATAGCGGCTATCAACATCAGGTACTTCCACAAAGGATAACGGTTTAGCACGGCAGTTCCCTTTTCCCTTTGGGGAAATGTAATTAAATAGCTTTCATTGTGCCTTTAGGTAATACAGCGGCAACAAAGTCACGTTTGATAGTTACTTCAGTTGTTTCATTCAGAGCAACAACGATATAGCCGTTATCTGAAACCTTAACAACACGACCGATTAAACCACCCGTTGTTAAAACTTCATCACCTTTACCGATAGAATCCATCAGTTTACGATGTTCTTTAGTACGTTTTTGCTGTGGACGTAGGATCATAAAATAGAAAATCAGAATAAAGATCACTAACATCGGTAAAATAGACATAAAGCTAGCTTCAGGTGCTGCTTGTCCAGCAGAAGCAACAGCATCAGAAATGAAAAAACTCATTCACTTTTCCTCATTGTTGTCGATATCGACGATATTCAAGTTATAAGCCCAATATCATACACAGAATTGGGCTTTCTCGTATACATTAATCACATTTACTCGCACTGCCGTTTAGCGGTGGTACGGGTTTTCCAATACGTTCGTAGAATTCGTGTACAAACTCTTCAAAACGCGAGTCTTCAATAGACTGACGAATTTCAGCCATCAAACGCTGATAATAACGCAAATTGTGGATAGTGTTCAGTCTTGCACCTAAAATTTCGTTACAACGATCAAGATGATGCAAATAGGCACGACTATAATTTTTACAGGTATAGCAGTCACAATGTTCATCTAATGTTGATGTATCTGAACGATGTTTTGCATTACGAATTTTAATTACACCATCAGTGACAAACAGATGACCATTTCGTGCATTTCGTGTCGGCATAACGCAGTCAAACATATCAATACCGCGACGCACACCTTCAACTAAATCTTCTGGTTTACCAACACCCATTAAATAACGCGGTTTATTCGCTGGAATTTGAGGGCAAACATGCTCTAAAATACGATGCATATCTTCTTTAGGTTCACCGACTGCAAGGCCACCGACAGCGTAACCGTCAAATCCAATCTCGACTAGCCCTTTTACGGAGATATCACGTAAATCTTCGTAAACACCGCCTTGAATAATACCGAATAATGAATTTTTGTTATTGAGTTCATCAAAGCGTTCACGACTACGTTTGGCCCAACGTAATGACATTTCCATTGAATTTTTTGCGTAATCCCAATCTGAAGGATAAGGCGTACATTCATCAAAAATCATCACAATGTCAGAACCCAAATCGTATTGGATTTCCATTGATTTTTCTGGGCTTAAGAAAATCTTTTCGCCGTTAATAGGGTTACGAAAGTGAACACCTTCTTCTTTAATTTTACGCATTGCGCCTAAACTAAAGACTTGGAAACCACCTGAATCCGTTAAGATAGGGCCTTGCCATTGCATAAAATCATGTAAATCACCATGTAATTTCATGATTTCTTGTCCTGGGCGTAACCATAAGTGGAAGGTATTACCTAAAAGAATTTGTGCGCCTGTCGCTTTTACTTCTTCAGGTGTCATTCCTTTTACAGTACCGTAAGTACCCACGGGCATAAATGCAGGTGTTTCAACAATACCACGTTCAAAAATAAGGCGACCACGACGAGCATTACCGTCGGTTTTATCTAGTTCGTATTTCACTCATCCTCCAAGCATCAGAAAAACAGTCCAATGCGTAATAAAAAACAGCACATTCTAATCATTTGTTAGACGGCTGTATATGTTACTTCAACAAAAACCCATGCTTAGTCGAAGGGATTAAGCCATAAAATTGAAATAACACTTCATAAAATGAAGAAAATCGTTAAAAAGAATAATAAATCTTTATTCTTGTCCGACTTTTTCATTGATAGCTAAAGGATTATGCGTAATAAACATCGCATCACCATAGCTGAAAAAACGATACTCTTGCTCAACAGCTTCTTTATAAGCCTTCATGGTATTTTTATACCCAGCAAAAGCAGAAACCAGCATGATTAATGTTGATTCTGGTAAATGGAAATTAGTTATCAACGCATCAATAACTTGGTATTGGTAACCTGGATAAATAAAGATTTGAGTATCATCAAAGAAAGGAGCAATTAACGCATCGTTTGTTGCTTTTGCTGCACTTTCTAATGAGCGAACAGAAGTTGTACCTACAGCAATTACGCGATTACCGCGTGCTTTACACGCTAATACAGCATCAACCACGTCTTGTGGCACTTCTGCGTATTCAGAATGCATTGTGTGTTCTTCAATATTATCAACACGTACAGGTTGGAAAGTTCCCGCGCCAACATGCAGTGTCACAAATGCCATCTCAACCCCTTTTTCTTTTAAGGCTTGAAGTAATGGTTCATCAAAGTGTAACCCCGCAGTAGGAGCCGCGACGGCACCCGGACGCTCGTTATAAACTGTTTGATAAAGCTCTTTATCTGATTCTTCATCAGGACGATCTATATAAGGAGGTAAAGGCATATGCCCAATGCTATTTAGGATGGTGAGAATATCTCTTTCATCATCAAAGCGAATTTCAAAAAGCGTATCATGACGCGCAACCATAGTTGCTTGTACACTTTCATCCTCGCCTAACACAAGAGCAGCGCCTTCTTTCGGCGATTTAGAGGCTCTAACATGGGCAAGTACACGATGCTCATCGAGCATACGCTCAACTAACACTTCGATTTTACCGCCTGACGCTTTACGTCCATAAATACGCGCAGGGATCACGCGAGTATTATTAAAAACCAGCAGATCACCGGCATTTATTTTATCTAACACATCGGTAAAAATACCATGTGATAAAGCACCAGTCTCACCGTCTAAAGAGAGCAAACGACAACCACTGCGTTGAGGTTGTGGGTAGTGAGCAATCAAGGCTTCTGGCAATTCAAATGTAAAGTCTGATACACGCATAATTAAACGACTACTTTCATAAAAAACAGGCGGACTAGTCTAGTGCTGCCTGCTTATCAGTGCAACAAAGAAGCCCTTTTTTATTCAAAAAGCGCTATGATGATGCAATGAATTATCTCGCTCACCTACATCTGGCCTTTAGAGCAAAAAGCTCTTTATTAGGTAATATGATGGCAGATTACGTCAAAGGCACGCCTAGCTCTGATTACAGCCAAGCTGTTATTGAGGGCATTCGTATGCATAGACGCATCGATATGCTCACTGACACTCACCCGTTAGTTAAACAAGCACGTCTGTTATTTCCTGCTGAATATCGTCGAGTCGCTCCTATAACCTTAGATGTCTTTTGGGATCATTTTCTCTCCTTAAATTGGTCTCAATTCGAACCAGACATGTCTTTAACTGAATTTGTTACTAAATCACGAAACATTATTGAGCCAGATTTATGGCAAACACCTGAAAAATTTCAAGAACTCAACGAATATTTGTGGTCACAATCTTGGTTAATTCGTTACGCTGATAAAACGTATATTGCTCAAACATTGAAAGGAATGGCAAGAAGAAGACCACGATTAAGTGCACTAGCCGGTTCTTATATTGCACTTGAAACCCATTATGATGAATTAAGTGAGATTTTCTGGCAATTTTATCCACAATTGCTAGAAAGAGCACAGCATCATCAACTGGATAACTGATACATTTAACCGCTATATTGAATTTCATCTTTTTGTCACATCGTAGGATTACATTTGATATATCAAAGAGATGCTAAGTCAATTTATCATATTATTCGTAACGATTTGTTAACAAGCATAGTATTCATTTTCAAAGTTGATTAGAATGAATGGTTATACAAGGAGTCATAAATAATCCTACTTTGTTGTATTAAGTTAATAGCTATAATCTATCAAATAGATTGTTCTGTTTGACTTTATCGATAGCGATTGATTATTTATGCTATAAGCATCATTTAAAAGCAGAGTATGCACTCTGAATTTATTCTAAATAGTTCGAGGTGTAGCTAGGCGACAAGTGAACGAGTCTCTAGGCGCATGCAAAAGTATGTGACTAGTGCGAGTGAAAACAGTCAACAACGCTACAACTTGAAATATGACGAATATAAACAGGGTATACACTCTGAATTTACTCTAAATAGTTCGAGGTGTAGCTAGGCGACAAGTGAATGAGTCGCTAGGAGCATACAAAAGTATGTGACTAGTGTGAATGAACGCAGTCAACAACGCTACAACTTGAAATATGACGAGTATAAACTCTTTCAATTTACAGGAGTACATTATGGTTCTGGTTACTCGCAAAGCCCCTGATTTCACAGCGGCTGCCGTTTTAGGTAATGGCGAAATTGTTAACGATTTCAACCTGCATTCATTTATCAAAGGCAAACCTGCCGTTATTTTCTTCTGGCCAATGGATTTTACTTTTGTTTGCCCTTCAGAGCTGATTGCATTTGATCACCGTTTTGAAGAGTTCAAAAAGCGCGGTGTCGAAATCATCGGTGTTTCTATGGACTCAGAATTCGTTCATAACGCATGGCGTAAAACCCCTATTGATGACGGTGGTATTGGTGAAGTTAAATATCCAATGGTTGCTGATATCAAACACGACATCATCAAAGCTTACGGCATCGAACACCCAGAAGCGGGCGTTGCATTACGTGGTTCATTCCTGATCGACAAAGAAGGTGTTGTTCGCCATCAAGTCGTTAACGATCTGCCATTAGGTCGTAATATCGATGAAATGATCCGTATGGTTGATGCACTGCAATTCCACGAAGAACACGGCGAAGTTTGCCCTGCTCAGTGGGAAAAAGGTCAAGAAGGTATGGGCGCATCTCCAGACGGCGTTGCTAAATACCTAAAAGCGAACTCCGGTAAACTGTAATACAGTAATTAAGTTACTTTCTAAAAAGATAAAGCCTCTTTGGAGGCTTTATCTGTCTATAACAGATAGCAAAAGAAAATCTCCTCTTATTATTCTCCTCTCTTTTTGAAAAAATCTATTATTGGTCTCATTTTTCACTCTTTAAATTAAAACTCACATTAAAGACTCGTCATATAATGACGTAAAATAAAAAATGATAATATGACTTAATTTCTATTCTTTATGAAAAATTTAATTATTAGAAACATTTTGTTACAACTATTATTATATTCTTACTAATTTTTGGGATTATTACTTTAGTTGAACTATGCCGGTGATAATTAATATTAAAAATAATCACTTTGTTTATCATTGATATGATTTTCAATATAAAACAATAAGTTAAATATAAACAATGAATTTATCGGAAAAATAAAACCATTTAGAGTGGTAAAATCGATCAATAAAGTGCATTGTGATAGGCACAACCTATCAAACAAATAACAATCGATCGTTTAAAACACTTTTACAACAGGTTTGAATAAATATAGTCTTGGCTCCAGATAAAAATATTTAACTTAAGGCAATTAAAATGAATACTTTAAATACTAAAAACAATTTAAATTTGTTTGTTGGCGGGTTCATAAAAAAAAAAGAAAATTAAAAAACCTATCCGGTAAAGAATTAGGAAAATTACTCAACTTAAGCCAACAACAAATATCTCGATATGAAAATGGTAAAACATCTTTTACTTTAGAACATATATTGAATTTCTCTTCCACATTAGAAATAGACAACTTAGAAATATTCGAGGAGATAAAAAAATGGCTTATAAAAAATGTTATTTTTTAATAAAAAGTAGCATTATAAAAAAATAATTTATCACCTAAAAAATTAAGAAGATTTTAAAATGAATATAAAAACAAAACTTTCGTTATTGTTTATGCTATCACTTATTTCTATTAATGCTGTTTCAGAAGAAATAAATAATGGCGTGAATTTTAACAAAAAAGAGTTTCGCTTAAAATTAGGTGCTTCGCGTGTTATCTATAACAGTGAAGATAAAAAAGGAACTTCTTTTACAATTTATAATGAACAAGATTATCCAATCCTAGCTCAAGTTTATGTTTTAGATGAAAATAGAGGAAAAAAAGATAATAATTTTATTTTAACACCACCATTAGTAAAGTTAGACGCAAATCAACAAAGTAGAATACGTATTATTGACACTGATTACAATAAATCTGAAAAAATTGAAACATTAAATTGGTTATGTGTACTTGGTGTTCCCCCAAAAGAAGCTGACGTTTGGGTTGATGATAAAACTAAAGAAACGCTAGATAAAGCAAATATTAATTTTCAAGTCAGTGTGACGAATTGTATTAAATTGTTAACACGTCCACCTTCTTTAAAAAAGGCATCTGAGAATTTTGCCAATGATTTACAATGGAAAGTAATAAATAATAAAATAGAAGTAATAAATCCTTCACCTTATTATATTAATTTTGATTCAATCTATATCAATGATAGACAAGTCCATTATGCTGGATATATTCCTCCATTTGGTTCTAATGAATATGAAATTATAAATAAGAGTAATATTTATAATATTAAATGGAGTGTCATCACTGATTTTGGTGGCATAACAGAAAAATATACTCGATCTATTAGATAGTCTATTAACTAACAGATAATAGAGGTTTTCTGTGAGAGTCAATCAGTTAACATTATTAATAATATCTTTAAGCTATTCAGTTTCATCTTATTCTGGTAGCTATACTTTTGATAAGAATTTTTTCAATAACTCAATTAATAGCATTGATTTAGATACTATTGAAAATGATATAAAAGAGCCAGGAAATTACTTGCTCGATATTTATCTAAATAATAAAATTGTCGATATAAAAGAAATTGAACTAAAGAATATAAACAATAATTTAATACCTTGCTTATCATCAGAACAACTAGAAGCTTATGGTATTAATATAAAAAAACTAGGAATATCAAAAACAAATTGTGCTGATCTATCAAAAATACCTTATATTATAACCAATATTGTTTTTAGTGAACAAAAATTAAATATTTCTATACCGCAGATATATCTTGATAATAAAGAAAAGGGTTCTATTGCATCAAAAAGCTTATGGAATAATGGTATTAATGCTCTTATTTTAAATTATAACGCAATGATAAATAACATATCTGGAAATAGTTATAATAATGATTCATCTTATATTCAACTCTCCCCAAGAGTTAATTTAGGTGCTTGGCGATTTTATAATCAAACAAATTGGAATAAAAATAAGAGCAATAGTGGTAAATGGGAAAATGTATATAACTATGCTGAAAGAGCAATTAATAGCATAAATAGCAGAGTTACATTAGGTGATAGCAGCACACCAAGTGAAATATTTAATAGTGTTCCTTTTCGTGGCGTCATGCTGGCAAAGGATGACAGTATGATAGCGAGTATACAACGTCGATTCTCGCCAACAATAAGAGGGATAGCTCGTACACAAGCTATTGTTGAAGTAAAACAAAATAATTTTACTGTTTATAAAACCTCTGTTGCTGCAGGTCCCTTTGAATTAAGCGACTTTTTGACAACAAGTTCTAACGGAATTTTAGAAGTCACTGTTTATGAGTCAGATGGAAGTGAGCAATATTTTACAGTGCCATTTAATAAACCCGCTATCGCGGTAAAAGAAGGGTATTTAAATTACCATACAATGCTAGGAGAGTATCGTCCAACAAATAGCAGTATTGATAAAGCAGCTATAGTACAAGGAAGTGCAATCTACGGTTTACCATGGAATATGACTATTTTAGGGGGTTTTCAAGGTGCTAAAAATTATCAATCTGTAGCTTTAGGTGTTGGGAGTGATCTTGGTAGTATCGGTGCTGTCTCTATTGACGCGATCGTGAGTCATTCACAGAAAAAGAATCAAAACACTGAGTCTGGGGCTGCTTGGCGATTGCAATATAGTAAAGCGCTATTAACAACCAATACAATGATCGCGTTATCAAGTTATCAATATGCATCACCAGGATTTAACGATATTAGTAATGTACTTGATACTTATCAAGATGATAATTATACGACATATCAAACAAAAAACTACACAACACTTTCTTTAATACAAAGTTTTAAAGATTTAGGAAACTTCACTTTATCAGGTAGTAAGCGAAAATTTTATAATAATAGAGATGAAACCAGTTATTCTGCTAGCTATTGGTATGGATGGAAATACGCGTCTCTTTCTCTGGGTTTAGTAAAAACGAGTACAACACGCAATAATAAAAAAGAATCAGATAATATTTTTAATTTACAATTAAGTATCCCTCTGGAGAAATTAACAAATACGGATACAACATTAAGATATCAAACAATATCAAATAAAAATGGCTCAGATAGTAATCTTATTGATTTAACAGGTTTAGCGTATGATCGCCAATTAAATTGGAATATTAGCCAAAATATCGATTCCGATAGTGAGTCAAATGCAAGCTCACTAGGATTAGGTTGGACTGGCACTTATGGAAAAATATCAGGCAATTATAACTATAATAAAAATGTAACACAAAAAGGCGCAGCTATTTCTGGTGGCTTTATTGCTTCTGAAAATAATGTGACTTTTAGCCAAACAATTGGTAATACGGCTGCATTAATAGATGCTCCATATGTTACAGGTAGTCAGATTAATAGTTATCCTGGTTTACGTACCGATTTTAAAGGAAATGCTGTTTTATCTAATTTAACACCTTATCACGTTAATGTTGTCTCCATCGATCCGACAACATTACCTGATAATGTAGATCTAGCACAAACAGACATGAAAGTTATTCCAACAAAGGGAGCGATTATTAATACTCAATTTACTACTAGAGTAGGTGAACGTGCCTTAATAGATATAAATACACGTGAGAATAACAAAATTAGTTTCGGTTCAATTGTCAAACTTGAAAGTAATACCAACATCATGGGGGTTGTAAATGATAACTCTCAAGTCTATTTATCAGGATTACCTGAAAAAGGAACTCTAGTTTTATATTCAAGTAAAGATCAATGCAAAATAAATTATGACTTAAAAAATAAAGAAAATAAAAATGGAATTTACTTTTTAACATTAGCTTGTCAATAACAATCGTGAGACTAAAAATGAGTTTATTAAAAAAGAATAAAACGTCAATCTTTAAAAAAAATATACCTATTTTATTAGGATTGTATTTAACATCTTTTTATAGTTATGCACAGCAATTAAATTTTGACATTAGCATTAATAACAAATACTTAGCAGGACATTATTCTGACGGAACTGTTATTGGTTATGGTAAATTATCACATCCAGATGAACATAAAGGTTTTTTTATTAGTCCAACCCAAAAAAAATCTTCAATTATAGGAAAAAACTTTATTATTACAGGAAAAACAAATATCAATAACACAATCAATATAAAAATATCAGGTAATAACTGGATATTAGATAAGGATAGTAATTTTATTTTAGTTACTAATGATAAAGATGCTTACTTTCAAATAGTTTTAGATGGAGAACAATATATAAAACCAGATAAATACAGCATTTCATTAAATGGTGCATATATTATTAATTAATAATAAAAAATCACTACCTTTAGTTAAAGAGTTAACCTTATTATTTATTTAAATAACAAGTATAGGCTATTTTTTTAAATAATAACAAGCTATGAAAATAGTAAGTAATAAGGTTGGTTATTTATAATAACGACTATTAAATATATTAATTATTGGAGAATTTAAATTGAAAACATTAACATTAAAAAATATCGTATTAGCATCAACTTTAGCAGTTATCTGTGGTTCAGCTAATGCAGCGACAGCTGTTTCCGATATCAAAACGGCAACTGCTGATATCACTTTTGGCTCAACAAGTAGCATTACTCACACATTAACACCAGTAAAAGATCTTGTTGCGGGTAAAGTTGCAGATAAAACAACTGTTGCTAATGGCTCTGTTACTGGCACAGATCTAGAAAACAACAATGTTTCTCTTCGTTTTACACCTAATACCGCTGAAGATATCGAGCCAGTTTTAGGTAACGTTGCAACTATTGTTGGTAAAAATACAAATAATAAGTTGACGTTATCTATTCAACCTGTAGTTGGCACATCCTTTACCGGAGCAGTTATTGATGGTGCTACTTGGCTTGCATTATTAAAAGGTCAAAATGGTTATAAATTACAAACAAATGGTGAGCAGACAGTAGCTGCTGATATTTATACCGCTTCTATTGATGCGTTAGAAATCACACAATAATGTGAAAGGTCATAACCACCCGCTATGCGGGTGGCTATGTTTCCATATGTCTACGTATATCGATAATACTCTTCTTATTCCTTATTCCTTGTTCCTTATTTTTAATTATCACATCAAAAAATTCACTTCACTTGTTATGCATTCTTATATTTATTATTACTAAATTGTTATTTTTAACTAATTATAACGTATTGTTTTTTTCTCATTTCGGCTAATAAGAACCTATCAGCTATTACTCACTGTCTTTTTTAAAATTCACTTTCTACCGCCTATAAGCCAATGGTTGAAACGCTGCATAATATGATTATCTCTTCACTATATTTAGCGTCCTAATCACAAGTAGGAAGGTGATATTTTATAAAAATAAGATATTGCCGGATTGCCGTGGGTTATAAAGCTAAAGCGATAGAATAAAAAATGATCTAGTCATGGTTTTACAATTTATTCATATATCATTCTATTAATAATAATCAATATCAATTTTTGGTTAAATAAATAATTAACATCAAATATCAATTTATTATTAATGTAATAATATTAGATAGAATATAAGAGCAATCCACCTTTAATTCAATTTCAATAATAGAATATATATAAATGGTATTTATTCTCCTTCTTAATTACAGATAAAAATAATAATCATTTAATTAAATTAGATTAATAGCATGCGCTATTTTTATTTCTATGATAGCAGTCACAGTATTAATTTATTAATACCCACACTATCAGAGAGGATAATAAAAATACGCAAAAAGTGGAGATAACACATTGTAAACACAAATATTTAACATTTCATCACAATGTATTTTTATCATAAAAATAGTTGAAATTTATAATATATCCCTTAACGACCTCGTTATTATATTTTTTATATAACGGTAAGGCAAGCGGATAAATAATTTATCATCACAACTTATTTCTTATTAAATTAGTTAAGCGGAGATAAATATTAATGTCTGATACACATCATCGTCCAATATTAAATATTGGACTATCAAGACTAGAGTTTCTGCGAATATCCGGTAAAGGGCTTGCAGGGATCACTATAGCACCCGCATTGCTTTCTCTTTTAGGTTGTAAGCAAGAAGAAATAGACAGCGGCATCATTCAATTAACCACAACACCTAAAGGCGTTTTAGTCACTAATCGAGCACGCTGTACTGGCTGTCACCGTTGTGAAACAGCATGTACAACATGGAACGATGGAAGTGTTGGTTCTTTCTTCTCTCGAACAAAAATTCATCGCCATTTCTATTTTGGTGATAAAGGTATTGGCTCCGGTGGTGGACTTTATGGTGATTTAAACTTTACAACGGATACTTGTCGTCAATGTAAAGATCCAGAATGTATGAAGGTTTGTCCTGTAAAAGCTATCCGTTATCAAGAAGAGTTTGGCTGTATTGTCGTAGATACACGCCGCTGTATTGGTTGTGCGGCCTGTACAACGGCTTGCCCGTGGATGATGGCTACTGTCAATCCACAAACTAAAAAATCCGGCAAATGTAATTTATGTGGTGAGTGTGCATCAGCGTGCCCAACAGGCGCGTTGCAAATCATTGAATGGAAAGAAATTACTGTTTAATAAAATCCATACAATCACATCACTGAACCACATTTAGATTAGGAAGCAATATTATGATTAACGGCTGGACTGGAAATATTCTAAGAATCAATTTAACTACCGGTGCCATCACTCGTGAAAGCTCAAGTAAATTTAAATCCTTAATTGGTGGTATGGGCTTTGGTTATAAAATTATGTATGACGAAGTGGGTCCTGGAGTTAAACCTTTTGATGAAGAAAACAAAGTTGTCTTCGCTGTAGGCCCTTTAACTGGATCAGGTGCACCTTGTAGCTCTCGTGTCAATATCACCTCTCTTTCCACTTTTACTCGTGGCAATCTCGTTGTTGATGCTCATATGGGCGGTTTTTTTGCAGCATGGATGAAATTTGCAGGCTATGACTCTCTGATTATTGAAGGTAAATCAGATAAGCCTGTTTGGATCCATATTGATGATGACCAAGTATCTATTGAAGATGCCTCTTTCTTATGGGGTAAAGGCGTTCGCCAAACCACAGAAGAGTTATGTGCTCAAACAAGCCCTGAAGCTTGTGTTGCAACCATTGGCCCCGCAGGTGAAAACCTTGTACCTTTATCTGGCATCATTAATAGCCGTAACCACAGTGGTGGTGCTGGTGTTGGTGCCGTATTAGGTTCTAAAAAATTAAAAGCCATTGTGGTAGAAGGTAGCCGTGGCGTTAACGTTGCTGATCGTAAAGCATTAAAAGAGCTTAACGACTACATGATGACACAATTAATTGGCTCTAATAACAACCACGTTGTACCAAGCACACCACAATCTTGGGCAGAATATTCTCACCCAGGCTCTCGTTGGACTGCGCGTAAAGGCCTTTATTGGGGAGCAGCTGAAGGCGGCCCAATTGAAACAGGCGAAATTCCTCCTGGTGATATCAATACTGTCGGTTTCAGAACCATGAAGTCCACCTTTGACTTAGGCCCTGAAGCAGAAGAATACACTGTGAAAATGGGAGGATGCCACTCTTGCCCTATTCGCTGTATGGCACAACTTAACGTTCCACAAGCGAAAAAATTTGGTGTGCCACAAACAGGTGGTAATACTTGTGTTGCTAACTTTGTTCACACAACCATTTTCCCTAATGGCCCTAAAGATGTAGAGAAAAAAGGTGATGGTAACGTTGTTGGTAACTTAGTGGGTCTGAATATTTTTGATGATATGGGTTTATGGTGTAACTACGGCCAACTTCATCGGGACTTCACTTATTGTTACACCCACGGTGTCTTTAAACGCGTTCTTTCTGAAGAGGAATATAATGATATTCCTTGGGATAAACTTGAAGAAGGTAATCCCGAATTTATCAAAGATTTCTATTATCGCTTAGCGCACCGTAAAGGTGAATTTAGTCACCTAGCTGATGGCTCTTACCTAATTGCACAACGCTGGAACTTAGGTGAGGAGTATTGGGCGAACAAGAAAAATAAACTCTGGTCACCTATGGGCTTCCCTATTCACCACGCCAATGAAGCCTCTGCCCAAGTTGGTTCTATCGTTAACTGTATGTTTAACCGCGATGCGATGACACATACCCATATCAACTATATCGGCAGTGGTTTACCTCTGAAACTGCAAAAAGAGATTGCTGGTGAGCTATTTGGTTCTGGTGATGCCTTTGATGAAACCAAAAACTACACACCAATCAATAAAGCAAAAATTGCTTACACCAAATGGACAATTTTACGTAGTTGCTTACACGACGCAGTCACTTTATGTAACTGGGTTTGGCCAATGACGGTTTCACCTCATAAAAGCCGTAATTATCGTGGTGACTTAGAAATGGAAGCTAAATTCTTTACCGCTATTACAGGTGAACCAACAACCTCTAAAGATCTGGATTTAGCCTCAGAGCGTATCTTCACTTTACACCGTGCTTATACCGTTAAATTAATGAATACCATGGATATGCGTAACGAACATGACCAAATTTGCTCATGGGTATTCGATAAAGATCCTGATATTCCTGTCTTTACTGAAGGTACAGACAAAATGGACAGAGAAGATATGCAGCTTTCTCTCACCATGTTCTATGAAGAAATGGGCTGGGATCCACAGTTAGGTTGCCCAACAAAAGAAACGTTGGTGCACCTTGGATTGCAAGATATTGCTGACGATTTAGCGTCTCGTGGTTTATTACCAAGTTAATCGGTAAAAGAAGGAGATCATGATGATAGAACAAAATGCATCAGCTTCTATACCACCCGATATTGCTGATGATGCAGATTTTGCGTTAGAGCAACCTGATATCTCTCGTCGCCGTTGGCTACTGCCTCTATCAGAAACAGGTGTTGGACGCAGTGCAAACACCACAACGGCGCTTAAGGAAGAACAGGTTGAAGAAATCGCAGAATTATCTGCTGAACAACATCTAGCGAATGCAATACGCCAATGTTCAAAAGAAGGTGAACTGCTAGCTATTTCAACGCTGTATGATGCGCCCTATTCTCTTACTCAAGAAGATATTGTGCAGTTAGAAACCGCGTTAAAAAGCGACGAGTTTATTGATATCGCCCATTTAAGTCTCAATGGTGAGGATTATTTTTACTCTGATGAATTTATGTCAGATAACTTCGCACAACTGCAATTATTAAATCGTCACGCTGATGTTTGCACCGCAATTGCAGGGGTTGTTCGATTTGAGTGCGAAACTTATCCTCGTCCATTGAAACAAAGCATGTTGATGTCTGAACCCTTTCATTACACAGCTTCAGAGATCGAAGATGCACTGACACTGATGAAAGACCACCCTGACTTTCAAGATATTCAGCAAGTTTTAGCGTCTAACGACGCACCTTATCTCTTTAGCAATACGTTAATGAGTTATGGAAAAGCACGAGGCTTAACTGAATGGATAGAGGTAGAACAACATGAAAATCCTTAACGTTCTATCTTATCCACGAAATGTCATGTGGGTATTACAACATCATCAGACTGAGGAGCAAAAATAATGCGTGTTTCTCGCCGTAAATTTGTAGCAGGCATGGGTTCGGTCATTTTTTTCAGTGCGCCACTAGGAAGTGCACTTGCAGCAACCGCTGAAAAGAAACCAATCCGTTATGCCATGATCCATGATGAGACGCTTTGTAATGGTTGTAATATTTGTGCCACTGCATGTCGTCGATTAAATAAAGTTCCAACGGGAATGGCAAGAATGGATATTGCTCATATTCCATTAAGCCTAAAAGAAGACAACGATAAGTACCATTTCTTTAGACACTCCTGCCAGCAATGTGAAGATGCTCCTTGTATTCCTGTATGCCCTACAGGCGCATCTTGGCGTGATGAAACCAATGGCATTGTGCGTGTCGATAAAGAGAAATGTATTGGCTGTAGCTACTGTATATCAGCATGTCCATACCAAGTACGTTATCTTAACCCTGTGACGCATGTTGCTGATAAATGTGATTTTTGTCTTGAGTCTCGATTACAAAAAGGTTTCCCACCAATTTGTGTGAGTGCTTGTCCACAAAATGCCTTGTTATTTGGTAGAGAAGACAGCCCCCAAGTTCAAGAATGGCTTAAAACACACGATTATTATATTTATCAACTTGATGGTGTAGGAAAACCCCATCTCTATCGCCGTGTAGGGCCTCATGTTCAAGAGGAGGGTAAAGTATGAGTATCGTCAATACCATGCCAGACAGTGCCCAGTTTCAAGCCGCACTAAAAGAGTATGTTTTAATTTATACACCAGATTATTTACCGCTTTGGCTCATTGTTGCAGGTGTATTATTTGTTGGCATGCTACTCGTGCTCGCACTTCATGGCTTTTTACGTTATCGCTTTGCTACACCACATGGTCAATCACATAAAGAAGAGAAACTCTACCTTTACTCTAAGGCAGTACGTTTATGGCATTGGAGTAATGCCTCTTTATTTATTTTATTGCTCCTTAGTGGTGGCATTAACCATTTCGCTCTACTTTCTGCTCACGATACAGCCTTATTAGTTAGTGTGCATGAGATCTGTGGTTATCTCCTCTTAGTGTGCTGGTTATCTTTTGTGTTAATTAATCTTGTCGGCGGTAATGGTAAATTTTATCGCATTGATGGTAAAAACTGGTTTCAACGTGCTTTTATGCAAACTCGTTTTTATCTCTATGGGATTATTAAAGGAGAAGATCACCCTTTCCCAGCGACTCCTAATGTGAAATTTAACCCACTGCAACAAATGGCTTATTTAGGTGTGATGTATGCATTAGTTCCACTACTTTTGATAACCGGTGTTTTACTTCAAAATCCAGCGTTTATTCCTGCTGATGCTGTAACGTTTAAAGCTTGGTTATTAATTGCACACCAAATATTAGCAGTATGTAGTGTCTTTTTTATCATTGGTCACCTTTATCTGTGTACAACAGGAAAAACACCATTCCAAACATTTCGCAGTATGGTTGATGGTTATCACAGACACTAATAAAGAATTTTATTGAGGAGCTTATATGTCAGTCCCTTTAAAGGAAAATATCACATTAACAAAAGAAGACTTACGACAACTGCATGTTTCAACTTCGCTTTATCGTTGGTTTCTACGTTATTTTCCTAATGGAGGCACTTACAGTGCTATTCATTGTGAGTTAATAAAACAGCGCCGTACACAATGGATAGAAAGCTTTATTCAATATATTTATTTACGTCATTTTAACGAAGCCTCCTTTGCCAAACAGGAACAAGAAGTGATGGAAAACATCTTGTTCCTACTTGGTGATGAACAACAACAAGGCGTCACATTACAACGCTTGCCATACCACAACACCTTGCCTAGTGCTGAAAATATTCAATTCTCTACCGAATGGCATCAGTTAATCTTAAAAAGTCAGCAACTCAGCGCCGATCTCGCTTTATGTGGTAGTAATAACATTGTGGCATTTTCCGGTGATGAAAATAGTATTGCCAATACAGGCTATAGTAATCAATTGATGAATACTGGTTTTGCAGGAAAAGTGTGTAATACAGGCAATCAGTGTCGTATTGGTAGCTTAGGTGGGCGCTCTCGCATTTGTAATAGTGGCAATGATGTCAAAATTTATGCCTCAGGCAATGGTGTTCATATCGCCAATAGCGGTATGCGTAACTTTATTACAGCCTCTCAAGATCGCGCAAAAGTCACTAATACAGGTGATTTAGCGCAAATCAATGTTACTGGAAATAATGCTGTGGCAATTAATACGGGTGATAATTGTAAAGTCACGGTATCTGGCGACAACAGTATTTGTATCTCAACCGGTGATCTCCATCAGTTCTGCTTAGGAAAAGGCGGTAGTGCCGTGATTGCTTATCATGATGGTCAACGTACTCGTTTTAACATTTTCTATGAAGGTGAAGATAATATTGTTGCTGGAGTTCATTATTATTTAGATGAAAACCAACGCCCAGTAACAATGGATAATTTTACTGAAACGCATAATTAATAGAAAATCCCCACTAAAGCCGCTTTCATTAAATGGATACTATAATGTCTAAAATAGCTAATTTATGCTATAATTAGACATTATAGTATCCATTTAATACTTAGAGCTAATAATGAAACTCTCATTACTGACTGATCTCGATGTAAGTCGAGCCTTTGCTACTCATTTACGAAAACAGCGTGAAAAAGAAAAATGGTCACGCGAACAACTTGCTGAGCGCAGTACCGTCCCAGCATCAACGATTAAAAAATTTGAACTACAAGGCAAAATTTCACTACGTCAATTATTGTTACTTTGGCAATGCCTTGATGATTTAAATAATCTTTATGCCGTTGTTGACCCTAAAAAAGTCAATAAGCCTCGTATACCAAGAACGATTGAGGAGGTATTGCAAGATGAGTTTTAAGCCAACAAAACAATTAAATGTAACACGAACATTGTCTACGGGTGCTCCTATTTTAATGGGGACATTAGTACAAAACAATAATGATGTATTTTTTCAATATGATGCACACTATTTAACACAATATGGCAATAGCTCTCCTTTTAATCTGAAAAATAATACAGATTTACAAATTGCACCTAAAAAACCTCATGATAATTTGCATGGGATTTTCTCTGATAGCTTACCTGATGGGTGGGGACGATTATTACAAGACAGAATTTTTCGCCAACACGGCATACAACCACATGAAATTACAGCAATGGATAGGCTAGCCTTTGTTGGTAATAAAGGTATGGGGGGATTATCTTATTTACCTATCTCTGACTACCAAGCAGATGAACATTTTGAAGTTGACTTGATTAATTTAGGGTTAGAAGCACAAGCTGTATTTGACGGGCAAACGGAAACGGTTTTATCTGAGCTTGCTATTGTTGGTAGTTCTGGAGGGGCGAGACCTAAAGCCTTACTTTATTTTAATCAAGACGACTTTAATAAATGTAAAACATATGAAGAAGAAGGTGATGAGTCATGGTTGATCAAATTTACGTCCAAAAACTTACCTCTTGGTCACGATGAAGGATTATGTGAAGCCATCTATCTCACTCTAGCAAAAGAACTAGAGCTTAATCCTCCACAATGGCGACTTATTGACGTTCCTAAAAACAGTAATGGAAAATCTTGGCTAGCATTAAAACGCTTTGATCGTATCACAAATAGTTCTGGTAAATCAGGACGTTTAATCATGCACAGCGCATGCGGATTATTAGATGCTGATTTTAGGTTACCTTCTTTAGATTATGAAGATTTAATCAAAGTAAATCGTGTACTATGCAAATCAGTTTCAGCTGGAAAACTCCAATTTAAACGAGCCATTTTTAATCTATTCGCTTCTAATCAAGATGATCACAGTAAAAATTGGTCATTTCTACAATATGATGATGGACATTGGGAACCAGCCCCTTTTTATGATGTGACTTATAATCCCAATCCAAGAAATGAACATATCACTTCATTTGCTGGATATGGTAAAAAGCCACCATTAAATACAATAAAGCAACTTGCTGAAATTGCCGGTTTTGAAAGTTGGCAACAAGCACAAGCGTATATTCATCATACCGTTGATGTTATTGCTCAATTCTCATCACTTGCCAAAGAATATGATGTCTCCAAATTAATACGAGCAGATATAGAAAAAACACTTGCTGATCGCTTAAAGGAAAATCGACACTTGCTTTAACTCCAATAAAAAAAGGGAAACTTTCGTTTCCCTTTTTATTTTTCAAATCAACGTACTTTATTGCTTATGGATGGCTTCAGTATGGATCACTTTTTTATTCTGTGAGCCCGCCACTTTATCGTAAATACCACATACAACAATTGTCACTAATACTGGGATCAACCATGCTAAACCTTGCTCACTTAACGGCAGTTTTGTCGCCCATTCTGGTAATAAATGCTTCAAATAATCAGAGGCTTTTATGGCATCAAAAATACCAAAAAATAAACTAACCGCCATTGCTGGTGCGATAATACGGCTTGGGTTATTCCACAATCGTAATGTGAAACTCATTAAAATAATCACAATACAAGGTGGATAAATCATAATCAGCACAGGAATAGAAAACGCGATCAGTTTGCTTAATCCTAAATTTGAAACAACAGCTGAAAATATCGCTAAAATCAGTACCAATGTACGATAAGAGATAGGCAAATAACGACTAAAGAACTCTGCACATGCACACGTTAAACCAACAGCTGTCACCATGCAGGCTAAGAAGATCAAGACAGCTAAGAAGAAGCTACCAAAGTTACCGAACGTATATTGAACATAGGCATGTAAAATATCTGCACCATCTTGGGCGCCCGGAATAATGCTGCCACTGCTAGAGCCTAATTTAAATAAACTCAAATAAATCGCAGTTAATAATATACCTGCAATAATTCCCGCCCACATCGTGTAACGCGTCAACAAGGATGAATTATCAATACCTCGAGAGCGAGCCGCATTAACAATCACGATACCAAAAACCATAGCTCCCAATGTATCCATGGTGAGGTAACCGTTAATAAAGCCCTGAGTTAACGCCATATCTCGATAAGCTTCAGTAGCAGGAATAGCACCACCAGCAGGCCAAAATATCGCAGCAATACCCAATGCAGCCAATGCCAAAATTTTAATCGGTGCCAAAATATGACCAACGCTATCTAGTAATTTTCCCGGATAAAGCGAAATACCAATAACAATTAAAAAATAGACAATACTATAAATCAGTAATGACATTTCAGTATCACCCACTAAAGGAGCAATACCCACTTTAAAAGAAACGGTTGCAGTACGCGGTGTTGCGAAAAGAGGGCCAACAGCAAGATAAGCAACAATTGCTAATAACAGTCCCATTGATTTACCAATAGGTGTACTTAATGCTTCAATGCCACCACCAACTTTAGCTAATGCAACGATGGTTAATACAGGTAAACCGACACCAGTAATAAGAAAGCCGATTGCGGCTGTCCAAACAAATTCACCGGATTGCAAACCCACCATAGGAGGAAAAATAATATTGCCAGCACCGACAAAAAGGGCAAAGGTCATAAACCCTAATGCCAGAATATCTCTGGAAGTTAATCTATGTGCCATAAGTTTTGTTAATATGTAGTTACAATAATGGTTAAATAACGCCGAGATGACGTAACATAAAATCAACAATGTCTATTTGCGCTCATGTCATTATTATTCAGGATAATATCCACATATAATCATTTCATGCAGAGCAATTAAGTATCAAATAGAAAAAATTGCCGATAACTGGGCACAAGTAAAACTTTTATAATGAAAAAAGGCAATAGCCAATCTAAAAACCAGAATAATCATCTAAACTATTTTTCAGTGCTAGTTATAACTATCATATATCACCGAATATACACGATATGATTTGTGCATTTTATCACCAACAATATTGTTTATTAGCAATACTTAAAGTTCTTATTAATTAATAATATTAAAATTTAACGCTACGATATTAGTTTTTATTGACATCGAAAAGAGTGATAAAAAGACAAAAAACCTTTATCACTAATTAAACATTAGGTGATAAAGGCTTTAAATAGAAAAGATGATTAGTGTACTTTTTTAGCTGATAGTAAGGTTTGAGGCAGAATAAAAGAAAACGTACTTCCACTCCCAACTTTACTTTCAATATTCAATTGTGAATGATGATGAAGCAATGATTTTTTCACAATTGCCAACCCTAACCCTGTCCCACCAGAATGGCGAGAGCGTGCTTTATCAACACGATAAAAACGTTCTGTTAAACGTGTTAAGTGTTCAGCACTGATCCCTGAACCGTTGTCGGAGACACTAAATAACATACCTTGAGGAATTTTCTTCCAGCTGACTTTTATTGTTGTCCCATCTTCTGTGTGATTAATCGCGTTATAAACTAAGTTAGACACAGCACTGCGTAACTGTTCTTCATTACCACGTACAGCCCACTGTTCATCAATATCAAAGGTAATATGATGCTGTCCTTGGCTTAGTGAGTTCGCCTCTTGTTGTAATAAAGTTAAAATGGCGGGTATATCAACAATTTTATTTAAATCGATATGAGGAGCTGATTCAATACGGGAAAGTTGTAAGAGCTGCTTTACTAACGTATCCATCCGTTTAGCTTGTTCCTGCATTGTCATTATCGCTTTATGTTCTGTGGATTTTTCTGCATTATTTTCTTCCATTATTTCAAGATAGCCTTGAATAACGGTTAAAGGCGTTCTTAATTCGTGACTCACGTTGGCAAAAAAATCACGTCGTGCATTTTCTAGTTTATTTTTTTCTGTCACATCTCGTGCCACCATTAGGCGTTGATCTTCGCTGTATGGCATCACACGAAACTCCACAATAGAACCATTATTAAGAGAAATCGTTAAAGGGTGACTAAAATCGCCTGCGGTAAAATAGTGCAAGAAATCTGGGTAACGTAATAAATTAAAAATATTTTGCCCGTTGTCTTCTGGCCACCGAAAACCTAATAGATGTTGAGCTAAGCTGTTACACCAAAAAATATTACCTTCATTAGTCATCATTACAACTGCATCAGGTAAGCTTTCAGCTCCGCTTCTAAAGCGCTTAATTAAGTCTCCTAATTCTCGACGTCGTTTACGATTACGTTGCTGTGTTTGTCGAATGCCATAAAAAATAGGCTCCCATCCTCCTCTGCCTTCTGGTGGTAAGACTGAGCGATCGAGCCATAACCATTTAGACAATTTCATCAAATTATAAGCATGCCAAACCAAAGCACTAAAAAGTGATGCCACCAGCAGCCAAGGAAGATGGCCAATAAAAAGTGATAATACAAAGGCAGGTAAGCAAAATAGACATAGCCCCCAAACGAGGGCTTTCCATGATAGTCGTTCTAACACCTGACGATTACTCCCATATTGACTTAGAAACGGGCAGAGAAGCGATATCCCGTTCCTCGTACTGTTTGTATCATTCGGTCATGACCATCTTCTTCAATGGCTTTACGTAAACGACGAATATGCACATCCACGGTACGGTCTTCGACATAAACATTCGTTCCCCAAACATAGTTTAGCAGTTGTTCTCTGCTATACACGCGTTCAGGATGCGTCATAAAAAAGTGCAGGAGTTTAAATTCAGTGGGCCCCATATCAATCGGTTTATCTTGACTAGTTACTCGATGAGAAACAGGATCAAGCGATAATCCATTGAATTCAATGATATCTTCCGCTGACATCGGTGATAAACGCCGTAAAATTGCCTTCACTCGGGCGACAAGCTCTTTAGGTGAAAATGGCTTGATAACATAATCATCAGCACCCGTTTCTAAGCCTTGGACTTTATCTTCTTCTTCCCCTTTTGCCGTTAACATAATAATAGGAATGTCACGAGTATTACTTTCTCGCTTCATCTGTTTTATTACCTGTAAACCGGAGCCTCCGGGGATCATCCAATCTAATAAAACCAGATCAGGGTAAGGATCGATAAGAAAACTCAATGCAGAATCATAATCTTCTGCTTCAATGGGCTGAAAACCATTTTGTTCTAAAACAAAACAGATCATCTCTCGAATTGCGGTTTCATCTTCAACAACAAGAATACGCCTTGCCATACTCTATCCTGTGTAATGTATATAGAGGGTCAAAATGATTATGATGCACTTTTATGACAGATTTATGACTAACCTTAACATTACTGAAATACCATGGTGTTGTTAAGGTAAATAAATCATTTTTCGGTGAAAAATCACTCAAAAAAAGGCTTACTGCTGAGTTTTCACTAAAAAAGCAAGGTGCGCTATACTCTCAGCAAATAAAAAAGAGGGATAGCAATGCGGATTATTCACACATCAGACTGGCATTTAGGGCAATATTTTTTTACTAAAACCCGCGCACAAGAACACCAACAATTTCTTGATTGGTTGTTAGTACAAATCAAAGTTTATCAAGTCGATGCCTTAATTGTTGCTGGTGATATATTTGATACTGGCTCGCCCCCAAGCTATGCCAGAGAACTGTATAACCGCTTTGTTGTTGCAATGAGAGACACACAATGCCAATTGATAATTTTAGGTGGAAATCACGATTCTGTCGCAACACTCAATGAATCTAAATCACTATTGGCGTGTTTAAATACCACTGTTATTGCCAATGTTCATACCGAAACGCCACAAGTACCGCTAATTCTTCGTAAAAAAGATAACACGCCAGGAGCCTTACTGTGTGCGATCCCCTATCTACGCCCTAGAGATATGATAACTAGCCGAAGTGGGCAATCCGGTGCTGAAAAACAAAACGCGCTAAAAGAAGCAATTGCTGATTATTATCAAGTTCAATATCAAGCAGCTCTCGATTTACGTGAACAATTAAACACCAAGATCCCTATTATTGCGACAGGCCACCTGACAACGATTGGTGCAAGTGTGACCGATTCTGTACGTGAAATATATATCGGTACTTTAGAAGCCTTCTCTGCAACCCTGTTTCCTGAATTTGATTATATTGCTCTTGGCCACATTCATCGCCCTCAAGTGGTGAATAAATCAGGGCATATTCGTTACAGTGGTTCTCCAATTCCTTTAAGTTTTGATGAGAGTGGGCAACAAAAAAGTGTCTGCCTTATCGATTTTGAGCAAGATAAATTAACTGAGCTTACGCTACTCCCTATCCCCGAATTTCAGCTATTGCGCACAATTACTGGCTCATTAAAAGAAATAGCCACACAGCTTGATAATTTAAAAAAACAATATGCTGAACCAGATACAACTATCTGGTTGGATATTGAAGTTTCTACACAAGATTATCTCAGTGATATACAAGCGCGTATTCAGGAGCTAACTAACGACCCACTTTTTGATGTGGTTTTATTAAGAAGATCCAGAAAACAACGCCAAGTGCTCATTCAAAATGAAAAAGAAACACTGACAGAATTAACGGTCTATGATGTTTTTGAAAGACGTTTAGAACAACATGATTTTGATTCAGAAGAAACTAAAACACGGTTAACCACATTGTTTAAACAAGCAGTTGAGATGGCAGAACAAGAGGATAACGAAGCAAAATGAAAATCTTAAGTCTGCGCTTTAAAAATATTAACTCCTTAAAAGGTGAATGGAAAATTAACTTTAACCAAGAGCCTTTTGTTAGCAACGGATTGTTTGCGATTACTGGCCCTACAGGTGCGGGAAAAACAACCCTTTTAGATGCTATTAGTTTAGCGCTTTATCATCGAACACCACGATTGGACAAAGTCACACAATCGCAAAATGAATTAATGACACGTCATACTGCGGAGTGTTTGGCGGAAGTTGAATTTGAAGTCAAAGGTGTCGCTTATCGTGCATTTTGGGAACAACGTCGTGCTAATTATAAAGAAGATGGCAATCTTCAGGCACCACAAGCTGAACTTGTCAAAATAAATATCACAGAGGGTGAGGACAAAATATTAGCGAGTAAGATAAGCCAAGTAAAAGAGATGATTATTAATATTACAGGGCTGGACTTTGACCGATTTACTAAATCAATGTTGCTTTCACAAGGACAATTTGCAGCATTCCTTAATGCTGATGACAAATCTCGCGCAGAGTTACTCGAAGAACTCACTGGTACAGATATTTATCGTCATATTTCCCAATCAATCTTTAAACATTGGCGTGAAGAAGAACAAACATTAAAAACACTCAAGCAACAGGCTGAAATGATGGCATTATTAGATGAAAATGCCCGCCAAGCTTTATTAACGGAACAAACAGATCTTTTTGCCAAAGAGAGCCTATTACAAAAAGAACAAGAGGAATATCAAGTAGCAAAACAGTGGCAAGAAAAAGAAATTGAACTCAATAAAAACAAAGCGCTAGCGCAAACTGAGGTTAACTTAGCGCAAGAAGCATTAGTTGCTGCAAAACCTGATATTCAACGTCTTGAAAATAGCGAGCCGGCAGAAAAAATTCGCCCGATTTATGATGAAAAAAATCGCCTATTAAAAGAACAAACTTATATTGAATTACAACTCTCAGCATTAAAAGCAGAAAAACAGCTTATTGAACAACAAAGCCAACCAATTAATCAGCATTTAATTGAAGCACGTGACACATTTAAACAACACAATGAGAAAAAACAGCAGATATTACAAGTTATTCGTGAAAAAGTGACGCCATTAGATAATCAATTAGCCTTGCTACAACAAGATATTTCAACAAAAACACAGCAAAAAAATGCACTCGAAAAAACACAATCAGAATATCTGGAAAAAATTCAATCAACAGCACACCAATTAACAACATCACAAAAACAAGCCAGTGAATTAAATGATTATTTAAGTCAACATACGGCTTATGCTCAACTTGCTGAAAATCTACCTTTATGGCAACGCTATTTTGAGCAATATGATGAAATCACAGAAAAATATCTTATTAGCAAAAAGAGTGAAAAAACAGAGCAAGAAAAAGAACACACTCTCAAACTCGCCTTAGAAAAAGCAACTAAAGCACTAGAGCAACAACAACACAGTCTTAATTTACAGCAACAGCAATTAAAGAAGTTGCAAACACAACTTGAGCAACAAAATAAAACTGATGCAATTACAGATATTTCTCCTCGTTTACAGAAAATATCACAACAAAGAAATGCCCTAGCTAAACTGATGGGATTACAGGCTCAATTACAGCGAGCGATAAAAACAGAACTTCAGCACCAAAAAACTCAGTCAGAAAATCAGCAAAAAATAGTTATGCTGACTGAAAGTATCCACAAAAATGACATTGTTTTAAAAGAGAAAGAACAACATCTTAAAGATTTAAATAATAATTATCTTTTAATACGAAAGTTAGCGGAATATGAAGAAGAGAGACAACGTCTAGTTAAAGATAACCCATGCCCTGTTTGTGGTTCAACAGAACATCCTTATGTTGAAAAATATAAAGAAATTAAACCAGACGAAACAAAAACACGATTAGATCTTTTAACACAACAAGTTCATGCATTAACAATAGAGTTAGTGGAACAAAAAACACAATGCGCTAACTATCAAGCTCAAAACAAAAAACTCAATGAAGATAGTGAACAACTCACTCAAGATATAGCGACATTAAAACAACAATGGCAAATCTTAGCACAAACATACGCACTGCCTGATGCTGACTGCAAAGAAGATGCGTTGACTAAATTAGATGCCAAGCTTGAGGCAGAAGATACTTTACTGAAACAAAAACAATCCAGTTATAACGAATTAGAAACCAAAACTCAGCAAGAATACAAACTGTTATCTGATACTAAGGAGCGGTTTAATCAACAACAGCAAGCTATTCTTTATCAACAAAATGAATTTACTCAACAACAAAAAGAAGTCATCAATAAACAGCAACAAACAGCACAATATTTGCAACAACAGACACAATTAGCACAAGAGATCCAATCTCGTGTTGAACAACAAGGCTATCGGTTATGCCAATTCGAAGAAAAAACTCAATGGCTTAATGCGCGTAAAATAGAGAGTCAACAATATCAATCGACATTAAAAGCACATCAGGAATTACTGCAAATAATTCGTGAATTGTCATTAACACAAGATGAGAGAAAACGCTATTTAGCTGAAACTCAAAAAGAACTTGAGTGTGTCTTAATCCACTTTAAACAACTACATCAACAACAAGAACAGTTGAAAGCACAACGCCAAGCTTTATTCGGAACACAATCCACCGAAGATGCACGTAATGAATTAGAACAAAAAAGTCAGTTATTACAAAAATGTATTGAGCAATACAGCGAAGAAAAAAACCAACTCGAAATTCGTCTAAATCAACTTATTGGTCAATATCAGGAAAATGAAAAATCGTTACAACGGCTTCATACACTTTCACAAAGCATTATTGAGCAATATCACAATAGGTTAAAAAACAGTCCCTTTGCTGACGAAAATGCATTTTTAACATCCTTGTTATCAGTAGAAGAAAGAAACCGCTTACAAGAACAACAAAAACAACGGCTTGATAAGCTACTGCAAGAAAAAACTCGTTTGGATACACAAGAAAAGGTATATCAACAACATTTGTCACAACAGCCATTATTGGCAACACAGCAAAATATCGAACAAATTAATGCTCAATTATTGCTGTTAGAAACACAAATTACTCACTTACAAGAGACAAAATTTCGTATCCAAGAGCAACTACGCACTGATGAAGAAAAACGTAAAGAGCAACAAAGCCTACTTACCCATATTTCTAAACAACAAGCTCAATTTGATGATTGGAGTTATTTAAATGAATTGGTGGGTTCTGCTTCAGGAGATAAGTTTAGTCGTTTTGCTCAAGGATTAACGCTCGATCATTTAATTTATTTGGCCAATCGTCGTTTAGAAAAACTACATGGACGTTATTTCTTACAACGTAAAACACCCGCAAGTCTTGAACTACAAATTGCAGACACATGGCAAGCCGATGCTCTACGAGATACACGTACTCTCTCTGGAGGAGAAAGTTTCTTAGTTAGTTTATCGCTCGCTCTCGCGCTTTCTGATTTGGTCAGTAATAAGACACAGATTGAATCACTATTTCTAGATGAAGGCTTTGGCACACTCGATCCTGATACGCTAGATATCGCACTAGATGCACTCGATAGTCTTAATGCTTCTGGCAAAATTATTGGTGTGATTAGTCACGTAGAAGCCATGAAAGAACGCATTCCGGTACAGATCAAAGTAAAGAAAGCCGGTGGGTTAGGTATTAGCCAGCTTGCTCCTGAATTTAGATATGAAAACAAATAGAATATAAATCAATCAGTTAAAAACTAGGTCGAATATTTTGACGTAGCTGATTAAATTTTTTATATATCAATAAATCACCAATAGCCCCTATAGTATGTCCATAGATTAGCCCAAGCTAAGACACGCTTTAAGCGCTTAAATTTATCAAGGAGACATCATGTCTAACGCATTTACTGATTTAATGAAAAAACGTAGAACAATTTATCATTTAGGTAATCAACTTCCAATTAGCGAAGACAGAGTCACGGCGATTATCAAAGAAGCGGTTAAAGAAAGCCCAACTGCATTTAATTCACAAACATCTCGTGTGGTTGTTCTGTTTGGTGAACAACATCAAAAACTATGGGATATTGTTAAAAATACCCTGAAAAAATTAGTCCCTGCAGAAGCATTTAGTGCAACTGAAGCAAAAATTAATAGCTTCGCCGCAGGTGCTGGTTCAATTTTGTATTTTGAAGATACTGACATCGTAAAAGGTCTGCAAGAGCAGTTTCCACTGTATGCTGACAACTTCCCTGTATGGTCAGAGCAAGCAAGTGGTATGGCGCAACTTTCTGTTTGGACTGCATTAGCAGCAGAGAACGTAGGTGCTTCATTACAACACTACAACCCAATTATTGATGATGAAGTTCATGCAACTTGGGATCTGCCAAAAACATGGAAATTAAGAGCTCAAATGGTCTTTGGTTCAATTGAACAAGAGGCTGGCGAGAAAGATTATATGGAAGATGATTCACGCTTTAAAATCTTCAAATAAGTGTTAGAACAGACATCTGACAAAAGACCCTAGCAATAAGTAATACCCTCTTTTTTTCACTTTCATTCCTTGCCCACAGCCTCTGTGGGCTTTTTTTTTATTACATTCCCACAAAGCAAGAATGGTGGTCTTATGCCACCATTCTTTTATGATTTGATTAATTTCAGATCGGTTTTTCGCTGTTTTTTCTGAGCATCATAGAAATTTTCATGAGACCCTATATGCAGTAGATATAGCTCAACTTTGTTGGCTATCCACGAATAACCTAGTAGTACAGTTAATTCATTAAGCCTAAATTTGTGTACTCTAAGATAAGCAAGAGCACCCTTTTTCTGTTCACCAATCAATGGATTATCAATTATTTGATCAATTTCATCTTCAATAATTTTCACATCTGATTCAGGCAATTTTTTCATTGCCTTTTCAAATCGAGCCGACTGATAAACATCAATCTCTTTTTGTGGTTCGGACATATCGAGAAACCTTTTTGTTTTCGACTTCCGCCTGTGCCAGTAACAATTCTTCGATAAAGCTATATGGCAGATCAGGGTTATCTTCAGCTATACGCCCTATTTTAGCCCAGTGCTCAATTTGTTTAGGAACACTTCTGCTTTTCGCTTCCGCATGAATTTTAGCATCAGACACAAAGTCTTCATCTAGTCTTACGGAAATAGCCATGCTTTACACTCCTAATACCTATCGGGTGCTTTAACTTTATAGAATTAATCCTATAAGTTTTTATGTTAAATAATTTATAAGAACTTAGTCTCATAAATTTTTATATTAATAACTCACGATAAAAGATGAAATCTTTTGTCGCTAAACGCAACAATATACCACGTAGTATCTATTGTAAAGACTTCAAATTTAGTTCTCATATCTTAATATTCACTAAGACACACATGTTTCCTAATAGAAACATAAAAAAAGAGCAAAGTGCGCAATGAATACAAAGGTAGGGATGGACCCTTTGTGTTCAACACTTTGCTCTCTTTATTTATTTACGCACCCTTTACCGAAGTAAAAGGTGCGATTTTCACAAGGCGTATGAAAATACGTTATTTACGTGTGATGTTATTTGCTTTTGGTTGAGCAATTGGAGACTGCTCAGCAAAGTATTTCACGACTGCATCAACATCTGGCACGCTGTAAACTGGATCTTTACCTTCTTTCAGGACAGAGAAGTTACTACCACCCGTTGCTAAGTATTCGTTAGCAACAACACGGTAAGATGCTTTCATATCTACTGGTTTACCGTCAATTTTCATTGATTCAACGATAACACGGTTACCATTAGAGGCTTTGCTATCCCATGTGTACTGGAAGTTACCTGAAATCGCTAACACTTGTGGACGTGAACGATCCCATTGTTGTTCTAACAGGCGTTTGATTTGCTCACCCGTTAATGTTTGAGTTAACAGTACGTTAGAGAATGGCTGTACAGTGTAGATTGCGTTATAAGAAACATCACCACCTGTCATATCAGCACGAATACCACCGCTGTTCATAAATGCGATTTGTGCGCCACCCATATCTTTTGGTTTTGCAGTATATAAATGCGCATCAGCAATCACTTGACCCAGTGCAGATTCACCCGCGTCATTGGTTTGCTTAGTTAAATTACCTTCTAACTTACCGATAATACGGTTAGCTAATGGGGTAGCGATTTTTTCGTAAGCTTCTAACAGTTTAGTGACTGCTGGATCTTTTTCATATTTGCGGTTATCAACCCAAATATTACGAGCTTCTACATCAACAACATCTTTAGTTGTTTTATCTAATTTCAGATCGATACGCGTTAACATTGCACCGTTTGATTGCGCAGATGTCACTGATTTACCGTTGATAGTACAGTTGTAAGCTTGGTGAGTGTGACCTGTCACAACGAAGTCAATCGCTGGATCTAATTGATCAACAACACCCAGTACTTTACCTGTAATACCATTACATGCGTTGATGTTTACTGGACCACCATCACGACGCTGTGCAGCCCCTTCGTGAATTAACACACCAATCGCTTGAACACCTTGTGCTTTTAACTGAGGCACTAATGCGTTAATGGTTTTTGCTTCGTTATGGAAACTTAAACCTTCAGTACCTTTAGGTGTTACGATTGCTGCAGTTCCTTCCAAGGTGACACCGATGAAAGCAACAGGAATACCGTTAAATTCTTTGATAACGTATTCAGGCAGTAATGTTTTACCTGTTTCGTTAACAATCACGTTAGCCGCTAAGTATTGGAAATCAGCACCTTTAAACTCAGTAGGACCTTGGCAACCTGTTACTGGATGGCAACCACCATTTTGCTTACGCAGTAACTCGCCCATGCCTTTATCGAATTCATGGTTACCCACAGAGGTCGCTTCTAAGCCCGCTAATGATAATGCTTCGATTGAAGGCTCATCATGGAACATTGAAGATAACAGTGGGCTTGCGCCAACCATATCACCCGCAGCAACAACGATGTTATTCGGGTTATCTTTCTTCATTTCTTTAATTAACGTAGCCATGTGCTCAATGCCACCAGGTTTGTTTGGACCTGGCGCTTTTAGCGCACCGTGGAAGTCATTCATTGCGATAACACGCACATCAACAACATTAGCTTCATCGTAGTTTTTTGCACAACCTGCTAATAAGACTGAGCTTACTGCAAGTGCAACGAGTTTATATTTATGGTTCATTTAAAATTTATCCCTAAGATCAAAATTCACGTTTCGGACAATCAATTACTTCGAAATCTTTGCTATAACAGATATAGAATTCATCTCGATTAATTTGAATTTCTTTATCCTTCAGTGATGGATTGTTTTCTTTTAAGAACTTAATCAATGCACTATTTGAAGGACGGCCCTCTGGTAATACTAACGCTTCATACAACTCTTTTTGTTTACCAAAGAATGCATCTGGTGTATCAAACGCACAAACACCATGTTTTTCCCATTCGCCTTGTAACAGATCGATACCCGGAGAATCACACAGATAAGGTTTGATAGCAGAGTATTCTAAAGGTGGTAAATCGCCTTTACATAAACGAGGATGCTTGCGTATGTCTTTCCAATCACGGCAGTCTTCCCATGATTTACCATCACAGGTTTCAGCCCACAGCCCATGAACAATCCAACCAAATTTATTATCTGAGAAGCATTGGATTTCAAATTTATCGTACTCACGTTTTGCACGATCTTTTTCATTATCGTTATTTAAGCGTTTAATATTATTACTTTTATAATCACAAAAAGCCGGTGAGTAGTTAATCGCTAACTTAAAGTAATCTGTCGATGCTGTGCTGTTTTGACCATAGCGATCATTAGAAGCAATGTAGTCGTAAGGTGCTGTTGGTGCATCAGGTACAATACAAGATACACCTTCAACTAATTTAGCCTGAGGTTTTAATGGTTCTGTAATTTCAGGTGCTTGCGTTGCACATCCTGCTAACACTAAAGCAAAAGCAGCAGGTAATAGCTTCATAAAGCGCATAAAATCCCCCTAAAGAGTTATAAATTCACTCTTTTGGTTCATAAAGGTAAGAAAAGCCTGCCCAGAATGGACAGGCTTAATGGCTTATTTCTTCTCAGTTAAATCGATTTTGTAAATTGCAAAACCAATTTCATCATTTTCCACGAAAGTCATTGGATATTGAGAGAAATCTTTAATAAATGCTGCTGCTTTTTCACTTGGTGAAGTTTCAAAACGGACATCTAACGCTTTGTCAGTCTTAATAGGTAAGAATGACCAGTTGTTAGCGGCTTTAGTCGCAACTTCACCTTTTTCTTTAGTTTGTTTAGCAATATAAGAAGCTAAAATTGCACGGTTTTCATCTGGAGATGCAAACGCAATATTCGCTTCACCTGTACCTGCGAACTTACCGCCGTACCCACGGTAGTTATTTGTTGCGATCAGGAATGTTGCTTTAGGATCGATTGGTTTGCCTTCATAAGTCACTTCTTTGATACGATTCGCATCTTTGTTAACCACTTGGCAATCAACGTCATATTTAGCTGGTTGAGTTAAGTCAACTTTATAGTTCACACCACTAATGGTATCGAAGTTATAAGTACGGAAACCATCCCAGTTGATCAGTTCTTGTGGTTTAGTTGAGTTAGGGTCAACTTGATTCCACATACCCGCTGAACATTCTAACCACTCAACAACATCCGCACCGGTCGCTTTAACAACCACTAATGTGTTTGGATACAGATATAAGTCTGCAGCGTTACGGAATGTTAAGTCACCTTTTTCAACTTCTACGAAGTCTGCTGGTGCATTTTTACGGCCACCCGCTTTAAACGGCGCAGCTGCACCTAATACTGGTAAACCGTCTAAGTTCGGATCACCTTGAATAAAGTGTTTGGTGTAATCAACTTGTGCATCATTAACGATTTGTACTGTTGGATCGCTTTGTACTAATGCTAAGAAGCTGTACATATTGGCAGAAGCTTTACCAATGTGTTTACCCACAAAATCACGGGTACCTTGGTGTGCTTTTTCGATGATTTGAGCTAATTCAGCATCACGTTCAACTAATGCTTTTTTGTTTGCTTTATCAAAGATTGGACGCGCTTCACCTGTTGCTTCTGTCATCACCCATTTACCGCTGTCGTTATTGATAACCATATCAACGACACCTAAGTGATCACCCCATTGACCAGGCATAACAGCAGGAACGCCGTTTACTGTACCTTTAGCAACATCAACGCCTTTAATGCCTTCAAACTCTTTGCTTGGGAATACGCCATGAGCGTGACCAAACATAATTGCATTGATGCCTTCAACTTCGCTTAAATAATAAACAGAGTTTTCAGCCATTGCTTTGTACGGCTCTGACGCGAAACCAGAGTGAGGAATAGCCACAATCAGGTCAGCACCCTCTTTTTTCATTTGAGGGACGAATTTTTTCGCTGTTTCTGTAATATCATTTACAACGACCTTACCATCCAGATTGGCTTTATCCCAGATTAAGATCTGTGGTGGAACGAAGCCGATATAACCAATCTTGATAGTGTGTTCTTTACCATCACGATCTTTTACTGGTGTATCAACAATGATATAAGGTGTGAAATAGTTTTTGCCTGTTTTCGCATCCATCACGTTGGCGTTGATGTAAGGGAATTTAGCACCAGCAATGGCTTTTTTCAGGTAATCTAAACCATAGTTAAACTCATGGTTACCAAAGTTACCTACTGTGTAGCCCATGGTGTTCATCAGCTGGTGAGCTGGATGAGATTCGCCTTTTTCTAAGCCTTTAGCTGCTTGATAGTCAGCCAGTGGGCTACCTTGGATCAAGTCGCCGTTATCAACTAAAATCGCATTGGTTGCTTCAGCTTTTGCTGCTTTAATTAAATTAGCAGTACGGACATAACCAAATTGTTCTGTTGGTTTGTCTTTGAAGTAGTCAAAGTCGATTAAGTTACTGTGAACATCAGACGTCTCCATAATACGAAGATCGACTGTCGCAGCATTCACGTTGAATGCAACAAACATTGCTAATGTTGAAATTTTCAACACATTCTTAACCATTACACACCCCTTATATATTGGTTAACAGGAGAGCAAAATGGCTCTCCTTTCGTTACTTCTGTTAAACAGTCTCTTTGAAAGGACTAGAAGTACAGACGCATACCTGTTTCGAAGATATATTGTTTTTTATCTTCATACGCTTCGCTATCACTACGTGCATCATCGTATGCCATTTCAGCGAATAAACGTAAGTTGTTGTATTTAGATACCGCAAAACGTTTATCTACACCCACAGTATAAGTCTCTTTCTTATAGTTGTATGTGTTAGCATCGCCATCACGTAGGTAGTAACCCGCATACATACCACTTTCGATACGATCCCAGTGCCATTTCACACCAACACCATACAGGTCTGCTTTCCAGTCGCCTTTAACTGAATATGAGCTAGTTGGAGCTGCACCTTGAGCAACTACATTGCTAGAGTTTTTAGCACGGGATTGACCATAGTCTAAACCGATAGAAAACTCACGACCTGGGAAGAAGTATTCAGCACCAAAAGCTAAAATACTGTTCTCTGGTTGCTTACCTTTGTTAGGGCCATCATAGAAGTTTTGTTCACCCGTTGCTGATGAGTACCCACCATCAAACTCTAAACCGAAGGTTGATTTATAGAAACCAACAATAGAGTAAGCATTACGAATATCGCCTTGTTTACGATCACCTGGTTTTCCGTCTTTCTCATCTTTACCATCTTTACCTGTTACAGTTGCGGCTAATTTAAAGCCTTCATAACGGTTAGTTTCAATAAAGATAGTCTGCGGTAAACGGGTCATAAAGTTGTTTTTACCAACACCATTACTTTGACTACCAACAGAACGACTTAATACATCGCTGAAGTAGAATACACCCGTATTACCATAGCCATAGCTTGATTTTTTCACCCAGTCGATCGGAATATAGGTACGACCAAACTGAATTTGACCATAATCACGGTGAGAGAAACCTACATAACCCACACGGTTGAACATATCAAAGTTGGTATATTTGTTATCACTATTAGTTTTTTGGGTATCTGAACCCCACTCTAATTTACCAAATACTTTGATGTCGTTAGTCAGTTCATGTGAACCGAAGAAACCGATACGGCTACCATCATCACGCATACGCATTTCGTGATCTTTGCTAGTCACTTGTGTTTTTAAACGAAACTGACCGTTTACATCAAAACGTGTACCTTTATCGTTATACACGTTTACTGCGTTTGCCGATCCAGAAAGAACCAACAAACCAACCAGTGCTGCTAGAGGCTTCAAGCTTTTCATGATTAAAATACCCATCTATTTTCTATAGTTTTATGATTTTCTTTAAGGTCAAAAATAATACCGCCGTATATAGTTGACCTGATATTCAGACAAAAGATCTCTGCCACGAATTTCGAAAAAGAAAATCGCTCTCACAATTGATAATTTTTATAGCTACTAATTATGACTCTACAAAATTTTCTTAAAGGTTTTAATTTCCTTGACACAGACGTAATCACCAATAAGACACAAAAATAATATCCTCATTATATTTAAATAAGGGCATTGCTTTTATTTCTGTTAGGAAAAGAAATAGGTCGTTGAGTTTTCGTTGGCATGTTACTCAAAAAAAAGCCCTTCTTTCGTGATGTAGCCCACAATTACACCAACATGCAATTTCATGGTTACATACCTAAGTGATAGGTATCACAATTAAAGGTAAAGATACGTGTTTTTTGAACTAAATCAACTTTTCAAAAATAACATTTTTTGATTTTTCTTTTAGATTTCATTTTGTTACAAGACTCTTTTTTTTGCTAATAAAAAATTTATCCCCCTATTTAATATATTTAAAAGGAAGTATTAATTTTAACCACTAAATAAATAACACTAAAGATTTGAATATTGTTATCCCTAATTAATAATTTTTTATCTTTATATTTATTTCTTATTTAAATAAAAGCAAAATCACATTTAAATACAATTTAACTGGTGGTAACGAGTAACACTCGCTCGAAAAAAGAATAATTAACTACAAATATTAAAAAGAGAAGCACAAGAATACCATTCAATCACAATATCTAATCAATACGTACAAGTCACAAAGAAACAGGATAAAACATTATAAAATCTAAACTATAACCTTGGTTAATATAAAAAGCCCAATCGTGCTATTTTGACGATATTTAAAAAACAAATATTCAAATTTGTGATGTGTATCACGTTGGTATTTATGAAAAATCACTCTTTATATTTTCCTATTTTTGTGACAATTATCACACAAGAGCGTCAAGAAGATTTTTGTTTTGTAAATTAATGCAGGGATAAATCTGAAAATGATTTCATATTGTAAACAAAAAATGGTTAAAAAGTGAAATCATGTGATTATTATCACATAAGAGCTTGTGCTAAAAATCTCGTTATTTCAGTATTAATATTCTTAGTTAACCCAATCCAAATAAGAATAAAACTCATTATCATAGAGTAGATTTACTAATTATTCGTTTCAGCTTTTTTTTCTTTTTTATTAAATAACATTATGGATATTTTCTTTTAAGGGATATTACCTTTTAGATACCCTAAACATTCAGTATCATAATGCGGTAAATAATGATTAAGGGGAATGTCAGATGCTGTGGTTTAAAAATATTTTGGTCTATCGATTAAATAAAGAGATAGCACTGTCAATGGATGAGTTAGAACAACAGCTTGCTTCATTGGCATTCACACCTTGCAGTAGCCAAGATATGACCAGAACAGGTTGGGTTTCACCTATGGGCGATCGTGGTGAAGCGCTTATTCATGTTGCTGGTAAGCACGTGATGATATGTGCACGAAAAGAAGACAAAATCTTACCTGCTACAGTAATTAAAAACGCCTTACAGGACAAAGTTGAAAAACTTGAAGGTGAACAAGGGCGCAAACTGAAAAAAACAGAAAAAGCGACCCTAAAAGATGAAGTAGTTCATACCCTACTTCCTCGTGCTTTTAGCAAATTCTCACAAACCTTTATTTGGTTAGATTTAGAAAAACAATTAGTCATTGTTGATTCAGGTAGTGCAAAACGCGCTGAAGATAACTTAGCCTTGTTACGAAAGACCTTAGGCTCACTCCCTGTTGTTCCACTCAACTTTAATGAATCAGTTGAACTAAAAATGACTGAATGGGTACGTTCAGGTGAGCTTCCAGCTGGTTTTACCTTAATGGATGAAGCAGAGCTAAAAGCCGTACTAGAAGAAGGTGGTGTTATTCGTTGTAAGAAACAAGAATTAGTCTCTGATGAAATTGCGACACATATTGAAGCAGGCAAATTTGTCACCAAACTTTCTGTAGATTGGGAAGATCGCCTTCAATTTATGCTCTGTGATGATGGCTCTATCAAACGCATTAAATTCAGTGAAACTTTACGTGAACAAAATGATGATATCGATAAAGCCGATTTTGCCCAACGTTTTGATGCCGACTTCGTTTTAATGACGGGTGAATTAAGCGCTTTAATTGAACGAGTCACTGAAGTCTTAGGTGGCGAAGCCGAGTAACCATATCTTCTCAAGAAAACAGCCTATCATTCACGATGTTAGGCTGTTTTTTTATCTAATAAAAATAAAATTTATTTTTGAATTAAATAACGGATAGTCGGACCATCTTGTTGAATATCTAATACAGTATATCCGTAATTTTTAGCATCAAGCGGAATATTGTTGATTGATTGAGGGCAATCACTCACAACTTCTAATATTTCGCCTTTTTTCAGTGATGGCATGGCTTCGAGCGTTGCCACCGCAGGATAAGGACAAGGTTCACCGACCATATCTAGACGATAATCAGGAATAATAGTGTCTTTTTGGTTCATGCGATTTCCTTATTAATCTGCGTTGAAATAGATTGTGCTTGTTGGGCTTTTTTACGGAAAAAGTGTTTTTCCCACCAAAGTAATAATACAAATGACACACCAAGCATGAGATACGTCACACCTAATCCCCCCACAGGACCAAAGGTATCAAGTAAATTAATCTTGTCGTAATCCGTTGCAATCACTGAGGCAAAATCATCCCAGTAGTAAGCCAATAATGTAGAACCGATAACGTTACCCAATCCAACCCACCAAAAGTGAATTTGGCCTTCCACTGCACGATACATCCAGCCAGTTTCACACCCACCAGCAAGTACAATACCGAAACCGAAGAGTAAACCACCAATTACAGCATTCGGCCCTGCCCACATAATTTTAGGCGCTGCACCTAATTGGACATAGCTGAAGATCCCAATCGCACTTACTGCCATACCAATAATAATCGCTTTTGCCATATGGGTTCTGCCCGTTATCCATAAATCACGGAAAGCAGAGGTAAAACAGATTTGCGCTCGTTCAATTAAAATACCAAAACCAATACCGCCTAACATAGCAAAGCCTAGTTTTGGTGAATCAAAAAGAATAATTAAAGACCACGCAATCATGGCAAAAAAGATAACCATTCCCAATCTAAAGCGACGTTTTGCACGTTGTTTGTCTTGAGTAATCGGTGAGGCTTGACTGACCTTTTGCAGTTTTACGGGAATACGAAACAGTGGCATCAGTGAAAGCTTGGCACCGAAATAAGAACCAATTGCCGTTGCAACCGCGAAAAACCAAGCATGTAAAGAGAATTGAGGAATACCTGTAAAGAAAGCCGCAAGGTTACATCCCATTGCTAGGCGAGCACCAAAACCAGCAATGATCCCACCAAGAACTGCTTGAAGAATACGAATTTTATGTTGAGGATGGCGAAGTTTGACGTTATTTGCCCAAAGCGCTGCCATAATACAACCGCCAAACATCCCAATAATCATCACGCCATCAATACGCGTTAACGGCGTACCTTCAAGACCAATGATTTTAAAATAACCCCATTCTTCAGGATGAGCGCCAAACCACTGCATAACGTGACCACCCCAGCGAGTAAATTCACCGGTGACAGCCCAGAAAGTACCGGTTAAACCGAAGTAGTAAGTTGATAAGATACCTGCCGCAATAACCGCTGGAAGAGGCTTCCAAAAACGGATCAAGTATTGAGATTTAAATTCTGACCAAGACATGTTTTTTCCTAGAGCTTACCTCTACGAGAGACCCTCTCCACGCAGTAGGATTGGCCGAACATGTTACTCCAATAATTTTTTTATCAAAGAGTCAGTATTCAGATAAATGAAGGAAATTTGCGTTATAACAAAGTTTTTGTAACAGGCAGATAACTTATCCCACTTATAAATTCAGCCATAATTCTCATTTATAAGTGGGGGAAGAAGTGTTTAACAAATACGAGGCAGAGGTTCGTTATAAGGTAAGTCTAGAATTCGACTTGTACCGAAAATCCCAGTTAAACGAATATAGTTATCAGTTGTAACTTCACCGATAGTACAAGCATCTTTACCTAAAGGATGTTGATGTAACGCGTCAATAACTTGTGCTTCAACGTCAGGCGATACCACTAAAACGATTTTACCTTCGTTAGCAAAATTAAGTGCTTCAAGGCCTAATAATTCACACACACCACGAACGGCTTGTTTCATTGGCAATTTGCTTTCATGTACATTCATGCCACAACCGCTGGCTTGGGCAAATTCATGCAAAATGGCGGTTACTCCGCCTCGTGTTGCATCACGTAATGCACGAATACCTTCAATTTGACGTAAAGATGCAATCATTGGTTCAAGAACAGCGCAGTCACTTTGTAGATTCGCTTCTAATCCTAAATTTTCACGAAGATTAAGGATTGTTGCCCCATGATCACCAATCGTACCACTCACTAAGATCTTATCACCGGCTTTGATATTGCTTGCGGCCCAATTAATTTGGGTTGGAATAACGCCAATGCCCGCAGTATTGATGAAGATCTTATCTGCAGCACCACGAGGAACCACTTTGGTATCCCCTGTGACAATTTGTATTCCTGCTTGTGAAGCTGCTTTTGCCATCGCTAATACAAGCACTTCAAGGGTTTCAAATGGGAGCCCTTCTTCAAGAATAAAACCACATGACAGGTAACGAGGCACAGCACCACCGACGGAAAGATCGTTAGCAGTGCCACATACAGACAATTTACCAATGTTCCCACCGGGAAAAATGATCGGATCAATTACATAACTGTCTGTACTAAAAGCAAGACGATCGCCAAGAGCCGTTAACTCATTTAACGTGATCCGCGCTTGATCTTCTTTTTCATTTAATAACGGATTATCGAACGCTTTTAAAAACAGGCCTTCGATCAGTTGTTGCATACCTTGCCCACCATTACCTTGGGCTAAGGTGATTTCATCAGGTTGTTTCATATATTACCTTCACGGCGATACTGATAATAAGCCGCACATGCCCCTTCTGATGACACCATTAAAGCACCTAATGCGGTTTCTGGCGTACAGCTTTTGCCAAATAGCGGGCAATCGGAAGGTTTGCATCGTCCTGTTAATACATCACCACAGCGAGATTGTGGGTTATCTGCTACTTTTTGTGGTGCAGGTGTAAAACGTAACTCCGCATCAAACTCAGAATAAGCGGGTGTTAATTGAATACCTGACATCGGGATCTCGCCCAATCCTCGCCATTCACTGGTTTCTTTTAACATAAAGACATCTTTAAGCGCTTTTTGCGCCAGCTTATTACCTTCGTTTGGTACAATGCGACTATATTGGTTTTCAATACTTAAAACATAATCTGCATTTTCTGCTTTTGCTTTAAGCTGTTTAATGACCATCAGTATAGCTTGCAATAAGTCTAATGGTTCAAATCCTGTCACCACAAAAGGCTTTTCAAATTCATCACATAGCGGTTGATATGGTGTACATCCAATCACCATACTTACATGTCCCGGTGCAATAAAGCCATCAATGCGAACATCGTCTTGCTCTAACAAACAACGCAAAGTAGGTACGATAGTTATGTGCTGACAAAATAGAGAAAAGTTTTTAAGTCCACGCAATTTTGCTTGTTGTAGCGTCATTGCAGTACTTGGCATGGTTGTTTCAAAGCCTAAACCGAAGAAAACAACTTGTTTATCAGGGTTATCTTGTGCAATCTTTAGTGAATCAAGCGGTGAGTAAACAATACGAATATCGCTACCACGACGACGCGCATCCAGCATTGAACCATTACGACCCGGCACACGCATTGCATCACCAAATGTGCAAAAAATCACATCAGGACGTGCTGCAATTTCTAAACAGGCATCAATTCGCCCCATAGGTAATACACAAACAGGGCAACCTGGTCCATGAACAAACTCAATTTCTTCTGGTAATAAGCGGTCTAGACCAAATTTAAAAATGGCATGTGTATGCCCACCACACACTTCCATGATTTGTAATGGCCGTGTGATAGGGTGAGGCCATTGTGAAATAGTTTCACGAATTTGGGCTAACAAAGCTTTAGCAAGTTCGGGATCGCGAAATTCATCAACGTACTGCATCATCAGCCTCTTCAAGGGTTACACCATAAACATGCTGTAATGCATCAAGGGTATCTTGTGCTTCTTGCTCATCAAGAATACTCATGGCAAATCCCACATGAATTAGCACCCATTTACCTAATAATTCATGGGGTTCGCCTTCACATACCATTGAAATATTAACAGCACGTTTAACGCCACTCACTTCAGCATAAGCGAGTTGGTGGACATCTTCGCCCACCTCAACAATCTTAGCCGGAACACCTAAGCACATAAACGACTCTCCAACCAAGCTAACCACGCTTCCATACCTTCACCGGTGGTTGCCGATAATGCAATGATTTCGATATTAGGATTAACACGGCGAGCAGATTCGATACAGGATTGAATATCAATATTAAGATGGGGCACTAAATCAATCTTGTTGATAATCATTAAATCAGCTGCAGCAAACATATGCGGATATTTCAGTGGTTTATCTTCGCCTTCAGTGACAGAAAGAATAGCGACTTTATGCTTTTCACCCAGATCAAAACTGGCTGGGCACACTAAGTTACCCACGTTTTCAATAAAGAGAACGCTGTTATCTTGTAAGCCTAATTGGTGTGTCGCATCATGCACCATTTGTGCATCAAGGTGACAACCTTTACCTGTATTCACTTGAATTGCAGGAACACCCGTTTCACGGATACGATCAGCATCATTGGTGGTTTGTTGATCACCTTCAATCACGGCACAAGGGACTCGTTGTGCTAACTGTTTTAACGTTTGTGTTAACAGTGTAGTTTTACCGGAGCCGGGGCTTGAAACTAAATTCAATGCCAACACATTTTGTTGTTCAAAATGTTCACGGTTATGAACAGCAATGCGGTTATTTTTATCCAACACATCCATTTCAATTTTCAGCATACGCTTTTGGCTAATACCAGGAGCATGTGTTCCTGCTTCACCTTGGCCATAATGCATATTCTGATTTTCAATCACTGGGCTAAATTGCTCTTCATGCTCATGATCGTGCTTATGGTTGTGAGAATGCTCATGACTATGATCGTGAGCATGTTCGTGAGAGTGACTATGTGAGTGATCGTGCTCATGATGATCATGCTGGTGATGATCGTCATGCCCATGATGATGCTCATGGAAAACTGGGGTTTCGTTTAGCTGTGTATCGTTATGAAAATGGAGATGAACATCACCGCTGTTATGATAATAGTGGTGATGAACAATGATAGGCTGACCATTAGTTTCGTAGTTATGCTTATGCTTTTGTTCAGACTTATCAATATATTTATGAACAGTATTCGCTGGAGTAGCCTTGTGTTCATGATGGTGATCATGCCCATGATGGTCGTGATCATGATGATGACCGTGGTCGTGATGATCATGGTCGTGAGAATGATGATGGTGATGCTCATGTGAATGAGGCTCTACGCCTTCAATTCTGACATTGCCTTCGCCACAACCGCAAGTGCTACACATATTCTGACTCCTGTACTATTCAATAAGAAGAATGTGACTCTGTGTCGCGTAAAATTTCTACACTATGATCTTAACTGACCACGGAAGAGAGAACGACGACTTAAATCAACTTCTGCTACGGATTGTGTCTGAACAGGAAGAGAAAGTGCCATTTTTACACTATTTTCAACCAACTCAACAGCATGTTCACCTGTTAGGTGCCTATCAAGTGGTGACATTAATGAACAAGCAAGATATTGCATACCCCCCGCAAGCTCGCCGACAACAAATTTAATCTGTCCACAAGGTAATTCTAACCCGATACGATCACCCACTTTTCGATGTGGCCACTCTTGTGAAGGTCCAGGAAAAACCACGAGTTCTAACATCCAAGGCGTCAGAACTGAGCCTATCCACTGATTTTCAAATAAGGTAAAGCCCCCTGCTTTAACAGGAATACCTTCACGATAAAAAGGCAGTCCTTTCATCTCTTTTTCAGCAATTTCACTAAAACGAGCTTCAAGTAACTCTACTGGTGGTTTGTCATAACCGATGATATCCCAGCTTAATTCACTCATGCGATTACCTCTTTTGGTGTCACTGGAATGCCGTATTCACGCAAAATATTCACTACGTGCTCTAACGCAATTTCCATTGATTTTTCACCAATATCAGACAGTGACATGCTTGGCTCTAATGATGCAGGTTCAATACCCACTAAAATAAGCTTACGAGGAAATTCATCCGTCATACGTAAAGCCATTAATACATCAGATAAACCTAATTGATGAGGAGAAATTTTCTGTGTAAAAAGTGCCGGAACATCATCATCATGTAAGATAAAAATACTGCCTGGTTCATGATTACTTCTTACCGCATCGGCAACAATCAGGAGGTCTCTTGCTGCAATATCTTGCAAAATTTCCATACCTGATGTGCCACCATCAATAACATCGACGTTCTCTGGTAAAGAGAAGCGCTCTTCGAGCGCTTCTACTATACGAACACCAATGCCTTCATCGCTTAGTAATAAATTACCAATACCTAAGACGAGAGTTCGCATTATAATACCTTCACCTTACTTAGCTCTTTACCTGTTAAATCAACCATATGCACAGCACATGCCATACATGGGTCAAAGGAGTGTATCGTTCTTACCACTTCTAACGGTTTTTTCGGATCAGCAACAGGTGTACCCACTAGAGAGAGTTCATAAGGACCCGGTTCATCATTAAAATTACGAGGACCCGCATTCCATGTTGATGGAACAACTGCCTGATAGTTAGTGATTTTACCGTCTTTAAACACGATCCAGTGAGATAACATACCACGAGAGGCTTCTTCGAAACCGACACCACGATACTCTTTACCTGGTTCAAATTCTGGTTTAATAAAGGCAGCTGTATCACCACGGCCGATATTATCAACCAATGATTGCCATAAAGAGGCCAGTGATTCTTGTAACACACATGCATGGACAGTACGTCCAATGATGCGTCCCCAAGTCGATTCTAGTTGCTCTGTCACCAGAGTTTCACCGGTTAATTGAGTATAGATCTTATTGATGTCGTTGTAGTTTCTAACAGTTCCTTCGTGCTTACCTGCTAACCCACACACTAACCATGCTAACGTGCCAACTTCTACAGGTTTGCCATAGAATGTTGGTGATTTAACCCATGAGTACTTGTTGTTCTCATCCCAACCAGTGTATTTAGGACGAGTTAAGCCTTCCCATGGTTTTAATGGTTCATCATCTTCATACCATGCGTGTTTACCACTTTCTTCGATACCATCTTTCAGGTTCTGATCTTTCCAGTCTTTAATTGGGCGATAAGTAGAGAAATCAATCCCTTCCATATAACCACCAGACAGTAAGAATTCAGTGTTATTACCATTAATTGGTAATTCAGGTACAGACAGATAGTAGTTAGCACCTTTACCGATTTTTAACCATTCAGGGTAATAAGCCGCAAAAATAGCAGTATCCACTTTATAAACTTGGTTAACAAAATCACCCAATTTGTCGATAAAGCTTTTCACGTACATTAAACGTTCTAAGTTGAGAACACTTGGCGCATCAAGATTAATCGGGTTAGCCACACCGCCCACAGCCAAGTTTTGGATATGAGGTGTTTTACCGCCCAAAATAGCCACAATACGGTTTGCATCACGCTGACACTCAAGTGCTTGCAGGTAGTGAGCAACCGCAATTAGGTTAACTTCTGGTGGCAATTTCATGGCTGAGTGACCCCAGTAACCATTAGCAAAAATACCTAACTGACCACTGTCCACTAAACCTTGGATTTTTTTCTGTACTTTTCTGAATTCTTCGGCAGAGTTCAGATGCCATTCAGAGACCCCTTTTAACATCGCTGATGCTTTTTCAGGATCGGCTTGTAATGCTGATGTGATATCAACCCAGTCCATCGCAGAAAGCTGATAGAAGTGGACGATATGGTCATGGATGATATGTGAACCTAAAATCAAGTTACGGATATACTGCGCATTCACAGGAATATCCATACCTAAAGCATCTTCTACAGCGCGTACTGAGGCAATTGCGTGAACTGTCGTACAAACACCACAAATACGTTGCACGATAATCCATGCATCACGAGGATCGCTTCCTTTTAGGATCTCCTCCATTCCACGCCACATGGTACCGGAAGACCAAGCCTTAACAACTTTTCCGTTATCAATTTCACAATCGACGCGTAAATGCCCTTCAATACGGGTAATAGGATCAATAGTAATGCGTTGGCTCATGATTTAACCTCAGCCTTTTTTAATTGTATATTTGAGTCTGTTTGTGCAGGTAAAACCGGCAGTAAACGGATAATAAGAATGTAAGCTGTTACTTCAAATGCAACGAAACCAATAGAAATCAGCAATTCACTTGCTGTTGGGAAATAGTGGTAACCATTGCCTGGATTGTAAGCAACTAAAGAGTAGTTCATACGCCACATTGCTGCGCCGATTAAAATAAAGACAGCACAGACAAACAGCATTTTTGGACTACGACGGTTATTATTTAAATGCATCAAAATAAGAGGAAGTAATAACAATGCACTTTCAGCAATAAATAACCACGAGAACATATCTCCATTTCCGATATAACTCAGTTTACCGTTCCAAATAATTTCACCCCAACGACAGACCAAGAACGCAATCAGTAGCACTTCGATTACTTTAGTTAACTTGGTAAATAGTGGTGTTTCATCATCATTCATGGTGCGGCTTGCTTTTAGCAAAGAACCTTCAAAAATAACGATAGTGAAACCAAGAAGAAAAGCAGTTAACAGGGAGAAAACAGGTAACATCTCATAAGATTGCCACAGTGGATGTACTTTCCAACCCGCTGAAATCATTAATGACCCCATTGAGGATTGGTGCATGGTTGGCAGTAAAGCACCAAGACCAATAATAAAGAACATCGCTTTGTTAAGACGTTTCAACGACACTTTCCAGCCTAAACGTTCTAATAACGCAGGTAAGAATTCTAATGCCATCACCATAATATAGATGGTCATACAGGTCGCTGTTTCAAACAACACTGAGTTAACATTAAAGTATTGTGGCATAAAGAAGTGAGGCATGTTCCAATAACGACCAATATCAATAGCAATGGATAAACCACCTAATGAATAGCCGAACAAGCTCGCTAATAATGCAGGACGCACTAATGGGTGGAACTCACCTTTATTAAAGACATAAACAGCCCATGCAAGTGCCCAACCGCCACATGCAAAGCCTGTTCCTATCAATAAGTCAAAAGCAATCCAAATACCCCAAGGGTATCCCCCATTCAGGTCAGAGACATCACCCAGACCTAATACCAAACGCTTACCAATAAGAATAAAGCCGAGCACAGCAAGCGGTAAAAACACTCTTACAGCGAGAGTAAATAACTTACCGCCAAGTGGACGAGGATCATGACTCGACATCGTTATCCTCCTTGTGGTGTTCTTGCTCTTGTTTTTTACTATTACGGTTAACCAAATAGGTGATCCCTGCAAGGGCTGCTATTGGTAATACCATGCCTTTATAAAGCGTGTGTTGAATATGTTCAGAACGCGCACCTGTAGATAATGGTGCTACTTCTGGCATACCTAAATTGTCGAAAGGTACCGCTGAAAGTACCATGACTTGCGTACCGCCACCTTCAAACTCACCATAGATATGATCTTGATATTCAGGAATTTTATGCAGATAAGTATCGCCACCACTAATGGTTTGACGTGGGTAATGGTATTCCTCACCCGCTTTTTTCGCTAAACGACGTTTTGCTTCTTCAAGCAATTCTTCTCGTGTACCGAAAATAACCGCACCTGTTGGGCACACTTCAACACAACCTGGTAATAAGCCTTTGTCTAAACGCTCAACACCTTTTTGGTTACAAAGCTCACATTTATAGAGCTTACCAAATGGATCGTCATAGTCGTATTTTGGAATGTTATAAGGGCATCCCACCATACAGTAACGACAACCTGTACAGATATCTGCGTGATAATGGACAATACCGGTTTTTGGATCTTTGGTTAACGCAGAAACAGGACAAACAGAAACACAGTTTGCATCGACACAATGCATACATTGTTTCTTAATAAAGGCATAACCGTTTTCCAGTTGGTCTTTATTTTCACCAGTACCATCACGCCAAATTTGAATAATGTTATTTGTGTAAGGACTTAATTTGTCATTGTTTGACCAAATCGGATCACCATTGGCGTAAGTATCACCACGCTCCATTGGCTCCGGGTGATTGATTTCCTGACATTTTGTGACACATGCTTGACAGCCTACACATAATGTAGAGTCATAGAGCATACCGAGAGACCCAGGAATTGGGGGACGGTTCTGCGCCGCAGCATGACTCGCAGTGGGAGCCATTCCCGCAAGGAGAACCCCACCTGATGCCAGCTTAAAGAAATGACGCCTATTCACCGTTTATCCTCCTGTGAGGCTCCTGTGGCATTCTTGTCACGGCCTAATTGGCGCACCGCCATCACACTGACACCGGCGACAGCACCTACGACAGCACCGAGCAAGCCCGCAGCACCATAAGACACGCCACCACCTTCTTTCGCATTAACATCAGGTACTTGCGCTTTTGGTGTTGGCTGATAAACATTCGCTAATTGGAAAATACCTTTAGTAAAGCCAATCCCTTCTTCGTTACATCCGTAACAAGGATGACCGATACCCACAGGCCAAATTCCACCACCGACATCACAGAATTCCAATGTTGGGCAGTTACCATAGGTTTCAGGGCCTTTACAGCCTAAATGATATAAACACCAACCTTGGCGATGACCTTCATCACCAAATTCTTTAGCAAAACGACCCGCATCAAAATGAGGGCGACGTTCACAGTTTTCGTGAATTAAACGCTCATAAGCAAAAAGCGGTCTGTTTTTGCTATCTAACTTAGGTAATTTGTTGAAAGTAATAATATGTGCAACAGTTGCTAAGAAATTATGTGGATTTGGTGGACATCCTGGAATATTAATAACGGTTTTACCCGGTAAAATTGCTTCCAATGATTTAGCACCTGTTGGGTTACCCCCAGTTGCTGGTACACCACCCCATGCAGAACATGAACCAATCGCAATAATCGCAGCAGCCCCTTCAGCGGCTTCTTTGATATGCTCAAGAATAGGTTTTCCTGCAACCATACAGTAAATACCGCCATCTTTGTCTGGGATTGAACCATCGACAACGAGAACGTACTTACCTTTATATTTCTCCATCGCATTGTGTTTATTTTCTTCAGCTTGATCACCAAAAGCTGAAGAAAGCACTTCATGATATTCAAGTGCGATAACATCAAGTACTAGGTTTTCCAGAGTCGGGTGAGTTGCGCGTAATAAAGACTCCGTACACCCTGTACACTCCTGAGCACCAATCCAAATAACGGGCGGGCGTTCAGATGACGCCATTGCTTCTGACATTTCTGCGGCTGCTTTGCCGCTTAATCCCATGGTAGCTGACAACGCAGCACACAATTTCATAAAATCGCGTCGATTAATACCATGATGGGAAAAAACATTATTCCCCAAGGCCATATATCTCTCCTGATATGATGATTTTTAATTGGAATAATTTTAAAACACCGCCTTTTTAACACTCCGACACAATAATGACTTGATCATTATCAAGCGATAATTCATTAAAAAATAAATTATTCTTTTATGTGAGTAAAAACGTTTCAGCAATATAAGGTTTAACGCCTATATTTTATATATTTCGTCATTTTAAAATTATTAAAATGCTATTTAATAATGATAATTTAAATAGAAATAATTCTCATTATCTCAATAATCAGGGAGATTAAATTTTATTAGTCATTATAAATCAATGTGATACAAACAAGCCAAAAAATACTCAATTTATAAGACAATATATTTAAAATAATACAAAATTAATAATTAATATTTTCAATTTTCTAAAAAAATTTATTAAAGATAAGTTTTAATATATTTTTTAATTATAATGATGACTCTTGTTTTCATATTATCAACCTTTATATTACATCATAAATAATGTTAAAAATTGCATTTCATAAACAAGAAATCATTACATTAATATATTTAATTTCAGTCTATTTTAATTACTAATTTATCCAATCTTCATTTGTTATTATTTTTTAATCATTATGATTCTGTTTACTTTTTAATCATAAATTAACCTGTTTTTCTTATCATTTTTCATATAGTTATATGTATATTCGCTTTTGGAATAAGCTAATATCCTAACGTAAAATCGTTATAAAATTAAATACATATTGATGTGTGATAACATTCAAAAGATAAGATCATTAATTATTACTAATTAGTAACATATCGCGATAATTACATTAAGTTATTTTATAACATATCGAGTTTATAATGAAATTAGCCTAAATAAATTTTCATGTTAAATCCTTGTTGTTATTGTGGATAAAAAAAGCACAAACTATCGATAAAAAATCCCCAAATAAAGCATATTTCTTTTTTTTGTGAGAATAGATAAAAGAAGTGGTCATAAATCTAAAAAATAGAAAAGCACTTTGTTAACTGGTTGTAGTTTTCAATCTAACAAAGACCTTATAAAGAATAAGAGATAAACCCAAAGCAAAGCATCTCCCCTTTAGACTAAAATTTAGGAACGACAGGAACGACAGGAACGACAGGAACGACAGGAACGACAGGAACGACAAAAATAATGATAAAAATAGAATCAGTCAACAAAATAAAAAGCCATAACACCGAAATGTTATGGCCTTTAAATTTATTAAAATAATAAAATGCTATGTGTAGTTCTCTGCCTTTCACGTTTTATTTTACTCACCGCTTATCAAAAATAAGAAGTGGTTTGAATAAGTAAATAAAATCTACTTATCAGAAATTGGAATGACTGAAAACAACGGTCTACCTGGTGCAATAAAAAAATAAGTATCCAAATACGGATAACTTAGATAATAAACAAATTAGGCGTTCTTGTACGTTACAGAATATTTCAATTTGTAACGTGGATGCATTATATCCAATAAGATTTTTTGCGCAAGTATTTTTACACTTAAATCAAATTTATACAAAAACATTACTAATCATATGGTTATAGAGAAATTTAACTTAAAAAAGAAAATATCAATAAATCAAAAAGTGAAAAAAAATGAAGAGTTAATGAATATTAATGTAAGGTAAGTTGAAATAATAATATCTACTTAGCATTAATTGATTCAGCTCGTTATTACCAAGTAACTTAATTAATTATTTATTCTTAAAATTAACCTATCTATTATTAATATTATTCAACACTAAAGCTAAATTTTATTCTAACTCAATTTTATTAATTGTCTCATTAATAACTAAAAACAATAAAAAATATAAGTATAATTTTTTGTACAATAAAAAAGCACCTTATTCATCATTTTACAACGATAAATAAAGTGCTTTTAAAATAGCGTAATAATACTTAGTTGGATGGCGTATTTCTAAACTTTATCCACCTGTAGAGACTGTTTCCATCCCTACTAATCCAACTTTGAGATACCCTGCCTTTCTTAACGAATCCATGGCAGCCATTAACGTTTCATAATCAACGCTTTTATCTGCTTGGAAAAAGATAGTGGTCTCTTTATTTGCTTGTGTCATCGTATCTAACACATTAGCCATCGTTTCATGCGTGACCATCTCTTCACCAATGAAAATTTGCTTATCAGACTTAATAGTCAAATAAACAGGCTTTTCAGGACGTGGCTGTGGTTTTGCACTTGAAGCGGGTAAATTTACTTTTATATCAACGGTAGCTAAAGGCGCGGCTACCATAAAGATAATGAGCAGAACCAACATGACATCAATAAAAGGCGTCACATTGATATCATGTAATTCATTATCATCACCTGAATCATCACCAAGACGCATTGCCATAATTCATTACCTTGCTTTGCTGTTTTCGATATCTAAGTCACGGCTAACTAATGTCACCACACCTGTTGCAATATCACCAATTTCACCACGATAACCTGCGATCATACGAGCAAAAATATTATAAATGATAACTGCTGGGATGGCGGCAATCAGACCAATCGCGGTAGCTAATAAAGCTTCTGCAATCCCTGGAGCAACAACTGCTAAGTTAGTCGTTTGAGAGTGTGCAATACCAATAAAACTGTTCATAATTCCCCAAACCGTACCAAAAAGACCGATAAATGGAGAAATGGCACCAATAGTCGCTAAGTAGCCATTACCACGGCCTAATTCACGAACAATGGCAGCAACGCGACGTTCCATACGCATTTCAACACGTTCTTTAATGCCTGATGCCACTTTACTTTCTTGAGAGTAAGTACGCTCTAATTCAGCATCATTAAAGAAATCAGCAGTCGCACTCTTATTACCAAATTTTTTGCTAATGGTTAAAGCATCATTGAGTGATTTAGCATCAACTAATTGCGCTGTTTCATTTCTTAATCGACGACGTAATGAGAGTAAGTAGCTTCCTTTGGCGAAAAATAACGCCCACGTCACAATAGAAGCTAACAGTAAGCCAATCATGACACTTTTAACGACTAAATCGGCATTACGATACATGCCCATTACGGATAAATCTTCTGCAAACCCACCACCAGCAACCATTTCTGGCTCTACTGCTGGTGATAAATTTTCTGTCGCTGACGGAGTATTTACCGTGTTTTCTGCATTTTCAACCGTTGCAGGTAAAGTATTTTCACCCTCAGGCTTAGCAGGTTCAGAACCCGGTACTTTAGCCTCATTGCTGGTATTCGCAGATGAGTCTGTTGTTGGTGTTGTAGTTGTAGCAGTTCCCTGTGTAGAAGCTGTTGAAGAAACGGCAGCAGTAGTTGGCTGTTCAGTTGGTGTGGCAGGAGTCGTATCCGCAAAAGCAGAGCCTGTCAGACCGATTGCCAATAGAATAGAAGCTGTCAAATTACGCATCAGTTGGCCTTTTACTCTCTTTTTTATCTATTTATTTATTCAGCAATGACGTTTTCCGTCACTACTTACCCAAAATCGTTCGCTTACAATCATCCTGTTTGCCATCAGGAAAGAGAAAACGCTCAAATGATATCAAACATGAAGCATTTTGATAGTAATTATCATTACTATTTGGCTATTTTTTTTTCATTTGTCGATTTTTAAGACAAATTATCGTTATTTCACGTAACGTGAAATTTTATCAACTACATCGATCGTCTTTTGTACTTATCCAAAAAATGAATTAACGTGGAGTAAACACACCATCAATTAAAAGAAGGTATTAAGGATGACGCTAAAAAAACAAGAAACCTCACTCCTCCTTTCTGGTCGAGCTAAAAAATATTCTCATGGCGCAGTAAACCCTATTATACAACGCACTTCATCTGTTATTTTTGATTCAGTTGCACAAAAACGTGATGCAACCAAAAAACGCGCTGAGGGTACACTTTTTTATGGGCGTCGAGGTACAACCACTCATTTTGCCTTACAAGAAGCCTTAACTGAATTAGAACACGGCGCAGGTTGTGCACTTTTTCCTTCAGGTGCGGCAGCTATTACGCAGTCTATACTCGCCTTTGTTGAACAAGGCTCTCATATTCTTGTGACAGGATCAGCTTATGATCCAACGCAAAACTTTTGTGATCAGATTTTACGTAAGTTTTCAGTCGCAACAACCTATTTTGATCCATTAATAGGTAGAAATATCAGTCAACTACTGCGACCTGAAACAAAAATTGTTTTTCTTGAATCCCCCGGTTCAATCACGATGGAAATTCAAGATCTACAAGGAATAGTCAGCTCAGTTCGCCAATATAATCCTGAAATCATTATTATGATTGATAACACTTGGGCGGCAGGATTGCTACTTAAACCACTGACTTTTGGTGTCGATATTTCAATCCAATCTGCCACAAAGTATATTAATGGCCACTCTGATGGCATGTTAGGTTTTGCTGTAGCGAATGAACGCTGTTGGAAACAGTTACGAGAAAATGCCTATCTATTAGGACAATGTGTTGATCCTGATACGGCTTATATGGCAGCCAGAGGATTAAGAACATTACCAGTAAGAATGAAGCAACATGAGCAAAGCGCATTGGAAGTTGCTCGTTGGCTAAAACAGCATCCATTAGTTGATAACGTTTATCACCCTGCGCTAGCTTCTTGCCCAGGACATGAATATTTCCAACGTGATTTCACAGGCAGTAACGGATTATTCTCTTTTAGTTTGAAAAAAAACCTCTCGCCAGAAGAATTTGAGATTTTTTTAGATAACTTTTCATTATTTAAAATGGCTTTCTCATGGGGAGGATTTGAATCTTTAATTTTGGGTTATCAACCTAATGACATTAAAGCAATGCGCCAATATGAAACACAACCTACATTTACTGGCACATTATTCCGTGTTCATATTGGATTAGAGAATGTAGATGATTTAATTGAAGATCTTGAACACGCATTTTTACGTATTTCTTAATTAATCATTAAATTTTTATAAAAAAAATCTATCCCTGTGGTTCCACAGGGATTAAATCAAACTGTTATCTTTATTTTGCGTTAGAATAGCGAACATAAAGTTCTTTTTAATGCGAGTTCGCTAATGGGTACATTAAAAGAGATAATTCACGCATTAATGCAACACGATTATATGGTGTTGGCTAATCCTAATGTGTTATGGGTTATCTATATTGTTCTTTTTGTTATTATTATGCTGGAAAATGGGGTGTTACCCGCAGCATTTTTACCAGGAGATACACTGCTTATTCTTTGCGGTGCCTTAATTGCAAAAGATGTTTTACACTTCTTTCCGACAATCATTATATTAGGTACTGCCGCCAGTATTGGGAGTTGGCTTGGTTTTTTACAAGGTCGCTGGTTAAGTGATACAAAAATAGTTAAACGTTGGATGGCTCAATTACCTGAGCAATATCACCATAAGGCAAATGATCTTTTCCATCGCCAAGGTTTGTATGCACTATTAATTGGTCGCTTTATCGGTTTTGTACGAACATTATTACCAACGTTAGCAGGCTTATCCGAATTGCAACAACGTCGCTTTCAAATATTTAACTGGTTAAGTGGCTTTTTGTGGGTGGGTATTATTGTGTCACTAGGTTATGTATTGAATTTAATTCCCTTTATTCAAAAGCATGAAACATTAGTGATGAATATTTTGATGACACTGCCTGTATTGCTCTTAAGCGCAGGTTTAATTGGCTCTATCGTAATGTATATTCGCCATCGTAAAAATAGCCCCAGTAATAAGTAATTCAAAAAAACGCCATTATTTTAAACATTATAATGGCGTTTTTAATCATCTAAGACTTCAAAAGTTCAGTTGTTCATTGTTTTATCTCCTAATCTATTAATATCTGACTAAAAATCCATTTATATTAATTACAATCATGGTCTTTTTACTCTATTTCTCTTTAAAGCTTAATCGCTTTTGAAGCAAGGAATGTAGGAATATAGCTATCAACAAGAAAACGAGCATGAGGGGCAAAATCTTCAACAAAATCTTGTAATAGAAAACCCGCAGCTAATTGTCCACCAATAAGATCCGTTAAAGAATGACCAAATACAAGCCCATCACCTTTGGCCACTTTTTCTTGCAGAATATCTGAAGGCAATGAATCTTGATCACTATACGGTAAGCGGTAAGTGGGTCTCATTAATCCCTGAGAACGTAATTGCGGATCTCTATCATCAACAAATACAACAGGATTATAAAAACTCGCCATCAAAACACCGCCTTTCTTCAAAACACGGTAGCACTCTTGCCAAACAGGATTTACATCTGGTACATATAAATTGGAAATAGGATGAAAAATAATATCAAAACTTTCATCAGTAAATGCTGTTAGATCTGCCATATCTCCTTGTACTGCTACCAAATCTAACTGATGCTTTTGCGCCAATTGGCTATCTTTACTTAATTGCCCTTCTGATAAATCAAATACTGTCACAATACCACCAGCCGCAGCTAAAATAGGCGCTTGTTGCCCACCCGCAGACGCTAAACAGAGTATTTTTTTACCTTTAATATCAGCTAGCCACTCACTCTTAACTGGGTTAGGCGTTAAATGAACTTTCCAGTCGCCTTGCTTTGCAGCGATAATTTCTTCATCGCTTACAGGCTTAGACCACTGATTTTCCATTGCAGCTTGTTTATCCCAATGTTCTTGGTTTAATGTTAAATAATGACTTTCCATATAACTCCTTATAAATTACAACACGATAGGACGTTGTAGTCATTAAGGCAGATAATTCACCTCTTAATTCTACAACCTTACAGTTATAGTTATGTCATGCTATTTCGTCTAGATACAATAAATAAATTTTTCCTGATTTATTGTCATCCCGCAGAACATCAATTTAAGGTGGAAACAACATGCAAAACTTTACTTATTACTCCCCTACTCGCCTTCATTTTGGTCAAGGTCAAATCGAAAAATTACGTTCTGAAATCGGAAAAAATGAAAGGATATTACTGACCTATGGTGGGGGTAGTATTAAACGTAATGGTGTATTAGACCAAATTTATACCGCACTTCCCGGCCATCAGATTCATGAATTCGGTGGTATTGAACCCAACCCTTCTTATGAAACATTGATGAAAGCCGTCTCTTATGCAAGATACCACGGTATCACGCATTTATTAGCCGTAGGGGGCGGATCGGTTATTGATGGGACAAAATTTATTGCAGCAGCTGTACCCTATCAAGGTGAGCCATGGGAAATTGTTACCAGTCGCGGTAAAGTCGTTGAAAAAGCCCTACCTTTAAGTTGCGTATTAACGCTTCCGGCAACTGGTACAGAAACAAACAGTTTTTCAGTTATCAGTAAAAAACAGACCATGGATAAACAAAGCTTTTCCAGCCCTTATGTCTACCCTCATTGTGCCATTTTAGATCCTACAACTACCTATTCTTTACCCCCAAGACAAACGGCTAATGGGGTTGTAGACGCTTTTATTCATATATTAGAGCAATATCTCACTTATCCTGTGAATGCTCGTGTACAAGATGAATATGCAGAGGGCCTTTTACGTATTTTAATTGATCAAGGACCAAAAGCGCTGACATCACCTACAGACTATGATATCCGTGCTAATATTATGTGGACAGCATCACAAGCCCTTAATGGCATCCTTGGTGTTGGTGTTCCTCAAGATTGGGCTACGCATGCATTAGGTCACGAACTCACAGCTTTACACGGGCTTGATCATGCACAAACTCTCGCCATCGTTTTACCTGCCCTATTAAATGAAAAACGACAGGCTAAATATGAAAAGTTAATCCAATATGCACAAAAAGTCTGGGGTATAAACCAAGGTTCTGACGCTTTTAAAATTGAAACTGCGATTAACGAAACTCGAAAATTCTTTGAATTAATGGGTCTTAGAACTCGACTGGCTGATTTCAAAATCAATGAAGAAGATATTCCCGCATTAGTGCGAAAATTGGAAGAGCATGGACAAACAGCGCTGGGCGAGCACCAAGATATCACGTTAGAAGTCAGCCAACGTATTTATACAGCGGCACTCTAAGGACTTTAATACGACTTTGGAGATATAAATGAATAAACCTAAACTAATCAAATTATCTGATGGCAACGCAATACCTCAATTAGGGCTTGGCGTTTGGCAAGCAGATAACCATCAAGTGGTTAAAGCTATTCACCACGCTCTTGATACAGGCTATCGTCTTTTTGATACTGCGGCAATTTATCACAATGAAGAAGGTGTAGGAAAAGCGCTAAAACAGACGACGGTTCCTCGTGATGAACTCTTTATCACAACAAAATTATGGAACAACGATCAAACCCATGCTCGTGGTGCTGTCTTAGAAAGTCTCCAGCGTTTACAACTTGATTATATTGACCTCTATTTAATACATTGGCCAGCACCATCACGTGAACTTTATGTTGAAACGTGGAAGCAAATGATCATCTTGCAAAAAGAAGGTTTGGTCAAAAGTATCGGTGTCTGTAATTTCAAAGAAGAGCACCTCGAACGTATCATTACTGAAACGGGCGTTACTCCTGTTATTAATCAAATTGAAATTCATCCATTAATGCAACAAGCACCATTAAGAGCATGGAATACGACTCACAATATTGTGACTGAATCCTGGAGCCCATTAGCCCAAGGCGGCGAGGGCGTATTTGATCAACCAATTATTCAAAAACTGGCTGAAAAATACCATAAAACACCCGCTCAAATTGTGTTACGTTGGCATTTAGATAGTGGACTGGTGGTTATTCCAAAATCTGTCACTCCTTCACGTATTGAAGAAAACTTTCACATTTTTGATTTTAAATTAGAAAAAGAGGAAGTTGCGGAAATAACAACACTTGAGCAGAAAAAACGTTTAGGACCTGATCCTGATGTTTTTGTTGATATCTAATATTAATTCACACGTTAAAAGTCAATAGTGTTATTTCCTATTGACTTTTTTCTTATTCAATTCGCTCATCCTCTATTCTTCCTTTTTTTGACGATATATTTTTATTTTTCTGAATGCATTTTTTTATACCTTTAGAAATTAATTAATTCAAGTTCACTTTCTGATATAAAAAAGATATATAAATACGAGAATCTCATCATTATTTGTAACGGTGAGTTTAAAAATGACAAAATTTAAAAGTGAGCTAACACCGCAACTTTCCTCCATTACAAAGAAAGTTGCTTGGTTTAATATTATAATTCAGTTAGCTTTTCCTATTTCAGCAACAATACCTGTCAATGTTTTTGCGGATGGGAATATACAAGAAAATCAACTCATTAATAAAGAAAATACGTATCAAGTTAAAGAAGGTGATACCCCTGAGTCTATTGCAAAGCAGTTTAATATAAAGCTATTTGAGTTAATTGAAATAAATCCTGATTATGTCTCTTTAGTCGGTAATTTAAAGATAAAAACAGGTATTACACTGAATATCCCTAGTAAATCTTTATTGACAAAAAAATGGTTAAATAATAACAATCAAGATAATCCTATTCCTTCAATAGACGGACAAGAACTCGCTCAAATTATTGTTGATAACTCATCTTTATTAAATAAAGAGACTGATGCAACACAATATGCAATTAGCCGAGTATCAAGTAAAGCCAATCAACAAATAGAACAATGGTTAAATCAATTTGGTCATGCTCGAGTATCATTATCCACAGATAAAGATTTTACGTTAGAAAATAGCTCGGCCGATTTATTAATTCCCATTTACGATCAAGAGAAAAATTTAGTTTTTACTCAAACAAGTTATCACCGTAAAGACTCACGTAGCCAATTCAACCAAGGAATTGGTTATCGTCATTTTACCGATAAATTTATGGTGGGACTTAATGCGTTTTATGACTACGACCTCAGCCGCTATCACAGCCGATTTGGTGTTGGTGCTGAAGTTTGGCGAGATTATTTTAAACTCAGCATGAACCACTACCATCGTTTATCCAATTGGCGCACTTCTGATGATGTCATGGATTATAACGAACGCCCTGCTAATGGTTGGGATATCAGAACAGAAGGCTATTTGCCAGCATATCCACAATTAGGTGCAAAGCTTATTTTTGAACAGTATTACGGCAAAGAAGTGGGTTTGTTTGGCAAAGATAATCGTCAAGAAAATCCTCACGCTTATACTGCTGGACTCACTTATACCCCCGTTCCTTTGCTCACTTTTGGTGCAGAACGTCGCTTTGGTTTAAACGACAATAGCGATAATCGCTTAGATATTAGCTTACAATATCACCTTGGTGAATCAATCTCATCACAGCTTAATCCTGATAATGTGCGAGCAATGCGTTTAATGTCGGGTAGCCGCTATGATTTTGTCGATAGAAATAACGATATTGTTTTGGAGTATCAAAAGAAAACGCTGGTTTTCCTCTCCATGGCACCTTCACTTTCGGGTTATGCCAATGAAGAAAAAGATCTCAATGTTCATGTTCACGCTAAATATCCCGTGAAAAATATTGAATGGTCTGCAAGTCGCTTAATCACCAATGGCGGTAAAATTAATCATAACGGTGGCTTTAATTATTCAGTTATTTTACCTCGCCATGTCACAGGTACTGAGCAACAAAATAGCTATACCATCAGTGCAATTGCTATTGATGAACAAGGTAATCGCTCTGATCCTGTACAAAGCAAAATTATAGTTTCTCAATCGGCAATTAATACGCAAAATAGCCAATTTACGCCTAAAATAAGCCAATTAGCTGCTGATGGGCACTCCACGCAATCATTACTGTTAACCGTACTGGATAACGATAAATTACCCGTTGATATTAATCTTAAAGAATTATCGCTAAACAGTGGATCAGATAACGCAATAAGCACCAGCCGAATTTCCGCTTTTACTCGTCTTGATGCAGGGAAATATCAGCTTACGATCACGGCAGGCAGTTCACCTGAAACGGTCACATTAACGCCGAAATTTAGAGATAATACCTTTAATTCGGCAAAGGTTGTTTTTATTGCTGATGATATTACTGCGCATATTGCCAAGGGTGAGTTAACAGTTGTTAAAGATAACGCCCCTGCTGATGGTAAAAGTCAAAATAAAATCCAAGCGATAGTCACTGATCTTAACCATAATCCAATTCCTCATTATCCCGTTAGCTTTAGTGCTGATAATGGTGCAACGATAATGCAACAAGGTGAGACTGACGCACAGGGTAAAATTATTGTTCCTATTACCAATACATTGCAAGGTCAAACAAACATTGAAGTCACAGTGAAAGATATTGCTTATGCGACGAAAGTTAATTTCATTGCTGATGTTAATACGGCAAAATTAGAGACTTTCACCATCACGCCTTATCGCTCCTTTGCCAATAATAGTGATGAAAAAACGTTGGCATTTAAAGTCCTTGATGCCAATAAAAACCCCGTTCCAGATATCACCATTCAATTAACTGCTGACAATAAAGCGCAACTAAAACAAACGACATTAACGACGGATAAACAAGGTCTTGCCTCTACCACAATGACCAGCAAAGTATCAGGAATTGTGACCGTTAGTGCTGAAGTTAATAACGTGGTTAGCCAAGAAAAAACACAATTTATTGCGGATATGTCAAATGGGAAAATCACGTCTATCACCGCATCTGCGCCACCTTATATTGCTGATGGTAAAACCCCAGTAACCTACACCGCTGTGGTAAAAGATAATAATAACAACCCATTAATCAACGCAAAAATTATTTGGTCAACTGATGGAGATCCTAATAGCGTAAAAATTGATGATATGTCTGTTACTGACGATCAAGGGATAGCGACGACGCAAATCACCAGCACCAAAGAGTTAGATGTAATAGTGACCGCCAGCATTAGCAACGATACTGTTGATGCTGCACCTATTCATTTTACTGCCGATATTCAACAAGCTCTTTTTGCTTCATTAACGATTGATAAAAACCAAATTACTGCCGATACCAAAGACAATGCATTACTCACAGCGGTTGTTACCGACAATTTAGGCAACCCGTTATCGGATATGTCAGTGCAATGGCAAGGCTCTCAAGGTGTAGTATTTAGTGCACCTCAGACACGAACTGATAAACAAGGACAAACTCAAACACGTATCACGACAAATCAAGCTGGTTTAACCACCATTAACGCCAAATTGGCAAATGGTAAAACAGCACAAGTTACCTTAATGGCCGTTGCTGATCATAACAGTGCAACTGTCACCATTACTCCACTGAATGGTAAAATCAGTGCAATTGCTGATGATAACGACACCCTGACATTTACGGCTCATGTTGTGGATTCACATCATAATCCATTAATGCAGCACCCTGTTTTTTGGCAGGCAACACACAATACATTAAGCAAAAACTTAGTTAAAACTGATAATAACGGCGACGTTAATATCGAATTAAAAGGAACACAAGCACTACCAACAACACTCACCGCAACGCTGTTAAATAAACAACAAGCGTCATTAGATGTTATCTTCACACCGGGTAATGCTGCCAGTGCACACAGCAGCATGATACTCAATCCACAATCGATTATTGCGGATGGTAAATCGGTTTCTGCTGCCACTATTACGTTAAAAGATAAATTTGATAACCCTGTGCCTCAGCAAGCAAAAACACTGTTATTAACTGGGGATAACAACACCATTCAATTTAGTTCTATCAAAGAAATTGCCAAAGGAATTTATCAACTCAATATCAGTGGTAAACAAGAAGGAATAAGCACCATCAGTGCGCAATATCAGCAAAGCAATACCAAATTTACCTTAACTCAACCATTAGGTTTTGTTGCTGATACCCAAAATGCCGTGATTAAAAGTGTCACAGTTATCAAACCTTATGAAGTCATTGCTAACGGTCATGATAAAGTTACACTTCGCGCAGAAATAGTTGATAAGCAAGGGAATCCAAGCATGGCAAATGTTGCTGTCGGTTGGATAAGTCCATTAGGCACATTCTCTTCCCCTCTCAGCAAAACTAATGCGCAAGGTATTGCCGAAACCACCATTTCCAGTACACAAGCGGGTGTAACACAAGTCAGTGCACTGTTAGACAGTCAGCAATCTTTAGATGCAGACCATATTATTACCTTTAATACTGATGTTATTTCTGCGGATCAATCTCAGTTATCGCTCACTCCTGATAGCATTGTTTCCACAGTAACAAAAGCCACATTGACACTCACATTAAAAGATAAAAATGGGAATTTACTCAAAGGATTAGCAAGTAAAATTAATGCTCGTTACAGTACGGATCTCACGTTTACAATCTCTCCTTTTACTGAAACGGATAAAGGTATTTATCAAGCACAAATTGGCGCGATAAAAGCAGGACAGACGGTCATCAGTGCCGAAGTCAACGCAGTCACTTTAACGCAAACCGCACCATTAACTGTCTTACCTAATGGACAAACGGCAAAAGTCAGCAAATTTGTGATCAGTGATAGAACACCTCATGCAGGAGATACCATCACCTATGATGCTTACTTAATTGATGCCAATGACAACCCTATTATTGCGGGTATGCCTGTCACATGGACAACAAACAAAGACAGTTTATTAGCTACACCGCTCACTTTTACGGATAGCAAAGGTGTAACACAAGCTAAATTAACCCGAGATCCAGCTGGTGTTGCCAAAGTCAGTGTTGTATTAAGCACAGGTACTTATCCTGCTGATGATGTTAATTTTATCGCCGATGATGTTGACGAAAATCGCTCAGAAATTGGTTTATTGCCTTCAAGTATTATTGCTAATGGTAAAGATAGCGCGATACTTTCATTAACGATTCGTGATAAAGGAGGCAATATTCTGCCAGATCAAACTGTTGAAGGTATTTCAGCTAACCCAACCTTGCAATTTAGCACAGCAAAACAGGTGTCCCCTGGTCATTATGAAATCACCGTCACAGGGACTCAATCAGGCACCACACAACTCACTGTTAAAGTGAATGGGGTAGAATTTAAAAAACAAAAAACCTTACAACTGCGTGCCGATCCAGCAACATGGCAAGTTAAAGCTGTTGATGTTGATAGAACAACTATAATTGCCGGTGACAAAGGCGTTAATTACCAAGCTACCATTGTCGATGCCAATGACAATATATTGCCGAATGTTATCGTCTCGTGGAAATTACAAGGCTTGGCGGATGATTATGACTTTAGTACCTATACCGATGCAAAAGGTGTCGCAAGAACGAAAGTCACAAGTCATGTTGCAGGCACATTAAAAATGAGTGCTTACCTTGATTTAAATAATCATAAACCTATTCATGATGTGGTTGTCACACCAGCTGATATTGACGCCAATAAATCAACCTTTAGCAGTAGCCGTCAATCTATTGGTGGAAATGATAAAGATAGCGCCTTACTCTCTGTTAAATTAATAGATAAATATGATAACGCCATTGAGGGTAAAAAAGTGTCGATTACCGCCACCAGTGGCACACCTCACTTTAGCGATAATCCGTTAAAACCCGTGGGAAATGGAGAATATCAAACCAACCTTACGTCGAATGTCAAAACAGATATCGTATTAACGGCAAATTCAGAGGGGATAACGCTTGCCAAACCTATCACCATTAAAGTGACTATTCCTAAACCTGAGATTATTTTTGATAAGCCTATTCAGCAAGAAACCTATGCTTCTGCACCCATTAACGCATTAGGTTATACAGGTGTTCCAAATAACATTCATGTGATGTGGTCTAGTTCTGATCCTTCAGTAGCCTCAATTGATACTCTTAACGGTGAAGTATCGATGAAAAAAGCAGGAACTACGATTATTACGTTACAAACGGCGGGTAATGACCAATATCAACCAGCTCAAAGCAGCTATCCTTTGGTGATTGAAAAAGCGAAACCAAATCTAAAACTAACGTCCCCACTCTCTATACAATCAACATGGAATGATGGGATAACGTATAATGTTAGCGTTACTTTTGGTAATGCTGATGCAAAAAATATTCCTTTAAATTATGTAAGTGATGACCAACACGTAGTGACTATTGATACACAAGGTACTATTACGGAAGTCAAACCAGGTAAAACCAAAATACGTATAAACAGTGATGCCACCGAACAATTTTTAGCAGATACCGTGACCGTTGACTATCAACAAGATAAAGGAACACTGTCCATTCAATTTGCATCAAAAAACATGATTTTATATGAAAATGATACCAATATTAAAGTTCAACAACCCATATCCCCTTTACCTAAAGAGGCGCAAGGTGTTTGGTCAGCAAAAGATCCTAGTATTGTTTCGATAAAAGAAGATGGAACCATTGTTAAAGTCAGCTCAGGTAGCACAGAGATTACATTAACATCAAAAGAAAATGACTATTTCTATGAATCAGAAGGGTATTATTTTGTTAATGTAAGAAAATTGCCTCATGTCACAATTAATTATGTCTCACGAAGAGTGGATAATAATAATAAAGCTCAAATTGTTCCCAATACCAATACACCAATAAGTTGGACACCGGTTTATGAGGATGATGCATTAACTTTTTCTTGGATACCGCCTAAAACATCCGGAATGGAATATGCAGTTAACTTTGAATTATGGGACGGTAACAAGAAAACCAGCAAAATATCTGAAAATTCAGCAAGCGAAATCTCTTCGGGGAAAACAATCACAACGCTATTAACGATGGAAAAAAATTCATTACAAAGCACTGATCTTAAAATCAAAGTTATTGTATTTGATCTTGCTGATAACAATAAAGAATACCCTACTTTCTACCCTTTAGATGTTAAAGCAATCTCTCCTAAATATATGGATTTTACATTAGCTGGAAAAATCTTATTTATTGAAACAAGTAATAATGGCACACACACTAATTCGTGCCGAACATTACCAACAGATACAATGACACATGTTATGGCTGCTCCTGTTACCTCGGTAGGGATATATACTAATAACTTATTATACCCTATAACAATTTCTCATAAACTCATTAATATTCAAGGTGATGCGAGTCGTAGTGAAGTCGATTATCATGATAAACACGAGTATAATACTTCAATTCAAAATTATTCTTTCAATGATACGTTTCCTTCATTAGCGATGAAAGAAAATTGTTTTCAACCTCTAGCAGGTTATCCTGATTCAGGCTCAGCGACATTAATCACAAATATCACGATCAATGGAGTAACAAAAGAATATCAACAAACAGTTCAATGGGACGGCTCAGGTGATCCAAATAAAAATAATGTCAGCACTATTTATAATAAAGCAGTAAATTAAAAAATGACTGATTAATATAAAACCCCCGTAAAGTTTACTTTTTACGGGGGTTTTTTAATCATCAATACTTTTATCTTTTCTAATGTTAAGAAATCGACACTTTCTCTTGGTATTTTACATTCATCAACGTCACTATCAATGCACAAACCGCAATTATAGCTGCCAAACCAAATCCACCACGATACCCTATTGTTGCCGTTAAACTCACTAACATCATTGCACACGCCATTTCACCAATATCACGCATACTTTGTACCGCGGTCATATCAGTACCGGCTTGATTATCGGTTGACGCAAAACGCATACCTGCGGTCATAATAGCCACAGAAGTGATCCCTGATGATAAAGAGCCTAATACAATACACACAGCAACTATTGTAAGATTGATAGAGCCTATTGATTGTGAAAGCCATAATAATGAGGAACCTAAAGCACACAGTAATCCGACAGAAAAAGCGCGCCACACACCAATTTTATTAATTAACCAAGCACCACCGCCACAACCGAAGAAAAGGGTTACCATGCCACCCATCATGCCCATTTTCCCAATCTCTGCTAAAGACCAACCACTGTCACTTAAAAAGAGCTTTGCTAAACCAAAGCCCGAAACTGCGGTTACTGCTGAAAGCAATGTCAGTGTTAATAGTCTTACCGCTCCTTTTCTCTGTACCGTTTTTAATAGGCTTGCATTAGGTGAATCATCATTTTCACCCTCATCATATTTTGCTTTTTGACGAAATAACGTAATAAAAAATAAACTGATAGCGGGCACTAAGGCAAATAACAATAATGCGGTATGCTGGCCTAATTTATCAGTGAGGATCATCATACCTGCTCCGCCTAAGAAAAAGCCGCCCATCACGCCTGCAATTTGAACTGCATTTATTTTCGATAATAACGTGCCACTCGCATGCTCAGCGGCCATACCATCTGTTGCAATATCCTGTGTAGCACTGGCTAATGAAGCGATAGCTAATAAAGTGACCCCCCATTTTGCTGTTTCGATAGAAATACCAAGGATTGCTAATAATAATAAACAGAACGTCACAATGATCTGCATGGGTATAATCCAGCTACGGCGACGACCTAAAGATTTAAACCAATAATTATCAACCACTGGCGCCCATAAAAATTTTAATACCCATGGCAACCCAACTAATGGAATAAATGCGATTGCACTTAAAGCCGAACCTTCTTGACGTAATAATGTAGGCAATGCATCCATCGCAATTCCCATCGGAATACCTTGTGCTAAATAAAGTAAACCTAGCGTTATCACTAATTGTCGATGTTTTAATAATTCTTGCATAACAGACTCCAATTACTGTCTTTTTAGTAGAAAAAGACCTATCAAAAAATAAAAAATAGCACTGATCAACAAGGCACAACTTATCCACCACAAAGCAGCATGGGTTATAAATAAGTGACTAAAGACACTGATAAATAAAACCACACTACTGATAGTTAAAATAAGAAAAGTAAGTTGGATCACTTGCGGATAAAAAAAATAAAAAAGAAGCGTTATCAACCAAACACCAAAAAAAGGCAGTATCGGTGATAACGCGGAGAAAATAGCGAAAGGAAGTAAACATGTACTGGCAAAAATTAATCCAGAACAACTCCCTAACACTAAACGGGAACTGATATTAATAGGCTTTTTTAATGCCCAAATTACTAATCCACTAAAGGTCAATACACAGGCCATCATTCCCATTAGGCAATGAAGTACCGATAAACTAAAGTTTGCTGAACCTGCCCATAAATATTGGCCATAATGCAAAGGTTGAACAGCAATAAAAGCACGTGTCCAAAATTGCTGAGACACGGAACTTTTTTCCGCAATCCAATGGTTATCTAAGCCAGAAAAAAATAACTGCTCAAAATTAGCGGTGCTGGGTAAATATAAATGAATACCACTCACCGTAATTTGCTGTTCAGTATTACTTCTATTTTTCCAATTAATAGTTTCAGGAATAAAGTCTGGTTTTTCTTGTGAAAGTTGAATTAATAATGAGCTAGGAGAAGATGCAATAAGCTCAGATGAAACAGGCGTTGATTGTCCCATTAATTTCATCATGACTTGTACTGGAGCATCTGGCTCTACATATTTTGCGAGCATTAATGTACCAAATGCCCCTAATCCTGATAATGCTCCAGTTAATGCAAACATTACTAACCAAGGATAACTCCATAATCCAATTACATTATGTAAATCAAAGAAAAATAGCCTACGCCCTTGATTAAAACGGAGTCGAAATAGTTGATAAACTTTACGGTGATGAATAACAATGCCAGTTATTAGTAATAGCGCAAACACAAAACCAAACAAACTAATAAATAACCGCCCAGAAAAACCCATAAATAGATTTTTATGTAAATTAACAATAGGAGAGATAACTTCTCTTACCGTAATTTCTTCACCCGTTTGTGCATTTAATTGCAGTGAACAATCCCCCATTCCTTGGCAGAAAGTAATAATTGGATGGTCTATAGAGGGTAATTTCACACTATTGAAACCGTTTTTACCTAATAGATATTCGCCTTTTGCTAATAACTGTTCTAATGGCAATAACTCTCTATCTAACGGCTTAAATTGAGTCCATAAATTTAAATTTTCATGTGCTAATGACCATGTTCCTGTCAATAGAATAATAAATAATAGAATACCAAACAAAGAACCCACTTGGTGATGAAGTTGTAAAAATTGGCGCTTTAATATTGCTTTCATACGATAAATTCCATCAATATTAAAGGTAATGGCCACCAGCTCCATGCGCGCCAAAATACCTGTTTTCCATTTAGTGAGAATAAGCTAAAACAGAGCAATCCACATAAACAGACAACGGGTAAAAAGACGGCTGCATATAGGCGATTAAGGGGATCAGTGCTGGGATAAAATGTTGCTATCAGTAATGACAGCGTAATACTCCCTATTACGCTACCTAAAACAGCACAACTGATCAGCAGTGCTTTTTGCATTAGAAATCAGCCTTGATATTCAACATAACGTTACGAGGTTCGCCGTAACGGTTATTCCATTGAGGTGAGAAAAGGCTTGAGTAATAACGTTTATCAAAGATGTTATTAATATTTAATGCAGCAGACCAATGTTCATTAATTTGGTAACCTAAACGCGAATTGAATACCGCATAGCCACCTTGGCGTAACGTAACTTCACCGTTTGTTTTGCTATATTCACTTTGCGCTTGAATACCACCACCCACACTCCACTTACGCGCATCCCAAGGTAACTGATAATTTGTCCACACTCTTACCATGTGGCGAGGCACTAATGAGTTAAAGCTATTTCCTTTATTCAAGGTATCTTCTTTATATTCTGTATCGGTATAGGTATAACCGACCGAGAGATCCCAAAATGGCGATAAGTACCCCATTCCTTCAATATCAAAACCTTGACTAACAACTTTGCCACCACTAATAAAATAGGTATTAAAACCACCGCCAGGATGTACCGGGTCTTCTTGTGGATTATTTTTCATGTCGATCCGGAAAACAGCGGCTGATACATTAAGCCCACCGTTCATCAACGCTCCTTTGATCCCGGTTTCAACTGTTTGTCCTTCCACTGGTTTCAACATGTCACCACTCCAGGTTTTCCCCGTTTGTGGTTGATAAACCGTAGAATAACTGCTGTACCATGACCATTGAGGTGCAAAGTCCCAAATCAAACCACCATAAGGGGTGATTTTTCCATTTTCAGTAAACTTAGCTTGGGGTTTTTTCACTTCCCACCAGCTCGCTCTCGCCCCTGCAATCAATGTTACTGGCTCAATAAGCTTGATCCGCCCCATTCCATAGACTCCAGTTTGTTCCGTTTTTGTCGCGCCTTGAGAGGAATAACCCGTTATTTGTGGTTTCGGTACACTATGAGGATCCCAACGATAAATATTTACAGGAACATTGAGAGGATCTTTAAATTGCCCAGTGTGCTGTTCTTCACTGGCTTTTGAGTAGCTCATTCCCACTATCAGATCATGTTGTAAGCCCCAACCATTAAGTTTTCCTGTGACGTTGGTATCAAGACTGGTTTGATAGTTATGAAACTTGTATGCTCCTCCCATTAGCATGGCACCATCACCGGTTTCAGGATCAATATTTCCCCATGCCCCTGCATACAACAAACGCGCTTTAGCATATTGATAATCGCCGTTGATTTTAAACAACCAATCATCATTAATTTGATGTTCAATTCCGGTAAATAACCGAGTGGTATCCCATTTAAAGCGATCCCAATCAGCATCTAAATAAGTTTTACGAGGAAGGTGTAAATCGCTACCATCTTTTCCCATTGGCACACCTGCCATATTGGTGATGGAGTCTATTGTTTGATATTGAATACCAGTACGTAATAGTGTGTTAGTCGTTAAGTCCGCATCCACTGTGGCATAAATCAAACGCGTCTTTTGATCTGAAATATCATAGAAAAAATCTTTATCTTCCCATGCCATTACGACACGACCGCGCACACTACCTTCTTGATTTAGACGTCCGCCCACATCGACTTCACCGCGATAACGGTTCCAACTCCCAGCCGTAAATGTTGCTTTTAATTGTGAGTCTAAAGGCGCATGTTTACGTACCATATTGACAGTTGCCGCAGGATTTCCCATTCCATGCATCAATCCGTTAGAGCCTTTTAAGATCTCTACACGCTCATACACTGCCATATCTTGTGGCGAACTTGCCATGTTTCCCATTAATGCGGGAACACCATCAAGTTCAAAGGCGTTAATTTGAAAACCACGTGCGTAATAAGCCGTTGTTAATAAAACAAAAGGTGCGCTAGTAACCCCATTAGCACGAGTCATCACTTCATCAAGAGTATTTAGGTTTTGATTTTCTATCTGTTCTCTATCTATCACAGAGACAGTTTGTGGGATCTCTCTAGGTTTAAGCGCCATTTTACTTAATGTACTAACACCAGGAGCAAGGTTATCTCGGTTTTGTGCTACGCTTTCAGTCACAACCAAAACATCGACTGCTTTATTATTTTCTGTTGCTGTATTTGCGATGGCAGAAAGTGAAAATAAAGCGGTAGAACACAAAATAGCACATTGTGTTAATGCCAATTTATTTTGTGTACGTTGATTTAATACTGGCGATAATTTCTGTGTTTTATCTAAGCCAGCTAAAGAAGAAATGTAAACCATATTCATCCCAAAACATTCAAATGATAATGGTTATCACTCTACCAATTTTAGGATTACGGTATTTTAGATTGCCAGATTATCTCTTTCGATTGCCAATCGATATTGATTGGCAATCAGTAAAGATCTAACACTCACAATGAGCCACAAAAATTCAGAAACCATGTTGAAGATGACAACAACGTATTAGGCGAACCTTCAGCAATCACTTTTCCGTTATCAAGCACAATCACGTGATCAGCATGTTTAGCAATATCAGGATCATGCGTGATCACAACACGAGTAGATGTTAGCTCTTCAAGATAACGTACCACTTTCTCACGACTGACGATGTCGAGGCTCGCCGTTGGCTCATCTAAAAATAAGATCTTAGGATCGGCTAATAATGAACGCGCTAAACATAGTCGCTGTTTTTGTCCACCGGAATAACGATCTCCCTGATCGCCCACATCTTCATCTAAATCTGTTTGAGTCACCGATAAATTCAATGCATTAAGTAGATGCAAAATATCATTATCACTGACAGTTGAGTTATCATCTTGTAATAATGACCAACGCAATGTGCCTCTAATCAATTGATTATGTTGAAATACAATTTGTCTTGTTTGCGCTAATACACTCTCAGATAAATCATTGACCCTTTTGTCTCCATAATAAATCTGCCCTTTATCAGCATCCCTAAGACGTGCCAAAACATGTAATAATGTTGTTTTACCCGCACCAGAACTGCCGACAATTGCCGTCATTTTTTTATCAGGGCATAGCACTGTTATGTTAGAAAGGATCAGCGCTCCTAAACTATTATTCACCTCCAGTTGTTCACAACGAATGTCATTGCTTTTAGGAGTATCACTTTGTTTTGGGCTTTGTAATGAGGGAGCATCCAACGTATTTTTTATTAAAGTAAGTGATTGTTTACTCTGCCTTAATGCTTGATCAATATGAGAAAGCTGAAATAAAGGTTCAATAAAACGAGCGATTAATACCACGACAGCCAACCACTGCGTTAAAGTAAGAGTATTAATATCAACATTCACTACACCAATAACTAAAACAGCAATGAAAATAACCTGAATACATAAAGAAAAAATCAGATGATAGGGTAAGCTTCGTTGTAATAATTGCACTTGTTGGTGGTGTTGATCCAATAAGTCTTGCTGTAATTGCTGTGAAAACAGCGTATTTCTCCCACTTTTTCGCAATAATACCTGATGTTGTGCAAAATCAGCCAATGTTTTAGCCACAACAGACTCTGCTGTTTGCAGTGTCACTTCTTGTCTATACAGCCCCTTGGCACTGATCCGCATCACTGCAACAAGTAATAATGCAGCTACGATAAAAATCAAAGCAAAAATGATGTTATAAAATAAAAGTCCAATAATTACAGTTAATGGCGTCACTACAACACTAATAACAGGCGCTAATAAATGGGCAGGGATACTCATTGCACTCATTGCAGCACCTGAGCATAACGTGTGTGCTTGAGGTGGTGGTGTTAAACTACGAGGTAAATGGCGGATCAACGCTTGAACTAAGATTTTCATCACCGTTGTACCCGCAAGAAAACCTTTTAATGTCGCAATGTACTGAAAAACAAGTGTAATTAATGTTAATCCCGCTAACATCCATAAATATTGGCTAGCATCCTGATCCCAATAGATAATAATCGGCAATAATAATAAACCACATAGCCCTTCTAAAATGGCGCTCAATACCATAAAACTGAGAGGATATTTTAAAGATAAGAGTAATGAAACAAAGGGATTAGTCTTCATTTTGCTCTCCTTGTTTCTGAACAAAATCACTATAGCGCTCACAATTGAGTAGCAAATCATCATGATTTCCCATTGCTACTAATCTTCCATCAACCATAAATATCACTCTGTTGGCTTGTTGTGCTAAAACCAGTGAATGTGTGACGATTATCCGTGTCATGGTTTTATTTTTTAATGCATTAAAAATATGTTGGGCATTATCAGGATCTAGTGCTGAAGAAGGTTCATCAGCCAATAACAGTGGGCTATTAGCAATGAAAGCACGCGCTATTGCCAAACGTTGTGCTTCACCGCCAGAAAGTGGCGTTTCATCATTAATTAAAGTAGATAAACCTCGGGGTAAGTTAGTAACGACTTCAGCAAAATATGTTTCATTCATTGCTGATTGTAGTTGCTCTTCACTGCAATGGGGATTAAATAACAATAAGTTATCTTTAATTGAATAAGGCAATGGTTGACTGTTTTGCATCACCACTGTAGTAATTTGGTTTAATGCATTACGTGAATACGTCTGTAAACGCTTATTCTCAACAAAAATCTCACCTGATGTTACATCCATAAATCGAGCAATCAGTTGTAGTAAAGAACTTTTTCCTGCACCAGAGGGGCCTACAATGGCAATAAACTCTCCTTTCTTAATTTCAAAATTAATATTATTGAGGATCTCTTTATCACCATACGAAAGGCAAACAGAGTGTGCTGTTAACGCTACGGCGTGAGATATCGTCTCTGTTGATAAATCACCATATTGCATTTCAGGCTGATTTAATAATTGCTGTATCCGCTGCGCTGATTTTTTTGCTACACGTAAGGCATCACCGCCATGCCCCATAGCCATAACAGGCTCTGCAATACGTCTTAACAATAAAATAAACAGTAATAAATCGGCCAATGGTAACGCTTGTTCAAAAATAGTAGCACCCAATAATAGCCATCCTGTTAATAAGGTGGCACTCAATAATAATTGGGTAAGTGATCCTAATAATCCAACTCGTTTAACCCAATTTTGAAAATGAAAAACAAAATTAAATAGTGCTTTCTCTGTTTTATCAACAATTCCTTTATGCGGAAATTGGCGTGCTACGAGAGGATTTTCAGCAAGAAGTTGATAATCTTCAAAGAGTATTTTCATTGCCTCATCACGCTGTTCACAATAGGTTTGATAACGTGATGATTGTGTTTGTTTAAAACAAAAATAAGCAATGATTAAAGGAATAAGAGAGAAAACCAGTAAAAAAGGATTTAATGTTGATAACACAATAATAGCAATAACAGGAACAACCATTAATTGCACGATATCAGCAGGTGCATGAGCAATTAATTGATGTAATGCTTTAATATCGCGCTGAACATATTGGTTGATACCATTTTTTCCTTGGCTAACAAACCAATTTAACGGTAATTTCTGCATTTTTTCTGATAATGCTAATCGTAATTGGTAGGTTAATTTTGCATCCATTAAATGTGTTAAATGAAATGCAATGGTTTGTGATATTAGCCATACAATGCCACCAATAACCGCAATAGTTAGCCAGAATGTATTAGTAGAAGGAAAAGAAACAATAAGTTGATAAAGTGCTAACCAAGGTACTAAAGAGCTAAAACCTGCAACAGCTTGTAGTAACAGCGCACCTATTAATAAAGGGCGATAAGGACGCAACAACATCCATAATTCATTATGCATAATAATCTCCACAACATCTTGTGGCACTATAGCGAAAAGGGTATTTTCCCTCTAGCAACAAGACTTTAGATTGCGTGACTATTACTTTCGATTTAGACGCATTTTGCTTATTTATTAAGCAAGATGGAAAAGATAGAATTAATTAAGTGTTTAATAGATGACAAATCAAGCGATGAAGATAATAAATATACCGATAAACCTAATAAAATCAATTAAGGCGTGAAATGCCCTTTGCGTACATCGCCCGGTAATATACCAAAACGTTTACGAAATGCGACGGAAAAATGAGCGGGTGTATAACCAACATAATAGGCAACACTTGAGATAGACTCCCCTTCATTTAGCAACATATTATATGCGGTTTGTAAACGATATTCTTGTAGCCAACCATAAACAGAATTGCCAAATAATTGACGAAAACCTTGAGTAAGTTTTCGAGTATTTAATCCCACACGAGTTGCTAATATTTCAAGCTTTGGTGGCGTTTCCATTTCAGCAATTAAAATTTCTTTGGCTTGTTTTAAACTGTTTTTTTCACGCTGACTTAATGGCCGATTGGCTGGCTCTTGTTCATGACATAAATATTGCAAACTTAATGAAGCAAATTCGCAAGCTTTACCTGAGTAGTAAAGTGGTTTTAAGGAATCGTGAACCGGATTTTGGAATAACTGCATGGTTAACGCTAAAAACGTATTATCCAAAGTCAGATGATGCAACATAAGTGATTGGTTTTGTCGCAGTATTGGAGGTAATAAAATATGTTGTTGCTCAAGCCACTGAGATGATAATTGCAATAATGTATATCTTAGGGGATCGCCAGATTTAAATTGATTCAATAAAGAATAACGTTCAACACTATTAGCAATAAAAATACTCGGTGTCGCTATCTCTATTTTCTGCCCATTGACACTTTCACTAATTACACTTCCACTATGAACAGCCACTAAATTAAAGCCGGCTTGATAAGTCTCTTCAATATGCAGATCTTCTGTAGTTTCTAATACACCTTGGCGTAATAGAATTTGGTCTTGAAAGCGATATTCTTCAACCTGCTGATGCTTAGGTTGATAACCAATATATGAATAGAATGAAGAGTGTTGAGACATAATAGAAAGATATCAGCAGAGTAAATAATCAGCTATGTTGTCAAACATTCAACGAAATAGCAATCATTATCATTTATATCCAAACTATCACAAAGAATAATTTAAAAGACAGGGTGCTTGTACCAAAACTCTGACAACTTGAAGAAAAATTGTGAGGGAGGAAACCTCCCCACCAAACTATTAATGACACATCAAAATAGCTTGAACGACTGTATTTCCGTTACTAATGTTAAGTGAACATAATCTTTCACCGACAATTAAAGCAAACATAAGTACCGTCACACAGACAACCGTAATGCCAAATAAGGTTATTTTCGTCAATTTGATTGACTCCTTTCAATGAAGGAGGCAGAATCAAGTTGTGAGTTTGTGAGACTGCCTCGGATTTTATACCTAATAAAATTCGGGGCTTTTCTCTTTTTGGCTCTAGCGAAATGCTTGAACCAAAACGATCCAAGCACCCGCCAATATAGTAACAGAAATTTCTCTATCCTCTATACCTTTTCCGTAGCAAATAACAAATTTAAATCAATTAAAACAACACGTTACTTAATGTCGCAAAATAATTTTCTCTTGACTCAAGCGACAAAAAAAGACAAAATCAACCCGCTAAAACAAAGAAATTAACTTATTTTATTTTCTTGACTCCTTACTTGAAAAAAAAGATCCGCACCCACCTCTTTGTTTTGCAATCGCCCCAAATAAATTTATTTGGGGCTTTCTTTTTTCCGTAAAATTTTCTTTTTTTTTAATAGCAATAAAAAAATAAAAAATCCCGAATACAAGTTTCCTCATATTCAGGATCATTATTACGGCAACAAATAAACTTAAGCTTTATTTATCTTTTTATGCATTTCTTGAACTGAAATAACACTCGCCGTAGGATCGGCCGCTAATGACAACGTTGTTGCAAATCCGCCATTTAACGTCGTGTCATAATGGACTTTATATCTTAATGCACTGCGACGAATAATTTTAGAATCTTCAATGGCTTGGCGACCAGATGTGGTATTAACAATATAGTCATATTCACCATTTTTAATTCTATCTTCAATATGCGGTCGCCCTTCATGTACTTTATTGACTAAACGTGGATTTATTCCCGCCTCACCTAATACAATGGCTGTACCATGTGTAGCATCTAATTCAAATCCACTTTTTAGTAATTTCGTTGCTAAATCAACAACTCGCTTTTTATCACCAGCACGCACAGAAAGAAGCGCTCTGCCTTTTTTCTTCATGGTAGAACTGCTGCCTAACATTGCTTTAGCAAAGGCTTGTGCAAAGGTTGCACCGACGCCCATTACTTCACCTGTTGAACGCATTTCTGGCCCTAAAATGGGATCAACGCCTGCAAATTTATTGAAAGGTAAAACGACTTCTTTTACTGAGTAATAAGGGGGAATAACTTCTTTTGTAACTCCCTGCTCTTCAAGAGTTTGGCCAATCATCACACGCGCGGCGACTTTGGCCAATGGCACACCTGTGGCTTTTGACACAAAAGGTACAGTACGAGCAGCGCGAGGATTGACTTCGATAAGGTAAACATCATCACCTTTTACCGCGAATTGTGCATTCATTAACCCTTTTACACCTAATTCAAACGCAAGCTCACGGACTTGTTTACGCATCACATCTTGAATTTCTTGGCTTAGGGTATAAGCAGGCAATGAGCAAGCGGAGTCACCAGAGTGAACACCCGCTTGTTCAATATGCTCCATAATACCGCCAATCACGACTTGCTTACCGTCACAAATCGCATCAATATCGACTTCAATCGCATCATCAAGAAAACGGTCTAACAACACTGGCGCATCGTTTGACACACTCACTGCGGTTTGGAAATAGCGACGTAAATCGACTTCATCGTAAACAATCTCCATTGCCCGTCCACCAAGTACATAAGACGGACGAACCACCAGCGGATAGCCAATCAATTGTGCTTTTTCTACAGCCTCTTCTAAAGCGGTTACAGTGGCATTTTCAGGCTGTTTAAGCCCCAATTTATCAACCGCTTTTTGGAAACGTTCACGATCTTCTGCTTTATCAATAGCATCTGGCGTTGTGCCAATAACTGGCACTCCTTCAGCTTCTAGCGCTCTGGCTAGTTTTAATGGTGTTTGTCCACCATATTGCACGATAACCCCTTTTGGTTTTTCGATACGTACAATTTCAAGCACATCTTCTAATGTGACTGGTTCAAAATAAAGTCTGTCAGAAGTGTCATAATCTGTTGAAACTGTTTCAGGGTTACAGTTCACCATAATGGTTTCGTAACCGTCTTCACGTAACGCAAGCGCCGCATGAACACAGCAATAATCAAATTCAATCCCTTGACCTATACGATTGGGTCCACCACCTAAGATCATCACTTTAGGTTTATCTTGATGTGGCTTTGCTTCGCACTCTTCTTCATAAGTCGAGTACATATAAGCCGTATCAGTAGCAAATTCTGCCGCACAAGTATCAACACGTTTATAGACAGGATGTAGCTGATATTGCTCACGTAATTGGCGAATGGCGTGCTCTTTTACGTTAAGTATTTTAGCTAAGCGTGCATCTGCAAAGCCTTTACGTTTTAACTGATGTAAAAAATCAGCACTCAACCCTTTGATACCGATTTCACTGACTTTTTCTTCAAGCCGAACGATTTCTTCAATTTGAACTAAGAACCAACGATCAATATTGGTGAGATTAAAGACGCCATCAACGGATAATCCAGCACGGAAAGCATCTGCGATATACCAAATCCGGTCAGAGCCTGCTTCTTTTAGCTCTCGACGAATTTTGGTTAATGCTTCAGGATCATCTAAATCAACTTTAGGATCAAAACCAGTAGCCCCAACTTCAAGGCCTCGTAACGCTTTTTGCATAGATTCTTGTAGCGTTCTACCAATTGCCATCACTTCGCCAACAGATTTCATTTGCGTGGTCAATCTATCGTTTGTTCCTGCAAATTTTTCGAAGTTAAAGCGAGGAATTTTTGTCACAACATAATCTATTGAAGGCTCGAAAGAGGCAGGTGTTCTTCCTCCTGTGATGTCATTCATCAGCTCATCAAGGGTATAACCTACCGCTAATTTTGCGGCAACTTTAGCAATTGGAAAGCCTGTTGCTTTGGATGCCAAGGCAGAAGAACGTGACACCCGAGGATTCATTTCAATAACAATCAAACGTCCTGTTTTCGGATCAACGGCAAACTGAACGTTAGATCCCCCTGTTTCAACGCCTATCTCACGTAATACCGCCATCGAGGCATTACGCATAATTTGATATTCTTTGTCGGTAAGGGTTTGTGCTGGCGCGACAGTAATGGAATCTCCCGTATGAATTCCCATTGCATCAAAGTTTTCGATAGAACAGACGATAATGCAGTTGTCGTTTTTATCGCGCACAACTTCCATTTCATACTCTTTCCAACCAATCAGTGATTCATCAATTAACAGTTCATTGGTTGGTGATAAATCTAAACCACGAGTACAAATTTCTTCAAATTCTTCACGATTATAGGCGATACCGCCCCCTGTACCGCCCATAGTAAATGATGGACGAATAATACAAGGAAAGCCAACCTGTTGTGCGACCGCAAACGCTTCATCAAGGTTATGTGCAATACCTGAACGTGCTGTATCTAAGCCGATTTTTTTCATCGATTTATCAAAGCGTTGTCTATCTTCTGCTTTATCAATCGCATCAGTTGTTGCCCCAATCATGGTGACGCCAAACTCAGCTAAAACACCTTGGCGCTCCAATTCTAAAGCGCAGTTCAGTGCTGTCTGCCCGCCCATTGTCGGTAATACTGCATCAGGACGTTCTTTTTCAATAATCTTTCTCACAACTTGCCAGTGAATAGGCTCAATGTACGTTGCATCAGCCATTTCAGGATCGGTCATAATGGTTGCAGGATTTGAATTTACCAAAACAACTCGATACCCCTCTTCACGTAGCGCTTTACATGCTTGAGCGCCTGAATAATCAAATTCACACGCTTGTCCGATTACGATCGGCCCTGCACCTAAAATCAGGATTGTTTTGATATCTGTTCTTTTAGCCATTTTCTTTCGCTCCTGATTTATTTTGTTGTTACTGATTGCAGGTTTTGACGATATTGCGCGATAAGTTCGATAAAGTGATCAAAAAGAGGTGCAGCATCATGTGGCCCAGGGCTGGCTTCTGGATGGCCTTGAAAACTGAATGCAGGTTTATCTGTGCGATGAATGCCTTGTAAAGAACCATCAAATAGAGATTTATGTGTCACACGTAAATTGGCAGGAAGAGAGGTTTCATCAACGGCAAATCCATGATTTTGCGCTGTGATCATCACCGTATTTTTATCTAAATCTTTAACTGGATGATTACCACCATGATGCCCAAATTTCATTTTGATGGTTTTTGCACCGCTGGCTAACGCTAAAAGCTGATGACCTAAACAGATGCCAAAGAGAGGAATATCGGTTGTTAAAAACGTTTGAATGGCGTTAATGGCATATTCACAGGGCTCTGGATCCCCGGGACCATTTGAAAGAAAAATACCATCAGGTGAAAGTGCTAAAACGTCTTGCGCAGGTGTTTGTGCTGGTACAATGGTAACTCGACACCCTCTATCCACCAGCATACGTAAAATATTACGTTTCACACCAAAATCATATGCCACAATATGCAATGGCAATTCATCTACTGATTTTGCTTTGGGTAACTCACCTTTTAATGTCCAACTTCCTTGAGTCCACTGATAAGGCTGTTTCACTGTTACCGTTTTTGCTAAGTCCATTCCTTTTAAACCAGGAAATGATCTGGCCTTTTCGAGAGCTTGTTGAGTATCAAGATGATTGCCTGCGATAATGCAACCGTTTTGCGCACCTTTTTCTCTCAATAAGCGTGTTAGCTTGCGTGTATCAATATCTGCAATCGCAACGATATTATGGCGTTTAAGATAATCAGATAATGTTTCTTGTGCACGATAGTTGCTCATCACTAATGGCAAATCACGAATAATTAAGCCTTGAGCATGAATGGTTTCTGATTCTTCGTCTGAATGATTAACGCCGGTGTTGCCAATGTGGGGATAGGTGAGAGTAACAATTTGTTGAGAGTAAGACGGGTCGGTTAGTATTTCTTGATAACCAGTCATTGAAGTATTAAAAACGACTTCACCGATGGCGGCGCCTTCTGCGCCAATCGACTTGCCATGGAATTCGGTCCCATCTTCTAGAACCAGTATAGCTGATTTAATCAAAACGCCCTCCAGAGAATAATAAATCACATTTCATGCATATTAATTCAGATTTAAGACTCTAAATCAATGCCAAAAATATAAAATTGGGCAAATTTTTGGCAAATTGGGCGCATTCTAAAGATCGAATGGACAGATGTCTAGAAAAAACACCTTTTTAATTAAAAAAATATCAATCATTAGCAATTTAATCAACCAAGTGACAATTAATATAACAAATCTTGCAAATTTAACCGTTTGCTTACTAAGATAATTTAAAATTGAGATTTTAAAAGAAAAAACAGAAGAATTGTGTCTATTTTTAGAAAAAAAACAGAAAAAACAAGAGATAACTAACATAAATAATAAAGAAGAGAATAAAAATAAAAAATGAAAGGAAAAAACTCACAGTTAAAAAAATAACCATGAGTTTTCAATTAATTATAAAAAATAATAAATCACAAATCCTCTAAAGAAAGAACATCTTTCATGTTATATAAGCCTGATTTTTTAGAGCTTAACCAAACAGCAGCCTTTACTGCACCATTTGCAAATGTCATTCGACTAGAAGCTTTGTGGCTTATCTCGACTCTTTCGCCAATATCGGCAAATATCGCAGTATGTTCACCCACAATATCACCTGCACGAATAGTAGCAAAACCAATACTTTTAGGGTCACGCTCTCCCGTATGCCCTACTCGCTCATAAACGGCACACTCTTTAAGATCACGACCTAATGCATCTGCAATAGATTCACCCATTGCTAATGCTGTGCCTGATGGTGCATCAACCTTATGGCGATGGTGCGCTTCTACAATTTCAATATCACTATAAGATCCCATCACTTTAGCGGCTTTTTCAAGTAATTTAAGCACCAAATTAACACCAACACTAAAGTTGGCTGCAAACACAATAGGGATGATTTTTGCTGCATCATCTATGGCTTTCTTGCCTTCATCATCAAAGCCTGTCGTACCGATAATCATACCTTTTTGTTGTTCTACACAAAATTCAATATGCGAAAGCGTGCCTTCTGGACGTGTAAAATCAATTAATACATCAAATGCATTAGCTTGTGCTAATAAGTTATCAGTTACCGTGACACCGATATGGCCAATGCCAGCCAACTCGCCCGCATCTGAGCCAATTAATGAAGAATTTGTACGTTCAAAAGCAGCACCTAGCACAGTTCCTTCTTGTTGAGAAATTGCCTGAATTAATTGGCGTCCCATGCGTCCACCAGCACCTACAACAGCAAGACGAAGTTCTTTTGCAGACATAACTAAATTTCTCCTTAACAATGCTTATGATCTCTATTTATTATTTACAGATTAACGATGTCATCCGTTTGATGCCAGTATTTAACGTTCTAGATAAGAAAAACACACCAAACAGCGCTAATTATCAGTAAAAGAGATGAATAGCATGATTATTCATTTAACTTTAGGTATAAAAAAAGCAGAGATTTAAACTCTGCTTTAAAAACCACGCTTTCTAGATGTCTTATTCGATAACTTTATAATCAAGTCGAAGTTCTTTAGGTACTTCAAAAACAATATTTTCTTCACGCCCTGATAATTCGATCACTTCATCAGCACCAAAGCTTTTTAGACGCTCTAATACCTGCTGTACTAAAATATCAGGGGCAGAAGCTCCTGCAGTCACTCCGACAATATTGACATTAGTCACCCATGACTCATCAATATCTTCAAAGCTATCGATAAGATAAGAAGGTTTTCCTGCACGCTGAGCCAATTCTGCTAAGCGGTTTGAATTTGATGAGTTCTTAGAACCAACAACAAAAACAACATCTGCTTTTTCAGCAAGTTCTCTCGCCGCTTCTTGACGATTGGTTGTTGCATAACAAATATCGTCTTTACGAGGCCCAATAATTTTGGGAAAACGTGCATTTAAAGCATCAATAACTTCAGATGTATCATCTACAGAAAGTGTTGTTTGGGTCATAAAACAAAGATTGTCTTCATCTTTGACTGTTAGCTTCCAGACATCAGCAGGTGACTCAACTAAATACATCCCTCCTTCAGGGTTATTGTATTGCCCCATTGTACCTTCAACTTCGGGATGCCCTGCATGACCGATTAGTATCGCCTCTTTACCTTTACGGCTAGCTCTAGCTACTTCCATATGAACTTTAGTTACTAATGGGCAAGTTGCATCATAAAGCATTGTTAAATTACGTGAACGAGCCTCTTGACGAATAGCTTGAGAAACACCATGAGCCGAAAAAATTAAAATCGCGTTATCGGGTACTTCTGAAATTTCTTCAATAAAGATAGCGCCACGTTCGCGTAAATCGTTAACTACATAACGGTTATGAACCACTTCGTGACGAACATAAATAGGTGCGCCATAGATTTCCAGAGCGCGGTCAACAATGCTGATAGCTCGGTCAACACCCGCACAAAAGCCTCGTGGGTTAGCCAGCAATATTTGCATGTGTTGTTTCCTCCTCAGGATTGATGCTGACAACTTCAATATCAAATGTCACTTCTTCTGACGCTAATGGGTGATTAAAATCAACCGTGACAGAATCTTCAGTGACATTTTTTACAATGCCCGGCATTTCACTGCCATTCATTGCTGTAAATAGCATGATAGTGCCAGCTTCTGGCACCCCAGACTCTGCAAAGTCAGAAGGCATAAAGTATTGGATCAAGTCAGGGTTGTATTTACCAAAAAGATGTTCGCCCGCAAGCGTAAAAGTTTTTTTATCTCCCGTTGATAACCCCAATAATTCAGCTTCTAAGGCTGGCGATAAACTTTCATCACCTAAACGAAAAAGAGCGGGTTTACCATGTGCTTGCGTAGATTCAGCAACAGAGCCATCGGCTAATTTTAAAGTGAAATTCAGCAATACCGCACTATTGTTGAGTACCTGCATAACCATACTAATACCTTCTATTAAGCGTAACCCCCGCCATAAGGCAGGGGTTATTTTAGTTAACTCATTGTCTGATTACTTTTGCTTTTTTGTATCTTGCGGACTGACATTTTTATCAGGGAAAAAGCTTTCAATGATAATAAGTCCAGCACCAATACAAATACCCATATCAGCAATATTAAAAGTGGGCCAATGCCAATCTCCGACATAAACATCAAGGAAATCGATAACAAACCCGTGGATCAGACGATCAGAAAGATTACCCAATGCTCCGCCAATAATAAGCGCATAAGCAATGTTACTTAGTTTGGCGTTCGCTTTATTTTTATACATCATTACTAATAAAGTAATGCAGATTGCTAATGCAATCAGTGCAAAAAACCAACGTTGCCATCCCCCTTTATCCGCTAAAAAGCTAAAGGCAGCACCATAGTTATGTGCGTAAGTGAAATTGAAAAAAGGCATCACAGCAACAGATTCATACAGACGAAATGTCTGCATGAAATACTGTTTTGTTCCTAAATCCAACACCACTACAGCAATTGCTAACCACAACCAGCGTAAACCTGTAGAGCAAAGTGTTTTCTTCATTAATTAAGCAAACTTACGTTCTTCACCGTTACCGGCTACGTTAGTAACACAGCGTCCGCATAATTCAGCGTGTTCCGCTACTTGACCGATATCTGTCGCATAATGCCAGCAACGAGGACATTTTTCGCCATCTGCTTTATTAAAGGCGATTTTTAAACCCGCCATATCAGAGGCTAATGCTGTTTCTGGTGCTTCACTAATATCAGCTACTGTCGCTTGAGATGTTAATAAAACAAAACGCAGTTCATTACCTAATGCATTTAATTTATCTGCTAAAGCGTTATCTGCATACAGTGTGACTGATGCTTCTAAAGAGCCACGTAGTTGTTTATCTGTACGTGCTTGCTCTAACACTTTATTGACTTCACCACGAACAGCCAGTAATTCAGCCCAGTAATCGTCATTTAAGGTTTCTGATGCATCTAAACCAAATAAATCAGTATACCACTCTTCAGTTAAGACATATTTTGCACGCTCACCTGGCAGTTCATTCCAGATTTCATCAGCAGTGAATGACATAACTGGCGCCATCCAACGAACTAATGCTTCACTGATATGGAATAATGCTGTTTGGCAACTACGACGAGCAACACTGTCGCTTTTCGCTGTGTATTGTCTGTCTTTAATGATATCTAGATAGAAAGAACCCATTTCCACTGAGCAGAATTGCATTAAGCGTTGAATAACATTATGGAAATCATAGTTTTCATAATGTTTTAAAATTTCTGCTTGTGCAGCTTGCGCACGCCCCACGGCCCAGCGATCTAACGTGACCATCTCTTCTGGCTTAACTTGATGTTTTGCAGGATCAAAACCATTCAAGTTTGCTAAGAAGAAGCGTGCAGTATTACGAATACGACGATAAGTATCCGCAGAACGTTTTAAGATCTCATCAGATACGGCGATTTCACCTGTATAATCTGTTGAGGCAACCCATAAACGTAAGATATCAGCACCTAATTTATCCATCACATCTTGAGGACTTACTGTGTTACCGATAGATTTAGACATTTTACGGCCTTGTCCATCTACGGTAAAACCATGTGTTAATACTTGGCGGTAAGGTGCTTTACCTTTGATTGCCGTTGAGATCATCAACGAAGACATAAACCAACCACGATGTTGGTCAGAGCCTTCTAAATACATATCGGCTGAATTACCATGGTATTCTGGGCGAGCATCAACAACGGTTGAGTGTGTTGATCCTGAGTCAAACCATACGTCCAGCGTATCTGGTGTTTTCATGTAATCGTCAGCTTCATCACCCAACACGTCACGAATATCTAAATCCCACCATGCTTGGATACCGCTAACTTCAACACGTTTTGCAACTTCTTCCATCAACTCTAAAGTACGTGGATGTGGCTCTTGTGTCTCTTTATGAACAAACAGAGACATTGGAGTACCCCAAGTACGTTGACGAGAAATACACCAATCAGGGCGGTTTTCAACCATTGACTCAATTCGTGCTTGGCCCCAATCAGGTATCCATTTAACACCCTTGATCTCTTTTAATGATTGTTGACGCAACCCATTTTTATCCATGCCAATAAACCATTGTGGTGTGGCACGGAAAATAACTGGAGTTTTATGTCTCCAACAGCAAGGATAACTGTGTTGCATCGCTTCGTGATGTAACAGAGCGCCTTTTTCTTTTAGCAACTCAACAATGACATCATTCGCTTTAAAAACAAAAACACCGTCTAATATTGGGTAAGTGCCAGGTAAATAACAACCATTTGGCCCAACTGGGTTTGCAACTTCTAAACCGTATTTTTGACCAACCACAAAGTCATCCGGACCATGACCTGGTGCAGTATGAACAGCCCCTGTACCTGCTTCTAAAGTAACGTGATCACCTAAAATAGCAGGAACATCAAAGCCCATAAACGGATGATTAAAGCGCAACAACTCTAGATCTGTACCTTTACATTCACCTAAAACAGCCCAGTCAGTTACGCCAATACGTTTCATGACGTATTCAACAAGATCAGCGGCTAAAATCAAACACTCATTATTAAATGAGACTAAGGCATAATTAAATTCTGCATTTAAAGCGATAGCGCGGTTAGCAGGTAATGTCCAAGGCGTTGTTGTCCAGATAACCAAAGAAATTGGTTTATCTGTTGCTGAGCCAAATTTAGCAGCAACGGCTTTTGAATCTACGGCGGTGAAACGCACATCGATAGAAGGGGATGTTTTATCGTAGTATTCGACTTCTGCTTCAGCCAATGATGAGCCACACGCGGTACACCAGTGAACAGGTTTAGCACCTTTTAATAGGTGACCATTTGCAATGATACGCGCCAAAGCACGGATAGTATTCGCTTCGGTTTTGTAGTCCATTGTGAGATAAGGTTTATCCCAATCACCCAAAACACCTAAACGAATGAAATCTTTTTTCTGTGCTTCAATTTGTTCGTAAGCGTATTTACGACATTCCTCGCGGAATTGTGCTGCAGATATTTTCTCTCCTGGTTTACCTACGATTTGTTCAACTTTTAGTTCAATAGGTAATCCATGACAATCCCATCCTGGAATGTACGGAGAATCAAAACCTGACAGCCCTTTGGATTTAATAATAATATCTTTGAGAATTTTGTTTACTGAGTGACCAATATGAATATTGCCGTTGGCGTATGGAGGGCCATCATGCAAAATAAATGTTTTTTTACCACTTTTCGCCTGACGAATAGCTTGATACAAACCTTCTTTGTACCAACGTGATAACATCTCTGGCTCGCGCTTTGCTAAATCCCCGCGCATAGGGAACCCTGTTTCTGGTAAGTTCAGGGTATTTTTATAGTCACTCATTCGATTCTCAGTTCCAATTTTCCGCTAGTTTATGACTCCGACTACTGCGATAAAAAATCCCTAGCAGTAGCCACATCATCTGCGATTTGCTGCTTCAATGCATCCAATGATGCAAATCGCTGTTCATTACGCAATTTCTTTCGTAACACAACATCAATACAACGTCCATATAAATCCATATTAACGTCGATTAAATGAACTTCTAATTGTACGCCTTTTCCTTTTACAGTTGGACGACTTCCGATATTTGCCACACCTGGCAAAGGTAATTGATTATCTGATAAATAGACATCAACGGCATAAACACCTTTCACTGGTGCAACTAAGCGCTTCATTGGAATATTGGCTGTCGGAAAACCAATAGTTCTACCCAATTCATTACCATGAACAACTCGCCCACAAACACTGTAAGGGTGTCCAAGAAGTGATTCAGCAAGAACTAAATCATCATTGAGTAACGCTTCTCTTACTGCGGTGCTACTGATACGTAACCCCTTATCGCAATAACTTTCTGTATTTGCGACGTCAAATCCATACCGAACACCTGCTTGTTGTAAAAAATGGAAATCACCTTCACGATTTTTGCCAAAGCGAAAGTCATCACCAATAGCAAGAAATTTCACCCCTAATTTATCGACCAGTAGAGATGAAACAAACTCTTCGGGTGTTTGTGCCGCAAATTGTTTATCAAATTTGACACACAAAAGGTAATCAATACCGCATTCAGCCAAATACTTTATCTTATCTCGTAAACGAGTCAGACGTGCTGGTGCTTTTTCTGGTAAAAAAAACTCAAGTGGTTGAGGCTCAAATGTCATCACAACCGTGGGTAATCCTCTCTGTGAGGCTTCTTGCTTCAAGTGTTTCAATAATGCCTGATGGCCTCGATGGACACCATCAAAATTCCCAATTGTTAAAACGCAACCATGATGTAGCGCTCTAATATTCTGTATACCGCGAATTAGCTCCATAACTGGCTCAATACCGTGGAAATTATTGGATTATACCTTGTCAAAGGCTTGAGAGTAACCCAATATATCAATGTTTATTGATGAGTAATATCTCGACAAGTCGATTCACTGTTGTTCTTAAATTTGATTGCTCACATCAAACAAAAATGGACTATCACTCGCTTCTTGGTTATAAAATCGCATAAAATCAATCGTAGATCCTCTTAGAATCTATTATTTATTACTCATATACACGATTTTGATGATTTTTTCACTCAAAAGACTGTATTCTACCCGCCTTAACTGATAAAATCTTGCGCCATCACAACGAAACAAGTGTCGCGTACAACGACGCTAATTTTGTATAAATCCATTGACAAACTTAGGTTGAAAAGGCATATTCCTTCACCTTTGTATTTGTCCTCGCTAGAATATATTTGGGAGTTGGAACTTGGCTAATATCAAATCAGCTAAGAAGCGTGCGGTTCAGTCTGAAAAGCGTCGTCAACACAACGCAAGCCGTCGTTCTATGATGCGTACTTACATCAAAAAAGTATACGCAGCAGTTGCTTCAGGTGATAAAGAAGCAGCACAAAAAGCATTTAATGACATGCAACCGATTGTTGACCGTCAGGCAACTAAAGGCTTAATTCATAAGAATAAAGCAGCACGTCATAAAGCTAATCTGCAAGCACAAATCAAAGCAATGTAATATTTGCTTTCTTGTGTTATAAAAAACCGGCTTATGCCGGTTTTTTGTTTTCTACTTTTTAACCATACTCACTTATGGATTTACAATACTCTTCTTATTCCCATTAAAAAGATCTGAAAAATCAGTATTACAAACGCGCTGAACCGCTGGATGCTGGATCATTCTCTCTGCAAAAATCGCGTAATACTCTTCTTTTACTGTATCAAGCATTCCAATTTCTTCGATATTACTATGAGCAAAAGTTTCATCGGTATACAGTGAAGGTGCTACAAAAATGGCATTATAATTTAATCCGAATGCTTTCATTAATGCAGCATCATCAAACTCTCCCAAAATTTCCACTTGCAGATTCTTATTACGTATCCACGTTAACAAATGGCGACCTAACATATATCGACGACCAGGGATCAGTAATTTTCGCTCTTCTAAACATTCAGGAAACGGTTTTTCAGGAAGTGGATGGCTACAAAAGAAACTCATATTACATTCACCGAGTTTTACAGAAAACAAGCCTTCTTGTTGTGAAGAATCTACTGGGCAATCCGATAAAATCATATCCAGCTTATGCTGGCTTAATTGTTCTAATAATAATTCATGCGTTGATTCAAAACAGCGCAAATGGATTTGCTCATGATCAATCACGGCCGTTTCTAATACGCGACTGACTAATTGTTTAGATAATGCATCCGCAACACCGACATCAAACAACAAGTTCGATTCACGACTATAGTTGACGATATCCAGCATCTCTTGGCTTAACATAAACATTTTATCGGCATAGCGAAAAATAAGCTGTCCCAATTCTGAAGGAACTAACCCCCTTCCTTGGCGTTTAAACAACTTACCACCCAATCTCTCTTCTAATGCTTTAATTTGCCCTGTAATTGTCTGAGGTGTCAGATACAGAGCTTCTGCTGCACCTACAACAGAGCCTTCTTTACACACATGCCAAAAATAATAAAGATGGTTAAAATTGAGATGTGACACCCGCATAGTTATCTTCCTTTCAACTTCTGTGCATTAAACACAGACTATGTAATAACGCATTAGTTTGCGATTGGCTTTCCTTGCATCCAATCCTCATAAAAACATCTACGGCACAATACACTGTATTGCACCGTAGATTTAAATATATAGCTCGGTATTTATTGTGTTGAGAAACTCAAATCCGTAATAAATTTCCTTATATTGACTTCGTTTTTGACTTCGGTAAAACAGAACGAAGCAACAAATATCCCACAACTGCAGCTACCGTTGAACCTACTAAAATACCCAGCTTAGAGTAGGTATTATAAGCTTCACTTGCACCATCAAATGCTAATCCTGCGATAAAGATAGACATAGTAAAACCGATACCACAGAGCACAGATACTGCAAATATTTGCTTAAGATTAATCGCATCTGGTAATTTTGCAATGCCTAGTTTTACCGAAACCCAACTAAAGAGGAAAATTCCAATCGGCTTACCCAAAAATAGTCCTAATGCGATACCTAACGGTAATGCGGATAACATGCCATCTAATGTCACACCATTTAAGGAAACCCCCGCATTACTAAATGCAAAGAGTGGCAAAATTAAATAGGCAACCCAAGGATGTAACACATGCTCTAATTCTTCAGAAGGCGAATCACCTTCTTTATTTCTTAATGGGATAATGAATCCAACTATGACACCCGCAATAGTGGCATGAATACCCGATTTTAAAATACACACCCACAAAACAAACCCAAGAACTAAATAAGCGGCGGTATTACCAACTTTACGCCAGTTCATTATGCCCAAAGCAATTACAATCACCCCAGCCAAAGCCAATGGCATCAGTGCAATACTCTTTGAATAAAAGAGTGCAATAATCACAATAACGCCCAAGTCATCGATGATCGCCAAAGCCAATAAGAAAACCTTTAATTCAACAGGGACACGCTTACCTAATAACGCCATCACCCCCAATGCAAATGCAATATCTGTTGCCGCTGGAATTGCCCAACCTTGTTGCCCAATAGGATCGGTATGATTGAACATAAGATAAACTAATGCAGGAGCTAACATTCCTCCTACAGCAGCAATTGCAGGGAAAATGGCTCTATCACGTTGAGCTAAAGAGCCTTCTTTTAATTCACGCTTAACTTCTAATCCAACCACCAAAAAGAAAATAGCCATTAAGGCATCATTTACCCAAAGTAGTAATGGCTTATCAAGTTCGAATGCACCAAACTTGAGCATAATAGGAATAGATAAAAACTCATTATACAAAGCACTTAGAGGTGTATTCGCCATAATCAATGCGATAATAGCAGCAATAATCAGAAGAATACCGCCTGATGCCTCTAATCTCAAAAATTGTCTAATAATTGCCGTCATAATATTAACCTCAAAATTACTAATCTTGTTAATAATATGCTAACCATGGATTCGTAAAAAACAGTTTATTTATGGATAACAATTCGTATTTTTCGAGTTAATTGAGAAATATTAAGTAAAACAAGATAGATAGTCGAAATTAATAAACATTAATTCTTAATAAAAAAACAAAACAATAATTTAAAAAATAATTTATAACGCATTAATAAATATATAATTTTTTTAATTATTGTTAAAAATAAGCATCTAATTTAATAAATGACACCAATCGATAAAATAGATCAAACATATTAATTTTTAATTATCAAAAAATAATACTATATTTATCTTTTCCGTTTATAACACCCTTAGATTATGAGGAAAAAAATGTTATATATTTCACTATTTACCCATTGTGTTATGGTTTTATAAAAATAATTTTCGCTTTAGTACAAAGGCCTCTATCAATATGTCGATTACCGTTTTTATTGCTGTGCTATTTGCCGCTGTCTTCCATGCATGTTGGAATGCATTAGTCAAAGTAGGTAGTGATCGATTTCTTGGGATCTCGTTACTTACCTTTTTTTCAGGTATTGTGACAATCCCAGCTCTGTTTTGGGTTGGACTTCCCGATATAGGAGCATGGAAATGGCTTATTCTTTCCGTCCTATTTCATATTGGGTACACCCTTTCTTTAAGCCGGTGTTATACCTTGGCAGACTTTAATCAGGTCTATCCGATTTCTCGTGGTAGTGCGCCATTAATGACCGCTGTTCTTGGTTTTTTTCTTTTTCATGAGACACTTCCTGTTACTGGCTTAATCGGCATTTTATTGATTATTTTAGGTATTATCCTTATTTCACGTAGCCGAAAAATAGCGACGCTTAATTTACGTAAAGATGCTCTCTTTTTTGCGCTCCTTACCGCATTATTTACCGCAAGTTATACCCTATCTGATGGTAATGGCTCCCGAGTGGGAGAAACACCTTTTGCTTATATTTTATGGCTCTTCTTTTTAAATGGTATCGCAATGTATTTGCTGGCATGGCTTCGTTATCGCCAACACTTAAAAACTAAAATAAAAAATTATTGGAAGCCCGCATTTTTAGGTGGTGTCATGCAATTAATCAGTTATGGCATAGTGATATGGGCAATGAGCCATGCTTCTATTGTGCTTGTGGCGGCATTAAGAGAAACCAGCGTACTATTTGCCATGGTTTTATCTGTTTATTTGCTAAAAGAACAATTTAACCGCAAACAATTATTAGCGTGTTTAGTCATTTTAGCCGGTATTGTCGCCATCAAGATGGGATAATCTTGAGCCACATTCAAATAAAAAGGCCCGATGATAAATACTGTCATCAGGCCTTTTTGAAAGGAGTAATAAAAATTATTTCGTTAAATCATCAAAGAATTTTTTCACACCATCTAGGAAGCTTTTAGAGCGCGGTGTATTTTTCTCACCACTTTTACCACCAAATGATTCACCAAGTTGTTCCATTAACTCTTTTTGTTTTTCATTGAGCTTAACAGGTGTTTCAACAACAACACGGCACATCAAATCACCGACAGTGCTACTACGTACAGACTTGACACCTTTACCTTTCATACGGAACATTTTGCCCGTTTGCGTTTCTGCTGGGATTTTAAGTTTTACACGGCCATCTAGTGTAGGAACTTCAATTTCGCCCCCCAAGGCAGCAATCGCAAAGTTAATCGGAACTTCGCAATAAAGGTTATTACCATCACGCTCAAATATATGATGTTGGCGAACATGAACCTGTACATATAAATCGCCTGCTGGTGCACCATTCTCGCCCGCTTCACCTTCACCGCTTAAACGGATCCGATCCCCTGTATCAACGCCAGCTGGGATTTTAACAGACAGTGTTTTATAACGCTCAACACGACCATCACCATGACATTTAGAACAAGGCTCTTTAATCACTTTACCGCGACCATGACACGTTGGACATGCTTGTTGTACAGTGAAGAAACCTTGACGTAAATGAACCTGACCCGCACCATGACAGGTAGAGCATGTTTCAGCCGAGGTACCTTCTTTAGCACCACTACCGTGGCATTTATCACAAGTTTCTAATGTCGGTATACGAATTTCTTTGGTTACACCACGAACCGCTTCTTCAAGCGTTAAATCCATGTTGTATTGTAAGTCAGATCCCCGTGATGCTCGTTGTTGACGGCGACCACCACCAAAAATATCACCAAAAACATCACCGAAAATATCACCAAAGTCAGCGCCACCACCGAAACCACCACCACCTTGGCCACCAAATCCGCCTTGCTCAAAAGCAGCATGACCATATTGATCGTAAGCTGCACGTTTTTGTGCATCACTTAAAATTTCGTAGGCTTCTTTGATTTCTTTAAATTTTGATTCTGACTCTTTATCACCCTGATTACGGTCTGGGTGATATTTCATTGCTAAACGCTTATATGCACGTTTAATTTCTTTTTCATCGGCGTTTTTGCTTAAACCGAGAACTTCGTAAAAATCTCTTTTTGCCATTCTAGATTACCCTTGACATAAGCACACGGGCGTAGAGTTTCCTCGACGCCCGTGTTCGGTATCAGTAACTATTCATAAGTGAGTTACCGTGGCCCGTTAAGGGCATTATTTCTTGTCTTTACCGTCAACTTCTTCAAATTCTGCATCGACAACATCATCATCTTTCTTCGCACTTGCATCTGCGCCAGCAGCATTACCTGCAGCACCAGCTTGTGCTTGTTGTTGTGCGATTTCTAACAATTTCTCAGAAGCTTCAACTAATGCTTTAATTTTTGCTTCGATAGCGTCTTTATCTTCACCTTTAGAAGCAATTTCTAACTCACTTACCGCTTTTTCGATAGCTTCTTTATCGTTCGCTGGTAATTTATCACCTGCTTCTTCAATTTGTTTACGAGTACCGTGAACTAATTGGTCAGCTTGGTTACGAGTTTGCACTAATTCTTCAAATTTACGGTCTGATTCTGCGTTGGCTTCTGCATCACGTACCATTTTTTGGATTTCTTCTTCATTTAAACCAGAAGAGGCTTTAATTGTGATGTTTTGCTCACGACCACTGTTTTTATCTTTAGCTGATACATGCAAAATACCATCAGCATCGATATCAAAAGTAACTTCGATTTGTGGCATACCGCGTGGCGCAGCCTGAATACCATCTAAGTTAAATTGACCCAGTGATTTATTATCACTAGCACGTTTACGTTCACCTTGTAATACGTGAATAGTTACTGCAGATTGGTTATCTTCTGCGGTAGAGAACACTTGGCTATGTTTAGTAGGAATTGTGGTATTTTTTGCAATCAGGGATGTCATTACACCACCCATTGTTTCGATACCTAAAGACAGTGGAGTTACGTCAAGTAACAGAACGTCTTTAACATCACCCGCTAATACACCGCCTTGAACAGCCGCACCCATTGCAACCGCTTCATCTGGGTTAACGTCTTTACGTGGTTCTTTACCAAAGAAGTCAGCAACAGTTTTCTGAACCATTGGCATACGAGTTTGACCACCAACCAGAATAACGTCGTTAACTTCACTTACTTTCAGGCCGGCATCTTCTAATGCAACACGTACTGGTTCCATTGAACGCTTAACTAAATCTTCAACTAAAGATTCTAGTTTTGCACGAGTTACTTTGATATTTAAATGTTTAGGGCCTGTTGCATCAGCAGTAACGTATGGCAAGTTAACATCTGTTTGTTGTGCTGAAGATAATTCAATTTTCGCTTTTTCAGCAGCTTCTTTCAGACGTTGCATTGCTAATGGATCGTTACGTAGATCAATGCCTTGTTCTTTTTTAAACTCATCAACTAAGTAGTTAATTAAACGGCTATCGAAGTCTTCACCACCTAAGTGAGTATCACCATTGGTTGACAGAACTTCATAGGTTTTTTCGCCATCTACTTCATCGATTTCGATGATAGAGATATCGAATGTACCACCACCTAAGTCATAAACTGCGATAGTACGGTTACCAACTTCACGATCTAAACCGTAAGCCAGAGCAGCCGCTGTTGGTTCGTTAATAATACGTTTAACTTCAAGACCTGCGATACGACCCGCATCTTTAGTTGCTTGACGTTGCGCATCATTAAAGTAAGCAGGAACAGTAATCACTGCTTCAGTAACAGCTTCACCTAAATAGTCTTCTGCTGTTTTCTTCATTTTTTTCAGGACTTCAGCAGATACTTGTGGCGGAGCCATTTTATCGTTACGAGCTTCAATCCAAGCATCACCATTATCAGCCTTAATAATTTTGTAAGGCATGATAGCGACATCACGTTGAACTTCTTCATCTTCAAAACGACGGCCAATTAAACGTTTGATGGCAAATAAAGTATTTTGTGGGTTAGTCACAGCCTGACGTTTTGCTGGCTGACCAACTAAGATTTCACCATCTTGTGCATATGCAACGATTGAAGGAGTAGTACGATCGCCCTCACTGTTTTCAATAACCCGAGCAGTTTTGCCATCCATTACAGCAACACAAGAGTTAGTTGTACCCAGGTCAATACCAATAATTTTACCCATTTAAACGCCTCCAAAGAGAATTCTTTATCAATTTGACTACCAATCTATATGAGGATGAATATTCATTTTTCAAGTCAAAAATTAATAGACTTAACAACATCATTTCAAAGCGGATATAAAATCAACGCAACTCAATAGTGGTAATTGCAGTTGAAAAGAAGATGGGGTCATAAATACATTCATCAAGGGGAATCATAAAAAAAAATGCAAAAAATACGAAAAAATTGGATCAGCCAAGTCTAAATAAATTAAAATTTATTACTTATCAAGTAGTTATATAATACGCAAATAATATCATGGTGAATTAACACACAAACTTTAAGACTTAACTCAAAACACAATCATAACCAATTGAAAATTAATATTTTTAATAAACAAAAAAGAAAAAAGAGATTGAATAGAATGAGGTTATTTTTGTACTACTTGAATACAGTACGAATTCCAAGCATGCATACAAACAGTTCAAATAACCTCTTAGATTATTTATGCAGAAGTAGAACGGCGGGCTGATTTCGGTCTAAAGGCTGTCACAATATCTTCGTTTGTTTCAACGTAAGGGCCATCTAGCAATTGGATACAATAAGGTACACTCGCAAAAATACCACTAACAATCACTTTGCCTTCGCTGTCTTTTAACCCTTCTAACGTTTCTGCAATCGCTTTAGGTTGTCCGGGTAAGTTTAAAATTAATGCTTGGTTACGAATAACACCCACTTGTCGGGATAAAATTGCAGTAGGTACAAATTTCAAACTAATTTGACGCATTTGTTCACCAAAACCAGGCATTTCTCTATCTGCAATGGCCAACGTCGCATCAGGAGTAACATCACGGCGTGCAGGCCCCGTTCCTCCCGTTGTTAGTACTAAATGGCAACCTGATTCATCAACAAGTTCACAAAGCGTTTGCTCAATCATCAATTGTTCATCTGGGATCAAACGAGATTCGATATGAAAAGGCGTTGTTAACGCAGTTTTTAGCCAAGCCTCTAAAGCGGGTAAGCCTTTATCTTCATAAACCCCACTTGATGCGCGATCAGAAACAGAAACTAACCCTATGCGTAATTCGTTCATATCAACCTCAATTAATCAATGACCATCTAACTTGCGCGCAGATATTACCATGAGAACACAAGAGAATTAAAAATAATCTCATTATATTAATGATGTTTAATATTTGATTATTGAGGACGGATAATAAAAATTGATAACTCTCTATTTTATTTATCGTTAACTAAAATAGAAAAAGGGAGCATAAGCTCCCTCTCTTTAATCCTAAATAATATTAATCAATATCATTCATCAATATATTTAGCTATATAAGACGCTGCTAAACTTTTAGCTTCTGCTAATTGTGCCGCATTTAATGCACGAGCAGTACGTTTTAGCATTGCTTCATCACCATCGCCATTTTCAACAGCAACAGTAAACCATGCATAAGCTTGTTTCAGATCACGTTTAACGCCTTTGCCGTAGTAATAGTTTAACGCAAGATTATTTTGTGCAAGACCATTACCTTGAATAGCTGATTTTCTGTACCATTCAACGGCTTTACGTGCATCTTTAGCCACACCATCACCTTCATCGTACATCACACCTAAGTTATTTTGTGCGTCACGATTACCTTGGTTTGCAGCCTTCGTATACCAGAAAACAGCTTTAGCACCGTTACGCTCTACACCCTCACCGTCATCATAAGAGACAGCAAGATTATATTGCGCATCAGAGTGGCCTTGTTCTGCTGCTTTCGTATACCAGACAACTGCTTTTTCATGATCTTGTTCTACACCGATACCTTCATCATAAGAGATACCAAGATTGTATTGCGCATCACTATCACCTTGCTCGCCAGCTTTAGTATACCAATACACGGCTTTCTCATGATCTTGCTCTACACCATCACCATCGTCATAAGAAACAGCAAGGTTGTATTGTGCTAAAGAAACGCCTTGAACCGCAGCTTTGTTATACCAATAAACTGCTTTTTCTGCATCGCGATCAATATCATCGCTCATGTCATACATAAGTGCTAAGTTTAATTGCGCTTCAGCATGACCTTGCTCTGCAGCTTTGGTATACCATTCCAGCGCTTTTTGTGCATCTTGTTCAACACCTTCGCCATTCTCATATTTTACGCCCAATTGATATTGAGACGCTGAGTTTCCACCTTCAGCACTTTTTTCAATTGCAGGTAAAGAGAAAGCGGTTTTGCTCTCTGCCATTGCAGCGCCACCAAAAAATAACGATGCAAGTACCGTTGCCAAGACAATCTTTTTCATAATTCACCAATAATAAATAGAGTATTTTAATAATATATTTTTATAATTATTACTGGATAAATAATATATTCCAATCAATTTAATCTTAAAATTTTCTTAAATGTTATTTTGAGAAGAAAAAAATGAAAATACCCACCTATAAAAGATGGGTATTTAAGATTTTTATAAGAATTTAACGACGAATTATAATAAATCCGCAATCATTTTCTCTAATTTTTCCTGATCGACAGCAAATTTACGAATACCGTCAGATAATTTATCTACTGCCATTGGATCTGCATTATGCTCCCAATAGAATTGTGCTTCAGTGATAGCTTCTGGACGTGCTTTCACTTCACCTTTATAAGATAACTTATGTTCAACTTCACCTTCAGCTTCTGATAATTCTTTTAACAGTGCTGGTGCGATAGTCAGGCGATCACAACCTGCTAATTCTAAAATCTCACCCATATTACGGAAGCTTGCGCCCATAACTACGGTGTTGTAACCGTGTTGTTTGTAATAATTATAGATTTCAGTCACAGAAATAACACCTGGATCTTCAGCAGGTGCAAATTCTTTTTTATCTGTATTAGCTTTATACCAATCCATGATACGACCAACAAATGGAGAAATCAGGTAAACACCTGCTTCAGCACATGCGCGCGCTTGAGCGAAAGAGAACAGTAAAGTCAGGTTACAGTTGATACCTTCTTTTTCTAATTGCTCTGCGGCACGAATACCCTGCCAAGTAGATGCTAATTTGATAAGAATACGATCGTTGCTAATACCTGCATCGTTATAAAGCTTCATTAAATGACGCGCTTTAACAATACAAGCTTCTGTATCATAAGAAAGACGTGCATCCACTTCTGTTGAAATACGACCAGGGATCAGTTTTAAAATTTCTAAACCGATATTTACTGCCAGCTTGTCACAAGCATCAACGATTTGTTGTTCACGAGAATCGCTTTGTGCGCGTGCCCATTCAATCGCTTCATCAATTAATTTACGATATTCAGGAATTTGAGCTGCATTTAAAATTAAAGATGGGTTGGTAGTTGCGTCTTGTGGTTGATACAGTTTCATTGCTGCAATGTCACCAGTGTCAGCAACAACCGTTGTCAGTTTACGCAAAGAAGTCAATTTGTTGGTCATTTTGTTTATCTCATCTACTAGGTAAATCTGTTTGCAGTCACCTGCGGATATCTATTGATAATAACATGGACTGCTCACACTACAAGACGCTTAGATTCATACAAAGCAATTATTTGAATGCCAAACGTTTTCGCAAAGCAAAAGCGGAAAAAAACAGAAGAAGATCATAAGCTGAATCGTTTAATTTGTCGATTTTTACGACAAATTAGCAAAATCATTGTTTTTTCCTATTGCTATAATTTAGTCTATCATCGAAAGAATTTGTTATATTCAGTCAATATTAAAATAACGTACCGAGGGAATTATGCTAATTACTATTTCACCAGCTAAAACACTGGATTTCGAATCGCCTTTAGCAACAACGCAGTTCACCCAACCTGAATTGCTAAAATATTCCCAGCAACTTATCGAAGAGTGCCGAAAATTATCTTCAAGTGATATCGCTAGTTTAATGAAAATAAGCGATAAATTAGCAGGATTAAATGCAGCACGTTTTGGTGAGTGGCAACCTAATTTCACACCAGAAAATGCACGCCAAGCTATTTTAGCATTTAAAGGTGATGTTTATACAGGCATGCAAGCCGAACTCTTTTCTGAAGATGATTTTCAATTTGCTCAACAACATTTACGCATACTTTCTGGCTTATATGGTGTATTGCGCCCTCTGGATTTAATGCAACCTTATCGTCTTGAAATGGGAATAAAACTAAAAAATAAAAAAGGGAGTGATTTATACCAATTTTGGGAAAACACCATTACAGAAACGTTAAACAAAGCGATTGAAGCACAAGGTGATAACGTTTTAGTTAATTTAGCCTCTGATGAATATTTTAAATCAGTTAATCCACAAAAACTCAATGCTGAAATTATTAAGCCTGTTTTTCTAGATGAGAAGAATGGAAAATACAAAGTCATTAGCTTTTACGCTAAAAAAGCGCGCGGATTAATGAGCCGTTTTATTATTCAAGAAAAACTCACTGACATAAAACAACTTAAAGAATTTGATTTAGAGGGTTATCAGTTTAACTCAGCAGAATCTGAAGGCAACACCTTAGTGTTTAAACGCGCAGAGCAATCTCTTTAATGAGTAAAGCCCACATTGAAATGTGGGCTTTACTGCTGATCTCTAATGCAAAATCAATACATAACGATCAATTTAAATGATTAATTATGACGGGTAATAATGACCAATTAGGTGTACTAGGAAGTTGCCCCCCGACCATCGAGGAAAGTTGTGTCTGATTAAATTGTGCCATTTCATAAATAATTGCCGATAAATTGACACTGTCTACTTCTTTTGCTTTCTGCTCAACTTGACATGAGGGTAAACTTTTGAAGTATTGATCTTTAATAGTTAACGTAAATTGATTATCCTGAGAACGAAATATTTCATCATCTCCTTCTCGTGATGAGATTAATGGTTTATTTTTATCAACCCCAGTAATAAATACCCTATTATGGCCTTGGTTATCCATGATAACCACATTTCCTTCACGTTGTGCTACCACGTAAATATCATTACCTACACTACCGTTCAGATAATCATGACCTTTATCTGAAATAAGTAAGTCATTACCCTCACCACCATAAAGTTTATCATTTCCCTCTTCGGCTAGAAGAATATGATGCCCTTTTTCTACAATCAATATATCATCACCGGCTCCTCCCGAGATCACTGAACTTGCTTCATTATGATTAATGACAATATCATTCCCTTCAAATACATCAATAATTGGTAATAATTCAATATTAGGAATATCTTGCTGTTTAAATGCCTGAGATAACAAAGAGGGTTCAGTATTATGCTGGTATACGTCCGATCCATTCCTAAGAAATTTATTAAATATAATATTATTTTGAATAACTAAATTATCATCACCCGATGATATTTCAAAAACATCAGGTACTATAGGAACAAGTAATCCATTTTCTTTATATTTATTAGGTAAAGAAAAAACCTTACTATCTTTATCAATAATACGAAATGTTAAGTTTTGGAATAAATTATTTTTTAATAACATTTCATTTATATCTAAATATAGATGTCCATTAGGATTGTAGCGATGAGAGAGAATACCATTATCTAACTTAAGCTCATAACCACTGACATCGGAAAGAATAATATTAGCACTGCTTTCTTTACTTTTATCAAAATTAGAGGAGTTAATAACTATATCAATATGCTCACCTTCAATGTTCGCAATAAATGTTTTTAATTGATAAGCATCTTGTCCATTACTCAGTTTTATTGTTGAATTTGGAGTCACTGAAAAATAAGTATTATCATCAGCACTACCTTCTAAAGTAAAGGAAATAACCTGGCCCAAAGCAATACCGCTGTATTTTAACTCAGGTAATAAGCTATACGCTTCATTATAATTAGAAAAAGTTGCTATAAGCTGTTTTTTTACTTCATCTAAATAAAAATGTGTCATTTTCTCCTTACGTTTTGAATAATTTTCCAAATAGCTAAAATTAAATAATACATTATTATTTGGCATCAAATTATCATTTATTGTTAACATAAAACCATCATCAGTAATCAAGTTATAATGATGATTAACTTCAGTACTTGTAATATTTTTATATACATTCTTTAATCTAATAAACGTTGGAATTATTTTATTTTCTTTATCTGAAAGAATTATTTTATTATTAACTTCAATAATAAGGTCTTCTTTATCACGAGTGATTTTTTTAATATCATTAAAGTAGTGCTCTAACTTTACAACACTATTACTTTTATTTTCAATATTTTCAAAAAGAGTAATATTAATCTTTTTTCTATCACTGTAATGTTTTGGTGCCAATGCGATAATATAAGTATCTTCACCATCTCCTCCTTCAGCAATCCCTTCAACTAACCGAATGACATCATTACCTTGATGACCATAAATCGTATCATTACCCGATACCCCATCAAGATAATTATCTTGATTATTACCAACCAGTAAATCATTCCCTTTATCACTGCCAATCACATTTTCAATACTGTCTAAATAAGCAATAACTTCATGAGATTGCAATTTTATATTCGGCATTGTATCAACAATCACTTTTGGAGCCCGTGTTTGTGTCTTCTTATCATGATAGAGATAAATTTTAGAGCCAAAGTTAAGGCTATTAGAGGGATTTAGTACATGAGTAAATTTTACGAAATTTGCCAATAAATTTACTTCATAACCTGAATGTATTTTTGATTTTTCAGCAATGCAAAGTGTATCATTACCTTCTCTTCCATAAAAACGGCTCGCAAATTGCGGAGATTTTGTCGTGTAAAGATTAAAAATATCATCTTTAATTCCTCCGCTTAACCGTTTAGTACCATTATAAATGTCAAAGGTATTTTTTGCGTTTTTCGGTGCTGCGATAATGTCATTGCCATTTTTAGTATTAAAATAGAAATCTTCATTTTCTTTGAATTGATAATAATAAACTTGCTGATTATTAACACAGTGTAACTCTTTATTTAAATCTTTTTTCAATGGTAAAATCTTATTTTCCGTCATAGTAATTTTATTTAGAAATTCATCATCAATCATTTCTAAATGACGAGCATCCCCTTTTTGAGGGACTATCTCTATAGTATATTTTTTTAGTTGATGGATATAAAAATCAAGATCAAAGATCAGCGTTTCATCGGTCGAAATTGCCTCCTGAGGTTCAAAATATTGATACTTTGTTTTTTTTAAAACTAAATGAGAAGATAAACTGGAAATTTTTTCAGCTTCTTCTTTAGACATTAATTCTGCTTGATTTTCAGCGATAAAAGTCACCATTGGTGGAATTAATAATCCAGTAGGATCCTTAAATAATTCAAAGACAACTTTATAATAATTTTTTGCTTTATATCGATATTCTTCATTAGTATAAAAATATTGACTATTTGGATTATATTTAACTAATTGTTGGTGGTAACTCTGACTCGCTTCTTCTGTTGATATTCTAAGATAATTTTTAGTATCCAATAAAGTAATTTCATTTTGTTTTTTAGCTGCAATCTTGCCAGTAAACGCGGCAAGAAAACCACTTTCTATTTCTTCCCATACAGTAAAAGAAACTTTATTTTTTGCATCTTCAACAACACGTACCGCATTATAAATAGTCGTTATTAATGCAACGGCGGCACCCACAACAATCCCTATAGGACCAGCAACGGTGCTTCCCGCCAAAATAGCAATAGAAACACCAATAGTAGCTAATGCCGATACAATAGCGAACGTACCGTTAACAATGTAATCATCACGTTTTCTCGCATTCGATTCTGATGATATTCGACTGAAATTATCGTACATGTTATAAATATCAAATCCCACAGAAAGTAGGTTTAATGCCATTCCCACACGAGTACTCATCTTTCCAGCATATTCCAAAGCATTTGTACGGTGTTTTAACATGCCTTTTGCTACCGCAATTTCAATGATTTCAGATAACCCGTTATAGGTCATTTCTGTCCACATTATGGCAAGATTAGCACTGATCTCTTTTCGCTGATCTTCACTTAAACTGTTATCCTTTAATAAATCCATCATATTTAAAGTTGAACTTATAGATTGCCACATACCAAAAGTGATATTTCCATAACCAATACCAGATATAATTTTCATATAACGTGGTATTTTTAAGGTTGGATAACGTAATTTATCCCAATAATTTTTATTTACGTCTACTTCATTTAATTCAATAATTTTTGCTAAACGCTCTTTTGCTGCTAAATAATCCATTCGGTTTATATCTGGTGAAAGTATTGAAGTAATATTTTTTTCTTTTTGATTTAATTGCTTTTTTAATAAAGAAATGATGGCATTATCATCATCACTACCTGATGCAGATAAGAAAAAATCATTAAGTTTATCTGCATAAAACGTTACCTTTTCATTTTTCAATGAAAATGCTTTTAGATCTGTTTTTAATATAGGCACATCATTAACATAACATCCTAATGAAGATAATATTTTTTTATTAATTTCAATATTATCAATTTTAATTGTATATTTATTATCCAAATCAAGTTTTATCTCTTTCCCCATAAGTGCGAATTTATTAAATAATGATATTGATTTAGTATCAAATTCGCTAATATGATAAATAGAACCTACTGTTTTATTACCCTCAATTCTATTTTTATAAATAATGTTATTTATTAAATTTAGTAAATCAGAAGTTATTTTATTTTTATCATGACCTATTATTTTTATACTACCAACCTTATTAATAAAAACATCAAATCTTATCATTCCTTCAGGAGAAGTATTAATGGTTAAATTTATTTTTTCGTGATCTATATCTAAGAGATAATTTCCTGGTTTTAATTCAATGATTATTTCATCTAATATGCCATAATTTAAGTGTTTAATATTTTCTTTTAGATCTTTACTCTCTGAAAGTGTTGAAAGCAATGTTTCAAAAAGAGATAAGTAGTGCTCTTCATGACTATTAATGTTATCTATCGAATTTTTATAATACAATTCCTCGATCATAGACAAGTGATCAATGCGCTCGACTTTATCTCTTATTTCACTTGATAAGTAATTAAATAAAATTAAAGAAGAGAAGTTTTCATTGCCTGAAAAAGAAAAATATTGAGGTAAATTTAAAAGTTTCTTTTGAAATGTATGATAACTATTTTTTTCTTGTTTATTTAAATCAGCAATGAATTGTGTAGTGATTTTTTTAAGATCTGTAGTTTCATTAATTTTTTGATTTGCATCATTGAAATTAGTACTTAGTGAATAAAACACCATCATATCTAGTTGATTAATAGTATATAAATACTTTTCTTGTGTTGATACTATTCGTAAAATCTCACCAATTAATTCATCCCCAGATAATGAAAAGAAATCAGATAATAATTGTTTAGAATTTTCTGATAGCTTTTTTATTACTCTGGGATCATCATTAATAGAACTAATTAATATTTTTATAGATACAATTTTATCTTTATTAAATAAGTCATGAACCTTATTATCAAATATATTCATGAAATTATTTTGATCAACATCATTAATAACAAATCGATTGAATCTCTTACTTACTAATGGATCATTAATTATTTCAATTAATTTATTTTTTATATCTTCATGAGAGTCAGAATGAAATAATTTAGAAAGTTCATCATAATATTTATATACTGAATAATCTATCGAAAATTTATGATAAATAATTCCATCAATAATTTCACTCGGTATCGCTAACTGAATTATTCTAGTTTCATCAATTAACATTTCATTTGTTATGCGTCTTTCAAAATCCTTATTAGGGTTAGTCATAATATCTAATTTATGTAAATCTAGAGGTTCTGTAATAAATTCCCTCATAGATTTACCATTTTTAAATTTAAAATTAATTAATGCCTCTGCGTTAATATTTAATATTTTATTAAACAAAAAATCGTCTGATTTTATTTTTTCTAATTTATATATTTTTTTAGCATTAATATCATCACCGTGAAAAAATTCTGTTAAATAATGTTTAAACTTATTTTCTTCTGAAAATTCAGCTAAGCCAAAATTAGGATCGTATAATCCATAGTTAGAATTATTTTTATTGCCCCATACAAATAAAGCATGATCTTTCGTATAAAGTTGTAAATAATTAGAAGATGTATTCTTATTATTAAAAAGACGATGAAAAACAGAGCTTAATGTTAGCTCATGAGTTTCTTGCTTAATACCCTCGGTGATTGAAGATAACGATAAATTACCACGACTAAGCTCTTGAAGTATAGAAAGTAAATTTTTCGTTGACTCATTTAATTCTAATTCATTATTTATTATTTTCTGCTTATTTATATCAGCATCAAAAAAATCAATTAACCAAGCCAGCTTTTTTAAAAATAATTGGCCACTTTGCTGATTTCCTTGATGCTCAAAATATTTCACTCCTGCAAATAACATACTTAATGATTCACAAAACCCTTCACCTCCCTCTTTTAATTTTGATAAAACAATCTTTTGAGGAAAAGAGAGAGATAATGCTTTACTATCAACCATTCCTTTCTTCTGAACTTTATTAAATAACTGAACAAATCGCTTTCTTTGTTTACCCAATTCTTCAAGACTTAATACTCTGTTATCTATTTCTCTAAGCAGTGCTCCTAGCTCCTCCATTTTTAAATTATATTTATTTTTTTCTATATAATTGAAAATATCATTTTCAGTCATATGACTTGAGAAATCATTAATAAAGTTAACAATTTTATTTCTATATCCAAATAGAAAATTGTTATCCTTTCTATAATCAGGATAAATAGAATTTATTTTTTTATATATTTTATTTGCATGATAAACACGATGATATTTTTTATTTTTTTCGATCGATGATATAGATTTTTCCGTCACCACTTCATTTAATATAAAGTCATTTATTATTTTATTTATTATATTTTTAGCATCAACAGGATCACTATAAAGAAGTGTTCCCTCAGTAGATAACATTATTTTATCATTGCTAATTTTGTATACTGGAACATTTATTTTTTGAGCAATGCCTTCAATAAATTGCTCACTATAAATAGAATTATAAATATTTTCTTTTTTACCTATATAAATAATTTTTTCGCTTGGAATGGTATTTTCATAGAGAGTATCGTATACATATTCAATTTCTTTTTTCTTCTTTACAATTTTACCAAAAACCCCCTCACTCTCCTCATAACTAATCATTGTGAATTTTATTTTTTTATCCTTACAAAAAGAGATAAATTCTTCTAATTGTGGGTATTTTTTAAATAAATTATTTATTAATTCATTCTTCACGCCTGTGATATTAAAAAATCTAATTTCTTGATTTAGATCTGTGGGGAAAATATCAATAAAAACATGAGATATATCATTATTTAAAATAATATTCTTATTATCTAATAAATATTTAATTATTTTTTCATCATATTCAAACAATACATTATGAGTATCTAGTTCAGAAATATATAATTCTATTGATTTATTTATTAATTTTTCTGGATCTTCCTCTTCAATATAAAATCTATTGGGAAAGTATTCTGCATCATTATCTTCCTTATAGATACTTTCTAATTCAGAGATCTCTTTTTGTAATAAAAAATCTTTATAATCTTGAGTGGAATATGTACTAATATAGATTTCATTATAAGTTTTATCTTTATAAATTATTTTTTTATCCAATTGATTTTCTATTACTTCTAATAAATAATTAATTGCAGGATCTTCCCTATTATTATTTAATTGATTATAGGTAATATTAGTATAAACTTTATCATTTGAAATGATAAAAAAACCGTCCTTTATATATTCAATACTTATCCCATCAATAATATTTTTTATATTTTCTTTTTCCAGCATAAAATAGTAATTTTTATAATTTATTTTATCAACACTACTTCTATTATTTAATAAAAAATTACTCTTTATATTATTATAAATAAAATCACTGATACCAAAATAACTTCCATTAGTCTCTGATACAATAATTTGATAAATTCTAGCTGCTACTGAGCTGTTTTTTGATGCTATAGATAAAAAGTTATCTTTATTAATATTTACAAAATAATTAAAAATCTTACTTTCTAATTTTTTGTATATTTTATTTAATATTTCATTAACTGAGCTATTTTCATATTGTTTAATATAATCAGGAATAATTTTTAATAATTCAATACTAGCAACAATTTTATTAAAATAAATATTTCCATTTAATATTTTAAGATTAGATAAAATAGCTGACAATCTTATTTTTGACTGTCCTATTGCCAAATCTTTATTTATATTAATTAAGTTTTCAAAGTAATTATCTTGAAAATCAATATATCCTCTATTATTTTCTCTTACACTAGGAAAATTAATTAATGTTGGTGTAATAATAGCTTCACCATCGCTATCTTTGCCTACAATCATTTTATTTATTGATTTATCATGGGTGATTTTATCAATATTTTTTTGAATATATAAAATAGTTTCATTAATAGAATTACTTTCAATACTTACTTCTATGCTCCTATTATTATCTAATATTTCAAAAATTAATGTATTCTCATCAATTAATTCAATTACTTTCCCTTTAATATTATCTTTAAATTCTAAAGAAAACCCTATTTTTTTTAAGTTCTCAACTAAGTTTTTATTTTTTTCTGCTAGACTTTCACTCCATTTAGTTTGGTAAAATGGGTTACTATTTTCTTCACACTCAACGATCCCAATATATTTTTTTCCTTTTCTAATTATGGGTTTATAATTAGATAATAACCATTTAAACTTATCTTTAAAATCATCAAAATGATAGAATTCAAATACTCCCAAGTTTGCATCAAACAATGAAAGAAAATATTCTTTCTCTGTATATACCTTTAATGAAAAGGCAATGTTATGAACTTCAGTTTGTATATGTGAATAATAGTTTTTTTTATTAATTATATTATCCATGATGATATTTAAAAAATCATCTATAGTTGATTCCCTTCTTTCTTTTAATGTTAATCCCATACTATAAATATATTGACTAAAACTAACCTCTTTATTATTAAACATCTCTCTTGGATCATAAATATATAAATCAAGATATTCTTTATATTTTCTAACCCTCCAATAGTCATCATAATGTGAAAACTGAGAAGATTGAGAATAAAATATTTTTTTTGTTTCCTCCATTAGTCTCATTAAATTGTATTCAACTTCATTATTAATCAAAATATTTTCCAATGCTTTTATTTTTTTATTTTTAGTATTGAAATAAAGTAACTCTGCACATTTTTTTAACCATATGATATAGTTAGTTCCATATTCTACACCATTATTTCTTATTTCTAATAAATAGTTCATACTTAACCCATAACAAAGCCCTCCTATCGCTTCATCATGCGAAAATTCATAGGTCGATTCAGCTGTTCCCAGTATACTAATATATTCCATTATATTCCTCATTGGTATAATGAAATCACTATCTTGATTAAATTCAATGTATCTATTATTTTTTGAAATCTTCGTTTTTATCCATTTATTTTCTTTTTGGCTAAAAATGGTTTCAATTCCATCATCCGCCTCTTTATAATATTGCATTGCTATATTTATACTTAACTCTATAGAGTCACTATAAATATGTAATATTGTTTCTCTTTTTTTCTCTTTATTTTTAACAATAAAAACAGATTTACTTTTGTTAGATTCTATCATTCTTAACGTATAATTATCATCCAATTCTCCTTCACCTTGTTTTTTTATGCTTTCTACCCATTCATTAAGCATAAAGTCTTTATTTACAATCCAATCACTTCTATAATAATAATTATTAATAAATTCATATTTTTGATATGAATTTACCTTTAAAGTCTCTAACTTATCTATATTTTTTAAATTTATAATGACATCACTAACCAAGTCACTTTTAGTATTAAAAAATTTAACAATATTATCAATAGAATAAATCGATATATAAACACCCTCACCTTCATTTATATAACAATAATAATATCCATTATTAGTAAGGATACTATGAACACCATCATTTTTATTGTGAAAATATGTTTCTATTTTATATTTCTTTACTAATGAAGGTTTCATTTCCTTTTGTTTTTTATAATTAAAAATAAGAGTATTTATATTTAAATTAATATTGTCTTCTATTTTTTTTATGACATAATTCTCAATTCTATTATTTTTAACATTCAAGTCATATAAATCAATAGTGTTTTTGATTTCTAATAAATAACCATTGGAAAAATATTCCCCTTTGTCTATCAGCTTATTTATATAACTTAATAACAACGCATTTTTGATTACATTATTATTAACATCTCTATTTCCAATTATTTCTCTTATGAACCTCTCAATATTATTTGAAATTTCATTAATTATGTCATTTACTAAAATCCTTTTATTATTTTTCATATTCCATTTCTTCTATTCTTTATTAAAATAACACCACTAACATTATAAATAGATAATATTCTAATTATTAAAACATTAACTTTTATAAATACTATTATTAGATGTTTTCTTTTTGTTGACTTGTGTAGATTTTATATTTGAAAAATTAATAGAAAGAAATAACTATAATTGCTTATTTAAAAAAAACGCCAGTATTTCACTGGCGTTTTTTATTGAGATCCTAGTAAATTATTTTATTTTGGTGCACGTTCTAATAAAAATTCACGTAATTTAGTAAAATCAGCTGGTAAAAAATGTGATAGTAATTCTTTATCTGCTCGCTCTGCTAATTCTTGAGGTAATGGTAGCTCCCCCCCTAAAATACGCTCTACACTTTCTTTAAACTTCGCTGGGTGCGCAGTACCTAAGAATAAGCCGTATTCACCCTCTTGAAGCTCATCACGTAATAAACGATAAGCAACAGCAGCATGTGGCTCTGAAATATAACCTTTTTTTGCAAGCTCACGTACTGTCTCTTCCGTTGTTTTATCACTAACAGCACCATGAGCCAGATCAGAGAGATCCCACTCTTTGCGACGGTACAATTCTTCAATACGTGGCCAGTTATTAGGCTGGCTAACATCCATTGCATTAGAAAGAGTTGCAACAGTACGGTGAGGTTCCCATTTACCATTATCTAAATAGCGAGGAACTGTATCATTTACGTTTGTTGCTGCAATAAAGCGTTTAACAGGTAACCCTAAAGATTTCGCTAATAGGCCCGCAGTTAAATCACCAAAGTTACCACTTGGCACAGAAATCACGAGTTGTTCATGTTTTTCAGCAGGAATTTGGGCAACGGCTTCAAAGTAATAACAAATTTGAGCCAATAGTCGGCTGATATTGATGGAGTTTGCTGAGTTCAAATACATTGTTTTCTTTAAGAACTCATCATCAAAAGCTTGTTTTACTAATGATTGACAAGCATCGAAGTCATCTTTAATTGCAACAGTGTGAATATTTTCACCTAATGTACAGAACAATTTTTCCTGTAATGGGCTAATTTTGCCTTCAGGATAAAGAATAACAACTTGTACATTTTCTAATTTGTAGAATGCATGAGCAACGGCAGCACCAGTGTCACCAGATGTTGCAGTTAAAATAGTTACAGGTTGATTGCCTGCAACTTCTGACAACATCTGTGCCATAAAGCGGCCACCAAAGTCTTTAAATGCTAATGTTGGACCGTGGAAAAGCTCTAAACAACTTATGTCGTCTTCAACCTGAGTCACTGGTGCAGGAAATGCAAATGCAGTGTTAATTCGTTTTGCTAATACATCAGCAGGAATTTCATCACCTATAAATGCCGTTAAAATACGGCTACTGCGTGTTGCAAAATCAAGCGCTAATAATTCATCAATTTCAGCTTTAGTAAACGACGGTAAGTCCTGTGGAAAAAAGAGACCTTGGTGCTTACCTAAACCTTGCTTTACCGCTTGAGCAAAGCTAACTTGCTCTTGATTATCTTTCAAATTGTATAATTTCATGACTTACCCTATCTGTCTTGCGCCACGCGTATCTAAACGGCAGATATGTACAAAACCTTCACTGTTTTGTACATAGTGTTGTTTTAACCATTCGGCCATATCTTGTGCAATTTCTAATGAATCGGTAATGGTAAAAAGAGTAGGGCCTGAGCCTGAAATGCCACAAGCCAATGCCCCTTTCTTTTGTGAAGCTTCTCTGGCTTTTTCAAATCCTGGAAGCAACTGAGTGCGGTAAGGTTCAGCTATCACATCTTTCATTAAATTTGCTGCTAATTCAGGTTGTTGAGTATGACAAGCATGAATAAAACCAGATAAATAGCGTCCGTGATTAATGATATCTGCCTTAGCATATTCTTTTGGCAATATGGCTCTGGCTTGTGCGGTAGAGACTTTAATTCCAGGATAAGCCATTACCCAGTACCAATCTTCAAATGTCGGTACAGATTGGCAAATGATGTCATTTTGTTCAAGAATGAGTTGTAGACCACCTAAATAGCAAGGTGCAACATTATCATAGTGCACACTTCCTGAAATACGCCCTTCCAACTCACCCATCATTAATAATAATTGTCTTTCATTGAAAGGCTTTTTAGCGAACTCATTAAGTGCAACTAATGCAGCAACAACAGAGCAAGCACTTGATCCTAAACCAGAACCAATTGGCATATTTTTTTCTAAAACCATTGCCACAGGAAGTTCTTTGCCTAGTTTCTCACAGAATAACTGCCAGCATTGATACACTATATTTTGTTTAGGATCAGTGGGTAATTTGCTGACAAAGTGCCCTTTACTTTCCAGTGTAAATGATGAAGCCGCATCAACGGTGACACAATCTCCAAGCAATTGCCCATCAATAGGTGAAACCGCAGCGCCAAGAACATCAAACCCGACACTCACGTTACCTATTGATGCCGGTGCGTAAAATTTAACCACGCTTAAACTCCCAATTTCCATGATAAGGTACGTAATACATCTGCAAACACTCCAGCGGCAGTAACATCATTACCCGCACCATATCCACGTAACACTAATGGAATTGGCTGATAGTAGCGAGTGTAAAAGGCTAAAGCATTTTCACCATTTTTTACTTTAAACAGAGGATCATTAGCATCAACAGCCATCATTTTAACTTGGCATTGACCTTCATTAATAACACCAACATAGCGTAATACTTTGCCTGCTTTTTGTGCTTCTTCGACTTTAGCGTCAAATTCAACATCAACTTGAGGTAAACGATTTAAGAAACTTGCAACATCACCTGTGCTGTCAAATGAAGTCGGTAACACTGGCTCTACATCGATATCACTTAACTCTAATTTATAACCCGCTTCGCGGGCTAAAATCAGCAATTTACGCGCAACATCCATACCCGAAAGATCATCACGAGGATCAGGTTCTGTGAAACCTTTTTCTTTCGCTGAAAACGTTGCTTCTGACAAGCTCTTACCCTCGTCTAATTGGCCAAAAATGTAAGAGAGTGAGCCTGAAAGAATACCATTAAATTGAACCAATTCATCACCTGCATTAAGCAAGTTCTGTAGGTTTTCAATGACTGGTAAACCTGCACCCACGTTAGTGTCATACAAAAATTTACGACGTGAAGCTTCAGCAGCTTGTCGGATTTGATAGTAATAATCCATCGACAGCGTATTCGCTTTTTTGTTTGGTGTAACCACATTAAAACCATTTTGTAAGAAATTTGCGTATTGTTGCGCAATTTCCTCGTTTGATGTGCAATCAACAATCACTGGATTTAAGAAGTGGTACTCTTTTTCTAAGCGAATAAGTTGACTAAAACTAAAAGGAGCTTTGGCTTCTTTTAAGGCTTGTTGCCAATTATCTAAATCAATACCTTGCATATTCGTTAACATGGCGCGTGAATTGGCAATGCCACATACACGAAGATCGATATGTTTATTTTTCAACCATGCCTGTTGGCGATGAATTTGTTCAATTAATGCATTACCTACACCACCCGCACCAATCACAAAAACTTCAACGATTTGATTTGTGTTGAATAGCATTTGGTGACATAACCGTACCGCATTAGTTGCTGAATCATTGGCAATAACTGCAGAAATAGAGCGTTCAGACGATCCTTGAGCAATGGCAACAATATTAATATTGCCTCGTGTTAACGCAGAGAAGAATCGTGCTGAAATCCCTTTCAGAGTACGCATGCCATCACCTACGACTGAGATAATCGCTACGTTTTCCATGATATCTAATGGATCAAGCACACCATCTTTTAATTCTAAATAAAATTCATCTGATAATGCTTTTTGCGCTCTTATTAATTCTTTTTGTGGCACACAAAAGCTGATGCTGTATTCAGAAGAAGACTGTGTAATAAGAACAACAGAAATACCTGCTCTCGACATCACAGAGAATACGCGAGCTGCCATCCCTACCATACCTTTCATACCAGGGCCTGATACGTTGATCATCGCCATGTTATTAAGATTGGTGATCCCTTTAACAGGAGTACTCTCATCTTTTTGGCCATCGCCAATCAGTGTACCCGGTGCATCAGGATTACCTGTATTTTTAATCAAACAAGGAATTTGGAATTGGGCGATTGGAGCAATAGTGCGAGGATGAAGTACTTTAGCACCGAAGTAAGACAGCTCCATTGCCTCTTGATATGACATGCCCTTCAATAAACGAGCATCAGGTACTAAGCGTGGATCACAAGTATAAACACCGTCAACATCAGTCCAAATTTCACAGCATTCAGCACGTAAACAAGCTGCTAATACTGCGGCTGAGTAGTCTGAACCATTACGGCCTAATACAACCAGTTCACCTTTTTCATTACCTGCGGTAAAACCAGCCATTAAAATTATATCGTCTTTTGCGATATTAAGTTCCAAGATGCGACGAGTAGATTCAGGAATATCAACGGTAGATTCTAGGTAGTGACCTTGTGCGAGTAAGTTTTTTACAGGATCAATAACGGTGACATTATAACCACGAGCTTGTAAAACAGACTCCATAATGGCGATAGAGAGCTTTTCACCACGGCAAATCATCGCTGCATTGATGCTATCAGGGCATTGACCTAATAAAGAAATACCATGAAGAATATGTTTGATCTCGGCAAATTCACGTTCAACCTTATCTTTTAGGCGCTCATAGTCAAAGCCTGGCTGTTTTTCTCTTAATCCTTGTAATAAATTAGCAAAAATTTGCTCGGCTTCTCGTACTTGAGTGAGAGGATCTTCACCTTCTGCCGTTTTTTCAATCATTGCAACCAAATAATTCGTTATTTTGGCTGGTGCTGATAATACAAGAGCGACTTGTCCTTGTTCTCTTTTTTTCTCAGCGATATCAGCAACATTCAGCACACGCTCTGCATTAGCAACTGAAGTTCCCCCAAATTTTAACACTCGCATACAACTCTCCTGATTTTTCACCCAAAAAAAAACCCGCATTTCTCAATGCGGGCTTTTTCGATTTTCGTTTTTTATATGCGACAGCCCGTCCCGCAATATAAAATTCCGGTGGTGGTGGTAATAATTGTCATTTTAGCTGGGCTGTAAATACGCATAACTATCCTGTCTGTCTCAAATTTAGTTTGACTATATACTGGTTAAAGCAAAGCGAGAGAGATGTCAAATTTTTTCTTTTTTTTACACAAAAAATAAATCTCACTTAAATGAAATTTTTTCGAACACTACCTCTAGTGTGGTATAGATATTCCTACCACAAAGGGATAAACAAAGAAAATAAAGCTACTATTTTGGGGTTATTTGGGTATTTGTACTTTTATAAGGAATAAGGTATTTTAGGCTCCTTTAATTTGTGTAACAAAACTGGTAAAAAAAATAATCCCCACTATATTTAACATATATTTTTCTTTTACATTACATAAATCAAATTATATAGTTAACTATTGAAATCAGGGTTAAGCTGTTATCTTGATTTTGATATGTGTCAACAAAAGTTAGCTTTTTAGATGGTATTTAATACAACTGGTGTTATATTGCTGTTAATAGACTATGGGCGTTTTGCATTCTGATTTTAGCGTTCATTGTCGATTAAAATCGTAATTTTTTTGTAATAACGTGATGGTTATTTATCGAATTTCAATCTGGGTCTAGTTTTTGCGTGCTAATAACAAAAATGAATAACCACACAAGTGCACACACAGAAGTTAAACACAGATTTCCTTTTTCTATTTTTGGTAATTTTAGGTAGCAAATATGCAAACCCCGCACATTCTGATTGTTGAAGACGAAGTAGTTACTCGTAATACCCTGAAAAGCATATTCGAAGCTGAAGGGTATATCGTACACGAAGCCACTGATGGCAACGAAATGCACAATGTTCTATCTGATCATGATATTAATCTGGTTATTATGGACATTAACCTTCCTGGTAAAAATGGGCTGTTACTGGCTCGTGAATTACGTGAACAGGCAAGTGTTGCATTAATGTTCCTAACAGGTCGTGATAATGAAGTAGATAAAATCTTAGGCCTTGAAATTGGCGCTGATGATTATATTACTAAACCATTTAACCCTCGTGAATTAACGATTCGTGCTCGTAACTTATTGTCACGTACCATGAATTTAGTTAATGGCACAGAAGAACGCCGTTTAGTCGAGAGCTATAAATTCAATGGTTGGGAGCTCGATATTAACAGTCGCTCACTGATCAGCCCTGCTGGTGAACAATACAAATTACCACGCAGTGAATTTCGTGCGATGCTACATTTCTGCGAGAATCCAGGAAAAATTCAAACTCGTGCAGAATTACTGAAGAAAATGACAGGCCGTGAATTGAAACCTCATGATCGTACTGTTGACGTTACTATTCGTCGTATTCGTAAGCATTTCGAATCTACACCAGATACACCTGAAATCATTGCTACAATCCATGGCGAAGGTTATCGTTTCTGTGGTGATTTAGACGAGTGATTTGATTTCATCTCAAACACTTACTAAGAAAAAACCCCTGAATGAAATTCGGGGGTTTTCTTTATGTAGTATCGTATTAATAAAATAACAAAAGGTGAAAATTGATCTCAACAACTATTTTGAAAAAAAATATAGCTATTTTTTAAAAAAAATTTTAAACCTCATTCATATTAATTTTATTAATCATTAAGTTATCTAATTAATAAAAATCACTCTTTCCACGGCATAATAGGCACGGCACTGATCGCATTTTTTGGCGAGCCATCAATGACCTTATCGGAATAAGTTAAGTAAATCAGTGCATGACGTTCTTTATCGTAAAAACGGACAACTTGAAGTTTTTTAAAGACTAAAGATGTTCTTTTTTGGAAAACTACATCACCTCGATTTTTTCCTTTAATCACCTTTTCACTTAACTCAATAGGCCCCACTTGCTGGCAAGAAATTGCCGCATCCGCCGTATCTTCAGCAAGACCTAGACTTCCTGAGATCCCACCTGTTTTTGCACGACTTAAATAACAGGTCACATTTTTAACTTCAGGATCATCAAATGCCTCAATCACAATTTTATGATTAGCACCAAAAAACTTAAATACAGTATCGACATAACCAATTTCTTCCGCTTTTGCCATGAAAGAAAAAGGGAGTAAGATAGACACCGCTAGCATCTTTTTGAAATTTAACATATTTACTTTGTTCCATTGAAAAGATGAAAGAATAATTAGGTCTAGAATAAAACAATCTTTTGCTAACTGATAGAAGAATTTGTGTACATCAGTCGTTGAAAAAGACTATATTTTACGACTGCCTAACAATATAACTTGTTATAGATGTTCAAGCTATTTAACATCTACCGCAATAAATAAACGAATATGACTAAGGGAGATGTATGGATCAAACCAACATCATACGTGATTTGCTCGCTTGGCTTGATAGTAACCTTGATAAGCCATTATCCCTCGATAATGTCGCAACCAAAGCAGGTTACTCCAAGTGGCATCTACAACGCATGTTTAAAGAAGTTACAGGACAAGCGATTGGTTCTTATATTCGTTCAAGGCGTCTATCGCGCGCGGCTGTTGCATTACGTTTAACGAGCCGCCCCATTTTAGACATTGCTTTGCAATATCGTTTTGATTCTCAACAGACGTTTACCCGTGCTTTTAAAAAACAATTTGATAGGACTCCGGCACTTTATCGTCGTACTGATGAATGGTGCGCGGTGGGAATTTGCCCACCTATTACCCTAGATCCTCAAAATTTACCAAAATGGGAATTTGTACAATTACCTGAGAAAAAACTTATTGGTATTGAGCAAACATGTAGCCATACACTTGAGCAATGGGCTGAAGCTTGTTCCGATATGCGCCAAACATTCTGGCGTTACTATATGAGCAAAATAAATGCGGTTCCTCACCAAGTTTATGGTCTTCATCATGCACAACATAGTGATGAACATGAAGATGAGCAACGTGTGCTTTATACCACTGCCGTTGAGCCTGACTATGCAACATTTATTGAGGATGATGCAGCCCATGAAGTCTCATTAGCCGGTGGTGATTACATTCGCTTTGATTTCGAAGGCGAGGCAAAACGAGGGGCAATGCAGGAGTTTTTATTCCTAATTTATGGTGTTTGTTTACCTAAAATGGGATTAACTCGCCGTAAAGGTTATGACGTCGAAAAATACTACCTTAAAAATGTGCGTTACAGCAATGAGATGGTGACAGAGCCACAAGATCATATACAACGCTTTGAATATTACATCCCCATTAAACGTGAAGATGTAACCGCATAAGAAAAAGCTCTCTTGATAGTCACGTCAAAGAGAGCTTTTATTTTTTAGCGTTGAACTTCATCTAGTGCTATATCAGTAAGATGACTCACATCTCCAGCCGTTTCAATCACCCAACCATTGGCAAGCCAAGGGCTATTTTGATAATCGACACGAGAAATTGAACAATTACGCAGTCTTAAACGGCGTTCTGCATATGCAGGTAATCCCAAGACGGTACTCAGCAAACATCCTAATGCAATACCATGGCTCACTAAGAGTGGGCGACTATTTTCGGGTAAATCAAGGCATTGATTTAACGCAGCCTGCATTCGACTCGCTAATTCTGCCATTGATTCTCCTTGGGGAATTCGCCCATCAGGTGTACCATCAATCAAACTCTTGCGCCAAGCCTCTTCTTGTGTCTTTAATGTTGCGATCTCTCGCTGTTCAAGAACGCCCATATTGAGTTCACGTAAACGTGAGTCAGTTATCACTTCACAACCACAAGCTTGTGCAATGATTTCTGCCGTTTGACGAGTGCGGCCAAGATCGCTTGAGATAATGTGGGTAATACCCGCTGATTTTACTTTTTCAGCAACTTGCTGTGCTTGACGCACACCATTTGCTGTTAGTGGGCTATCAGATTGCCCTTGAATACGTCTCGCCACGTTCCATTCAGTTTCACCGTGGCGAACAAGATAGACCTGTAACATACATTTTTTCCGTTATACTGCTCTAATTTTTCAAAGGATGATTAATTCATTATGTATCATGTCATTGCAGCCACTACGAATCCAGCAAAAATCAACGCGATAAAACTCGCTTTTGAGCAAGTGTTCGGTAAAGATACCTTTGATATTGAAGATATTAATGTCGATAGCCGTGTTCCACAACAACCTATCGGAAATACAGAAACGAGAACTGGCGCACGTCAGCGTGTAATGGCGGCTCGTCAAGTTCGCCCCGAAGCAGATTTTTGGGTAGGTGTTGAAGCCGGTATTGAAGATGATATGACTTTCGCTTGGATTGTTGTCGAACATGGAAAAATTCGTGGAGAATCACGTTCTGCAAGTCTTATGCTACCAGAGCAGATCTTAAAAGGGGTCCGTGAAGGCAGAGAGCTTGGTGATGAAATGGCTTTTTTAACCAAAATTGACAATATTAAACAACGTGGTGGTGCAATTGGTTATTTTACCGATGGCCTACTCAGTCGTACTTCTGTTTACCAGCAAGCATTAGTTCTGGCATTAGTGCCAGTGACTCATGATATCTATAAAGAACTCAATCAAAAAGAAGATTAATAATTAATCTGGTATGTGTTTTTTAGGTAAAAAGAAAGCAAAAAGCCATTTAATCAAATAATTAAATGGCTTTTTATCTTTCTAGCCCACATTATTATAATACAACTATTTTTTTGTCATTAGCTCTTTTTCTAGCCATAACTTCACTTCATGTGGTGCTGTTTTTAAGCTATTAGAGCCTCTAGTAATAGTCGCAATACCAACACCTAGCTCTTCTTTTAGCTCACGCTGACTTAAATCTCCCCGCATTAGCTCTTGCACAATGCGTACTCGTGTCGCCAAAGCACTTCGTTCATCAGGTGTCATTAAAAGCTGTAAAATAGGAAAATGCACATCTTGCTCAAATGCATGTTGTAATAACTCAACGAATCTTAGCCAGTGTTCATTCTCTTCAGGTGATAATGCAGGATCTTGCATCGTAAAAGCCTCTTTTTGCCACACTCATTAACTAGTACAAACTATATCATACTTTGCTAATGTACAAAGAGGCTCCCACGATAAATCGCCTTTTTATCCCTTAATAACGACTATTCCATTCATTCTCAGTTAACACCGGTTGTTGTTCACCCGCAAAATAGCTATAAAAAACAGCAAAAGAGAGTACATTTTTGACATAACCACGCGTTTCTGCAAAAGGAATACTTTCTACAAACGCAATAGCATCTAATTGACCATTTGCATCAGATAACCAACGATCAACACGCGCAGGCCCTGCATTATATGCAGCACTTGCCAAAATACGGTTTTGGTTAAATCGTTGATAAACAGAATCAAGATAAGCAGTACCAATCTCAATGTTTTTTACCGGATTAGTTAATTGCGCACTACTGACATAACCCGTAATACCTGCTTGTTTTACCGTAAATTCAGCCGTTTTTGGCATTACCTGCATTAAACCGGTTGCACCAGCTGAAGAGCGTGCTTGTGGGTTCCACGCGCTTTCTTGGCGAGCGATGGCCATTGCATAATTACGATCTATCGATTTATCTTGCGTGTATTGTTCAAACTCGTTTTTCCAGGCAAGAGGAAAACGTTCTTCTAAGTGATCCCACATTTTTCCTGTAATAGTGGCTTGCACTGCTAAATCAGCCCATTTTTGTTCAAATGCATAGCGTGCTAATTCAGACTGCATTTGTGCGGGTTGCGAAGCAACATAGTTTGCCCACTCTGAGCGCGCTAAGTTGTCCATTTGCCAATACATTAATTCGCGAACACGTTGTACTTCTGGCTGATTAGGGATGCTTGATGAAACACTCGGTGCTTTATCTATCACCATCACATAAGGCTTACCTAATTTGGTTGCGGCAACCATTGGATAAAAACCACGATTTTGCGTCAGCGCTTCTAAAATAGCTTGTGCTTCGCTATTTTTACCTTGAGATTGCAATACCATTGCACGCCAATAACGCCACTCTTCCTTATTTTTACTTTCAGGAGAGAGTCTTTCTAACCACAACGCCAATTCCGCTGGTTGGTTTTGGCTTAATGCTAAGCGTACACGACGTTCACGCAGTGTATCTGATGCGGTATCTTGAATAACGTTATCACGCCATTTTACCTGCTCTGGTGTGGCATAAGGCATATATTGCCACGCTACAGTATCACGCATTAATTGGCGTTCACTCGCCGTCATTTTTTGGGCATGTGCGATATTATCCAGTTGCGCTCTAGCCGCATCTGCATCTTTTCTTGCCCAACGTGAAAATGCCGATTGTATGATAGAACGAGTAAAATCGGTTGGTGAAAGCGCAGTTGCATAGCGCCCAACTAAGTTTGGATAGTCTTGTAATTCAACTAAAGCATCACTAATCGTTTGATAGTTTTCTGGAAGGCGTCTTGCTAAGTAAGCCGCAAGTCCTGTATTTCCATTTTTAATTGCTAAGTTAATTCGTTCTAATACTAACTCTGGTGTTAATTGATTAGCTTTTTGCCATTCATCAAAAAGGGGATCACAACTTGATGGCATTGATGTGCCGTTTAGCCATGCTTCTTTAGCTCCCATCCATGCCGTTTGAATATCACCGGTTGCCCACTTGGCATAATAATAGTTACATCTAGCTGCTTTGGGGTTAGGTGGATTAGGGCTAAAAGTCAGTAAATTTTGCCATTCTTGACGCTTAGCCAATTCATTTACAAATAACGAAGGAAGTGCTTTTGCTGGCGGTAATGTCGGATATTTCGCAACAAACTCACTCACTGCGGCAGGCGCAATAACATCAAGATTATCGGTGATTTGGCGATATTCCAGATAGGGATAAAGTGGATAGTTTTCTAATGTTGGGAGTAATTTTTCAACTTCATCTATTTTTTTAAGATCCCATGCCGCTTTAATCTCTTGATAGCGAACACGTTGTTCACTTAATGAATCCGCTTGTGCCCATGCTGAAAAACACAAAGCCCCTATTGCGACTGCTAATGACCACTTTTGCTTAACCACGTAATGCCTCCCACCTCAAATAGAACCACCAAATACTGAATACATTAGCTAATATGATAATCATTAACAATGTAAGTTCCCCTCTTTAAGAGAAATTTTCATTACTTTCAGAGGAAGCACGAAAGGTAGATAAAAACCTCGCTTTTGACTAAGGTTTTCTTTTATAAATCGGGTATACTGGCGACTTTCATCATTTTCGGGTCTTTGGCAAATTACTGACATTGACTTTGCTATTGTTCATTTAGGTGCTCTAAAAACGCAGCTTAATTACAAAAAATTTGTTTTTATTGCGAAAAACGGCACCTCAGAGAAAATCTCTTTTATAATCAAAGGGTAATTATAGTGGCTCAATACGTTTATAGTATGTTGCGTGTCGGGAAAATTGTCCCACCCAAACGACATATCCTTAAAAACATTTCACTCAGCTTCTTTCCGGGCGCGAAAATTGGTGTGCTTGGTCTAAATGGTGCCGGTAAATCAACATTACTTCGCATTATGGCGGGTATCGATACCGATATTGAAGGTGAAGCACGTCCACAACCAGGTCTTAAAATTGGTTATTTACCACAAGAACCAAAATTAAATCCTGAACATACCGTACGTGAAGCCGTTGAAGAAGCCGTTAGCGAACTAAAAAACGCATTAAACCGCCTTGATGAAGTTTACGCAGCTTATGCCGATCCTGATGCTGATTTTGATAAATTAGCTAAAGAACAAGGCCAATTAGAAGCGATTATTCAATCTCATGATGGTCATAACCTTGAAAATCAATTAGAGCGCGCAGCAGAAGCACTGCGCTTACCTGAGTGGGACGCTAAAATTGAGAAACTTTCAGGGGGTGAACGCCGCCGTGTTGCTATCTGTCGTCTTCTGTTAGAAAAACCAGATATGCTGTTATTAGATGAACCAACTAACCACTTAGACGCAGAATCTGTGGCTTGGTTAGAACGTTTCTTACACGATTATGAAGGAACTGTTGTTGCAATCACGCATGACCGTTACTTCCTTGATAACGTAGCAGGTTGGATTTTAGAACTTGACCGTGGTGAAGGTATTCCATGGGAAGGTAACTACTCTTCATGGTTAGAGCAAAAAGACGCACGTCTTGAGCAAGAAGCAGCAACTGAAGCAGCTCGCCATAAATCTATTCAGAAAGAACTTGAATGGATCCGTCAAAATCCTAAAGGCCGTCAAGCAAAAGGTAAGGCTCGTCTGGCCCGCTTTGAAGAACTTAATAGCGTTGATTATCAAAAACGTAATGAAACCAGTGAACTCTTTATTCCACCTGGACCGCGTTTAGGGGATAAAGTGTTAGAAATTAATAATCTAACAAAATCTTATGGTGATCGCGTTCTGATTGATGATTTAAGCTTCTCTATTCCTAAAGGGGCTATTGTGGGTATTATCGGCCCTAACGGTGCGGGTAAATCAACGCTATTTCGTATGATCTCCGGTCAAGAACAACCAGACTCAGGTACTTTAGTGCTGGGTGATACTGTTAAGTTAGCATCTGTTGATCAGTTCCGCGACAGCATGGATGACAGTAAAACGGTTTGGGAAGAAGTCTCAGGTGGCCAAGACATTATGCGTATTGGTAACTTTGAAATTCCAAGCCGTGCCTATGTTGGTCGCTTTAACTTTAAAGGCGTTGACCAAGGTAAACGTGTTGGCGAACTTTCTGGTGGTGAGCGTGGTCGTTTACACCTCGCTAAATTGCTACAAGTTGGCGGCAATATGTTACTGCTCGATGAACCCACCAACGACCTCGACGTTGAAACTTTACGTGCATTAGAAAATGCCCTGTTAGAGTTCCCAGGTTGTGCCATGGTTATTTCCCATGACCGTTGGTTCCTTGACCGTATTGCCACACATATCATCGATTACCAAGATGAAGGTAAAGTGGAATTCTTCGAAGGTAACTTTACTGAATATGAAGAATACAAAAAACGGACATTAGGCAAAGATGCTCTTGAGCCTCGTCGCATGAAGTACAAACGAATGAGCAAATAATCGAATTTATTTACTCTATTTTATAGCAAAAAAAGCAGAGATTATTCTCTGCTTTTTTATAGTTATATAACTATATGAGTTTGAAATTTAATAAATAATTGTAGAACCGTATTAATTAACTCTCTTGCCTGTAATCAAAACTTAAAGGTGCCGTAAATGAAATATTCCCATTAACTAAACGATTACTCTCCGGTGCAGGAAATGGTGAAGCTCGCTTAATGGTATTTAACGCCTCTCTATCAAGAATTCGATTACCTGATGATGTTTCCACTTTCGCATCTAATAACTCACCTTTTGCATTTAACACAATAGAAACTTGTGTCACGCCTGTCGCTTTAAAACGTATTGCGGTTCTTGGGTAACGTTTATACATCTCAATATGGCTATGTATTAAACTTTCCCATCCCATTTGTCCACTTGCCGAAGAAGAAGAGAAACTATTAAATTGAGCACTACTGCTTGTATTAGAACCAGAAATAGGTGCGCTTGTTACATCTGATGGGGCTTCTGAGACAGGAAGATCATCAGGCACTTTCACCGCAACGGGTTTTGGCTTCACCACAGGTTTTACTTTCGGTTTTTCTGGGATACGTTCATAAGTACCTTGTGCTACTACTGGCATTTTAGGTAAATCCAATACTTCTTTCACAGGCTCTGGTTCTGTTTCTGCGGGTTCAGGAACAGACATCACTTTTTCAGGCCCAACAGGGACATCTTTTGTTTCTGCCTTAGCTAATTGATAGATACCAAGATCCATTGTCATTGCGGGTGGTAAAACACCATGGCGTTCATCTTTAGAGGTTATCCAACCAATAGCGACAACGACTAGCGTTGTATGAAATAAAATACTGGCAGTTAATCCACCAATAGAAAATGACCCACGGCGTGAAAAAGTCGCCGACATACTACTCATAATTCTTGCCTCTGATTTTCTTTCTGATGAATTATAGGCATAATACAAACACAAATGATATTGCTTATTATTAATAATACAATAAAAAATTAGCTTGATAATTATCATAACTTGTTCGCATGAGAAGCAGTAAGAGCTTATTATTTCACTCTTTTTTAGACACCAGAGATTATGGCTAGCGATAAATCATTGGCACAAAAAATTAGTTGTGCCTATCAATCAACCTATGGACAACTTGTGCGTTTTTTCCACAAACGTACGGGTAATTACCATGATGCAGATGATTTGTCTCAAGATGTGTTTACACTATGGTTAAACAGAAAAGAACAAACACCTGTACAAGAACAGCGTGCTTTTTTGTTTAAAATAGCGAACCACGTTTTGATTGACCATTGGAGAAAAAATCAAAAGCAGAAAAATATCTATCAGGATGATTATGCATTAGATGATGCAGCTCAAAATTATACAACTGAGCTTGATCCGGGATACGTCCTTGAGCATCAACAACGTTTAGATCTACTTAGTGAAGCAATTGCAACATTACCTCCTCGTCGTCGAGAAGCCTTCGTTCTTTATCGTTTTGATGGATTATCACAAAGCGAGATAGCGGAACATATGGAAATTTCGATCAGCATGGTGGAAAAACATATTGCGGCTGCTCTATTACATTGCAAAAGATACGTCGATGCAGGACAGGAGAAATGCACGAATGATGAGTAAGCCGGAAAAAAACATACCGGAAACTAAACCTCACACAGATGAGGGCGCAGATCCTCTTTTTTTAGAAACTGATGATGAATTACTCAATGATACTATTGATGAGCAAGCCGCTCTTTGGTTCACCCGACAACACAGCCAAAGAATGACCTCCAAACAACGCCAAGAATTTAAAGAATGGATAGAAAATGATATAAATCGGCAAGCATATCAAGATATTGCAGGTATTTGGCGTCAATGTGATGCATTATCACGACCAACAATAACCACCATTGAAAAGAAAAAACGTTCTCTTTGGCGTCCCGCTATCCACACTACCGCAACTTTTTGCCTACTCACTGTTTTATATCTTCCTTATAGTCATTTACCCGCATTACTAATGGATAATATGACGCTTGCAACCAGTGACTTACCAAAAGAGATGACCTTAGCTGATGGCTCTAAAGTCTATTTAGACAGAAACACGCAAGTCAGAGTCGCTTATGTACAAGAAGAAAGGCGATTATGGTTAGATAAAGGCCAAGCTTATTTCAAAGTAAAACCAAACCATTACCGCCCATTTTATGTGCATGCAGATACACGATTAATTAAAGTTGTCGGTACTGAATTTGAAGTCAGTCGATATGATGACAACCAAATTAACGTTGCTGTACATCAAGGGATCGTCGAAGTTAAAGCAACCCCTAAATCCTCTCCAGCCTATTTGTACGCAGGCTCTCAAGCCACCAGCAAATTAGCCAGTGATAGTTTTGTTATCTCTTCGGTTAATATTGATTCCGTAGGAAGTTGGCGTTTTGGTCAACTGCATTTCTTTGAACAACCATTGAATGAAGTGATAACGAAACTGAAACCTTACCTAGATATCAATATTCAATTTTCCTCCCCTGATATTGCCAAAATGAAAGTCTCTGGCGTTGCCAATATTAGCGATGCAAAAGGCTTTATTACCGCAATTCCACTTATATTGCCGGTTAATGTGGTTTTCACCGATAAAAATAATGCGTTAATTATCAATAAGTAAAAATAAATATGAAAAATATTCTTTTTTACAGGTGAGGATAATTCTCATTTCACCCTCTTCCCTAATAACAACAATTATTAAGTTAGTGAATGGGATTGGTGAAATGAGAATGAATAACAAAAAAGGGACCCTCAAGAGGTCTCTGCTAGCATTGCTAATAAGTACCACTATTGCCGCACCTTGCGCTTATGCATCTGCAATTTCAGTGGCTTTACCAGAACAATCTTTAGCTGATTCATTAAGTGCCATTGCAAAACAAGGGCAAGTCCAAATTTTATTTGATGCTAATTCGGTCAAAAACCTACGTGCTCCAGCACTTTCAGGTCAATTTGAAACCCAAACTGCATTACAAAAAGTCTTAATTGGTAGTGGGTTAGAGATTATTCCACAAGGAAGTGGATTTGTTATTCGCCCTCTCGCAACGACTAATGCGATTGTTATTCCTGAAGTTAAAGTCACGGGTGTAGGTAGTGCTTATCATCCTGCTACCGATGTTGTTTCCGCGCCACAATACATCACCGCAGAAGAGATCAAACAGCGTAATACGGGTGATGGTAATATCACTGACTTACTAAAAAGTAACCCCGCGGTTCAATTTTCTAATAATGACAGCACATCAATGAATCAGGGTGAAATTAAACCTTCACGTATTTCTATTCATGGTTCTAGTAGTTATCAAAACTCATATAAACTTGATGGTGTCAGTTTTAACAATGACTTTGACCCAGCAAAATCAGATTTAGGTGAAACCAACACTCGCATTAGTAGTGATGAACAAGGTATGTACCTTGATAGTCGTTTAATTGATAGCGTCGCGGTTTACGATAATAACATTCCTGTTGAATTTGGTGGGTTCACCGGAGGCACTGTTGAAGTACAAAGCCGTCGCTGGTCTGGTGAAACGCATGCCAATGCCTATTACCGCACAACACGATCAAGCTGGAATAATATTTTTACTGATCCAAAACTGAATTTTGATACAGCAAACAATGATTTTAGTAACCCTGCACGCTTCCAGAAAAAATACGACAAACAAAACTTCGGTGGTTGGTTTGAAACTAGCTTAACGGATAATACAGGACTTATTTTCTCTGCATCACGTCGTGAATCAACCATTCCGATGATGATCAGTTCAGAAGGCGGTATTATTCGCCATCCTGATGGTGAATTGGAACAAGTTGAACAAACACCGCATTATAAAGATCAAACTCGGACCTCCGATAACTATTTTATTAAATACTCTTGGGATATTTCAGAAAAGCAAACATTTGATTTATCAACAAATATAGCTAGATACAAAAGTTATTTATTCTCCGGTTCGGTTTATAACTCAGGTTATGACAACGAGCATAATGGCTTAAGTTTTACTGCACTTTATAAACATCAACTTGATCTTGGTTCATTAGAATTAACAGCGGGTTATCAAAATCTGGAAGATAAGCGAACCAATGCTCAAGACTATTTTGTCACCATTAAAGACTATACCGATTGGGAACACCCACAACAAATTAGTAGTGGTGGACAAGGTGACCTTAAAAGTAAACAAGAAACCTATAATGCCAAAAGTATTATGAGATTTAATGCTGTTGAATGGGGTGCGGTAAGCCACCAACCAACAACAGGATTTGAAGTAAGCCGTACTAAAGGCTCTTACATTCGCGATAATACCTACTACAACTATACCTATACTGGCTCCACATGGGATGATCAGTGGATGGGGTCATTACAACAAACAACGCGTTTCTTAGCGGGTACTTATGATGCCTCTTATACCAACTACTCGATTTATCTTGATGATAATATTCAATACAAACGCCTGACATTACGTCCAGGTATTCGTTTAGATAGAGATGATTTTGTTCAAAAAAATAATATCTCACCACGTTTAAGTGGTACTTATGATATTTGGGGCACAGGTAACACCTTAATTATTGGTGGTGTAAACCGTTATTACGGTCGTTCAATGCTGACTTATGCACTTTATGGCGCACAGAATGCAGGCTTACAACACTGCTACTACTCTTGTGATAACGATAATCCAAGTGATTGGGAAAACCGTACTGACTTTGAAGGTGTCGATTCACTAAAAACGCCTTACAACGATGAAATTACCTTAGGTTTACAACAAGAAATCGTATCCACCACGTGGCGTTTACAATACGTTCATCGTGAAGGTCGTGACGAAGTGCGTAGTGATACCAAATATCCAAATGACAAAGATAAAATAAGAATCCGCCATTTTAATAATAATGGACGTAGCACTCACGACACCGTAACACTTTCTGTCAGAAATAGTCAGCCGTGGGAATTAGCTCAAGCTGACCATGTATTTAATGCCTCTATTAGCTGGCAACAAAGTAAGACAAATACCCCGAAAGACACTGGTTATGCCAATTTCGACCCAAGTTCGCAAGGAATGAACTATGACAAAGTATGGTATGACGGAAAAATCATCAATGCCAAAGACTTACCTTCTGGCAATTTTAACTCACCATTAAAAGTCACCGCTGAACTCACCAGTGTTTGGGATGATTTGGATTTGACTTGGTATAACCGTCTTCAATGGAATGGCGCTCGTTCACAAGCGGAGAAAGCCAATAATGGCTCCCCAAGACCAAGTGAATATGGCCCATTATTCGAATACAAAAAACGTAATTACAGCAGTCGTTTTTCTTGGGATACCAAATTGGGTTGGAAACCTGAATTTGCTTATGGCGTAGGTATCTCTGTTGAAGTGAATAACGTCCTTAACACTAAAAATGTAACTGACTACTTCACTTATCAAGATAAAGATTACAAATCGTATGAACCAGGTCGTCAGTTCTGGTTACAAGTCAGCTACGACTATTAATAAATTGACGAAGTTAATGTGAGCAACCAAGTCGATACACAATAAAAATATGACCAATAAGCAATGAAAACAATAAAACAATTTTTCTATTTAGTTTCACCTTTTTGGGGGCGGCGTGCCGCCCTTTACTGCTGGTTTCTATTGATTGTCTCTTTGACCTTAACCCTGTCATCCGTCTGGTTTAACGTCAAAATGAATGAATGGAATGGCGGTTTCTATAACGCATTACAACAACTTGATGGGCAAGCACTCTACAAGCTTCTTCAGCAATTTGTCATTATTATTGCAGGATTAATTACTGTTGTGGTAATGGGCGATTTCTTACGTCAAAAAATGGTTATTCGCTGGCGCGAAGGCATGACTGAACAAGTGCTCGATCGCTGGTTATCAAAAAACAGTAAACACTACATGTTAAGGCTGACTTCTCAAGAGCCTGATAACCCGGATCAACGTATTGCAGAAGATATTCGTTTACTAATCGAATCAACAATGCGTTTAACCGTAACATTTTTGCACTCGTTACTCACCCTTATTTCTTTTGCCACCATTCTTTGGTCACTGTCTGGCGCTATCTCTTTCACATTAGGGGGCAGCGAGTGGACAATTCCCGGCTATATGTTCTGGGCTTGCATTATCTATACCATTATCGGGATCACCATTACGCAGTTTATTGGTTCACCATTGCGTAAGATTAATATGGATAAGCAACGCAAAGAAGCCGATTACCGTACTGCGCTTATCACCCGTAAACAACATGGCGATGCGATTGCAGGTCAGCGTGGTGAAATGAGTGATCGCAATGAATTAATGAGTCGCTTTTTAGGGGTTATTCATAACTGGAATAACCTTATTCGCTACGAAAGAAATCTTGCATTCTTCACTGTCGGCTATCAACAAGCTACTGCGATGGCACCGATTATTTTTGCCTTACCTAAATTTCTTGCTGGTGAGTTAATGCTGGGGGGATTAATGCAGTTGAGACAAGCATTCTCTAGTGTTGCAGGGGCATTAAGCTGGTTTATTTTCTCGTATAAAGAAATTGCGGCATGGCAAGCAACGGTGACGCGTCTTTATAATTTCGTGGTACTGTTAGAGCACGACCATGAGCAAGAAATCACTGATTTAAATGACAAAAATATTAAATTAAAAACCAATCTTTCTCTGTTTATGCAAGATGACAGCCTGTTAATCCAAGATATTAACTTCTCTGTAAAAGCGGGTGAGTTAACCGTTATTGAAGGTTGCTCAGGTTTAGGTAAATCAACACTGCTTAGAGCATTAAGTGGGCATTGGCCTTATTTCAAAGGGGAAATTCAACGCTCACCAAATGTGTGTTGGATCCCACAGCGTATGTATCTGCCTTTTGCTCGTTTAGACAGTTTGCTCGCTTATCCTTGTCAGCCTAATCAATTCTCCACTAAAGAGTATGAAGAAGCGCTTCATTTGGTGGGCTTAGATAAAATAAAAAATCAACTTTCACTTGAAACGGATTGGACAACACGCCTATCAGGTGGTGAGCAACAACGTCTTATTTTTGCCCGTTTATTACTCAATAAACCTGATCTTATTTTATTAGATGAAACCACCTCTGCACTTGATGAACAAAATGCATTGAACATGTTGCAGTTGCTAAAACAACATCTGCCAACTGCAGGTATTGCCTTAGTGAGCCACCAGCGCTTTACACATGTGATTGCAGATAATGTGATTTCACTCAAAGCCCCTACCGTGTCCTCCTCTCAACCTGCTGGAGTTACCGAATATGTATCGTAAATTACTGATTGTTTCCGTCAGTCTTTCCCTTTTAGGGTGTGCGGCAAGCAGCCCTAATCAAAATGACAAAAGCGCGCTATTACTGCGCCCTGATGTTCGCCATTTTACCCTAGATAATGGTTTAGACGTCTACTTACTACAACGCCCACAAAGCGGTGTTGAAATGCGTTTATTAGTCAAGAGTGGTTCTGTACAAGAAGATGAAAAACAGCTCGGTTTTTCACACTTTACTGAACATATGGCATTTAAAGGTACAACCCATTTTCCGGGTACAACGGGCTTTAAACAGCTTGAAAGCCTAGGCATGAAATTAGGTAGTCACGTTAATGCCGCGACAAGTTTAAATGCGACAACTTATAAACTGTCATTGCCGAATGCAAACCCGATCCAAATTAAAACAGGGTTAAAAATCTTATCAGACTGGGCATTTGAAATGACATTTGACCCTATTGAGTTTGATAAAGAGCGCCCTGTTATTGTTGAAGAGTGGCGTTTGCGCCAAGGTATCGGTTTTCGTATTAACCGCCAGTTAGAAGAATTACGTTATTACGGAAGCCGTTATCTGGAGCGTGATCCTATTGGCGATTTAAAAATTGTTAAACATGGCGATGTGAAAGATGCAAAACGCTATTACGATACTTGGTATCAACCAGAAAGAATGGCATTAGTACTGGTTGGTAACTTTAATCAGGGCGATGCTATTGCGGATATTAAGCAACTGTTTAACGCTAAAAATAGCGAAAACAAAGGAATTGATGATCCTTCTTGGCACAATTTTATCGATCATAAAGATCTACTGGTTAAAACGATTTTCGACAAAGAGCAAGGTTCACGTATTTTACAATTTACCTTACAGCGGACTTTACCAGCACCTTTAAATAGTCGACAAGGTCAATATGAAGATTTAATGGATTCATTATGGCTATCAATTTTAAATCAACGTTTCTCCACTATCGTTGATAATGGCTTAACGGCTTCCATTAGCGCTAATGCTCAAGGTGCAATGTTAGACTCTCGTCGTTCACAACAATTGATGATTGCCCACCCTAAAGGTAATGATTACCAAGGTACATTAGATATCTTATTTACAGAAGTTCAACGCCTCGCCTCTGTTCCAGTGACTCAAGAAGAGTTAGATAATGCCCGGAACGCAATGCTAAAACGCCTAAGCCAACAAGCTGCGGGTGAAGAGCGTTATGAGCACGATTATTTAGCCAACCAAATCACAACAGCCATTGAATTGGAAATGCCAATTCAAACTAAAAAACAGGCCCTAAATTTAAGCTATCAATTAATCAATAAAGTGACCCCTGAAACATTGTCAGCTTATTTTGCCCAATATCTAAAACAGGCTTCACCACGAGTTGCTGTGATTGGTCCGGATAGTGATGCTAATTTATTTAATGCAACTAAAGTAGCACAACGTTGGCAAGAAATTAGACAGTCAAATCCAGGAGCATTTACCCTAAAAACACAGGCTGTTGTATTAGATATTAAACCTGAACTCACAGGTTCAATTGTTTCAACGCAATCACTCCCTATTGAAAAAACGCAACAGTGGACTCTGAGCAATAACGTAAAAGTAATTGTGAAAAATGACAGTTATCTCAAAGATAATATTCAAGTTTCACTGCGTATTCCGGGAGGTTCATCACTTGAAACAAACCAAAGCTTAGGAATGGTGCAATGGGCATTGAAATTACCTGAAGTGAGTGGATACAGTCATTACAACGCACGTGAATTAGCGCTATTTACCAAGCAACATCAAATTAGTTTGCGCCCTTACAGCGAACTGTTATTCCATGGTTTCCGTGGCGAAGCACCAATTGATGAATTAGAAACCTTGCTAACATTACTGCATCTAAAAATAACTTCTCCACAATTTAATGGTGAGAAGTTAGAGCAACAGAAGCAAGCCATGGCATTAGGTATTTCAAAAACCCCCGTTGAACGCACGTTCTTAGATAATATCAATAAAGAAAGTTATCAAAATGGTGAACGCCTTGTAGTTTCACCTCAAGGTACTTGGAAGCAATTTACAGCCCAACAATTACAGCAAACAAACCAAATGATCTTAGGGCAACCTGCTGATATGACATTAGTTATCAGTGGCCCTGTCAATATTAATCAGGTAAAACCTCTGATTGAACGCTGGATCGCAAGTCTTCCGACACGCTCGGAACAGCGTCTATTCTGGGCAGATCCTGCCATTAATCCAAAGCTAACGTCATTTAGCAAAACATACCCTATCGCAAGCAGTGATAAGAGTATGGTAAGTATTCAATATGCAGCACCAGCTCAATGGTCACAACAACAAGTACTTGCGTTAAATTTACTGGATACCGTGATCAGTCAACGTTTAAGACTCAATCTACGTGAAAGAGCGGGTGGAATTTATTCACTTGGATTCTCTGAAATGTTAACGAAAGTGCCTACAAGCTACTATACCGGCCGTTTAAACTTTACGGCATCACCTGAGCGTGCAGATGAATTAATTGCCCTTGCTCGTAAAGTCGTGAATGAAGTTAAACAGTCAGGCATTACAGAGAAAGAGCTACAAGAGGCTAAAAATATCTGGCTAACTGAAAATTCACAGGTAAATGACAGTGCAAGTTATTGGACAGAAGCCCTTGCTCAAGTTGCAACTGATGACCAACAGTATCAGCGTTTACTTACTGATCCTGCCATTATAAAAACATTAAATGTTAACGATATAAATCAAGTGGCTCACCAATGGTTAGGTGAAAATGAGAAGGTCTTTAAGCTAACACCTGCGGATAAAAAATAATCCACATTTAAAATCAATAAGTTATAATATTTCCTAAAAGAAAACGCCCAGTTCTAATGTAAATACATTTAGAAATCTGGGCGTTTGTTCATCAATTCTAATCAAGTCATAGCAATTAAATTCAAATTTATTGACTATTAAATTTGCTAATCTTTTTTAATGGCAAAACGACCGCTACCTAAAAACATCACAGCAATTGCCGCAAATAAATAGAAGCCCGCACTTTCTGGTGCCCATCCCCCTGTTTTGGGATTTAATGCAAATAGATCACCTGAGTGAACCATCAAGACAGCAACAAACATTGTACCGGCCAAAACAAGTGCTGAGGCGCGAGTAAATAGACCAATAATCAGTAAGATAGGTGCGACAACCTCCCCAATTACTGTACCGTATGCAATAAAGGCGGGTAGATTAAAATTAGCTAACATACCCTGAATACCAGCTAATCCACCCGGCTCCATTTTATGAAGTCCATGTAATAACATTAAAACTCCAAGAGAAACACGTAGTATCAATTTACCCAAGTCAGAACAGTCAACAAGTTGATTAAATTTATTAATCATAACGTCTCCAAATTCAAAATAGTGATGTGTGCTTTTAATACGTATTAATAGGTACACTACATTATATGATGAAATATTATGAATGAGTGTGATTTTTATTATCACTATTTGTTCTCATTAAGTAATCACTTAGATTATTATTGCTTTATAACGTGCTATTCACCTTTTCCATGATTAAGATCACAACTTGTTAACATAATGAACTCTTAATCTCTCACTTCTCGTTATGCTATAGATATCTCATCTGACCAGTCTAAAAAGGGTATCTGATGGCACATTATTCTCATCTATTTTCTCCCCTTGATTTAGGGTTTACTGTACTGAAAAACCGAATGTTAATGGGCTCTATGCATACTGGTCTTGAAGAAGACCCTAAAGATGCTCCAAAACTTGCACAATTTTATGCACAAAGAGCCGCCGCAGGCGTTGCACTTATTGTTACAGGAGGGATATCACCTAATAAGCAAGGTGTATTATTACCACACGCCGCAACATTAATGTCTGAATCCCAGCTTGCACCACATCAATTGGTTACTGATGCCGTTCATCAGCAAGGTGGAAAAATTGCATTACAGATATTGCATACTGGTCGTTATAGTTACCAACCTAATTTGGTGGCGCCTTCTGCTATTCAATCACCAATAACCCCTTTTATGCCAAAAGAAATGAGTCATGAACAAATTGAACAAACTATTGATGACTACATTCACTGCGCTCAATTAGCTCAAAAAGCGGGCTATGATGGTGTTGAGATAATGGGATCTGAAGGTTATTTAATTAATCAGTTTTTAGTTAACCATACGAATCAGCGTGACGATCAATGGGGTGGTAATATTGAAAATCGTTGTCGCTTCGCTTTACGTATTCTTGAAGGCATAAAAAAAGCCGTTGGTGAGCAGTTTATTATTATTTACCGTCTTTCTATGCTGGATTTAATTAAAAATGGTTCAGATGCATCAGAAGTTGTTTATCTTGCCAAAGCTGTTGAGAAAGCTGGCGCTACAATGATCAATACAGGGATTGGCTGGCATGAAGCTCGAATTCCAACGATAGCCACGATGGTACCAAGAAGCCAATTTGCGAATGTAACACGCGAATTAATGGGCCAAGTGAATATTCCTCTTATTACATCAAACCGTATTAACACACCACAAACCGCAGAAGCTATTTTAGCAGAAGGCTGTGCCGACATGATTTCAATGGCACGCCCTTTTCTTGCTGATCCTGAGTTCGTTCTAAAAGCACAATTAGGGCGTGAAGATGAAATCAATACCTGCATTGCTTGCAATCAAGCGTGCCTTGATGAAATATTTTCAGGGCAAACAGCATCTTGTTTAGTCAATCCTTTTGCTTGTCGAGAAACCGAACTTCTGGTTACTCCAACCCAACAACCTAAAAAACTGGCTGTTGTCGGCGCAGGACCTGCGGGATTATCTTTTGCTATAACAGCGGCTAAACGTGGTCACCATGTAACACTCTTTGAAAAAGAAGATGTTATTGGTGGGCAGTTGAATATTGCTAGCCAAATTCCCGGAAAAGAAGAGTTTAAGGAAACCTTGCGTTACTTTAAACGACAGTTACAACTCACTGGTGTGATTGTTAAAAATAATACTGAAGCTACTCCTCATCATCTTAAACACTTTGATGAAATTATTTTAGCCAGTGGTGTAATACCACACCTTCCTGATATAGAAGGCCGAGATAATACAATTGTTAAAACTTATTTGGATGTTTTAAAGCACCATCAACCCGTGGGTAAAAGAGTCGTGATTATTGGTAGCGGAGGTATTGGCTTTGATACCGGTCTCTATCTTACGCAAAAAGGGCAATGCAGTAGCCTAAGCCCCTGTGCTTTTAACAAAGAATGGGGCATTGATCCGACGCTTTCATATCGTGGCGGAATAAAACCAGAAAATCACTTAAAAGGTGATAATAAACAGATTGTTATGACTCAACGCAAAGCCGGAAAGATAGGATTGAATTTAGGTAAAACAACGGGTTGGATACATCGTTTAACGCTAGAGAAAAAAGGCGTTAAATTCTTAACGCATTGCCATTATCAACAAATTACACCAGAAGGTCTTGTTATTGAACAAGATGGAAAACAGCAACTTCTTATGGCAGATAATATTATATTGTGTACAGGGCAACGCGCTTATCATCCTTTGCTTACTTCTTTAGAAAATATCCATACAAAAGTCCATCTTATCGGCGGCGCTAAAGATGCTAGCGCATTAGATGCAAAACGTGCTATTAGGCAAGGAACAGAATTAGCTCTCAATATTTAATCCTTTTTCAGTGCTTGAGTAAAAAAGAAACCCCACATAAAAATGTGGGGTTCTATTTTTTTATTATTGATTATTATTTTTACAGCTCTTCCTGTCTTACTACTTACCCTTTTTACCCATTATTTTTTTCAGTTAATGGATTATCTGAAATACGATTATCTTCTGCGATACAGACTGTTGCAGTAAAGAGAACATCTGTTGATGAATTCAGTGCAGTTTCAGCTGAATCTTGTAATACACCAATCATCACACCCACGGCAACCACTTGCATAGCAATATCATTGCTAATACCAAACATGCTACAAGCTAGTGGAATTAACAGTAAAGATCCCCCAGCAACACCAGATGCACCACATGCACAAACTGCAGCAACAAGGCTTAATAATAGTGCAGTTGGCACATCAACTGGCATACCTAATGTATTGACTGCCGCTAATGTCAAAATAGTGATAGTAATTGCCGCACCACCCATATTGATGGTCGCACCTAATGGAATTGAGACAGAATAAGTGTCTTCATCTAAATTCATACGACGACACATTGCCATATTCACAGGGATGTTTGCTGCTGAACTACGTGTAAAGAAGGCGGTTACACCACTTTCACGCAAACATGCCCATACTAATGGGTATGGGTTACTGCGGATTTTCCAAAATACAATCAGTGGATTCACGACTAAAGCAACAAACAGCATACAGCCAATCAGTACAATCAGGACCTGTAAATAACCCGCTAAAACTTCAAAGCCAGTTGTTGCGATAGTTGACGACACTAAACCAAAAATACCAATAGGGGCTAAACGAATAACAACACGTACCAAGTTTGTCACTGCATCCGCTAAATCTTGTGTTAAAGCTTTAGTGGTATCACTTGCATGGCGTAATGCTAAACCTAACCCAATAGACCATGCTAAGATCCCCATGTAGTTGCCGTTGATAAGCGCATCAACAGGGTTTGCTACCACATTAATTAATACCCCTTTAAGCACTTCAGCGATATTTTCAGGTGGTGACAGTTGTGATTCATTAACAACTAGCGTTAAAACTGATGGGAACATAAAGCTTGCAACAACAGCAGTTAATGCAGCAAAGAACGTTGCTAGCAGATATAAAACTAGCACAGGGCGAATATTTGATTTTTGCCCTTGACGGTGATTAGCAATCGAAGCCATTACCAGCACCCATACCAAGACTGGCGCAACAGCTTTTAGAGCATTAATAAACAGAGTACCTAACAAACTCATCATCTTGGCAACTTCTGGTGCTAACCAAGCGAGTAAGATCCCTGCAACTAAACCAACGAGTATTTGTTTGACGAGGCTTCCCTTAAAGAACAGGCTGAAGACTCTGGATTGTTGTTTATCCATAGCTATTCCATTACTTAAAATAATATTTAAAAAAAGCATTTTTGAGTGTTTGCAATGCCAGTATAAGGAATTGAATCGCGCTGAAAAGCTGATTATGCAAAATATACAGCATTAACCGTTATTGTTAACAAAAAGATAACATAACTGTGATCATAATAGGATTTTGTTCTTTTTAGTATACCAATTAGAAATGAAAGAAATTATTATTATCAGTAAGTTATACTGGGTCATGTTACTTATTTTTTATTTTCACTCTGCTATTTTTTATTCTTTCAATCAATTGATTGTTTTTTTTATTAACATAATCACTAACAATTAATCACGCTATCTATTCATAACTGTATAAATAACAGACAAAAAAAGATGTGTAATATAAATAAGATAACCTTTTATTTTCTTTCAAATAATATTAAAAATTTATCTTTTTTTGATTAAAACAAAATGTGATATTTCTCTTCTTAGCATTATAGCTCTTAAGGTTTTCTTTTAAAAAATTCCCTACTCTGAATTCGAAAAGAGATTAGATGTCTATTTTTCAAGATCCCATATCTATGGATAAGTTATCTCGTTATCGAGTTAAAAAATTTTCTGTCTAGTTTTTCCTGATTTTGTTAGAGTGTTGCTGTTTTAAACAATGAAAAATAGACCCTATGAAGTGGAAAACGGGTAAATGGGTTACAACACTTATTGAATTTACATTTACCCCCAAATGACTCAGTTTTAGGAAGCCTTTTATATGGAAATCGTAAGAGAGCTCTTCTTGGCGCTATGGCATCAAGATTACGAAACCTTAGCTAATCCCTCATTAATATGGATTATCTACATTTTATTATTCACCATACTATTCCTAGAAAACGGAGTATTGCCCGCTGCTTTCTTACCAGGAGATAGCTTATTAATTTTAGTGGGTGTGTTAATTGCTAAAGATACAATGGACTTTCCATTGACCTTACTTATTTTAACCGCAGGTGCGAGCCTAGGGTGCTGGCTGGGCTATCTTCAAGGACGATGGCTTGGTAATACAAAACTAGTGCGTAGTTGGCTGTCACATCTACCAGAACATTATCACCAGCGCGCACATGGGCTTTTTCATCGCCATGGCTTAGCCGCATTACTTATTGGTCGTTTTTTAGCGTTCGTTAGAACATTGTTACCAACCATTGCTGGCCTTGCTGGATTGAATAATACCCGCTTTCAAATTTTCAATTGGCTAAGCGGTTTTTTATGGGTAGGTATTTTAACAACGCTAGGCTATTTACTCGGTAACAGTCCGCTATTTCGCCAATACGAACACTATTTAATGAATATTCTTATGCTATTACCTGTTTGCCTATTAGTGATCGGTTTAATTGGTAGCATTTGGGTGGTTATTAAAAAGAAAAGAAAAGCTTAATACGAATTAAATACTATCAAGATATTCCGATAGGAATTACACAGCAAAAAATAATAGAGACCTGTTTCATCATATTGAACAGGTCTTTTTTTCAGAATACACACTTCTAAGCTCCTTTAATCCTCCCATTTAATTAAGATTTATCTCTTTTTTTCACTTTTAAGTCGTTATTTAATTTCATTAAGCTGTAAAATTAGTCTATTGTTATAAGTACTACATTCTATCTCTATTAAAGGAGTTAATTATGTCTCAACAACGTTCAAATGAAGATCTGCGTAGTGAATTGAAATCTCTTGCTGATACTCTAGAAGAAGTACTGAACTCCTCTGCAGATAAATCCAAAGAAGAAATCCAAAGTCTGCGTGCAAAAGCAGAATCGGCAATAAAAGGTTCTCGTGCAAAACTCAGTGATGCAGGTCGAGAAATTGTCGATAACACGAAAGAAATGGCAGGAAAAGCAGATAACTATGTTCGTGAAAATCCATGGACAGGTATTGGTATCGGTGCTGCTGTTGGTGTTGTTCTTGGCGTTCTACTTGCAAAACGCTAATTTATAATGAGTGATACTCAAAGACCACAGGGCCCCGCATCTGGGGTTCTGAATTCTCTCAGTAGAATTGGTGCTATCGTTATAGGCATGGTTGAAACTCGCCTACAATTAATAGCTATTGAACTGGAAGAAGAAAAAACCACCTTGATCCAGCTTATTTTAATGGCTGGAGTCACCTTGTTACTTACCGCATTCGGTCTAATGAGCCTGCTTATATTGTTATTTTGGGTTATTCCCCCAGAATACCGAATTTATACTTTAGCGGTTACAACAGCGATTTTGCTTTTTTGCGCCCTTATTGGCGCCATCATGACATTAAAGAAAGCACGAAATTCCACCTTATTAGGCGATACTCGCCAACAACTGGAATTAGATAAACGTCTTTTGGAGCAATATCATGATGAACAAACAAAATAAGCAGAGTGTTCTATCAAGACGTAAAAAGCTGTTGTTGAATAAAATTCAGCAACAGCGCTCTGATTTGGGCCAAGGTACACAAACTTGGCTTGATGTGACAGAGCCTTATGACAAAGCGTGGCGGATTTTAGTCTCTTTAAAACCTGCTTTTTTAGTAGGTGCTAGTTTTATCTCTCTTTACAGTATTAAACACCCTAAAAAAATCATACGGTTAGGACAACGCGCTATCGGTGCAATTGGCTTAATTCGAGCAATACAGAAGTCCTTCAAAAAAACCTCAGATTGAACATCAATTTTTTTGTCTAAGAATGTTAATTCTTCTTAATATTCTCTTTTTCAATTTCCCATTATTATCTATCTCACACCGTAACCGTGGTTATTAAATCTAAAAGTAGAAAAATAACCGACGAAAATACAAATATAAACAGATATACATTGCAGATAATAGAGTTTTATTAGGAATAAATATTATGAAAAAATTTGAAGACATTGCGTTATTAATTGCCCGTATTTTAATGCCGATTTTATTTATCAGCGCAGGCTACGGAAAAATTGGCGCATATGAAGGTACACAGCAATATATGCAAGCAATGGGCGTTCCCGGTTTCTTATTACCACTGACTATTTTATTAGAATTAGGTGGTGGATTAGCAATCTTATTTGGTTTCTTAACTCGCACCACTGCAATTTTTACTGCAGTCTTTACTCTCTTAACCGCCTTACTGTTCCACAGTAATTTTGCTGAAGGCATGAACCAATTAATGTTTATGAAAAACATGACAATTGCAGGCGGATATTTATTACTCGTTGTGACAGGCCCGGGTAAATGGAGCTTAGATCGTATTTTCAATAAAAACTGGTAAGATGGCATCTTGAAATAAAAAAGATCCCTGAGGGGATCTTTTTTATGCGACAAAGATAAAATAGATCGATATTCCGCTCACTGTTAATTATTTTTTATCATTAGCAAAGAGTTTAGGAATTTCACGTAAGCACCACGATTTGGCTTCACCCATGCTGTCTCTTCGCCATGCCATAATAATATTATTTTCATGATGATATTCTGGGCCAACAACACGTAAGCGCCCTTCTTTAATATCATCTTCAATTAAATCAATTGGCATTGTCGCCACACCTAAACCTGCAATTAACGCTCGGCGCTTATCTTCGATAGAACTGACCGTTAAACGACGTTGTTTATCTAATAATAATACGGTTAAAACAGGGCGTTCTCTTGCCGTATCTGCAATTGCAATGCCCCGATATTTTAAACGAGTTTCTTCTGCTAATGGTTCAGGCTCGTTATGGATCGGGTGATCTGGGCTGGCAACGTAAACACTAGTGGTATTGTATAAAGGGCGAAAGTTGATTTCAGATGAAGTGCGAAAATGCATATCGGGTGAAATCACAATATCGCATTTACCACTTTCTAAACTTTCCCATGCCCCTGCTAATACCTCTGTCACTAATGACAGTTGTGTATTGGATTTTTCAGCTAATTTTTCAACCAAAGGAAAGAGACGAGATGCGGGTGTCAGTGCTTCACAAACAATAGTGATATGTGGCTCCCAACCTCTTGCTAAGGCTTCTGCATCTGACGTTAATTTGTCAGCAGCCTCAAGTAATATACGTCCTCTATCAAGTAGCATCCTGCCAACATTGGTAAATTTAGTTCTATGACCAGAACGGTCAAAAAGGACAACATCTAAATCTTCTTCTAATTTTTGCATGGTATAACTAAGTGCCGATGGAACTCGATTTAGTTCATCAGCCGCAGCCGCAAAACTCCCTCTACGATCAATGGCATCCATGACTCGTAAAGATTCCAACGTAATTGCTTTGTCTTTACTCATTATACTTATCTCTATCAAATAATTTGATTATAGGCACCAGATTAACTTGCTAACAATAGACAGTCCATACCTCTATGATAAATATATTGATAATCTACTCGAAAAATACCGCCATGATAAAATACAGAACAGCACAACAGTGTGGTAAAGCGGATTATGGTTGGCTACAAGCTCGCTACACATTTTCCTTTGGCCACTATTTTGACCCTCATTTTTTAGACTATGGCACGCTAAGAGTTCTTAACCAAGAAGTGCTTGCACCAAATTCTGAATTTAAAGCAAAGACCTATCCTCATGTTGATGTGGTTAATCTTATTCTTCAAGGGGAAGCGACATACCTAGATAATATGGGACGGACAGTCACAGCAAAAGAAAATGAGTGCTTACTTATTTCGCCTCATAATACAGAAACCTATATTGAGAAAAATAGCAGCCCAGATACGCCATTAACCCGTATCCAGTTGTGGCTAAATGCTTGTCCACAACAAGAAAGTTTAGCTTCACAAAAATTGATATTAGATGAAAATTTAAAATATCAATTATTAGCTTCACCTACGGGTGATGATGGCTCGTTAATGTTAAGGCAAACTATTTGGCTTTATCATATTCATTTGCAAGCAGGTGATGAAATTACACTCCCAATAAAAGGACAGAAAGGCTTTTTACAATCCATAAAAGGCGGCACCTATTTGCAAACATCAACACAAGAAAATGGGCAAATACAGTGTGGTGATGGCGCGTTTATTCAAGATAGCCATAGCATCACATTAAAAAGCTCGGTTAATTTTCGTGGCTTATTTATTGATATAATTTCGTAATGAGACGTTTAAATCGGCATAAAAGTAGAAAACCCTCGACACACAATGTGAATCGAGGGTTTTTTATGAGGTGAGTTGACCGTTAAGCCGGGTTCTGTCGTGGACAACCATTCATCTAGGCCAGAACTTGCGCGCTGGCTCCAGCAACCTACCCGGGTTCAATGCGGGCCGCACCATAAGAACCCCTATTTGGTCTTGCTCCGGGTGGAGTTTACCATGCCACAAACTGTTACCAGTTGCGCGGTGCGCTCTTACCGCACCCTTTCACCCTTACCTGATCCTGAAAACAGGCCATCGGCGGTTTACTCTCTGCTGCACTTGTCGTAGGCTCGCGCCTCCCAGACGTTATCTGGCACCCTGCCCTGTGGAGCCCGGACTTTCCTCCCCTCTATCCGTCTCCCCCGAAGGGACAACGATAAAGCAGCGGTTGTCTAGTCAACTCAGGGTGCGGATTATAGGGATTCTGATAGAAAATGTATAGCAAAAGAAGCTAAAAAATCACTTTACTCGTCTTGAGCTTCACCATTTTGCTCAATAACGTGTTTATAAAGTGCATTTTTCTTCACGCCATAAATCTCAGCCGTCACAGCAGCTGCTTTTTTCAGAGGTAACTCTTTTTGTAAAATCGCAAGTGTTCGCAACACTTCAGGGGAAAAATCATTATCAACGGGTTTTTCATACCCCTCAACAATGAGAACCATCTCACCTTTACGGCGATTTTCATCTTCAAGTACCCATTTGAGTAATTCACCCACTGGCATACCTTGAATAGTTTCCCACGTTTTTGTGAGCTCTCTCGCTAATACTACGTAGCGATCTTCACCCCAAACTGTCACCATATCAGCTAAACTATCTAACAGCCGATGTGTTGACTCATAAAAAATCAATGTACGAGGTTCTTCTGACAATTCACGTAGGCAATCTTGGCGACTTTTTGTTTTTGCTGGTAAAAAACCTTCATAACAAAAACGATCAGAAGGAAGCCCTGCAGCAGAAAGTGCCGTAATAGCAGCACAAGCGCCAGGCAGTGGCACGACATTTATGCCATGTTTACGACATTGATTGACTAAATGATAGCCAGGATCGTTAATTAATGGTGTACCTGCATCAGAGACTAATGCGATACTTAGCCCCTGTTGTAATTTGCTAATTAATTGATCTGCTTTTTGCTGTTCATTATGATCATGTAACGCATACAAACGTGCGTTAATGGCAAAATGCTGTAATAGAAGCCCTGTATGACGGGTATCTTCTGCAGCAATTAAATCGACATGAGACAGCACATCTAGTGCCCGCTGGGTGATATCGCCCAGATTACCAATAGGTGTGGGTACTATGTACAGTGTGGATGTCGTTACCGCTGCTCGATTAGGTTGATTCATTGTTTATTCCGAATGACCGATTTAAAATTGAGCATAATTATAAAACATCACTGGGTACAGTATGCTTTCCTCAATTTTTGTGCGTTTTAAAACAGGTTTATCCTATACTGCGATACTCTCTGCGCTGATTATGTCAGGTTGTACCCTGACGGGGCAACAAGAACAACCTCTCACTCCCGCTGCAAAAGCAGAAATGGAGATGAAACAATTTCAAAAAGTGATTGATGATGCTCAAGGGCTGGCATCTTTAGATGTTATTAGAGCCTATATTGGGTTAGAAACATTAATTACTGATCCTGAGCTACATCAGAAAAATATTGATGATACATGGCTCACACTGACCAAACTCACACCAGAACAACGCCGTGGTGTGGTTATCAAAGCAGATGAAAATACCCTGCAAGGTTGGTTAGATTTACTCAACACATATGAATACAACAAAGATGATGCTGATAAGCTATCAACTGCCGTGAGAGAATGGCAAACTCGCTATCCTCGTAACCCAGCAGCGTTAACACTCCCTGTATCATTATTACGTCTTTCACAGCCTTCTGTTAGTACAAGTAGCCAAATCGCATTATTGTTGCCTTTAACAGGGCAAGCTAAAGTATTTGGAGAGGCTATTCGCCAAGGCTTCCTTGATGCGCAAAGTGGCTTACCACAACCTCAAGCAATGCCTGAGCCAGAATCCCCTAAAAATGATGACAGCCTTGCTTCAATCTTAGAAGAATTAGGCATCAAAAATACTGAAACACCGACAACGGATACCGCACAAGAAACAACTGAAAAAACTGAAACGACTCAAGATAAAGAAAAAGAGAGTTCTGCATTTTCAAGTAACACCACACTGCGTTTAGATCCCGTTGCACAAAATGCACGCCAAGTAATTGTTTATGATACTAATAGCCAACCTATTGATGTCTTACTGAAAAAAGTACAACAAGATGGCGCTAACTTAATTGTCGGTCCTCTGCTAAAACCAGAAGTAATGAAAACTATTGAACTTCAAAGTGGCTTACCGGTATTAGCATTAAACGAGTTAGATACAATTCCTTCTGCAACGACCGTCTGTTTCTTCTCTCTTTCACCTGAAGATGAAACCCGTAATGCAGCACAACACTTGCGTCAGCAACAAAAAGCAAACCCATTAATTATTGTTCCAGATAATAAATTTGGCCAAAGAATGGCACAAACTTTTGCTGATGAATGGCAACGTACAGGTGGCGGTACAGTTTTACAACAAACCTTTAGTTCTGTTGAAAGCTTAAAAGCATCGATTAATCGCGGTGTCGGTATTCGTATGACAGGAACACCTATTTTACCAACAGAAAATGCACCTCTGCCATTAGACTCTCAATCTATTCCATCTGCTGGTGGTGCGATTGATTCGGTTTACATCATTGCTACCAGTGATGAATTAACTTTAATTAAACCTATGATCGATATGGCGATCAGTACCCAAAAACGCCCACCGATTTATGTTAGCTCTCGTAGCAATCAAGGTGGAACAGGCCCTGATTTCCGCATGGAAATGGATGGCATTCAATTTAGTGATATTCCATTGATGACTGGCGCTAATTTGCCGTTAATGCAAAAAGCATCAAGTAAATTTGCGAACGATTACTCATTAATGCGTCTTTATGCTATGGGAATTGATGCATGGTCATTAGCAAACAATTACAATGATCTGACAAAAGGTACATTACGTTTTAATGGTATTTCAGGCTCACTACGTGTTGAAGATAACTGTACTGTTTATAGACAACTTCCTTGGATGCAATTTAAACAAGGTAAAATTGAACCTGTTACACAGTAATAGATATACTCCGTTATCATAAAAATAAGCCGCCTTTATGGCGGTTTGTTTTATGAGTAATGAAGGAAGAAAATCATGGATGATTTTTCTAAAAGCCCTTACTTTTTAGGGCTGTACTATGAACAAAAAGCGCTAAAATACTTACGCAAACAAGGATTAATATTCATTGCGCGTAATGTCCGATATCCCTGCGGAGAAATTGATCTTATTATGCAGGAAAACAAGACATGGGTATTTGTTGAGGTTCGTTTTAGATATAACACCTTATTTGGTGATGCGATAAGCTCCATTACCTACTCTAAACGGCGTCGCTTATGGCGTACAGCAAAGTGTTGGTTAGCACAGCGCCAAGAAAGTATCGAGACATCAGACTGTCGCTTTGATGTTTGTGCATTTAATCAACGCCAGTTAATATGGTTAAAAAACATTCTCGATTATACGGAATTTATTCGTTAAATTAGATTATATAGGTCTTAACGTGCTTGATAGAATCAAAGTCTGCTTTACAGAGAGTATCCAAACTCAAATTGCAGCAGCAGAAGCATTACCTGATGCTATTTCCAGAGCCGCCATGATGATGGTTCAATCGTTATTAAATGGCCATAAAATATTAAGCTGTGGAAACGGTAGCTCAGCAGCAACAGCACAGCGATTTGCCGCAAGCATGATCCATCGTTTTGAAACAGAACGTCCAAGTTTGCCTGCATTATCGTTAAACACAGATAGCGTGGTGATGACTGCAATTATGGGGAATCAGCAACACGATGAGATCTACGCTAAACAAGTGCGCGCATTAGGACAAGCTGGAGATGTGCTACTTGCTATTTCGACACACGGTAACAGTCGAAGCATTATTAAAGCCGTTGAAGCCGCTGTAACACGAGATATGACCATTGTTGCATTAACAGGCTATGATGGCGGAGAGCTTGCAGGGTTATTAGGCCCTCAAGACGTTGAGATTCGTATTCCTTCTCAACGTACCGTCAGAATACAGGAAGTTCAGATGCTAACAGTCAATTGTCTCTGCGATTTAATTGATAATACATTATTCCCACATCAGGATGACTAAGGAGTTACTATGAAATTGCTTCCTATCACTGCAGTGCTGTGCTCTGCGCTTTTACTGCAAGGTTGCATCGGTGCCGCTGTTGTCGGCACGGCTGCTGTTGCAGGCAAAACTGCAACTGATCCTCGCTCATTAGGGCAACAAGTTGATGATGGTACATTGGAAGCGCGTGTTTCTGGTGCTCTAAATAAAAATGAACAAATCAAGAAAAGCAATTCACGTATTGTGGCGACTGCTTATCAAGGCAATATCTTATTAACAGGTCAAAGCCCTGATATGTCCGTTGCCGATACGGCAAAACAAGTCGCAAGTAAAGTTGAAGGCGTGAATAACGTCTATAACGAAGTCCGCCAAGGCGAGCCGGTGACATTAGGCACTGCATCATCAGATACATGGTTAACAACCAAAGTTCGCTCTCAAATTTTAGGCAGTGATTCAGTCAAATCCTCGTCGGTAAAAGTGATCACTGAAAATGGTGAGGTGTTCTTATTTGGTATTTTAACTCGCCAAGAAGGGGCTGCTGTTGCGAAAATAGCCAGTGAAACCAAAGGGGTCGTTAAAGTAACCACCGCATTTACTTACCTTAATTAATCCCGCATTTTGATATCGTTTTGTATTATCCTGCCAGTATCAGTCTTTGTGAATAATAACTGATACTGGCAGTGTCTCTCTTAACTAAAATCGAATTGCAATAAAATAGGCTGTTAGCGTCTTAACATCCCTTTATCGATGATAAAATCAATAATAGTTTCCAAGCCTACTTTTTCTTTTAAGTTGGTGAAAACGTAAGGCTTCACAGGACGCATTCTTGCAGTATCAGCTTCCATTACTTCTAATGAGGCGCCAACATAAGGAGCTAGATCGATCTTATTGATCACGAGCAGATCAGAATGAGTAATACCCGGGCCACCTTTACGTGGAATTTTTTCCCCTTCCGCCACATCAATAACATAAATGGTTAAATCTGCAAGCTCTGGACTAAAAGTGGCACTCAAGTTATCACCACCACTCTCCACAAAAACAATATCAAGATCCTTGTGACGTATTGCCAACTCTTCAACCGCGGCAAGATTCATCGAAGCATCTTCACGGATAGCGGTATGAGGACATCCCCCTGTTTCCACACCAATAATACGATCAGCGTCTAATGCTTCGGCACGCGTTAAGATCTTGGCATCTTCTTGGGTATAAATATCGTTTGTAACAACCGCGATTTCATATGTATCACGCATTGCTTTACAAAGAACTTCTAACAGTGCTGTCTTGCCTGATCCAACAGGGCCGCCAACACCGATACGCAGTGGTTGATTATATTCTTGCATATAGGTTTCTCATGAGCGAAAAAGTCGAGTGTATTGTGTTTCATGACGACTACTGGCAATAATTTGCGCAGGTGTAAAACTCCCAATATCTTCAGTGGGCCAATGTGCAGATTGCTCAACAATCGCAGGGATCTGTTCTGCTAATGTAAACAAAATTTTCTGTCCTGCACTTTGTCCTAATGGAATAAGTTTTACACCTGACATCACCGTATTTTCAAGCCACCCCCAAGCATAAGCACAACATAATTTTTCAGAGGAAATGTTCCATTTCACAGCTGCTAACGCAAATGCCATCAGTTGTGTCTGTTTTACACAGGCTTGTAAGGTTTCATCTAACTCAATATCTAATTGAGGAAGTAAACGAGCAAAAGCAATACCTCGTTGGCGCTCTTCTTGTCGTAATTCTTTAGTTTCACGACTTGCGACAATAAAATCACACCAATATTTCACTTCACTCATTTTAGTTTGAGCTAAGCTTTCTTGTAATCGTCGTAATATAGGGAGCTCTAACGTTGCTAAAGTACCTGTCATTTGAGTACTTAACCAAGCCGTTAACGTTTGAGGACAACAAACCCAACCTTTTTCAATTGCCCACTCTAGCCCTTGAGAATAAGTAAACGATCCCACCGGTAAAGAAGGACTGACTAATTGATATAAGCGTAGATCTGCAAGCATCAATAGGCTCCCTTATTCAAATAATTAGTGATGATGATGGTGATCGTCATGAGAATGATGATGATGACCACCTGATGATCCACCGTAAGCGCCCGGTTCTGGCTGATACTTCTCTAAGCCAACGACGACGTTTGCGCCTAAGCCTCTCGCCATATCATCTAAAACATGATCGTGAAAATAGCGACACCAGCCAGCTTCAATTTGTAATGGAACATGGCGATTGCCTAAGTGATAACAAACCCTAGCTAATAACAGCGGATCTTCGCTATACACTGTAGAAACTTGCTCTTTTGCGGCTTCAATTGTGACTAGCGTATTATCTTCTGACAGTAAAATATCGCCCTCTTTTAGCACCGTACCACGGGGCAAAAACAACCCAGCTTCTTGCCCATCACTTAATGTGACTTTTAAACGGCTTTTGGTTCTTTCATCCATCGTTAAGCACAAAGTAAGAGCCGATGTTTCTCGTGTTGCTATTTCAAGTGCTTTTGGTTGATCAATAAGTTGAGTAAATCTTTTCATTCTCTATGTTCTCAATAACACGCCGATTAAAAGAGGAAGTAGCGTTGTGCCATCGGTAATTGTGTTGCAGGCTCACACACTAATGGCACACCATCTGCTTTCACAATATAAGTTTGTGGATCTAGCTCAATATGTGGCACATAGCTATTGTGGATCATCGATGCTTTTGACACGCTACGACAACCTTGGACTCGACCAATTAAGCTCTTTAAGCCAAGCTTTTCAGGCACACCGGCTTCAATGCCGGCTTTTGACATAAAGATCATTGACGTTTGGTATTTTGCTTTACCTAAACAGGCATACATTGGGCGATAATGCACAGGCTGAGGCGTTGGAATAGCTGCGTTAATATCCCCCATTGGTGCATAAGCAACCATTCCACCTTTCATGATCAATGCGGGTTTCACGCCAAAGAAAGCCGGTTCCCATAAAACCAGATCAGCCAACTTCCCTTTTTCAATAGAACCCACTTCATGTGCAATACCATGCGCTAAAGCAGGATTAATAGTGTATTTCGCTACATAGCGTTTAATGCGACAGTTATCACTTTCAGCAGTATCACCTTCTAATGTACCGCGTTGTAATTTCATTTTGTGCGCACATTGCCAAGTACGAAGAATAACTTCACCTACGCGCCCCATTGCCTGTGAGTCTGACGACATAACAGAAATAGCACCCATATCATGTAAGATATCTTCCGCAGCAATAGTTTCGCGACGAATACGAGATTCAGCAAAGGCCACATCTTCTGGAATAGAAGGATCAAGGTGATGGCAAACCATTAACATATCGAGATGTTCATCTACCGTGTTAATGGTATAAGGCATCGTTGGGTTGGTTGATGCAGGTAAAATATTCGGTTCCCCAACTGATTTAATCACATCCGGCGCATGCCCACCGCCAGCACCTTCTGTATGGAAAACGTGGATCACACGACCTGCTATCGCTTTTACCGTTTCTTCATAAAAACCACCTTCATTTAAGGTGTCAGAGTGAATAGCGACTTGCACATCCATTTCATCAGCAACATTAAGGCAATTGTGAATTGCCATTGGTGTTGCGCCCCAATCTTCATGAATTTTTAGACCAATAGCCCCTGCTTCAATCTGCTCACGAACTGCTTCCGGTCTACTCACGCAACCTTTACCAAATAACCCCACATTAATAGGCAATTCATCAACGGCTTCTAGCATGCGATGCATGTTCCAAATACCCGGCGTGACTGTGGTTGCATTCGTTCCTGCAACGGGCCCTGTGCCACCACCAATAAAAGTAGTCACACCAGAGACTAAACCTTCTTGTGCTTGTTGAGGACAGATAAAGTGAATATGGGTATCAACACCACCAGCAGTAACAATTTTACCTTCACCCGCAACCACTTCAGTGGCAGGCCCTACGATAATATCCACATTAGGTTGCACATCAGGGTTGCCTGCTTTACCGATACCCACAATACGGCCATCTTTAATACCGATATCCGCTTTTACGATACCCCAATGGTCTAAAATTATGGCGTTAGTGATAAGCACATCAACACACTCGGCATTGACAACTTGGCTTTGCCCCATGCCATCACGAATAACTTTACCACCACCAAATTTAACCTCTTCACCATAAGTGGTGAAATCTTTTTCAATTTCAAGAAAAAGCTCTGTATCGGCTAATCGCAGACGATCGCCTGTTGTTGGGCCAAACATGTCTGCATAAGCTTGACGTGAGATAGTTTTCATTTTTTCTCACTCTCCAATTTACCCATCACTTTGCCGTGAAAACCATAAATTTCACGTTTTCCTGCAAAAGCCACTAATTCAACTGTACGGCTTTGACCGGGTTCAAAACGAACCGCCATACCTGCTGGAATATTTAAACGAAAACCCAATGTGCCTTTTCGCTCAAATTTCAGCGCATCATTTACCTCATAGAAATGATAATGAGACCCCACCTGTACGGGTCTATCACCATGATTAGCCACTTGTATTGTCTTTGTTTCTCGGCCTACATTAAGCTCAATATCGCCTAATGTTTGGTTAACTCTAATTTCACCGGGTATCATGTTGTTACCTACACAATAGGATCATGGATAGAAACAAGTTTTGTACCATCAGGAAACGTACACTCTACTTGAATGTCTTTTATCATTTCTGGTACCCCTTCCATCACCTGCTCTGCCGTTAAAACAGTGCGTCCTTCACTCATTAACTGGGCAACGGTTTTACCATCACGAGCACCTTCCATAATGGCACAACTAATCAATGCAACTGCTTCAGGATAATTAAGCTTAAGCCCTCTCGCTAAGCGTCTTTCAGCAACAAGGCCCGCTGTAAAAAGCAGTAATTTATCTTTTTCTCTTGGTGTTAATTCCATTTCTGCTCCTAAAATTAACGATTATGTCGCCCATATACGAGGCGGCTCAGGGCAATACCCTAACCAGTGTTGTCTGACGGTTTGCCAAACTTGAGCAAAACACGCCATCATCGGCTCTGTTTGTGAGCCTAATAGCCGTAAAACTAAAATACCGTCTACATCGGTTAAACCATATTCGATAACAGGGTTATAAGAGGCTGAAAAAGCCTCAACACATTGTTGAATAAGATTTTTTAATTCATCAGTTGCTGGATAAATATAAAGCGAACCCAACATGGGAAACTCACGCATTGCGGCGGCTTTATTTTGTAAACCATTAACAAAAAGCGATTCTGTTAATGTCAGCTTTTCATCAATATAAAAATTAAAGCGCCCTTTAACATTGCCATTTTCAAACCATTCATTTAAAACCGGACGACCAAAACATTGAATTTCCCACCCAATAAATCTGGCAGTAGATGCAATATGAATATGTGTTTCTAGATGTACTTGAGCATCAGGAAAAAAAATATTCTCCTGTGGAAGCCACTCTAAAAAACCATTCGATGCGACCTTTAATGTTTGAATTTGACGAGCCACACCACCAGCACTACGGTAAAACTTGGTTGCACCAGGTGTGGTAAGCAATGCATGAGCTTCAGATTGAACATCAATATTGATCAGTAATTTATCACCACCGACTACCCCACCTGGAGGATGGAGTAAATAAGTGTGTGCAATACCTTGCTCAGGATAAAAAGGACGCTGAACCATTAGCGGGCCAACATGGCGTTTTTCTGTAAGACGTGTCATTCCCCGTTTTACGTCATAACGTAAAACGATTTCAGCAAGCCAACCCTTCCCTGAAAAGTCAGACATACTCACTCCTGCCAACTCGGCAAAATTATCAATAAATCAGGAAAATACGTGAAAACATACAGCACTATCCATAAGATTGTGTCATTCAAAATCAAATAGAAAATAAGCTAATGAATGTTGGATAGGGTGTGGGTAAAAAGACAAACTGTGATAACCTAAAAACAGGATAATCCCCTTCGTCTGTGACGCGCGATTCTACACCTTATTACGAAAAATGCGTTTTAAATAAATAGCATTTTATTTAGAAAAAATAACACTGATTAAAATAAATGTAGAAAATGAGCGTATATCTATATTGTCATCTTTTATCAACGGGATTATATTCTGTGCGACTGTCGTGCAGTTTCGCATGATAGCTCTCATTCTTAACTAGAATAATCTCTCTATTTATTCTAGATATAACTTATTCGTTTATACAATAAATGAGTTCATATTAAATATTTAAGCAACATTGATGCTTAGCTTGCCTGCGGTATATTGGAGATTATGGAATACAAACACATTCTGTCTTCTAACCAGATGTCTTTAAAAACGTTTTACATCGAAAATCCGATGATAGCGATGGTTAGTGGCGCAAAAGGTACAATTTGCATCAATGGACAAACTATTGATGTATCAACCCATTTGACTCTTATTATTCCCAAATATAGCCAAGTTTCCTGTGATATTGTTAATCAATTCACCCATAAATCGATTGAACTACATACCCTCGTTTTATGCGAAACAGAGCTTCAATCTGTCTTTTCTTTATTAAAGCCTTTAATTAAATCAAGCTCTCCACTGACAAGCCATCTTCCTGCTTATCATTTATCCACACCTGAAGTGGTAAAAAGCAACTTTGGCATACTCAAACAGTGTTTACCGCTACCTCATGGCTCTCCTTCTCAAGAAACCATGTTTATGCAACAGTGTCTGTTCTTTATTTTAATGGCGGTATATCAAGAAGGCGTCGATATTTTAAATATCTTCCGATTTAATTATGACGAGCCAAAAAATCAGGCAATTACGCATTTAATCACACAAGATCCACAACGAAAATGGCATTTAGAAGATGTAGCAAAAACGCTCTTTACCACCCCATCAACACTGCGTCGCCATTTAAATAAAGAAGGGGTTTCATTTTGCCAATTATTATTAGATGTCCGAATGGGGATCGCCTTAAATTATCTAACATTCTCTAATTATTCTGTCTTTCAAATCAGCCATCGTTGTGGCTTTGGGAGTAATGCCTATTTTTGCGATGCTTTTAAACGTAAATACGGTATCACGCCATCACAATTTCGAATTCAATCTCGTCAGGCTAATGATCCTTCTGCAATAACGAAATTGTCAGAAAAAATTGCAGAGCCAGATAGAAAAATATTTCAAACTTTATAATGTTATGACAAATCATTTTTCTTTAAAAAAGTGACTCCACCTAATAATCGCATTTGATTTAGGATCCACTGTTGACGTTTTAAGACGTAAGCTGAAGGTTTATTGACGTGATAGATGTGGGGATTAGGTAAAACTGCAGCTAATAGGGCTGCTTCTTGTTGAGTAAGTTGTTTAGCAGGCTTTCTAAAATAATGTTGGGAGGCCTGTTCTACACCAAAGATCCCATCACCAAACTCAACAATATTTAGATATACCGTTAAAATACGTTTTTTTGACCAGATCAGCTCAACAACGGGCGTCATGCCTGCTTCAAGCCCTTTTCTTATCCAACTACGACCATCCCATAAAAAAAGATTTTTGACTGTTTGTTGAGAAATTGTCGATGCACCTCGTAATGTTTTCCCACCGTTATGATTTTTTTTGAAAACTTTCTCAATAGCATCAAAATCAAAACCCCAATGTTTGGGGAAATTTTGATCTTCAGAAGCAATAACCGCCAAATACATCGCTGGTGCTATCTCTTTTTCACCAACCCAAGTGGAATGAGACACATAAGAGAAATCAAACTCACTCCAAGCAGAAATTTGTCTTTGGATCATAACAGCAGAAAAAGGCACTGGTAAAAAAGAAAACAGCACAACTATTAACAGCCACAAAGCAATTAGAATAATTAATAGTTTCTTTAACTTTCTCACCAGTGTCATCTGCTGTTTTCGCCTATACATTAAGCCATTTCAAGGACTTTCTTAACCAATTTCTCAATACCTACCTGTGCTTGTGCAATAGACTGCGCAAGCATATATGCAGGAGTGGTTACTACTCGATATTCTTCATCAACAACAATGTCATCAACAGGGCAATCTATATGGATCCCCCCCATTTTTTCAATAGCACTGGCTGTTGCAATATCATTTCCTATTGTTAATTTAACTGGAGCATTTAACATTTTCGGTAACATAACGGGAGCAATACAGATTAACCCTAATGGTTTTTTCTGTTGATGCATGGCTTGAACAAACCTTAAGAGATCTTTGTTAATTTCACACTCACTCCCTTTCGTGGCAAAGTTGCATAAATTCTTCGCAGCACCAAAGCCACCAGGAATAATGACTGCATCAAAGTTTTCGGCCTTTGCATCTGATAAAGGGGATATTTTTCCACGAGAAATACGCGAAGATTCTTCCATCATATTTCTTTTTTCTGATTTTTCCTCACCTGTAATATGATTAATTACAGTTGGTTGTAAATCATTAGGTGAAAAATAATGAACTTCAGCATTATTTTGGCTTAAAGCAAGCATTGTTAGTACTGATTCATGGATTTCGCTTCCATCAAACACACCACAGCCACTTAAAATTACCGCAATTGATTTCATATCTTTCTCCATTTGTAGTAGATTACTAGTTACCCATTTATAGGTGTAAACACCAATCGCCATCACATATTTAAATGTTTCTTGTAACAAAAAAACTTATCTTTGCTATTTTGTTGCTTGTATGATGTATGGAATAGTTTCATCCTATTCGCCTATGCAATGAGAATCAAAAAAAGCGGATAGAAAAGTTTCCCTGGTGTTGGCGCAGTATTCGCGCACCCCAACCTTCGGTTGGGGTTATTTTTTTCTAGCCCCTGCTAACCAGTTTCTTAAACTTTCCACATCCTTTCTCCAATCCTTCCCTAGTTCATCTACCCACTCTTGCACATTGTCCCACCAAGCAGGTAATTCCGGTGATTGGATCTGTTTAGCGAGTTGCTGTAAATGTTTTAAACCAATAGAACCCGCGGCTCCTTTGATTTTATGTCCTTCCTCAGTGATGCCCTTCTGATCACGTGCTGTCAGATTAGATTCGAGGACTGACATATAACTTGGCATCATCTTTTCAAAAACATCTAAACCATCAGTGATTAATTGAGGTCCGACAAGTTCGATGTATTGATTCAGCATGTCTATATCTAACAACTCTTCATTTTTATTCAACAATTCCGATGGCTCATTACATGGCACAGAAACCGCACCATCTCCCCAGAATTTGTTGATAATTGCGGTAAGCGCATCTACAGAAAGTGGTTTACTCAATACGTCGTTCATTCCCGCATCTAAATACTCTTTTTTATCTTTCAAAACATTTGCAGTTAATGCAATCAATGGCGGAAGTTCATTACTGTCAAATTCTTGACGTAATTTTCTTGAAATATCAAACCCTGTCATATCAGGTAATTGAATGTCTAATAGCACTAAATCATATTCATCAGGCTTAAACATCGATAAAGCTTCTTGTCCGGTCATTGCTACATCAACGGTATTACCTAACTTCTCTAAAACTGAACAGGCGACAATAACGTTAAGCTCAATATCTTCAACAAGCAGAATATTTAATGCTGGCAATAAGAACTCATCATCATTCTCAATATCAAGATGTTCTTCAATCGTAGGAGCAACGATAGTGAGCGTGAAGACAGATCCCTTACCTAACTCACTCTCTACATGAATATCACCGCCCATATGCTGTGCTAGGCGTTTTGAAACGGCAAGTCCAATCCCTGTTCCTGTTGCAGAACGTCCACCTTGACTATCATTGACTTGATAGTACATTGCGAAAATCTTCTCAAGCTCACTTTTAGGGATACCGATACCACTGTCTTTGACTTCGAAGAACAACTTATCAGGGGCTTCTTGCCAAATGCGAACTTTGATTTCACCTTCTTGCGTAAATTTCACAGCATTACCAATGAGATTCCATAAGATCTGACGTAATCGAGTTCCGTCAGAGGTTATTTTATGTGGTAAGGTTTCCTCTGCTTCGAGTGTGAATTTCAATCCTTTTGGCTGTACTAACAACCCTGAAAGGTTTTCTAAATCAGAAATAAATTCAGTAAAATCGATTGGCTGGTTATCTAGCTGAATTTTTCGACGCTCAATCTTATCCATTTCAATCACGTCATTGAAAATATTACCTAACGTAATCGCACTCACATGGATCGTTTTTAAATAATTGAGTTGCTCTGGTGAAAGCTCGGTATCCAATAAAATACGACTTAACCCAACAATGCCATTAAGCGGTGTACGCAATTCATGGCTGATTGTTGAGATAAAGGTAGTTTTATCACGGCTAGCGTTCTCTAACGCGTCTTGATAGCGCTTACGCTCTGTAATGTCACGTCCAAAGCCCATTAATCCATGACGCTTACCAATACGGTCATAAAACGGCACTTTACGTAATTCAAAACAGGCTTTTCGCCCATCCGGGTAAACCAGCCACTGCTCATACGTAAGTGAGACATTGTGACGAAAAACTTTCTCATCGGTTTCCATCACTTTTATCGCAATATCTTCGTCATATACATCAAGTGGTGTTAAACCGATAAGTTGCTTCTCACTTTTACCCGTCAGTAATTCTGTTGCGCGGTTACATCCTGAAAATTCATTATCTTCATTACGGTAATAAACCAAGTCAGGAGAGGCATCAAGGAATGAACGTAACAGTGAAGATTGTTGTTCCAGTTCTATTTGCGTCAACTCACGACGCTTCATTTCATTTTTGAGTTTTTCCAAAAGTTCGAGATGCGCTTTTTCAACTTTTTCACGCTCTTGAATTTCCAAGTTTAATTGCTCAATATTCTCTTTTAATTGAGAATTAAGCTCTAAATCACGCTGTCGCATTACACCAAGCTTATCTACCATACGAGATAAACGGCGTCGTGATTCCTCCAGTTGTTCAACGACAACCGAAAGAAAATAGACAGCCCAAGGCGTAATAATCAGCCCAAAGAAAATAGAGCGAACAAGGTCAATACTGGTAACATCACCTGCAAGCAAGAATGTTACCGCCATTTGAACAACCATCGCTAAAACAACTAATGCAGAAGCTAACAACAACGAGAAGCGAATAAGCCCTAGCCTCATCATTAAGTCAACGTAGTATTGGGCAAGCCCTTTGAGCAATTTCATTGAAAACTCCAATATATTGAATCTATGGAATGATAACCCAAAAATGAATTGGCGCAGTGGCGAACATTCAGAAATCTAATTAAGAGAGGCTATTTTTCATTATTTTGTTTGATTTAACTGTTTATTTTCTCTCAACAAGCCTATCCGAGATATATGCATTCATAAAAATAATACAAAACCAAGTAACATAAACAATAGAGATATCAACGATAAATAGACCTTATTAGGAAAAATTCAATTTGTCTTTTTTTATACAAAATGTATAAAAACAATAAAATTCCAAAATCAATATATCCATTAGAATAACTCACTACCCGTTTTTATCATTAAAGGATGAGATAAAGCTAAACCGCTCAAATAAAGTGATATAGCTCACATTAAAAAATCACTTCCTTACTATTTTAAAATAGAATAATTTAGTTATTAATCAATATATTAAAATAAAAACTTCCTTATCTGTTTTATCTCAGTCAAATATCCCTACACATTGACCTGATTTTTATTTATCGATAAGTTGAAAAGGCATTGCATAGCAATATAAAAAACACATCAAGCTAGGCAAACACAACATCACCCGACTGAGTACCCATAAATTTACCTACATACTTTGAGCCAAAACGTTCCTTTGCGCTCTTTTTTGAGGTGCCCAGTAAACTAAGTAGGAAGCAAAAAATGTTCTATCAAAAGACACAGGAAAAAGACAATTGTGGGTTTGGATTGATCGCGCATATTGAAGGGCAAGCCAGCCATAAGATTGTCAGAAATGCCATACATGGTCTCGCCAGAATGCAACATCGTGGCGCTATTCTTTCTGATGGTAAAACTGGCGATGGTTGCGGATTACTCTTACAAAAACCAGAACGTTTTTTCCAATTAGTTGCACAAGAAAAAGGCTGGCATTTAGCAAAAAATTACGCAGTAGGGATGCTATTTTTAAGCCAAGATCCCAATATTGCCACACAATGCCGTCTCATTGTCGAAGAGGAACTACAACGTGAAACGCTTTCTATTGTTGGGTGGCGTAAAGTTCCTATCAACACAGATATTCTAGGCAGCATTGCCCTTTCTTCGCTTCCTTTAATCGAACAAGTCTTTGTTAATGCCCCTGCAGGCTGGCGGATAAGTGATATTGAAAGACGGCTCTTTATTACCCGTAGACGAATTGAAAAGCGTATCACTGACAGTGATTTTTATATTTGTAGCCTTTCCAATTTGGTGACGGTTTATAAAGGCCTTTGTATGGCCATCGATTTACCGCGTTTTTTTACCGACCTCGCTGATCTACGCATGGAATCTTCAATTTGCTTATTCCACCAGCGTTTTTCCACTAATACCACACCAAGATGGCCACTCGCCCAACCTTTTCGTTATTTAGCACATAACGGCGAAATTAATACCATCACAGGTAATCGCCAATGGGCCAGAGCCCGCGCCTATAAATTTCATACCCCACTTATTCCTGATCTACAAAGTGCCGCTCCTTTTGTGAATGAAAGTGGCTCAGATTCAAGTTCACTCGACAATATGCTAGAGCTTTTTCTCAATGGTGGTATGGATATTGTTCGTTCTATGCGATTACTCGTTCCTCCTGCGTGGCAAAATAATCCTCAAATGGACGATGATTTGCGGGCATTTTTTGATTTTAACTCAATGCACATGGAGCCTTGGGATGGTCCGGCTGGTATTGTGTTATCAGATGGCCGTTATGCAGCTTGTACTCTTGATAGAAACGGTTTACGCCCCGCTCGCTATGTGATCACCACAGATAACATCATTACTTGTGCTTCTGAAATTGGTATTTGGGATTATCAGCCTGATGAAGTACGAGAAAAAGGACGTGTTGGCCCCGGTGAACTAATGGTAATTGATACTCATAATGGACGTATTTTACACTCAGCTGAAACCGATGAAGATTTAAAAAGGCGTCATCCTTATAAATTGTGGCTTGAACGTAACGTTAAGCGTTTAACACCATTTGAAGCACTACCAGAACAACAAGCAACTGGCCAACGAGCCTTTGATGACACATTATTAGCAACGTATCAAAAACAATTTGCATATAGCCAAGAAGAGCTAGAAAACATTTTGCATGTACTTGCAGAAAATGGACAAGAAGCCACAGGTTCAATGGGTGATGACACTCCATTTGCAGTGTTATCTCAACGTCCACGTCTTATTTATGACTATTTTAGACAGAAGTTTGCACAGGTCACGAATCCACCAATAGACTCATTAAGAGAAGCTCATGTCATGTCTTTAGCGACATGTATTGGACGTGAAATGAATGTGTTCTGCGAAGCTGAAGGCCAAGCTCATCGGCTCAGTTTTAAATCCCCTATTTTACTCTATAGCGATTTTCAACAACTTATTAATCAAGAAAGTCCCTATTACCGCGCTATTCATCTTGATATCACGTATCAACCAATAGGATCTAACCTAGAAACAGCTTTGCGCCAATTATGTGTAAAAGCACAACAGGAAGTCCGCAACGGTGCTGTTTTACTGATTTTATCAGATAGAAATATCGCTAAAGAGCGACTACCTATTCCTGCACCTATGGCGGTGGGTGCAGTACAAAAAGCATTAGTAGATAATAACTTACGCTGTGATGCCAATATTATTGTCGAAACTGCCAGTGCCCGTGATCCACACCATTTCGCCGTTTTACTCGGATTTGGTGCTACCGCGATCTACCCTTATCTTGCTTACGAATCTTTAGCTCAACGTGTTGATAAAAAAATCCTGCAAGGCTCTTATGCCCAAATGATGCTCAATTACCGTAATGGTATAAATAAAGGCCTGTATAAAATCATGTCTAAAATGGGCATTTCAACCGTCGCCTCTTACCGTTGCTCTCAACTTTTTGAAGCTGTCGGATTAAACGATAACGTTGTTAAGCTCTGTTTTGCAGGTGTTGATAATCGGATTAATGGCGCTGACTTTAGTGATTTTGAACATGACTTATTTAATCTATCAAAACGAGCCTGGTTAACTCGTTATCCTTTAGAAACAGGTGGATTATTAAAATATGCGCATAAAGGTGAATACCATGCCTACAACCCCGATGTCGTTCAAGCATTACAGAAAGCTGTAAATAGTGGGGAATATACTGACTATCAGCACTATGCAAACCTTGTGCAACAACGCCCAATAACAACATTACGCGATATGTTAGTGCTTAATAAAAAGGCAACAGCCATCTCAATTGAAGAAGTCGAGTCTGAAACCGAATTATTTAAACGCTTTGATACTGCGGCAATGTCAATTGGCGCATTAAGCCGAGAAGCTCATGAAGCCCTTGCAGAAGCGATGAATACCTTAGGTGGTTTTTCAAATTCAGGAGAAGGTGGCGAAGATCCAACACGTTACGGCACCAATAAAGTCTCACGGATCAAACAAATTGCTTCAGGCCGCTTTGGTGTGACCCCCTCTTATTTAATGAGTGCTGATGTTTTACAAATCAAAGTGGCACAAGGGGCAAAGCCGGGTGAAGGTGGACAACTTCCCGGTGATAAAGTGACACCTTATATTGCGCAACTGCGTTATGCTGTACCCGGTGTCACTCTAATATCACCCCCTCCTCATCACGATATCTACTCTATTGAAGATTTAGCTCAGCTTATTTTTGATTTAAAACAGATAAACCCAACGGCACTGATTTCTGTAAAATTGGTTTCAGAACCAGGTGTTGGCACTATTGCCACCGGTGTTGCCAAAGCTTATGCCGATTTGATCACTATTGCAGGTTATGACGGGGGGACAGGAGCAAGTCCACTAACCTCCGTAAAATATGCTGGAAGCCCGTGGGAATTAGGTTTGGTTGAAACACAACAAGCGCTAGTGTCAAATAATCTACGTCACAAAATTCGTTTACAAATCGATGGTGGATTAAAAACAGGTTTAGATATCATTAAAGCGGCAATCTTAGGCGCGGAGAGTTTTGGGTTTGGTACAGGCCCCATGGTGGCACTAGGCTGTAAATATTTGCGTATTTGTCATTTAAATAATTGCGCAATGGGTGTTGCAACCCAAGATGAAACTCTCCGCCGTAATCATTATCACGGATTACCAGAACGCGTTATTAACTACTTCCGTTTTATTGCGCAAGAAACTCGTGAATTAATGGCCTTACTCGGTGTTAGAAAAATCACGGATTTAATTGGTCGAACCGACCTGCTTTCATGCCTTGAAGGCGTTAGCAGTAAGCAACAAAAACTCTCCTTAGGTGGATTGTTAGAAACCGCAACGTCACCATCAGGTTATGCGCTTTATTGTCAGGAAAACAATAATACTTATGATAAGGGCGAATTAAACCAACGCATTGTTATTCAAACCATTCAAGCAGTTGAGCAGCAAAAAAGTCAAACGTATTATTTTGATATTCGTAATACTGACCGTTCTGTTGGCGCAACATTATCTGGCATTATTGCTAAGAAATATGGCGAAAGTGGCCTATCTGCAACCCCGATTAAACTTCATTTTACAGGAACAGCTGGCCAAAGTTTTGGCGTCTGGAATGCTCAAGGTGTTGAATTAACCTTAGTAGGCGATGCCAATGATTATGTAGGAAAAGGCATGGCGGGAGGACGTATTATTATTTCCCCTCCTGTTGGCTCTGCCTTTAAAAATCATCACGCCACGATTATGGGTAATACCTGTCTTTATGGCGCTACAGGTGGAAAACTTTATGCGTCAGGTTTAGCTGGCGAGCGTTTTGCAGTGAGAAACTCTGGTGCAATTGCAGTGGTTGAAGGTGTCGGCGATAACGGTTGTGAATATATGACGGGGGGTATTGTCTGCATTCTGGGCAAAACCGGTATTAACTTTGGCGCAGGAATGACAGGTGGATTTGCCTATCTGTTAGATGAAGATTCAACATTATCACAACGGATCAATACTTCATCTATTGAGTTGCTTCCTGTTGCATCCTTTGCCATTCTCGCTGAACATTTACGAGGCATGATTGCAGAACATGTAAGATTAACAAGCTCACAGCAAGGCGAAATGTTACTTTCACAGTGGGAATATTGGTCACAACACTTTAAATTAGTTAAGCCCAAATCCAGTGATGTCAATGCGTTACTTGGTCATCCTCGCCGTTCATCTGCTGAATTACGCGTTCAGGCACAATAGGAGAATATTATGAGTCAGAATGTGTATCAGTTTATCGACTTAAATCGTATTGAACCGACCAAAAAACCATTAGCTATTCGCAAAATTGAATTTGTTGAAATATATGAAGCTTTTTCACCGCAACAAGCCACTGCACAAGCTGATCGCTGTTTAGGTTGTGGTAATCCATATTGTGAATGGAAATGCCCTGTTCATAATTACATCCCGAACTGGCTAAAGCTTGCAAATGAAGGGCGCATTATTGAAGCCGCTGAGCTTTCTCATCAAACAAACAGTTTGCCGGAAATTTGTGGTCGTGTTTGCCCTCAAGATAGGCTTTGTGAAGGCGCCTGTACACTCAATGATGATTTTGGTGCCGTTACAATTGGCAATATTGAACGTTATATCAACGACACCGCTTTAGCACAAGGATGGCGTCCCGATCTTTCTCAGGTAACAATGACCGATAAAAAAGTCGCAATTATCGGTGCAGGCCCTGCGGGTCTTGCCTGTGCAGATGTTCTTATTCGACAAGGTGTAAAACCTGTTGTTTATGATAAGCACCCTGAAATTGGTGGCTTACTTACATTTGGTATCCCTTCTTTTAAACTCGAAAAGTCGCTGATGATCCGACGTCGTGAGCTATTTAGTGAAATGGGTATTGAATTTTGCCTTAATACTGAAGTTGGTAAAGATATCACTCTAGATACTCTTATTACGCAATATGATGCTGTTTTTCTTGGATTAGGTACTTATCACAGTCTAAGTGGTCATTTTTCTAATGAAAAGGCAGAGGGAGTTTATAGCGCACTGCCTTATTTAATTGGTAATACTCGTTATTTAATGGGGTATAACGAAGATCCTCAAACACCTTATATTGACCTTAAAGATAAAAATGTTGTGGTATTAGGTGGGGGTGATACTGCAATGGATTGTGTTCGCACAGCCATTCGACAAGAAGCGAATAAAGTTACCTGTGTCTATCGCCGTGATGAAAACAATATGCCAGGTTCTAAACGTGAAGTGAAAAATGCCAAAGAAGAAGGAGGTGAATTTTTATTTAATCTCCAACCTATGGATATTGAAGTCGATAATCAAAATAAAGTGGTTGGTATTCGCGTTATAAAAACTAAAAATGATAAAACATTAATTCCTATTGAAGGTAGTGAACATGAATTACCTGCCGATGCTGTTATTCTCGCATTTGGCTTTAAACCTGCACATTATCCGTGGTTAGATGAAAATAATATTGAATATACATCTTCAGGGCGAATTATTATTTCAAACAATCAAGAAATACCAAATCAAACAACAAATCCTAAAGTATTTGCAGGGGGAGATATTGTTCGAGGCTCTGATCTTGTAGTGACAGCAATAGCTGAGGGAAGAGAGGCAGCAGAAGGCATTTTGCAGTATTTATCCTGTTAAATATCGTTTATTTTTGATATTTAAAATAACAATTTCTCTTGCTAATTATCCCATTTAATTTAAGTGGGATAATTTTATTAATGTTTTATTACTATAAATAATATTTAAGGATCATAAAAATATCCCATCAAATAATCATTCTCATTACCATTTAATATAAATTATTAAATAATATTTTGATAAAAACAGATATTATTTTTTGTATCAAAATAACACTCTTAACCTATAGTAAATATAATTTCTTTTCGTATTTTTTACTTTATCTCTTTTTATTTAACTTTTCCGTCATCTTTTAATGGTAATTGTTTTACAGCATTTGTTAATAACATCACAGTCTAAAAAAATAGATTTTATTTCGGCTACTAAATTTGATAACAATCAAATATTGTCAACCTACCAACTTCATAATGGAGTCACCTAATAACTTTACAGAAAAATATAATTTATTGATGTTAGGTTCGTTTTCACAATTAATAGTATTGTCATAATTAACTAGGGGATCACTATGGTGATGCAACTGATAGCAGTAGCCGTTATTATTGTAACTGTCTATTTGCTAATAAAAAAATATGAAACCCGAATGGTGCTTATTGGTGCGGGCTTATTACTCTGTATTTTAAGCCTATCCCCATTAGATGCGTTTACCGCATTTAGTGAGCGCATGGTGTCTTCATCATTAATTCAAGCAATCTGTGCGAGTATGGGTTTTGCTTATGTTATGAAATACACCAAATGTGATATGCATCTGGTGCACGTATTATCAAAAGTAATGACTCGTCTTGGTTTCTTCCTTATTCCAGCAACAGTTATTGTCACTTATTTCATTAATATCGCAATCCCTTCAGCAGCAGGTTGTGCTGCGGCGGTAGGCGCGACATTAATCCCATTATTAATCGCAGCCCGTATTCACCCAGCTATCGCTGGTGGTGCCGTGTTATGTGGTACTATCGGTTCAATGTTAAGCCCAGGTATGTCGCATAATGCCTTCGTTGCTAACATGGCTAATATGGAAGTGGTTGACTTAATTGCTCGCCATAGCCCATACAGCTTAATGGCTGGTGGTATTGCTGCGGTTTCACTCGCTGTTGTCGCTTTAGTGAAAAAAGAGTTCAAAATGGCTTCTGTTACTGGTGATGCATCTTCTTCATCAGCGCAGGCAACTCCAGAAGCTATTCGCCCGAACTATTTATACGCAACAGCACCTTTCATTCCATTAATCCTGTTGATCCTGCCATTCTTTGAAACTTTCAGTACATTTAAACTGTCAGTACCAGCAGCAATGTTAATTGGTTCTATCTATGCCCTGTTCATCACATTAACGAACCCTGCTCAAATTACTAAAGAGTTCTTTAAAGGTATGGGTAATGCTTATGGTGATGTATTAGGTATCATCATTGCAGCAGCCGTATTCGCAGCAGGTCTGAAAGCATCTGGTTTAATCGATGCGTTCATCAACTTCTTAACTCACTCTCCTGAATTTGCTCGTTGGGGTGGTACTTTAGGGCCATTCTTAATGGGTATTATCACAGGTTCTGGTGACGCAGCAGCATTCGCATTCAACGAAACAGTAACACCTCATGCTGCACAATTTGGTTATGAAATCCCAGACATGGGTATGGCCGCAGCGTTATCTGGCGCATTAGGTCGTACAATGTCACCACTGGCAGGAGCAGCGATTGTTTGTGCTGGCCTTGCAAATGTTAACCCTATGGAAATCGCAAAACGTACTGCACCAGGTATGATTATCGGCGTCATCGCTGTTGCGTTATTCATGTTATAAGTGGAGAAATGAATATGTCAGCAATTACACTAGAAAAATTAATAAAATGGCGTCGTGAGTTTCACCAATACCCAGAAATTGGCTGGTCAGAATTTTTAACCACAGCGAAAATCGTCAAAGAATTACGTAGCTTAGGTTTAGAAGTTAAAGTTGGCCCAGACGTTATCAATCAAGAGTTTGCTTTTGGTCGCCGTCGTCAAGTTGTTGAAAAAGGCCTAGCGGTTGCAAGAGAGCATAAAGTTGATGAAGCCCTACTTGACGAAATGAAAGAACTAACAGGTTGTGTGGCTATCTTTGATAGTGGCAAAGCAGGTCCAACCGTAGCGCTGCGTTTTGATATCGACTGTGTAGGTGTTAACGAAGCAACAGAAGCCAAACATCGTCCTCATGCTGAGAACTTTGCTTCTTGCCATGCTGGCGAAATGCACGCTTGTGGTCACGATGGACACATTTCTATCGGTTTAGGTGTTGCTCACTGGTTAGTTGAAAATAAAGATAAAGTTGTTGGTAAAGTTAAAATCTTATTCCAACCAGCTGAAGAAGGTGTTCGTGGTGCTCGTGCGATGGCTGAAAGTGGTATCGCAGATGATGCCGATTACTTTTTAGGTGCGCACTTAGGCTTTATCGCAAATAGTGGTGAAATTGTTATTAACCCAACACATTTCTTATGTACTACTAAATATGACTTCCGTTTTAAAGGTGCGCCATCTCACGCAGGTGCAGAACCAGAATTAGGTCGTAATGCGTTAGCTGGTGCTTGCCACGCAGCAACACAAATGCTGGGTATTTCTCGCCATGGTAAAGGGATGTCACGTATCAACATCGGTGTATTAAAAGCCGGTGAAGGCCGTAATGTCACCCCAGCTAATGCTGAAATGCAAATTGAAGTTCGCGGTGAAAATGAAGAGATCAACAGTTTTATGGCTGCCAATGCAGTACGTATGGCTGAAGGCGCAGCGCATAGCTTCCAGTTAGAAATGGAAAGCGAAATTATGGGTGAAGCCGTTGACCTCACAAATGACCAAGAACTCATTGATGTCATGACCAAAGTCGTTGGTAAACATGCAGAGTTAACCGCAGTTGCCACTCGCCCATTCGGGGGAAGTGAAGATGCGACTGTATTAGCAAAACGCGTACAACGTTGTGGTGGTAAATCACTGTATTTCGTTGTTGGTGCCGATAGAACTGCGGGTCACCACCAAGCAGGCTTTGATTTCGATGAAAAACAATTAATGACCGCGGTTGATCTTTACACTGGTTGTTTAGAAGAACTGCTGAAATAGTTTTGTGATACAATTTAATAAAGCGCTCTATATTTCTATAGAGCGCTTTTTTTTGGTGCGACAATCAAAGCACTACGCACCACACTCGGCGCTCCACAAAAAAAGCCCAGTTTATTTAAACTGGGCTTTCTATTCATACAAATAAGATGATCTCTTACTTCACAACACGTAATGACGGGCGGCCTGTTGGGCGAGGTGGCTCAGGATCATCATCCGGTGAAGATGTATCGGTTTCTACCGTACCATCAGTGACAAGCGATAAGCCTTCATTAACAGGCGTTAAAGTATTTTCTTCACTTTCATCTTCAGCAAACTGTAATGATGCACCAGATTCATAGGCAGGTTCTGGCTCAAACATCATTCCCGCACCGTTTTCTCTCGCATAAATAGCCATAACAGCAGCCATAGGCACTCGCACTTTACGAGGTATGCCACCAAAACTTGCACTAAATAAAACCTGATACAGCGTTAACTCAAGGTCATCAACAGCACGAGAGGCAATATTTAGTACAATTTGACCATCATGTGCGTATTCCATAGGAACTTGAACACCGACGATATTCACATCAACAACTAAATGTGGTGTTAACTCGTTTTCGACGATCCAGTCATAATACGCACGTAATAAATGCGGACGACGCGGAGACATATCCATGATCTCCATACTTCATTACCCTCTTGAAGGTAAGCGCATTTCACGCTCTGCTTCGGTTAATGAGGCGAGGAAAGAATCACGCTCAAAAACACGTTGCATATAAATTTGTACATCTTTAGCACCAGCACCGCTTAAATCCACGCCTAATACTGGTAAACGCCATAGAAGCGGAGCTAAGTAGCAATCTACTAAGCTGAATTCTTCACTCATAAAGTAAGGATATTCTTTAAACACAGGCGATACAGCCAGTAGCTCTTCAGCTAACTGTTTACGAGCTGCATTGGCTTGTTGTTCTGTTCCTTTCTCAATGGTGTTCATTAAAGAATACCAATCATGCTCGATGCGATGCATCATTAAACGGCTGCTACCACGAGCAACTGGATAAACCGGCATTAAAGGAGGATGAGGGAAGCGCTCATCAAGGTATTCCATGATGATACGTGAATCATACAGAGTCAGCTCACGATCGACCAAAGTCGGTACACTTTGGTAAGGGTTCAGATCGATAAGATCCTGTGGAAGATTACCAGCTTCAACCTGTTCAATTTCAACACTGACACCTTTCTCCGCTAGGACAATTCTGACCTGATGGCTGAAAATATCAGTCGGACCGGAAAACAAAGTCATTACCGAACGTTTGTTGGCAGCGACAGCCATGAAAACCTCCAAGTTAATCAATTAAAGAAATGAATTGGCACAATACCTTTTCCATTTCCCCATTCCTAAAAGACAAGCACATAAACGCAGTTAACTTAAATAAATATCTAAGTTATTAACTACATTGGGTAACTACCTGTATAAAAAGTGTTATCGCGGGATAATCTTATTCTACAGGGTTAAAAACTCACCTGTCTTTGCGGCACATATCATTATCAAGTAATACCAAAATAATCATTCAACAATCATTATTGTCATAATAATTTTGGTATTGCTTTAAAATGAATAACAGACACTATCGTTGATACACCATCGGCAACATTGTGAAATTAGAGTAAGAAAGACACCGAAGCCCGTTATTCTACCAGAATTCATGTTACTTAGGGGGGCTTATGCAAATAATTCAATATAATATGCTAGGTTACTTTAAAAGTAAGATTATAATATCAAAAAACAAATATATATAGAATAAACATCCAAAAAATAGGTTTTTTAATCGCTCAGTTATCTTACATATAGCCTATTTTCGTGGCCATTGTCTCAATACATTAGCAAGATTATGTTTTTATTATCAATAAACACAAATTAATCAGAAATAAAAAACCCGCCTGTGAAGACGGGTTTTCAACATCAAATTGATATCTAAAAGATAACAAATTAACGTTTAGAGAACTGTGGACGACGACGTGCTTTACGCAGACCCACTTTCTTACGTTCAACAGAACGCGCATCACGGGTAACGAAACCAGCTTTACGCAGATCAGAACGTAGAGTCTCATCATATTCCATCAGTGCACGAGTGATACCGTGACGGATCGCGCCAGCTTGACCAGAGATACCACCACCTTTAACAGTGATGTATAAATCTAATTTACCCAGCATATCAACTAATTCCAGCGGTTGACGAACAACCATACGTGCTGTTTCGCGGCCGAAGTAAACTTCTAGGCTACGTTTGTTGATTACGATATTACCGCTACCTGGCTTAATGAAGACACGTGCGGAAGAACTTTTGCGGCGACCTGTGCCGTAGTATTGATTATCAGCCATTGCCTATTATCCCGATTAAATGTCCAGAACTTGCGGTTGTTGTGCCGCGTGGTTGTGCTCAGATCCTGCGTAAACTTTCAGTTTACGATACATCGCACGACCCAGTGGCCCTTTTGGCAGCATGCCTTTTACCGCGATTTCGATTACACGCTCAGGACTACGGGCGATCATCTCTTCGAAAGTCGCTTGTTTGATACCACCTACGTGACCCGTATGACGGTAATAAACTTTGTCAGTACGTTTGTGACCAGTTACGGCTACTTTCTCAGCGTTTAAAACGATGATGTAGTCACCAGTATCAACGTGCGGAGTATATTCCGCTTTGTGCTTACCGCGTAAACGGCTAGCAATTTCAGTTGCTAAACGGCCTAAAGTTTTGCCGTCTGCATCAACAACATACCAGTCGCGTTTTACGGTTTCTGGTTTAGCTGTAAAAGTTTTCATTATTGAAAATTACCCAATGTTTAGTTACACGTTGGTGAACGCTCGGTTCAAATACTATTGAGGTTCACACGACTCTTGTGTCCAGCAAACCTACCCCTTCGAGTAGCACTGCTGACTCTAAAATGCGAGTTTTTTGGGAAATAAAAAACTTGCTGCAACGTGGGGTCGCAAGATTATAGAGAAGTCAGAAAAAAAAATCGAGTCATAATTGAAAAACAATTGAATTCTTTTTCAATATTTCAGCGAAAAAAACGAATTTAGCACTTTTTTCTGATTTGACTGATAAATTCTTGCTACCTGAAGAGAAGAATTGTTCCTTTCCAGAGCGTTTGTAAGCTGCCTAATGCTTTCTATTTTCATATAAAAAAACATCAAGCAACTTAACCTGCGCCATCCTACCATAATGAAAGATGACTTTCTTCAAGAATTAAACATTAAGCGAGATGAGGTTGCACCAAATATTCTTCACTTTGCATCTCTTGTAGACGAGAAAGACAACGTTGATATTCAAACTGTAAAAAATCACCTTGGTAAATCGCATTCATTTCAACATCGGCATTAATAATCAGTTTCACTCTACGTTCATAAAACTCATCAACTAATGCTAAAAACCGACGAGCAACATCTTCATTTAACGCGTTCATTTGCGTCATTTCATATAATAAAACAGTGTGATAATGCTTAGAAAGTTCGATGTAATCAAGCTGGCTACGTGCTTCTACACATAAAGTTGTAAAATTAACTGCCAGCACACCATTAGCGACTTTTCTGACTTTCATCGGCCGATGGTTAATGGTTAAAGTAACATCGGCTTGTGGTTCAGTGGTTACTAAGTGAGAAAAAACTCTCTCCATTTCTTGACGGTTTTTATCACTTAATGGTGATAAAAAAAGATGTGCTTGTGTTAACGCTCTTAAACGATAATCAATACCTGCATCGACATTTAAAATGTCGCAATGATGTTTGATTTGTTCTATTGCGGGTAAAAAACGAGAGCGCTGTAATCCGTTGCGATAAAGCTCGTCAGGAGGAATATTCGATGTTGCGACCAGAGTGATCCCTCTAGCAAATAATGCTTCTAGTAACGTACCTAAAATCATGGCATCCGTAATATCAGAAACAAAAAACTCATCAAAACAAAGCACATCTGTTTGTGCTTTAAAGCCATCAGCAATAATTTCTAATGGATCCTCTTGTCCTTGTAAGCTTTTTAGCTCTTCTTGAACACGTAACATAAAACGATGAAAGTGGAGTCGCAACTTTCGCTCTGTTGGTAAACTTTGATAAAACATATCCATAAGCCATGTTTTACCTCGTCCCACTCCACCCCACATATACAAACCACGTTCTGGTGCAACAAGCTGTTTTTTTGTGCGAATTCGCCCGAATAATCGTTGTGTTAACGAATTTTTTTCTGGTGGAGTCTCTTTTAATAATGCATGGTATATCTGTTGAAGATGGAGAACAGTTTTTCGCTGAACATCATCAGGTTGATAATCACCTTGCGTCAATGCGGCTTCATAAAGTGATAATGGCGTACTAACAGTCATGAATGCCCTCTTATCCTTAATTTTCTGACATACTAGGTTGTGTCTGTCGAATGCCCCTATTATAAGCATTAAGAATTGTTTTAACATCAACGTAACACAGGAATTTCATATTAAGCTTAAGGATATTATTCCACCCATGCCTTTTAGCGGTTATGATGTTATAAGAATCCATCGTCCTCACTATTAGATGAAAAGGAGTTGCCATGGTTTGGGTTTATGCACTGATTGGATTAGTTGTAGGTCTTATTATCGGCGCACTTGCAATGCGTTACGGTAACAGCACCCTTCGCCAACAAGATGCTATAAAAGCAGAGTTAGATACAAAAAAAGAAGAACTGGACACTTATCGCAATGAGCTTGTCAGCCACTTTGCTAGAAGCGCTGAACTATTAGATAACATGGCGAGAGATTACCGTCAGCTTTACCAACATATGGCAAAAAGCTCTAATGAGCTCATGCCAGACATGCCTGCTCAAGATAATCCATTTAATTACCGATTAAGTGAATCTGAAGCGGCAAATGATCAATCTCCAATAAAAATGCCACCTCGTGATTACTCCGAAGGAGCATCTGGGTTGTTCAGACCTACAGAGAAAAAAGACAATTAATATTAAAACGCCACATTTATTGTGGCGTTTTTCTTTCTATTAAATACCATAAAATGGTAATTATTTGCTATGGTTTTAAAGATAGCTTTTGTCTTGTAAATCCGTGTAAAAGGAAGCAAAGTGCATCATGTCTTAATGAACTTTCCTTTGTTAGTACAGGTCTTAATGACATCGTGCTCATTTTGAGCAATAAATTTTATTTTGATAACTGTATCAAGAGACTCTAATTCATGTTGACTAAAAAAAGAAAATTATTACTTAGTGCATTAGCAATGAGTGTCGGGCTTTCACTCTCAACTATCCCAGCAACCAGCATGGCTGCATTACCTGCGGTTATGCCATCGGGAGAACAACTCCCAAGCCTTGCACCTATGTTAGAAAAAGTGCTACCAGCCGTTGTCAGTGTGCATGTTTCAGGAACACGAGTACAAAGCCAACAAGTGCCTGAAGAGTTTAAATTTTTCTTTGGTCCTAATTTTCCATCACAACAACAGAGTATTCGCCCTTTTGAAGGCTTAGGCTCAGGCGTCATTATTGATGCACAAAAAGGCTATGTATTAACCAATAATCATGTTGTTGATGGTGCAGATAAAATTCAACTGCAAATTAATGATGGTCGTGAATTTAGCGCCAAATTAATTGGTAGTGATCCACAAACAGATATTGCCTTACTGCAAATTGAAAAACCAACAAATTTAACAGCAATAAAAATGGCAGACTCAGACCAACTACGCGTTGGTGACTTTGCTGTTGCAGTGGGTAACCCATTTGGTTTAGGTCAAACCGCAACATCCGGTATTATTTCTGCATTAGGCCGTAGTGGCTTAAACCTTGAAGGTTTAGAGAACTTTATTCAAACAGATGCTTCTATCAATCGTGGTAACTCTGGTGGCGCATTAGTTAACTTAAATGGTGAGTTAATCGGAATTAACACCGCTATTTTAGCACCGGGGGGCGGCAATATCGGTATCGGCTTTGCTATCCCAAGTAATATGGCACGAGATCTTAGCCAACAACTGATTTCTCATGGCGAAGTTAAACGAGGCATCTTAGGTATTCGTGGTACAGAAATGAATTCTGATCTGGCGAAATCCTTTAATATTGATGCACAACGTGGTGCTTTTGTCAGCGAAGTTTTACCTGATTCATCTGCAGCAAAAGCAGGTATTAAACCGGGTGACGTTTTAATTTCTGTTGATGGAAAACGTATCAATAGTTTTGCAGAGTTACGAGCTAAGGTCGGTACAACACCTCCAGGTAAAGAAATTCTGATTGGCTTAATCCGTCAAGGTAAACCAATGGATGTTAAAGTGACATTAGAGAAACAATCGGCAGATGCAACACGCGCAGATAACTTCTCTCCTGCACTACAAGGTGCCACATTAAGCAACTACTTAAATAAACAAGTCAAAGCTGTTGCTGTGGATTCTGTAGAGAAAGATTCAGCAGCCGCTGCATCTGGTTTACAGAAAGGCGACCTGATTATCGGTATCAATAATACACCAATAGCATCATTAGGCGATTTACGTAAAGCCATTGATGCTAAACCACCTGTTCTTGCATTAAACATACAGCGTGGTAATGATGAAATTTACCTACTGTTACGTAATACACCGCGCTAAGAAGTAAGCTTTAACCTATCTAATTTATTGATTTCCTTAGCCCTGTAATATTGATTATAGGGCTTTTTTTTATGTTAATTTTTGATAAGACTCATTAGCTTAAAAGAGGATATTATGCACTGATCTATGCTTTCATAAGTTAAACTATGCTATTCTCATCACTTCTACGCAAATAATCTCACGGTCAGACATAAATACGGGATTTTTATGTTAACTAAGTTACTGCGATCGACACTGATTGGCCTTTTAACAGCAGCAATTCTTTTGATTGCAGTCCCTTCGATCCGTCCTATTTTTATTGAACACCTAATTAATGGTGATTTTCTTAATGCTCCTTTTAGCTACAACACGGCAGTACGACGTGCAGCACCTGCTGTCGTCAATGTTTATAGCAGTACCATGGGAAGCTTTTCTCAAGAAGGTCGCGAGCTGACCTCTTTAGGTGCGGGCGTTATTATGGATGGGCGAGGTTATATTCTAACAAATCAACATGTTATTAATAATGCTGATCAGATTATTGTTGCATTACAAAATGGTGATCTTTATGAAGGCTTACTTGTTGGTTCTGATCCTTTGACTGATTTAGCCGTTTTAAAAATTGATGCTGATAAGCTTCCGACGATCCCCATTAATAGCAAACGGATCTCACATGTAGGGGATGTTGTACTTGCTATTGGTAACCCATTTAATATTGGGCAAACCATTACTCAAGGGATAATTAGTGCAACAGGCCGCGTGGGATTAAGTCCAACACGTTACCAAAACTTTCTACAAACAGATGCCTCAATTAATGAAGGCAACTCAGGTGGAGCACTTATTAATACAGAGGGTGAACTGGTGGGTATTAATACCATGACGTTTGACTCAGGAACCTACAATGGGTATCGCCCAAGTGCTGAAGGTCTAGGCTTTGCTATTCCAACTGAACTGGCTGTAAAAATCATGAATAAACTTATTCGTGATGGTCGTGTCATTCGCGGTTTTATCGGTATCACAGCCAAAGAACTACCAAGAATTCGCTCGTCAAATACTGATATTAAACAAATCCAAGGGCTACGTATTTTCCGGATCTCACCAAACAGTCCAGCAGATAAAGCAGGCATAAAAACAGGTGATATTATACTTAGCATCAACCATGCTCCTGCCACTTCTGCCATGGAAATGATGGACTATATTGCAGAGACTCGCCCCGGCACAGTATTACCCGTTACGTTATTACGTGAGGGTAATGAGCTCAATGTTGATGTGACTATTTCTGAATACCAACCAGAATCGTAACTCACATGAAATCTTCCTATTACCAACTAATAGGGAGATTTCATATAAAACGTCGCACTTTGTAAGCAATTTTCTTGAAAGTTTTCTGTATTACGATAATTCTCTAACGTGCTGTGATTACAACCGCTATATTCTCCTTCTTTAGTGCCATCATTTTGCCAACCACAAACTGGGCAGATCTCAAAAAATGCCTCATTTTTATCTTTAAAGACAAAATAATGACAAGCGACACAACTCACTTCAAGAGGAAGGTGACAACTGCGTTTCTCTATCAAAGTAATCTCCTATTACAATAACGAATAAAGTGAAATTTTATTCATTTTTATTCGGTTTACTCGCTAGTGAATTATGTTCAACAGCATGCCAAATTTTTTCCGCTTTTCGTCCAATTAGAATCAATGAAATAGCTAGGATAAAGAAGAAAATAGCACTATGTAAGCTATCCCAGAAATATTCAAAAAAACGAGTGTAAAGATTAATACCTAGGAATGTCAGGCCAAAGCCTCTTAACATGCCATCATCGGTTTTAAGACTGATATAGATACAAATAACGGAAACAACACCAAATAACAGTGCCCAAGGTAACAAATTCGCACTTGAAGTACGATACCAAGTATCAGGATCGTAATTGCCGAAAATAGACATTATCCATAACGCAATAAAAAGATAAGTAAGTCCCATTATTTTTGTCATAGTAAATAAACGACGGTGTAACAACACATTCTGTAAGAAATAACAGCCTGCTAATAACACTGCGCCAAAGAGAACAAATCGGATAGGATAGTTCATCCCTAACCAATAAGCGCCCCAACCTGACATATAACCTGTCTCAGCGCCAAACCAATTCCCTAACATCAATAAGAAAAATAACCACACCAATGATGAACGACTGATAAAACCAATCACACCATAAATCACACAACCAATTAAAAAGAGAGGTGCAATATGGCCACTTCCTGTATCCAGTAACTCACCGAGTTGCCAAAGAAAAATAGCGGTAAACATTACACCTAAAAAAAGAATAAATTCGGTACTATAGTGCCATTGTGTTTCTTTTCGCTGACGTTTAAATCCCCAAAGATAAAGTATGCAGGCAATAAGTGCTGGAGATATCACGCGCATAATTTCAGAAACACTAAAAATTTCAATTAGATAATAAACTAATGCGCTGTCACTAAAGATACTGCCAACAGCAATAATCAAGCACACAATCGCTATCCAAAACGCGTAACGACTCAACCTTTTCCAATCAAAAGGGATGCGTTGCAATGTACTTCCTAGTTGCTGATGTTCTTGCTCTGAAATCTCACCAGATTGCCGCCATTTATCAAGCGCTTGGCGAATAAGATATTCTTGTTTCCTTGTTACCTGCATATTTGTTCCTTTCATTCAGCTCATAGCGTTTTTTCTAAAACGGGCCTATTTTTCTTACTGTATCTTGCCACGAAAGAAATACCTTATGAATTATCCTATTCTATTGAGAGTTCTATTGAAATAATGCGCAAAAAAAAACCATAGCACAACAATGCACTATGGTTTTAAATGGTTAAGAAAGATAACTAAAATAGATTAGTCATTAGCGCGTAAACGTTCTATTTTCGCCCCTAATCCTTGTAATTTAGCTTCAATATTTTCATACCCACGATCGATATGATAAATACGATCCACAATAGTGGTGCCTTCAGCGATACAGCCCGCAAGGACTAAACTTGCAGAAGCACGTAAATCAGTAGCCATCACTTGTGCGCCTGAAAGTTTTTCAACACCATGGCATAACACAGTATTACTTTCTATTTCAGCGTGAGCCCCCATGCGAATTAACTCAGGAATGTGCATAAAGCGATTTTCAAAAATGGTTTCTGTGATCATTCCTGCGCCTTCAGCAACTAAGTTTAAAAGGCTAAATTGTGCTTGCATATCAGTTGGGAAACCTGGATGTGGCGCTGTACGTAAGGTTACTGCTTTAGGGCGTTTACCATGCATATCAAGGCTTATCCAATCTTCACCCACTTCTATATCTGCACCCGCTTCACGTAATTTTGCCAACACAGCATCTAATGTATCTGGCTTTGCATTACGACAAACAACGCGACCACGAGAAACAGCGGCAGCAACTAAAAAAGTACCTGTTTCAATACGATCAGGTAGAATTTGATAAGTACCACCACCAAGGCGTTCTACACCTTCGATAGTAATACTGTCTGTACCTGCACCGCTGATTTTGGCGCCTAATGTATTAAGGAAGTTGGCAGTATCTTCAATTTCAGGCTCTCTTGCCGCATTCTCAATGATAGTTTTACCTTCGGCTAACACTGCTGCAGTCATAATAGTGATAGTGGCGCCCACACTCACTTTATCCATGACAATATGTGCGCCTTTTAAACGCCCATCAACACGAGCTTTTACATAACCTTCATCAAGAGTGATTTCAGCGCCTAATTGCTCTAAACCAGTAATATGAAGATCAACTGGACGAGCACCAATGGCACAACCACCGGGTAAAGAAACCTGACCTTGACCAAAACGCGCAACCAATGGCCCTAAAGCCCAAATAGACGCACGCATGGTTTTAACTAGCTCGTAAGGTGCACAGAATTCATTGATATTACGAGCATCAACGAAAACAGAGCCGTTACGTTCAACATTGGTTCCTAAGCGATTAAGTAATTTAATCGTTGTATCAATATCTTTTAACTTAGGAACATTGGTTAATTCTACTGGCTCTTCGGCAAGGATCGCAGCGAACAGGATTGGCAATGCAGCGTTTTTCGCGCCTGAAATAGTGACCTCACCTGATAAACAGGTTGGTCCTTGTACTCTAAATTTATCCATCTGTAGAACTCTCTTTTTTATTTTGCTGTACGCTGTATACCTACTGAATCAAAGCCCGTTAAGCTTACGATCCCTCTTCCACTCTTCAGGTGTGTAGGCTTTAATAGACAAAGCGTGAATACGGTTATCTGCGATATATTCCATCAAAGGGGCATAAATGGTTTGTTGCTGTTTTACTCTGCTCATTCCCTCAAACATAGCGCCAACAACGACAACTTGAAAATGACTACCATCACCGTTAACGATGACTTCATCTAAAGACAGGCTGCCCATTAATACTTGTTTGATTTCATTTGTATCCATAATTGCTCAATCTCAACGTTAAAATAATAATCAGTCGTCTATCCTAATGGAATCCGCCCTACTCTTAAACCATCAAAAACCCCCTTAATGATAAAAGTATCATGAAGGGGGCGTTTTAATCGCTTTTACTTAAAACCCGTATTAGGCAATATTCATAATTTCATCAAGATCATAGAGAGTAATGAGAGTCTGAAAACGCTCACTCACACCTTGAATAATAAATTGGCGATGTTGTGCTTCCATCTCTGCTTTTAGGTGAACAAAAAGCGCCAATCCTGTTGAATCAATATGACTCAATGCCGAAATATCAATAATATTGATATCTGCTAATAATGCTTTACGTTGTTGCCAAGCAGGTAATAACGTTTCGCGATCTAACGTTCCTTGAAAAAAAAGGATATCGCCCTTTTTTTCCCAATTTAACGAGGATGACATCTTATTTTTTCTCATCCAGTGTGATTGGCGTTTTGGCACTAATTTCTAACTGTTTTGTTAAACCATCGACACCTTTAGAATTTAAAATATCTGACCACTCATTCTGTTTTGTGGTGATCATGCTGACACCTTCCGCAATCATGTCATAAGCCTGCCATTCACCTGTTTTACTATTTTTGCGCCATTGAAAATCAAGACGAACAGGTGGGCGACCATTTTTATCAATAATGGTAACGCGAATAGTGAGGTTTGTTTTATCTGCGAACGGTTTTGCAGGCTCAATACGGTATTCTTGTCCTTCATACATCGCTAATGCTTGACCATATACTTGAGCAAGATACGCTTCAAATGCAGTAAAATATGCATCGCGTTGAGCAGGTGTTGCAGTACGATAATGAGGCCCTAATACTAATGCACCTGCATATTTAATTTGTACATATGGCAATAATTCTTGTTGAACAATTTGACGTAAAACTTCAGGGTTTTTACGAATTTCAGGCTGTTCATTTTTTAATTTAGTAAACGTCTTTTGTGCGGCATCTTCCATCAATGTGTATGGATTGGTTTTATCTACAGCCATCGCAAAAGGTGTAATGACTAACAGTGCGACCATCAATAAGCGTTTAAACATACTTTCGCTCTCCTAAAAAGGTTTTAATAATAGGATGCTTTACCTAATAAAATGTATAAATACATCCTATAAGAATTAATGATTAAGGTAATGCTGGATGTTCTTCCGTCGAGTCAGATTCAGATTTTGCTGAACCATCACCATCCCCTGTTTTATAAAGGAACTGACCGATAAGATCCTCTAGTACCATTGCTGAATTGGTATTGGTGATCCGTCCTCCGTCTTTGAGCAGAGTAGAATCTAATGCTTCATCATAAAAACCTAAATTCAATGCAAGGAACTGCTCACCTAATAAACCAGATGTACGAATAGACAATGAGCTACTTTCTGGAATGTGGTCATAAAGACTCAAAATATCGAGCGCGACTTCGGGGCGATAGTTCCCTTCATCTTCTTCTTTTAAGGTGATAGAAGAAACACGGCCAATCACCACACCACCAATCTTAACTGGGGAACGTTCTTTTAGTCCGCCAATATTACCGAAGCTGGCATAAACACGATAAGTCGGTTGATTACCCATTTCTTTAATATCAGCCACTTTTAGGCATAAGAAAATCACAGCGGCTAGCGCAATCAGAACAAATAGACCAACCCAAACTTCAATTTTTTTACTTTGCATGACTTAGTTCCCAAACATCAGTGCTGTTAGCACAAAATCTAAACCCAATACGGCTAACGATGAATGAACAACAGTACGTGTTGTTGCTCTGCTAATCCCTTCTGATGTTGGGATTGCGTCATACCCGTTAAAGAGCGCTATCCAAGTGACAGTAATGGCAAAAACGACACTCTTAATAAAGCAATTCACTAAATCTAATCGCCATTCAACGGCACCTTGCATAGATGCCCAGAAAAAGCCTTCATCGATCCCTTTCCAATCCACACCAACAATGGCACCACCCCAAATACCGATGGCAACAAAAATAAGTGAAAGCAATGGCATGCTAATTAAACCAGCCCAAAAACGGGGTGCAACGACTCGCCGTAAAGGATCGACTGCCATCATTTCTAAACTGGAAATTTGTTCTGTAGCTTTCATTAAACCGATTTCTGCTGTTAATGCGGAACCTGCTCGGCCTGCAAATAATAATGCGGTTACCACAGGACCCAATTCTCGTAACAATGAGAGAGCCACCATCATGCCAAGACTGGCTTCAGCACTAAATGTTGTCAGTACAAGATAACCTTGTAATCCCAGCACCATGCCAATAAATAGACCAGACACCATGATAATTAATAAGGATTGAACGCCGACGTTATACAGTTGCTTCATTAAAAGAGGCCACTGTTTACGGAATTCTGGTTTACCGACTAATGCACGAAAGAGCATAATGCCAGCTCTACCGAATGTTGCAAAAATCGCTAACGCTCTAGCGCCAATACGAGCTAATAAATTTACCACGTACTAATTTCCTCGTCCTAATAGGTCGTCCTGATAATCTCCCGCAGGAAAACGGAAAGGTACAGGGCCATCAGCAATTCCATCTAAAAACTGTCTGACTTGCCTATCTGGGTTGTCTTGTAATTCTTTTGCACTGCCTTGAGCAATAACTTTTTGCTCCGCTACAATATAAGCATAATCGGCAATGCTCAACACTTCAGGCACATCATGAGAAACCACAACACACGTCACTCCGAGTGCATGATTTAACTCATCAATCAGCTTAACAAGTACGCCCATAGTGATAGGATCTTGCCCAACAAAAGGTTCATCAAACATAATTAATTCAGGATCAAGTGCAATGGCTCTGGCTAATGCGGCTCTTCGAGCCATACCGCCTGATAATTCAGAAGGCATTAAACTTGCAGCACCACGTAAACCCACGGCTTCAAGCTTCATCATCACCGTTGTACGTATAAGCGCTTCAGGTAAATTTGTATGCTCTCTTAGTGGGAAGGCTACATTTTCAAATACATTCATGTCGGTAAAAAGGGCACCAGACTGAAAAAGCATACTCATTTTCTTTCTTGCGTGATACAACGCAGAACGTGATAGCGCCGGAATATTATCGCCATCAAACCAAATTTCACCGCTATCAGGAAGAATTTGTCCTCCCATAAGGCGTAATAAAGTTGTTTTACCAATCCCTGAAGGGCCCATAATTGCAGTCACTTTTCCTCTAGGTACAACAAGGTTAATCTCAGAAAAGATCTTCCTGCTACCACGAGTGAAGTTCATATTGCGCACTTCAATTAGATTGTCAGATTGTGCGTTCATGAATAAAACATCCTCAAGCCTGTCTGCATAAACAAATTTTACGCTATTTTGGCAGGTCATTCGTTATGTTACAAAGAAATCACCACTATTTAGCAAAATAGTGCACGGTTAATTTTACTTTTCGTGCTTGGCTAGTCAAAATATGGTGAATTAGCAAAACCTTTTGACAATATGTTTTTTTATCAGCCCTGTCTTATTGGTTTTTTCTTTCTTTATTTGCTCATTGTCGGAAAACTGATGGCATGTTGATTACTTTGTCTCTTTTAATTTTTGGATTGATGCTACTGGTTTATGCATCAGACCGATTAGTCTATGGTGCGAGCGTTTTTGCGCAATCGTTAAAAATTCCACCCGCCGTTATCGGTATTTTAATTGTAGGCACTGGCACATCATTACCTGAACTTTTTGTTTCTACCGATGCCTCGGTTCATAATTTACCTGACATTGCTATTGGCACTGCAATTGGTTCTACACTCACTAATCTTCTTCTTATTGCGGGTATTGGGGCGATGATTTACCCCATGAACATACAGTCTGCGGTACTGAAAAAAGAGCTTCCATTGATGATTATCGTCATCATGCTTGTGGGGATTATTTTATCTAGTGGGGCCCTAGGGCTTAGAGAAGGTACTTTGCTCTTTTTTATTGGCTTTGCATCTATCTTTCTCATGATAAAAACGATGCATAAAACACTCACACAAGAGCGCCATGTATTACCTTTAGAAACCTTAACCCGTTTTGAATTACAGACAAATCCTCGTAATTCAGTTGCTCTTTTTTGGGTTGTTATTGCCTTACTGATTATTCCAGTTGCGACTCAAATGATATTAGATAATGTCTTTATTCTAATGCAACAGTATCATCTTAGTGGTTTTTTTGTTGGTTTAACCTTGCTATCTATTGGAACAAGTTTACCTGAATTAGCAACAACCATTGTTGCAGCGCTAAGACGTGAAAATGAATTAGCTTTAGGAAATATTATAGGTGCTAATATTTTTAACCTAACATTTGTGTTAGGAATGCCAGCATTACTTTCACCAAGTACATTTAATATCAACACATTTTATTTTAGTTTTGCTGTACTTGGGGTGGCTAGTTTATTGTTTTCTATCTTTTCCTTAGGGCGAAAACGACGCCTAAATCGAGGAAAAGGGATATTCTTATTAGTTTGCTTTATTGTTTATATTACGGTGTTGTGCGTTGCACATTCTCTCTTAACCTAAAATAAATGGTACAAAAAAATGACCGAGTTTGATTTTCAGCAAGCGGGCAAAAAAGTCCTTCATATTGAACGTGATGGGTTAGCTGAACTAGAACAATATATCAACGATGATTTTACGCTTGCCTGTGAAAAAATTTTTCACTGCCAAGGTCGAGTGATTGTGATGGGTATGGGTAAATCTGGCCATATTGGGCATAAAATTGCTGCAACATTTGCCAGTACAGGAACACCTTCTTTTTTTGTTCATCCCGGTGAAGCAAGTCATGGCGATTTAGGTATGGTCACAGAAAAAGATATTGTTCTAGCGATTTCAAATTCTGGTGAAGCCAGTGAGATCCTTGCCCTTATTCCGGTTCTGAAACGCAAACAAATAACACTGATTTGTATGACACGCACTCCTCAAAGTACAATGGGGAAAGCGTCTGATATTCATCTTTGTATCAAAGTTCCTAAAGAAGCCTGTCCTTTAGGGCTTGCTCCCACAACAAGTACAACAGCAACATTAGTGATGGGCGATGCACTGGCTATCGCACTTTTACGTGCTCGAGGCTTTACTGCTGAAGATTTTGCCCTTTCTCATCCAGGTGGTGCGTTAGGTCGTAAATTACTCCTTCATGTGAGTGACTTAATGAATAAAGATGCTGATATCCCTCGTGTTACTAAAGACGCGACGTTACGCGAAGCACTTGTTGAGATTACCCGTAAAAAATTAGGTATGACGGTAATCTGCGATGATAGTATGTTAATTAACGGTATCTTTACTGACGGTGACTTACGACGCATATTTGATTTAGGAATTGATCTTAACAATGCCAAAATCTCTGATGTGATGACAAGAGGAGGCATTCGTATTCGCCCTGATTGTTTAGCCGTTGAAGCGCTAAATTTAATGCAAGCAAAACATATCACCTCGCTGTTAGTAACAGAACAAGATAGTGATATTCTGTTAGGTGTTTTACATATGCATGATTTACTACAAGCCGGTGTTGTATAAGCTAGTCATAACGTTCGAAGGATAAAAATGAATACAATGATAGAAACTTGTTATGGTGAAGTAAGCGAGCAAGTCATCAAAAAAGCAGAAAAAATCCAATTGCTGATTTGTGACGTTGATGGTGTGATGTCGGATGGACTCATTTACATGGGCAATAATGGCGAAGAGCTAAAAGTTTTTAATGTCCGTGATGGGTATGGCATTCGTTGTTTGCTTACATCAGGTATTGAGGTTGCTATCATTACAGGTCGTCAATCTAAACTGTTAGAAGATCGTGCTAAAACCCTTGGCATTACATATCTTTACCAAGGTCAGCATAATAAGCTTTTGGCGTATCAACAACTGTTAGATACACTAAACCTTAAACATGAACAAACGGCCTATATTGGTGATGACCTAATAGATTTACCTGTAATGGAAAAAGTCGGACTTTCCGTCGCGGTTGCCGATGCGCATCCATTACTCACACCTCGGGCGGATTACGTTACTCACATTATGGGTGGACGTGGTGCAGTACGAGAATTATGTGATTTAATCCTTTTAGCTCAAGGTCGGCTTGATGAAGCTAAAGGTCTTTCGATTTAACGTATAACGACACAGAATGAATAAATTAAAATCCTGGTTTACCATAATTCTTGCAATTATCGCCCTTGGGCTAATTGGCTGGAACTATACTAACAACACTGAATTCGGTGATGGTGAAGTTGTTGATGATGGTCAACCAACTTATCAATCTAAATCATCGATATCTTTTGTTTATGAGCCAACAGGTATACTTGGATATAAACTCGTTGCTGATGATGTCAAAAACTATGCTCAGCAAAAGTTTACATGGTTTACTAACCCTGTCTTAACCACTTATTCGCCGGCAGGGGATGCAACATGGACCGTACGCGCTAATAAAGCCAAGCTAACCAACAGTAAAATGCTCTATCTTTATGGCGATGTTCAGATTGATAGCTTAACTGATGATTCTCAATTACAGAGAATAAGCACAGATAATGCTATCGCGAATTTGGATACACAGGATGTTTCCTCTGATGATGAAGTGACTATTATCGGCGTCGGACTGAAATCAGTCGGCTTAAAAATGCGAGGCAATCTGCGCGAGAAACACGCAGAGCTGATTGAAAAGGTAAACACCTATTATGAGATCCCTAATGAATCAAAAAATCCGTAATACACTGATTATCGGTACATTATTAGCAATAAGTGTACCTGCGATGGCGCTTAAAGATGACACGCAACAGCCTATTGTTGTCAATTCAGAAAAACAGTCGCTTGATCTAGAGAAAAATGTCACAACATTCACACAAAATGTTGTGATTAAACAAGGGTCTATCGATATCCGTGCTGATAAAGTCGTTGTTACACGCCCAGGTGGTGACTCTAAAAAAATCGTCATTGAAGCATTCGGTAATCCCGTAACTTTTTATCAGTTACAAGATGATGGCAAACCAATCAAAGGTCGTGGCGACAAAATGACCTATGAAATGGATAAAGAATTAATGACCTTAACGGGTAAAGCCTATCTTGAACAATTAGACAGTAATATCACTGGTGATAAGATCACTTATCTCGTCCCAACTCAGCAAATGGAAGCATTTAGCGGTAAAGGTAAACAAGTTACCACTGTTTTACTGCCTTCCCAGTTGCAAGAGAAAGGTACTGGTGCTAACAACAAAGGTAAGTAACACTTTATGGCGCTGTTAAAAGCTGAAAATTTAGCAAAAGCATACAAAGGACGCACCGTTGTCGGTGATGTTAGCCTGAACGTTAATTCAGGTGAAATTGTAGGCTTACTTGGCCCTAATGGTGCCGGTAAAACAACAACATTCTATATGGTTGTCGGCATTGTCGCTCGTGATGCGGGTAGTATTACTATTGATGATGAAGACATCACTCTGTTACCGTTACATGAACGCGCGCGTAAAGGAATAGGCTATCTACCTCAAGAAGCTTCTATTTTTAGACGGTTAAGCGTTTATGACAACATTATGGGAATTTTAGAAATTCGCCATGATTTAACACCAGAACAACGAAAAGATCGAGCAGAAGAGCTATTAGAAGAGTTCAATGTGAGCCATTTGCGTAACAGCTTAGGGCAATCATTATCGGGGGGTGAACGCCGTCGAGTTGAAATTGCACGCGCATTAGCCGCAAACCCTAAATTCATTTTATTAGATGAACCTTTTGCTGGTGTTGACCCAATCTCAGTATTGGACATTAAAAAGATCATCCAACATCTACGTGATTATGGATTAGGTGTACTGATTACTGACCATAATGTTCGTGAAACATTAGATGTGTGTGAACGAGCCTATATTGTCAGCCAAGGTCATCTTATTGCTCATGGTTCACCAGAAGAAATTCTTGAAAATGAGCAAGTTAAACGTGTTTACTTAGGTGAAGGCTTCCGCCTGTAATCTTAGATTCACTTTTACTCTGTCATGGATGACAACAGCCAAGGACTCATCGCATCATTATGAAACAAAGTCTGCAACTTCGTCTCAGTCAGCAATTGGCAATGACGCCACAGCTACAACAGGCTATTCGTTTGTTGCAACTTTCGACGCTTGAATTACAACAAGAAATTCAGCAAGCGCTTGAATCCAACCCTCTTCTCGAACAAGACGACGATCAACAAGATCCTGTTTCAGATGATGCCTCTCATACAGAAAATCAATCTGACTCTACAACAGAAACAACAACTGAAAACGAAGTTGAAGAGCTCGACACGCTGGATGCTTTAGAACAAAAAGAGATGCCTGACGATCTCCCATTAGATACCCAATGGGAAGAGATCTACACCGCGGGCACACCTTCTGGTACCAGTAATGACTATATGGATGATGAACTCCCACTGTATCAAGGTGAAACAACAGCTTCATTACAAGATTATCTAACATGGCAAGCTGAACTCACTCCGTTTACAGAAACAGACAGAGCCATTGCCATAAGTATTATAGATGCAGTTGATGAAACAGGATATTTAACTGTTACAACAGATGACATCCTGCTTGGAATGGGCGATGATGAGGTAGAGCTTGATGAAGTTGAAGCCGTATTAAAACGTATTCAACGCTTTGATCCTATTGGAGTTGCTGCGCGTGATTTAAAAGAGTGTCTTTTGATTCAGCTTTCTGCTTTTTCAACAGATACCCCTTATCTAAAAGAAACACAGTTGGTCATTAGCCAACATTTAGAATTATTAGGTAATCGCGACTTTCGCCAATTGATGCGTCAAACGAAATTACGTGAAGAGACATTAAAATCGGTTATTGAGATAATTCAATCACTTGACCCTAAACCTGGATTAAGTATTGATACAGGCGAGTCAGAGTATGTTATCCCAGATATACTGGTAAAAAAATCAGGTGAACGCTGGCAAGTTGAGTTAAATACAGATAGCATTCCTCGCCTACGCATAAATGAAACCTATGCTGCATTGGGTCAATCGACTCAAAATGAGAGCGATGGAAAATTTATTCGTGACAATTTACAAGAAGCCAAATGGCTGATAAAAAGTTTAGAAAGCCGTAATGAGACATTATTAAAAGTCGCTCATTGCATTGTTGACACACAGCAGGCATTTTTCGAATTGGGTGAAGAGCATATGAAACCCCTTGTGTTAGCGGATATCGCTGAACAGGTTGAAATGCACGAATCCACCATTTCTCGAGTGACAACGCAAAAATTTTTGCATTGCCCAAGAGGAATTTTCGAATTGAAGTATTTTTTCTCTAGCCATGTGAATACTGATAGCGGAGGCGAGGCCTCTTCAACAGCAATCAGGGCTTTAGTGAAGAAACTAATCGCAGCAGAAAATCCAGCGAAACCACTTAGTGATAGTAAACTGGCTGATATGCTCGCAGAACTTGGTATACAAGTTGCTCGACGCACTGTTGCGAAATATAGAGAGTCATTATCCATCCCGCCTTCAAATCAACGCAAAGAGTTGGTTTGAGCATAATTGAGAAGGAAGACACTATGGAACTTCAAATCACTGGTCATAACATTGAATTAACTGATGCTCTGCGTGATACCGTCAAAGCAAAAAGCGCGAAATTACCTCAGTTCTTTGACAAAATTAATAACGTTCAGGTTATCCTGAAAGTCGAGAAAGTGAATAAAATCGCTGAAGCGACCATTCAAGTTAATGGCGGTGAATTACATGCCTCTGCTGAAGCAGAAGATATGTACGCAGCAATTGATGGATTAATGGATAAACTGGCTCGTCAATTAACCAAACACAAAGATAAACTGAGACAACATTAATTCATTTCCCATTACGAATGGGGATACAATCGGCGAAGTTACTGCGTTGTTTATGACTCGGTTCAAGCCAACGCCTAATCAATATCAGTAACAAAAAAACCAGGTGTCACTTTGTGGCATCTGGTTTGCTGGTCTAAGTGAATAAGACAATGAACAACGATACAAAGATGAATATTAGCGACGTACTTTCTCTGGCATGTACACATAATGATGTACATTGCACGAGTAAAAAGCGCGCGTTAGAAATTATCAGTGAAAATGCGGCAAAAGCACTTAATTTACCCGAAACACTGATATTTGAAGCCTTACTGACGCGTGAAAAAGTCGGTACAACAGGGATTGGGGGTGGTTTAGCTATCCCTCATGGACGTATTGAAAGTGATGAAACAGAAAAAGTAGTTGGTGTGTTTCTTCACCTAAGCGAACCTATTGCCTTCGACGCTATTGATAATCAACCTGTCGATTTGTTGTTCGCATTACTCGTTCCTGCAACACAGTGCAAGGAACATTTACACACACTGTCTTTGATTGCAAAACAGTTGGCAGACAAAAACTTATGCCGCCGACTACGCTCCGCACAAAGTGATGAAGAGCTTTATCAGATTATCACAGAATAACCCCTACGGGTTTGTTGGGACGCGAATAGCATACAGTGGAATGATATTCATCACTGGGAAATTATAGGGGAGCTACCTCATGGTGCTGATGATAGTCAGCGGACGCTCTGGTTCAGGTAAGTCAGTCGCTTTGCGTGCGCTTGAAGACATGGGATTTTATTGTGTTGATAACTTGCCTGTTGATCTTTTACCTGAGCTCGCAAAAACACTGGCTGAACGTGATGCTTCTGCTGCCGCAGTCAGTATTGATGTCCGAAATATGCCAGAGTCGCCGGAGATCTTCGAAAAAGCGCTGGAAAGTTTACCCGCTGAATATTCTCCACAACTCTTATTTTTAGACGCAGATAGAAATACTTTAATTCGTCGTTATAGTGATACACGACGCTTGCACCCACTTTCGACCAAAAACCTTTCATTAGAAGTGGCAATTGATACCGAAAGTGATCTGCTTGAGCCATTACGATCACGCGCAGATCTCATCATTGATACCTCAGAAATGTCAGTTCATGAGCTAGCAGAAATGTTACGTACTCGCTTACTAGGTAAGCGTGAGCGTGAATTGACTATGGTCTTTGAATCCTTTGGATTTAAGCATGGTATCCCTATTGATGCAGATTATGTTTTTGATGTGCGTTTCTTACCAAACCCACATTGGGATCCAAAGTTGCGTCCGATGACAGGCCTCGATCGCCCTGTTGCGGCATTTTTAGATAGGCACACCGAAGTTCATAATTTTATTTATCAAACCAGAAGCTATCTTGAACTCTGGTTACCGATGTTAGAAACCAATAACCGTAGCTACTTGACGGTTGCGATTGGTTGTACGGGTGGTAAACACCGTTCTGTTTATGTTGCAGAACAACTTGCCGACTATTTCCGTTCCAGAGGGAAAAACGTACAATCACGACACAGAACACTAGAAAAACGTAAATGACCCAATACCGACAAGTTGCGATAAAAAATCGACTCGGCATGCATGCAAGGCCGGCGATGAAGTTGTTTGATTTAGTGAAAACATTTCAATCAACAGTAATTTTACGCAATAGCGAAGGGGTTGAAGCGCAAGCTGATAGTGTGATTGCTATGCTGATGTTAGATTCAGAGCAAGGCAGTCAAATTGATATAGAAGTGACAGGTTGTGACGAAAATGAAGCTATTGATGCTATTATTGCATTATTTGAATCTGGGTTTGATGAAGAATAATCGTAATAGAAAACAATAGATTAGCATTTCTTAACTAAATAACCCGAAAGAGACTGTGATCATGGTCTCTTTCTTTTTTATACAGAACCGCCTATTATCACTTATATGAGTTTAACAACACCCCCACCTCCCCCGTGGGGGTGTTGTTTTGCATTGGAATAAATTGGAGTGTGGTATGACAAAGCCAACAATTATCATCAACGAACTTGATGCTGAACGTTTAGATTCATTGCTAGAGCAACCTGCCTTTGCAGATAGCCCTATTGCTGAAGCCTTGAATGAAGAATTAGATCGTGCTGACATTGTTACACCAGCTGATATCCCTGCTAACATTGTCACAATGAACAGCAAAGTCCGCTTTATGGACTTAAAAAACAATGAAGAGCGTACTCGTACTTTAGTGTATCCCGCTTCATTAAAAGACAGCACCACTGAACTTTCAGTCATGGCACCAATGGGTGCTGCGCTACTGGGTTTAGCAATTGGTGACGAGATCAGTTGGAAGCTGCCTAATGGCCTTGAAACTAAGGTTAAAGTATTAGAAATTTTATACCAACCTGAAGCTGCTGGTGAATTACACCGTTAAACAGAGCTGATGGTTCGCGTCTTATTTTTATCTTCTCAAATTGAAAAGCACACAGATAAACGCGGTATCTCAGCCCATTGCGGGCTGAGATTAAAGGTTGTGAGGAGTATCTAAAATTTACTCACCTGCAATACTCATTTCTGGTAATAACAACGATCCACACTGAACATTACTACGCATCTCAATATCATCACCTATAGTAGCAATATTTGCCCACATATCTTTTAAATTGCCGGCAATAGTCACCTCACTAACAGGATATTGAATTTCACCATTCTCAACCCAAAAACCGCTTGCACCACGAGAATAATCACCCGTCACGGTACTGACACCTTGCCCCATCAATTCCGTAACAACTAACCCTGTTCCCATCTCTTTTAACAGTGCATCAAATGATAGACCTTGTCCTGGTATATACCAGTTATGAATACCACCAGCATGGCCATTACTTTTTAAACCTAACTTTCTTGCTGAATAAGTAGTTAATAGCCACTCTTGTAAAATACCATCTTTGATAATGTCGGCATCGGTTGTGCGCACACCTTCGCTATCAAATGGTGTTGATGCCAAACCTCTCATTAAGTGAGGACGCTCTTGAATATTGAGCCATTGAGGGAAAATCTGTTTGCCCAAACTATCTAGTAGGCAAGAAGATTCACGGTAAATCATACTACCGCTAATTGCCGCAACTAAATGACCAAAAATACCTGTCGCAACATCAGCCGCAAAAATAACAGGGGCTTTCATGGTTGGGAGTTTACGAGGGGTGAGACGTGATAAAGTACGACGGGCACATTCCTGCCCTACCCATTCAGGAGATGCTAGATCATCAAAACGACGGCTAATGGTATAAGCGTAATCACGCTCCATATCTTCACCATCACGAGCAATCACACAACTCGACATCGAATAACGCGAAGATGAATAGCTTTTTAATAAGCCAAGACTATTTCCAAATACACGAGTTCCACTGTGGCTATTAAAACTGCCCCCTTCGGTATTAATAATTCGGCTATCACTGTCTAATGCTGCTTTTTCTGCTCTTGAAGCCAGCTCTATTGCCTTATCTGCAGTCACATCAGTTGGATGGTATAGATCAAGGAAAGGTGCATCAAACGCTAATAACTCTTTATCAGCTGGGCCTGCATAAGGATCAACTGAAGTATAGCGCGCAATATCCACCGCAGCTTGTACTGCACGTTTAATCGCATCAGGACTTAAATCGGTAGAAGAAGCACTGCCTTTGCGTTGTTGTTGATAAACAGTAATGCCTAATGCGCCATCACTGTTAAATTCAACATTTTCAACTTCACCATAACGTGTACTAACACTAATACCTGTGGATTTATTAATAGCAACTTCTGCACTGTCACACAGCTTTTCCGCCAGCTCCAATGCAAGCGAGACGGCGTCTTCAAGCTGTTTTACCTGATCTGAATTATTCATTGAGAACCATTTTTCCTAAGGAGAACACCACTTTTTACTTATTTTTAGCAAAGTAAATCAATTGACAGGTGGTCAACAAGCGATTTTCCCAGTTACAATAGAAGATATATGAATGTTATCACCCGTCGGGCTTTTGGTCATTCACCAAATCACACTCCCGGCTTACTCTGCAACAGGAATTTTTATTATGGCAAAGCAGCCTGAAGAGTGGCATTACCTCAATCCTGAATTTGACGATACTTCGTCAGAAGAGGAAGAGGAGGAAGAAATTATCTGGGTCAGCAAAAGCGAAATTAAACGTGATGCTGAAGCGCTCAAAAAACTAGGCACTGAATTAGTGGAATTAAGTGCGCAAGAATTAGAGCGTGTGCCATTAGATGAGAAATTATTAGCCTCTATTCAATTAGCACAAAAAGTACAGCGTGAAGCGCGCCGTCGCCAAATTCAATATATCGGAAAATTACTGCGCAATGTGGATGAAGATCCGATCCGCCAAGCGCTTGATAAACTAAAAAACCGCCACAACCAACAGATCTTAGTGCTCCATAAATTAGAAGATCTGCGAATTCGCCTTGTCGAAGGTGGCAATGAGGTGATTGAAGAAGTCGTCGCTCTTTACCCAATGGCTGATCGCCAGCAATTACGTACACTTATTCGTAATGCTAAAAAAGAGAAAGAAGCAAATAAACCACCAAAATCATTTCGCTTATTATTTCAATATCTAAAAGATTTATCAGAATCAGCATAAAACCTGATCCTCCTGAAAACGCAGCGTAAAACGATATTACGACTGCGATTTTCAGGTATCTGTTTTCTATACTTTGCTATTTTTGATTTTTATGCTCACAACTAAAGCTCAATAATGCTTTACCTAGTTCGTTTTGCGCATCTTGCATTAACTCAACTAAAGGCTGAAAATCACTAGAATGATGAGGTAAATGCTTAAAAATGATTTTTACTGGTAACTCAATTTCCCCCATTAACACATCCCATAATGCATCTAAGTTATTACCAAAATGCTCATCTAACTGAAATTGCAATGCAAAATCCCGATAAAAAGCATCTCTATCTGCCAGCATCTTAAAATCAAAAATAACCTGTTTCATTAAGGAGCCACTTTTGTCATTGTACGATAATGATCCATGGTGACATAAATAAGCCCATCATTCGAATAGAGCAATCTATCACTACCTCGATGACCACATTGATAATTTACATCGGCTTCATACCACTGACGTCCCGCTTCTTCGGGTAACTGTTTTTCACGGTTCATAAAGCGATCGCCACCAATAGCCCTTCCTGGTAATACTTCACACAAATTACCTGCTTTTGCATTCCAGCCCTTTTCTCTTGCTTGTTTTTTAGTGAGATAAAAATCAGGTAGTTGTTGATGTCGTTGTAAATAGTTAGCCACTGCACTAGCTTGCGTTTTTTCATCGATAGACAGTGGAATTTGTGCCGGTTTATTGGTGCTATTGCTAGATGATGGTGGAATAGAAATTGACGATGAAGATACTGATGTTTCGCTTTCAGGAAGCAAACCCTTATAAAGAACACCAAATAAAACAGCAATAACAATAATAACTGGTAATAAACGTTTACCCATAAATTAACACCTTCATGATAAAAAACTCCATCAATTGATGGAGTTTAATAAATACGCCTAAATAACGATAGCAATAATTAAGCCGTACCACCTACCGTGATTTTATCCAGCTTCAAGGTTGGTTGACCAACGCCAACAGGTAGGCTTTGTCCTTCTTTACCACAAACACCGACCCCCTTGTCTAACGCAAGATCATTGCCCACCATTGAGACTTGTTGCATGGCTTCAATACCTGAACCAATCAACGTTGCCCCTTTAATCGGTTTTGTTATCTTTCCGTTTTCAATTAAATAAGCTTCAGATGTTGAGAAAACAAATTTACCCGATGTAATATCAACCTGACCACCACCAAAATTAGGTGCATAAATACCACGATCAACACTCGCAATAATCTCTTCTGGTGACGATTTACCCGCCAGCATGTAAGTATTAGTCATACGAGGCATAGGAAGATGTGCATAAGACTCACGGCGACCATTTCCTGTCGGAGCAACCCCCATTAAACGAGCGTTCATCTTATCTTGCATATAACCTTTTAAGATACCGTTTTCGATTAACACATTGTATTGACCCGGAACACCTTCATCATCAATGGCAACAGAGCCACGACGTCCTTCAATTGTGCCATCATCAACAATAGTACAAAGCTCAGAAGTGACTTTTTCACCAAGGCGGCCTGAAAATACAGAGGTTTCACGACGGTTGAAGTCACCTTCTAAACCATGCCCAACAGCTTCATGTAATAACACGCCTGGCCATCCTGCACCTAGTACTACAGGCATTGTTCCAGCTGGTGCTGCAATTGCAGATAAATTCACTAATGCCATCCGCACCGCTTCACGCGCGTAAGTCACAGCGTGGCTTTCACCGTCAACTTTCATTAAAAAGTAGTCATAACCAAAGCGACCACCACCACCACTTGCACCACGTTCACGTTTGCCATCTTCTTCCACCAGCACGCTGACAGAAAGACGAACTAAAGGACGCACATCGGCTGCTAATGTGCCATCGGTTGCAGCAACAAGCACATGTTCATAAACACCTGTTAATGATGCATTAACCTGTTTAACACGCTTATCTTCAGCACGCGCAACTTTATCTACTTCATGCAATAGTGCAATTTTTTCTTCACGAGAAAGGCTTTGTAACGGATCATTTAAGCTGTACAGCGGAGAATGTTGAATAGCACCTAAAGTATGGATACGACCATTACCCTTAGCCTGAACAATGCTTCGCGCGGCATGCGCACTTTGATTCAGTGCGTTAAGCGTTAATTGGTCAGCATAAGCAAAACCGGTTTTTTCACCATAAATTGCTCTGACACCAACCCCTTGATCAATATTATAAGAGCCATCTTTAATAATCTGATCATCAAGTATCCAAGCTTCGTGGTAACTTGATTGAAAATAAAGATCACCATAATCAATTTGACGCTGTGCAAGCTGCTCTAGTGTTGATGCTAAATCATCTAAACTAAGTTTGTTTGCTTCCAACAGACTTTCGCTGACAACAGCTAAACTCATAATTCTTCTTTGTCCTTAACTTTTTTGATTAAGTGGGTCAGTTTCGGGCGAAAGCGGTTATGTTTCACGACCCGGATCTGTTCACGCATACCGTGTAAACTCTCGACACCAACATTGAGTGTTAGCGCACTGACAGCATCAGGGTTCTTTTTCAAGACTTTACCCCAACCATCAATCGCCATGGTATGACCCCAAGTCCGGCGCGTATCATGTGTACCCACTTGTGCAGGCGCTAAGATAATACACTGATTCTCAATCGCGCGAGCACGTAATAAAGGCTCCCAGTGTGCTTTTCCCGTTAAACGAGTAAAGGCCGCTGGTACAGAAATAATCTCTGCACCTTTCTCTCTTAATGCTTGGAAAATACCTGGGAAACGGAGGTCATAACAGATAGTTAAACCTAATTTTCCGACAGGGGTATCAACTACGGTTAGGCGTTCACCACGTTGATAAATAGAAGACTCATTATATTCGCCCTGTTCATCGTCAATACTCACATCAAACATATGAATTTTATCATAACGAGCACGAATAACGCCTTCATCATCAAAGACCAAACTACTGCTGGTAATTTGATCTGAAGAGTCTCGACTAATCAAAGGCATAGAACCCACTAAAATCCACACTTTGTAACGCTGAGCCATTTTAGCGATTGCATTTTGCAATGGCCCATCACCCTGAATTTCAGCGTGTTTATGATAATCTTTAGAGTTCGAAAAAAGTAACGCATTTTCAGGTGTTAATACCAGCTTCACTGAATCGGGTAATTGCTTAATCTGTTGCTCGATTTGCGCCAGATTATTTTTTGTATTTTTTCCGCTACAAAGTTGCAAAAGTGCGACATTAACTTTTTTCATAACGCCTGATTCTCCTTAAGCTGACGCAGTACTTCGTCAATTTTGGGTTGTTCCATAGTTCCGGTCACATGATAACGGATAACTGAAATCTTACTCCAAAGTGGTCCCAGAACCTTTGATGCCGCAAAAACTGCGGCGCCTGCAATAGGGTTTATTGCGAAAGCCGTAGCAACACCGACTGTAGCTGAAATTTCAGGGGTAACTACAACTTGTAGATCCATTTTACGTTCAAGTAAATCCACTTTCCCACTTATCGCAATATCAGCAATAACACCATCAACACGAACACTTTCTGCATTCATAATACCTTGATTAATCGTAATTTCACTTTTAATCGAATCATATTCAAAATGCTCACTGAAAGTATCTCTAAAATCAAACTGCAATTTACGTAAAAGCGCGTCAAAACTTACTAGTCGTAGTAATTTACCCGCTTGTCCTACATCGACTTTCTCTATGCGTCCTTTGCCTAAAACAGATTTAATATCACCATTTAAGTTCGCAATAGTAAAATTCCACGGTGTATCATGCCATTGTAATGAAAAATCAGCAGAAAGAGGAGATTGTATAACAGGCACGATATACCCAAAGTAAGCGGCCAATTCATCAATTTCATCAGCTTTTAGCTTACCGATTAGTTTTGTCGTGTTCTTTCCGTCCAGGCCTTCTGACCATACTCCATTAACCTGAAGCTCGCCGCTGCTATTTTCTAATTTACCGCCAGTTAAAAACAAAGCGCCTTCATTTTGTTTTAACGAACCTTCAATTTTTCCTAAAAGTAGACCATTAACCCAACACTCCCGACATTCAAAATCAATAGAAGGAATATTTTTCACTGAAAACTTCAATGCATTAGGATCAGGAATATTGGCCATTTTTAATGGTTTTTCTTCTTGAGAAGTGGAAGCACCATTAAAATAGAGATAATTAATATTTACTTGCCAAGGTGCCGATGTTTCAGGAATAAATACATCGCCTCGTAATTCACTTCCCGAAAATGCTAATTTTACACCATCACTAACTCGCATAATTTCAGTTTGTGGGTTATTCCATTTTTGCCCAGCAAAATTTAAATTGGGTAAACTGATATGCACATTATCAGGAAAACTCACTGCATTTTCAGAAGGTGTTAATGATGAAAACGCGATTAATGTCGGTAACCACTTATCTCCTTCTAGTTCCTTAAGAGCAATGGTTAAACGTTGTTGTGAGCTTAACTCAGGTAATTTGAGAGTAGAAGAAACAAGGTTGCCTTGTAATAAACGAAGTTGTTTGCCTAATCCCCATTGGCTATTAAGTTTCCACTGTTTTTCAGCATTAGCATTCACCGTCAAGGTTTCACTATTACCATTTGCTGAAATCACAATAGGGGAAGAGTTTTTTAAGTCTTGAGTTTCAGGTACTGTTAATTTACTTTTTAATGTATTGATATTCCCTGTTAAATCAACTTGATAATCGACATCACCTTTTTCGGGGATCTTAACATTAACGTTGCCACTCCATGGGAATACACCACTAAATTTCTGCTGAATATCGCTAGGTAACCCTTGAATTTTTTGAATATCCCATTGGCCTTTTAAGCCTACATCTACTCGATAAGTATCCGTAGTATTATGGCTTGTAAATGAAAATGCGAGTGGCTGGCCAAACCAATTGGCTGTTAAGGTATCACTTTCAAGTTTGTCATTATGGTAACGAAATTGCCCGCTAACACCCTTTAACGTGGTATCCATAAAATTCAATGTGACATCATTATTTTTTAAATTTATCTCGCCAGATGCAACAACATCATCACCATCAAAAGGAATATCAAGCTTCAATGTGCCATTAATTTTTCCTGCCACTTTAAGCTCTTCAAGCGTATGACCAATGCTCGCCATTTGAGAATCTAAGAAATACTCTTTTAGTTCATCCCCTGTTGCTTGAATATTCGCATTAATTAAGATCTTTTCTTGTCGATAGCTTTCAATCACCGCACTTAAATTTGTCGCTGTTGCGTTACCTACTTTCGCTTCTGACGATGACATCCATAATCCATCATTTTTAAAATCTAGATTAATATCGAGATCGAATAATGCGGGCCATTCACTATCAAATTTAAACGTAGCATGTTTAACAGGGGCATAAACTTGAAACCACCCTTTGTGGTTATCAAAAGGAAAATCTGCCGGATCACCATGGAAGATAAATGTTCCATTGTCGATATTACCCGCAATAATCGCATCTGAAAGATATTGAGTAAGTTCTTTACCAACATACTTTTCTGGCAGATAGCGCCATGTATCGCCAGCATTGGTCACTCTTACGCCTGATAAAATAGAAAGTCGCTGATCTTCACCTTGCTTTTCATAACGAAAATCTCCCGCAACCCATGCTGATGTTGCTTGAATATCGAGTCCTTGGCCCCAAAGTGACAAATTATCCCCAGAATGTTGCCAATAAAGTGTTCCTTTTCCTTTTTCGATATTTAGTGGTGCTTTAAATAATTCGCCAGTATCTATTTCACTGTCCGCTAGGGCAAAGTTAAACTCACCACTTTGCATACTCCCTTTTAATTGCCCGCTGAAATGTTGCACTGATGGGATCTCTTGCCAGCGCTTCCAACCTACATTTTCCCAAGAGAGATTAATCGCACTTTGCTCGAAGTGTTCAGGTGTAAGATCTAAGGCAAAATCATTAACCACACCAGAAAATTGGCGATACTGCCACTGACGTACAAAATCAGGCGTTAAAAACGAAAATAATGGCAACAATGCATACAGCCTATCTAACTCGATATTTTTAGCTCTAATACGCCATGCTTCATCATGTTGTTTTTCTTTCGGTTGATAAAGAACGGCTAAATAGCCATCAGGCCACTCTTCACCATCCATGGTAATTTTTCGAGTATAAGGAATATCAGCAAGCCAACCATTTTCTTGTCTTCTCATGCGTAAAATTAAGTCTTCAACATTTAATACATGTGAAGTGCCTTCACTACGCCAATCCATTTCACCTTGATGAATTTGTAATTGGCTTCCCGTAATACGGCCTTTAGTGATTTCAATCCAATTTGATAAGCTTGCTTTAGCTTCACCTAAACCACTATTATTTTTTACCCACTGGCTAAGCCAAGGAGAAATATCAATATCATCGGCAGTAAGAAATACCTTACCATTATCAATTAAACCTTCATTCGTGGTATAGAGGTCGAGGCGAACTTTTAAACCACCATAGTGATTAACTGGTGTGTCAAGGGTGACTTCACCTTGAGCACGGTGGCGTTGTTTTTGATTTAGCCACATCAACTCAGGAACATATAATGTACTGGTATCACCTGAAGGGGTTAGAAAAATAAAACGGCTTTTGACTAGCTTAAAGCGATCGAACTGTTCAAGAAAAAGCGAAGAAATATCATCAGGTGCAGTTAGCGTAATATCGCCACTTTGCCCAGTAAAAATAGGGCGTTGGTAATTGACATCTAATTGCTCAAAGGTCAGTTCACGAAAATGAGGACGAAAAGTCAATAATGAACGCCACACATCAAAAGAAAAAGTCACTTTTTCTGCGTTAATGTTGACATCTTTATTCTTAATATTAAACCCTTTAATATGAATATCTGGGCCAAAATTCTGCCATTCCCCATTAATTTTCGTTATTGAAACAGGGCTATTAAGTTGTTTTGTTAAATACGTTTCTATTTCAGGGCGATAATTATCTAAACGAGGCAGAAAATAACGAAACCCGCTTAACACCAAGGCAAAAACGATGAGGCAAAAAACTGTTATCACTAACAGGTATTTAGGTAGCCGCTTCATTTTTGTCTCCTTTCTGCCATCATATTCATTAGGAAGGCGACTCCATTACATCATCACCACATCAAATTGCTCCTGACTATAGAGTAGCTCAGTTTGCACTTTTACTTGCTTACCCACGAAAATTTCAACCTCTGCTAATGCATGAGATTCATCACCTTTTAACGCATCAGCAACCGCCGTAGAGGCATAAACTAAGAAGCGATCTGCATCAATCGTTTTATGTACACGCACTATCTCACGTAAAATTTCATAGCAGACTGTTTCAACTGATTTTACCGTACCTCGCCCTTGGCAAGTTGGGCAGTCATCACAAAGCACATGCTCAAGACTTTCTCGTGTTCTTTTACGTGTCATTTCCACTAAGCCGAGTTGAGAAAAACCATTAATGGTCGTTTTCACTCTATCTTTACTTAAAGCTTGTTCAAGTGATGCCAATACTCTACGTTTATGTTCATCATTATTCATATCAATAAAATCAATAATAATGATACCGCCTAAGTTACGTAACCGTAATTGACGAGCAATGGCTTGGCTTGCCTCAATATTAGTATTAAAAATGGTTTCTTCTAAATTTCGATGACCAACGAAAGCCCCCGTATTAATATCAATCGTCGTCATTGCTTCAGTTTGATCAATAATGAGGTAACCACCTGACTTTAATTCAACTTTACGCTCTAAAGCCCGTTGAATTTCATTTTCAACACCATAGAGATCGAAAATAGGTTGATTTCCTTGGTGCAATTCAAGTTTAGCGGTTAACTCAGGAATGTATTCACCAATAAATTCCTGTAGTTGATTATAAGTTAATTTAGAATCAACACGTATGCTATCTAATTCAGAACCTGCAAAGTCACGTAAAATACGCTGTGCTAAAGCTAATTCGCCATAAATTTGAATGCGGGTTTTATTTCTTTTCTTACGCTCAATAATTTTATTCCACAAGCGTTTAAGAAAAGCGGCATCTTGCTTAATTTCATGCTCGCCAACACCTTCGGCAGCGGTACGAATAATAAAGCCACCATTTTCATCGCAATACTCTTCAACGAGTTGCTTTAAACGCTCGCGCTCTTCTTCACTATCAATTCGTTGAGAAACACCCACATGAGACGCACCAGGCATAAACACTAAATAACGGGAAGGCAATGTAATATCCGTAGTCAGGCGAGCACCTTTTGTTCCTAAAGGATCTTTAACCACTTGTACAATTAAATCTTGGCCTTGGTGGACTAATTGCGCAATATCACGAACATTAAACTTTTTCTGCTCTTCACCTGCAATACATTCAGTGTGAGGCATAATATCAGAAGCATGTAGAAAAGCGGCTTTATCTAGCCCGATGTCAATAAATGCAGCTTGCATCCCAGGTAATACGCGACTTACCCGACCTTTGTAGATGTTTCCGACGATACCTCGTTTCGCTTCTCTTTCGACATGAATTTCTTGAAGTATGCCTCCACGAATATAAGCAACCCGAGTTTCAGATGGCGTCACATTCACTAATAACTCTGCTGTCATGAAATCTCCTTCTCATTGGCTAGAGACGAAAATTGAGCTATCAATGCTTCAGTTTCAACAAGAGGTAATCCAACAACAGCATGATAACTCCCCTCAATCCGTTGAACAAAACGGCCTCCTTTTCCTTGAATACCATAAGCGCCAGCTTTATCCATTGGCTCTCCTGACTCAATATACGCGCTAATCTCACTCGCTGTCATCTCTCGAAAAGTGACTTGTGTGACAACTAATTGACTCAATGTACGAGTTTTATTAGAGATAGCAATTGCCGTCATTACTTGATGAGTTGCACCTGAGAGTGAACGTAAAATTTGTGCTGCATGGGCTTTATCACGCGGTTTTTCAAGAATATGACCATCATGAACCACAATGGTATCAGAACCTAAAACAGGATAATCATAGGGTGCTTGTCGCACACCTTCTTGTGACTTTTCTTTTGCTAAACGAAGGACATAATCTTCTGGTGTTTCACCTTGTTGCCAAATTTCATCAATAGCCGGAGTGATAATACTAAACTCAACATCTAATAACGCGAGAAGTTCACGTCTTCTTGGTGAGCTGGATGCAAGATAAAGCGTGGTCACAGATAATGTCCTCATGACGGTAACGCAAAAGAGACCGCCATGAGCCAATTAACTTAGTGAACAGAAAACTGGTGACGGACTTTGCGAAGTAAAAAATAAAGCCATGGCCAAAGAATACCACTGACTGGGCTATTCCAGAATACTTGAGGGTGAAAAGTCACTGGTGAAAGTAAAAATTCTGCCCAAAATACAGTAAGATCGACAACAACCACACTAAACATTATCACTAAGGCTTGTTGCCATAACGCTAAATTACAAAAAAGTTGGTATTTAAAAGCAATAACATAACTCACTAACGTATAAGCAAGAGCATTCACACCTAAGGTTGTTCCTTGGACTAAGTCCATAACCATACCCAATACAAATGCAGTTCCTACACTGACACGATGAGGGATCGCAGTTATCCAATAAATCAGAAACAACATTGGCCAAATAGGTCTATACACTTCCAACTGTTCTGGCCACGGCATAATCTGCAAAACAAGTGCAATAAGAAAAGAGAGCCAAACAATCCAACGCCCACGACTTTGATAAGGATTCATCGAGGTTACCTACTTCTTGTTGTGCTAGGTGTAGCAGGTGTTGTGGTTGGTGGAGTTGTTCCATTATCTGCCTCTGGCGTATTGTCTAATGGCTCTTGAGACATAGAACGAGGAAGTGGAGGCCCTGCTTGCTCATAATTAGGTAAAACTTGTGGCATCAATTGCATTAGACGCTCATTCGCGGCGTGATACACCTCTGAAGGTAACGGAGGCTCCCCTGTTTTATCTGATGCATTCCATAATAAAAGTAAATAACGTAAACGCTGTAATTCAGCAGAAGGACGAACATTAATCACCGAATAAGCTCGTTGATTATCAACCTTAACTGAAGCAACAACACCCACTGGGTAACCCTCAGGAAAACGCCCGCCGAGTCCTGACGTCACTAAAACATCCCCCACACGAATATCAATATTAGCGGGTAAAGCTTCAAGCAATAAATCATCCGCACAACCTGCGCCTGAGGCAATCACACGAATATCATTACGTAAAACTTGTACCGGTAACGCATGAGAAGTATCACAAATTAAGAGTACTCGGCTCGTAAGTTCACTTACGGCAATGACTTGACCTACAACACCTTTATCACTAATGACGGGCTGCCCTTCATAGACGCCATCATTAGTTCCTTTATCAATAACCACTTGATCTCGATAAGGCGTACTATTGCCAGACAGAACTTGTGTGACTGTCATTTGTTCATTTTGGCGAAGAGGTGAACCAAGTAATTCTCGTAAACGGGCATTCTCTTGCTTAAATTGCTCTAATAGTTGGCTTTCTCCACTGCGAACTAACAACTCTTTTCTTAAAGCTTGGTTTTCAAATTGTAAACGCTCACGCGTTGCAAACGTTTCAGAAATTTGATCGAGGAAACGACGTGGACCATTTGCAAGAAAATAGAAGGGACTAACAGCAGTATCAAGATACTGGCGGACTTTAGAAAATGCACCAATACGGTTATCAGCAATCAATAAGGAGATAGCGACGACCACGGCGATTATTAATCTTAGTTGCAGGGAAGGGCCCCGACTAAAAATTGGCTTCATAAACTCTAAGATCACTCACACGGAGAAATTAAAAAAACAGGTGTTAGCATTCTCATCAAGGGGGAATCCATTCTCCCTTGTTAGAATTAATCTCAATCTTCGCTAAACAGATCGCCACCGTGCATATCGATCATTTCTAATGCTTTGCCACCACCACGCGCAACACAGGTCAGTGGATCTTCAGCAACAATTACAGGAATACCCGTTTCTTCCATCAATAAACGATCAAGGTTACGTAATAACGCACCACCGCCTGTTAACACCATACCACGCTCTGAAATATCAGACGCCAATTCTGGTGGACATTGCTCTAACGCGACCATAACGGCACTAACGATACCAGTTAATGGTTCCTGTAATGCTTCAAGGATTTCATTAGAGTTTAATGTAAAGCTACGAGGTACGCCTTCTGCAAGGTTACGACCACGAACTTCGATTTCATTAACTTCATCAGAAGGATAAGCTGATCCGATATCGTGTTTAATACGTTCTGCGGTTGCTTCACCAATTAATGAGCCATAGTTACGACGTACATAATTAATGATAGCCTCATCAAAACGGTCACCACCGATACGGACAGAAGATGAATAAACCACACCGTTTAATGAAATAACGGCGACTTCTGTTGTACCACCACCAATATCCACTACCATTGAGCCAGTTGCTTCAGAAACAGGTAAGCCGGCACCGATTGCCGCAGACATTGGTTCTTCAATTAAGAAGACTTCTCGTGCACCTGCACTTAATGCTGATTCACGAATAGCTCTGCGTTCTACTTGAGTTGCACCAACAGGCACACACACCAAAACACGAGGACTTGGACGCATAAAGCTATTGTTATGAACCTGTTTTATGAAGTGCTGAAGCATTTTTTCGGTTACATAAAAATCAGCAATCACACCGTCTTTCATTGGACGGATAGCAGCGATATTCCCAGGTGTACGCCCTAACATCTGTTTGGCTTCATGCCCTACAGCTGCAACACTTTTTGATGTGCCAGCGCGATCTTGACGAATAGCGACAACGGAGGGTTCATCGAGAACAATACCCTGTCCTTTGACATAAATGAGGGTATTGGCGGTACCCAAGTCAATAGACAAATCGTTGGAAAACATGCCACGAAATTTTTTAAACATACGAAAGGATAATCCTGCAAGCCGGGACGGAAAAATCCGTCTACTCTATCAACCACAATAAGTAGCGACAAGGCGCGATTCACTACTTAGATTAAAGTGGACACGTAAATAATCATAAAGGCACAATATTCTACGTTACTTTTCCCAATTGGAGCAGAAAAAAACTGCATAAAAATGGGCTAATTAGAACGATTAACGCATAATTTCAATCCTACGCTGTTCATATTTAACTTATGTAACAATACAAACAACGCTTCTATCAATAAAGAAAAATCTGACTTCGTTGCCAAACTGTGACTCAAAAGCATCACTGCAAGTTCAAATAAAATTTATTCATTTGAATAAGCACAATTACTCTATTGATATTAAATAGTGTTTCACCGACAAAATTTGACTGAAAAAATAATAAAAACATCCACCTCGAATACTTCATAAACAATGCATTATCTTTATTTCGAACCACTAAGGAAATGCTTATTTTTATCCCATCATCAAACATTAACGGTGTTATCTAATAACCAAGATATAAAACTCAGAATAATCTCTGTACCAATAAACATAGAACCCCCGTTTATACACTAAAAAAGGATTATTTGTCTCATTATTACAATAGATATTGTGCACAATCACGACGAGATCTAAAAAATCACTTATCATGAAACAAATAGAAATCGATAAGGGGTCAAGATGAAAGCATTATTAGTTGAACAGCACGACGATAAACTCAATGCCAACGTGCAAGATATCGATGAAAAAACATTGCCTATTCATGAAGTTATTGTCGACATTCATTACTCTACACTGAATTATAAAGATGGGTTAGCGATCACTGGGAAAGGAAAAATACTACGCCAACTTCCAATGGTTCCAGGAATCGATTTTTCAGGTGTCGTTCATCACAGTGAAGATCCTCGTTTTCATATTGGCCAACATGTTTTATTAACAGGTTGGGGTGTAGGAGAAAATCATTGGGGTGGCCTTGCTCAAAAAGCAGGTGTAAAAGGTGATTGGCTCACTGCCGTACCTGAAGGGCTACCCTTAAAAAATGCCATGATAATTGGTACAGCAGGCTTTACTGCAATGCTTTGTGTTATGGCATTAGAACAAGGGGGTGTAACGCCACAAAGTGGTGATATTTTAGTTACAGGCGCCAGTGGAGGTGTGGGAAGTACAGCCATTAGTCTATTAACCGCCCTTGGCTATCAAGTTACCGCATTAAGTGGCAGAGCCAGTAATCATGACTATTTACGCAAACTTGGTGCCAAAAATATTATCACTCGCGAAGAATTTGAACCTGCGGGCAGAGCTTTAGATAAACAACGCTGGGCGGGTGCAATTGATACTGTAGGTGGACAAATTCTCGCTAATATTTTGTCGCAAACAAACTATAACGGAACAGTCGCAGCTTGTGGATTGGCGGGTGGTTTTTCTTTACCAACGACCGTAATGCCTTTTATTTTACGAAATGTTCGCTTACAAGGTGTCGATTCTGTTTATTTTCCAGCGGAAAAACGCGCCCAAGTTTGGCAACGTTTACTAAAATTACTGCCAGAAACATTCTATCAACAAGCAATGACAGAAATTACGCTTGATGAAGTTCCACGTTATGCTCAAATGATTATGGATAACCAAGTGACTGGTAGAACGTTAGTAAAACTCTAATTTGTAGGTTTTACCTGCTTATTTCTGGCATTAATTCACTTCTTTTAGTGCCAGAATAAGCGTCTTTCTATATAAACCAGTGAAATAATTGTGATGCGGATCACACTTTAAACATATATTAACGATTCATCTCAAAAAAGTTCAGATTTCCAGTGACATCAATAAATAACGTGATGTTATGATTATTTTTTCATCACCTGTTTATTTTGCTTTCTTACGTTTACAATCTTGTAAAAATATTTAACTTTTCATCAAAATAACCCCTTCCTTCCCTGATTAGACCAGTATTTTGCTGTTATCTTCTGTGAAATGTCTATAATGTCGGACTTTGTGATATGTATCGTAACATTGAATACAATAAAAGATGACAAAACGAAAAGCACAGGTTATTTTGTCATTTCGTTGACGAATTGACGGAGATAGAAGCATAATGTCGGAAAATTTTCATATTTTGCTCCTGAATGGTCCGAATCTAAACCTGCTTGGAACAAGAGAGCCGGAAACCTACGGACACTTAACTCTGGATGATATCGTTCAAAGTTTGTCAGCAGATGCTCAGGCATTAAATGTGAAACTTAGCCATTTTCAGTCTAATGCTGAATTTGAGCTGATAAATAAAATTCATGCAGCGCGGGGAAATACCGATTACATATTAATCAACCCTGCGGCTTTCACGCATACCAGTGTTGCACTGCGTGATGCATTATTAGGGGTGAATATTCCATTTATTGAAATTCACCTATCCAATGTCTACAGTCGGGAGCCTTTCCGTCACCACTCATATCTCTCTGATATCGCAACAGGCGTAATCTGTGGATTAGGTGCAGAAGGTTATCGATTTGCTTTACAGGCAGCGGTCAGCCGTTTGTCTTAATAAAAAACATCAAAAAAGAGTACGGAATCAACTCATGGATATTCGTAAAATTAAAAAACTGATCGAGCTAGTCGAAGAGTCTGGCATTTCTGAACTAGAAATTTCTGAAGGTGAAGAGTCAGTACGCATCAGTCGTAATACTGGTCTTCAGGGTCAAATGGCTCCTCAGCAATATTTTGCGGCACCAGCGGCTCCTCAACCTGCGTTAGCAAATGCTGTTGCGCCAGTAGCACCAGAAACTCCAGCAGCAACTCCAACGCAAGAAATCAGTGGTCACGTTGTTCGTTCACCAATGGTCGGAACGTTCTATCGCTCACCAAGCCCTGAAGCTAAGAAATTTGTTGAAGTCGGTCAGCAAGTCAATGTCGGCGATACTCTGTGCATCGTTGAAGCAATGAAAATGATGAATCAGATTGAATCTGATAAAGCGGGTGTTGTTAAAACTATCCTTTGCCAAGACGGCGACAATGTTGAGTTTGACGCTCCACTCTTTGTTATCGAATAACGAGGCAGGTCCATGCTAGAAAAAATCCTCATTGCCAACCGTGGTGAGATAGCACTGCGTATCTTAAGAGCATGTAAAGAGCTTGGGATCAAAGCAGTTGCCGTTCACTCCACAGCAGACCGTGATTTAAAACACGTTCTGCTGGCAGACGAGACTATCTGTATTGGTCCCGCTGCTTCAGCAAAAAGTTACCTAAATATCCCTGCAATCATTGCAGCGGCTGAGATCAGTGGCGCACAAGCCATTCATCCAGGATACGGTTTCCTATCTGAAAATGCTGATTTTGCAGAGCAAGTTGAACGCTCTGGCTTTATTTTTATCGGCCCAAAAGCTGAAACCATCCGCCTAATGGGTGACAAGGTTTCAGCCATTGAAGCGATGAAAAAAGCAGGTGTTCCGTGTGTACCAGGATCAGACGGTCCTTTAGGTAACGACACTGCAAAAAATATTGAAATTGCTAAACGTATTGGCTACCCAGTTATCATCAAAGCTTCTGGCGGCGGTGGTGGACGCGGTATGCGAGTTGTTCGTTCTGAAAAAGATCTAGAACAATCGATTACAATGACGCGTGCGGAAGCAAAAGCGGCATTTAGCAACGACATGGTATACATGGAAAAATACCTTGAAAACCCACGCCACATTGAAATTCAAGTCATGGCTGATGGTCAAGGTAATGCTATCTATTTGGCTGAACGTGATTGTTCAATGCAACGTCGTCACCAAAAAGTAGTTGAAGAAGCACCAGCACCGGGTATTACCCCTGAAATCCGTAAAAATATCGGCGAACGCTGCGCGAACGCATGTATTGAAATCGGTTATCGTGGTGCGGGTACCTTCGAATTCCTGTATGAGAATGGTGAATTCTACTTTATTGAGATGAACACCCGTATTCAGGTGGAACATCCAGTAACAGAAATGATCACTGGCATCGACTTAATTAAAGAGCAGTTACGCATTGCATCTGGCTTACCTTTATCAGTAACGCAAGATCAAGTTAATGTTCATGGTCATGCAATTGAATGCCGTATTAACGCAGAAGATCCAAAAACGTTCATGCCAAGCCCGGGGACTATTACTCGTTTCCACTCACCAGGTGGATTTGGCGTACGTTGGGAATCGCATATTTACGCAGGTTATACTGTTCCACCTCACTATGATTCAATGATTGGTAAATTGATCACTTACGGTGAAACACGCGAAATCGCGATCTCTCGCATGAAAAATGCATTGGCAGAACTTATCATTGACGGTATTAAAACCAATATTGAACTGCATCAGTTCATTATGAATGATGGGCAATTCCAAAAAGGTGGTACTAATATTCACTACCTTGAAAAACGTTTAGGTTTAGCTGAGAAATAATCTTTTTCACTTAACAAGAAAAGGCATAGTTTAATCACTGTGCCTTTTTTATTACTAATTTTCTGATAAGCATCTATTTAATAGGAAACCCTTTAAAAGGTTTTATTTCTCGAATGCTAAAACTGGTGTTCATTTCTTTGATATTACCAATTGCTCGTACTTTCATCATGGAAACGTTATGAAAATCTTCCATATCTTTAACGACCAATTGCAACATATAGTCATATCGCCCTGAAATATTATGGCAAGAAATCACATTATCAATCTTCATTATCTCTTGTTCAAAGTGCGCCATATTATCTTCAGAATGCAAATCTAACGTAATATTCATAAAGGCATAAAAATTAAACCCTAAGTGCTTAGGATCAATGATGGCGCGATAATTCTTGATCACTCCTTTTTCTAATGCCTTTAATCGTTTCCAACAAGCGGGCGGAGACAAAAACACACGTTTAGCTATTTCAGCATTATTCAGTCGTCCTTCCTCTTGTAACAGCTTCAGGATCCCCATATCCGTTTTGTCAAGATCCATTCTATTCACACCTCTGTGACATTAATCAAAATAACGTTTTTATCAAAGATAATTAATTCATAACTCAATTTTAGCGAATTTTATTAATAAATAAGTCCGTCTAGCTTCCAATATGGAGAAATAATTAATCACACTAATTGCTAAAATTATTCTCGAAGTATCGTTATTCAGCTAATACAAAATGATTAAAAATCATGTTCCATAAATAAACTTAACAAAACAAATACTATAAATTTTACTTTCACATGGGATCACATGTATGACCTTATTAGAACAAAAAGTTGATAGGGCCTCTCTCTCAAAAGAAGAATGGAAAAAACTAACACGATTCGATAATACTGATATGGGATGGATTATTATCAGTATCGGCATGGCAATTGGCGCAGGTATTGTGTTCTTACCTGTGCAAGTTGGCTTAATTGGATTATGGGTGTTTTTACTCTCTTCTATTATTGGCTACCCTGCCATGTACCTCTTTCAACGCTTATTTATTAATACTCTTGCCGATTCTAAAGAATGTAAAGACTACCCAAGTGTTATCGAAGGTTATCTTGGTAAAAACTGGGGAATGTTTTTAGGGTTACTTTACTTTTTAATGTTAGTGATTTGGATTTTTGCTTATCCAACAGCGCTGACTAATGATACAGCATCTTACCTACACACCTTTGGCGTAACTGAAGGATTACTATCAGAAAACCCTTTTTATGGATTAATTCTTATCTCGTTTCTCGTCTTAATTGCATCACGAAGTGAAGAGTTATTATTTAAAATCTCAAGCTTTATGGTGTTATCTAAATTACTCGTTGTATTTGCGCTAGGTGTCATGATGATAAGCATGTGGGATCTATCGAAAAATATCGATGCCTTCCCGCCTTTTAGCTTATTAATTAAGAATGCCATTATTACGCTACCTTTTACACTGACTTCTATTCTCTTTATTCAATCTCTTAGTCCGATGGTTATCTCTTATCGAGCTAAAAACAAATCGATTGAAGTCGCTCGTTATAAAGCCTTAAGAGCCATGAATATTTCTTTCGGTACACTATTTTGTGTTGTCTTCTTTTATGCCGTTTCTTTTACCTTTGCTATCGGCCATGATGAAGCGGTTAAGGCCTATGAGCAGAATATTTCGGCCTTAGCCATCGCAGCGCAATTTATTGAAGGCGATGCGGCTAAATATGTCACGCCTGTCGGCGTCGCACTCAATATTTTTGCTTTAATGACAGCATTCTTTGGCGTTTATCTAGGCTTTAAAGAAGCAGTACAAGGCTTAGTCATGAATGCTCTTACTCGTATTATTCCCGCAGAAAAAATTAATCAGAAAATCCTCACATTATGTATTGTAATTTTTACTGTAGTTATTGCATGGGGTGCAATTGTTCTTAATTTGCCAGTATTAATGTTCACTTCAATCTGTAGTCCTATTTTCGGGATTGTAGGTTGTCTTATTCCTGCTTATTTAGTTTACAAAGTACCTTCATTGCATCGTTATAAAGGTGGATCACTGTATTTGATTATCTTTACGGGCATTCTGCTTTGTATTTCCCCTTTCTTGAAATTTATTTAATTAGACGTATTAAAGGCTTACCATGAAATATAACTTTGATGAAATTATAGATAGAAAAGATACCGATGCTTTAAATTATGATGGTTGGCGCCAGTATATTTTTAAAGCAGATAAAGACGCACAGTTCGCCTTTACTGATAATGAATTTATTAGAATGTGGGTTGCGGATATGGACTTTTCTACTCCGCCTGAAGTTCTTGAAGCCATTAAAACACGCCTAGATAGAAAAATATTAGGTTATACCAAAGTGTATGATGAAGAGTATTACCAAATATTTAAAGATTGGTGCCAAAGACATTACGATTGGGAAATCGATCCACGTGAAATTGTATTATCACCGGGCATTATTCCTGCATTAAACCGCTTAGTCCCTTTATTAATAAAAGAAGATGAAAGCATCCTTATTCAAACACCTTCTTATACACCATTTAAACAAGCGGGAGACTATAATTCTCGCCAAGTGATCTACTCTGATTTATTAGAAAAAGATGGTGAGTACTCTATTGATTTTGTAGATATGGAACGCAAAATTAAAGATAAATCACTTAATATTAAGCTCTTTATTTTATGTAATCCTCAAAATCCAACGGGTAAAGTGTGGACGGAAGAAGAACTAATTAAGATGGGAAAACTCTGTGTTGAAAATGATATTTGGATGATATCAGATGAAATACATTGTGATTTATTGCGTAACGGTGTGTCACACACACCTATTGCTAAACTTTTCCCTTATTATGAGAAAATTGTTACCTGTATGGCACCAAGCAAGACATTTAATCTTGCAGGTAATCTAATGTCTCATATTTTTATTAAGAATGAAGAAGTAAAAAAAGATTGGCTTCGCCTTTATGATGACTTTATTTCACCATTAAGTTTAGTTGCAACAAAAGCTGCTTATTCTCGATGTGATGAATGGTTAAAAGCACTAAGAAACTATCTCGATGATAACTTTAAATTAGTACAAGAATTTGCTCAGACTCATTTCCCAAAAGCAAACTTTAAAATACCTGATTCAACCTATTTAGCATGGATTAATTTGACTGAATATTTACCTGAAGATGTCGATAACCAACAACTTTCACTCTATTTTGCCAATAAAACAGGCATTTTATTAGAAGGTGGAAATATGTTTGTAAGTAATGGTGATAACTATATTCGTATAAATCTTGCTTGCCCTCGTTCCATTATCAAAGAAGGCTTAGAAAGAATAAAAAATGCCCTTTAATTTTTGAGATGAGTAAAACAAAGAAGAGCACCACATTTGATCAATCTATTTCAGTGTCTGCTCTTCTTTTTTCCTATTTCAATTATCTTAAACGCTCTATTTACGGTGATTATTTCAACACTTAATTTCTCAATTAATATAAAAGCCCATCTCTATTTTATTACCTCATTAAATAGAAACTTAATAACAATCCTTTTAAAACAGCAACATAGTCAATTTTTAATATTACCTCGTGAGTTTATGATTAATTTTCACTGAATCAACACTCACTTTCCCGTACAATCCTTCCATTCATTTTTAACCCTATTAAGATTGGGAGAACAGATGGACAAACGTTTTGTTCAGGCCCACAAAGAAGCCCTTTGGGCCCTAATTTTAACTTTTATTTATTTGTTGGGTTGGTTAATTACCGCCTATTTACCTGATAACACACTAGGCATTACTGGTTTACCTGTTTGGTTTGAGCTTTCATGCTTATTCTTACCTGTTTTGTTTTTTTTGTTGTGCTATCTGATGGTGCGCTACTTTTTCAAAGATATGCCGTTAGGAGATGAGCATGACGATGCAAACTGAGGTCATAGTGCCACTGATTGGCTACCTTCTGTTGGTCTTTCTGCTATCGGCTTATGCTTATCGTAAGCGCGAAAAAGGTGAGTTTCTTAACGAATATTTTCTGGGTAATCGTTCCATGGGGGGCTTCGTGTTAGCGATGACAATCACTGCCACTTATGTTAGCGCAAGTTCCTTTATCGGTGGGCCAGGTGCCGCCTATAAATATGGTATTGGTTGGGTATTGCTTTCGATGATCCAACTACCCGCAATTTGGCTATCCCTTGGGGTATTAGGAAAAAAATTCGCCATTTTAGCGCGTCGTTATAATGCCGTTACTTTAAACGACATGCTATATGCGCGTTACAAAAGTCGTTTTCTCGTTTGGTTTGCCAGTTTAAGTCTATTAGTCGCCTTTGTCGGTGCCATGACAGTGCAATTTATTGGTGGCGCACGTTTATTAGAAACCGCGGCCGGCATCCCTTATGAGTTTGGCTTGCTTATTTTTGGGGTCTCGATTGCGCTGTACACTGCAATTGGTGGATTTAGAGCTAGCGTATTAAACGATGCATTACAAGGTCTTGTGATGCTACTCGGTACCTTTATCCTACTGGTTGCTATTATCTATAAAGCGGGTGGTTTAGATATTGCGATACAAAAACTCAATGCTATCGATCCCGCATTAACCTCACCTCAAGGTGCGGATGGCATTCTAACGGGGCCTTTTATGGCTTCATTCTGGGTACTGGTCTGCTTTGGTGTAATAGGCTTGCCACATACTGCGGTACGTTGCATCTCTTATAAAGACAGCAAAGCCATGCATAAAGGGATCATTATTGGCACTATTGTGATGTCATTATTAATGTTTGGTATGCATTTTGCTGGTGCATTAGGCCGGGCGATCATTCCTGACCTGACAGTTCCCGATCAGGTTATCCCAACATTAATGGTTGAAGTCTTACCGCCTATTGCAGCAGGTATTTTCCTTGCGGCGCCTATGGCTGCCATTATGTCTACGATAAATGCGCAACTGTTACAATCTTCAGCAACGTTAGTCAAAGATCTTTATCTCAATATCGCCCCTCATGCTATTACTAATGAGAAACGTATATCTCGTTTATCGAGCCTTTCAACCTTGATTTTAGGTGTACTACTGCTGTTTGCTGCATGGAACCCACCATCAATGATTATTTGGCTTAATTTACTCGCTTTTGGTGGCCTGCAAGCTGTTTTCTTATGGCCTTTAGTTCTTGGCCTTTATTGGGAAAAAGCGAATCGTTATGGCGCTATTGCAGGTATGATCACAGGTGCCGCTCTCTATGCCACTCTTGCGACATTTAATATCCAAATAGCTGGATTCCACCCTATTGTTCCCTCACTGTTATTAAGCTTAGTAGCATTTCTTGTTGCTAATCGATTTGGAGAGCATACTCTGCCACAATCAGCATCATTACAGTGAATTCGTTTTTAAAGAGATTAATTATGCCTTGGATACAATTAAGACTTAATGCAACTGCTGCCAATGCCGAAGCTATTGGTGATGAGCTAGTTGAAAGCGGTGCCGTTTCAGTGACTTTCCAAGATAGTCACGATACCCCTATCTTTGAACCTTTACCGGGTGAAACTCGCCTGTGGGGTGATACTGACGTTATCGGTTTATATGATGCAGAAACTGACATGAAAATTATTGTAGCGATGTTAGAAAACACGCCACTACTAGGTCAAGGCTTCCTGCACAAAATTGAACAACTCGAAGATAAAGATTGGGAACGTGAATGGATGGATAACTTCCACCCAATGCGCTTTGGTGAGCGTTTATGGATTTGCCCAAGTTGGCGTGAAGTACCTGATCCTAATGCCGTCAACGTCATGCTAGACCCAGGTCTTGCATTTGGTACAGGTACCCACCCTACTACCTCATTATGCCTTCAGTGGCTTGATGGTTTAGATTTAGAAGGTAAAACGGTTATCGACTTCGGTTGTGGTTCTGGGATTTTAGCAATTGCGGCTTTAAAATTAGGTGCAGCTAAAGCAATTGGTATTGATATCGACCCGCAAGCCATCCAAGCAAGCCGTGATAATGCACAACGTAATGGTGTATCTGACGCACTCACACTGTATCTTGCAAAAGACCAGCCTGATAACCTCAGTGCTGATGTTGTCGTGGCAAATATTTTAGCTGGCCCATTACGTGAACTTGCACCCGTTATTAGTACACTGCCTCGTCAGGGTGGATATCTAGGTCTTTCTGGCGTATTAGCGACACAAGCAGAAGGTGTGGCAGCTGCCTATGAAGGATTATTTAACTTAGATCCCGTTGCTGAGAAAGAAGAGTGGTGTCGTATTACCGGTGTGAAAAAATAACACAGAACAAATATTAACCAAAGTGAGATAATCTCATTACGTTAAAATTTCACTTAATTATTGTTTATCAGGCATTAATCACATTTTTGCCTGATAAACTCTACTTAGTTCCACTTGTTTATCAATTCTATACCATCAAATTTTAATTTTTTAAAAACACATAACATTATGTTTTTATTGATTAAATAATCAATTCATAAAAAATCAAGTGTAAAAAAGTAACTTTTTTTCGCAATTTGGTTAAACTTTGTCCTTTCATATCTGGCAAAAAATGCGTAATATACGCGCCCTTGCAGTCACAGTTTGGCCCTCTTTTCATCTATGCGAATCGGACAGTATCAGTTAAAAAATTGCCTTATCGCGGCTCCCATGGCTGGCGTTACAGACCGACCTTTTCGGTCGCTTTGCTATGATATGGGTGCGGGTATGACAGTTTCTGAGATGCTCTCTTCCAATCCTCAGGTTTGGCAGACAGACAAGTCTCGGTTACGAATGGTACATAGTGATGAATTGGGGATCCGCTCCGTACAAATTGCAGGAAGTGATCCCGTTGATATGGCGGCTGCTGCGAAGATAAACGCAGATAGTGGTGCTCAAATTATCGACATTAACATGGGTTGCCCTGCAAAAAAGGTGAATAAAAAGCTAGCAGGTTCAGCGCTACTTCGTCATCCCGACCTTGTCGCAGAGATCCTCTCTGCTGTGGTTAACGCGGTAGATGTACCTGTTACTCTCAAGATCCGTACTGGCTGGTCACCTGATGAACGTAACTGTGTAGAGATTGCCAAATTGGCTGAACGTTGTGGTATTCAGGCTCTCACTATTCATGGGCGTACACGCGAGTGTTTGTTCAAAGGGGAAGCCGAATACGACAGCATTCGGACAGTTAAGCAGAATGTTTCTATTCCCATTATTGCGAATGGAGACATAACAGACCCGCTAAAAGCCAGAGCAGTATTAGACTACACTGGAGCCGATGCTTTGATGATCGGTCGCGCTGCTCAGGGAAGACCCTGGATCTTTCGGGAAATCCAGCACTATCTGGACACAGGTGAACTGTTGCCCCCTCTACCGATTGTAGAGGTACAACAAATAATGCAAAAGCATGTGCGTGAGTTGCACGACTTTTACGGTCAAGGCAAAGGAACTCGCATTGCACGCAAGCATGTCTCTTGGTATCTCAAGGAACATGCCCCTGATGACCAGTTTCGGCGCTCCTTCAACGCCATAGAGGATGCCAGCGAACAGCTGGAGGCGTTGGAAGCATATTTCGAAAATTTTTTGCGTAAATAAATAAAAGAGCTGACAGAACTATGTTCGAACAACGCGTAAATTCAGACGTACTAACAGTTGCCACCGTAAATTCACAAGATCAGGTGACCCAAAAACCTTTACGTGACTCAGTTAAACAAGCACTGAAGAACTATTTTGCTCAATTAAATGGTCAAGATGTTAATGACTTATATGAGCTAGTATTGGCTGAAGTTGAACAGCCATTGTTGGACATGGTAATGCAGTACACCCGTGGCAACCAAACGCGTGCAGCGCAAATGATGGGCATTAACCGCGGCACACTGCGTAAGAAACTGAAAAAATACGGCATGAACTGATCCTAGTCAGTTAGGTCTATTTTTATAAAAAGCCTTTTCTGGGTTTCCAGAAAAGGCTTTTTTGTTGCTTCTTTATCGGACTTACTCTATAACATCCATGGTATAGGTTACCAAATTTGGTAACATTATTATATGTTACCAAATTTGGTAACCTTCATCGTCATGGTTACGTCCAATAACCGAATATAGCGCGTTTATATTGATTGCCATTCTCTCATAAAGTTATAGGTACAAATTAATGAATAACAACATCATTAGTGTGATCACCGGTGACATCATAGGCTCTAGAGATATTACACCTGAAAACTATGATGTTATGCTTTACACCTTAGAGCAAACCGTTCAACTGCTCTCAGAGCAACTTCCGCTTAAATATGACCGATATCGTGGCGACTCCTTCCAACTTGTTTGTTCAAAAGCTAATGATGCCATTAAAGTCGCCATTGTCATCCAGCTCGCACTCAAAACATCAAGTCTTGAAATCAGCGCTCGACAAAGCATTGGTGTTGGAAAAGTAGATTCATTACGCAATGATGTTAGGACGTCTATAGGTGAGGCTTTTATTTTATCAGGTGAAGGGCTGGATAAAATGAAAGGTGAAATATTGGCAATATCAACTTCTGATACCGACTTCCAACACAATATTACTTTAGTGACTAAGTATTTAGATTTACAACTCAAAGAAATTACTCGAGCACAAGCACAAGTTTTACTTAAATACATGGTCAATAAAGATAAATCTCACTACGCTATTGCCAATGAGTTAAATAAATCGAGAAGTAATATTACTCGATTACTAAATGCTAGCCACTATCAACTCATAGATGAATATATTCAATACTTTAATTATTTGATTAACAAGGTTTATTGATATGTATAACTTCACGCTTCTTATATCCCTCTATGTTGCACATATTATTTTTGATTTTTATTTGCAACCGAGAACATGGATAGAAGCGCGAAACGCTCTACATTACAAATCTAAAGCACTTTATTTACACTCACTACTACAAGGTGGGATAAGTTTTATTATTCTTGTAGTAATGTCCGAGATAAGCCTTATTTCTATTTTAGCTTATAGCTTAGTAATATTAATTAGTCATTTTATTTTTGATCTTGCTAAATCCTATACGGATAACTCGTTAAAATGGTTTATCACTGATCAAGCTCTTCATTTATTCGTGATTACCTTTTTATGGATAGTGCTTGTTGATCAAAATACTCAAATATTCCATGATCTTAGTTTTAAAAATATTAACTACAAATATCTTATTGTTGTTCTTGCCTACATCATTATTTTAAAGCCTATTTCGAGCCTTATTTATATGTTACTAAAGAAATGGACACCTGTTGCAGTAGAAGGCTCAACACTCGTTTCTGCGGGTCAATCTATTGGTTATTTAGAAAGAACACTAATCTTAACTTTTATTCTTTTAAATCAATTTGCAGCAATTGGCTTCTTATTAGCAGCTAAATCAATATTTAGATTTGGTGAATTACAAGATGATCAAGATAAAAAGCTAACAGAATATGTTATGTTAGGTACACTGATTAGCTTTAGCATTTCTATCTTTATTGGACTTGCTACTTCCTATTTTGTGACTCAACTCCCCATAGGAAAATAACTCATCAAACTTCTGGGCTAAATATCATTTTTTCTGATGGAAATCCCTCAGGGAATGATTGGCAACGTATTCGTTTTGATAAAACTCCCTCTAAAAACCCTGTCAGACTCTCTGCAATAAATTCTACCTCTGATCCTCTAGATGGAATAATTGCTATTGTCCAAAGCTCACTATTTTCTGATAAAACAACCCAAAAAAGCGTATCTCCATTATCCGTGACACCAATGGGTAAAAGCCCATTACATTTTGGATATAGAACAAAACGATAGTAATTAGGATCATCATTGATTAATGAGCTGAAATCTTCAAGGATCTGCTCTTTTTGCTGGAAAAAATTAATGTACTCATTTTGGCTAAAGGGATTAAATAACGTTATAAAATCAGCTACCTGACCTGAACCATATTGGGTGATAAACGCAATATAATCTTTGGGAAAGGCATATTTGTTATCAATTAATGGCCATCTCTCTTCTTTTCCATTTTCATGTATTGCAGAAGGAATAGGTAGTTGCTGATTTAATGCCGTTAACATCACTATCTCACTTATTTGAGTTCTATTACACCGTGTAATGTATGATATTTTAGAGTGAGCATCACTTTTATCATAATCATGCTGATAGTTATCACTCTATTACCCTAGTAAACAATCCTATATTTAAAAGAAAACAGACCATGACCACACCAGTACGCACCATTACATTTATTGATAGCGCTTATCCTAAGCCCCATAAAATTAAAGAATTTGTCTGGTCTGGGCGATTAGATAAAAATGGACAACTTTGGTTTGATCTTCATCTTAGAAGTGCCGATTACTATTTAAGTGAAGGGGAGGATTATCTGGATGATATCGACGAAGATGAATCAGATGACGAAGAAGAATATACCAGCCTAGCTCACTGGCAAGCTCCCATTGTTTGGGATAATTATCACTGTTGTACACTCTCCTCAACTTATTGGTCTGACGACCAAGGTATTTTGCTCAGCACAGGAAATACGCCGTTCGATTTTGATAACTTTATTACTCATCAATTTAATGTTGATATTGCCCCTCAAATCGATAGTGATACAGATGAATATGAAGAAAGAGCAGAAGTCCTTGCTTTCAGTATTTACTTATTAGGTCATGATGCATGTAAAAATCATCAAATTCACTTCCAGCGCCAACAAGATAATACTTATCACATTAATTGGTCTGGAAAAATCGCACTCTTTTATGCTGGGTTTGATGAATTTATTCATCAATTTAGTGCACAACTTGAAAACATCCCTTTTGATGGCTTTTATTTCCCTAAATCGTGGGATTTAGATAAAGCAGCACTGGAATTTAAAAAGGTACTTTCTCATTTTGAACATTATGAGTTTGTATTAATTAATCCCAAGAGTCAGATTAAACAGTGGAAATTAAAATATATCGCTTAAATAGCGTGATGATTAGTTAAAATACCTAATGATATTTATGTTGATATAAAACCCCTCATCTGTTTATATCAATATTGTCCATAAAGTAGATAATATTTATTGTTTATCAGGGAATTATAATGACTGCCTTACCACGAAAAAAAACATGGCAGATTGTCCTCACTATTATTTTAGTTGGGATAAATTTACGCCCTTTCTTAACTGGCCCAGGCCCTGTTATTGACAATATTATTGCCTCAACAGGAATGAGTTATAGCCAAGTCTCATTACTCACGCTATTACCTATGCTGTTAATGGGAATAGGCGCATTAATCGTTCCCTTTTTACAGTCTTATATTCAAGTGCGTAAAGGGCTGTTAGTGGCGATGTTGATGCTACTTATAGGCTCATTTTCTCGTGCTTATGTTTCTGATGGTCATCAACTATTACTGACAGCACTCTTTTGTGGTTTAAGTGTCGCCTATATTCAAGCGGTATTTCCCGGCATTATTAAAGGATGGTTTGGAAATAGAACACCTATCATGATGGGATTATATTCCGCCATGTTAATGGGGGGAGGCGCACTAGGTGCTCAACTTTCCCCTATTCTCACCGCCTCCAATGGTCATTGGCAAAGTGCTTTGGCATGGTTTGCGCTTCCTGCTGGCTTTGCATTTGTTGCTATTCTTTTCTCGATTAAAAATAGCGCCACCTCTGCCAACAAAATATCACTCAATACCTTGATCTGGCGTCCTAGAACAGGGTTACTTATCTTAGGATTTGGTTGTGTTAATGCAGGATATGCTTCTGTGGTAACATGGCTAGCTCCTTTCTATCAATCGTTAGGAATGCCAAGCGCTCAAAGTGGCTCGCTAGTCGCTATCCTTTCCCTTTTTCAAGCATCAGCAGCATTGATCATTCCATTTTTGGCGGCTAAAAATCACGATCGGCGTTTTTGGCTGATGTTAACATTAATAAGCCAATTTATCGGATTTGGCGCAATAATGACGATCCCCATGAGTGCGCCTTATCTTTGGAGTATTTTCTTAGGTTGTGGCTTAGGGGGATGTTTTTCCATGATGATGATCGTCGCACTTGATCACATTCCTGACCCCGCGCAAGCTGGCGCACTATCAGCACTAATGCAAGGTGGTGGTTTTATTATTGCTGCATTTGGACCATTGGTTGCTGTCCTATTACGCCAACCTGATGGAAGCTTTACTTATGCATGGGCATTTCATGCCATTTTAGTGATTATTACGATAGGATTATTTTCACGATTAAACCCACGTCATTACGCAAAAGCCTATCCCGCCAATCACTCTATTTAATCATCTATAAAAAATACATGGATAAAATAAGCGCCTTACTTTTTACAGATAAGGCGCTTGTTAAAGATATAATTGAATATTACTTATGGCGATAATTAAGCAACAATATGTGTTCCTGTTTCACCTTTTAAAGCAGAAGCCAATTTTTCCGGTGTTGTGATAATCACACGTTTTCCGCCTGCGGCTAAAAATGACAAACTCGCTTCGATTTTAGGAAGCATACTACCCGGAGGAAAATGCCCCTCATGCATATATTGAGTCATTTCTGCCACAGAGGTTTCACCTAACGCTTTTTGTTCTGGTTTACCGAAATGAATACAGACTTTTTCAACACCGGTTGTAATAATCAGAATATCTGCATGCAATTCTTTTGCCAGTAGCGTTGAGGATAGATCCTTGTCAATCACGGCATCAACACTTTGGTAATTTCCTTGCTCATTTTTAATAACTGGAATACCCCCCCCCCCTACAGCAATCACAACATAGCCACATTCTGACAATGATTTAATTGCATTGGATTCAATTACATGTTGTGGAATAGGAGAGGCAACAACACGGCGATAACCACGACCAGAGTCTTCAATAAAATGCCATTGAGGGTTTTCTTGTTGTAATTGCATCATCTCTTGTTCAGAGAAAAATGCACCAATAGGTTTTGTTGGAGAAACAAAATTAGGATCGTTTTTATCTACTTCAACTTGAGTGATAAGGGTGATCGCTTGTTTATTTTGTTGAACATGAAGCTTATTGGTTAACGCTTGTTGTATTAAATAACCAATCCCCCCTTGTGTGTCTGCAACACAATTGGCTAATGGCGTTAATGGTAAACCTTCTTGTACATGTGCAACTTCCGCACGGCGTAAATCAAGCCCTACTTGTGGTCCATTACCATGAGTAAGAACAATATTATACCCTTCAGCCACCATATCACTAATATGGGCTGCAACCTCTTGTACTGCTTGTTCTTGATGAGCGATAGACTGGCTAGCATTGTCTTTAATAATACTGTTGCCTCCAATGGCAACAACAACGAGTTCTTTCATGTTTCACTCTCAATTATATTATTGGCAATTAAAGTAGAAATAACTCACCTCTACTCTCAGAGGTTGGGTTAATAGGGTCGCCATATCGCTAACCACTTACCCCATTTTTATCTTTTAATGAGATAAACATTATCGTATTGAACAATATCTATTCATTAATTGCGCAGGATAATAACAGAGAATGTAAATAAAACATCTATTACTCAACATTTCTCTTATTTAATTTCAGTAAATAGAATGAGAAAGAGAGGAAACAAGAGGCGTCATCAAATAGATTGATAACGCCTTATTTAATACAAATAAATGGGATAGTTAGGGCTTTTTCATTTTGCTATTTGAACAATATCAGATTGATAAACATCAGGCATATCGGTAATTAGCATATCAACTCCCCATTGTTCAAAATCTTTCACTTCATCAGGATCATTAGGGGTATAACAATAAATTTCATAGCCTGCTTGTTTGAACAATTGCGCTTGTTCTTGTGTAAGATATTTGTAATTACAATGCACACTAAAACCATCAATAACTTTTAATGTTTCTAATGCATTATCGGGGATCTCATCCCACAATTGTCCTCTTCGAATAAAAGGAGAATATCGCTTCATCACAATTAAAGCTTGTGTATCAAAAGAAGAAAATAAAATTTGCTCATTCGGAATATCTGCACTTTTTATCATATCAGAGACAGCTAAGCATAAGCGTTCAATATCATCATCGGGCCATGTTTTCAGCTCAATATTGAGTTTTGTGCCTGAACGTTTAATTAACTGTAGTCCTTGTCTTAAAGAGGGAATTTTTTCACCTTGATAAAGTGAACTAAACCAACTTCCTGCATCAAGACGATGTAAATCATCTAAAGTATGAAAACGCACAGCACCTTGCCCATTCGTGCAGCGGTTAACCGTTTTATCATGAATAAGCACAGGAACATGATCTGCCGTTAATTGCACATCCGTCTCAATCCATTCACACCCAAAATCAATCGCCATTTTAAATGCAGCTAACGTATTTTCAGGGGCTTTTCCAGAAAAACCTCGGTGAGCAGCTATCTTCATTTCTCTCTCCTTTTCATTTGTGCCGACATCATGACAATCATTTATGACAGCAATTTGACAGTCACACCATCAATAACTCTTCATTTAATTGTCACCCCTTTGTCATAAATGACATTTAGGGTAATTAGCAAACTAGATTGCACCTTTAACTCTCGATTTAAAAGGAAATACTGCATGTCGATAAAATCAATAACGGGCCTTGCCGTTGCGATGACACTCTTTGCTTCACCTACACACGCAAAAACACAAATTGAATGGTGGCATGCAATGGGAGGTGCCCTTGGTCAGAAAGTTAATCAAATCGCGTCTGATTTTAATGCAAGCCAATCTGAATATGAGATCAAGCCTGTTTATAAAGGCACTTATGCTGAAACGATGACCAGTGCAGTAGCTTCGTTTCGTGCTAAAAATCAACCTGCTATTGTGCAAGTCTTTGAAGTCGGTACAGCCAGCATGATGGGAGCTAAAAAGGCCGTTTTTCCGGTTTATCAATTAATGGAAAAAACTAACGAGCCTTTTGATCCAAATAGTTATCTATCTACAGTTACCGGCTATTACACCACCAGCGATGGCCAAATGATGTCACTGCCCTTTAATAGCTCAACACCCGTGCTTTATTACAACAAGGTTCTGTTTAAAAAAGCAGGTATAGACCAACCGCCTAAAACATGGAAAGAGATGGAAGTTGTGTCTCAAAAATTTCTCGACTCCGGAGTAAAATGTGGCTTTACCACCACATGGCAATCATGGACACAAATAGAAAACTTTGGGGCACGTAATAATTTGCCTATTGCAACAAAAAATAATGGTTTTGATGGCTTAGATACGACGTTTCTATTTAATAAGGCCCCTTTCGTTGCTCATATTCAACAAATGGCAGATTGGTCTAAATCAGGTATTTTCAAATATGGTGGGCGTCAATCCGACTCAATGCCTCTATTTTATACCCAAGAGTGCGCCATGGTGATGGAATCATCAGCAGGTTTTGCTGGTATTAAAGAGAATATGAAAGGAATTGATATTGGTGTTAGTCAATTACCTTATGACGATACGCTTGTACAAAAACCTGCTAACACCATTATTGGTGGTGCATCGTTATGGGTTATGTCAGGGCGTCCCGATGCAGAATATAACGGTGTAGCAAAATTCTTCACCTATCTTTCAAGCCCTGAAGTACAAGCTGATTGGCACCAAGCTACAGGCTATCTTCCTGTTACTAAAGCCGCTTATGCATTGACACAACAACAAGGCTTTTATCAGCAAAATCCAGGGGCTGACACTGCAATATTACAAATGACAACCTCCGAACCGACTGCAAATTCCAAAGGATTACGCTTTGGTAATTTCTTGCAAACACGCGAAATTGTTGATGAAGAATTAGAAAAAGTATGGTCAGGAAAACAGAGCGCTCAGGCCGCATTGGATAATGCTGTCACGCGTGGAAATGAGCAATTACGCCGTTTTGAGCGTACTCAATAATCACATTTATCAGGCGAGCTTAACGGCTCGCCTTCTGTTTTTATCGATTTACTGGATACTGTATGGCTTCTCAATCCATTTATTTTAAACAAAAATGGTTACCCCTAGCGCTGATTTTTCCTCAACTGGCTATCACTCTTATCTTTTTTATTTGGCCTGCTGGGCAAGCTTTCTTTCAGTCATTTCAATTAGAAGATGCATTTGGCCTGAGTAGTGAGTTTGTGGGTCTCGAAAACTTTCAGCGTTTATTTAGCAATAGTTACTATTTTGACAGTTTAATCACGACATTGATTTTTAGCACCAGTGTTGTCTTTCTCTCTATGATATCTGCGATTATTTTGGCAGGCATTGCCGAGCAAGTTTTACGAGGCAAACTGTTTTATCGCACGATCTTAATTTCACCCTATGCCATTGCGCCAGTTATCGCGGGTTTTCTTTGGTTATTTATGCTTGATCCCACGATTGGCGTATTAAGCCAATTATTAAAACAGATAGGCATTAATTGGGATCCCGTACTGAATACACATCACGCGATGTGGATGGTGATTTTAACTGCGACATGGAAACAAGTGAGTTATAACTTTTTGTTTTTCCTAGCCGCCTTACAATCTGTGCCTAAATCACTATTAGAAGCGGCGGCTATTGATGGCAGTGGGCCTATTAAACGCTTTATAACAATAAGTTTTCCACTCATTTCACCGACCACATTTTTCTTACTGGTCGTGAATTTTGCCTACGCCTTTTTTGATACTTTCGCCATTATTCATGCCATGACACAAGGTGGCCCGGGAAGTAGCACATCAACATTAGTGTATAAAGTCTATAACGATGGTTTTGTAGGATTAGATTTAGGCTCTTCAGCCGCACAATCCGTTATCTTAATGTTTATTGTCGCAATATTAACCGTGATCCAGTTTCGTTATGTTGAGAAGAAGGTGGCTTACTGATGGTTGAACGCAGACCTTTATTTCATGCTTTTTGCCACTTTATTCTCATTGTTGGCATTCTTTCTGTCGCATTTCCTGTATGGATAGCGTTTGTTGCTACAACACATCAAAATACTGCATTTGCCACAGGTTCACCGCTTTGGTTCGGTACTGAAGGTTTCGGTATTTTTAAAACGCTATTGTCACAAGCGGGCACAACACAAAATAGTGCGATTTCAATTAATAGCATGTTGTTGAATTCACTAATCATGGCGTTAGTGATCACTATCGGAAAGTTAACAATTTCGATTTTATCAGCCTATGCTGTTGTATTTTTTCGCTTTCCGGGTCGTATGCTAGCCTTTTGGACTATCTTTTTTACATTAATGTTGCCTGTTGAAGTTCGTATTATGCCGACATTTGAGGTTGTTACTAACCTTAATATGCTGAACTCTTATGCAGGATTAACAGTTCCATTAATTGCCAGCGCTACCGCTACTTTTTTATTTCGACAATTCTTTCTTACTATCACCCCAGAGCTTATTGAAGCAGCCAAAATTGATGGCGCGGGCCCAATACGATTCTTTTTCACCATCTTACTTCCTCTTTCACGTACCAATATAGCCGCCTTGTTTGTTATCACATTTATTTATGGCTGGAACCAATATCTTTGGCCAATGCTGATCACAACAGATACCCACTATTACACTATTGTGATGGGTATCAAACAGATGGTTGCGGTTTCCGATGGTGTTATTGAATGGAATAAAATTATGGCAACCACATTAATTGCGATGTTGCCTCCTGTCTTTATCGTCATTCTGATGCAAAGAGCCTTTGTAAAAGGCTTTATTGATACGGAGAAATAACATGACAACCGTCACTCTCAGCGATTTAGAAAAGCGTTACCCAAATGGTCATCAAGCCATTTCAAAATTAAACCTTTCTATTGAGCAAGGCGAAATGGTGGTATTAGTTGGCCCTAGCGGCTGTGGTAAATCGACATTACTACGCATGATTGCGGGATTAGAAACCATTACACAAGGTGATTTACTCATTGATAATTTACGTGTTAATGAACACGAACCCAGTGAGCGTGATATCGCCATGGTTTTTCAAAACTATGCCCTTTATCCTCATATGTCAGTTTATAACAACATGGCATATGGCTTGCGTAATCGAAAAACACCAAAAGCAAAGATTGAAGAACTTGTCACAAATGCAGCTCAAATGCTGGAAATCAGCCATTTACTTGATAGAAAACCTAAAGAGCTATCAGGTGGGCAACGACAACGTGTGGCAATGGGCAGAGCCATTGTCCGTAAACCTAAAGTCTTTTTATTTGATGAGCCACTCTCTAACCTTGATGCAAAATTACGTGTACAAATGCGCCTTGAGATAAAAAAGCTACAACGAAAACTCTCAACGACTTCGATCTACGTTACTCACGATCAAGTTGAAGCCATGACATTAGCCGATAAGTTGGTGGTACTAAATCAAGGAAATATAGAGCAAGTGGGTACACCGCTAGATATTTATGAAAGCCCGGCTTCTGTGTTTGTTGCTACTTTTATGGGTTCTCCTGCAATGAATATTTTAGATACTCCCATTAATCATGGTGTGATTGAAGTCGCTGATGGGCACATTGCTGTTTCATCTCAGCACCTTCCTTATCAAGTGATTAAATTAGGTTTACGCCCTGAACATTTACTTATTAACCACCAGCATCCTATGTTTCATGTGGATGTTGAGTTTATTGAAGCATTAGGTGCTGATGTTTTAATTTACGCCACAACCTGTGATAAACAAAAACAAGCTATTGTTATTCGCGCCCCGAACGATCATGGTGTTAATATTGGTCACAAAATAGGTCTTACTATTCATCCTGAAAACCTACATTTCTTTGATGAGCAAACAGGAAAACGTATTAATCGCCCTTTTATGATCATCAGTGAATTAATGGTTTCATAAAATATTGATATTATTTCTTCATTTTCAGTTTAATCTGAATAGCGATGTGTTGAGCATCGCTATTTATTTATAACAAAGCAATAAATATCAAAAATATAAAAATTATCAGAATTAAACAAATAAAAAACCGTAATAGATACAGTGTTATTTTGATATTATTCTAAATAAATAAAAAAACATCACTTACACTTAAAGTAAATTCAATTAAATGTTTTATATAATATTTATCCAACAAAGCTTATCTTTTAAAACTTAACTTATCTATTAATTATCTTATTTTTAAGTAAGTTAAAATTATTAATCAGTTTTTTTCTCATGTTAAGGAAAGAAATAATAATACTTTTTTGCTGAGAAAAGAAAAAACATATATTGAGATAATATTTTTTCATAAACCCCTATATTGCGCTAATAGATAAGCACTGTTATTCTTCTGCTCGAATTTGATCTGCACTTATATAAACTGCCAAGCAGAAAAGGACTTAATTAAAAAATGAAAATTAAATTACTTGCTACAGTGATGGTATCAGCAGCACTACTCTCTGGTTGTCAAAACCTCAATACCGATATGCTGACTAAATCAGGAACCCAACTTTTCCAAGCAGCAACATTAAGCGATGATGATATCAAAGCACTAACAAATGATGCATGTAAAGAGATGGATGCTCAAAATAAAGTCGCACCAGCCAATAGCACTTACACCAAACGCTTAAATAACATCGCTAAAGCGTTAGGTAGTGAAGTTAACGGCACTCCAGTAAATTACAAAGTTTACATGACTAAAGATGTGAACGCATGGGCTATGGCTAACGGTTGTGTTCGTGTTTACAGTGGTTTAATGGACATGATGACTGATAATGAAGTTGAAGGCGTTTTAGGTCATGAAATGGGTCACGTTGCTTTAGGTCATACCCGTAAAGCAATTCAAGTTGCTCACGCAACAGTTGCAGCACGTACCGCAGCAGCATCAGCAGGTGGCGTTGCAGCACAATTAAGTAGCTCACAATTAGCTGAAATGGGTCAGAAATTAATTAATGCTCAATTCTCACAACATCAAGAAACTGAAGCTGATAATTTCTCTTATGATCTGCTAACAAAACGTGGCGTTAATACAGCAGGGTTGGTGACAGGCTTTGAGAAGCTCGCTAAATTAGGGGGTGGTGATTCAAGTATGTTTGATTCTCACCCACCATCAAAAGAGCGTGCTGATAATATCCGTAATCGCATTGCTGCAGATAAGAAATAATGATCTTTCCCCTATATCTCATGGTATGGGGGTTTTCTTTTCAGGTTTATCAGTTACGAATGACGAAAACGATCCGTAACATCGGTAAAAAAACGTTTAATTGCTTGCCTTTCATGCTGATCATATTGTTCAAATAACGCTGACCATTTTGCTTGAGATTGTTGATGTAATACTCCATGCGCATGAAAAAGTAGCTCTCCTTGAGCGGTTAAAATAAAAAAGATCTCTTTTTGATTGTCTGCCAATTTTATTTTTTCAATCGCACCTTTTTTTTGTAATCGGCTACAAATTTTTGAAACAGCTCCTCGAGTCATTGCCATATATTCACTAATGGTCGTAAGATTTCTCATGCTCTCCTCACCAATACAATGAATAACATGCAACTCTGTCAGTGAATAATTCTCTAACCCCTTCTCTTCTAATACTTTTTTATGCTCCTCATTGACATATTCATCTTTAAGATGCAAAAAATCACTTAACCCTTTTAACAAGTCTTGTGTTGTTACATTCTCTTTTGTCATTTTGTTTCCTTGGAAAAAATTTTAAAAAAATAGTACCAAAAGTATTTACAACAATCAAAATATCGCTATTATCTATTTTGTTTCCACGGAAACAAAATAGATAATAAGAGGCAATAAAATGAAATTATCAATCCGCAGTTTGTTTTATCTCATTTGCTTTAGCGCATTATTAGGCTCTTTAGCGCAAAATATTTATACCCCTGTACTTCCCTTGATCCAACAGCAATTTAATACCACGTTATCACTGGTTAATCTGACGGTATCTGCATTTACTTTTGCTATGGCTGTTATGCAACTATTTTATGGTTCATTGATTGATAAATGGGGAAGAAAACCAATTTTACTCAGTGGATTAGCAATTTCTATTGTGGGCGCATTGGGTTGTGTTTGGTCTGACTCTATTAGCTTATTGATTTTTTGGCGTGTGATCCAAGCTATCGGTATTGCTGCCATTCCCGTGGTTGCGGCAACTATTCTTGGCGATCTTTATCAAGGAAACGATCGCGCAAAAGCAATGGGATCCTATCAAATGCTATTGGCACTAGCGCCTGCTTGTGGCCCTTTATTAGGTGGATATTTAGCGCAACATTATCAATATCAAGGCATTTTTATTTTCTTGGCTGTTATCGGTATCCTATTACTGATCACACATCTCTTTTATTTACCTGAAACACGTCCGGAACAGAAAGAAACCTTTAAAAGCTTATCAGCAATGCAGCAAGTACTTATAGCGCCTGAGGGTAAATCTGTATTTGTCATGAGTTTTATGGTGTTTTATAACTATTTTTGTCTACTGGTTTTTTTACCCTTAATTGCCTTTCATCTCTATCAACTTAACAGTACTGAAATAGGTGGATTATATATGCCTATGTCGATTGCACTTGTCTTAGGTAGCTATCTTTACCGTAGAATTTGCCATCTATTTAGTGCTGAATATGGTGTGATTATTACCTCTTGTATCAATCTGATTATGTTGACGTTATTTGCACTCTTTTGGCAAATATCACTACCTGTCATGCTTGGCTTAACTGTGTTATATGGGCTTTCTTTGGGCTTAACCATGCCAACGCACACTACATTATTAACAAGTCATTTTAGCTCGATGAGGGCAACTGCAATGGGGATTTATAACTTTATTCGTTATTGTGGAATGGCTACTGGTCCTATGATTTCGGTCTATTTTGTAACTGACAATAACTATGAATATGTCTTTTATTCTTGTGTGATCTTTACGAGTTTGGCATTGTGTTTCACCATTAAGACCTTAATGTCTTCATTAAAAGAAAAAAAACAAACTGCAAACTAACAGGATATTTAATGAAATTAACCATTGAAAAACTGACACAACTCTCTGAACAAGACCGTATTGATTTAGGTAAAATTTGGCAAGATACACGTTATCAATCAGCTCTAGCAAATGAGATCAGCAACGAGAATGTACTCTTTGTGGCGAGATTTAATGAGCGATTATTAGCTGCTTGCTGGGTTAAATTATCGGGTAAAGAAGCGATTATTACTGATTTTATGGTCAGAGAAGTAACTCGTCGTCGCGGTGTTGGGCATTATTTATTGACACAATGTTTATCTGCATACCCTGATATTTTTCATTGGCAAGCAATAAGTTTATCCGCAGAAGAAAATGGATATGATGTTGCACATGCTTTTTTAGTACAACATCAATTTAGTCCATCACCACAATCTGATCTTTATATTCTAAATAATTGACAATGTTATTACTCTAACTAATTGATAATGCTCTTACTCTAAATAATTCATAATGCTTTTTACTCTAAATAATTCAAGGTGTAGCTAGGCGACAAGTGAATGAGTCGCTAGGAGCATACATAAGTATGTGACTTGCGTGAATGAATGAAGTCAACAACGCTACAACTTGAAGTATGACGAGTTAAACGCTACAACTTGAAGTATGATGAGAACGAATAGCATAAAGTCTAGCCACATTATAAGCCGTCTCACTAAGATTCTTTTGTGCATTATCTAATGCATCTGAAAGTGTGGAAACGCCGGGGACAATAGAAAAAACAGCATCAATCCCGTGTTGGTAAACGACTTCATAATCAGATAAATACCCGCCCACCAATGCAACGACTGGAAGGTGATATTCTTTGGCTAATTTACCCACTCCGGTAGGTGTTTTACCCTGTACGGATTGGCTATCCATGCGACCTTCACCGGTTATCACTAAGTCTGCATCTTTCAAATATTTTTCTAATTCAACAGCCTTAGCAACAAGCTCTACACCTTGTGACAAGGTAGCTTGAGTAAAGGCAAGCAATGGCAAGGCAAGTCCACCAGCAGCACCACTTCCTGCAATATTAATAAGGTTGCGTTGCGTCATTTTCTCAAGATAAGTACCAAAATGACGTAAGGCTTTATCAAGTTGCACAATATCGTCTTTGGTCGCTCCTTTTTGAGGACCAAAAATAGCTGATGCTCCTTTTTCTCCACACAACGGGTTTGTTACATCACAAGCAATTTCGATCTCGACTTGCTTAAGTTTAGGGTTAAGAGTTGTGATATCAATAGAATGGAGCCGTGTTAATGCTAGTCCACCAAAAGGCAAAGAGGAGCCTAATTTATCTTTAAGACCAAGACCAAGTGCTTGCATCATGCCTGCACCTGCATCATTTGTAGCACTTCCACCTAATCCCAAAATGATTTTTTTAACCCCCATATCAAGAGCTGCATTAATTAATTCGCCCGTACCATAACTGGTCGTTAAATTGGGATCACGTTGAGAGGATGGAATAAGATGAAGGCCCGACGCTTGTGCCATTTCAATCACGGCAGTAGTGTTATCGCCTAAAATACCCCACGTTGCTATCACTTGTTTACCTAAAGGTGAGCAAACTGGCGTAGTAATTAATCGCCCTTGAGTGGCATCAACCAATGATGTGACTGTACCTTCTCCCCCATCAGCCATAGGAATGCAATAATATTGCGCATCGGGTAAATAGCGTGAAAACCCCTGTTTTATTGCTGTTGCAACTTCTTTCGCACTTAAGCTTTCTTTAAATGAATCAGGGGCAATAACTATTTTCACGTTATATTCTCCAGGCAATAAAAAAGCGATATTTTCATATCGCTTTTATAACATACTCTACTTTATGAGAGCGTGTACATGGTCTGAAATGTGATTAATCTTCAATCGCTAAACGCAATTTCTTCATCGCATTTTTTTCTAATTGGCGAACACGTTCAGCAGATACACCATATTTTGTCGCCAAATCTTGCAATGTCGATTTGTTATCATCATCTAGCCAACGGGCACGAATAATATCTTGGCTACGCTCATCAAGAGTTTCAATTGCTGACGTCAGTTTATCCGTTGCATGATTATCCCAGTTATCTTCCTCAATGCCGTCGGCAAAGTCTGAAGACTTATCTTCTAAGAAGAGTACTGGAGCAATTGGATGTGAATCATCACTATCATCAGCAGTCATATCAAATGCCATATCTTGCGCTGACATTCGTGATTCCATTTCTCGGACATCACTTTCTGACACACCCAATTCTCTTGCGACTAATTCCACTTCATCTTGATTAAACCAACCTAAGCGTTTTTTATTTTTTCGCAGATTAAAAAACAGTTTACGTTGAGATTTAGTAGTCGCAACTTTCACGATACGCCAGTTACGTAGCACATATTCATGAATTTCTGCTTTGATCCAATGTACGGCAAAAGAGACCAGTCGGACACCCACTTCTGGGTTAAAACGGCGTACCGCCTTCATCAGACCAATATTGCCTTCTTGGATAAGGTCGGCTTGGGGTAAACCATAGCCAGAATAGCTGCGAGCAACATGAATAACGAAGCGCAGATGTGACAGGATAAGCGTTCTTGCCGCATCCAAATCACCCTCGTAATGCAGCCGTTCAGCGAGTTCCTTTTCTTCCTCTGCGGTTAACATCGGATAGGAATTGGCTGCACGTATATACGCTTCGATGCTGCCTTGCGGAACCAATGCTAAGGATTGCATTTCTTTTGTCATTCAAATCCTCATGAAAATCAAATAAATAATTAAGATTATTACTGTAAGGGAAAACGGATGAGCCTTATAAATATAGCTTAAATAGGAAGTCAGTTAAGTTTTTTACGATGTGTTTTTATCATAACGACTATTTGACCAGCATAAAGATTAAAGGTTCATCTCGCATCTATGTTTACATATCTTTGTACTTTCCCATGCAGAAGCAAACATGATCGTTGGCTTGCCTTAGAAAAGATTGCGAGCATTATTATGCCAGAGACGGGGCGTTGATAAAATGGCTGGGTGACGATATTAACGTAACCCAGCCTGATAAAAAATATCTCTCATTATTTAGAAGAGCAGTATAAAAGAGCTCTAATTCGTTATTCTGGTGTAAATTGACGCAAATGTTGCATTGTCGTCAACCATGCAGCAAGCCAACCGATAGTCATCGCTACGAGTATAAGAATAATTGACTCATCAAACCCTAATCCTGAAATGGAAAAAGAAGTCCCAAATACCGTTGCGGCTTGAGTCACCACATCAGAAAGTTTCCACACTAATAGAGCAGAAAAAATTAGGGCAAACACAGCGCCAATAAATCCAAGGATTAATCCCCAATTCAGAAAAGGGCGCATAATAAAACCATCGGTTGCACCAATAAGTTTCATAACATTAATGGTATCGCGACGACTGAAAATATTGAGGCGTACACTGTTACCAATCACCAATAGCAGGGCGACAACCATCAATGAACCAATCACCAAAGCAATTTGCCCTACTAATGAAGTCAACGTTGAGAGCCGAGCAAACCAACTGTCATCCATTCTAACTTCATCAACACCGGGTATTTTCGTCACGGTATCACGCAAATTCACCATCAATTGTTGATCACTTGGATCCATAACAGGAGTCACAATTGCTACCGCAGGCAATGGATTCTCTTCTAACATATCTAATGCACTGCTAAAGCCAGACCAAGAACGGAATTCCACCAGCGAGTCTTGCCGTGAAAGATAATTCACCTCACCCACTTTCTCTAAAGCTTCTATTTTTTTGATCGTGGCTTCAGCTAATGAATCATCAAGAGATTTATCAAGATAAACGGTTAATTGTGGAGTGGGATACCATTGCTCTGCCGCAGTTGAAACATTTTTCCACACAATATAAAAGATGCTAGGTAATGTTAATGAAATGGCGACTACCATTACCGTTAGAAAGGAAGAAAGCGGTTGGCGTAAAAAGTCAGCCATGGTATTACGCCATGCATAACGCCATTGTTCACGTCTTCCCCCTTTTAGCGCCTTGGTTTTTGCGCCTGGCGTTGGCATTGATTTACGGGAACTTTTTGCTTTAGCCATTTTGTCCTCCCACCATTCTGCCTTGCCCTAATGTAAGAATGCGATAATTTCTACGCTCAATCAAAGACATATCATGTGTTGCCATTAACACAGTGACACCTACACGATTAAACTCTTCAAAAAGACGCATTATGCCTTCTGAAAGTTCACCATCAAGGTTGCCCGTTGGTTCATCCGCAAGCAAAACCGTTGGCTTATTCACAACAGCGCGAGCAATACCTACACGCTGTTGTTCACCACCAGAAAGTTGGATCGGATAATTTTTAGCTTTATCCAAAAGCCCCACTTTATCTAAAGCTGCGGAAACTCTGCGTCGAATATCCTCTTCACTTGCGCCAGCAATAATCAGTGGAAGAGAGACATTGTCATAAACCGTTCTATCCATCAATAAATGGTGATCTTGGAAGATCATCCCAATTTGACGACGCAGAAAAGGGATCTCACTATTTTTCAATCTGCTAATATCATGCCCAGCAAACCAAATAGCGCCATCACTAGGACGTTCTATTCCACAAATTAACTTAAGCAATGTACTTTTACCGGCACCAGAGTGACCCGTTAAAAAAGCCATTTCTCCAGGGCGAAGATGGAAATCAACTCCCTGTAATGCTTGTCTTCCACCTAAATAAGCCTTGCTGACGTGTTCGAAGCGGATCATTACAACTACTCCTCGCGGGCAAACAGAGCCTCAATAAAATCGTCGGCCTTAAACGGACGTAGATCTTCAATACCTTCACCTACCCCGATATAACGGATAGGAATACTAAACTGATCAGCAATAGAGAAAATAACCCCCCCCTTTGCTGTACCATCGAGTTTAGTCAATGTTAATCCAGTTAGCCCAACAGTTTCATTAAAGAGTTTAGCCTGACTGACTGCATTTTGCCCGGTACTTGCATCTAACGTCAGCATCACTTCATGTGGTGCTTCTTCGTCTAATTTCTTCATAACACGAACGATTTTTTTCAGCTCTTCCATTAAATGGGATTTATTCTGCAATCGTCCTGCGGTATCTGCAATAAGAACATCGACACCTTTTGCCTGTGCTGATTGGATCGCATCAAAAATTACTGATGCAGGATCTGCACCGGTATGTTGTGCAACAACCGGAATATTATTGCGCTCACCCCAAACTTGTAACTGTTCAACCGCCGCAGCACGGAAGGTATCACCAGCCGCTAACATGACAGATTTACCTTCAGCTTGATATTGTCGCGCTAATTTCCCGATTGTGGTTGTCTTACCCACACCATTAACTCCGACCATTAAAATAACAAAAGGTTTTTTACCTTCAATATTTAATGGCTTATCAACTTTCGTTAAGATCTCGCCCATCTCTTCACGTAATTTGCCGTAAAGGGCTTCAGCATCTTTAAGATCTTTATGTGTTGCGTGTTTGGTCAGGCTGGTGATGATTTTAGTCGTGGTTTCCATTCCCACATCAGCGATTAAGAGTTGCTCTTCTAACTCCTCAAAAAGCTCATCATCAATTTTCTTACCACGAAATAGACCAAGGAATCCTGAACCTAAGTTCTGGCGAGTTTTCAGTAAGCCTTTTTTCAGTCGGCTAAAGAAACCTTCTCTTTTAGGTTTTTCTTGTTCAAGAACTTTATCTGCCAGCACTTCTTCGCGTAAAGATTCAATATCTTCAGCTTCTGCTTGCGCAATAGCGAGACGTTCGTTTTCTTCTTCTTGAGCTAGACGCTCTTGTTCGATACGTTGTGCTTCTAAACGCTCTTGCTCTGCTTTCAGCTCCGCTTGGCGCTGGGCTTCTTCTTGCGCTAAACGTTGAGTTTCGGCTTCTTGAGCTAGACGCTCTTGTTCGATACGTTGTGCTTCTAAACGCTCTTGCTCTGCTTTCAGCTCCGCTTGGCGC
>NZ_JBEETS010000002.1:539669-605700 GCF_040138965.1 Proteus sp. fly-1089
GCTTCTTCTTGCGCTAAACGTTGAGTTTCGGCTTCTTGAGCTAGACGCTCTTGTTCGATACGTTGTGCTTCTAAACGTTCTTGCTCTGCTTGGCGCTGGGCTTCGGCTTCTTGCGCTAGACGTTGAGCTTGTGCTTCTTGAACCAGACGCTCTTGTTCGATACGTTGTGCTTCTAAACGCTCTTGCTCTGCTTTCAGCTCCGCTTGGCGCTGGGCTTCGGCTTCTTGCGCAAGACGTTGAGCTTGTGCTTCTTGAACCAGACGTGCTTGTTCTGCATGCTCAGCTTCTAGACGCACTTGTTCTGCATCTATTTCTGCTTGGCGTTGTGCTTTTTCTTGTGCTAAACGTTGTTTTTCGGCTTCCTGTGCCAATCTATCTTGCACAACACGTTGCGCTTCTTGGCGCTCTACTTCTAAACGTTCTTGCTCCGCTTTTAGTTCTGCTTGGCGAACAGCTTCTTCTTGTGCTTCTTTTGCCAAACGTTCTTTTTCTAAACGCTCTTCTTCTAAGCGTTGCTGTTCTTTCTCTTGCTCAATATTTTCTTCTTTGTTACGCCCAAAACCGAGCCACGAGAAAAAACCTTTTTTTTCTTTTGCCATTAGCTACTAAACTCCTCGCACTAAATCATGGCGCGATTACATTGACGATATTGAAAATAATAATGAAGTCTATCATTTGATCATGGATAAACGCATCTTTTATACGAATTTTATGGTAAATTATTCCGGATTAAATCAAGGGAAGTCATCAAGATATCAATAGACACATATCCCTTATTCAAAAAGACACTCCAGAAATCACGTTTAAACGATATAAATCAAAATAATATGGCCAAAAAACCACAAAAAGCCCCAATGGGACAAATTAGAATAATTGGGGGTAAATGGCGTGGTCGTAAACTTCCTGTTCTCGATAGTCAAGGATTACGACCAACAACCGATAGAGTGAAAGAAACGCTCTTTAATTGGCTTATGCCCATCATCCAAGATGCTCGCTGTCTCGACTGCTTTGCAGGTAGTGGTGGCTTGGGAATTGAGGCCCTTTCTCGCTATGCTCGTGAAACGACTTTTATCGAATATGAGCGCCCTGTTGCTCAACAAATTACTGCAAATTTAGCCTTACTAAATGCTGATAATGGACATGTTATTCAAGACAGCGCATTATCCTTTCTCGCAAAACAAGGCACGCCTTATAATGTGGTTTTTTTAGATCCTCCTTTTCATAAAGGCATGTTGTCTGACACTGTCCAATTATTAGAAAATAACGGTTGGTTAGCACAAGATTGCTATATTTATATTGAGGAAGAAGTTAAAGCACAGACTTATACACTGCCAATCAATTGGACATTGCATAGAGAGAAGATCGCTGGGCAAGTTGCGTATCGCCTTTATATTCGCAGTTTATCTGCTTAATTTTTTATGGAGTTGTTATGTTAATCTTTTTTGGCCGACTTTTAATGGTCGGTGTTTGGGGCTTTCTATTTTTAAATATTATTTCCCCTTTTCCTAAGCCATTAAAATACTTTATGGATATTGCATTGATTTTTATGGTAATTATGCATGGTTTACAAATTGTCATGTATAAAGCAGGTCAACCTAAAGATCAAAAACCTTCCACTGGATTACAATTTCGTATTTTCTTCTTTGGTATTTTTGAATTATTAAAAATACAAAAAGAGCTACGAAAAGAATACGAAGAAAAACAGAAAAATAAAACGAAACAATAACTGTCATCTTCGTATATCCTCGCAATTATCTGGGGTTACCCATCAACCCCAGAGGTTGCCAATCTTATAAACACTTTCGCTTATTTATTATTTTGCTCATCGATTGGCATATCTGTTTCAAATTGTACAAAACGACTGCCCTGCATAAACAAACGTCCTTTCATTTCAGGTTCTATATTTTGATAAGATGATTTATCAATATTCAAGACCAAATCTTTACGTTCATCAGTGGTTAAACGAAAGGTTACTTGATAATAATAAATTGTTTCTGGGCCATTCACGTCATTTTCTCTTGAGCGTCGTTCATTTGCCGCAATTTCTTTTTTATCAATGACTTCAACCATATAAAGTTTTACAGGTGAGTTATCGTCACTTATTCGTTGTTTTCGCTGCTCAAAAAAACGATAAGTTGCCGATGCGATAATAATGATCAGTACTGCAATACCGATAATCGCTACTTTATTCATTACATTAATTCCTATCGTTATATGGATTAAAAAACAATGTGTTTTATATTATTTTAATAAGTCTGTCAGTTTCGTCATTAACCGCTATTCTTAAATTAAGCTTTCTGTTATGAATAATAAAACAGTTCTGAATATAAGGAAGATATTATGAGTTGGCCTTTTCTCGCAGTATTATTCTCAGGATGGCTTTATATTGATGCAGCATATCGTGGGCCGAATTGGCAACGATGGTTATTCCGTCCTATCACGCTACTTCTTTTGTTACTTTGGGCATGGCAAGTTCCTGAACACAATATTAATAGTTACCTGATTGTCGGTGCGTTATTAGCAACACTACTTTCTGATGTCCTAAGAATATTTGATGGTAAGTATTTACTACCGTCTTTCGCATTGATTTTTCTAAGCTACATACTTTATATGGTGAGTTTTTTACTACCATTACAGCTCTCGTTTTATCTTCCTTTGCTTGGATTCGTTATTCTTGCTTTCATTATCATTCTAGCTATTGTTTGGACTAAGCTCGATAAATTAGCCATTCCAGCCTCTCTAACTTTATTAGCTGCATTTGCTATGTTTTGGATTGCTGGTGAAAAATTTTTCTACTTAAGCAATGATTACAACTTATCAGTGATGATAGGTTCATTATTGTTAGTGATTGCTTACTCAATATGGCTAATCAACCGCTTCCGCTTCTCATTTTCGGCTTCTAAAGGGCTTGTCAGTGCCTGTTATTTTATTGGGCATTTCTTTATTGTTAGAGCCTTATTCCTTTAGTTTTCATCAACCCCTTGATTTAAATCTTTAAATCAAGGGGTTAGATTTCTAATTTAATTCGCACTTTTTGCCAATTATTTTCTGTCACATACCTTGACTCTGGACTCTACTCCAAGCTGTAAAGTGCTTATCAAATAAATGTCTTTAGAACTTTACTTCGTTGAACAAGGAGAGCCAGTTATGTCTAAACATGCTCATCAACACGATAATCATAAACATACCGATGCTTGTTGCTCAAGTTCTCAATGCTGTTCAGGCCACTCAGAGAATAGTACGCACTCACATACTGAAAGCGGGCATTCTCATACCAAGATAGATAAAAGTGATCCTGAATGCGAGGATGAGCATCACCACGGACACTCCCACGAACATGATCATAGCCATGATGGGCATAACCATGCTCATGGAAGCTGTGATATCAACGCCCCTGTTTCTAACATTGAGCCAGAAAAAGTTGCACAGCAACGCTTTAGCTGGAAAGTACAAGGAATGGATTGCCCAAGTTGCGCTCAAAAAATTGAAACCGCGGCACTCAAAGTCACAGGTGTAAAACAAGCAAAAGTGCTTTTTGCCACTGAAAAACTGGTTGTTGATGCGGATAGTGATTTACGTGCTGATGTCATTGCTGCAATTAACAGTGCAGGCTTTGAGCTTTTTGACCTCTCCTCACCCCAATCTCAAAAAGTCGCTAAACAAAGCTTCTTAAAAGAAAGTTCATTTGTCATTGTCTTGGCACTTTTAATGGTGATTAGCTGGGGTACTGAATTTATTGATCCTCAAGCAGGTCGCGCAGCCTTTATTGCAACAACCTTAATTGGTTTATTCCCCATTGTGAAAAAGTCCTTACAACTTATTCGCAGTGGCACACCATTTGCTATCGAAACATTAATGAGCGTTGCTGCAATTGGTGCACTATTTATTAATGCTACCGAAGAAGCAGCAATGGTTATTTTGCTGTTTATGATTGGCGAAATGTTAGAGTCTTACGCTGCAGGCCGAGCTCGTCGTGGTGTAAGTGCATTAATGGCACTAGTGCCAGAAGAAGCAACATTAGTCAAAGACGGCAAAAAACAAACAGTTCCTGTTGCGCAACTTCGCCCTGGCGATATTATCGAAATTGCCCCAGGTTCTCGGTTGCCAACGGATGCAGAATTAGTCAGTCCATTTGCAAGTTTTGATGAAAGTGCATTAACGGGTGAATCCGTACCAGTAGAGCGTTTACAAGGCGAAAAAGTGGCAGCTGGTTGTTTATCTGTTGATAGATCCGTCCAAATGAAAGTGGTATCTGAACAAGGGCAAAATGCTATTGACCGTATTTTGCAATTGATTGAAGAAGCTGAAGAGCGCAGAGCCCCAATTGAACGCTTTATTGACCGCTTTAGCCGTTACTATACACCTGCGATTATGCTGTTCTCTGCGCTGGTTATTATTGTTCCACCACTGTTGTTCTCACAACCTTGGGAAACATGGATTTATCGCGGCTTAACGCTATTACTGATTGGTTGTCCTTGTGCTTTAGTTATCTCAACACCCGCAGCAATTACTTCAGCATTAGCGGCAGCAACTAAGCGCGGAGCACTGATCAAAGGTGGCGCAGCATTAGAACAATTAGGTACAGTTAATACTGTCGCACTAGATAAAACTGGCACATTAACAGAAGGGAAACCTCAAGTTACTGATGTTGTAGCTGAAACCGGATTTAATGAAAAAGATATCCTAACTTTTGCATCATCCGTAGAAATTGGCTCTCATCACCCATTAGCAAAAGCTATTATCAATAAGGCGCAAGAAAACGGTGTACTTGTTGTTGAAGCTGAAGATCGCAAAGCTTTAGCGGGCAAAGGAATTGAAGGTTATTTAAATAGCCAACATATTCTAGTGAGTGCGCCTTCGCAGTTATCAGAAGCCACGTCACTCTCTTCTCAGTGGCAACAAGAAGTTGCACGTCTTGAAGACGAAGGCAAAACCGTTGTTGTTGTATTAAAAGAGAGTCAGCTTATTGGTGTTATTGCTATGCAAGATACCTTACGCAATGATGCTGTCGAATCAATGAAGTTATTGAAAGAGATGAATATCAATGCCGTAATGCTAACGGGTGATAATCCAAGAGCAGCCGCGGCTATTGCGAAAAAACTAGGTATGGATTTCCGAGCAGGATTACTACCTGAAGATAAAGTCACTTCAGTAATGGAAATCAGCAAAACACATAACACCATGATGGTGGGCGATGGTATCAATGACGCACCCGCAATGAAGGCGGCAACCATTGGTGTTGCAATGGGAAGCGGTACTGACGTTGCGCTTGAAACTGCTGATGCTGCTTTGACGCATAACCGTTTAACGGGCTTGCCTGAAATTATTAAACTATCTCGTGCTACTCGTAAAATTATTCGTGAAAATATTACAATAGCACTGGGCTTAAAAGCCATATTCTTAGTGACCAGCTTATTAGGTATAACTGGGCTTTGGGTTGCAGTTCTTGCAGATTCAGGCGCAACAGCACTTGTTACCGCTAATGCGGTAAGGCTGTTAAGAGTAAAAATTAACGCCTCAAATAAAGAGTAAGCTCGCTAAAATAACAAAACCCAAACCTCAGTTAATCTGGAGTTTGGGTTATTTTTTAGCGTGAAGTTAAGCAACATTTACGGCATAAATTACAGATTGCTCTCTTTTTTACGGATCAAATAGCGATAAGGTGCAGATTCAGTCTCTTGATTTAATAAATCATGTTCCATAAAACGGCAAAAGCCGGGAATATCACGCACTGTGGCAGGATCATCCGCAATCACTAAAAGTGTCTCACCTAATGCCATATTTCTTATGGTTTTACGCACTAACATTACTGGCTCAGGGCAACGTAGGCCTAGCGTATCTAATGTTTTAGTTGCATCGTCAAATTGAGCATTCATTCTATTAACCATTTTTCTTACACTGACAGATGCCATTATTATATCTCTCTTTCGTGTTCACATCACGGCACATTAAGCACAAAGGTATTCCCTCTAACCTTTGCTTTTGTTGCGCAACAGGCGTATTATGCGCATCCTCTCATTGAAGAGATAAATCACTGTTTTATTGGGTTCCCTCACCCCAATCACTAAAAAGGTACAATTTATGTATACGTTTACTCCCCGCCAAAAAGCGGTGGCGCTATTATGGCTTTCTTTGTTCCACATCCTGATAATTACATCCAGTAACTATCTTGTGCAGTTACCTATCTCCATTTTTGGTTTCCATACCACTTGGGGTGCCTTTACTTTTCCGTTTATTTTTCTGGCAACAGATTTAACGGTTCGTATTTATGGCGCACCACTTGCCAGACGCATTATTACCGCTGTTATGCTCCCTGCATTAGCGATTTCTTACCTGATCTCAACGCTCTTTTTCCAAGGAAGTTGGCAAGGCTTTGCCTCACTCACTGATTTCAACATCATGGTGGCAAGGATCGCAACAGCAAGCTTTATGGCTTATGTGTTAGGTCAAATAATGGATGTGTCTGTCTTTAATCGTTTAAGACAACAACAAAAATGGTGGGTTGCACCTAGTGCAGCCATGTTCTTTGGTAATTTACTCGACACTCTCGCCTTCTTCTTTATTGCCTTTTACCGTAGTACAGACGCATTTATGGCGGCGAATTGGGTAGAAATTGCATTGGTTGACTATGTGTTTAAATTGACCATTTGTATGCTGTTCTTCTTGCCTGCATATGGTGTTTTGTTGAATTTTATTTTGCGTCACTTTTTCGCACAAGAAAATCAAAAACAAGATTACGTGGAAGTTCACTAATAAATCCTCTCATTCTCTCTATTGAGAATGAGAGGATAAGTTAATCATCTGCTTATTTGATTTTTTAAATACAATCGACATTTTGTGTATGTATATCCCACCTTATAACCAATTGATGTAATAGCTTTTGCTAACAATGATGTTTGAGGTGTGAATGTTTTACTTTCACTGTCACAGGATAATGTCGCCGTTCTTGTTTTATTTACTTTACCTTTAAATCCAATCACTTTTGTATTCAAACGATCTGCCATATATTGCGCACTGGAATATCGTCCGCCCTTAGCACTATAACAAGATATCATTGTCAAAATGGAAGACGTATTAGATATTGTAGATATATGTTTATTTATTACGATAGCATGATCTTTCATCGAACCAGTTAAAACAGATCGCGGAGAATATTGAATATCTATTTTACTATTATTAATAGTAGTAGTTAACTTATCTAAATGAGCAAAAAATGGAGCGCCATGTCCTTGAACAGTTATTGATTCATAAAACCTTCTAATATAAATATTGACGAATACGCCAATATTATTTTTTATTTAAAATAATTTTTCATACAAAAAAAGCCTATTTTTCAATGAACGTACTATTTTTATTAAAATATTTATATTCTTAATTAATATCACAGCATATCAAGTATGATGGAGAGACAATAAGAGTATTATTGTCACTCACGCATTAATACATCACATACAGATTTTCTCTCGTTTCACCAATAAACAGTAGGAGTCTATTATGTTAAAAGTTATTCAATCTCCCTCTAAATATATTCAAGGGCCTGATGCGTTGTACCATATTGGTAAATATGCGAAACCTTTTGGCGATAGAGCACTGATTATTGCCGATAAATTTGTCATGGAGTTAGTCGGGAGTACCGTTAAAGACAGTCTGTCTCAATACGAAGTAAATGGGCATTTCGAACTGTTTAATGGTGAATGCACACACAACGAAATCAATCGGTTATCTGAACTCGCAAAAGCACAAGCCTCGCTTGTGATCATCGGCGTTGGTGGTGGTAAAACACTCGATACCGCCAAGGCTGTTGCTTATAAATGCCAGCTCCCTGTCGTGATATCCCCTACCATTGCCTCCACTGATGCGCCAACCAGTGCCCTTTCTGTCATTTATACAGAGCTCGGTGCATTCGATAGCTATCTATTTTACCCAACCAACCCTGATGTGGTTGTTATGGATACCAATGTTATCGCTTCTGCGCCTGCCCGTTTATTAGTTGCAGGTATGGGTGATGCTTTAGCAACTTACTTTGAAGCAAGAGCCTGTAGCAACGCACAAAAACAAACCATGGCAGGTGGTAAATCAACACTTGCAGCGCTTGCTTTAGCTGAACTTTGCTATAACACCCTTTTAGAGGATGGCTATAAAGCAAAACTTGCAGTAAGCCGAGGTGTTTGTACAACGGCAGTCGAAAATATTATCGAAGCCAATACATTTCTAAGTGGTATTGGTTTCGAAAGTGCAGGCCTTGCTGCTGCTCATGCTATTCATAATGGATTTACTGCGCTAGAAGAGTGTCACCATATGTATCATGGCGAAAAAGTTGCCTTTGGTACATTAGTGCAATTAGTGTTAGAAAATAGCCCATTAGAAGAGTTAGAAGAATTTCTCGACTTTTGTATTTTAGTGGGATTACCGGTCACTTTAGAAGAGTTGGGTATCAACGCAACAGGCGATGAATTAAATGAAAAAATTATGGCGGTTGCTGAGTTAAGTTGTGCTGAAGGTGAGACAATTTACAACATGCCATTTGATGTTGATTCAGATAAAGTTTACGCTGCAATTTTAACTGCCGACCAATTAGGACGGGAATGGCTTTATTAAAGCCTGAGTAAACAGGGAGTGTTTATCTCCCTGTTTGCATTTACAAAAAAGGGTGCTTTATGGTCAGTATCGTATTAGTTTCAAAGAGCCTTACGCTTGCCAATGGTATTAAAGAACTCGTTAATCAGACTGTAGATCGCCAAGTAAAAATTGCCATTGCGACCAATTATCAAACACCTTTAGATCTCACAAATGAAGTATCTCCAGAAACTATACTCACAGCAATCAAAAAGTGTTATAGCGAACAAGGTGTACTCGTTTTACTTGATACTTATCATTCAGCGCAAAATGCCGCACTTGCAATCGCGAATCTAGAGCATGCCATTGCAGCTAACGTCGCATTAAGCTCTGCCCCTATTGTTGAGGGAACACTAGCTGCAGCCAATAGCATTGCGCTCGGCGCTTCTCTTGAAGAAGCAGAAAAAGCAGCACATAAAACCATTACAATAAAGAAACTTCAATTAGGAGAAAATCTCCCTAACTTTAACATTCACCCCAAAAATACTAATTACGAACCTGTCAGAACTATAACCGCACCTGTTTGGCTATACCCTTATCATCGTTTCGTGATCCCTCGTAAAGAAATATCCGCTCACTTATTACTTGAAGAGCAAAAACGTCTCGTAAAAGCCATTGAGCGCTCCAAAAAGGATATAGACTGGTTAACCGAAGAAACCTATCGCAAGATTGGCGAGCAATATACTCATATTTTTTCTAGTCATCGTTTCTTATTAGAAAATGCAGAATTACAACTAACAGTGTGTAGCATGATAAGTAAACATCACTGTAATGCTGAGTTTGCCCTACAACAGACATTTATTGATTTAATAGATACTTATGCGCAAATGGATGATGATAATATGCGTGCCAGAGAAAGTGATTTAGATGATATTTTATCTCGATTACTGCGCTATTTGACGTCAGCACCACCACCAATGACGCCGCCTCCCTATCCAAATGCTATTCTAGTGACAAAACAACTTCATCCCTCCACATTAATTGCACTTGATACCCATAGAATTAAAGGAATTTTATTAAGCCATGGGAATCCACTATCTAACACAACTTTATTAGCAAATGCATTAGATATCCCCATTATTAATGAGGCCGGAAAACAGGCATTATCGCTGACTAATGGGCAAAATATCACACTTAAAAAAGTCCAAAATATTTGGCTTTACCAAAATACCTATATCTCTCATTAAAAAATAAAAATATTTAAATAACCTGTGCTCCACAATATCAGGTTATTTAATTTCCTTATTTTCTTATATTCTTATATTTCACATGTTTTTTTATTAAAAATAAAAAAAGGGAATAAAAGATCCTCTTTTACTCCCTAGTTGCTTGTTATCTTAGTAATCAATTACTTTTTTATTATCGGATAGGCAATACTTATAATGCTCTTGCCAATAAACTAATGGGGTGCTCACATTTTTTCGTTGTTGACATCTCAATTTGCCATTTACAGGTTTCGCAGTCTGTAATAACGATATCACATCCACTCTCTTCAATTTGACGGAATAAGCCCGCCCCAATACCTTGAGCAACATCGTAGTTTTCAGATTTAAAACCATAAGTTCCGGCGATACCACAGCATTGAGAATCAAGAACAATCACCTCAACACCAGGGATACGTTTAATTAAATCAATGGAATATGCCGTCCATCCCATTTTTTCCATATGACAAGGCGTGTGATATGCCACTTTTAACGGGGTATGTTTCAGTGGTAATTCACGGCCATCTTCCAGTAAGCGATAAATATAACGTGTCGCTAATTCGATATTTTCACGTACTTTTGATGTATCAACATCAAGGATATGTTCATACTCATCACGAATAGTGAAAGTACAGGTTGATGATGTTGCAACAACAGGAATATTGTTTTCAACAATTTTTTCTGTCAGAGATTCAAGGTTCACAGCGGCTTGTTTTTTGGCTTGTTTAACAAAACCATTCGCAATTAATGCAACACCACAGCATTTTTCACGTTTTAATAACTGAACACCAATATCCATTTTGTTGAATACTTTAACTAAATCTTTCCCTAATTGTGGGTGGTTATAGTTAGCATAACAACCATGGAAGAAAGCAACTTGATCTTTAAAGCGTGCCTGCTCTTCAACTTGTTTTTTCATCCATGTTCTAAATGTACCAAAAGAGTATTTTGGTAATTCACGACGATGGTCGATTTTAAGCGCTTTATCCAAGATTTTACGGACTGGTTTTAATCCGGTAATAGTATTTACTATCGGCGCCATTGGCGTGGATAATGTTCCCATTAAATCCGTATGACTTAAAATAGCATCACGAATTTTAGGTGTTTTGGTATTGTAGTTCAGTTTCGCTCGCGAAATGATATCACCAATTTTTACATCTGACGGACATGCGACTTCACAACGCTTACAGTTAGTGCAATATTTCAATGCTTCATCATAAAGCATCGGATCTTTTAAGCGTAAACGCTCACCATCAGGGCCTGCTTGTTTAGGACCAGGATAAAGTGGATTCACTTTTGCAACTGGGCAGTAAGTTGTACAAACTGTACACTTAATGCAAGCTTCAAAACTGTTATCTTGTAAACTCATTGTGCTGCCTCCACAACCGCAGATGTGGTCTGTTCTGATTTATGATGCTGTAAAATTTGTTGCGCGGCATAAAGAGCACTAATCATTGAAACACCAGCACCACAACCTTCATTTAGTGGATCAAATCCACCTAACACAGCACCCACAGCATAGACATTGTCTAATACTTCACCATATTTCATGGGCCTTAATTGGCTATCGGTATTAACACCAAAGCGCATATAGGGCTGTTTCGCAAAGACATTCTCTTGCGTCCACTCATTACGAGGTAATGCCTCTAACAAATCCAGCTCCATTAAAGGCTCATAAACACGATCGAACTCGGCAATTAAGCCATTATTGAAAAAACTACCCGTTGCTAATACCACATGCTCACTACGAATAGGAATATCAGTGTGATTTCTAGTGTGAACGCCTGTAACAGTGTTACCCACTAAGTCAACTTCCTCTGCGCGATCACCTGGCATAATTAAACCGCCCGCTTTTTGAAAACGCAGTTTTAATGCTTGATGTAGACGAATTCCTAATAGAGAAGGTGGCAATGTTGGTAATAGACAAATCGGTTTACCTACTAACTGTTGCAGTAATGTCACAGGCTCTTCAGCATCAAGCCCAATACATGCAGGTAAAATAATCGCCTCAGCACTGTCATCAACATGTTTTTTCAGTTCGTCAGCTAACGCTTGTGTGTTTTCAGGTTTATCTAAATAACGCGCAATATTAACTGCTCTAAATTCACTTGGATTATCACGCAATCTATCTAATAACGGTAAGTGGATATGATAAGGAATTGCTTCAACACCTTGCTCATTAAGCGTATTGCTTGCAAATTGAGGTTGAAAATCTAAGAAACCTTCAATTCCTACCACGGCCAACTTTTTCCATGGTAATGCTTTATCAATACCATGAATAGGAACTCGCTTTGGACTCATCCAACTCATACGAGAGCGCCCTACTGGCGTAATACGATAATGGTTTTCATCACCACTACCTTGATACTCAAGACCACTTGTACTTGCCAACAATGCCTGAGCTTGTTCAATTAAAGTTGAAACTTGAATTTCACCAATACGGCTATAAGGGTGTTTTGGCGCTAACTCTGCTAACGTTGCCAGAGCTTTTTTAGGCTGAGTCACCGCTGTTCCATCAGGAAGATGAGTTAATAAATCCAGTGAACCTGATGAAAAATGCAACGCACTTTGACCATTACTAATGATTGCACAAGACTTACCGGCTTCGGCAAGACGAATACCCGCAGTTAACCCTGCCAGTCCGCTACCTATAATGATGACGTCAAATTTCATTATCTGCCTCCGCTGAAGCTGTTTTTTCAATCATATCTGCATCTAAACCACATAAACCTTGATAAACCCAACTGGTAAACTCACTTTCACGTAATGCATTGCCCCAAGCAATTGGTCGAATACCTTTCCAACGCTCATTCAAGAAATGAGCAAGTTGCTGCTCTGATTCGTGAGGAGTAGTAACTTGTAAACGGTTTAATAATCCAGCAGCACGACAAGCACAAAGTTCACCTTGGCAAGTTCCCATACCCACACGAGTACGACGACGCAAATCAAGTAAGTTATTAACTGTTAAAGAGTTAACCGCATAGCGAACTTCGGCCGCTGTTACCGCTTCACATTCGCATACTAAGCTTTTATCAATACGTTCATTGCTCAGTAATTTATTCGCTAAATCACCATGGCGATAAACCGCTGAACCACGAATTGGTGCAGGTAATGAAACAACGCTACGTAATGCTTGCTCCGCAGATTGGCGAGAGCCAGGTAATGCCTCTTCTGCAGTGGTACATTTCGCAGAGACATTTAATTTCTCACATATTTTATCTGTCGCCCATTCGGCCATTAAACGGTAAGTCATTAATTTACCGCCCGTAATGGTAATAAAGCCCTCTAATCCATCACGTTGCGCATGGTCGAGTAAAACAATACCACGGCTAACATTACGGCCTGATGGATCATCATCACTTGCCACTAAAGGGCGTACACCAGCATAAGCACGTAGAATTCGAGTTTGAGCCAGTTTTGGCGCTAACATTGAACCTTCACGAATAAGAATATCGACTTCTTCAGGAGTGACATACATATTGTCAATTTCATCGTAAGGTACACGTGTTGAAGTTGTACCAATTAATGAAATCGTATCGCCAGGTACTAAAATATCGGCATCTGCAGGTTTACGACAACGATTGATCACCATATTGTTAATGCGATGACCTAAAATCAGTAATGCACCTTTTGCTGGGAACATTCGAACTTTTAATTCACCGTATTCAGCAATTTTTTGTCCCCAAATACCGCCAGCATTCGCCACAATTTGTGCGCGAATTTCATACATTCTTTTCGTTTGATGATCGTAAACTTTGACACCTTTAACACGGTCACCTTCACGAATAAGGCCAACGACTTCATGATAAGTCAGGACTTGTGCGCCATGTTCGCGAGCATCTAACATATTTGCCGCGGTTAAACGAAAAGGATCGACTGTGCCATCAGGTACTTTAACTGCACCGATTAAATTCGGGTTAACAGAAGGCTCTAAGCGAATAGCTTCTTCGGGTGAAATCGCTTGAGCATCAATACCTGCTGCTTGGCAAGATTGAATAAAAGTCTGTTGAAACTCTAAAGAATCTTCAGGTAGGGTAATAAAAAGGCCATCCGTCTTTTCTACACAATGACGAGCGACCCGTTTTAAGATCATATTCTCTTCAATACACTCACGCGCTGACTCAGGATCGGTTACTGCATAACGCGCACCACTGTGTAACAACCCATGATTTCGACCGGTTGCACCGGTTGCAATATCGTGTCTTTCTAGCAGAACGCAACGTAATCCACGGCGTGCACAGTCTCTTGCCATGCCTGCACCGGTTGCTCCTCCGCCAATAATAATGACATCTGTTTCTGTCACTGGTGAACCGCTCATCATAGAGATGCCCTCTCACATTACATTCAGCAAACGCTTAATTATTCTTTAGCGTTAATTATAGTGTATAAGATACACAAAAAGTGTGGTTAATGTTTGATAATGAGCAAAAACGAAAGAGAAACGCTCACGAGTGAAAAATTAAAACCACATATGTGATACTAATCACAAATTATTTAACAAAAAGTATTTGATAAAGTTAACATATCACTCAAAATTGCACATCTTGAAAAATTATTCGACAACTGAGTAATACCTCACAGTAAATTTGATTGTATAAGTTTACTATTAAGTTCGTTAAAGAAAATTTTTTGATAATTTCACTGTTCGTTTTGTCATTATTTAATATCAACATATTAAAATAAAAGCCATCGGAGGCTAATATGTTAAGTCTGTTTAGACCTGCGCCACATAAAGCGCGTTTGCCAAAAGAGCAGATAGATCCTGTCTATCGTCGCCTACGTTGGCAGATCTTTATGGGGATTTTCTTCGGTTATGCTGCTTATTATTTAGTAAGAAAAAACTTTGCGTTAGCAATGCCTTACCTCGTAGAAGAAGGGTTTTCTAAAGGTGACCTAGGTTTTGCTTTATCAGGGATCTCGATTGCTTACGGTTTCTCTAAGTTTATCATGGGCTCATTCTCTGACCGTGCTAACCCTCGTTATTTCTTACCAGCAGGTCTTATTTTAGCGTCTCTAGTGATGCTATTTATGGGCTTTGTACCATGGGCAACTTCGAGCATTATGATAATGTTCGTTCTGTTGTTCCTTTGTGGTTGGTTCCAAGGTATGGGTTGGCCTCCTTGTGGACGTACCATGGTGCACTGGTGGTCACAGAAAGAACGTGGCGGTATCGTTTCGATTTGGAACTGTGCACATAACGTTGGCGGTGGCTTACCTCCATTACTGTTCTTATTAGGTATGGCGTGGTTTAACGACTGGAAAGCAGCGTTATATATGCCAGCATTTGCCGCGATCTTAGTTGCTATGATTGCATTCGCATTAATGCGCGATACCCCTCAATCATGTGGTTTACCTTCAATTGAAGAGTACAAAAACGACTATCCACCTGATTATAAAGAAACTGACGAACAAGAACTGACTGCAAAAGAAATCTTTATGAAGTATGTGTTCCCTAACAAACTTCTGTGGATGATTGCGATTGCGAACGTGTTCGTTTACTTGCTGCGCTACGGCGTGCTGGACTGGTCACCGACTTATCTGCGTGAAGTAAAACACTTTGCAATGGATAAATCATCATGGGCTTACTTCTTATACGAATACGCAGGTATTCCGGGCACACTGCTGTGTGGTTGGATGTCGGATAAAGTGTTTAAAGGTAACCGTGGTGCGACAGGTGTATTCTTCATGACCTTAGTAACTATCGCAACTATCGTATTCTGGATGAACCCAGCGGGTAACCCGAATGTTGATATGGCGTGTATGTTAATCATCGGTTTCTTAATCTACGGCCCTGTTATGTTGATTGGTCTACATGCCCTTGAGCTCGCACCGAAAAAAGCAGCAGGTACAGCAGCAGGCTTTACTGGACTATTCGGTTACTTAGGTGGTTCTGTTGCAGCGAGTGCTATCGTAGGTTACACCGTTGACTACTTCGGCTGGGATGGCGGCTTTATGGTCATGATCGGCGGTAGTGCACTGTCTGTTGTGTTATTACTTATCGTGATGGTTACTGAAACCAAACACAAACGTGAAATGCTTCAGAAGTACGAATAATCGCTAACTGATTATTTATGAAATTGATTAAATCTCATCTCTAAAAACCAAGCCACATCCGTTATTTGATGTGGCTTTTTTATTGCCAACTGTACATAACATTATTGTACGTAGAATTAAAATGGAGCAGCTTTATGAGTACATCTTTTAGACTAAAACCGTTAGTTGCAGGCGTTCTTTTAACTCTATCTTTAAGTGCAATCGCACAAGCGGCAAGTGATAAAGTCGTTATCGCTCACCGTGGTGCAAGTGGTTACTTGCCTGAACATACGCTTCCTGCTAAAGCATTAGCGTATGCGCAAGGTGCAGATTATCTAGAACAAGACTTGGTGATGACCAAAGATAATGAATTGGTTGTCTTACATGACCACTATCTTGATCGTGTAACAGATGTGGCTGAGCGTTACCCTGATAGAGCAAGAAAAGACGGTCGCTACTATGCTATCGACTTTACGCTTGAAGAGATCAAAGGACTGAAATTTACCGAAGGCTTCGATATCGTTGACGGTAAAAAAGTCCAAAGTTATCCAAATCGTTTCCCGATGGGGAAATCTGATTTTCGTGTGCATACCTTCCAAGAAGAAATTGAATTTATTCAAGGTTTAAATAAATCTACGGGTCAAGACATTGGTATTTACCCTGAAATTAAAGCCCCTTGGTTCCATGAACAAGAAGGTAAAGACATTACCACTAAAGTACTGGAAGTGCTTAAACAGTACGGTTATACGAAAAAAACCGATAATGTTTATCTGCAATCATTCGATGCTAACGACCTAAAACGCATCAAAACAGAATTGATGCCAAAAATGGGCATGGACTTAAAACTTGTTCAGTTAATTGCTTATACCGACTGGAATGAGACTTATGAGAAACAGCCCGACGGCACATGGACAAACTACAGCTATGAATGGATGTTTAAGCCGGGTGCAATGAAAGAGATTGCCACTTATGCTGATGGAATTGGTCCTGATTACCATATGTTAGTGGAAGAAAACTCAACGCCAGAAAAAATCACCTTAACCGGTATGTCTGCTGATGCCCATGCTAATAAACTGACCATTCATCCATTTACTGTTCGTATTGATAAACTTCCTAAATACGCAAAAGATGGTGACCAGCTTTACGACATTATTTATAACCAAGCAGGCGCTGAAGGTGTCTTTACAGACTTCCCTGATTTAGGGGTTAAGTTCTTACAAAAACAAGCCAAATAATTCATCGTATTTTATTTGCGTCCTAAATAATTCAAGGTGCAGCTAGGCGACAAGTGAACGAAACGCTAGGAGCATACATGAGTATGTGACTAGCGCGAGTAAACGGCGTCAACAACGCTGCAACTTGAAGTATGACAAGTATTTTACTCTTTCTTTTGAAAGAGTAGGCTATTTGCGCCCTTTCTGATTGTATATTTCTTCATCTTTCTTTAAGTTACTCTAATAATTTAATTAAAAAACCAAAATAACTTTTTGAGTTAGCTATTATCATTTCTTAAATATTGATTAAAAGAAGGGATCACAATGACAATAATGGCCATTATTTTACTCGTTCTTATCGTTCTTTTTATTAGTTGGGGTATTTCAATTTATAATCGTCTTATTGCGACGCGTAACCAAGTCAGTAATCAATTTGCGAATATTGACGTTATTTTAAAACAACGAGCAGACCAAATTCCTCAATTAATGGCTGTAGCTGAAAAAGCCATGGAGCACGAAAAAAGTGTATTTATTGCATTAAGCGACGCAAGACAACGCTACTTTAAAGCACAAAATATTAATGAAAAAATCAGCGCATCAAATGAGATGAATACCGCATTGCGTGGCATGATTGCCCTTGCTGAAAATTATCCTACGTTAATTTCAGGTGAACAATTAGCATTACTTCAAACGGGTGTTAGTGATGTAGAAAATAAAATTGCTCAACGCCGTGAAGGCTTTAATGATGCAACTACCAACTACAACACCGCAATAGAGATGTTTCCTGATAGCTTAATTGCTGGCCTTTTCCGCTTTGAACGTATGCAATTGCTAGAAATACCAAAAGAAGAAATGAAATTTGATGGTATTCATTTTAAATGACAGCAATTTAAATAACCGCATTAAGGATAGGTTACAGTGTTAATTTATTTTTTTATCGGCTGTGCTGTAGGCGTATTAATCTATTTTTTACGCAGCAAACGTACTCAAAAAAAGAAGAACAGTTTGAGTATTATTCCTTTTTTAGGGATCGCTTTTGCTGCCGGGAAATACCTGTTTTTTTCGCGAGAAGCCAACTTATATCCTAGTGGCGAAGACTCCGTTGTTAATCTTATTTCTGGTATTGCGTTCTCTGTTATTTTGCTATTTGCCTATGGCATTTCAACCCATATTGCTAATATCGGTGAAAAAGCGATAAAGAATTATCATCAATTGCAAAATGAAGGAAACTCTAAATTTTCGGCACTGATAAACACTGTATTTATTAGCCTTTTATTGTTGAGTTTAAGCTTCAGCTTGTTTATTGACCAAAGATTATTCTTTTTAAGTTTCGTTTTAATGTTCGTTTACCAAATCGTCAAAAGAACACCTGAAAAACGTTTTTTACGCTTTCAAAAAATTCTAGCAACATCAAAGATCCGCTCTTTGGCCATTGGGCTTGTTGAAATTGAAGGTAAGATAACCGCAGGGAAAATCTTAAGTAGTCGATTAGGCCAAAAAGAGTGTTATGGCTACTTCTATTATGAATATGATATATCCACAGACAAAGAAGGCAAAAAAAGCTATCACCAAACACTCTGTGAAAAGAAGATCCATAATTTCACGATGAGCGATGATACGGGATCAATCCAAGTGCTCGCAGAAGATACTCCTTTTGTTCACCTTGGTATCAAGCCTCATCAGGATCTTGAATATAATAATAAACGTTTTAAAGAGTACATCTTAGGAGCAAACACAACGTATTTATTAATTGGTCATGCAGAGTCTATCAATGGCGAAGTGGTTATCACACGTAAAGCACCTCATTACCTACTGGGTTTATCGCCACAAGATTATGTTGTTAGTTGGAACAAAGCGCGCCCTTTTCGTCGCAACGCGACCACTATCGTTATCATTGCTCTTTTTGTTATCCTTTCCATTCTAGTGATACCAATGGATTATCAAAACGGCATACTAACGCTTTATTTTAATAATACTTCTCTTCCTTGGTAATTAATTATATGGAATGGCTTATTTTCATCATTTTTATTCTCACTTTGGTTTATTTCTTAATACGCCAATTAGTGATGATTTATAACAACATGGTGATGTTAAAGAATAATTGTTATAAAGCCTTTGCAAATATTGATGTTTTATTAAAAAAACAAGCTGATTTGATCCCCATGCTGATAGTGATTACACAAAAAGCGATGGAGCATGAGAAGGCCTTATTTGAAAAATTAGCTGAAAATAGAGATCACTATTTACGCGCAGATGTATTAGACCAAAAAGTTGATTTAGCTAATCAGTTATTACCTCAAATAAAAAAATCACTCATCATTGCTGAAAATTACCCTGAGCTTATCAGTGGAAAAAACTTACACCTATTACAAATACAAGCGAAAGAACTAGAAGAATGCATAGCTGACAGACGAGAATTCTTCAATCAATCCGTGACTCTCTATAATACTGAAATACATATTTTCCCTAATGTGTTATTTACATTTATTTTTAAATTTAAAGATATCCCTCTTTTTTACCCTAGTAGGGAGGTAATATCATGATAGAAATTCCTTTTTCTTTTTTTGGCATAACGGATTGGTTTCTAAGCTTTGATGAACCTATTTCGATTATTATGTTTGCCACATTTGGCGTGCTGTTTTCTATGGCCATTATTTTGCCATTAATAAGTATCACTCCTTTAAAAAAATATATGTCACAAATTGCTGGTGGACTATTTAGCTCAATCTTCGTCAGCTTAATGGTCTTAATTAGCTTTAATTTAATGCTAGGCGTTAATTCTTCATTAAAACTACTTTTAATTTGGTGGGTTATTTTATTTTCGTGCATTACGTTTTGGTTTATTAATTATCGCTATATGAAAGACGTAACAGGAGATAAGTTTGCAAAGTTTCAAGAAAAGGCACTTGAAGCAGAAGAAAAACGAAGACAAAGCCGAAAATCTAAAAAATAAAAAGAGAGCCTTGGCTCTCTTTTTTAATCTTCATCGATAGGTGAGCTTATGCTCTGTAAACAGGGAATGCAATCACATCACTAAGACGATCGACACCAAGCGCCAACATAATGAGACGATCAACACCCAAAGCAACACCAGAACACTCTGGTAATCCTGCTTCAAGGGCAGCTAAAAAGCGCTCATCAATAGGTTGCTCAGGTAATCCCATTGCCACTCGCTGGCGATTATCACGTTCAAAGCGATGGCGTTGTTCTTGCGCATCCGTTAGCTCACGGAATCCATTTGCTAACTCCACACCTTTAAAATAGACTTCAAAGCGCTCTGCAACACGGTGATCTTCTGAACTAATCTCAGCCAATGACGCTTGTGACGCAGGGAAATGATAGATAAAGGTTGGTTTTTCTAAACCGATATGTGGCTCAACTCCAGAGACAAATAACAACTGAAGCAGTGTATCTTTATCTTCCTCAGTATCTGCAATATTTGATAAATCTAGTTTTGCTGCCACTTCTCGTAATTTTTCTTTATCAACTGATAAAGGATCGATATCAAGATAGCGCAAGAATGCTTGTTGATAAGAGAGTGATTCTGACGCTTCACAATCTAACACTTCTTGCAATAAATCATCGACTTCATTCATCAACCGGTACATATCAAAACAAGGACGATACCATTCTAGCATCGTAAATTCCGGATTATGATATCTACCGGCTTCCTCATTACGGAAGCAACGCCCCATTTGATAAATAGGCCCACTGTTTGCCGCTAATAAACGCTTCATGTGATATTCAGGGCTTGTCATCAAATAAAGTTTTAGCCCTTGTGAAGCACCTGGCCCGACAAATTGAGTTTCAAATGGGAAAAGATGAACATCGGTAACGGTAGCCTGACTCATCATAGGTGTTTCAACTTCTAACACACCACGATCAGCGAAAAAACGCCTAATATTACTGACTATTTTCGCCTTTTTCAGTAAGTTGGCGATTGAGGCGCTTGGCTGCCAATCCGCGATATCACTCATGAACAAAAAACTCCAACAGAAAACAAAGCGTGCAGTTTACTCGCATCCTCCTCAACAGACAAATTTCTCCCTAATAAAGAGGCGTTTCATTTTATGTTTATTCATTGTCTTTATGGTTTTTTAAGTAAAAAAACATAAGACAAATAAATGTAATTCTACAAAACATCTACTTTAAGGTACTTTTTATCGTCGAAATAAACATCAATCCAATGCACCAGAGGCAACTCTTTAGCTATTATTTTATAATAAAAGTAAATTGTAATAATTCTTTTTCTCAATTGAGAATAACAATAATCTAACACAATGCTTATATTTTAATAGCCAATCTCATTTTAACTTCAACGTTAACTTTCTATTTAAATTTGCGTATTTTGACGAGCATTAAAAACCTTTAGAAATATTATTAATATTTTATTAACAATTAACAAGACAAACCGATTTGTTTTAGATAAATAGTAAAAAATTTATTTTAATTTTCAGAATGACTTTTTATTAATTTTAATTATCCAAATGAAAGGTAAAAACATTTACTCTTTAAAATCAACAAATAACAAAAAAACCTTGTCATTTTTAATTAAAGTTATCTATACTTTAAAAACGGATTATTCATTACTATTTATAATTTTCAATTTAAAAAAATATATTCTATTTTATCTTCAAGTTTCTCTGGGCTCTTATTATCAAAACCCAGAATTCTTGGCGTGGATCACACTTTTTTTGCGAAATACGGGAAAACCATCATTCATATCAAATTTCGGTGCCCTACATTTCGTTATACTAAAATTACAGTCAATGATAATAAAGATGTTATCAAGCGCAGTCACAAGGCAGTGAAACAATTTCGTTACGGATAGCTTAAAAAAATAGCATTACAAATTAATAATGTCAGTGAATTGAATTCTAGACAATTATTCCAATTTTCACTTGAACAATGGAGAAGCGCAGTGCAAACCTTTAATGCCGATATAGCGATAATCGGAGCCGGGGGCGCAGGCTTACGAGCAGCAATAGCTGCCGCGGAAGCGAATCCTCAACTGAAAATTGCTCTGATCTCAAAAGTTTACCCAATGCGTAGCCACACCGTGGCAGCAGAAGGTGGATCAGCAGCAGTGACTCAGGCTCACGACTCCTATGATTTCCACTTCAATGATACCGTTTCAGGCGGTGACTGGTTGTGTGAACAGGATGTCGTAGATTACTTCGTTGAGCATTGTCCAACAGAGATGACTCAACTAGAACTCTGGGGCTGTCCTTGGAGCCGTAAAGAAGACGGGTCAGTCAACGTCCGACGTTTTGGTGGGATGAAGATCGAACGGACCTGGTTCGCAGCCGATAAAACCGGCTTCCATATGCTACATACCCTGTTCCAAACATCCTTAAAATATCCACAGATTCAACGTTTTGACGAACACTTTGTTCTCGATATCCTTGTTGATGAAGGTCACGCTCGTGGTCTTGTTGCTATCAATATGATGGAAGGTACGAAAGTTCAAATTCGTGCAAATGCTGTCATTATGGCAACGGGTGGTGCTGGACGTGTTTATCGTTACAATACCAATGGTGGTATTGTTACGGGTGATGGTATGGGTATCGCTTTACGCCATGGCGTTCCACTGCGTGATATGGAATTTGTTCAATATCACCCAACCGGCTTACCAGGCTCAGGTATTCTGATGACTGAAGGTTGTCGTGGTGAAGGTGGTATTCTGGTCAATAAAGATGGCTATCGTTATCTGCAAGATTACGGCCTAGGACCAGAAACACCATTAGGTAAACCAGAAAATAAATACATGGAATTAGGCCCTCGCGATAAAGTCTCTCAAGCATTCTGGCATGAGTGGCGTGCTGGCCGTACTATCAAAACTCACCGTGGTGATGTTGTTTATCTTGACTTACGTCATCTGGGTGCGAAGAAACTTCATGAACGTCTGCCATTTATTTGTGAACTGGCAAAAGCGTATGTGGGTGTTGACCCAGTTAATGAACCAATCCCTGTTCGCCCTACTGCTCACTACACTATGGGTGGTATCGAAACCAACCAACAAACAGAAACGCGTATTAAAGGTCTGTTTGCAGTAGGTGAATGTTCATCTGTTGGCTTACACGGCGCTAACCGTTTAGGCTCTAACTCACTGGCAGAACTAGTTGTATTTGGTCGTCTTGCAGGTGAAGAAGCGGTTCGTTGTGCACAAGAAGCAGCACCTGCTAACGCATCAGCATTAGATGCTCGTACTCGTGACATTGAAGATGGCCTGAAAAAACTAATGAACCAAAAAGGTTCTGAAAGCTGGTCACAAATTCGCGATGAAATGGGTGAATCAATGGAAGAAGGTTGCGGTATCTACCGTACACCTGAGTTAATGCAAAAAACCGTTGATAAACTGGCTGAATTAAAAGAACGTTTCAAACGTGTTGAAATTAAAGACACCAGTAGTGTCTTTAATACAGATTTACTGTACAAAATTGAGCTTGGCTTTGGTTTAGATGTCGCTGAATGTATGGCTCATTCTGCAATCAATCGTAAAGAGTCTCGTGGTGCACACCAACGTCTTGACGAAGGTTGTACTGAGCGTGATGACGTGAACTTCCTGAAACATACTCTGGCGTTCTATAACCCAGAAGGTGCCCCTCGTTTAGAATATAGCGATGTGAAGATCACTAAGTCTGCTCCTGCTAAACGTGTCTATGGTGGTGAAGCGACTGCACAAGACAAGCAGAATAAGGAGAAAGCGAATGGCTGATGACATGAAGCACATTAAAATGGAAGTCATGCGCTATAACCCAGAAACTGACGAAGCACCTCATTTCGTCACTTATGATGTTCCTTATGATGAGCAAACCTCATTACTGGATGCATTGGGTTATATTAAAGACAATTTAGCGCCTGATCTTTCTTACCGTTGGTCTTGCCGTATGGCGATTTGTGGCTCTTGCGGCATGATGGTCAATAAAGTGCCTAAATTGGCTTGTAAAACCTTTATTCGTGAATATCCAGACGGCGTAAGAGTTGAAGCACTAGGTAACTTCCCAGTTGAGCGCGACCTCGTTGTTGATATGACTCACTTTATCGAAAGCTTAGAAGCGATTAAACCTTATATCATCGGTAATGATCGTAAGCCTTCAGAAGGTCCGAATAAACAGACTCCTGCTCAAATGGCAAAATACCACCAGTTCTCTGGTTGTATCAACTGTGGTCTTTGCTATGCAGCATGTCCTCAGTTTGGTTTGAACCCAGAGTTTATTGGCCCAGCAGCGATTACGTTAGCTCAACGTTATAACACAGATAGTCGCGACCATGGGGCAAAAGAGCGTATGCCTCAGTTAAATGGTGAGAACGGTGTCTGGTCTTGTACCTTTGTTGGCTACTGTTCTGAAGTCTGTCCAAAACATGTGGACCCTGCTGCTGCTATTCAGCAAGGTAAAGCAGCCAGCGCGCAAGACTTTGTCATTGCGATGCTGAAACCACGTTAAGGAGGAAACAAGACATGACAACAAAACGTAAGCCTTATGTTCGTGGCATGCAACCAAACTGGTGGACGAAACTCGGTTTCTATCGTTTCTATATCACCCGTGAAGGTACTTGTCTTCCACAACTTTGGTTCAGTCTGGTTGTACTGTTTGGTGTATTTGCACTGAAAAATGGACCAGAAAGTTGGGCAGGTTTCGTTGGATTCCTGAGCAACCCAATTGTAATGCTGATTAACATTGTGACTCTTATTGCAACAGTATTCCACACTGCAACTTGGTTTAAGCTTGCACCAAAAGCTGTGGTTATCGTTGTTAAAGATGAAAAAATGCCTCAAGAACCTATTGTTCGTGGTTTTTGGGCTGTCACTATCGTTGTTACTGCCGCTATTCTGGCAGTGGCGTTAATGTAACCCAGGAGGAAATAATGAATCAGAATCAACTTCCTAAGCGCTCTGATGAACCTATTTTCTGGGGATTATTTGGTGCAGGTGGTATGTGGAGTGCGATTGTTTCTCCAGCAATCATCATCCTGCTCGGTATCCTAATCCCTATGGGTATTGCGCCAGAAGCATTTACTTATGAACGTATTATGGCATTTAGCCAAAGCATTATTGGCCGTCTGTTCTTACTATTGATGATCATTCTGCCAGTTTGGTGTGCATTACACCGTATTCACCATACTTTGCATGATTTTAAAGTGCATGTACCTGCAAGCAAATGGGTATTTTATGGTGGTGCTGCTATTATCAGTGTTCTCGCTATCATTGGCGTATTTACACTGTAATTGATTAGTACGTAAGATAAAAAGCCACTCAATGTGAACTGCACCCCAAAAGTTGGACACCAACTTTGGGGTGTTTTTTTATGGGTAAAATTCAGGTTTAACTGGCTAGATCTCATTTTATATTTACTAGGATTTGGTCTTTTTAACTCAGTCTTAATTCGTTAGGTATTGAAATACATTATATATTCTTCTATCCCTCCGAAATCCTTAGCCACACAATAGGCTATATCACAGTTATATCACCACAATACCGTAGGCAAAAATTTTTTAATTACATCTATCTTATTAAAGCATGCTTTAATAACTTAAATCTTATTAAAAAATTTTTTAATAAGTTATGTGTTATTAAAGTATACTTTAATAACACTAACCACAATAAAAGGATTTTTTAATGAAACGCACATCAGGACAATTTATCGAAACGCATAGCTATGATGAAACAGTTAAAGCTTTTATACCAGCGCCTTTACCACCCAAGATAGATCCCACATCATATTTAGAATCAAATAAAAAAGCTGAAAATTCTTTAGCAAAACTATCTGGTATGTCTGGACTCGTTGCTTCTAGTCAATGGCTAGTATATAGCGCTATTCGTAAAGAAGCTCTACTAACTTCGCAGTTGGAAGGTACACAAGCAACGTTAACTGATATCTTTGATGAAGAAGCAGGACTTACTGTTGTAAATATTGATGATGTTGAAGAAGTGACTAATTATCTGCAATCATATAAATTTGTTAATAATGAGCTTAACTCACCATCAGGTTTACCTGTTTGTATCCGCCTACTTAAACAAGCCCATCGGATCCTATTATCAAGTTCTCGTGGCGCAACAAAACAACCTGGAGAAATAAGGACAACACAGAACTGGATTGGAGGAACTAGACCCGGTAATGCTTCTTATGTCCCTCCTCCACCAGAAAAAGTGGATGATTTACTGTCTGATCTGGAAAAATTTATTCATAATTCTTCTCCATCATTACCGCCATTAGTGCGTATTGCATTAGTACATGCTCAGTTTGAAACTATTCACCCATTCCTTGATGGTAACGGACGCATTGGCCGCTTGTTAATTGCCATGCTTCTTGAAGAATGGCAATTACTGAAAGAACCTCTTTTGTATGTATCAGGCTATTTAAAAAGGCATCAGCAATACTACTATCAGTGCTTAACAGATATCAGAAACGATGGTAATTGGGAAAAATGGGTAACATTTTTTCTTGAAGCCGTATGTTTTTCAGCAGATGAAGCACAACAAAATATTATAAAAATTGCGACATTATTTGCTAATGATAGAAAAAAGCTCCTCTCAATGCATTCAACATCCGTGCATACTATTCGCCTATTTGAATATTTGCCAACAATGCCAAAACTCACTGTAGAGCGAGCCGTTGAGCTTCTTGATGTGACTTATCCAACAGCAAATACCGCAGTGAAAAATCTGGTTGAAGCAGAAATTTTGACTGAAACATCAGGTAAAGCACGACATAGAAGTTATACCTATAATCGCTATGTGGAACTTCTTCGAGATTAATAAATATTGTGGCTATATTTAACAGTGATACATCTTATTTTCGGCCAAAAGCCACTCAATGAGTGGCTTTTTTTATATCGGATATTCAGGGTTTAACTCGCTAGTTTCAGCCCAATAATACCGAAAATAATCATCGCTAAACTCAACAAGCGATAGATATTCGCAGACTCACCAAAGACCAAAATACCAAAGATTGCAGTACCGACAGCACCAATACCCGTCCAAATTGCATAAGCAGTACCCGCAGGTAAACCTTTCATGGCATAAGATAACATTCCCATGCTCACAACCATGGCACTAATCGTGATAATACTTGGCGTTAAGCGTGTAAAACCGTGTGTATATTTAAGACCAACGGCCCAAACGATTTCCAATAAACCCGCAACAAAAAGAATAATCCAAGACATAACGTCCCCTATCGATAAATTGGGGTCGTCCCCTGAATACAAAGACAAAAAGCTGGGTCGTCCCAGCTTTTAAAAGATGAAGGTGTAGAGCATATTGATCTTTTCTGCTTGTTTTATAGCAAGAAAAGATCAATTCGACCTAGTATAAGAAAAAGAAATTAATCATGCAATAGCATAAAATTAACTCAATTTTTTTTAGGTGCGCCGTCTTCACCATAAAGAAAAGCAGAGACATCATCTTCCACTTCTCCCATTGCCATCAAGGCATCCAGAGTCTCTTTTGCTTCTTCTTCATTGACGATACTCATGGCAAAACCCACGTGTACTAATACCCACTTTCCAATCATCGTATGAGGCTCTCCCTCACAGACTAGTGCAATATTCACTTCACGTTTTACACCACAAACATCGACCATTGCATTTTCAGTGATTGTTTTTCCTACTTCAACAACCTGACCTGGAATACCAAGACACATAACAACCCCTATTCGATCTCTATTTGCTTTATTCGCATTGCATCATCATTCTCAACACGCATATTTTGGCTACCACAAGACGGGCACCCCGCGTTAAACGTTGAAACCGTCACGACTTGATGACAATCCCAGCACCACGCTTTTGCAGGAATAACTTCTATATGTAATTCACAGCCTTGTGCAATAGTGTCTCTGCAAACAATATCAAAACAAAACTCAAGCGCACTCACTTCAACACAAGATAATGCACCAATTTCCATCCATACGCTTTTTACTTTTTTTGCATTATTTAATTTTGCCTGAGAATCTATTATCTCAAATGCACTTTGGCAAAGTGTGATTTCATGCATGTCGATACCTTATTGAAGCAGGATAAATAATAGCAACTATAGTATCAGTACATAGTTGCTTTATTATTGATCTTAAAACAACAATTCAGCACCGGTTTCAAAAGCTGCTTTACGACGACGCTCTTTCACCATATCTTCAAGTGCGTCTCTATCAATACACACTAAAGCATGTGTTGGGCAAACTTCAATACATGCAGGCCCCGCTTCTCGGTGATGGCATAAATCACATTTATTTGCTTCAGCCTTAAATGCATCAATAGTATTGAGCGCAGTTAATTTGCGCATAATAGGGCGTGAAACCACCTCCATAGTGCCATAAGGGCAAGCCAACACACAGGTTTTACAGCCGATACATTTATCCTGATCGACATAGTAATAATCTTTATTATGAATAATGGCACCATTCGGGCACACATTTGCACAAGGGGCATCTTCACATTGGTGACAGACAACTGCTGTACTAATTGAGAATCCTTTAACCACATGAATTCGTGGTTGAAAATTTTGCTCACTAATTTGCTCAATAGCTAAATTATCTTGATCAGCTTGTTGATGTGAAACCACACAAGCTACCTCACAAGTATGGCAACCAATACATTTTTTAGGGTCTGCAATGATGAAACGGTTCATCATATTCTCCTGCTTTTTGTTATATATAGCTGTTATATATAGCCGTTATATATGGCGATAAATGCAACGAGTTATTCTAATTAAGAGTAATAATTAGAGTATCTATAGAATGAATCTAGCACGGTTCATGCCAATATATTTTTGATATAACTATTCCTTATTTTTCAATTAAATAATTTTTAAATAAAAATGATTATTAATTAATAAATAAGTCACTTCGTCAAATTATTCGACATTTTTGACGATAAATTAAAACGCTATATAACAAACTATATAACAGTTTGATAAGTTTATATTTTTAAGTTTCATTACAGATACAAAAATAGCGGGTTGGATCAAAAATGATTCAGTCATTGATATAAATTTATTATAAACCTACTACAATATAGCTAATTTTTTAGGGCAATCGGTGGTGTCATGAAATTAAGCAGTAACAATGCTGAAACTATGGAGAGCCTTCGTAATGAGCGTAACCAATATCGAATATTGGTTGATATCACAAACTCTGTATTAGCTCATCTAGACATGGATGGTCTTATTTCTGAAGTCTCTAAAGAAATACATCGTTTTTTTGGACTAAATCATATTAGTCTAATGTTATGCCGTACTTCATCACAAAATAGTCATGAAGGTATTCTTTATTCTAGCCGTTATCAGACTGGAAAATCAGTCATCCGTCAACAACGTAAGTTTAGTAGCGCGAATAACAAAGCAGAAGAAATTATTAATCAAAACAAACCTGTCTTAATTGATATTAATAATGAAGATCAAGAAGATGTTTTGATTAAACGTCTAGTTAAGCAAAATATGCAGACGGCTTTGTTATTGCCACTGGCTTTTAATCATAAACCACTAGGTTTATTAATTTTAGCACATGAAATCGGTAGTGTTTTTACCGACGATACCTGCCAATTGCTACAACAGATTGCGGCTCGTATTGGTATCGCTATTGAAAACGCAGCCGCATATGAAGAAATAACGCATCTAAAAGACAGTTTAAAGAATGAGAATATTTGGCTTAATGAGCAAATAGATAAAAATGGGTGCTTTAGTGAGATTATTTACCAAAGCGACGCTATGCATAATGTGCTCGAACAAATTGAATTAGTGGCACAAAGTGATAGCACTGTACTTATTTTAGGTGAAACAGGTACAGGTAAAGAATTAATTGCACGAGCGATTCATCGTCTTAGTCAGCGCAAAGATAAGTCGATGATAAAGATGAACTGTGCTGCTGTACCTTCTGGCCTATTAGAAAGCGATCTTTTTGGCCATGACAAAGGCGCATTTACGGGTGCAACCAATACACATATTGGTCGATTTGAAATGGCGGATAAAAGCACTCTATTTCTTGATGAAATTGGTGATATGCCAATTGAATTACAACCTAAACTGCTTCGTGTTCTTCAAGAGCGAGAAATAGAAAGACTGGGTGGTAATAAAGTTATTCCTGTTGATGTTAGGCTGATTGCAGCAACCAATAAAGATCTTCATGAATTAACAGATGAAGGTGAATTTAGAGAAGATCTCTATTATCGCCTTAATGTCTTCCCTATTATTATTCCGCCGTTAAGAGAACGACCAGAAGATATTCCACTTTTGGTTAAACATTTTACACAAAAAATTGCCCGTAGAATGGATAGAAAAATAGATTGTATTCCGGCCAATGCATTGGAACAATTAACACTTTATCCATGGCCAGGTAATGTCCGTGAGCTTGAAAATATTATTGAGCGTGCTGTTATTTTAACTCGAGGTTCAACATTAAACCTTCAATTAAAAGAGCTTCACATTAATAAGCCCTCTCGTTTAAAACAGGTACTGACTCAACCATCATCAATTGAAAAACGCATGCAAACTAATGCGCCAGAAAGTGATGATGAGGAGCGAGAAAGGATAATTCAAGCGTTAAGAGAAACCAATGGTGTTGTTGCTGGAGCCAGAGGTGCAGCTTTAAAACTAGGATTAAAACGAACAACGTTATTATCACGGATGCAACGTTTAGGTATTTCAATTCCAGAAATACTTTAATCTTGAAATAATTTCTTATTTATATAAAGAGAGTGTAATAATTTTATTACACTCTCTTTTTTTATTCATTTGAAACTTATTAATCTCTATCTATAATAAAAGTGATTATATCTTACTTATTATTCCTCTAATTAATTATTAATAATATAAATCATAAATGGAGCATATTATATATGAACAGCCTGCTTACAAATAAAATTAATGAGATAAAAAAAGAATATAAAAATAATAAATATGTCTTTATTCCTCAAAATGTTGTTATTGATTTAATAAAACAATTAGGTGCTGAAGAAAAAGATATTAATACTCTGATAGAGTACGGCGATTATTTAGCACAAGATCCCACCCTTTCGTTTCGTCACTCTCGAACAGGGCGCTACCTTTTTGATAATGACATAGAAACTATCTCCAGATTAGAGTACCAACCTTTTGTTCTCACTGAGGAAGATGGATTTATTCGTGAAGACAGTGGTGCACAAAGACATTTTAGAGCACTTGATGATCGCTGGCAGAGCAATACAGCCTATCAAGCCTTATTAAAGTTAAAAATGCTATTAATTCAAGGCAATACATTTACTCCTCGCCACTTAACAGATCAACAATCGCCAAAATCAATATCGACTGTTTTTCATTTAAGATTAATTGCTCAACCGGATTCTTTAAGCGAACTTTCAATTGAAGGAGTGCATAAGGATGGAGTTGACCACACCATGATTGTTACGATGAATAAGCATAATGTTAAGGACAATACAGGTGCTTTACGTGTTCATTCACCACAAGAAGCCATAGGAACACCTTGGCAAGAAATTAATCCTGAAAATGTGCTGTATGAACACAATAATGCACAATATCTTGATGTTTTATTAATTGCAGATAATGAGTTAAATCATAGCGGTACACCTATTTTTACTCATGATAATAAAAATCAGGCTTACCAAGATTTTATGGTTTTATTATCTCGTTATCCTACCGTTGATGCTCACCCGTCACATAAATTTGATTCAATGAATGCACACCCTGATTTACCCTTAACGCTTTATTTAAATCAGTCAGTTGCTTAGTCATAAAGCGTTATTATATAAATTAAAATCGTTGAGCTCGGCTAAGTAATAAATCAATAATCAAGACAAGGTTCGATTCAAAAGATGAGCTTTCGATAGTATCACAATGATAATTCACTGCATCGTCATAAATGGGAAAATGAATATCAGCAAGTTCTGCCAATGGATTGGCACTTGCACGAGTAAATGCAACAATCTTCATACCAATACTTTTTGCTATTCTCACCTTTTCAACTACTTGCTCTGTCTCTCCACTACGAGATATCGCAATAAAAACGGTATAGCGTGAAGCATTATTAATAAAGATATTCTTACTGTCGCTCAATCCTGAGAGAAATGCATCCTTGCCAATCAGTTGTAATCGCTTACTGATATATTCTGAGAATATATGAGAAAATCCTGCACCATAAATAAAAAATGAATTCTTACTGTTAATTAAATTAACAAAAGCGTGTCTTTTTTCATCTGAAATTAACGTGAAGGTTTTTAAATAATTTGCCAAAAACTGATCAAAAAGAGGCTCCGTTACCTCGTTTTCATCACTTTTTAATTGATGAGATTTTTCAGCCGTGGATAACAACTGCTTGCAATAATAAACCAACTCGCTATAACCAGAAAAACCTAATTTCTGGCAAAGTCGCATAATGGTCGTTGTCGAAACAAAATTGGCTTGTGCTAGTGCTCTGATCGTAAGTTTTCCAACTTGTGCTGGGTTATCAATTAAATAAGAGAGAATACGATATTCTGCGCGTGTTAATTCTGTTGCTCTTGAGAGTAAAGATGATAATCGTGCCGACATACCGGTTACCTTCATTGATACATCGTCCTTACCAACATAAAAGGAAAATGCTGTTCTGGTGATAGAACAGCATTTTTATTCAATTACTCGTTAACAGCAAGTGTTGAGATCAAACACGCTTGCCCTTTACATAAGCTTTACGTAATTCAGGCCAATATTCACGATTTGCTTCGATCATATCATCAAGGATCTTCTTCGCGTGGATCACACTTGGAACTGTTTTATTCAGTGTGAACGCCTCTAGTGCTTTTTCATAGCTACCTTCTAATGTTGCTTCCACCAATAATTGCTCTGATGCCAGTTGTTGTTCCAGTAAAGTCCGATGGAAACGAGGAATATCGCCGACACGAATAGGCTCAGGACCATGAGACGTAATATAAGCGGGTACTTCAACCATCGCATCATAAGGCAAATCAGAAATTGCGCCTTTATTTTCAACAATCACCAAGTGACGCTGACGTAAATCAAAAGCTAAAGAGCAAGCAACATCAACAATAAAGGCACCATGAACACCGACATGGAATGCATCTGGTAAAATCCCCGTCTCTTTATATTCTCGAGCAGCTTCAAACAGGCGTTTTTCACGACCATCCATCACTTCGTTTGCACGAGTGTAGTCAGGATCTTGATGTTCCACGATATAATTTGGCATCAAGTAGTACTGTAAATATGGGTTTGGAATATATTCAGGGAATGCTTCCATTAATGGCTGAATATGACGCCACGTTTTTACCCATGATGGATCAGAATGTTGTGGGTCAGTTTGTGCCGCATCTTCTGTTAAAAGACCAAATTTAGCGATATGTTCACGTAATTCAGGCAGTTTTTCTTCGCCTTTTACGCGCACTGAAGTAAACCAACCAAAGTGATTTAAGCCAAAATAATCCACATCTAAATCATGACGATCCACTTTTAATACAGCTGCCATATTACGCATTGCCGCAACAGGCATATCACAGATATTCAATACTCGAGCATTAGGACGTAAACGACGCACACCTTCAGCAACAATCGCCGCTGGATTAGAATAGTTTACAATCCATGCTTTAGGAGAAGCATGTTGTTCAACTAAATCAATTAGCTCAACCATTGGTAAAATAGTGCGTAAGCCATAAGCAAGTCCTCCGGGTCCACAGGTTTCTTGCCCAACAACACCATGACGTAATGGAATTTTTTCATCCTGTTCACGCATTTTGTATTGACCCACACGCATTTGGGCAAATACAAAGTGGGCACCATCAAATGCTGTTTCTGGATCTGTCGTCACCGTAAATTTAATGGTATCACTATGATCACGGATTACTTTTTCAACCACGGGTGCAATAGTATCTTGGCGATCTTTATCAATGTCGTATAAACGAATTTCACTCAGTGGAAAATCCTCTAAACGTACCATTAAACTTTTTACAATTCCCGGTGTATAGGTGCTTCCGCCGCCTGCAATACTTAAGATAAAAGGTGATTTCGTCATCTTACTTTCTCCTATTAAAGTGCGGCTTCGACCGCTTCACGCATTTTTTTTACATGTAATCCATAAACCACTTGAACATTATTACCGTGGCGAACAACGCCTTTAGCTCCGGTTTTTTTCAGTAGATCTTCATGAATTGCATCGACATTTTTAACAATGACTCGTAAGCGTGTATAACAATTATCAACGACTTCAATATTGTCACGCCCACCTAGCCCTTCAATAATGTTTTCACCTAAGCTATTAATTATTTTAGTGTTTTGTTCCTCGTCAGTGACTACTTCTGCTTTTTTCTTATAGTCTTCTTTGCTGTATAGACGCGTTTCTTCATCATCATCCTCTCGCCCAGGAGTTTTAAGATCTAGTTTTAAAATCAAGGTTCTAAAGATAACGAAATAGAGAACTGACATAATCAAACCCACCACGATATACATTGGCCAATTTGATTTTTCAGTCCCTAACGGCAAGTTATATAAAATAAAGTCAATGACACCATTTGCACCAATCGCATGAACTCCTAATAGGTAGAACAGCATCATGCCAATACCCGTCAATACGGCGTGAACTAAAAATAGAACAGGAGCAACAAAAAGGAAGGAAAACTCAAGAGGCTCTGTCACCCCTAGCAAGAAAGAAGTTGCAGCCGCAGGAATTAAAATCGCCTTTGCTATCTGCTTTTTCTCTTTTTTAGCTACAGAGATCATGGCTACAGCTGCTGCTGTTAGACCGAACATTTTAGCAATACCACGAGCATCCCAAATTACAGTACTACTGAGTTGTTTCACGTCAGGACAAGCCATTTCAGCAAAATAGATATTTCTTGCACCTTGGTAAGTTGTGCCACAAACATCAGCAACACCGCCTAGTTCGGTATACAAGAATGGGGTATAGACTAAATGGTGTAATCCTGTTGGGATAAGAATGCGTTCTAAGAATCCATAAATCAGCGCACCAAAAGCACCAGAGTCATGAATAACAAGTGCCATTTTAGTAATACCTGCCTGAGCAAAAGGCCAGATTTCACACATTAAAACGGCCAATGCAATGGTGAAGGGAATAGCAATAATGGCGACAAAACAATGACCAGAATAGATAGCCATAATGCCACTAAATTGACGACCTGAATAACGATTATAAAGCCATCCAGATATTGCCCCTGTTAAAATACCGGCAAATACCCCCATCTCAAGGACTTGAACACCTAACACCATGCCTTGACCTGCGGCTCGCATCTCTTCTGCGCTAACCAACTTCCCTTGCAGTGTTAGCGTAATATTCATCGCATTCGTGAAAATAACAAACACGACTAAGCCAATTAGCCCTGCATAACCTTTATCTTTTTTTGCTAAGCCAACAGGAATACCTACAGCAAAAATCAGCGCCAAATTGACTAAAATAGCAACCGATGATTTTGCGAGTAATTGTCCAATACTTTGAATAACCGGGTGATTTAAAAACGGAATATATTCCGCAAGATTGCCATTACCAAAGACGTTACCTAAAGCGATATATAAACCGATAATAGGCAATATCAAGACGGGTCCATATAAGGATTTACCAAACGCTTGTAGGGCATTAATGAGTTTTTTCATACAGTATCTCGTTGTTGTTTTCTTACACTCATTTCCATGACAGCATCCTGCGCTGGCCTTAAATAAAAAGCAATTTATCCACTTGATTTAGAAACGGATTACGTCAAAAGTAACATGTTACTTTTTTTATTGTGAGCCAACGCATGGTGAATATTCAGACAGATAAAAAGAGGGTTTAACGATAAGCTGTAGAAAAAAGAGCTTGTGACAATAAAAAATTATAAAAAAAACCGAGCTTACTGACACAAGGTCAATAAACTCGGTCTTAAGGCAGAAAAGTAATATTAATCAGATAAAATTAGCCCTCGGCGGCTTCTCTTAAACGACGTTTAATATTGCTATATTCCGTTTTCACATAGTGTTCTGCCTGAGCCTGTTCCTTGATTGGCTCAACACATACTGCACAATATTTATACTCAGGTGTTTTGGTTATTGGGCTTAAGTTTTCCGCAACGAGTTCGTTACAAGCACCAATCCACCACTGGTAAGTCATATATACCGCGCCTTTATTCGGTCTATCACTGACTGCAGCACGCGTAATCACTTTACCTTGACGAGAGCGTATCCAAACTAGCTCTTGATCTTTAATTCCTAGTTGTTTGGCATCTTCAGTGTTTAACTGAACATAACCCGGCTCATCAGCTAATGCCGCCAATGCTTTACAGTTACCCGTCATCGAACGGCAAGAGTAGTGCCCAACTTCACGGACTGTTGCCAGCACCATTGGGAATTCATCAGAAAGTTTGTCAATTGGTGGTGCCCACTCACAAGTAAAGAATTGACCTTTACCATTAGGGGTATCAAAGTTACCACCATCATACAAATATTGTGTACCCGGACTATCCTCTGTTGGGCAAGGCCATTGAATATAAGCCAAGTCCGCCATTTTTTCGTAAGTTGCACCATAATAAATTGGGCATAACTCACGCAACTCATCCCAAATCTCTTTGGTATTGTTGTAATGCATTGGATAACCCATTGCGGTTGCCATCAGACTGATGATTTGCCAGTCTGTTTTCACATCACCAACAGGTTCAACCGCTTTATAGAAACGTTGGAAACCACGGTCTGCTGCAGTGTAAACACCTTCATGTTCACCCCATGATGTTGCAGGGAAGATAACGTCAGCAATCGCTGCCGTTTTGGTCATAAAGATATCTTGGACTATCAGCAGTTCCAGTTTTTCAAAAGTTCTACGGATGGTTGCTAAATCAGGCTCAGTTTGCAGTGGATCTTCACCCATTACATAGTGAGCTTTTAATAAGCCGTGATCGATATTATGAGGAACTTCACTCAATGCATAGCCCACTTCTTCAGGCATAGATTCAATGCCCCAGAACTTAGCAAACTTCTCACGTGCTTTTTCGTCGGTAACGTATTGATAACCTGGTAGTGTGTTAGGTAATGCTCCCATATCACACGCGCCTTGTACGTTATTTTGACCACGAACGGGGCCAACTCCGACATATTTTTTACCTAAATTACCGGTTAATAATGCCAAACTAGTCAATGAACGGACAGTTTCAACACCTTGGTAGAATTGAGTAACACCCATCCCCCAAAGAATTGTTGCTGTTTCTGCTTTTGCGTACATACGCGCAGCTTCACGAATGATTTGAGCACTTAAACCTGTTGTTTCTTCAACCGATTCAGGTGTATAGCTTTCAACTAATTTACAATATTCTTCAAACTGCTCAGTATGATTTTCAATAAAGGATTTATCATGCAATCCTTCTTCAATAATCACATGTGCAATTGCATTTAATAGCGCAATGTTAGAACCATTTTTTAAGCCTAAGTGTAAATCAGCTAAGCGTGCTGTTTCGATGTAACGAGGGTCACATACAATAATTTTGGCACCCTTTTCTTTCGCCTTAACAATACGGCGAGCAACAATAGGATGCGAGTCTGCGGCGTTATAGCCGAAGACAAATAGACATTTGGTATCCTCAATCTCGACGATTGAGTTGCTCATAGCACCATTACCGACCGAACGCTGCAGACCTGCAACCGAAGGGCCGTGTCAGACACGAGCACAGCAGTCTATATTATTATTTCCGATAACCGCACGAGCAAATTTCTGCATAACGAAGTTAGCTTCGTTACCCGGACCTCGTGATGAGCCGGTTGTCATAATAGATTTAGCACCGTATTTCTCTTTGATAGCAAGCAGTTTGCTACTGGCAAACTCAATCGCTTCTTCCCAAGAAACCGATTCTAATTTTCCGCCTCTTTCTCGACGGATCATCGGTGTTTTAAGACGTGGAGTCAGTATCTTAGTATCATGGATAAAATCCCATCCATAATACCCTTTCAGACACAGCTCACCTTGGTTTGTTAAACCATTGGCTCCTTCAGCGCCAATGATTTTACCGTTTTCCACCTTCAGGTAGATTTTGCATCCTGAGGCGCAATACGGACAGACCGTGATGACTTTTTTCATCAACATTGCTCCTGTGTTCATCAACTTTCAGGTTATTACCTGATCTTCTCCTTTATCTATGCAGAGAGTGTGCCAAATAAGCATATTTTTTTAGCTTTTTGTAATGCAATGAAAAATAAAGGGAAATAAATATGAATAAATCAATGAACAAGTAACGAATAATGAAATAGTGAGGAGTCATCGACACTAATGACGATATTTATGTCGACTTTCATTTCTATCAATATACGTTATACATAAGGAGTTATAGCGAAAAAACATCTTTCATTTGATAAGAAATAACAATTGAGCAAATACGCTTTCTTATCTGCCTTTATCGAGGCCTTGCCGTATATAATGATGACAACATCCTAATATCTCTACCAATATTTCTATTTACTAGAACTATTCAAAATTAATAATTTTGATATTAATGTTATTCAAATAAAAAATTTTTAAACTTCAATAAAAAAAAGCACATAATACTGAACCTGAAAACAACTTCGCGGTCATAAAGACCTCTACACCATACATTTTGATAATAATTGAACATGCAAAAATTAAAGTTTTTAAGGTTTTCGAAAGAAAATATTGCCCTTTTTTTAGCTATCTATCTTGGTTTTTTTCTTAATATTTCCGTTTACATTGGCCGATACGGCACACAGAACACAAACAACCCCCTCATTGATGCATTATATATTCTAGGTGAAATTGCCGTTAATATTGCTTTTACTTTCTTCTTATTACGACTTATTTCTTTTTTTGGCTCTCTATTTTTTAAAGTAGTCGCCTCTTTTATTCTCGTTGTCAGTGTCTGTGCGAGTTACTATATTTCTTTTTATGACGTCGTCATTGGATACGGTATTATCATTTCAACACTCACCACAGATACCGATTTATCTAAAGAGCTGGTCAGCCCAAATGTGATTATTTGGATTATTGGCTTATCTATTTTGCCCTTAGCGCTTATTTGGCTATGTAAGAAACCAGAAAAAAATCTCACTACACAACAAAAGAAAAAAATCTGGATAAAAAATACCGTAAAAATGCTAGTGATTGCACTGGCTGTTTTTGCCTATTTAAAAACACTCGATTCAAGGCAAAAAGCCTATGAAATAAAAAATAATTTGGATCTACCAAGTTATAGTGGTGGCTTAAGTTATGCGTATTTGCCAACAAACTGGATTATTCCACTCTTTCAATATGCTATAACGCAATATGACGATACCTTTAATAACCAAAATATTTTTAATCCAGCCGATCATTTCACCTATCAACCATCAAAAGCTAATGAAGATGTATATGTTGTCTTTATTATTGGTGAGACCGCAAGATGGGATCATATGGGATTACTGGGTTATGAAAGACAAACAAATCCTCTATTAAGCCAAGAAAAAAACTTAGTTGCGTTTAAAGGTATTTCTTGTGATACCGCAACCAAACTTTCGCTAAAATGTATGTTTGTTCGTGAAAATGGGACCGAAAGTAACGACCAGCGTACATTAAAAGAGAACAATATTTTCTCAGTTCTGAAACAGTTAGGAATGACATCAGAACTTTTTTCAATGCAAAGTGAGCTGTGGTTTTACAATAAACTTGATTTAAACAACTATGCAATGAAAGAGATGATGACCGCGAAAAACAGCAACTTCGGTAAAGAGCTAGATGACACCTTATTAATTGCTGAAACGGCGAATGCCGTCGCTAATTATCCTAAAGGGAACCATTTAGTGATTCTACATACGAAAGGTTCTCACTTTATGTATTCTCAGCGTTATCCTGAGTCATTCAAAAAATATCAACCTGAATGTTTAAATGTGGATGATGAATGTACTAAAGAACAATTAGTGAATGCTTATGATAACTCGATTCTTTATACCGACTATTTTATTGATGGCATACTCGACACATTACGCGATAAGAAAGCCATTGTGTTTTATACCTCCGATCACGGTGAATCTATTTCAGAGAAAGGTGGCTTACACGGCACACCAAAAGAAATTGCACCACCAGAACAATTTAAGGTGCCTTTCTTAGTTTGGATGTCGGATAGTTATTTAGCTGAGCCTGAAAATAAACAGTTATTTGATAATCTAAAACGTAATCAAGATGCAGAGCGCACGTTCTATCATCACAATATTTTTGATTCGATGTTAGGTTGCTTAGGTTATTCATCGTCAGATGGTGGTATTAATAATCAAAATAACCTCTGTTTTGGTGATATGCCATCAACCCAAAATTAAATTTTCGTAATAACCAATAGACAAAACCCCATGCTTGATATTGAGCATGGGGTTTTTATTATCATAAGTATATATATTGTTTTATTTTTCTATATTTAAATCTTTCATTTTTAACTGTACAACTCCATCCCAGTTGTCAATATAATATTGACATTCATAACATCCTAATTCTGCGGCCTTCTTATAATAAAACCTTGCTTTTTCAAAATCTAACGGTATATCACGCCCTAAAAAATACTCAGTACCTACTGCTTGATAACCGCCATAATAACCCGCATCACCTGCTTGATGAAATAATTCCATTGCCTTTTTAATATTATTGTTTTTATCATACATATAACCTAAATTTACAGCTGATGGCCCCATGTAATCATCTTGTCGATCAATAGAGCGTTGGTAATATTTTTCAGCTTCAACATTATTACCACTTTGCTGATAAATAACTGAAACCATCCAATTAGCTTCACTATTACCATCATCAGCAAGTTTTATTAAACTATAAAATTCATCTTTTGTATTTGGCATTTTTATGTTGGACGATGCTAGAAAATCGGGATCATGTGAATAAACTTTATCAGGAACAAGAATATCAGCCATTGTGTTTCCACTTAACATAATTGCCGTACTAAAAAAAATGATTTTAATCCATCTATTTTTCATAACCATATATCATCACTATTAAGTAAGGTATTATTCTTTTGAGAAGAAATATGTGTATTAAATACGATATCGGAAATTTCAGTATGACGGCCATCATTCCATATAACAGTGCTTGTTAATAAAATTTGATTTCCATTTTCATCTATAACGCCATTTTTCTTATAATTTAAATCTATTGATTCTATACCTGAGCACTCAATCTTAATCAATTCATCAGCATCTGTTTTTCCATCAATATTTTTATCTATCCATAGATTTAAAGAAGACCAGATTATGTCGCTCTTATCAATTCTATTATCTTGATTGCTATCATATTGAGATAATGCTTCAAACCCGTGCTTTGCATAACCCTCTGATATATTAGAAGTATTATTACCAAACATTTCATTCCCATTATCTATAACACCATTTTTATTTTTATCAAATACAAGGAATGCACTATTATTATCTATCCATCCTGTCGATTCTTTTACTTCATCATTATTATGATCAAAATGAATACTCTCATCATCAGGTAATGTAAAAATCCCACTCTCTGTTAATGCAATAACTAATGGTGTTTCAGTTTCTTTCTGCTCATCAATATATTCTTGCATTTTTTCAATAATTTTATCTGGTGTATCACCAATTAATTGTAGAATATAATCTGGGTTGTGTTCTCCATTTTCAGTTAACGCTAATATATAGTTCACAAAATCAATACAATTATTATTAAATAGGTTATAGTTACTCTCAAAATGGGTATAATCACCTGACTTCATCTTTGATATTGCATTATTAATTCTACCAATAATTTCATTGGTATATAAAGGTAATGTAACGCTTGTCACTTTATTGGGATCATACCCTTTAGAATCATGAAAGGTTAAATTATCTGAACCACCTTCCATTTTAGATCCCCCCATTCCCCAACCAATTGACTCTCCTTTAAATTCAATCCAAGCATGACCAAACTTTGATTTTGTTGATTGGTTATTTATATCTGTATATACAGTATGTGATGGTGCTATTTTTACAGTAATTGTTTCTCGAATAGTGTAGTTTTTTCCTATTATTTCATTTCTTTCTATAAGACCAAAATCCTTTCCAACATTATTACCCATTTGATAATCCATTATAAAAATAGTGATATAAAAACATGACACTATAATTTATAGATTTATTTTTATATAAAAATAAAACCGCACTTAACATTTAATTTAAGTGCGGTTCATTTTATTTTTTTAATACATTTTTAATTATTGATTAAAACTTGCTTCAGTATAAAGTGGAGTAGATTGAATATCTTTTATTGTTTTCGCGCCACCTAACATCATATTAATTCTTAATTCTTTATTTAAATGTTGGATAACTGAATTCACACCTTCAGCACCACCTAAATTTAAACCATAAAGAATTGGACGACCTACTGCAACAACGTCTGCGCCACTTGCTAATGCTTTAAATACATGAGAGCCACGACGAACACCACTGTCAAAGACAATAGGAACACGTTTGTTCACGACTTTTGCAATGGCAGGTAACATATCAATGGTTGCAGGTGCGCTGTCTAATTGACGACCACCATGGTTAGAAACCCAAATTGCATCTGCACCTGCTTTAATGGCTGTATCTGCATCTTCAGGTGATTCGATACCTTTTACAATTACAGGTAAGCCAGACATTTTTTTCACATACTGAATATCTGCTGGTGTGAAAGCTTGTTTTGCTTGAGCATAAATTTCACTGATACCCGCACCTTTACCTGTCTTAGATTTGTCATCGCTAATTTTTGCGAATGCTTCTAAGTTGGCAAAACCTAATGGGAATTGGAAATTATTTTTCACATCATCTTCACGATACCCACCAACCGAAGAGTCGATAGTCATGATGATACCTTTAGCGCCATACTGTTTCGCTTGAGATAAAATATATTCGTTAAAGGCATCATTTTTGCTCATATAGAGCTGGAAGAAGAACGGATAACCTGGTTGAGCATCAGCCACTTCTTTGATGGTTTTATTTCCATAAGTACTTAATGAGAAAATAGAACCCGCTTTCGCCATACCTCTTGCTGTGGCAACTTCGCCTTGTTGATGAGCAAGCCCTTGAGCCGCCATCGGCGCCTGAATAATAGGCGTATCTAATTTAATACCTAGAAATTCTGTTTTTAGATTTATGTCAGAAAATTCGATGCCTTGTAATGAACGAGGCATAATATATTTTTTATCAAAAGCAGTCGTATTTGAACGTAAATTATTTTCGTCTTCTGCACCACCACGAATATAACCAAAAGCCCCTTTTTCCATATTCGCCTGAACTTGTGCTTCCATGGCTTTTAAGTTAACTATTTTAATTGGGCCTTCTGCTGTACTTGCTTTATATTCAGCTGCTTGTGCAACACCTACGCTTAATGCCATTGCAATAGCGGTTGTTTTTAATAGCTTATTTTTCATTTCTGATCCATTTGTTAATTTAATTAGGGGCTTATATCTATAATTTAATAAATTTTTATTTTCATTAAATTATACTTACCGAAAAATAATATAAGCCCTATTTTTAGGAAAAACTTAAATTAATCGATTACTTTTTTGTTAATGCATTATAACTTGTCATAAGGTTACGATAGTCTGGAATATGGTTAGCAAACAGTGTACCTAATCCTTCGACATCATTACGCCAATCACGGTGTAATTCACAAGCCAAACCAAACCAGTTAATCAATTGAGCACCCGCTTTTGACATTCTGTCCCACGCTGAATCACGTGCGATTGAATTGAAAGTCCCTGAAGCATCTGTGACAACAAATACTTCAAAACCTTCTTCAAGTGCTGATAATGCAGGGAATGCGACACAAACCTCAGTCACAACACCAGCAATAATTAGTTGTTTTTTACCTGTTGCTTTAACTGCTTTTACAAAATCTTCATTATCCCAAGCATTAATTTGTCCGGGGCGAGCTATATAAGGTGCATCAGGGAACATCTCAACAAGTTGAGGCATTAAAGGGCCATTAGGGCCATTTTCAAATGAGGTAGTCAAAATGGTAGGCAAATTAAAGTATTTAGCAGCATTGGCTAATGCTAATACATTATTATTGAATTTATCTGGCTCGATATCTCTCACTAAAGAGAGTAATCCGGCTTGATGGTCTACCAACAAAACAGCGGCATTATTTTTATCAATACGATGATATTTAAAGCTCATAATAATCTCCGATAATATAATAGAGGTAAGACTCAATTAAATCATAGCACCAAATTTATATGACGATATTCAGATCCTTTTAAATTTACATTTAAATGTACTTATTAATAATAAACAATCTATTGCAAACTTAAAATTTAATTGAATATCACGATACTTAATTAACTGCTTATTTGTTTATATAAATTTATTCGTTTCGTTGAAAAGAATTATAAGTGCAATCATTCTTAAATGAATCTAAAGATTATTGCTCTAACCGTTCAAAAAATTTGTTGATGTTGTAGGACAGGAAAAAGAAATAAAAAAACCCCCGCGGGCGGGGGTGAGATAAGCGCAACTAAAAGGTCTCTAACTTACTATCAGGAGATGGATCTCATTAATGACGATTACGGACAATTTGATAGCGACGAGTTAAGTACTCAACAGGTACGCTCCAAATATGGACTAATCGACAGAATGGGAATAATAAGAAAATCGTCATTCCTAAGAAAATATGCAGTTTAAATACCCATGCAACACCTTCAAGATTTGCTGAAGCACCACCATGGAATGTCACAATAGATTGTGCCCATGCCACCAGCTTCATCATTTCACTACCATCCATATGTTGTGCTGAGAATGGAATTGTTAGTAGACCTAATGCCACTTGAATAACCAGCAGCGTTAAAATCATAATGTCACCAAATGAAGATGTGGCTCTCACTCGTGGATTGGTTAAACGGCGTTTTAATAACATCACGCCCCCCACCAGCATTAACACACCACAAGTACCTCCCCCCACCATCGCCATAATTTGTTTATATTCAATAGGCAGGAATGATTCATACATCCAGTGTGGCGTTAACATACCTAAAAAATGCCCTGCAAAAATACCGATGATCCCAACGTGGAATAAATTAGAAGCCAATCGCATATTTTTCTTGTCTAGCATCTGGCTAGAGCCTGCACGCCAAGTGTATTGACCGTAATCATAGCGTAACCAGCTACCGATAATAAAAACGGCACCAGCAATATAGGGATAGATATCAAAAAATAACATATTGATGTAATTCATTTTTGTGCTCCCGTATTCAACGAATTCCCCACATTGAGATATTGAACTGCGGTTTCTTGTGCAAAACGACGCTGATGTTGGCTAATATTGCTACTGCCACATTGTGTACCTTCTCCAAGAAACGTCACTTGTTCTTCTTCCCATACTGCATCTAACGCCGCTGGGGTATCATCTAAAGGCTCTTTTTCTACTTGAGCAGTGAGTTGTGATGCTTCTAGCCCGCTTTGTGAAAGACAAAGCAATACATCAAAGAGAGCGTGATAATCACTGCCTCGCTGTTTTAAACGTTCACCTAACAGTGCCAAAATAGGAGCAATATTGTTTAGCCCTTCAATACACTCGGTTGTAGGTAAAAGTGTTAAATACTCAAGGTAAGTAGGCAAATAGTCAGGGAGTTCACGGCTACTTAATGTGATCCCCGCTTGTTGATATTGATTTAACAGATCAACCATTGCCTGACCACGATCGCGAGATTCACCATGAACATGTTCAAATAACAACAGTGACCGAGCTCGACCTCTATCAAAAAGCTCACTGTAGTTAGATTGCGCATCTAATAACTCTTGTTGCGTTAAAGCGTGAATAAACGCCATCAATTTTGCAACTTGAGTCACAGGAAGCTCATCGGCCTCCTGTAATGCATCAATAAGCTCGCCACGGTTATCCCACAACTCTTGTGTGGGATAATCTAAAAGATGAGAAATAACTTTCAGAGAAATCATTATATTTTCTCCTCTGAACGACGTTCATCCTGAGGTGTTCTTGAAGTGATATCAATCGCATCGATGCGATGACTATTAAACAAATTAAATTTGCTATCACTGCCATGGCAACCATCACCAAAGCTAAAACCACAACCATTACGTTCTGGAAAAGCCTCTCTTGCAAGTTCTCGATGACTTGATGGAATAACAAAGCGATCTTCATAATTTGCAATAGCAAGATAACGATACATCTCTTGTGCTTGTGCTTCAGTTAAACCGACTTGCTCTAACGCACTTAAATCAGTTTTTCCTTCTACGGTTTCAGCACGTTTGTAATGACGCATCGCTAACATTCGTTTTAGTGCTAATAATACTGGTGCAGTATCCCCAGCCGTCAGTAAATTGGCTAAATACTGAACTGGAATACGCAAGCTTTCTACATCAGGCAGAACGCCTGTATGTGGTAACACCCCTGCATCAGCAGCAGATTGAATTGGTGACAAAGGTGGTACATACCAAACCATTGGTAAGGTGCGGTATTCTGGATGCAATGGCAATGCGAGCTTCCAATCCACTGCCATTTTGTAGACAGGTGAACGCTGTGCTGCATCAATCACACTTAATGGAATACCTTGTTCTTCAGCCGCTTTGATAACTTCTGGATCAAAAGGATCTAAGAAGATATCTAACTGGCTTTGGTATAAATCTTTTTCATTATCCGCACTGGCAGCTTGTGAGATTTTATCTGCGTCATACAGCATTACACCCAGATAACGAATACGCCCTACACAAGTTTCTGAACACAGTGTTGGCTGACCGGCTTCAATACGTGGATAGCAGAAAATACATTTTTCTGACTTACCACTTTTCCAGTTGAAGTAGATTTTTTTGTATGGGCACCCAGTTAAACACATGCGCCACCCACGGCATTTATCTTGGTCGATAAGCACAATGCCATCTTCAGCGCGTTTATAAATCGCACCACTTGGGCAGGTCGCCACACAAGCAGGATTTAGGCAGTGTTCACATAAACGTGGTAAATACATCATGAATGTATTTTCAAACTGTCCATACATCTCTTTTTGCATGTTGGCGAAGTTTTTATCCGCAGCTCGTTTGCTAAATTCGCCACCTAAATCATCTTCCCAGTTTGGACCTCTTTCGATTTTAGTCATGCGTTGACCAGTGATCAGCGAGCGAGGACGTGCTGTCGGCAATGAGCCTTCTGGTGCATTTTTCAAATGCTCATAGTCGTAATCAAATGGCTCATAATAATCATCTAATGCAGGGACATCAGGGTTGGCAAAAATCTTAGATAACAGACCAACACGGTTACCCATTCTTGGCACTAATTTACCTTTGATATTTTTGATCCAGCCACCTTTCCACTTTTCTTGGTCTTCCCAATTTTGTGGGTACCCTGTACCTGGTTTTGTTTCAACGTTATTGAACCATGCGTATTCAACACCTTCACGGCTAGTCCATACGTTTTTACAGGTTACTGAACAGGTATGGCAACCGATACATTTGTCGAGGTTGAGTACCATACCGACTTGTGAACGAATTTTCATTATGCTTTCTCCTGTCCATTCAGGGTCTGTTGATAAGCATCACCTTCACCATCAAGCCAATCAATCTGTTTCATCTTACGCACCACAACAAACTCATCACGGTTAGAGCCAACAGTACCGTAGTAGTTAAAGCTATAAGCTAATTGAGCGTATCCACCAATCATATGGGTTGGTTTAGGGCAAACACGCGTCACAGAGTTGTGAATACCACCACGCATTCCTGTCACTTCTGAGCCGGGTAGGTTTATTTGACGCTCTTGTGCGTGATACATATAAATCATGCCATCAGGAATACGTTGACTGACAATGGCTCTTGCCGTTAACGCACCATTACTGTTGTACGCTTCAACCCAATCGTTATCGCTAACTCCCATCTCTTTAGCATCATCTTCACTTAGCCACACTACGGGGCCACCACGACCTAGTGTTAACATTAGTAAATTATCGCTATAAGTTGAGTGAATACCCCATTTTTGGTGAGGAGTCAGGAAGTTCAGCGCTTTTTCAGGGAAACCATTTGGTTTTTTACCCTTAACCGCATCAATCGCTTTGGTATCAATTGGTGGACGATAAACCACTAAGCTTTCACCGTAAGCACGCATCCACTCGTGATCTTGATACAACTGCTGGCGACCACTTAACGTACGCCAAGGGATCATCTCGTGAACGTTGGTATAACAAGCGTTATAAGAGACATGCTCATCTTCAAGACCAGACCATGTAGGGCTTGAGATAATCTTACGAGGTTGAGCAACGATATCGCGGAAACGAATTTTTTCGTCTTCTTTCACTTTGGCTAAATGCGTGTGATCACGTCCAGTCACTTTACTTAGTGCATCCCACGCTTTTACAGCCACTTGACCATTAGTTTCAGGCGCTAAAGAGAGGATAACTTCAGCAGCATCAATTGCCGTTTCAATCGCTGGACGCCCTTTTGCTGCGCCATCATGACGAACACGATTGAGTTTTTTCAGGAAATCGACTTCTGTTTGTGTATTCCAACTGATCCCTTTACCGCCATTACCCAATTTATCCATCAGAGGGCCAAGTGAGGTAAAGCGAGCATAAGTATTTGGATAATCACGCTCAACAGGAATAAGGTGTGGTGCTGTTTTACCCGGAATAAGGTCACATTCACCTTTTTTCCAATCTTTTACATCGAAAGGCTGTGCCATTTCAGCAGCAGAGTCATGTTGAATAGGTAATGTCACTAAATCGGTTTCAACCCCTAAATGGCCTACACACAATTTAGAGAAGGTTTTAGCGATACCTTTATAGATTTCCCAGTCTGTTTTAGACTCCCAAGCAGGATCAACGGCTGCCGTTAATGGGTGAATAAATGGATGCATATCCGAAGTATTCATATCGTCTTTTTCATACCATGTTGCGGTTGGTAAAACGATATCTGAGAAAAGACAGGTACTTGACATGCGGAAGTCTAAAGTCACCACTAAATCAACTTTACCTTCACCACCTTTATCTTGCCATTCCACTTCTTGTGGCTTAACTTGACCTTGCTCGCCTAAATCTTTACCTTGTAACCCGTTCTCTGTACCTAGCAGGTATTTCAGTAAATACTCATGTCCCTTACCCGCCGAACCTAATAAGTTAGAACGCCAAATAAATAAATTACGAGGGAAGTTTTGTGGGTTATCAGGTTGCTCTGAAGCAAAACGGATTTCACCTGATTTCAATGCATTAACGGTATAATCAGTGGCACTAACGCCTGCCTCTTGGGCTTTTTTCGCAATAGTCAGAGGGTTTAAGTTTAATTGAGGCGCCGATGGTAACCACCCCATACGTTCTGAACGCACGTTCATATCAACCAAGCTACCACTAAAGCGTGATTTATCCGCTAATGGTGATAATAACTCCGTTGGTGATACGGTCTCGTAACGCCACTGACTGGAGTGATTATAAAAGAACGATGTACTGTTCATATGACGAGGTGGACGTTGCCAATCAAGACCAAAGGCTAAAGGCAACCAACCTGTTTGTGGACGTAATTTTTCTTGTCCAACATAGTGTGCCCAACCGCCACCGCTTTGCCCGACACAACCGCAGAAAATCAGCATGTTGATAATACCGCGATAGGTCATATCCATGTGATACCAGTGGTTAATACCTGCACCCACAATCACCATAGAACGACCATGCGTTTTTTCTGCATTATCTGCAAATTCACGCGCAATACGGGTGATATCTTGACGGTTTACGCCTGTAACTTTTTCTGCCCATGCTGGTGAATATGCTTTGATTTCATCATAATTTGATGCGCAGTTTTCATCATTTAAGCCACGATCAATACCGTAGTTTGCTAATAACAAGTCATAGACAGTTGTAACGTATTTTTCTTCGCCATTCGCAAGTGTAATACGCTTAGCTGGCAGTTTATGAACGAGAACATCATCAAGGGCAACACCTTCAAAGTATTCACTCTTAATGCCACCAAAGTAAGGAAATGCAACATCAACAACATCATCGTGGCTCTCTAGAAGCCCCAATTGTAAAGTGACTTCTTCGCCACTTTTACCGTCTTTAGGCTCTAGATTCCATTTAGCAGCCCCTTCCCAACGAAAGCCCATTGAACCCTGAGGAGCAACCAGTTGCTGTGTTTTTTCATCAATAGCAATGGTTTTCCACTCTGGGTTTTTCTCCTGATCAAGATTGTTCACTAAATCAGAAGCACGTAGCATGCGACCCGCAACTAAATTGCCAGAATCATGTTTATCTAACATCACTAACATTGGCATGTCAGTGTAAGTGCGCACGTAGTTACTAAAGTATTCAGTTTGGCGTTTAACGTGGAATTCGTTAAGAATAACGTGTCCCATCGCCATTGCCATTGCGCTGTCAGTACCTTGTTTTGGATTTAACCATTGGTCACACAGTTTAGCGATTTCAGCGTAATCCGGTGTAACCGCAACGGTTTTTGTTCCTTTGTAGCGAACTTCTGTAAAGAAGTGGGCATCTGGAGTACGTGTTTGCGGTACGTTAGAGCCCCATGCAATCAGATAAGAAGAGTTATACCAGTCCGCTGATTCAGGAACGTCTGTTTGCTCACCCCATGTCATTGGTGATGCGGGTGGTAAATCGCAATACCAATCGTAAAAACTTAAACATGCCCCGCCAATAAGGGATAAATAACGCGCACCCGCAGCGTATGACACCATCGACATTGCCGGAATTGGCGAAAAGCCGATAATACGATCAGGACCATATTCTTTAGCTGTAAATACGTTAGAAGCGGCAATAATTTCATTCACTTCAGACCATGAAGAGCGAACAAAACCACCACGACCACGTGCTTGTTTATAGCTTTTCGTTTTTTCTGGCGAGCTGATAATTGAAGCCCAAGCATCGACAGGATCACTGTGTTGTGCTTTCGCTTCACGCCATAATTTAATTAAGCGTTTACGCACCATAGGATATTTAACGCGGTTTGCGCTGTATAAATACCATGAATAGCTTGCACCACGAGGGCAACCTCGAGGTTCATGATCGGGTAAATCAGGGCGTGTACGTGGGTAATCCGTTTGTTGGGTTTCCCAAGTTACTAACCCATTTTTGACATAAATTTTCCAGCTACATGAGCCTGTACAGTTAACACCATGAGTAGAACGGACAATTTTGTCATGTTGCCAGCGACTACGATAACCATCTTCCCAGTCACGATTAACATTTAATTCTTGGCCATGATCCTTTGAAAAGGTATCGCCAAGTTGTTTAAAATAGCGGAATCTATCGAGAAACTTACTCATCAGATACTCTCCCAATGCGCGCGAGCGCTCTCACATTGCGTATAATTCGTCATTATTGTTTATTGTGTTTACGTCCATAGACCAACCAAGTGATCAAGACGCAGGCGATATAAAATAGAACAAAGATTTTCATGGCTCCGGCAGGTGAGCCAGTCATTGCAAGTGATGTGCCAAAGGCTTTAGGAATAAAGAAGCCCCCAATTGCACCAATTGCAGAGATAAAACCAAGCGCAGCCGCACTTTCTGTTACCGCTTCTTTTTGAGCGGCTTCATCGGAAGCACCTTGTGCTTTCATACGGTCAACAGTAATTTTTCTAAACACCACTGCAATCATTTGGAATGTAGAACCACTACCTAAACCTGCGGTTAAAAACAGCACCATAAAGACGCCATAAAACGCGATAAATGAGCCACCAGCACCGTTTTCAGGTAGTGTTAAGAAAAGTAGAGCAGAGAAAATTGCCATGATGATAAAGTTAATCAGCGTGACTCTAATCCCCCCAAATTTATCAGACAAAGCGCCACCGACAGGGCGAGCTAAGGCACCTAATAAAGGTCCAAAGAAGGCATAATGTAAAATAATGATATCTGGGAATTGGGTTTTAGATAACATCGCAAAACCCGCTGAAAAACCGATAAATGAACCAAAAGAACACAGGTATAAAATACTTAATAACCAGAGGTGACCACGTTTTAAAACGGGTAATTGCTGGCTTAAAGAGGCTTTATTCGCCGCAAGGTCGTTCATACCAAACCATGCCGCAAATGTCAGAATAAGTAAGAAAGGAACCCAAATCCACGCGGCATTTTCTAACCATAAACGTGAACCATCTGGCTGAACAACACCCGGACCACTAAACATTGCAAAAACGCCAACACCAATCACTAATGGTGCGACTAACTGCATAACACTGACACCCAGATTACCTAATCCACCATTTAATCCTAATGCACCACCTTGACGTGCTTTAGGAAAGAAAAAGCTGATATTTGCCATACTGGATGCAAAGTTTGCCCCAGCAAACCCACATAATAGAGAAATGACAATAAAGGTTGAATAGGTCGTTGTCGTGTCTTGCACTGCAAAACCCAGCCAAATACAAGGAATAATCAGAAATACCGTGCTGATTGCTGTCCAGCGACGACCACCAAAGATAGGAATAACAAAAGAGTAAGGAACGCGCAAAATAGCGCCAGATACCGAAGGTAATGCTGTCAGCATAAACAACTGATCTGTGGTAAAGTTAAAACCTACTTTATTCAAATTTACTGCAACGGCACTAAAAAGCATCCATACACAGAACGATAAAAGTAAACAAGGAACAGAAATCCATAAATTGCGTGAAGCGATCTTTTGACCAGTCTTTTCCCAAAAAGCTTTATCTTCAGGATGCCAATCTTCGATCACCCCTTTTCTCATTTTTTCTGGGTGTTGAGTGAGTGCCATAACAACCTCGATTAACGGTTAGATTGGCACCTTTTTACGATTAGATTTGTTAATAAGTCATGATCTGCATCAAGCAAGGTTTTGTTTGATTTTTAGACTGATTGTATTATTCACACCTAAGTATTAATAGGGTTAGTCTTAATTTTTCATTTTAAATTAACAAGTTAAATAAAAAACACTATACTTTGTAAGTGAAATTACACCTACTGGCTATTTAGGGGTAATACTTTAGTAGTATGTGACATTTGATGAGTTTTTAAGGCAATATAGCGCCAGAATAAATTTGGAAAAATAACGATGAGTACTCATAAAGTCCAATGGCACTACCGTTTTTCAATTATTAATCAAATTGCGATATTAATGTTACTTTTCACTCTATTGGGTGTGGTAGGCATGGCGATTTCTAACCATATTATTTTGAGTGTACAAGGTAATGCTCATGCGATTAATAAGTCTGGATCGCTACGAATGCAAAGCTATCGCTTACTATCTGCTTTACCCCTAGATGAACAACATCGTTATTACCTTCATGAATTAGAAACCGATTTAGACAGCAATGAGTTACTTCAAGTCCTGAGTAATGCATCGTTACAATCACAATATGCTCAATTAAATACATACTGGAAGGAAACCTTAAAACCAACCTTGCTCTATGCACAACAACGAGATGATGCAAAACAAGAAGTCGCCTTGTTTGTTTCTCAATTAGACAAATTAGTCTTAAGCATAGATCAGTTAACAGAACAAAAAATAAGGTTGGTAGCTTATACGCAGCTGATTTTCACTGCACTCACACTGTTATTGTTATTTGGCTCTGTTTGGCATTTCCGCCGCCGTTTACTTCACCCTTGGCAGCAATTAATGGCAATGGCGAACTCAATTGGTCATGGTAATTTTTCTGCCCGCTTTCACCAACGCACACATCACGATGAAATCGCCACACTCGGTATTGCACTTAATACTATGTCAGAAGAGCTTTCTACACTTTATAGCGAGCTAGAAAAAAGAGTGGTTGAGAAAACTCACGATTTACAACAAAAGAATAAAGTACTCTCTTACCTCTATCATTCAAGTCAACAATTGCATTCACCCACGCCTCTTTGCGCTCGATTAAGACAAATATTATTTGAGCTTCAACAAATTATTCCTGATGCTTATTTGCAAATACGTTTATATGAAGATAATCACCACACGTTGTTTAATGAAATTAGTTTAGCGCCAAAATCTCGCCCTGAGCATTGCCCTGATAGAGAGTGCGAACGTTGTGAAGAAACTTCTTTTACCGAAACACCACTACATAGTGAACTACTGCATTGGGAACTCGCCGATCAGATCCATCGTTATGGATTGTTTGTTATGCAATTACCTGAAAATATGGTGTTGAGTGATGAGCAAAAAAATCTCATGTTATTACTCACAAAACAAATTTCGGCAATGCTGGCAATGGAACAACAAAACGAGCAACAGCAACAGCTACTATTGATGGATGAGCGCTCAGCGATTGCACGTGAATTGCATGACTCAATTGCACAATCGTTATCATGTTTAAAAATGCAGGTTAGCTATTTGCAAATGCAGTCTGAGACCCTTCCAGATAATTGCCAAAAATTACTTAAAGAGATGCGTGAAGAACTGAATGTCGCATATCGACAATTAAGAGAATTATTAACGACATTTCGTTTAAAACTCACAGAGCCTGGATTGCTTGCTGCACTAGAAAGCACACTCAATGAATTTAATCAACGCCTTGGTTTTGCTATTAATTTTGATTATCAGCTACCAGCAAAATGTGTCAATTCACATCAAAGCATCCATGTTGTTCAAATTGTACGTGAAGCATTAAATAATATTTTGCAACATGCCAATGCAAACTGGGCTGAAGTCTCTTTAAGCCTTAATAATGGGCAAGTAGAACTAAAAATTAATGATAATGGTGAAGGAATTAGCCCTAACCCTGAAAAATTAAATCATTATGGTCTTATTATTATGCGAGAGCGCGCAAATAGCCTAAATGGTTCTTATACTATAAAAGTACGTGAACAGGGCGGTACTCAAGTGTTTGTTAAATTTCCATTAATAACTACTCATAAAGATCCTGTCCAAAATGGAGCAAGTCGTAATGAATAATATGGTTCCACCCACAGAAAAAGCGACAATTTTACTGATTGATGATCATCCAATGTTACGCAATGGCGTAAAACAACTCTTAAGTCTTGATGCAACATTAACTGTCGTTGGGGAAGCGGGTGATGGGCTACAAGGTGTAAAATTAGCAGAGGAACTCGATCCCGATTTAATCTTACTCGATCTAAATATGCCAGGAATGAACGGCTTTGAAACACTCGATCAACTGCGATTAAAATCATTGTCAGGCAGGATCGTGGTTTTTAGTGTCTCAAATTACAGTGATGACTTAGTAACAGCACTAAAACGTGGTGCTGATGGTTATCTTCTAAAAGATATGGAACCTGAAGAATTACTTGCGGCACTTAAACAGGCGGCCGCCGGAAAAATGGTTGTCAGCCCTGCATTAACGCCTATTTTAGCTGAATCATTACGTGAAGATCGTTCTGAAGGTGAGCGTGATATTGAACAGCTCACCCCGCGTGAACGTGATATTTTAAAACTAATAGCACAAGGGCTATCCAATAAAATGATCGCACGTAAACTTGATATCACAGAAAGTACGGTCAAAGTACACGTTAAACACTTACTGAAAAAAATGAAGCTAAAATCTCGCGTTGAAGTTGCCGTTTGGGTTCATCAACAACGTGTCGATTAATCAAAATTAGGCACAATGGGCTGATGAGTTCTCATTAGCTCAACTAACTCTTTCGCCCCTTTTTGTAACGACTCCCCTTTTAACCACATGGCATGAATAGGCAATCGCAATTCATTTTTCGTATTTTTAAACTGAAGTTGCTTTAATTTACCTTTTTGTAATTGAGTATAAATCAACGAATATGGCAAATTACCCCATCCCATTCCTGCTTCAACCATGCCTAATGCCATTTGAAAACTATCCGTTTGCCAATAATTTGTCGCCACTAATGAGCGCTCATCCCTCAACTCTTTAGTGTGACTTGCGATCATAATTTGGCGAACATTTACTAAATCCTCAATAAATACGCCAGATGGGTGTGCTAATGCAATATGACTTGCAGAGATCGTTGCCACTAATGATTCAGAGCCGAGATATTGAAATTGCTCATCACCATTCACATACAAGCCCCCATAAACTAGGCTCAATTGAATTTTATGCGAATGCAACATCTCAATAATGTCATCTTGTGCCGCGGTTATCACATTCACATTAAGTAATGGATAACGTTGCGTTAATTCAGATAACGCAGGTAATAAATAATCAGGATTAATATCAGCTGCAACACCAATATTTAAGACACTTTCGAGATCCATTGAAAGCTCTTGAGCATGCACTTGTAATAATTTTAATTGCTCTGCGATCATTCTGGCATGAGGTTCAAGTGCTTTGGCTTTTTCGGTTGGCTGAGGCTCTCGTGATGATCGCTCAAAAAGTGCATAACCTAATTCAGCTTCCATATTGGCAATCGCCATACTGACTGCGGAAGGAACGCGTTTTAATGAACGAGCTGCCGCAGAAAAAGATCCCTTATCCATCACGGCTAAAAATATCGCAATATGTTCACTTGAAAACTGCATGTTCACTCCTGATGTTTCAGTTAAATTGATACTAGCTGACTTTTTCTGTCATTCTTGCTGATTTATCTTACGATGCTTAACAACACTAATCCACAGAAAAAAGAGAGCACAATGCAAGGTATCAAACGAAAAATTGTCTACGTGACAGCTTATGAGATTTTTGGGTGGGTTATTTCATCCGTTGGACTTGCTCTTTTGGCCGATAGCTCAACAGCAGTAACTGGCCCATTAGCACTTGTGATAACAACAATCGCGGTGAGTTGGAATTTTATTTATAACTGTATGTTTGAATTTTGGGAAAGTCGGCAGATTTCAAGAATTCGAACTTTTAGGCGTCGTATTGTACATGCAATTGGATTTCAGCTAACACTAGTACTCTATTTAATTCCGTTAATTGCATGGTGGCTTAATGTTTCGTTATGGCAAGCGTTAGTGATGGATTTTGCGCTGATCATCATTATCCCTTGTTATACTTTCGTTTATAACTGGATATTTGACAAAGTATTTGGTTTACCGAAATCTGCATTACCTGAAAATGCGCCTGTAGCCTAAACGACAAGCGAATTAAGAAGAGTGATCTGCAATTAAGATCACTCTTTAACAGGATAGATATCTTCTAAGGCAAATTGCTCAATACCGCCCTCTAACTCACAACGACCTAAACCCATGTTTTTATCATCAGCCGTTGTTCTTTTGAGTAACTTACCTGTTACTTGAGAAAGCTGAGTATCTAATTCAACAACACGATAATATTCTTTCATATAGCTTTCTTCACCTAGCGCCATATAAACTAAAAATTCATCACCTATTTTAATGTTCATCTCGTTTCTACTTACTCTTAAGAATTAATCTAATAATTATCAATTAGTTTAGTCTAACGAAAGGTAATAAGAGAAAAATTGACTCACTCGATATTACATTAAGTTAATTTATTAACTTCCAACTCATCATCATGATGCTGATCAGAATAAAAGACAGTGTTAAGTATTGGAAAAAACGCTCTGATAAATATGCTAAAAGATAGCGTGCTAGCGGAATAGAAAGTAATGAGCCTAAACAGAGAATAAGTGCGGTATGTACGTCGGTATAGCCACCAGCACTATAAGCGATAGCGGAGCCCCCCGAAAGAATGGTTGTAATAAAAATAGAGGTACCAATCGCCTCTTTAATCCCCATTTGTGCAAAACGCATTAATACAGGCAATACGACTAATCCCCCCCCTACTCCCGTTGCTCCAAGCACAAACCCTGCACTCATTCCTGGTACAAATAAGGAAGAAAAAGTAACAGATGAAGATGGTGGCAAAGAAATTAAAGGATGTGAACCTGTTGATCTTCTTATCATTCGTTGTAAAAACAAGACCAATGAAAATACAATGGCAACGATCATTAAAATATTAATACCAGATTCAACACGATCGTAATATTGAGGTTGCGATCCCAACCACGTCACCCCATAACTTGCTAAAAAAGTTGCAGGAAACATGATCGCTAAAATTAATAATGCGGGTTTTAATGGAATATTACCTAAACGAAAATGGATATAAGAAGACGAGAGTTTCATTAGCATAGATAACAAATTAGCTGTTGCCACAGCCGCTAATGCATTCATTCCAAAAAGATAAATAAGAACAGGTAATAAAATAACGCCTCCGCCAACTCCGGTCGTTGTAATAACTAACCCTATTGCAGCGCCGATAAGCAGTTGTGAGACGAGTAACATCTTATTTCCTTTTGCTGATAATTTAGCGAGCCTAGATTATAGGCAAAATAACTTATAACCAAAAGGAATTAGATATAACAAATAGATATATAAATAAAGTTATTATAAAAAACCCTTTAATACGAAATTTACTCATATTAAAGGGATAAGATTAAAGACAGATATTATTCTTATTAATCAATGTGTTAATTCTTTAACGTACTTAATTTATTTCAGCTAAAATGGTTTCTGCTGAAAAGTAATCGCCTGTTTTGGCTTTTTGCTGTAATACCCCGTCACGAGATGCGACTACCTGAACTTCCATTTTCATCGCTTCCATAATGGCAATGACATCACCTTCTTTAACTTTATCACCATCAGATAAGATCCAGCTATGTAATATGCCAGAGATTGGCGCTATCACAGCTTTTTCATTCTCTTCTTTCTCATGATTAGCACTAATGACTGTTGGTATTACCGCAGAGAGTGACAGTAATTGAGCAGGCAAAGCAAGTTCATGACGACGGCCATCAATTTCAATAAAGGTACGTACAAGTTCTTCATTTTTTGCTGGTGTACTACGAGGAAAATGGATATTTTTTGCCTGAAAATCAGTTTCAATCCAACGAGTATGCACTTTAAAACTTTCAACAAAGTCATCTTGTTCCATCATTTTACAATGGAAAGGTAATACACTTGCCACGCCTTCTATTTTAAATTCAGATAATGCTCGACGAGCACGAGCAATGGCTTGTTCGCGAGTTGCACCCGTCACTATCAGTTTGGCCATCATTGAATCGAATTGACGTGAAACCTGATTATTTTCAGCAACACCACTATCAACTCGCACACCAGGGCCTGAAGGCTGAGAAAAATGTGTAATTAAACCAGGTGTAGGTAAAAAACCTTTGGTGGGATCTTCCGCATTAATCCTAAATTCAAAAGAGTGACCGCGCGGGACGGGAGTTTTATCAACACTTAGTGGTAAACCTTCAGCAATACGTAACTGCTCGATAACTAGATCAATACCTGCGGTTTCTTCTGTAACTGGATGCTCTACTTGTAAACGGGTATTGACTTCCAAAAATGAGATAGTGCCATTTGCACTTAATAAAAACTCAACTGTACCAGCCCCTATATATCCCGCTTTAGCACAAATATCACTGGCTGATTGATGAATACGTTGGCGTTGTTCATCATTTAAATAAGGTGCAGGTGCTTCTTCAATCAACTTTTGATTACGACGTTGTAGTGAACAATCTCGTGTTCCGACGACGACGACATTGCCTAATTTATCTGCGATAATTTGCGCCTCGATATGACGAGGCTTATCTAAGAATTGTTCAACATAACATTCGCCACGACCAAATGCCGTGACAGCTTCTCTTACTGCCGAATGATACAGTTCTTCAATTTCTTCCATTTTATGGGCGATTTTCAAACCACGCCCACCACCACCAAAAGCAGCTTTAATCGCAACGGGTAAACCATATTGCTTAGCAAAATCTAATACTTCTTTGGCATTATTAACAGGATCAGCAGTGCCATTAACTAAAGGAGCACCAACTGACTGTGCAATTTTACGTGCTTTCACTTTATCGCCAAGAACTTCAATCGTTTCAGGATTTGGCCCAACCCAAATAAATCCGGCTTCTTGTACCGCTTTTGCAAAATCCGCTCGCTCTGAAAGAAAACCATAGCCCGGATGGATCATCGTCGCTTTAGCTTTACTAGCAATATCAATAATTTTGTTGATATCTAAATAGCTTTCTTTCGGTAAATTACCATTGAGTCCATAAGCTTCATCAGCAAGACGAACGTGCAGTGCATCAATATCATCATTCGCATAAATAGCAATTGAAGTGGCACCATAATCCTGACAAGCACGAATGATACGAACTGCGATTTCGCCTCGGTTTGCAATAAGTACTCGATGCTTCACTCGTTGTTTTTGGTTAATTGTTGTCATGAGTGGCATTCTCCTATCAATATTCTTGAAATTCGGTAATTGGATTAAAACGAATTTTAGCGTTAACAGGGATCTGCCCTGCGAGTGGTAAGTGATATTCAGCGACAGCACCAATAACAGGATAGCCCCCCGTTAATGGGTGATCGTTAAGAAACAAAACAGGCTGCCCATTAATTGGCACTTGTATTGCACCAATACAGGTACCTTCACTTGATAATTCTTGTTGTTGCTCACGTGTAAGAGGCGTTTCGCCTAATAAACGTAAACCAATACGATTAGATTGTGGTGTGACCTGCCATAATTGAGAGGTCAGCGTCTTTATTGCATCCGCGGTAAACCAGTCAGTACGAGGGCCTAAAACAATATCAAGCGTGACGGTATCTCCTTGTTTTGGCAGTGTTAATATTGGTTGCTCCTCAACAATAATGCGGTTTGATGTGCTGTCGTTGTTAAGGTGAAGAACATCTCCTTCTTGCAGTGCACTAGGCCCAATTTGCGCTAAAGTATCAAAAGCATAACTACCTAAAACTTTAGGTAATTCAAACCCACCTCTCACAGCAAGATAGCTACGTACCCCTGTTGTTGGTATGCCTAAAATAATTTCATCACCACAACGAACATCAATAGGTTGATAGCTTGATAGATATTCACTCTCTCCCGACTCATGTTTTAGTAAAATAGAACAATCCGCCCCAGTTAAAGCAATAACACAATCTTGTCGCGCTTTAAGCCTTAATCCACCTTGAGTTATCTCAAGTGCCACGAAAGTTGTCGGATTCCCCACCAAACGATTAGCCGCATGTAAAGCAGGTTTATCTAGTGCACCAGAAGCGGAAACTCCCATTGATGCAGCACCAATTCGTCCTTCATCTTGAAATAATGTCTGCAACCCTGCCGAAATGACATATAAGCCTTTATCATTTAATGAGAGAGAGGAAGTTACTGCTAATTTTTTTTCAGGTAATGAAACTGTTATTGGTGCTTTTTGTGCATCAATAAAATGCACTTCATTTCCTGGCAATAAAAAGGCAGGTTGTTTGCGGGAAAGATCCCACATTTTTATTTCCGTAGTTCCGATTAATTGCCAACCACCTGGGCTTTGTTGTGGATAGACACCACTAAATTCACCAGCTAATCCGACAGAACCTGCTGGGATCCGTGTGCGAGGAGTTTTACGCCGAGGTACATAGAGCTCAGTTTCATCAGCGATCAGATAAGCAAAGCCCGGCGCGAAACCGGTGAATGCCACTTGATAGGTTTGTTCGGTATGTCTTCGGATCACATCATTTGTGGTTATACCTAATAATTCAGCCACTTCATGAAGATCTTCCCCTTGGTAATGAACAGGGATCGTTAATGATTGTGCTTGACGTGCTGATACCGCTTTGATTTCTAATTGTCGGAGCTGAATAACAAGTTCTTCAGCCGTGATTAGCCACGGAGTATAGTGAATTAAGAGCGTTTTCGCTGCGGGCACAATATCTTGAATAGCAACAATATCCGCTTGTTTAACGGATTCATACAACGCAAGCGTCTCTTTTAGAGAGGAAAGCTCAACAAGTAAATGGGATAAGTTAACCGGTAAAAAGCGCAAAGTATCTTCCTCCCTTATACGTGATAAGCTGCATCGGGCACATCGGTAATAAACATATGCCCAGGAGCATGGCTAAGTGCAAAAGGAACACCTGAGCGCATCACCGCCGCTTGTGGTGTCACACCACAAGCCCAAAACACAGGGATCTCACCGTCTTCAATTCTCACTGGTGAACCAAAATCTGGTGACATTATGTCTTTGATACCTAACGCTTCAGGGGAACCAATATGGACAGGAGCACCATGTACCGAAGGAAAGCGACCACTTATCATTACTGCATCAGCAATTCTATCTGAAGGAATAGGACGCATTGAAACAACTAACTCGCCTTCTAATCGTCCTGCTGGGCGACATAAGCGATTGGTTTTATACATTGGAACATTGCAGTTATCCGTGATGTGTCGAATTTCAATGCCCGCTTCTAACATCGGCGTTTCAAAAGTAAAACTACAGCCAATAAGAAATGTCACGAGATCAGGCTGTTGTGCCCAAATGGCTGTAGCATCTGTAATTTCATCCGCTAATTTGCCATTTTCCCAAACACGATAAAGAGGAATATCAGTACGTAAATCAGCTCCTTGCGCTAAAACAGTGCGATAACTACCTGATTCACAAACATCTAATATTGGACAGCTTTTAGGATTGCGCTGTGCATAAAGTAGGAAATCAAATGCCCAATCACGAGGCAAACTAATCATATTTGCTTGTGTCATTCCTTTTGCCATACCTGCTGTTGGTATAGCTAAACCATGACGAATTGCTAATCGAGCCTCTTGTGCTTTGGCGATTGCATCAGCAGTTGCTTTCATTAAATTTGTCATATTTACCCCTCACTTTTCAGTAAAGCTGGAGCAAATGCTTTAATTTCAACACCATTATTTATTAAAGTTTCTTTTACGTTTTTAGCTAAATTGACTGCGTCAGGACTATCACCATGGACACAAATAGAATCTGCTTCTATAGCAGTAAAAATACCTTCTATAGACTCAATACCACCTTCTTGTACAAGTTGTAACATACGTTGTGCAACACGTTTCGGATCATGTAAAACTGCGCCCTCTTTTTTACGAGAAACCAGAGTGCCATCAGCGTGATAAGCTCTGTCTGCAAAGGCTTCTGCTATTACATGAAGCCCTTTCTCTTTTGCAAATGTAATCAAGGGAGATCCCGCTAAAGCAACTAATACTAATTGAGGATCTACGGCAAGTATCGCCTCAATAACAGCAAGTGCTTGGCGTTTATCATGAGCAATTGTGTTATAAAGTGCACCATGAGGCTTAACATAAGTCACACTCAAACCTACTGCTTTAGCTAGCCCTTGCAAAGCACCAATTTGATAAATCACATCAGCGGTTAATTCATCACTGGCAATATCCATATTACGACGGCCAAAACCTACTAAATCAGGATAGGCAACATGAGCTCCAATCGAGACATTATGCCGTTTTGCCGCTTTTAATGTTCTTAAAATTCCATCAGGGGAGCCAGCATGAAAACCACAGGCAATATTGGCACTACTGACTATTTCAAGTACCGCATTATCATTGCCCATGGTCCATTGACCGAAACTTTCACCTAAATCACTGTTTAAATCGATGGTATTTATCATTGTTATTATTCCTTTAAGCAATCTTGAGGTAGTTGAAAATCGCACCAACTGACATGATGCCCATATACCAAGTCAGCACACAGACTAAAATACCTGACCATAACAACCATGCTGGGTATTTATAGCCATTCATTAAGTCTTGGCGACGCCATGCAACAAAAATAAACAGTGTCATACCAATAGGTAAAATCAAACCATTAAAACCACCGGCAAAAACTAATAAAGCAGCGGGCGCTGTTCCCATCATCATATAAATAGCTAATGAAACAGCAATAAAGATAATGGTTGCGATATTACGTTGGCGCTCCGTGAGCCCTTTTTTAAACACAGTGATAAATGACATAGAAGTGTAAGCAGCACCAATAACACTAGTGAGAGCAGCCGCCCATAAGATAAGACCAAAAATACGTAACCCAGTTAAACCTGCCGCATGTTGAAATGCTTGTGAAGCAGGATTTGCGGCATGGCTAGAAATATCCAATGTAACACCACTGGCAACAACACCCAATATTGCAAGAAACAAGATATAACGCATCAACCCAACAACTAAGATACCTTTTGTTGCAGCGCTTGATACCGCTTCAATATTCTCAATACCTGTCGTTCCCTTATCAAGAAGGCGATGAGCACCCGCATAACAGATATAACCCCCTACTGTTCCACCCACAATCGTGGTAATTGTGGCAAAGTTAATAGAGTCAGGTAAAACTGTTTGTCTTAATGCTTCACCAATAGGTGGATTAGAAGCAAACATGACAAAAACAGTTAGCAAGATCATGACCATACCAAGAATGATAATCATGCGATCAATAAAATTACTGGCTTTGCGTGAAGAAAAAATATAGATCGCAAGTAATGCACTTAAGATCCCACCCCATTTAGGATCTAGTCCAACCATCGCATTAAGCCCTAACCCTGCACCTGCAATATTACCGACGTTAAAAACTAAACCACCGAAGATAACTAATATCGCCAGCAAATAGCCACTTCCTGGGATAGTTTTATTGGCAATATCTGAAGCGCGCATATTAGTTACCGTGATCACTCGCCAAATACTTTGTTGCACAATAAAATCAATCACGATCGACGCTAAGATCCCAAATGCAAATGCGGCACCCATTGTCACCGTAAAGGTTGCTGTTTGTGTAATAAAGCCAGGACCAATTGCCGAGGTTGCCATTAAAAAAATAGCGGCAATCAGAGAGGAACGCCTACTTTTTATAAACGAAGTTGTATTTGCAGAATCTTGTGTAGCCATAAGCTACCCCCTTTATCATCATTATTTTAATTATTATTACTAAGGCAATTTGCATGCCATTGTTGAGCATGAATAGTTGATTGTTAATCATCTGATATTAGATTGTTGAACAATTAATAATAATAGATGAATAAATAAGCAAATAGATTTAAATATGAGATGATAAAAGTGCAAAGAAGATCGCATTTTTAACATTTTATTGACAATTCGGGGTAATTTATTCGTATCAAAAATGCACGAAAATAAGGCATACAAAAATTGGATGCACAAAAATAGTGCATTCAAATGAGAAAAATAAATTTGAGTATTAAAGATTGATAAAGAAAAACTAATTTTTTTAATAAAAAGAAATAGAAAGCGATATTGTAGAGAGTGATAAGTACAACATACAGCAACAATAGAGGTTATATATTGTAAAGCTCACTGATAGAATAGATGTTTCTATTGAGCTAATAGCAGAAGATAATGCAGAAAAAAACATCACCACAAATTCTTTCTCAAAAAGTCGCCAATATTATTCGGCAAAAGATCACTATAGGAGAATTACCTCCCGGAGAAAGACTTTCAGAAACCGCATTAAGTGAAACACTAGAGATATCTCGTAATACCTTGAGAGAGGTTTTTCGTGTGCTGACTCAAGAAGGACTGTTAACTTATAAACCTAATCGTGGTGTTTTTGTTTCAGTGCCAGATATGGCCTCTATTATGGATATTTATCGTGTAAGGCGGTTAATTGAGTGTGACGCATTACGACATTCTTATCCTATGCACCCTGCTATTATTAGAATGCAAGATAGTGTCAATCAAGCAAAAAAGTTTCAAGAACAACAGGATTGGAGTGGTGTCGGAACCTGTAATATGCATTTTCATACCGCTATCGCTGAGCTTTCTGATAGCCCCAGATTATTTAAGCAATACCAGCTTATTTTAGCTGAATTGCGTTTAGCATTCGGTTTATTAAATGATCCTCAGTTATTACATGCACCTTATATTGAGAAAAACGAACAGATTTTAATACTGTTAATGGATGGCAAAGCACAGGAAGCGGCGATGGCTATGGAAGACTATTTGGAAATTTCAGAAAGGACAGTACTCGCTGCATTCTCTCGCTATAATCTTTGTTAATTATTCAGTTGATAATAAAAATGCCCTATATTGGGGCATCTAAATAGCATATCTTTCTCATTATTCTATTAAAAAAAACCAAACGCAAAAAAGCCAACCCATTGGGTTGGCTTTCTCGTCTTATTTAATGCCTGGCAGTTCCCTACTCTCACATGGGGAGACCCCACACTACCATCGGCGCTACAACGTTTCACTTCTGAGTTCGGCATGGGATCAGGTGGGACCGTTGCGCTATGGCCGCCAAGCAAATTCGGTTTATTACCCGCTTCCTTCCTTTCGGTCAGTCGCCAGTAATCTCAATCTTAAACAAGCTTACTTCATCTACTTTTTGTCTCTCAGACAAAACACCTTCGGTGTTGTCAGGTTAAGCCTCACGGTTCATTAGTACTGGTTAGCTCAACGTA
>NZ_JBEETS010000003.1:0-299097 GCF_040138965.1 Proteus sp. fly-1089
TGGTGGGCGGTATTGGGCTCGAACCAACGACCTCCTCCTTGTAAGGGAGATGCTCTACCAACTGAGCTAACCGCCCACTTCATAATGACTAAATTCTCACTACCACGCTTTAATGTAATTGGTGGGCGGTATTGGGCTCGAACCAACGACCTCCTCCTTGTAAGGGAGATGCTCTACCAACTGAGCTAACCGCCCAATTACATTAAATCATACAACGTATCACAACAATAATGGTGGGCGGTATTGGGCTCGAACCAACGACCTCCTCCTTGTAAGGGAGATGCTCTACCAACTGAGCTAACCGCCCGTCGTGATGGGGTGCATTATAGGGATACTGCGCTATGAGTCAACGATTTTTATCAGATTTTTATCGTGAAAATGACTGTTCGTTTTATTTTTAGTCAAGATGCTTTTTTTAGCACCATAAGTGACACAGCAATTAACCAAAATAATCTTATGTGTAGCCATCGTCAAACAAAAAGTCATCAATTTGAAATTTTTATCTCTGTTAAAAGCTTAATGCCATTGAGGAATTAGCATCCAGTGATAAAATAAGGCAACCATTTCGTTTTTTTGATAATCACGATTACTTATCTATATATAAGTAAGACGTACTAAGGCAATCCCAATGAGTAAAATAAAAACCCGTTTTGCACCAAGCCCTACTGGCTATCTACATGTTGGTGGTGCGCGTACCGCACTTTATTCCTGGTTATATAGCCGTCACAATAAGGGTGAATTTGTACTGCGTATTGAAGACACCGACTTAGAACGTTCTACTCAGCCAGCTATCGATGCAATCATGGACGGTATGAATTGGTTAAATCTGAATTGGGATGAAGGTCCTTATTATCAGACTAAACGCTTCGATCGCTATAACCAAGTTATCGATCAGATGTTATCTGCTGGCACCGCGTACCGTTGCTACTGCTCTAAAGAACGTTTAGAACAATTACGCGAAGATCAAATGGCGAAAGGCGAAAAACCTCGTTACGACGGTTGTTGCCGCGGTGGTAATCATAATCACAGTGCTGATGAACCTCATGTTGTGCGTTTCTTAAACCCACAAGAAGGCTCTGTCGTTTTTGATGATAAAATTCGTGGCCCGATTGAATTTAGCAACCAAGAATTGGATGACCTCATTATTCGTCGTACTGATGGTTCTCCAACTTATAACTTCTGCGTTGTTATTGATGACTGGGATATGGAGATTACTCACGTTATTCGTGGTGAAGATCATATCAATAACACACCTCGCCAAATCAATATTCTCAAAGCATTGGGTGCTCCTGTGCCTGAATATGCTCACGTATCGATGATCCTAGGTGATGACGGTAAGAAACTGTCTAAGCGTTATAATGCTGTAAGTGTGATGCAATACCGCGATGACGGCTATTTACCAGAAGCATTATTAAACTACTTAGTGCGTTTGGGCTGGTCTCATGGTGACCAAGAGATCTTTACTATTGATGAAATGATCGAGCACTTTACTTTAGAAGCTATCAGCAAATCAGCCAGTGCATTTAACACTGATAAATTACTTTGGTTAAATCATCATTACATCAATACATTACCAGCAGAAAAAGTCGCTGTTCATTTAGATTGGCATATCAAACAACAAAATATTGATACCAGCAATGGCCCATCATTAGTCGAGCTGATCAAATTATTAGGCGAACGCTGTAAAACATTAAAAGAGATGGCTGAAAGTTGCCATTACTTCTATGTTGATTTCGAAACCTTTGAAGAAACAGCAGCAAAAAAACATTTACGCCCAGTCGCTCGCCAGCCATTAGAAGTGGTTCGTGATAAATTATCTGCTATTGCTAATTGGACTGCTGAAAATGTTCACCAAGCTATTCAAGATACCGCTGATGAATTAGAAATTGGTATGGGCAAAGTCGGTATGCCATTACGCGTTGCTGTAACGGGTGCAGGCCAATCTCCTGGTTTAGATGTTACTGTTCATGCTATTGGTAAAACACGTAGTATTGCGCGTATTAATAAAGCATTAGACTTTATTACAGAAAGAGAAAATCAAGCTTAATTTATACATTAAACTTGCTGACCAAGAGAGATACATTCCTAAATTAGGGAATGTATCTTTTTTTTGTATTCTTTTTCAGCAATCAACAAATAATGTGAGATTAACTGATTGACAGTATTGTGCTTGTTGCCTATTATCAAGCCCGTTCCAGTATGTTGGGGCTATAGCTCAGTTGGGAGAGCGCTTGCATGGCATGCAAGAGGTCAGCGGTTCGATCCCGCTTAGCTCCACCAATATACTATCGAACAATCTACATTGTGGGGTTATAGCTCAGTTGGGAGAGCGCTTGCATGGCATGCAAGAGGTCAACGGTTCGATCCCGTTTAGCTCCACCAGAATTTCAAGATCCTGAAGATAAATCTTCGGGATTTTTTGTTTTCTACTCCTTCTTATTTATTTCTATTGTGCAGTGTAACCACCATCAACGGCATAAAATGCCCCTGTTGTGAAACTACTTTCATCTGAAAGTAAAAAAGCAACAGTTTTAGCGACTTCTTCTCTAGTTGCCATACGTTTCATTGGGTGTGTATCTGCCATCCATTCACGTACTTCGTTGGATAGCATTTGTATTCTTGGTGTATCGACATAACCAGGACCTATCGCATTAATCCTTATTCCTTTATCTGCAAATTCAAGAGCAGCTGAACGAGTGATCCCTAATACGGCATGTTTAGCTGCCGTATATGCTGAAATACCCGCAATACCGACAATACCATTAGATGAAGAAAGATTAACAATACTCCCTCCTCCACTTTTTAATATTGCGGGTATACCATATTTCAAGCCATAAAATACGCCATTAATATCGGTATCTATTACTGCTTTCCAATCTTCAATTTCATAATCCACAATTGATATATTATGAGGCCCCGTGAGCCCTGCATTATTAACCAAGCCATGTAATGCTCCAGCCTGCGACATAACAGCCTCAATCATTTTTTCGACTTGAGAAGGTGAGGTCATATCAGCCTGCAAAGCAATGACTTTTTTCCCCGTTGTATCAATAGAATATGCTGCTTTTATTACTTGCTCTAAATGCCTACCTGTAATAAAAACTGTCGCACCACGTCGAAATAGCAATTGTGCAATACCTTCGCCTACACCTGTACTTGCACCAGTGACTAAAATTACCTTATCTTTAAAATAATCTTTCATATCTATTTCACCTATTATCAATAGCACCATGTTTTATCGTGCGAACAAAAAGTAGTTAACTAAAGTTAACTATAAATTATAATATTTGATTAACCTTAGTTAATCAATATAAAGTTTCTTCACACGGAATGACCTGATAATATTAACTTTAGTTAATATTATTCATGAGATGACGTATTTATGGAAAAGTGTGAATTAGAAAATGCATTGTCATTATTACAATGCACATTAGTCGCGCAACGAACTCGCTATACCCCTGAACAAGTCACTTGGGGTCAATATGATATTTTAGAATTATTGCGCTTACGAGGTGATTTAACTCCATCTCAATTAAGTCATTCATTAGCGATTTCAAGACAAAATTTATCGAAGTTTATGAGGGGATTAAAAGCCTTAGGATTTATTGCACAGTATCGTTCAGAAAAAGATAAACGTGAGTTCATTACCCATTTAACTGATAATGGCCACGCTTTTTTAACAAGAGCTGCATTAGGTCGAAAACAAAATGCTGAAAAAATAAGTGAATGTTTGACATTGGGAGAACAAGCATTATTTATTGAATTAAGTCAGAAAATTATTAATGCATTAGCATCTGAAAAATCAGAACTAGATAATAATTAATATCACCGCTTTAAGGGCTTTAATAATCCTTCTAAGCCTTCAATTTTAATTGCAAGGGTCATCTCCATGAGTTGCCCTAGTTTTCCTTCTGGGAACTCTCCTTTCTTAGCAAACCATAATAGATACTCTTCAGGTAAATCAACCAACATTCGCCCTTTGTACTTACCAAATGGCATTTGTGTGTTTGCTATATCAATAAGATGCTGTTTCTCTAGCATGGTTTTTGTCGCTTTATCATCGAAAGGGATGACACGATTATAGGGTAATTTAAAGATAAAAAAAGCAGTACCCGAGGTACTGCTTGATTTTTTATTACCTGATAAACAAGTAATATGGTTTACATTGTTATTTTATTCACATGCTATCTGTTTTATCTTGAGCGATTAAACAAACAAGCCTGCAATAGCCGCTGATAAGAAGCTCACTAATGTAGAACCAAACAGTAATTTCAGACCGAAACGAGAAACAACGTTGCCTTGCATTTCATTTAGACCTTTAATCGCACCTGCTACAATCCCGATTGAAGAGAAGTTAGCAAATGAAACTAAGAATACTGATAAAATACCCACTGAGCGTGGTGAAATATCGGCCGCGATATCTTGTAAACTACCCATTGCAACAAATTCGTTAGACACTAATTTTGTTGCCATTACACTACCAACACGTAATGCATCTTGTTCTGGTACACCAATTACCCATGCTAATGGATAGAAAACGTAACCTAAGCAATCTTGGAAGCTAATACCAAAAATCATGCTGAAAATTGCATTCACTGCAGCAATCAAAGCTATGAAACCAATCAGCATTGCAGCTACGATTAATGCAACTTTGAAACCAGCTAAAATGTATTCACCTAACATTTCAAAGAAGCTTTGACCTTCATGTAGATTACCCATTTGAATATCTTCTTCATTCTCAACAGAATATGGGTTAATCACAGAAAGGACGATAAAGGTACTGAACATATTCAATACTAGAGCAGCAACAACGTATTTTGGATCTAACATTGTCATGTATGCACCAACAATTGACATTGATACTGTCGACATTGCTGTTGCAGCCATGGTGTACATACGACGCTGAGACATTTTGCCTAAAACATCTTTGTAAGCAATAAAGTTCTCTGATTGACCAAGAACTAATGAGCTAACTGCGTTGAATGATTCCAGTTTCCCCATACCATTCACTTTTGAAAGCACTGTACCGATAATGCGGATCACGAAAGGTAATACTTTAATGTGTTGAAGAATACCAATTAATGCAGAAATAAAGATAATTGGACATAATACATTCAGGAAGAAGAATGCCAAACCACCTTTCATCATGCCACCGAATACAAATTCAGTACCTTGGGCAGCGTAACCTAATAAGTGATCAAATAATCCAGCAAAACCTCGAACAAAGCCTTCACCAACATCAGAGTTGAGGAAGAACCATGCTAATGCAATTTCAATAACTAATAACTGCACGATATAACGCAGACGGATCCCTTTGCGATTATTACTCGCAATGAATGCTAATGCGCCAATAACGGCGAGTGCTAAAACGAAGTGAATGATAGAAGACATGCATGCTCCAAAAATAAAAATAAATCTTGAGGAGCATTTTATGTAACGCGTAACATTAGGATGTGACTATTGTCACAATATCATGAAACCGCATACACACTATTTATTAAATAAGATAGGTTGATCACACTTTGGAAGTTACTAAAGAAACATTAAATACAAATTTCACTTAAATTTCACTTAAGTAAAAAAATGCTACTGAGAGCGTTTCTCAGTAGCATTTACTAAATAATAGAGTGATTATTTAGATTGATCAAGTAATCTTATCATTTCATCTTCATCAATAACGTCTATCCCTAACTCGTTAGCTTTCACTAACTTAGAACCTGCAGCTTCACCTGCAATCACCATATCGGTTTTTTTAGAGACACTTCCACTCACTTTTGCCCCTAAAGCTACTAATCTATCTTTTGCTTCATCACGTGTTAATTGTGATAATGAGCCAGTTAACACCACGGTTTTACCTGCAAAAGGATTATCTTCCGCTTCATGAGTGATAATCATGGGTGCTTGCCATGTAATGCCTGCATCATTAATTAGCTGATCAATAACCGTTTTGTTGTGTTCTTCTTGGAAGAAGTTAACAACATGCTTAGCCACAATATCTCCCACATCTGGGACTGATTTTAATGCTTCAACATCTGCATTTCGTAATGCTTCAAGCGTAGAAAAATGGGCAGTTAAACCACTTGCCGTTGCTTCACCAACTTTTCTAATTCCGAGAGCATAAATAAAACGCGCAAATGTTGTTGATTTAGATTTATCTAATGCAGCAATTAATTTTTTTGCTGATTTTTCGCCCATTCGCTCTAAACCAGATAGGATTTTTTCATCTAAACGAAAAAGGTCTGCTGGCGTTTTGACATACTCTTTTTCAACCAGTTGGTCGATAATTTTATCGCCCATACCATCAACATCCATCGCACGACGAGAAACAAAATGCTTAAGCGCTTCTTTACGTTGCGCACCACAAATTAATCCCCCAGTACAACGCGCTACCGCTTCGCCTTCAATACGCTCTATATCAGATTGGCAAATTGGACATTGCGTTGGAAAAACAATCTCTTGTGCATTAGCAGGACGCTTCTCTTCAATCACACTAACAACCTGAGGAATAACATCACCCGCACGACGAATAACCACGGTATCGCCAATACGCAGTCCCAAGCGCTCAATTTCATCAGCATTGTGTAATGTGGCATTACTCACAACAACACCAGCAACCTGCACAGGCTCTAAACGGGCAACAGGGGTAATTGCACCAGTACGCCCTACTTGGAATTCAACATCTTTGATAATCGTTATTTGCTCTTGTGCTTGGAATTTATAAGCAATAGCCCAACGTGGCGCTCTTGAAACAAAACCCAATTCTTCTTGCAGAGTAATATCATCCACCTTAATAACGACACCATCGATATCAAAGCCTAAATTAGGGCGAATTTCTTCTACATGATGATAAAACTCAAGAACAGCATTACTACCAGTACACAATTTTACCGCATCACTGACAGGTAATCCCCATTCTTTAAATAGTTGTAAACGGGCATAGTGGCTTGTAGGTAATTGTCCACCTTCGAGCACACCAACGCCATAACAGAAAAAGGTTAATGGGCGTTTCGCTGTGATACGCGGATCAAGTTGTCGTAAAGATCCCGCAGCTGCGTTACGGGGGTTAGCAAATACTTTTCCCCCTGTACGACGAGCTTCTTCATTTAAATATTCAAAGCCTTTTTCATTCATAAAGACTTCACCACGGATCTCGATACGTGCAGGGATATTTTCACCATATAAACGCAATGGAATCGCTTTAATGGTTCTTACGTTTTCAGTGATGTTCTCTCCTGTTGTACCATCCCCACGTGTTGCAGCTTGTACTAAAACTCCATTTTCATAAAGTAAGCTAACTGCAAGTCCATCAAGTTTTAATTCACAGCAAAAAGTTATTTCTTCACTGTTTTTTAAACGATCTCGCAAACGCTTATCAAATGCCTGATAACTAGTTTCATCAAAAGCATTATCTAAAGACAACATGGGTATTTCATGTCTCACTTGCTCAAATGCAGTGAGTGGTAATGCACCTACACGTTGTGTGGGTGAATCTGAGGTAATTAATTCAGGGTGTTGGGCTTCTAATGCTTTTAGCTCATTCATTAAGCGGTCGTATTCAGCATCAGGTATTTCAGGTGCGTCCATGACATGATAAAGATATTCATGGTGACGTAAGGTAACGCGAAGTTTATCAATTTTTTGTTGAGTATTTTTATTCATGATTTATCACCAAAGAAGAAAAACCCCCGCAAGCGGGGGCTTTTTTACAGATAGAAACTATTGATTTAAATCCAGCGTCCTGCGAATTCTAGATTTATAAAGCTCGATTTTTTGTGGTGTTAAGAGTTTGCGCTCATCATCAAGTACAACCCCTCCCACATCAGATGCAATACGTTGAGCTGCAAGCAACATCAATTTAAAGTTTTGGTTAGCATCACCATAAGACGGCACCATCATAAACATAGAGACACCTGGTGTGGTTAATTCAGCCATAGTATCTATATCAAAGGTGCCTGGCTTCACCATGTTGGCTAAGCTAAATAAAACCGGACCATTAGCCGTTGGATTTAGGTGACGATGGAAAATATTCATTTCTCCAAACTGGAATCCAGTTTGAATAATACTTTGCATCAATATTTCACCATCCAACATTTGGCCATGGTGTGCGCTTACGTTTAACACAATAACCAGCTCTTTCTCCGCTTCTTCTACAGGTTCTACAACTGGCGTAGGTCCCGTTTTGGGCTCTTCAGCCGGAGCATGATGCGAAGCTTCAGTTTCAACAGGAGTCACATGAGCCGTTGTCTCTGAAATCGAAGGCTCTGAACTCACCGACGAGCTTGTATTAACGTGTGATTTTATTTCACCCGCTACATTGGCCACAGGAGCTTGTCTTGGCTCATCCCTGACAACAGGTGCAGATTCTTTTTCAATAACATCAAATACTCCAAGGGTCGGCTCTTGTTGTAGCGATGTTTCGTTAGAATGCCCTTTTGCTTGGTTTTCAGACATTAATGGATCTCTATCTACCACCGAAAACTCAGGTTCATGTAGAGACTCCGATTTTATCGGTGGCTCACTCTCCCGCTTTTCAGTAGAGGATAAAGTTGATGTCTGATGACTAGCCTCAGCATATTGTGGTTCGTCATCGTTCTCATCTGACTGATAATTCTGTTTCTGACGTTTTACTGGGCGATTACGGAAAAGCTTAGAACGCTCTTTTCGACCAATCCATAAGCCGTGTAATAACAAAGCTATGATTAAAATCGCACCAACAACGATTAATATCAGACGCAAATTTTGCTGCATCATTTCTATCTCTGTTGTCTTGAGGTTTAATAGCCACGTTGGCGAATATTACTTTTTACTAAGAGTATTTGCCAATGCTCATAAGTGCAAGCCAATACTTAATTTTCTTGTCACAAAGATACACACTTCAATCTCTTATGCGCATTTTTTAGACAATTCATGACTAGTAAGGCTGATTATCTCCCTATATGATACTAGCTTGCCCTCATTGGAGAGAATAGGAAGTATGACAAATTTGACAGAAACGAATAAAAATTTAAATGGATTTCATTATTTTGCTCTTGGTTGGCGTTTAATTACACGCAAAGGGCTAAAACGTTTTGTTATCTTGCCGTTACTTGCCAATATTATTATTCTCGGAAGCGCCTTTTGGTGGTTATATGGTCAAATTGGCGATATGGTCAATTGGATGATGGAAAAAGTCCCTGATTGGTTACAATGGCTAAGCTATTTAATTTGGCCATTATCCGTTATTTTTATTTTATTGGTGTTCACTTATTTCTTTAGTACCTTAGCTAATATTATTGCCTCTCCTTTTAATGGCCTGTTGGCTGAAAAATTAGAAGGTCAAATAACTGGCATTACCCCACCAGATACGGGAGTTACAGGTATATTAAAAGATGTTCCACGTATTTTAAAACGTGAATTAACCAAAATAGCTTATTATTTACCTCGTGCTATTGTCTTGTTATTACTTTATTTTATCCCTGTTGTCGGACAAACCGTTGCTCCTATTTTATGGTTTGCTTTTGGTGCTTGGATGATGGCAATTCAATATAATGACTTCCCGTTTGATAACCATAAAATTTCATTTGCAACGATGAAATCCTCACTCAAACAAGACAAATGGAATAATCTTCAATTTGGTATGATTATTAATATTTTTACCATGATCCCTATTCTAAATTTAGTCATCATGCCTGTTGCTATTTGTGGTGCAACAGCAATGTGGTGCGATCGTTATCGCAAACAACATACACAAGAAGGACAGTGGTAAGCATTATTTCGCCGCTTATCGATAATGTTGAAAACCCCCGTTTTATCAAAACGGGGGTTTATTTTATAGATTATATTTAAAACACTGATTGATTTATTTAGCTATTGAACATATTACTCAATGAGTGAACGAATATAATCTTTTGTTTCTTCTCTATCCATCGGCTCACGTTCATTGATGCCCATTTCAAAGATATTTAAAGCACCATCTAATTTTTCAATCAGCTCTTCATCATCTCGAATACAGAAAATATACGCATTTTCAAACGGAGTGAGATCCACTAGCCGTAACCCTTTTTCTGCCAAAAAGTGGTTAATATATTCCAGATAAGGTAATTCGTAAGGCAACATATAAGGATCAACACTTACCTCATCCCAATCAATATTCTCTACTTGAGATAAAATCAGTGCGCTAGGTGATTCAGAAAAAGAGATTTGTTCTAACGATTTCAAATCAGGAATATCACCAAAATATTCTGTCCATTCTACATAATCCATTAATCCTTGAGCAGAGAGTGATTCGTATAACCAATTAAGTACATCTTCTTGAGCATCAGATTCAGGTAAGTTCTCACGTAACGCTTGTGCATCTAATTCAGGTACAGCGAGTTCAAGTGCTGTAATCAACTCTTCGATCGTTTCCATTATGACCCCTGCATTTACAATAGATATAGTTAAAAAATAGATTATCAGCCATCAATATACTGCACATCTCTTGATTTATTAATTTGTGAATCTTCTCACTCACTCTTGATTAGAACCTTTTGGAATAAAAAGAAGAAAAAGTTATAAGGTTATTCATAAAGCTTATTTCCATCTTTGTCTTGATGGCGTATGGTAATTTCATCTGACCTTATAAAAAATCATGTACCGAGGATAAAAATGAGCAAGATTTTCGAAGACAACTCGCAAACTATTGGACACACTCCCTTAATTCGCTTAAAGCATTTCGGAAATGGCAACATTCTGGCTAAAGTGGAATCTCGTAATCCAAGCTTTAGTGTGAAATGCCGTATCGGTGCCAACATGATTTGGGATGCTGAAAAGAAAGGTATCCTAAAAGAAGGTGTTGAACTTGTAGAGCCGACAAGTGGTAATACAGGGATTGCACTTGCCTACGTTGCAGCTGCACGCGGGTACAAATTGACGCTAACCATGCCTGACACCATGAGCGTTGAACGCCGAAAACTACTCAAAGCTCTAGGTGCCAACTTAGTGCTAACTGATGGCGCAAAAGGCATGAAAGGGGCTATCGATAAAGCTAATGAAATTCGTGATAGCGATCCTAGCCGCTATCTCTTACTACAGCAATTTAGTAATCCAGCTAACCCTGAAATTCATGAAAAAACCACAGGCCCTGAAATTTGGAATGATACTGATGGTGAAGTCGGTGCTGTAATTGCAGGTGTTGGTACTGGTGGTACTATCACGGGTATTGGCCGTTACTTGAAAAAAACAAAAGGCAAAGCAGTGACAATGGTTGCTGTTGAACCAACAGGTTCTCCTGTTATTACACAAGCCTTAGCTGGTGAAGAAATTAAACCAGGTCCTCATAAAATTCAAGGTATTGGTGCTGGTTTTATTCCTGAAAACCTAGATTTATCGTTGCTGGATCGCGTTATTCAGATAACAAACGAAGAAGCTTTTGATACTGCGCGAGAATTAATGACCAAAGAAGGTATTTTAGCGGGTATTTCTTCTGGAGCAGCGATTGCGGCAGCCGTAAAACTGTCAAAAGAACCTGAATTTGCAAACAAAGAAATTGTAGTAATTTTACCTTCTTCAGGTGAGCGTTATTTAAGCACCCCACTTTTTGCTGACATTTCTGATAGCTAAATCGCATCATCTCAATTGTAAAATATTTATTAAAAAAGCACCTTAAAGGTGCTTTTTTTGTGGTGGAGATCAAACTTTGTCATCCAGACAGGTGATTTATTCCTTCGAGTTTAGTATTTAATCAATTAATTATTTCGAAGGTCGAAATTAATCAGAAAATAACCGAGATGATAAAATCACACTCTTTTATTTTCTTGAACACTATTTTTTATCAGATGACGCTTTACGACTTAATATTATCTGATATTGCTACGCAAAGCAGGACAATTTCATCTACACTTACTAAGTCCTGACTTAATGTGAACAATTGAGTTATAAAAGGAAAAAAATCCTATGTACCAGCAAGAAGTTACTATTACAGCACCAAACGGCTTACATACTCGTCCTGCTGCACAATTTGTAAAAGAAGCCAAAACATTCTCTTCTGATATCACCCTTATCTCTAGTGGTAAATCTGCTAGTGCTAAGAGCCTTTTCAAATTACAAACCTTAGGTTTGACCCAAGGTACTGTAGTAACTATCTCTGCTGAAGGTGAAGACGAAAAGCAAGCCGTTGAAGCATTGGTAAAATTAATGGCGGAATTAGAATAATTCGCGATTAAGCATTAGCACAGTATTTATTCCCCTGAAACCATTCAGGGGAGTTAACCTCTAATGATGATTTTAAAACAACAGTATTTTGCAATCCTATTCTTTTAAGATTATCACCAGCAAGTCGTAGGATAAATTATGATTTCAGGAATTTTAGCATCACCCGGTATCGCATTTGGTCAAACCCTTCTCCTCAAAGAAGAACCCATCATCATTAGCCAACGTAAGATCCAAAGTGATGAAATTGAGAATCAAATCGAGCGCTTTAAAGATGGCCGCAATAAATCTGCACAACAACTAGAAATCATTAAAGAGCGTGCTGAAAAAAATCTCGGTGCAGATAAAGCCGAAATCTTTGAAGGCCATATCATGTTATTAGAAGATGAAGAGTTAGAACAAGAAATTGTTACTCTCATCAAAAGCGACAAAAAGACTGCCGAAGCTGCTGTTCAATCTGTTATTGAAGATCAAGCCACCGCATTAGAAGCATTAGATGACGAATACTTAAAAGAGCGCGCTGCTGACGTTCGTGATATTGGTAAACGCTTGATGCGTAATATTTTAGAAATGCCAATTATCGATTTAAGTGCTATTTCAGAAAAAGTTATTCTAGTAGCAACTGACCTCACCCCTTCCGAAACTGCTCAATTAAGCCTAGATAACGTATTAGGCTTTATCACTGACTTAGGGGGTAGAACGTCTCATACTTCTATCATGGCTCGTTCATTAGAAATCCCAGCTATTGTGGGTACATCTAATGCAACACAAACCATTAAAAAAGACGATTATCTTGTTCTTGATGCGATTAATAACAAAATTATTATTAATCCATCTGACGAAGAACTCGAAGCATTAAAAGTCATCAAAGAAGAGTATCTGCACGAAAAGGAAGAATTAGCCAAGCTCAAAGATTTACCTGCCATTACACTTGATGGGCACCAAGTCGAAGTTTGCGCTAATATTGGTACAGTTCGTGATGTTGCTGGTGCTGAACGTAACGGTGCTGAAGGTGTTGGTCTCTATCGTACTGAGTTTTTATTTATGGATAGAGACTCTTTACCAACAGAAGATGAGCAATTCCAAGCCTATAAAGCGGTAGCAGAAGCAGTTGGAAGTCCTGCGGTCATTATTCGTACTATGGATATTGGTGGTGATAAAGACTTACCTTACATGAATCTACCTAAAGAAGAGAACCCATTTTTAGGCTGGCGTGCAATTCGTATTTGTCTTGACCGTAAAGAGATCCTTCATTCACAATTACGTGCTATCTTAAGAGCATCTGCTTTTGGTAAACTACGCATTATGTTTCCAATGATTATCTCTGTTGAAGAGATCAGAGCATTGAAAGCAGAACTTGAAATATTGAAAAACCAACTTCGTGAAGAAAATAAAGCTTTTGATGAGTCTATTGAAGTCGGTGTAATGGTAGAAACACCAGCTGCCGCTGTGATGGCTCGTCATATGGCAAAAGAAGTTGACTTTTTCAGTATTGGGACTAACGATCTAACACAATATACTCTGGCTGTAGACCGTGGAAATGAGCTGATATCTCATCTATATAATCCAATGTCACCTGCCGTACTCAACCTGATAAAACAGGTGATTGATGCATCACATGCTGAAGGTAAATGGACTGGAATGTGTGGTGAACTTGCTGGAGATGAACGAGCAACATTGCTCCTTCTAGGCATGGGATTAGATGAGTTTAGTATGAGTGCTATTTCAATTCCTCGCATCAAAAAAGTGATCCGCAATGCGAATTACGATGACGCAAGAGCACTAGCAGAGCAAGCACTTGCTCAGCCAACTGCGAAAGAATTGATGGACTTAGTAGAAACTTTTACTAAAGAGAAGACACTGTGCTAATCGCATTAGCCAGAGCCCGGTCCCAACTACAATAATTAGGAGAAGATTCATGGGTCTGTTTGATAAATTAAAATCACTGGTTTCAGAGGAAAAGAAAGGCAGTGGCACGATTGATATTGTTGCACCACTTTCAGGTGAAATCGTCAATATCGAAGATGTTCCTGATGTTGTTTTCGCTGAAAAAATCGTAGGTGACGGTATTGCTATCAAACCTGCTGGTAATAAAATTGTTGCGCCAGTCGATGGTACTATCGGTAAAATTTTCGAGACTAACCATGCTTTCTCTATTGAGTCTGACAACGGTATCGAGTTGTTTGTCCACTTCGGTATCGACACTGTTGAACTGAAAGGTGAAGGGTTTAAACGTATCGCTGAAGAAGGTCAGCAAGTAAAAGTTGGTGATACTATTTTAGAATTTGACTTGGCTGTATTAGAAGAAAAAGCAAAATCAGTTCTGACACCAGTTGTCATTTCTAATATGGATGAAATTCAAGGTTTAACCAAAATGACAGGCCCAGTTACTGTTGGTGAAACCGTTATTATTCAGATTAAAAAATAATTTCTAATTATTTTCTATTTGCACTCTAGATGATTTAAACCGCCACCAGTAATGTGGCGGTTTTTTTATATTACAAAACTAAAAAATAAAAAATAAAAAATACTCTAAATAATTCAAGCTGTAGCTAGGCGACAAGTAAATGAGTCACTAGTCACATACATAAGTATGTGACTAGTGCGAATGAACGCAGTCAACAACGCTACGGCTTGAAGTATAACGAGTAAATACTCTAAATAATTCAAGCTATAGCTAGGCGACAAGTAAATGAGTCACTAGGAACATACATAAGTATGTGACTAGTGCGAATGAACGCAGTCAACAACGCTACGGCTTGAAGTATGACGAGTATTGTGACTAGTGCGAATGAGCACAGTCACAACAACGCTGCAACTTGAAGTATGACTAGTATGAATTATGACGAGTAAACGCCCGTTGACAGATAACGATCCCCCCTATCACAAACAATCGCAACAATCACCGCACCGGGATTTTCTCTTGCAACGCGCAGAGCGCCAGCAACAGCGCCCCCAGAACTCACACCGCAGAAGATACCTTCTTGTCTTGCTAAAAGGCGCATCGTTGATTCTGCTTCGGTTTGAGACATATCAATCACACTATCCACCAGCTCTTTTTTAAAGATCCCTGGTAAGTAAGCGGGCGACCAGCGACGAATGCCTGGAATTTGGCTTTTTTCTTCTGGTTGAAGTCCAATGATTTGCACTTGGTCAGATTGTGTTTTTAAATAACTACCTACACCTGTAATAGTGCCTGTTGTGCCCATACTTGACACAAAATGGGTAATACGACCTTGCGTCTGTTGCCAAATTTCAGGGCCTGTTGACATAAAATGGGCTCTTGGGTTATCTGGGTTATTAAATTGATCTAATACTTTTCCCTCTCCCTGCTGTTCCATTTGTTGTGCGAGATCTCTAGCCCCTTCCATTCCTATTTCTCGACTTACCAAAATAAGCTCTGCACCATAGGCTTGCATAGAAGCTTGACGCTCTTTACTCATATTTTCCGGCATTAATAGTTTTAAGCGATAGCCTTTTACTGCTGCAATCATAGCTAAGGCAATCCCAGTATTACCACTGGTTGCCTCAATAAGCGTATCACCTGGCTTTATTTCACCACGTAATTCTGCTTGTTCAATCATAGATAATGCAGCTCTGTCTTTCACTGAACCTGCGGGGTTATTACCTTCAAGCTTAACCCAGATTTCAGCGTCTACCTCTTGTGTAAGTCGTTGTAGTTTTACTAATGGTGTATTACCAATAAATTGTTCTAACCCTGCCACAATAAGTCCCTGCTCATTTATTTGTCTGTATTAATGAAGAAATCACATTTAACTTATTAACGCAATAGCATTAATGTTTTTAGATAACCTTAGGCTGTTGTCAAAACCAAAACACCCATGCTTAAAAATAGGCATGGGTGAAAATTAGAGAGTACAGTGATAAATATAATTACGCGGTATACGCCAGCGATACAGTTTTTAAGGGAGTATCTCCCGAATATAAACGGGCTTGGGCACCTCCCATATAATAGGTATTTCCTTTTTCTGGTGTTAAAGACATCTCATTCCATACTGCCGTAATTGGTGTTTTACTCCATCCTATGGGTTGTAAAATTAATTGCCAATAATGTCCTTTAGGTGAAACCTCAATAACTTTAACAGGTAATCGACAGACACTATTTTCATATGTACTTAATGCGATTTCCCAAGGGCGTAAAAATACATCTACTTCACCTTGATAAAGCGGTGTCACCGATAATGGTAAGTGATAGCCCCCAATATGTAATTGTGCACCATTAATCTCACCTTGTAGATGATTAACATCACCTAAAAATTCGAGTACAAAGCGGCTTGAAGGCGATTGCCACACTTCTTGTGGTGTACCTACTTGTTCTATTTTTCCATTCCCCATTATCACAATGCGATCGGCCACTTCCATCGCTTCTTGTTGATCATGAGTCACAAAGACGCTAGTAAATTTAAGTTCTTCATGCAATTCACGTAACCAACGGCGTAATTCTGTTCTTACTTTGGCGTCTAAAGCACCAAAAGGCTCATCTAATAATAAAATTTGAGGCTCTACAGCCAAAGCCCTTGCTAAAGCCACCCGCTGTTTTTGCCCACCCGATAATTGTGCCGGATAACGTTGAGCTAAGTGAGGTAATTGGATCATCTCTAACAATTGCTCAACTTTTTTATTAATCTCAGCCTTACTAGGACGTTCACGACGTGGTAATACGGTTAAGCCAAATGCAATGTTCTCAAATACGGTCATATGGCGAAACAGTGCATAATGCTGAAAAACAAAACCGACTTTACGTGAACGAGCATGTAATTGACTAACATCTTGTCCTTCAAAGCAGATGTTTCCTTGGGTTTGATGTTCTAATCCCGCTATAATACGTAAAAGCGTTGTTTTTCCTGATCCTGAAGGTCCTAACAATGCCACCATTTCACCTGAAGCGACATCAAGGCTGACATCATGCAACACTTCGGTGCGATCAAAATATTTTGTGACATTATTAATTTCAATACTCATATTTTGCCTCTACTTTTGTGTCAATAATGATGTCATTGCTGACGTGCTAAATGCCATTGCAATGCACTTTTAAACATTAAGGTGAATATCGCCATCATCGCGAGTAATGCGGCAGCCGTAAAGGCACCAACGGTATTGTAATCTTGATGCAACAATTCAACTTGTAACGGCAATGAATAGGTTTCACCACGAATGGCACCGGATACCACTGAAACCGCGCCAAATTCACCAATAGCTCTGGCATTGGTTAATACCACACCATAGAGTAATGCCCAACGGATATTCGGTAATGTCACACGCCAAAACATTTTCCAACCACTCGCCCCTAATAACACTGCCGCTTCATCTTCTTGACTACCTTGACTCATCATCACTGGCACCAGTTCTCTAACAACAAAAGGACAAGTGACAAATACGGTAACTAAAACCATCCCCGGCCATGAAAACATAAGCTGAATATCAAACTGAGATAACCATTGACCAGCCCAGCCATTACTACCGTAAAAAAGCAAGTAGAGCAGTCCGGCGACAACAGGTGATACCGCAAAAGGGATATCAATGAGTGTCATTAATAATTGGCGTCCCGGAAAACGAAAGCGAGTAACCAGCCATGCCATACTGACACCAAACAACATATTGACAGGTACTGTGATTAACGCGATTAATACTGTTAACCAGACAGCATGTAACATATCGCTGTCTAATAAGTTCTCAGTAAATATTTCAACACCTTTTGAAAACGCGGTCATAAAGATCCACGCAATAGGCACAACTAAAAATAAAATGGATAACGCAACCCCTGTAAGGATCAATCCCCACTTAACCCAATCAATTTGCCGACGATCAATAGAGCCTTGTTGCATAATATCTGACATCAATGCCCCCTCAACCGTTGACCAAATCGGCTTTGTAATCCATTAATTGAAAACAGTAAGACTAAAGAAACAAGTAAAATCACAGAAGCCACAGCACTAGCCGCAGGATAATCAAACTCTTGTAATCGAATAAAAATCATCAAGGAAACCACTTCTGTTTGCCATGCAATATTACCGGCAATAAAAATAACAGCCCCAAACTCCCCCAAACTGCGTGTAAAAGAAAGCGCGGTTCCAGCAATTAATGCAGGTGATAATTCAGGCAATACAACTTTACGAAATGTTTGCCAACGGCTCGCTCCTAGAGTTTCAGCGGCCTCTTCATACTCTGGGCCTAACTCTTCAAGCACTGGCTGAACCGTTCTTACTACAAAAGGCAAACTGGTAAAAGCCATAGCAACAGCAATCCCAATCCATGTATTAATGACTTTGATATCAAATTTATCTAGCACAAAGCCATACCAGCCTTGTGTTGAGAACAGCGTAGCGAGCGTTAATCCAGCAACCGCAGTAGGTAAAGCAAAAGGCAAGTCCATTAAACCATCAAGTAGTTGTCTACCCGGAAAACGATAACGTGTAATGATCCAGGCAAGCAACATGCCAAAAATAGCATTAAAAATACTAGCAACCGCAGCTGCAAGTAGTGTGACTTTATACGCGGCAACAATTTGAGGATGTGTTATGACTGCCCAATATTGCGCCCAGCTCATATCAGAAAGTTGCACAACCAGTGCACTCATTGGTAATAGTAAGATCAAGCAGGTATAAAACAGTGTTCCGCCTAAGCTTAATCCAAATCCCGGTAATACCCGTTTACTGGTTGTGGTAAACATTATTGACGTCCTTGTGCTAATAACTTGTCAAGCATGCCATCTGTTGTGAAATGTGTTTTCATCACGTTATTCCAGTCGCCAAATATCTCTTCAACGGTAAATAGAGACGTTGCTGGAAATTGTGCTGCTTTTTGCGCCATAACAGCTTTATCATTTACGCGATAGTTAAATTGCGTGATGATCTCTTGTGCTTGAGGACTGTATAAGTAATTGAGGTAAGCTTTTGCCAGTGCTTCTGTGTCATTACGTTGCACATTTTTATCAATCCAAGCGACTGGAAACTCAGCTAGAATATCTACGGGTGGCACAATAACTTGATATTCATCTTCACCATATTGCTGACGAATATTATTAACTTCAGATTCAAAACTGATCAGCACATCCCCAAGTCCACGCTCAATAAAAGAGGTTGTCGCACCACGACCTCCGGTATCAAATACTTCAACATTTTTAAGGAACTTTTTCATTGCTTCTTGGGTTTTTGCATCATTACCATAGGCTTTTTCAAAAGCCCCCCAAGCAGCTAAATAGGTATAGCGACCATTACCTGATGTTTTGGGATTCGGGAAAACCACTTTGACATCTTCGCGGGTTAAATCCTCCCATGTCGTAATATTTTTAGGATTACCTTTGCGAACTAAATACGCCATAGTGGAATAATAAGGTGAGCTATTGTTAGGCAAACGTTGTTGCCAATCTGCTGGAACAAGCTTGCCTTTATCATGCAGAATTTGTACATCGGTCACTTGGTTGTATGTCACCACATCCGCAGGTAGCCCTTGCAATATCGCAAGTGCTTGCTTAGAAGAGCCAGCATGAGATTGTTTGATAGTTACTTTGTCATCAGGATGCTGTGCATCCCACTGAGTTTTAAAATCACTATTTAGCTGTGTGAATAACTCTCGCGCAATATCATAAGAGCTATTAAGTAATTGAGCTGCCCCTGCATAACTACTGGCAACCAAAGACAATGCCGTAGTTGTTTGTAATGCAAAGGTTCTGATTATGTTTTTCTTCATCAAAAGTACCCATCATTGTAAGTTTTATTCTAATGGTTACTTTATCGGCTTTATTTATAACAGTGTAGTTAGCTTTTGTTATTTGATATAACTGAAAGCTATTAAAATTGAGTAAAATGCAAGCTAATTAATTAAATTCACATCGATTGATATTAATATGAAAAAAATTCAGACAAAAATGCCTGCGATTAAAGCAGGCATTTCATCAATAAAAACTTATTTAATACTCGGCAATTTACAGTGCTTTTAAGGCTTCATAAGATGGAGCAAAGTAGTAACTTCCTGTAACAGGCTTACTCATACGTAATAAGTCATCGTGTTTGCCATCTAATTCACCAAACATACTTAGTAATTGCTGTTCAATATTATATAAACGACCACAATAAGCTAAGAAATATAAACCATGTTTACCACTTGCAGTACCGTAAGGCAGGCTGTGACGTAAAATAGCCAACTCTTCACCATCTTCTTCAATCACAACACGAGAAACATGAGAAGTGACATTACGTTCTGATTCATCAAGTTCAACACTGTCTTTTTTAGTACGACCGATCATTTTCTCTTGATCTGATTCACTAAAACGAGCCCATTTTTTTAGGTTATGCTCATAACGCTGAACTAAAACATAACTACCACCAGCATCTACACCATCATTAATCAATGCAACACCGTAGCGTTCATCATCTTGTGGGTTTTCAGTACCATCAATAAAACCACTTAAATCACGCTCTTCTATCCAACGGAAACCATGAATTTCTTCTTCAACTTTAATCACATCACCAAAAGCCGCTATTGCTGCTTGAGCCAATGAAAAGTTCACATCATGGCGCATAGATTGAATATGAATAAGTAGGTCACGTTGTGTCGCCGGCGCTAAACCTTTACCTAATGGGCGAAAAGGTTTTAGCTCAGGGGCACTGTTTTCATCTGATAATTTTTTCCAAAGATCGGAGCCAAATGCAACAACTGCGCCTAATGACGCATCAGGAAATTGCTTTTGTAAATCAGATAATGATTGCATAAATTTCTGACATCCTTGACGCAGAAATTCTAATTCACCCACGACCATTGCTTCGATAAAAAGACCAAATTTACTATGTGCGACTAAAATGCCACTTTGTGCATGAGACATATTGCTTCCCTAATCAATAATCAAAACGCTCGGAATAATGTTAATTATATCGAATATTTTTTTCCGAAGATTTGCCTTTTAACAAATATCAGACAGTCTGATTATAAAATCTTCCATATATTATAAGGAATAGCGTGCAGGTGTTTTGTTCTGCCAAATAATTTGCGTTAACGTCCAATTTGATAAAACTTCATCTGGCGGCATTAATCCATCAGGGCCGTCCCATTGTCCACTAAAGACATAGCTCACTGATTTAGCTTGTTCTGATTGGCATAAAATTGTTCTTTGCTTTTCATCTTTAGGGCCTTTACTACATGCACCAAAGGCTTTTTTATAGATATCTTTAAATGGTGTACCAATAGTTGTGCCCCAATCTGTCGTCGCCTTGGCATCAAAGACTTCTATTTTCTCTACTGTGCCTTTTTCTTTGCCGTAGAAAGCCACTTGAGTTTTATTATCATCTAAACCTTGAACAACAACGATAATATCATTGCCTTGCATTTCCATGCCTTCACGATAATGAAAGCGACTTCCTAACTCATTTTTAATATCATTTTCTGTGATTTTTGTTGAATTTGTAATATTACCTAATCCATTAGCAGAAACGGTTAGCGTATCATTTGAGAACCAATTCATCGGATTTAGTGCAGAAAAAGACATTCCTCCCATGGAGGAACAGCCACTTAATAGCAAAACGCTTATGCTTAAACACAAGGGTAACCAAAACTTAGGTATCATTTATTTCTCCGTTAAACTTTTACATCACTCATTAAAATAGATATTGATGTTATTAAGCACACCTTATCTTACTCTTTATCCCACCTCAATCATCAGACTAAAGCACCCACAATAAATTAGCATAAAAAAGTATTGCTTAATTTAACGCTGAATAACCTCATGAAAAAGAAGGCCTAGTTACGACCTTTTACATCACGGTTTGTTCCACAGAAAAAGCAATATCAGATTTTGCGTATAGAATAAGGGAATAAAGTGTAAGGATAAAAATAGAGAAACAGAAAGGACAAACACAGAAGTAAGAATAACCCTCAAAATATTGAGGGCTTATGATATATTAGAGATCAAAATCCTGATCGATAATTAACCGTTTAGTATAAGTTGTACTTTCTTGGTTTTGATCTTCATACAATAGCTTTTCAAACATAAAAATCGTTGCATCATTTTCTTCTGGTATAACTAATGTAATTTGTGGGCATCCTTTTGCGATCAGTTTTTTTTCTAATCGAGAGATCAATGCATTCGCAATGCCTCTGCCACGAAAGTCTGGGTGAACCCCTAAATAGTATAAAGATCCACGATGACCATCGTAGCCTCCCATCACACTCCCTACTAGTTCACCGGCCACTTCTGCAATCAGAAATAAATCAGGTGAATGGTTTATTTTTCTTTCAATATCAATTTCAGGATCGTTTTCTGGCGAGATTAAATCGCAACGTTCCCAAAGTGTAATAATTGCCTCAAAATCATCTTGGCGAAATACACGTATTTCCATGGTTTTGCCTATTATTGTTCATATAAATCTAAATTTATTATCGCTTGTTTGGTTTATGAATCAACTTGAAAATGAGAACATAGACAATATGGAGTTCTATTTTTAATAAATATGATAAAAATTGTAGGTTATTATGAATTTACCTGATATTCATCGTGTTAAAGAATTTTTCTTATCACTACAAGATACGATTTGTCACTCTCTTGAAAACATAGACCAAAAAGCCACTTTTCAGCAAGATAATTGGGAAAGAAAAGAAGGTGGTGGTGGCCGTACTCGTGTATTAACCCATGGCGCGCTTTTCGAACAAGCAGGAGTTAATTTTTCACATGTCTATGGTGAGTCACTCCCTAAATCGGCAACAGCACATCGCCCTGAATTAGCCGGACGTCGTTTTCAAGCAATGGGTGTTTCATTAGTTATTCACCCACTTAATCCTTATATTCCAACCTCTCATGCCAATGTGCGCTTTTTTATTGCGGAAAAAGAAGGTGAAGATCCCATTTGGTGGTTTGGCGGTGGCTTTGATTTAACACCTTACTATGGATTTGAAGAAGACGTTATCCATTGGCATAAGGTTGCCAAATCTGTTTGTATCCCTTTTAGTAAAGATTATTACCCGCGTTATAAAAAATGGTGTGATGATTATTTTTATATTAAACACCGCAACGAACCCCGTGGTGTCGGTGGGCTTTTCTTTGATGATTTAAATACACCAGATTTTGACCATTGTTTCGAGTTTGTTCAATGTGTTGGCCTTGGTTATCTTGATGCTTACTTACCTATAGTTGAAAAACGTAAATCAATGCCTTGGGGAGAGCATGAGCGCCAATTCCAGCTCTATCGCCGTGGTCGCTATGTTGAGTTTAATTTAGTGTGGGATAGAGGAACCTTATTTGGGCTACAAAGCGGAGGAAGAACAGAGTCAATTTTAATGTCTATGCCACCTTTAGTCCGTTTTGAATATGATTATTCACCCGAACCGGATACTCCTGAAGCAAAGCTATACAGTGACTTTTTGATCCAAAAAGAGTGGGTATAACACAAGCTCTATCTCTTAATGATAGCCACTTTTTAAAGTGGCTTTTTTTTAAATCAACGAAAAAGCGAACTTTTCTTTTTGGCAAGATTAATTAAACAAAAAGGACAGTAACCCGGTAACTTTATTTTTATTTTCCCAGCCTTCTCCTCTCATACAGGTATTAAAATAATCTCTACGCTGCCATTCATTCGCATCTGAAGGAAAAGATGTTCCTGCCCCTGAATTTGGAATATCTTTACCATTTATTCTCATTGGAGCAAAAGAAGGTTGACTTGAAGTCACATATCTCGCGGGATATCGCGTATTAGCTTCTTGCATACACATATTTTTAGCGATATCTAAAGGAGATGGTGCTCTGGTGTTTGCTTCCCATTTTTCAGGTGTTGCACAAGCAGAAAGCATAAAAATTGATGTAATGATAATCGTTTTTTTCAAAATAACAGCTCATTAAGACGAATAGGAATCAATTACATTTTAAATTATTATTTGAAAAATTAAATTAAGTTTTTATGAAAACAATATCGTTATATGATAATTAAATAAAAAAAATCAATGAAATCAATATAAAATGAGGAATAACGCTTTGTTTGAATGATGGCGTTTTTATTCTTCGAATAACTTATCAGGACAATCTGAAATAACATCAAACCCTAAATAATAATATAAGTGGTATTTGCTTATATCATCTTTATTAAAGATATGAATTCCTTCAGAACTATAGCAATTTGTTATATTGATTTTTTGATGATCAAAGATAATTTCAGAGTGATTTAATGCTCCTGTTATTTTAATGCTATTTTCCTGATTAGGATTATTAGGATAAATAACAGACATTGATAGCTCATCCATAAAGTCTACGAGTTGAGTTGACTTTTTATTATAAAGGTATGTATAGGTTATTTTGTCATCAATGGAGTCATAAACTACATTATATTTATCAGTAATATTAAAATCTTTCCCCTGAAGTAATAAACATTGATTGTTATTTTTATTGGTAGGGTCATTAAAACAGGTGTAAATCAGTTGCTCTGCTAAAGTGGGTTTATCTGTATATAAAATAAGCCCTTCTTCTTTATTGGAAACTAAACCAAGAGAAAAATTATTCGAGCTATTGCTACCAAGTGCAATGCTTTGATATCCCAAAAATGTGAAGAGAATAAAGGCTCTAAGCATACAAGTTACCTTAAATGTATGAAAAAACAGTTTCGCAATCACCAGAGAATAACGAAAGTAATTAAAAAATTATACAGCTAAAATAGATCAATAAATCGAAATATAAATGACATTAGCAACTCAACTCCGCTTAACCGAATAGCTTTAGAATATCAGGTTATTGATTTTAAAAAGGTAATTATCATTTTTCTTTTTTTATTCTTTAATTAGCAATATATATACTTTTTACTTGTCTTAACTGGATATTACATTGAAAAAAGAAGGCGAATAATGAAAAAATTACGGATAGGTATGGTTGGGTTAGGGGCAATTGCACAGAAAGTTTATCTCCCTATTTTGAGCAAAACCGCTAATTGGGAATTTGTGGGAGCATTTTCACCAAACCAAGAAAAAGGAAATGCAATTTGTGCCGCTTACCGTATTTCCTATTTTAATAACCTTCACTCTCTTGCTAAACAATGTGATGCCATATTTGTACACAGTACCACTTCAAGCCATTTTGAAATCATAAAATATTTATTAAATGAGGGAGTACATGTTTATGTTGATAAACCATTAACAGAACATATCCATCAATCTGAGATACTCATTGAACTCGCAACGCAAAAAAATAAAAAATTAATGGTGGGATTTAACCGTCGCTTTGCACCTTTTTACCAATCATTGAAACAAACGATAACGCATCTCTCTTCACTAAGAATAGAGAAACATCGATGTGATAGCATCGGACCAAAAGATACCCGCTTTACCTTATTCGATGATTATTTACATGTTATCGATACTGCACTTTGGTTTGCTGGTTCTAATGCAAAATTATCAAGTGGCAGTATTATTCAAACAGAAAAGAGTGAGTTATTTTATGCTGAACATCATTTAAAAATAGAAGACTGCTGGATAACAACCTCAATGCATAGAAAAGCGGGTAGTCAGCAAGAACAACTCATTGCTATTGATGAAAATGCGATCCATCAAATTACCAATATGAATATGTGGCGTAGTGAAAATAAACAAATACTCACTGAAAAACATCCCGAAAATTGGGATCCGATTTTATTACAACGTGGGTTTATTGGTGCTGTAGAGCATTTTATTCAATGTGTGATGAACGATACTCATCCGATAACAAGCGGTGAACAAGCGATTGTGGCTCAACAGATGATAGAAAAAATGTTAGCTGAACAATAATAATCATGAGCATAAAAAACGGCGTTCAACATACTGTGAACGCCGTTTTTATTATTTTTAAGCTTGAATAAGCTTATTTAGATTTCTTCAAATGTGACATTAAACGCTTACGTTTACGCATTTGAGATTGTGTTAATTTATTTTTCTTATCCGCATAAGGGTTTTCACCCTCTTTAAATTGAATGCGAATTGGCGTCCCCATAACTTGCAGAGTACGACGGAAATAGTTCATCAAATAACGCTTATAGCTATCTGGTAAATCAGTTACCTGATTACCATGAATAACCACAACAGGTGGATTATAACCACCAGCATGTGCATACTTCATTTTTACACGGCGTCCACGAACAATTGGTGGCTGGTGATCATCTTCTGCCATCTTCATGATACGCGTCAGCATTGATGTGCCAACACGACGCGTTGCACAGACATAAGCTTCTTGAATAGATTCAAAAAGATTACCCACACCACTACCATGTAATGCAGAAATAAAGTGAACTCGTGCAAAGTCAACAAAGCCCAGTTTAAGATCAAGCATGGCTTTTACTTGTTCACGATCGTCTTGTGTCATGCCATCCCATTTATTAACAGCAATCACTAATGAACGACCCGCATTCAAAATATAACCTAGCAATGAAAGATCTTGATCAGAGATGCCTTCACGCGCATCAATAACTAACAATGCAACATTAGAATCTTCAATCGCTTGCAGTGTTTTGATAACAGAGAATTTTTCTACTGTTTCTTTCACTTTACCGCGCTTACGAACTCCGGCTGTATCGATGATGATATATTCTTTATCATCACGCTCCATAGGAATATAGATACTGTCGCGTGTTGTACCGGGCATATCGTAAACAACTACACGATCTTCACCAAGCATACGATTTGTCAGCGTCGATTTACCCACATTAGGACGACCAACGATCGCCAATTTGACAGGTAATGTAGAAGGATCGAAGTCATCTTCTTCCTCTTCTAATGCTTGTGCTTCTTGCTCAGCTTCTAATGCAGCCCAATATGCTGCATTCTCTTCTTCTTCGGTCAGCTCTTTTTCTTCTTCAACCACTTTTCCTGTAATTGGTAATAATGCTTGTTCAATTAATTGAGCCACACCACGACCATGAGAGGCCGCAATTGGGAAAATCTCACCTAAACCTAAAGAATAGAAATCAGCTAACGCAGTATCAGTATCAATACCGTCTGTTTTATTCGCAACTAAATATGTTTTTTTCTCAACACCACGAAGATGTTTGGCAATGCCTTGGTCTGCTGGCATTAAACCGGCACGAGCATCAACTAAAAATAGTACAACGTCGGCTTCTTGAATTGCCTGTAATGATTGTGATGCCATATGGGTTTCAACACCCTCTTCAGCACCATCAATACCACCAGTATCAATAATAATAAACTCTTCGCCCTCTAACTCCGCACGACCGTATTTACGGTCACGAGTGAGGCCTGGAAAATCAGCAACTAATGCGTCTCTTGTGCGTGTTAGTCGATTAAACAACGTGGATTTACCCACGTTAGGGCGCCCTACTAAGGCAATAACGGGTATCATTTTTTGATGCCTCATAAAAATACAATCAAAATTCTGATTGTATTTTACATGTAAATACTAAAAAGACGAAACGGCTCCTTTAAAGGAGCCGTAAAATAAATAGATTTGTCAGCAATAAATTACCGACTATAAAGATAAACTTTACCGTCACGAGCTTGGATCATCAATTTATCTTGTACCGCTTGAGGGCGACTTAATAAACCTGAGCTATTCACTTGGTTTTGTGCAATGAATTTACCATTACTGGTATCAATCCAATGGAGATAACCTTCTGCATCACCAACGACTAAATAACCATCAACAATAGCAGGTGCAGTTAAATTACGATGCAATAAATCTTCTTGTGTCCATAATGTCACACCATCCGATTTACGAACAGATAAAACTCGGTCATTTTGGTCAACAAGGTAAAGATTATCACCTAGCAATACCATATCATTGACTGAGCCTAGGTCGCGTTTCCAAAGAATTTGTCCAGAACGCATATCAAGGCTAACTAAGTTACCGTTATACGCCATTGCATAAACAGTATTTTCATCAATAATTGGGGTAATATCCACATCATTTAATCGGCTAATTTCAGTTGAGCCTTTAATTTGTGAAATATTTTGTTGCCAAATCAACTGTCCTTGAGAAAGGATAACTGCACTGACACGGCCATTATCTGCACCAATAATTGCAGCACCATAAGCAACAGCTGGCGCAGACTCACCACGAAGAGATAATGATGGTGTATCTAAATTAACTGTCCATGATATTTCGCCAGTTAATAAATCCAACCCTTGCAATAAGCCATTACTAGTATGGATAAGCACTAATCCATCACTAACAACAGGTTTTGAAATGGCTTCGCCTGCAACATCGGTTTCCCAATCAATAGAACCATCATCAGTATTCAGCGCATAAACTTTTGCTTTTTCAGTTCCCACAAAAACCCGAGTACCTGAAACAGTCAATCCACCAGAAAGTAATGCGGATTCATTGGATGAAAGAAAACCGGTTTTAATAGAGAGATCTTGTGACCAGAGCTCTTTACCTGTTTCCAAATCTAACGCTTTAACTAAACCATGGCGATCAGCGACATAGACAACTGAGCCATCCCATGTTGGTGACAAGTGAGAATAGTATTTACCAATACCATTTCCAACTGACTTATCCCAAACAGCTCTAGGTGTAAATTGGCTCTGCACCTCAGGTAATGGAGACATTGTCACATTATCCTGTTCACTAGAACAGCCTGCCAATAAAGCAGATGCTAGTAGACCAACCAGGAGAGTTTTACGCAGTTGCATGTCTGAAGATCCCTTTAATTGGATAAATTATTGAGTTTAAGTTCAACCAGTGAGCGAATAGCACCCGCATTTTCATCAGTTAATGCGCTACGATAAGCAGTTGCCGCACCTGTATTATCGCCTTTTTTCGCTAATACATCACCACGGATATAATTTTTCATTCCATTCCATGCTTTGCCTTTCACTTGCTCTAACGAGATCAAAGCAGCATCAGTTTTATCTAATGCTAATTGTACTCGAGCTAAACGAAGATTTAGCATATCTGCAAATGCATCATTTTTTACTTTTGCAATAGCGGTTGTCAGATGACGCTCACCATTAACTAAGTCATTAGCATCAATAGCAATCTGTGCAAGTTCTAATGACGCTAGTGCGCCATAAACATCATTTGTATCTGTAACAAATTTTTCGGCTAACTCAATATTTTCAGGGGTTGGTTTAGCAAGTGCTTCACTCACAGTTGCAAAAGCCTCTGCACTTTCTTGTAAGCGATTTGTTTGATGTGATTGCCAATATTTCCAACCAAACACACCACCAAAACCAATAACAGCAGCTAAAACAATGGTTAAACCGTAATTTTTTATAAACTGTTTAATTGCATCAACTTGTTCGTTTTCGGTGCTATAAACTTCCACAAGTCTCTCCTTAACTTAATAACAGAGTCAATTGCTGAGCTAGCTCATTACGAGCAACGATTGTTTGTTCACCTGAACGCAAATCTTTCACTGCAACAGTGCCAGCATTAATTTCATCTTCACCTAAAATCAATGCAATTTTAGCGCCTTGTTTATCGGCACGTCCTAATTGCTTTTTAAAGTTACCATTACCATGATTCGTCATTAGACGTAATGTTGGTAATTGGTCACGAATTTCTTCAGCAAGCATTAATGCTGCGCTTTGGCTCTTCTCACCAAAAGAAGCAAGGTAAACATCAGCCACATTAGTATCTGCAACAAATTCAGGGTTAACCGCTTGAACTAATAAAATCATGCGCTCCATACCCATTGCAAAACCCACCGCAGGGGTTGGATGTCCGCCAAGTTGCTTCACAAGACCATCGTAACGCCCACCTGCACAAACTGTACCTTGTGATCCTAATGCGCTGGTAACCCACTCAAAAACAGTACGGTTATAATAATCTAAACCTCGCACTAAGCGCTGATTAACACGATAGGTGATACCCACAGCATCTAATAATGCACAGAGACCATCAAAGTGTGCTCTTGATTCGTCATCAAGATAATCGAAAAGTTCAGGCGCATCATTCAATAAAGTCTGAATTTCTGGATTTTTCGAGTCTAAAACACGTAATGGGTTAGAATACATACGACGTTTGCAGTCTTCATCTAGCTTATCTACATGTTGCTCTAAGAAAGCGACTAACGCTTCACGGTATTTAGCTCGTGCTTCTAATGAACCAATAGAGTTAAGTTCTAATGTTACGTGTTCTGCAATACCTAACGCTTTCCACCAGCGCGCAGTTAACATAATTAACTCTGCATCAATATCTGGGCCTTGTAGACCAAAGACTTCTGCACCTAACTGGTGGAATTGACGATAACGACCTTTTTGAGGTCGCTCATAGCGGAACATTGGCCCTAAATACCATAAACGTTGTTCTTGGTTATAAAGCAGACCATGTTCGATACCTGCACGTACACAGCCCGCAGTATTTTCTGGGCGTAACGTCAGGCTTTGCGCATCTTCACCACGGTCGGTAAAAGTATACATTTCTTTTTCAACAACATCAGTGACTTCACCAATTGCTCGCTGAAATAGAGGGGTATGCTCTACGATAGGTGTTCTGATTTCACTAAAACCATAACCCGCTAAAATTTGTTTTAGTGTGTTTTCAATTTTCTGCCATACACGAGTGTCAGCAGGTAGATAGTCGTTCATACCACGAATGGCTTGGATTTTTTGTGCCACTTTTCTTCTCTAATAGTTATTAGTTGATTGTTAGGCTGATTATAGAAGCGAAATCAATCAGTATTCAACGTGAAATCAATAGTAAAACTGGCTCATTGATTAATGAGCCAGTTTTTTGAGTGTTATTTATCCAATTGATTTATGTTTATACGCATGCTGTCATCAAGCATTGACGCTTTAGCGCGGATCTTCGCTTCTAATAAATCAATCATATTGCCATTATCAAGGCGCTCTTTTTGTCTTACGCCATCTTCATAAAAACCACTGCGTGTTTTAGCACCAGTAACGCCTAACGTTGATACTTCTGCTTCACCAGGGCCATTAACAACACAACCGATAATAGAGACATCCATTGGAGTGATAATATCTTCTAATCGTTGTTCTAATTCATTAACTGTTCCAATGACATCAAATTCTTGGCGCGAACACGTTGGACAAGCAATAAAGTTAATACCACGAGAACGAATACGTAATGATTTTAGAATATCAAATCCGACTTTAACCTCTTCAACTGGATCAGCCGCTAATGAGATCCTTAATGTGTCGCCAATACCTTCTGATAATAAGATCCCTAAACCAATAGCTGATTTAACTGACCCAGCTCTTGCTCCACCAGCTTCGGTGATCCCAAGGTGTAAAGGTTGATCAATTTTTTTTGCTAATAAGCGATAAGAATCTACTGCGAGGAAAACATCAGAGGCTTTTACACTAATTTTAAATTGTTCAAAGTTCAGTCGTTCGAGAATATTGACATGGCGCATTGCTGATTCAACTAACGCTTCAGGTGTAGGCTCTCCGTATTTCTCTTGAATGTCTTTTTCAAGTGAGCCACCGTTTACGCCAATACGAATAGGAATATTATAATGACGAGCACAGTCAACAACTTGGCGAATTCGCTCTTCACTTCCGATATTACCTGGGTTAATACGCAGGCAATCAACGCCATATTCAGCGACTTTTAATGCAATACGATAGTCAAAATGAATATCAGCCACTAAAGGCACATTAACCTGTTGCTTAATTAATTTGAATGCTTCGGCAGCATCCATTGTAGGTACAGAAACCCGAACAATATCCACCCCAACACGCTCCAGAGATTTTATCTGGCGAACAGTCGCTTCTACGTCTGTCGTTCGTGTATTCGTCATCGACTGTACAGCGATAGGTGCGCCATCGCCAACAGGAACATTACCTACATTAATTCGAGTCGATTTGCGACGAATAATAGGTGATTCTTTATGCATTGATTAATTCTCCCATGCTTCCATGCTTGCTCAAATGTGTAGTCAGGTTAAGCGCTCGGTACTGTTATTTTTGCTATTTTTCCAGTAAAACGACTTAAATCAATTGATTCACCATTAAACTGTAAGCGAGTAACAGAAGGTGCGCCTATTTTTAGTTTATAAGGTTGCTCACCATCAAATTCCAAACGATCACCCGCTTTCTTAATACCATTAAATAAAATTTTATTTTGAGCATTACGAATTTCTAACCAACATTCACCATCAAACATTAACACTAATTGGTTTGCGACTTCAGGCGCTTGTGATGATGTTGATTCTTGTGTTGAATTTGCACGAGAAGTTGTCGATGTTGTTAACGGTGATACCGGTAATGGAACTGTTCTAACTTCTGTAGGCGCAGGTGTTGTCGTTTCAATTGTTGGTGATGTAGCAACATTACTCCCCTGAGTATCGACTAATGGCGATGCAGGTGCTTGTAAATTATCACCTTCAGATGTTGACGTATTATCTAAGGTTGCTAATGGCGAATCTACCGTATTAGTGTTTTCTTGTGTACTATTTTGCCCTATGTCTTGTGATGCCATAGAGACTAATTCTTGTTGATCCGCCTGATGACCTTGCCACCACCAAACACCAACGAGTGCGACCATTACAATGACAATCACCCATGTGATTTTCATTAGCCAGCCCTCACGTTTTTTGTGACGTTTACCTAATGAGTAATTTTGTGTGGTTGTCATCCTAATTTGTTTAACGGGCGCTTGTTGGTCGATAAAACCAAGGATGTCTTTTTCAGGAACGCCAACTAATTTGGCGTAAGAACGCATATATCCACGTAAGAAGGTTGGTGCAATATCAGAAGAAACAGAATCTGTTTCAATTTCGCGAACTGTCGATAACTTCAAACAAAGTCGATCAGCAACAGTTTGTTGTGTTAGCCCTACTTTTTCTCGTGCCTGACGTAAAAGTTGACCTGCTGTTAATTTCACTTCTTCGGTTTTGTTTTCAGTATTCATTAGCAATCTAGGCACTGTGGCTATTGGATGTTTAACATTGATGAACTCGAAAAAGTACCAAATACCTTAACGTTATCACCGCGAATTTTTTGATATTTCATTATTACTTTGCTGGCAAACCAAATAATCTGGCGGTATATCCTCAATTGACACACTATTATTGTTTAATAGTTTTTGTTCACAAAGGAAATTACCATAAAGCCTTAATACATTAACATTTACTGGCTTCGACTTCATCGCTAATTTGTAATAATCTAACGCTTGAATAGAATTTCCCAATAACTGCGATGTTAATGCCATTCCTAAATTAGCTTCAAGGTGATTTGGCATCACCGATAACACTTTTTGGAAATGATATTGTGCGGCTTGGTATTGCCTTTCAGCTAAATAAGCATCACCTAATTGTAAACGTGTCGATACTGCAACACGTTCTTGATTGGCTGATGATTGACAACCTAATGTCAATAACATCAAGCCAATAGTTATAATTACTGATGATATCCTTATCATCGTTATATTCCTTAAATATATTCATCCTTGTTCTCTCTACTTTGCAATTATGTAAGACACTTCACAAAGAAAGAGATATCCAACTGTATCAGACTGCTTTTACTGAAATTAGTTCACCTTGTTGGCGTTTTTTCAGCGTACGTTTTGTGCGGTCAATAACATCACCCGCTAATTGTCCACACGCCGCATCAATATCATCACCACGCGTTTTGCGTACAATTGTTGTAAAACCATATTCCATTAATACTTTAGAGAAACGGTCAATGCGACTATTAGAACTACGTCCATATGGTGCGCCCGGGAATGGGTTCCATGGAATTAAGTTAATTTTACATGGTGTATCTTTTAAAAGTTCGGCTAATTGGTGAGCTTGTTCTGTGCTGTCATTAATATGATCAAGCATGACATATTCAATAGTAACTCGCCCTTGGTTTGCATTTGATTTAGCAATATAACGGCGAACACCTTCAAGAAACATTTCAATATTATATTTCTTGTTAATTGGTACGATTTCATCACGAATGTCATCAGTTGGCGCATGTAATGAAATAGCTAACGCTACATCAACGGCATCACCTAATTTATCTAATGCAGGTACAACACCTGATGTAGATACAGTGACACGACGTTTAGATAAACCAAAACCAAAATCATCCATCATGATTTCAAGTGCTGGAATAACATTATTTAAATTCAGTAATGGCTCCCCCATTCCCATCATAACTACGTTAGTAATAGGACGACGGCCAGTCTCTTTTAATGAACCAATAATTTTAGCAGCACGCCACACTTGCCCAATGATTTCAGACACTTTTAGGTTACGGTTAAAACCTTGCTGTGCAGTTGAACAGAATTTACACTCTAAAGCGCAACCTACTTGGGAGGAAACACATAACGTTGCACGATCATCTTCTGGGATATACACAGTTTCGACTTGTTGATCGCCAACTTTAATTGCCCATTTAATCGTGCCATCAGTTGAACGTTGTTCTTCAGAAACTTCAGGTGCTTTAATTTCAGCAATTTCTTTTAATTTATTGCGTAACACCTTGTTGATATCTGTCATTTGATCAAAATCGTCATAACAGTAGTGATACATCCACTTCATAATTTGGTCAGCACGAAAAGGTTTTTCGCCCATAGAGACAAAAAGCTCTCGCATCTGTTTACGATTTAAATCCAACAGATTAATTTTAGTTTTTTGATTCACAGTATTTTCTTTAGAAACAGCGACAGAAGCGCTTGGCGCTGGGGTGGTAGATTGGGTCATGACATTGCCTCGTTGTTACACTATGCGGCCTGCATTAGCATTGATGCTAATGGGATACTTATATATTTGTATAATTAAACAATAATAAAAAACGCCCTGTTAATTATCAAACAGGGCGTCGCATTGTACTGTTTTTCGCGTAGAGATGCTAATAAATTAGCGCGCGCAAACTTCGTTTTCAGTAAAGAAGTAGGCGATTTCGCGAGCAGCAGAAGCTTCTGAATCTGAACCGTGTACCGCATTTTCAGTAAAGCTATCGGCGTAATCAGCACGTAATGTACCTGCTAATGCGTTGTCTGGATTAGTTGCACCCATCAGATCACGGTGACGTTGGATCGCATTTTCACCTTCTAACACTTGAACCATAATTGGGCCCGAAGTCATAAATTCAACTAAGCCATCAAAAAATGGACGGCCTTTGTGCTCTTCATAAAAGCCTTCAGCTTGTTCGCGAGTCAAATGCAACATTTTAGCGCCAATGATGCTAAAGCCTGCACTTTCAAAACGGTGGTAGATAGCACCGATAACATTTTTTTTCACTGCGTTTGGTTTGATAATAGAAAATGTGCGCTGAATAGCCATGTCTTACCTCTAAATTATTTTATTAATGATAACTTTTGTTATCTCTTTTATCGCAGATCATGGAAAAACGAATCAAAAACCGCATTCCCTGCAAAAAATAAGGGCTCGATTATAGGAGGATAAAAATGAATTGCACAGATTGAATAGCCTTTTTTTTTAAAAAACTGTGGCAAAAAAGTTATAAATTATCGATCTAATCACATTTTTAACCTTTCCCATACTCAAACTGAAAAATGAGAATAAAAAAGAACCGTAATGAAACGCTATTAATAATTCTTTTATCTTTATTAAAAAGCGTAATTTAGTTAAAAATCTCTCGGTTCTTGTTTATCTCATCGTTTCAGTTTAACGGAATATAAAATTAACCATATCCGTTTGACCACTTAAATCAAGCACCGATAATTGGTATTTACCTCGTTTCTCTAGTAAATAAGAGAACGTTTCACCATTTTCAGTCTTTCCTATTTGTTCGCCATTTAAAAACCACCATTGCATACCACTTCCACCTTGCGTAGAAACGGTTATTTCGAGATTAGTTTCACTGGGTAATGGTCTTAGTAAATCACCCGCACGAATACCTGAAATAAACAAGGGAATAATATCCTCTTTAATTGGTGGACAAGTTTCAGAAATCGGTGGCAGTCGTTTTGCTCTACGCTCTTTTTCAGGCAACCATGCTTCTAATGCTATCGGCCATAAGGCAATATCTTTTAACGTTGCATTAAGGCAATTAGGTCCTGTGCGTTTACCTTCATTATCTAACCAAATTTTTTCGTTGATCCCCAAAATACCTTCTTGGTTATCATTTAATAAAGTTGGTGGAATGGTGTTATCTAAGATCCAGCTTCGACGGCTGACTCTACAATTGCTATCTTCTTTTGGTAATGCCTTACCTGTTGGCCAACAAATGGTTGCAGCGGTTACACTACTAGGGCGTAGATCTGTCGGTGGTCGCTGTTTATTTTGGTAGAAATAGCCTGTTAGTAAGTTATTAACTTGATTCATAATAGGTACAGCTGTTGCAAAACCAAATTGTCCTGCAACCGGAGTACCATCAGGCCTTCCTACCCAAACGCCAATGGTATAACGTGCGTTCACTCCAATAGACCATGCATCTCGATAGCCATAGCTGGTACCTGTTTTCCAAGCCAAAGGAACTACGGGCGAAATTGCACTATCTGGACGAGGCCTAGCTTCTCCTGCCAAAATACGCCTTGTGATCCACGCGGAACCTGGTGACATTAATACCCGATTCTCAATTATCTGTTCTGGTTTAAAACGTAAAGGGGCTGTTTTTCCTTGCCTTGCCAGCGCACTAAAGGCGGAAACAAGTTCATCCATACGTGTTGCTGTTCCCCCTAAAATCAGAGCTAAATTAGGTTCTGAGCCATAAGGAAAGCGCATTTCAAGGTGATTATGTCGCAATTTTGCTGCAAATTTCTTGGCACCATACACTTCAATAAGTTGTACTGCCGGTAGATTTAAAGAACGACTTAAGGCTTCGCTGGCACTGACTGCGCCGTTGAAACCAGAGTCAAAATTGCCGGGGCGATAATTATCAAATCGACGAGGTACATCTTGTAAGAGTGATTCCGCATGAATAAGCCCTTCATCTAATGCAAGTGCATAAATAAAAGGTTTTAATGTTGAACCTGGCGAGCGCCATGCACTAATCATATCGACATGGCCAAAGCGCGAGTTGTCATTAAAATCCGCAGAGCCAACATACCCTTTTACGCTCATATCTGTATGATCAACCACTAAAATGGCTAAGGATGTTTTATCCGCTAGCTGATATTTCCATTGATTGGCAATATCTTCAAGTTGTCGTTGAATATTAATATCAATCGTTGTTGTTATAACAGGCTCTCGCTTTTCGTTATACATACGACGAGCAAGCAATGGCGCCAATTGTGGCGTTTGTCTTGGCGCTAATAAAACCTGTTCTTCTTTTATTTCATCAACTTTTTCTTGTGACCATATCTGATACTCTGCCAGCCTATCAAGCACTTTATCGCGAGCAGCTTGAGCTCGTTCAGGATATCTATCAGGTCGCAAACGACTTGGTGCTTGTGGCAATACCGCCATTAATGTTGCTTCACCAGCAGACAAATCAGCAGGTGATTTGCCTAAATAAGCCCAACTTGCCGCACCAATACCTTCTAAAGTACCGCCAAAAGGTGCTCTATTGAGGTAAATTTCCAAAATTTCGTCTTTTGAGTAATACCATTCTAATTGCAAGGTGCGCCAAAGCTGTTTGATTTTTCCGCTCAAAGTTCGAGAATGTGGATCAATCAATCGAGCCACTTGCATCGATAACGTACTTCCTCCTGAGACAATTCTTCCTGAGCTTAAGTCTTGCCATGCAGCTCGTAATATTGCCATTGGGTTAACACCGGGATGTTGATAAAACCAACGGTCTTCATAGGTGATAAGAGCATCTAAATATTCAGGAGAAACATCTGCAAGTTTGACATGATAACGCCACACCCCCTCTTTATCAGCAAAACGCCAAAGAGGCGTGCCATCTTGCGCCGTGACAATAGTTGCTATTTGGGGTTCAGGATCAGGGAGAGGCCAAATTTTATCTGCGATCCAGACTAAAATGGGGGTTACAAATAGAAAAATAATGATAACAGCAATAAGCCGTTTATATCCTAGTTTCATTCAATCACTCAAAGGAAGAAGCCCTTTCCGAAGAAAGGGCTACAAGATTTAAGGAACAATATCAATCTTGGTTTCTGTTGAACCTATTGCTCTCCAATAAGGCACATACATTGATTCAACTTGTGGAGGTGGTACTTGATAGCTACCCGGTGTAACTGCTCTTGCTAAATAGAGTAATGTTGTCGGACGATATCTGTCTACAGAAACTGCAGCAACAAATCGATCATCACGATATTCAAGGTGTTTAATATTAGCTTGCCCCATATCGTCGATAAACTCCTGTAAGTCAGCCGCACTATCACTCAAGCTTGCACTGCTTGATGCTAAGTTTTGGTTTTCAATTTCAAGACCCGCAGGTAATAAATCAACAACCAAAGCATCAGGAACATCTCTATCTGCTGAAACTTCTAGTTTCACCACCAGCATTTCACCACTTTGTAAACGATTTGGATGAACGCGATTTCCTTTCAAGTCATAGTAACTACGATGAACATTTAACACATTACTATAAGGTGCTGGAGCCACTTTCGGATAGCCTACGATATTCATTCGTGAATAAATCGCAGCACCACCACGGTTGTTTAGTTCCAACCCTTCTTGTAATTGCGTTGATGTTAATGTTTCATTCACCGCGCGATCGCTACTGATTGCAGGGATTTGACGATTTACAGCGACCTCCCAAGGTTGCTCAGACATATTAATAAAGAAGCGCCCTGCAAGATATAAAGAGTTGCTTTCTTGTGTTGAGAACCACTCACGACTCGTTAAGTTATCTGATAACGTAATCACACTTGCATCACGAGATTGTGTTTCAAGATTATTTTCACTTAATAAAGCAATAATTAACGCTTGGTCACGAATAACGCTACCGTAATCACCTAACCCATAATTATATTTACGAGTTGTTGTCACGCCTTCTGCAATTAAACCTTCTGCACGACTGTTATCACCCATCAATTTTAACGCAATGCCTAATTGAACTAACGCCAAACCACTACCAGCATCATTTCGCTCAAGATAAAGGCGACGTAATTCACCCAAAGGTGCTTTTTGTTGATTCGCTAATACAAGTGCTGCATATGCTCTGGCAGAGAAACGGGCAGCATCTTGGTTAACCGCATATTCATAGTTAACCAAGCTTTTATCTTGTAAATAACGTAATAAACGATCATTGGCACGTTTTAATGGTTCCGCTGGAACAGCATAACCTTGTTGTGAAGCACGGAATAAAAAGTCAGTGGCATAGGCTGTTAGCCAATACTCTTCACGTCCATCTTGGTTCCATAAAGAGAATCCTCCCTCTGCTTTTTGCATTGTCAGCAGGTGGGCGATACCTTTTTCAATTGCCACTTTTCTATCAGCATCAGTTTGCGTTTTGATCCCTAATTGCTTCAACTCTTTTTCTGTTGAATATAAAGAAGGATAAAGCCCGCTGACAGTTTGCTCTAAGCAACCATAAGGGTAAGCAAACAACTCTCTGACATAACGTGCAATCTGTAATGGAGGACGGCTTGTCAGTAATAATTCACCTTCAAGCGTTGAGTTATTAAAACGATTTAAAACGTCTGTTGGCAAACTCCACGTCTCACCATCTTGTAACGTGCTTGCATAATGAAGTGTTTCTGCCGGATAAGCAGGACGAACACCTATATTCCATGTGTTGTGGTAAGGTTTAATTTCTTCACCAGGTACTTTAATACCATAAATAGACAGTGAGAATTCGCCTTGACCAAAGCCATGTTTCGCTTTTACTGGGATCTGAACTTGGGTACGTTCACCTTTTGTCAGCGATACTGTTTTACTTTCTGCACCACCTAATCCTACCAGACCAGAAGCAGTGTAATTTAACGTGATAGATTGTGCGTCATCCGTTAGATTGGTTAAATCTAAAGACAACAGTGCATTATCACCACCCGCCATAAATCGAGGCAATGAAAGTTGAGTCACTAAAGGTGCCGCAATAACCACTTTACCTTCTTGACTACCGAATTTATCAGCAGTCCAAGCTTGCGCCATTAAACGAACTTCGCCATTAAATTCAGGAATAGGTAAAGAAACTTCCCCCTCACCTTGGGCATTTAATTTTACAGGTGCTGTTTGTTGAGCAATGATTTGCACATCGGTTAATGGTTTTTTACCACCACGAGATAGCGCCGCGGCTTCACCGCCATCACCACCAAAGCGCAGATTCGCTAAACGACCTTGCCCTTCAATTAATTGCCCATAAACATCATATTGATCGATACTGTAACGTTTACGACCAAAGAAGGCATCGTAAGGATCGGGCGTTTTATACTCTGTAATATTTAATACACCCGTGTCTACCGCAGAAACTAAAACATTAATGTTTTCAGGTAATGGCTGGCCTGCAACTGGATTCGCTTTAATGCGGATTTTTAAATCTTGATTTGGTCGAATTTTTTCAGGGGCATCAAGTGAAATATCAATCCGACGGTTTTTATCCTGTAATGGTAAATGTAAAATACCAACAGCACGTTTTACAGTCGCTTGTTTTGATGTATCACCAGGCCTTACAACAACAGATGTCAGATAGAGATCGTGCCTTGCCCATTCTTTATTAATAGGCACTTCAACATCGAGTCCTTTTTCTGGTACATCAATTTCTTGCCACCATAAAGGCCCATTACTTGATTCTAATAAGACATAACCTTTACCCGGATGAGGTGCGACAATGTTTAACTTCACTTTCTCGCCTGGTAAATAACCTTCTTTATCCAGTTTAAGTTTAACTTGATCTGGTCTTACCGCACCTGTTCCACCAGTGTTATCCATCCAAGAATACCCCGCCCAGAATCGTAAGCTACTGACTAATTCTGTTTTAGGATCGACCACTTCAATACGGTAAGAACCCCACTCAACAGGGAAGGCCACTTTTGCTGTGCCATCTTTCGCTATTTTGATGGTTTGTTCATCCATTTGCAGATCTTTTTCGTTATAGCCCGATTCCCAGCCATTCGAACTAGACCAACGCCAATAATAATCATGGCGCTCATAAATAAACTTCACTTTAAGATCGTTTGCAGGAAGTTTTTTACCGTCTTGATCTGTATAGACAATTTCAAATTCAGCCATTGAGTTTTCATCAACGCTGTAACCTGATTTATATTTATCTGTACGGTAGTCATAAACTTCTTTTTTAGGGAAGACTGGACGAATGCCAGCAAGATGAGTGGCAGGCCAAACAGCTTGCTGATAACGGCGAGTAACCGGACGTCCACCAGCTTCAAGCAAGCTTGCTTGTAAAATAATATTAATTGGTGATTTCAGTTCTGCATAGCGATCACTATCAACACTTAATTCACCTTGTCCGTCAGAGTCTAAATTAAGTTCAAACTCATCCAATAAACGGCTGAAATTTTCATCTTTTACGGCACCAAATTCATAGCCAGGTAATTTACTGACCGCTTCACGAGAGGCTTTTAAGAAGACTTGTCCTTGTAAGCGATTATCGGCCGCTGGTGCACCATAAAGGTAACGCCCTTCAAGATCAAAATAAGCATCATTACCACTAAGTAGAATGCCTTTTTTACCCGTGATGACTAATGCCATTCGCTCTGGCATAAAGTCTTCAACCTGAAATTCATAGAACCGAGGCGTTCCATCACCGATATCAAAACGCAAAGTACGTGTACCGGTATTTTCATCGGCAGGAATAGCTAATTTTAACTGATAGAGTCCATTTTCAGGCTGCCATACAAAACTACGTGACACTTGGCCATCTGTTTTGAGTAAATCCACTTTAACGGGTTGCTCTTTAATTGGATTACCGTCGCCATCGCGCAGTAACGCATTAACAATTAAAGTTTCACCTGGACGATAAAGATCACGAGGGCCAAAAGCAAAAAACTGTTTGCTATAACCTTGAGGGCCTCCGATATCAAACTCAGAAAGATCAAGCGCAGGTTTACGCAAATCAATCATACTAGTTTGACCATCACGAATAGCCATTAATAAACGCGCTTTATCACTTTTCTCAAGTGTGGCATGTCCTTGGCTATCTGTTTGCGCTTTGGAGATTAAACCACCTTTTTCATCTAATAAACGAATTTCTACTTTATTTAACGCAGAACCATTTTTAAGTGATTGGGTGAAAACATCTAACGAATCAAGGTAACTATGCATCGACAATCCGATATCACTAAAAGTGAATACCGTAGCTGGCACCGTATAAGAATATTTACCAGCTTGTTGCATTACAGCAATATAGGCACCTTCTTTTTTCAGAGCATCTATTGATTTTAATGGTAACAATACGTTTTCACGGGTATTTTTTTCTGTATTTAACTCAAAACGACCGGTATAAACCAAATCAGCTTGAGATAAAAATTCATCAGATTCCCAATAGTTAATGTTAGAACGACTTTCCCATTGCGTTAAAAATTGAGCCAATTGCTCATCTTTTACACGGAAAAAGTTAACATCTACTTGATCCACATTTAAGGCAATAATAGGTAAGCCTTCGGCAGCATCAAATGGTAATAACGACCCTTTACTGGTAAATCCAACTGAAGGGAAAATTTCTTCTGTGGTTAATTTCTGGCTAAAAGGCGTTGTTAATGTACGTTCATTAATACCTTTGATTTTATCATCAATGGTTAAATTCAATTCTGTTGATGGTGGCAAATGACGAAAACGCAACTCCATCAAGTTGTCTGATAACTCCCACGCACCTTCTAGTTTTCCTTTTTTGGTATCAACAAGATGAATAACGTTATCAAACTTTTGGTCTGGATCAAGTGGTACAGAGAAAGTCACCACCATAGTACTTGCACCATCACGTTGCAGTTCTGATGCATCTAATACAGTGACATCTTTTCCTGCAAAACGCATAGCCAATTCATCACGAACTTCTTTGCTTTTTAATGCAGTTTCATTATTCGTTTTTGTTGTAACTGCTGATCTTTCGCTATTTTGAGTGGCAGTATCTGGTGTATTTTGAGCTGTGTTTTTTTGCTCAGTTGTTTGTACGTTTTGCGCTTTGTCTGTTGATGACAAGCTTTCATCAGCTTTGTCATCACACCCACTCAGTGCCAACGCAGACGCCAATACAACAGCAAGTGAGCACCAACGATAGCCTCTCTTTTCTGTATATTGTCTAAATTGGTTTTGATTCATATCCATTTCCTTTAAATTCAACCCCTGAATAATGCGATGTTTTATGCAGGCCGGGCAGAGATAATATAGATTTTTCTTTGTTCTAATAAGATAAAAAATAACAATATTGACTATATTTTATCGAATATAATGAAGTTCTTTACAGGGAAAAGTCGCTCTATTTTTACACCAAAAATAAAAATCTGACAAAACAATGCATTATATAAAAATGCAAACAATTTGCTAAATTAGTCAATATTCTATTATAGGATAAAAAAAAGCGATATCTGATGAGATATCGCCTAAATTTAGAGGGCGAAATTAACTATCCAAATTTACTATCGGGATACCTTTTCTTAAGAATCCCCCAAGTTTGCGTTGATAAAAAGGTGATACGTGGTGGATCATAAAATGGCTCACCCCTTTTTCTTTTTTATTCACAAAACAAAAATCTAAGGATTGCCCTTCTTCTAAATATTCAAAAGCCGATTCAGCTGCTTGTGGGAGTATCTGCGCAATCACATCTTCTTCGCCAGTTATTTCTAAACCAATAAGATAAAATTCCTCTTCATTATCTTGCTCCTGAGCATTAACAATAAAGGCACGGCGAATTGGTTTATGTTCACCAAAAAACTCGCTAAGTGCAGTTGTTAATTTTTCAGGCTGTGGTTCTAAAACACTTAATTTCAAAGAAGAACCTTCAACAGAAACAATTTCTTGTGTCTCAAATTGTTCAGATACACCCATTACAAACTCCAAATCCAATAATGTTTATTATTTTGCTTTTGCTAATAACAGATTTGCGATAGAACGCACGCCATAACCTGTCGCACCGGCAGCCCATTGTTCTACAGACGATTTTCTGTAAGTTGCTGAACAGTCGATATGTACCCAACCTTTTTTATAGTTAGTGACAAAATGCGATAAAAAAGCGGCTGCTGTGCTTGCTCCCGCAGTATGCGAAGGTGCTGCAATATTATTCAGATCAGCAAAGCTTGAAGGCAATTGGCTACGGTGGAAATCAGCTAATGGTAAACGCCAGAACAGCTCATTTTCTTGTTCAGCACTTGCTAATAATTCAGCCGCTAATTTATCATCAAAACTTAGTACTGAATGATAGTCATTACCCACAGCAACTTTAGCTGCACCGGTTAATGTTGCTGCATCAATGATAAGTTCTGGCGCAATATTACTTGCATCAATTAAGCCATCAGCTAGCACTAAACGGCCTTCCGCATCTGTATTCATGATTTCGACTGATTTGCCATTACGGTAACGAATGATATCACCCAGCTTAAAGGCATTACCGCTAACCATGTTATCTGCGATACACAGCAGTAGTTTCACTCGTTTATTTAAACCACGAGTAATAGCTAATGCTAAAGCACCCGCTAATGTTGCTGCACCACCCATGTCTGCTTTCATTGAATTCATAGATGATGAAGGTTTGATACTATAACCACCTGAATCAAAGGTGATACCTTTACCTACTAGACATGCAAATACAGGGGCATTGCTATCTTGAGTCGGATTAAAATCTAATGCTAAATAGACAGGATCACGAGAAGAACCGCGACCTACTGTATAAATGCCGGCATAGTTTTGATCGCGTAGATCAGCGCCTTTAGTGATCTTATAACTGATATCTTCTTTATCAAGACCACAGAAAAGATCAACAGTACGCTGTGCCAGTTGCTCTGGGCCTAATTCTTCAGCTGGCGTATTAATTGTGTCTCTAACCCAATCAACGATACGAATACGTGATTCTAATTCGTGTTTATCCGCTTCGCTTAATTGTGGCCATTCGATAGAACGAGCGCCTTTAGGTGCTCTAAAACCTAACCAAAAAGCCCAGCTACGCTCTATATCCCAGCCTTCACCCACAAGAGCAACATTACGAATGCCTTGGCTATCAACTTTACGTCCACCACGTTGAATAGCACCTAAACGGTTTTCTTCCGTTAAGTGGATTGTCATGCCTGTTTCGCAAGTGCTAATTAGTGCTTTATCACCCCAACATGCTGCTGCAGGTTCATTAGACAGCATGATAGGCATAATTTGTTTATTCATTTATTATCTCACTTATTATTACTGGTGACAGTTAACCTATTCAGACTACCAGATATTTACCTTTTAGCGTGATCAATTTACTGCAAAAATCCAGAGACCACGATCACCATCAATTGATATTAAGCTCTTGCATTGTATTCTTCGGAATATCTCTCATAACAAAAACTCAAGGCATCCCTCTTTAGAGTTATTGATAACGCGCTCAGTCTATTCAACTCAGACGCCATAATGCAAAAAGACCAGCAGTTAGCCAGTCTTTTCAATTTATAGTGCAATCAATTATTCAAATTCATCAAGCCAAACAAGCAAAATAGCTTCAAGAATTTTTTCATTAGATTTTTGTGGATCGTCATCAAAACCGTCTAAATTACAGATCCACTGATGCATATCTGTAAAGCGCACAGTTTTAGGATCAGTGTCAGGGTAAAGATCAAATAATGCTTCCCCTATTTCACGAGTATCACTCCATTTCATACTTGGCTCCTAAAATTAGTGCTCTCTTGCATGGTTAATCGAATATTTAGGGATCTCAACGACTAAATCTTCGTCAGTCACTTTAGCTTGGCAACTTAAGCGACTTTCAGGCTCTAAGCCCCATGCTTTATCTAACATGTCGTCTTCAAGCTCAGAGCTCTCTTCCAGTGAATCAAAACCTTCACGCACTACACAGTGACAAGTTGTACATGCACAAGACATTTCACAAGCATGTTCAATCTCAATACCGTTGCGTAATGCAACATCTAGAATAGATTCACCTTCTGTTGCGTCAACAACAGCACCTTCAGGGCACAGTGTGCTATGGGGTAAAAATACAATTTTAGGCATAGTTATATCTCATCCACAGAATGACCTGCCAACGCTTGGCGAATAGATGAATCCATTCGACGCGCTGCAAAATCCTGAGTTTGCTTATCCAGTAGTTTAATCGCGTTTTCAATGGCAACAGGATCTGTTCCTTCAACGCTCTCTATTAAGGTATCTACAACTTTGTCGATAGCGGTTTTCTCATCTTCATTTAGCAGATGAGCATCTTCTTCTAATGCCGCTGTTAAACTTTCTAACACGCGTGCTGCTTCGACTTTTTGCTCGGCTAGGCGACGAGCTTGTAAATCTTCTTGGGCATTTTCCATCGAAGATTGGATCATCTTAGCGATTTCAGTATCACTAAGACCATAAGAGGGTTTAACTTGTACTGAGGCTTCAACACCCGTTGATTTTTCCATAGCACTGACACTAAGTAAGCCATCAGCATCAACTTGGAATGTCACACGAATATGAGCACCACCCGCGGCCATCGGCGGAATACCACGTAATGTAAAACGTGCAAGAGAACGACAATCACTAACTAATTCACGCTCACCTTGAACAACATGAACGCTCATTGCTGTTTGACCATCTTTGAATGTCGTAAATTCTTGCGCTCTGGCAACAGGGATCGTGGTATTGCGAGGGATTACTTTCTCAACTAATCCGCCCATTGTTTCAAGACCAAGAGAAAGTGGAATAACATCTAGCAATAGCATTTCACTATCAGGTTTATTACCCACTAAAATATCAGCCTGAATTGAAGCGCCAATAGCTACGACTTTGTCAGGATCGATAGATGTTAGTGGTTCACGTTTAAAATAGTCGCCAACCATTTGACGAACTAATGGAACTCGTGTCGATCCCCCAACCATAACCACTTCTAGAACTTCATCAATGTCAACATCTGCATCTTTTAAAGCACGGCGAACAGACAACAATGTACGCTTCACCAATGATTGAATTAATGATTCAAACTCAGCACGAGTAATTTCACCTTTCCAACCATTAATACTGATATCAGCAACATCATTATCACTTAATGCAATTTTAGTTTCTGATGCTACATCCAGCAGTTGGCGTTGTAATATCGCATCTTTTTGATAGCCAAAACCTGCGCGCTCTCTTATCCAATCCGCCAACATCATATCAAAATCGTCGCCACCTAAAGCGGTATCACCACCGGTTGCCAAGACTTCAAAAACACCTTTGGTTAAACGTAAAACGGAAATATCAAAAGTACCACCGCCTAAATCATAAACAACAATGGTACCCTCTTTTCCTGAATCTAAACCATAAGCAATAGCGGCTGCTGTTGGTTCATTTAATAAACGTAAAACATGTAATCCTGCACGGCGAGCTGCTTCTTTTGTACCTTGGCGTTGAGCATCGTCAAAATAGGCTGGTACAGTGACCACTACACCATCAAGTTCACCACCTAATGATTGCGTTGCACGTTCTGCCAATGTTTTTAATATGTCAGAAGAAACTTGAATAGGATCGACAATACCTGCCGCTGTTTTAATTAACGGTAAACCATTGTCATTTTCATGAAAATGATAAGGAAGATTAGGATAACGGCTTGTCACATCACTTAGTGAGCGACCCAACATTCTTTTAATTGAGCTTATCGTGTTAGCAGGATCTTTTTCTGCTTCTTTTTTAGCATTCCAACCAACGTTGATATGATCAACTTGATACTGCACAACAGATGGCAATAAATAGCGACCTTCGCTGTCTGAAAGCGCTTCGGCTTGCCCACTACGTACAGTGGCAACTAATGAGTGTGTCGTTCCTAAATCAATACCCGCAGCAAGTCTGCGCTGGTGTGGCGCAGGTGTTTGACCTGGTTCACTAATTTGTAATAATGACATAACAGTTTCCCTTAAGACTCGTCAAACAGGCGTTCTTCTAACTGCTCTACTTGTTCTTTAAGTTTAGTTAAAAAACGTATTTTTCTGACACAATCAGCAGCAACACTCCAATTATGGCTATTTATCGTTGTTACCATTTCATCAAAACGAACTATATAGTTTTTATCTAAACGTGAAGAGAAATCGGATAATAAAACAGCAACATTAGCACTATACTCAATGTTATCGAGCTCTTCTCTTAATGCTAATTGTTCCATTAGAAACACAGTATCTTGCATCGTTTGTTGTTCATTAGCGATATCTATACCATGCAAAGAGAGCATATATTCAGCTCTAGAGATTGGATTTTTTAAGGTCTGATAAGCCTGATTAATAGTGGAGGCAAACGAAACAGCTTGAGCCTGTTCTTTATCAGATTTACCAGCAAAACGATCTGGGTGATACTGACGTTGCATTTCTTGATAACGTGTAGCAAGTTGCTGTTTATCAATATCAAAGCGATTAGGCATGCCTAATAGTGTGAAATAGTCCATACATCTACTCTTGGATTAATTAACGTTAATACCGTGTTTTAACACAAATTACACTGTAAAGCTTTCACCACAACCACACTCATTGGATACATTGGGGTTGTTAAACTTAAAGCCTTCGTTTAATCCTTCTTTGACGAAATCAAGCTCAGTTCCATCTAAATAGACCATGCTTTTACCATCAATGATAACTTTCACACCTTTGTCTTCAAAAACAGTATCTTCGTCATTGATGACATCAGCAAATTCAAGAACATAAGCCATTCCAGAACAACCGGATGTTCTTACGCCTAAACGTAAACCTTCACCTTTACCTCGATTAGACAGGAAAGAGCGAACACGATTAGCGGCGGATTCTGTAAGGGAAATTGACATGGCACACCTCACTCATAAAGAACGAAAGCGGATACTGAAAAAAAGTTTCAGCATCCGCCAATATTTTATTTTTTTATTATAAAAGACAATTACTTGCCTTGGCGTTTGCTTTTATAGTCTGCAATCGCTGCTTTTATTGCATCTTCTGCAAGAATTGAACAGTGAATTTTCACTGGTGGTAATTCTAATTCTTCTGCAATTGCGGTGTTCTTGATGGATTCGGCTTCATCTAATGTTTTGCCTTTCATCCATTCTGTAACCAGTGAACTTGATGCAATCGCTGAACCACAACCATAAGTTTTAAAACGCGCATCTTCAATTACGCCGTTATCATCAACTTTGATTTGCAGTTTCATGACATCACCACAAGCAGGTGCGCCTACCATACCACTTCCTACAGAAGGGTCGTTGTTATCAAATGAGCCCACATTACGAGGGTTTTCATAATGATCAATTACTTTATCGCTATAAGCCATGATTTAACTCCTGAAAACGTCTGATTAATGGTGAGACCATTCGATACTGTTGATATCAACACCTTGTTTATGCATATCCCAAAGTGGCGAAAGATCACGTAGGCGACCAATAGCACTGTGGATTTGTTTAATTGCATAATCTATTTCTTCTTCTGTTGTGAAACGGCCCAGGGAGAAGCGAATAGAACTGTGTGCAAGTTCATCTGTTAATCCTAAAGCACGCAGTACATAAGAAGGTTCTAAACTTGCTGAAGTACAGGCTGAACCTGAAGAAACAGCAAGATCTTTCAGTGCCATCATTAATGATTCGCCTTCAACATAGTTGAAACTTACATTAAGAATATTTGGCGCAGTGTGTTCTAAAGAACCGTTGATATAAACTTCTTCAATATCTTTAATGCCATTCCATAAACGTAAACGTAATTCGTTTAAGCGTTTAGTTTCATCAGCCATTTCTTCTTTCAAAATACGGTAAGCTTCGCCCATACCTACAATTTGGTGAACGGCTAATGTACCTGAACGCATACCACGCTCATGTCCACCACCGTGCATTTGTGCTTCTAAACGAATGCGTGGTTTACGGCGAACATAAAGCGCACCGATACCCATAGGGCCGTATACTTTATGCGCAGAAAGAGAAAGTAAATCAACTTTTAACTTAGAGAGATCAATAGGTAACTTACCAACGCTTTGTGTTGCATCTACGTGGTAAATAATCCCTTTGCTACGGCATAATTCACCGATAGCCGCAATATCTTGAACAACACCAATTTCGTTATTTACATGCATGATAGAAACTAAAATAGTATCTTCACGCATTGCTTCTTCAAGTTCTTTCAGGTCAATCAGACCATCACTTTTTGGTGCTAAATAAGTGACTTCAAAACCTTCACGCTCAAGTTGACGACAAGTGTCTAAAATGGCTTTATGTTCGGTTTTTGAAGTGATGATGTGCTTACCTTTTTTCTGGTAAAAGTTAGCAACACCTTTTAGTGCGAGGTTATCAGCTTCAGTTGCACCTGATGTGAATACAATTTCACGAGGATCAGCACCGATTAAATCAGCAATCTGATTACGTGCAATATCAATAGCTTCTTCTGCTTGCCAACCAAAACGGTGTGAACGAGAGGCTGGGTTACCAAAAATGCCATCAATAGTTAGGCATTGCATCATTTTTTCAGCAACTCGCGGATCAACAGGAGTGGTTGCTGAATAATCTAGATAAATGGGTAATTTCATTGCTCACTAACTCCAAAGACGACGGATCTTCTTTAATAATTTTGTTTTTGCCTACCTAGGGATCGCCGTTAAACTCGCATATTAACAATGGTTTCTTGTAAACGACCATTAATAGCATGGCGTTTTTCATTGTCTTGACGATCGGCGACATCCATAACCTCTTCGTTATTCACTAACTCTTCAAGGCTGATACTGCTTAGGAAACTGGTTATACGATCACTTAAATCACGCCACAAAGTATGAGTCAGGCAACGATCGCCACCTTGACAACCTTCTTTGTTACCCTGACAACGGGTAGCATCGACAGATTCATCAACCGCAGAAATAACTTGAGCAACAAAAATTTGCCCAGCATCACGGCCTAATAAATAGCCGCCACCAGGGCCTCGAACACTTGCAACTAGTTCATTTTTGCGCAAACGCGAGAAAAGCTGCTCAAGATAAGAAAGGGAAATCCCTTGACGCTCTGAAATATCGGCGAGGGGAACAGGGCCTTGCTGTGAATGCAATGCAACATCAAGCATTGCAGTAACTGCGTAACGCCCTTTTGATGTCAGTCTCATAACAAATACTCCGTGGTGAACAATAATCAAATTGTGTCATTCCCGAGTAATTTAGTCAACTATTTATCCGAGTGTTTTAGTCAAGTATTATACTCAGCCTAAAGTTGACTTAAGTTAATCAACTTTACCCTCTATTTCTTAGCCCATTTCTCAACTGACGTTAGAATACCACGTAAGATATGAAGCTCTTGTGTTTCTGGGCGTGCACGCGTAAATAGACGGCGTAAACGGCTCATCACTTGCCCTGGATGTTTAGGACGAATAAAGCCTGATTCATTCAGCACCTGTTCTAAATGAACATAAAAACGTTCAATATCATCAGCAGGTGGATAATCAATCTCTGATGGGGTATTTTCCTCTTGTTTTTCTTCTTGGGCAAGTGCTGCCATACGAATTTCATAACAAACAAGTTGAACTGCCATCGCTAAATTTAAAGAACCATATTCTGGATTAGTCGGAACATATAGATGAAAGTCACATTTTTGTAATTCTTCATTGGTTAAACCTGTGCGTTCACGACCAAAAATTACTGCAACTGGCTTATTTTTAGCTTCCATAACACAACGCTCACCACATTCACGGGGGGCAAGCATGGGCCAAGAAAGTGTGCGACTGCGAGCGCTTGTTCCAATCACTAAACCACAACCTTCAATCGCTTCATCGATACTATTAACAATGTGTGCATTGCCAATAACATCACTTGCACCTGCTGATAGGGCAATAGAATGTGAATCTGGTTTTTCTTTCGGATTAACAAAATAAAGGTTGGTCAATCCCATGGTTTTCATAGCTCGAGCTGTAGAGCCCATATTGCCTGTATGTGAGGTCTCTACAAGGATGATGCGAATATTTTCTAACATTGATTTCTTGTTAATTGCTTTGTGATCCATCTATTTTATCACAAATGTAGCCAGAAACACGAATGCCTGTTATACTCTCGCACGTTTTTTATCCCCGTTCTTTAACATCTTGTGGAAGATAACCATGCATCCGATGCTGAATATTGCCATACGTGCCGCACGTAAGGCTGGTAATTTAATCGCCAAAAATTACGAAAATCCTGAATCTGTAGAAACTAATCAGAAAGGTACCAATGATTTTGTCACTAATGTTGACCGTGACGCAGAACAAGCAATCATTGAAATCATCCGTAAGTCTTATCCAAAACACACCATTATTACGGAAGAAAGTGGCGAGTTACTCGGTGAAGATCACGACATACAATGGGTTATTGATCCACTTGATGGCACGACTAACTTCATTAAACGTCTTCCACACTTCTCTGTTTCTATCGCTGTACGCATTAAAGGCCGTACTGAAGTGGCAGTTGTTTATGATCCTATGCGTAACGAGTTATTTTCAGCTGTTCGCGGTCAAGGCGCTCAATTAAATGGTTATCGTCTGCGTGGCTCTAATGCCCGTGATTTAGATGGTGCTGTTCTTGCTACTGGTTTTCCATTCAAAAGCAAACAACATTCAGCCGCTTATATGAACATGTTAGGTAAACTGTTTGTTCCTTGTGCTGATTTCCGTCGTACAGGCTCAGCTGCATTAGATTTAGCTTATGTTGCCGCTGGCCGTGTTGATGGTTTCTTTGAAATTGGCTTAAAACCTTGGGATTTCTTAGGTGGTGAGTTAATTGCTCGTGAAGCAGGTGCTATCGTTTCTGACTTTACTGGTAACCACGGCTATCTCCAAACAGGTAATATTGTTGCTGGTAACCCACGTGTCGTTAGAGCATTATTAGCTGAAATTCGTAGCGAATTAACGGATGCATTAAAACGTTAATTGTGTCGATACCTATAATGGCGGCTGTATAACTGTATAAAAGAAAAAGACCATCAAGTTATGGTCTTTTTTATTGTCTATATATTTTTAGTTGTTAACTATTTTGAGGTTTGACTTTAGGTCTGATAAACATCGCTGGGATCGTTAACGCAGCCATTAACCAGAAGATCAATGATTCTTGATTTGGGAGTTTTTCATATAGCCAGCCCGATATAATCGTCATAATGGCTATGCTTCCTCCCATTGCTAAAGCAGAATACACAGCTTGCAAACGAATAATTTCGTGTTCTTGACGGGCGCTAATAAAACGCATTGCAGCCAAATGACATACTGTAAACGTACCACTATGTAAGATTTGAACGACAATAAGTGCAGGTAATGCGGTAAAACTCCCCATTAATCCCCAACGTAAAAGCCCAGCAAAAGCAGAAAGTAACAGCAGATCCCTTGCACTCCACCGGCGGAATAAACGGTGACTAAGCATAAAAACGATGACTTCAGATACCACACCTAATGACCAAAGATAGCCAATTGTTGCAGTGTCATATCCTGCTTTTTCCCAATAAAGCGCGCTAAAACCATAATAGGCCGCATGCGCGCCTTGCAATAGAGAAACACATAACAAAAAGCGCCAAACAGGCCCATCAGAAATGAGTTTCATAAAAGACACATTACTGTGTTTTGCTTTTTTCACCTTACCTTGAGGCATGACTTTAGGACGAAGCATCGATGTAAGGAATAATGCAAGGGTACTGGCAATCAACCCATAAAGAATGATGGGATGCCCAAAAGCATCAATTAAAATCCCTAACAATGATGAACTAATAATAAAAGCAATAGAGCCCCAAACACGGATTTTTCCATAATCAAAGGGGAACTGTTTTTGCCAAGTTCCAGCCAAGGAATCCCCTAAAGGCACCATAGGTGAAAAGAATACGTTAAATCCAGTCATCACAAAGAATAACCATGCCCAATGGCTGCCCATCATAAATGCAACAGTAAAGAGTAATGAGAGAAAGGCGAATAGTCGTAATGCAGTGATAAGTTTTGATGGATCTTTTACTGCAGGCGTTAAGATGAGGCTACCGACAAAACGTGCAGTTAAACCTACACCTAATAACAGACCTATCATTGCAGGATCGACACCCTCTCCTTTTAGCCATATTGACCAAAAAGGTAAAAAGATACCGTACGAGAAGAAATACGTAAAATAATCTAAGGCAAGCCACAGTGTTGATGGAATAACCATCCAATCCCCCATTTTTAAGATGCAAAAAAACCCGCCAAGAACAAGTTCTCGAAGCGGGCTTGTACAACGGGTTTTATTATATCGTTACAAACTTATGCGTAAACTGGAAATTTAGCGCAGATATCCAAGACTTTTTGTTTCACTTTCTCAATGTTCGCTTCATCATTGATATTATCAAGGACATCACACATCCAACCGGCTAAATCACGAGCTTCTGCTTCTTTAAAACCACGACGTGTAATTGCTGGAGAACCGATACGAACACCAGAAGTAACAAATGGGCTACGTGGATCATTTGGCACACTGTTTTTGTTAACAGTGATATTTGCACGACCGAGCGCTGCATCCGCATCTTTACCTGTAATGTCTTTATCAACTAAGTCTAATAAAAACAGGTGGTTTTCAGTTCCGCCAGACACTACTTTATAACCGCGTTCTAAGAAAACGTCTACCATTGCTTTCGCGTTTTTAGCAACTTGTTGCTGATAAACTTTAAACTCTGGTTCCATTGCTTCTTTTAATGCAACCGCTTTGCCCGCGATAACGTGCATTAAAGGGCCACCTTGAGAGCCAGGGAACACTGCTGAGTTCAGTTTTTTGTAGAACTCTTCATCTCCACCTTTAGCTAGGATAAGACCACCACGTGGGCCAGCTAATGTTTTATGCGTTGTTGTCGTAACAACGTGAGCATGAGGAACAGGGTTAGGATAAACACCCGCAGCAATCATACCCGCAACGTGCGCCATATCAACAAACAGGTAAGCACCAATGCTATCAGCGATTTCACGCATTTTTGCCCAATCAACCAAACCAGAATAGGCAGAGAAGCCACCAATAATCATTTTTGGTTGATGTTTTTTAGCTTGAATAGCGATATCTTCGTAATCAATTTTACCTGATTCATCAATACCATAAGGTACGATATTATATAGTTTACCAGAGAAGTTAACTGGTGAACCATGAGTCAAGTGGCCGCCTTGTGCTAAGTTCATACCTAAAACAGTATCACCCGGTTTTAGTAATGCCATATAAACAGCGGCATTCGCTTGTGAACCTGAGTGAGGTTGTACGTTAGCATAGTCAGCACCAAATAATGCTTTTGCACGATCGATTGCCAGTTGCTCTACAACATCCACATACTCACAACCACCGTAGTAACGTTTACCCGGATAGCCTTCAGCATATTTGTTTGTCAGCTGAGATCCCTGCGCCTGCATAACACGAGGACTGGTATAGTTTTCAGAAGCAATAAGTTCGATGTGCTCTTCTTGACGAGTCACTTCACCTTCCATTGCATTCCATAACTCTGGATCGTAATCAGCAATATTCATTTCACGTTTTAACATTCAGATCTCCTGACTCAGCTAACTTCACTAAAGACAAACTCCCATACGGGAGAAAGAATGGCATACAGTGTAAACTCTTTTTCTTCATTGAGATAGCCCCTAATGAAAAAATACGCAATCGTTTGCCACCCAATTATAACAGCACCTTATTACTTTTTAACAACCTCATTTTATCCTGTGCTTATTCCTCTTTTTGAGGTACATCACGCCTTATTATGCAAACACCCCGCATCATTCTCTAAGATTTGAGATTTTTTGTTAAAAAATAAAAACAGTTATTTACAAAATAATCAAAAAGAGATAAGTTGCATATAAAATGCAATTTATAAAAATTCACAATAAACTGAAAATTTTTCAGGAGCAATTATGTTAGATGCACAAACTATCGCGACAATTAAATCAACAATTCCTCTTATTGCTAAAACAGGCCCTGCATTAACCGCACATTTTTATGATCGAATGTTCTCTCGTCATCCTGAGCTAAAAGATATCTTTACCATGAGCCACCAAAGTAGTGGTGCCCAACGTGAAGCCTTATTTAATGCGATATGCGCTTATGCAATCAATATTGAAAATTTACCTACAATTTTACCTGCAGTTGAAAAAATCGCACAAAAACACGTCAGTTTAAATATTCTTCCTGAGCATTACCCCATCGTAGGTGAAAATTTATTGGCCACAATTGATGAAATGTTTAACCCAGGGCAAGAAGTGTTAGACGCTTGGGGCGCCGCTTACCAAGTGTTAGCGGATGTCTTTATTAATCGTGAAGAACAAATTTATCAACAAAAAGAACAAACAAGCGGTGGTTGGAGAGGGCTACGAGCTTTTAAAGTCACACATAAAGTAAAACAAAGTGATGTTATTACCAGCTTTGAATTAGCTCCTGAAGACGGCCTTGATGTTACACCTTATCAAGCTGGACAATATTTAAGCCTTTATATCCGCGATGAACGTCTTGAAAACCAAGAAATACGTCAATATTCATTAACTCAATCTTCAAATAATAAAACATACCGCATCGCAGTCAAACGCGAAGAGAAAGGTATTTTATCGAATTTTCTTCATGACCATATTCAAGAAGGGGATACTTTACAAGTCGCCGCACCAGGGGGAGATTTCTATTTAGAGGTATCACCAACAACACCTGTTACATTAATTTCAGCGGGTGTAGGTTTAACACCCATGTTATCAATGTTACACACCCTTTCTGCTCATCAAGCCAATGTTAATTGGTTACATGCTGCTGAACATGGTGGTGTTCATGCCTTTAAAGGTGAGGTTCATCAAGTCAGTAGTAAACTTCCACATTATCAACAAGCGGTTTGGTATCGCACACCACGGCCTGAAGATGTACAAAATAAAGATTATCAATTTGAAGGTTTAATGACATTAAAACAAGTTGAAAATTGGATAAATATTCCTGATATGCATTTCTATTTTTGCGGGCCATTACCTTTTATGCAATCTATTGCCAAACAGCTTATTGAATTAGGCGTTAATAGTGAAAAACTTCATTATGAATGTTTTGGCCCTCATGCTGTTATTCTGCAAGATTTATAATCAATAAATAATCAAACCATTAAAACTAAGCTTTAAAATAAATTAAATAAAAAGCGCTGATAGAATTACATTTATCAGTGCTTTTGTTATTTATATCATGTTGTTTTATGGTTGATATTTATTTTCAATTGCAGTGGGAATAACATGATCTTTAGCAGAAAAGCCGTACCAAATAACACTAATTAGACAGAGTGTATAACCAAATAATTCGCTGCCCTCTTCTACCATATTTTTAACCGCACGATTATAATCTTCACCTAATAATTTATGCCACAATATCCCCATCCCAAATAGGCGAGAAAACAACAAAATACATAATAGACCTGCAACTAACATTCCGTGACTTGGATGGGTAATAAAATGCATTAATCCTTTTAATGTCTTTTTACCTTCTCTAATCGCGATAGCAATACTAATAAATGCCACTGTTAGGGCAAACCAAACCCAAGAGCCGTGTGCAATCTGATCAAATACACCATCTAACTCACGAATTAGAATACACAGAAAAAAACCCATAATTAGAGTAAACGCTCCCCGCTGTTCACTGTCTTGGCACGCTTTAACAAAAAAGAATAAGCTAATAATCGCAACGATAATTTCTTGCCCTAATTCCGTCACTGATGTCTCTGAAATACCATTATCAAGCACCAAAATATCAAGAAAAATAAATCCCGTCGTGATGGCGATAAGCACTGCTGCACATAAAAATAAAGCGAGCCGCTTTAATAAATAATTAAACACTATTTTGCCCATACCTTAATGATTTTTAATATTGATGATAATAACTTTCTTAAAAAGTTATTAAATAACATTTTGTGCCTTAAAGTTTATAATAAACAGTAAAATAAATTGTTCATTATCATCAATTGACTTGCATAAGATATAAATAGCACTATAGGTAAAACATAAAAAAATAATCATGCACCAAAAACAGAAAAAGCCTGATATTTTGACTAAAAAATATCAGGCTTTAATAAAATGTATTATTTAACTTAAATAATTAAATAGCTTCTTCGTCTTGCTCGCCAGTACGAATACGAATAACACGACTCACATCAAAAACAAAAATCTTACCGTCACCAATTTTACCTGTTTGTGCTGTTGTCATAATGGTATCTACACAAGTTTCAACAATTTCGTCAGCAACAACAATTTCAATTTTTACTTTAGGTAAAAAATCAACCATGTATTCCGCACCGCGGTAAAGTTCAGTATGCCCTTTTTGACGACCAAAACCTTTCACTTCAGTTACGGTCATCCCCGTGATACCCACTTCACCAAGCGCTTCTCTTACATCATCTAACTTAAACGGCTTAATTATCGCTTCAATTTTTTTCATCGTATTATCCTGCTATTACCAGTTGTGGCGACCAAAACCGCTTGTTATTGGGTATCTGCGATCTTTACCAAAATTACGACTTGTAATACGTGGCCCTACTGGGGCTTGACGTCGCTTGTATTCATTAATATCGACTAATTTTATCACTTTACGGACCGTTGCTTCATCAAATCCAGCAGCAACTAAATCAGAAACAGATTTATCCTGTTCAACATAACCTTCAAGAATAGCGTCCAGAATGTCATAAGGTGGTAAATTATCTTGGTCAGTTTGTCCCGGCGCCAATTCTGCTGATGGTGGTCTATCAATCACACGTTGAGGAATAGCTGGTGAAAGTGTATTACGATATTTAGATAGTTCAAAAACTAATGTTTTAGGGACGTCTTTTAACACATCAAAGCCCCCCGCCATATCACCATACAATGTCGAGTATCCCACAGCGGATTCACTTTTATTGCTTGTGGTGAGCACTAAGCGACGGCGTTTATTCGACATCGCCATCAAAATCACCGCGCGACAGCGAGCCTGTAGATTTTCTTCTGTAGTATCAGCGGCAGTATCTTTAAACATTGGTGCTAACTGTGCCATAAAGGCATCAAACATTGGTTCAATAGATACCGTATCGAATTCAACACCTAATAAATCAGCTTGTTCTTTGGCATCATGAATACTCATTTCGGAAGTATAACGAAAAGGCATCATAACTGCTTGAACACTCTCTTTTCCTAATGCATCAGCCGCAATAGCAACCGTTAATCCAGAATCAATTCCCCCAGATAATCCGAGAATTGCCCCTTTAAAACCGTTTTTAGTGACATAATCACGCGTTGCAAGCACTAATGCTTGATACACTTGCGCTAAAGGTGAAAGTTCTGGAGCTGGATTTACCATTGGGATGATAGTTAATTCATCAAACTCTACAACTGCTATTTGCTCATCAAATGCGGCTAAACGATGTGTGATCGTGCCTCTTTCATCAAATACTTTAGAACAACCATCAAAGACCAGCTCATCTTGACCACCAATTTGATTAAGATAGATCACAGGAAGATGCGTTCTTTGACAATGCTCTTTAATTAACTGTGTACGAACATGGGGTTTTTCACGGTTATATGGCGAGGCGTTAATAGATAAAACAAGATCTGCCCCTGCTTGTTTTAATGCATCGATAGGCTCATTAATCCAGATATCCTCACAAATTAACAAACCTAAATGGTAACCTTTAAATGGCACAACACAACGTTCATTTCCTTGTTGGAAATAACGTTTTTCGTCAAACACACCGTAATTAGGTAATTGCTGTTTGAAATAACGTGCTTGTAACTCACCTTTATAGAAAAATGAGAGTGCGTTATAAATTTTGCCGTTTTGCCACCAAGGATGTCCAACAACAATCGCTGTTTTTTTACTTGCTTGTTCTAAACGCGTAAGTTGTGTTTCACAACGTTGCTGGAAATCAGGACGAAATAGCAGATCTTCAGGAGAGTAACCGCATAAAGCCAGCTCAGAAAACATGACCAGATCGGCCTCTTCTTGCGCTTTAACGGTAGATAACATGCGTTCACAGTTACCTTCTATATCGCCAACAACCCAATTGAGTTGAGCCATTGCGAGTTTTAATTTACGACTCATAAAAATTAGTCTCTCCGCTATCTTTCGCATTAAAGGAAAGCTAGTTTAAAAATATATTCATTATCTGAAAAGGTTATTCTTTAAAATCATTCGCATCTAGTTCATGACGAGATAACAATTTGTAAAACTCAGTTCGATTGCGCCCTGCCATACGTGCTGCTTGAGTCACATTACCTTTCGTCATTTGCAATAACTTTCTCAAATAAGTCATTTCAAAATGCCCTCTTGCTTCAGCAAATGTAGGTAAAGCGGTATTTTCACCCTGCAAGGCTTGTGTCACTAAAGCTTCACTAATAACTGGAGCTGTCGTTAAAGCGACACATTGTTCAATCACGTTAACTAATTGACGCACATTTCCTGGCCAACTTGCTGTCATCAAGCACTTCATAGCATCAGTAGAAAAACTTCGGACAAAAGGCTTATGGCGTTTAGCTGATTCACGTAATAGATGGTTAGCAAGAACAGGAATATCTTCAGCTCTCTCACTTAATGTCGGAATTCGTAAATTCACCACATTTAAACGATAGAACAAATCTTCACGGAATTCATTACGCTCCATCGCTTTAGGTAAATCACGATGTGTGGCTGAAAGGATACGGACATCAATATCAATATCACGGTTGCTTCCTAATGGGCGAACTTTTCGCTCTTGCAAAACACGTAATAATTTAACTTGTAATGCCATTGGCATATCGCCAATTTCATCTAAAAACAGTGTACCGCCTTCAGCCGCCTGAAATAAACCTTCACGACTACTTACTGCTCCTGTAAAAGCACCTTTCGCATGACCAAATAATTCAGATTCTAAAAGTTGTTCCGGTAAGGCGCCACAGTTAATGGCTATAAAAGGTTTTTTAGCTCTAGGGCTTGCACGATGAATGGCTTGAGCAAGAACTTCTTTACCTGTACCACTTTGGCCGTTAATAAGTACACTGACATCAGATTGTGCAACTAACTTTGCTTGTTCTAATAAACGTAGCATTTGTGGGCTACGTGTCACGATATCTTTAGACCACTCTTCATCTGAAACTGTGGTCACTAATTCCAGCGCTTCATCAATTGCCTTGTAAAGTGCATCCCGATCAACGGGTTTTGTTAAAAAACTAAATACACCTTGTTGTGTTGCTGCGACTGCATCAGGAATAGAGCCATGAGCAGTTAAAATAATGACTGGCATTCCGGGTTGCTGGCGCTGTATTTCAGCAAACAATGCCATACCATCCATTTCATCCATGCGCAGATCGCTAATAACAAGGTCTATTTTTTCTTTTAAGAGAAGTTTTAGTGCTTCTTGCCCACTTTCAGCGGTGAAGATATGAAAGCCTTCACTTGTTAACCGCATACCAAGTAACTTTAATAACCCTGGATCGTCATCGACAAGTAAAAGATTTGCTGATTTATGGCCAGCCATGCACATTCTCCTTATTTAGATCCTACTTCAGTCGGTTTAGCATCCTGTTTTTTTATTTCAGTTTTAACAGGCTCAGATTTAACCACTTCAGGTTTTGCAGATTCTGGTTTTGAAGGTTCAGGTTTAACCGCTTCAGGTTTTGCAGATTCTGGATTTGGAGGCTCAGGTTTAACCGCTGTTGCAGAAGGTGTTTTTTCCTCATTCTTTGGCTTTTCTGTTATCGATTGTGTAGAAGTAGGCTTTTCAGTCGTTTTTTCAACAACTGTTTTTTCTGTTTCTGGGGATGTGGTTACCACACTCTCCGTTAAATCCTCATTTTGTGATAACGAATCAACAGAGCCACTTTGTTTTCTATTCGATAATTGCCTTTCAATTTGAGTAAGACTTTCAAGCTTTTTCAGTGTGATATTCAGTTCATGCTGTAATGCATTATTCTCTTTTCTTAGTGTATCTATTCTATTGTCCGTTTCAGTAGTTAAACGACGATAACGATTTTTTTCTTCTGCTAAAGAGAGAATAAGTGTTTGATTTTCAATCCATGTCGATAATAAAACACGCATAGAGCTTGGAAATTGTAGTTTGTAGCTTTCTAGTAACACTAATTGTGTTCGACGATCAGCAATCGTCATACCAGCACGCTCTAATAAAATACTTTTATAAAATGCATCATCCCAGCCTGTAACGACAACACTATTTGCTTGGCGTTGCGCTTCTGTAGTCATAATGCGATTCGTACATTCAATTGTGCGTAACCAATAAAGTGCATTATTAATGCCTTCATCATAAAAAGCGCTTAATGTTTTACATTCAGCCCAACGGTAATCAATTGTTCTTTGTTTAACAACGGGTGCATCAGGCTCGGGTTCTAACGATGCAGTAGGCGACTTTGGCGTACAGCCTGAAAGAACCAGTGGAAGCATAAAAATCAAGACACACTGTTTCCAATTTAATGCGATCTTTCTAGTTGATGCAGGAGCCATAGATAACGGTTCAGTACCAAGCATCTGTTTATTTATTTTTTTATACTCATGATGAGGAGATGCTTGTATTTGTGACCTGATTTGCATTATTTATTCTCAGAAAGTAGCGGTAATTCAATACGAAAACAGACATCGGCATAGTCAGAAGGAACAACATTTAATTCACCTTCCATTCTTTTGATACAGTCATGAGCAATGCTTAAACCTAAACCACTTCCTTTTACAGCACCTTTGCGTAGTAAAGAACCTTGAAAAAAGGGCTCAAAAATCATTTTTTGTTCAGATTCAGGGATAGGCGTTCCTTTATTGGCTATATCAATCACTATCTTCTGTTCAACTTGATAACTAGAGATCCAGATATTACCTGATTCAGCACCATAGTGCACCGCATTCGAATAGAGATTGTCGATAACTCGTGATAATAATGTTGCTTCTGCTCGACATTTTGTCAGATTAAGTGAAATTATCGTTTTAATCTCTTTCGCTCTGGCAGGTAAGCTGTGTGCTAATACCACATCATTCACTAAATGAGTTAAATCGATCTCTTCAATTTGCTGAGGAACCTCAGAAAGTTTACGGTTATAATCAAGTAGTTGCTCAATCAATAACTGTAACTGCTTACTACTATTATCAAGAATAGAAACTACTTCTTTTTGATCGAGCGTTAAAGGACCTGCAACTTCATCAGCTAATAATTCTGTACCTTCTCGCATACTAGCAAGTGGCGTTTTTAACTCATGAGAAATATGACGTAAAAATTCATGCCGTTGTGATTCAAGCCATGCTAATCGTTCACTTAACCAAATAATACGTTGAGCTAACGATCGAAGCTCCCGAGGTCCTTGAAAAGAATCCAAATTGTTACTAAGTGTTCGCCCTTCTCCCAATCGATTTATCATCTTTTCAATCCCCTTAACAGGGCCGATGATCATTCGGGTAAATAGTGCGATGAGGATCAAACTGAATACGAACACAATAAGGCTCTGCCAGCCGAAATAACGTCCTTTCTCAGCAATTGCCATTTGTAACTGTTCGCCACGGCTAAAAATAATCTCTTTTGTTAGCATCACAATACGATTATTGGCATAAGAGAACTGCTCTAGAGCTTGTTGCATGTCTTTCGTAGGTTCACTGCTTTCACACTGAATAGACTTTAGCTTTTCAAGGGAGGAATTAAGCACGTCAGCTTCTTTAGATGAAGAAAGCGGGATTATGGTTTGTTGTAATGTTGAGAAGAGTTTAGTGTATTGCTGATAGCGTTGTTGATACATATCATCATCAGTTTTATCGCGTAAAACACAATAACGACGATAGTTTCCTTCCATCTCAATAGCTAAATTTCGCATAACTTCGCTGCGTTCAGTATCAGCCAATGCATTTTTATTAGTGATTGCTGCTTGATTACTTAATTGATCGAGACTTTGATAAGCTTGATAAGCAAGGACAAGTAAAGGTAATAGCACCATCCAAAATGCCATTATCACGAGCTGTCTTAAAGAACGAGGAAAAATACGCCACTTTTTCAATGAAATCATCTCAACACCTATTAGAGTAATGCGATGCTACATGACTTGATAACAAGAAAAAAGTCCGACATTAGAAAATCAGGTGAGGATAACAAACACAAGCGAGAAAATATGACAAGCTCTAGAAGTGGGAGAGCGGAATATCTTACTGAGATATTCCGCCCGTCAAGATTTCATCTCTTTTCTCTCTAAAAGAGAATGAAGGTGGTGCCTCACTCCACGTGTCGCCCTGTGTTTGATAAGGTCCGAAGACGAGTATCATGATGTTGGACGGTAGGCACCTTACTCTGGCGTCATTCCTGGCTTATGTGGTATGTTCCCACCCATATTGTGGACCGACATAAAAAGTTGAATGAGCAACTGATTTATATAATGCATAACGCGTGCCAACTTTTAAATAAAAACATTAACCAATTGAAAATAAACAAAAAATAAAAATATATCCATGGTATTTTATTTACATCTCTCTTTTATCTAGTCATAAAGCAACCAAGCTGTCTCCATATCCAGACAGAGTTACCTAAAATTTTATAAATATTTATATTTCAACAAGTTAAATGTCGCCAAAAAGAGACAAGCTAATAGCCAAGTGTCGTCACTTTTACACAATGAAAAATAATACCTTTATTATCAATACAATAAAGCCTCTCGCAAAGTAGAGGCTTTATGTAATGACTCCTAAGATAATTTACCGCTAATTAATCAAACTGCTTCCTTGCATTACGGAATAATCGCATCCAAGGGCTATCTTCACCCCAGTTGTCTGGATGCCAAGAGTTACTGACTGTTCTAAACACACGTTCAGGGTGAGGCATCATAATAGTTGAACGTCCATCTCTTGTTGTAACAGAGGTGATCCCTTTTACTGAACCATTAGGATTTAATGGATATTGTTCTGTTGGTTGACCATAATTATCAACAAAACGTAATCCCACTAAATTTTGTTCCTCTAATTGTGCCAATTGTTCAGCATGACGAAACTCTGCAAAACCTTCCCCATGAGAAACAGCAATAGGCATTTGTGAGCCCACCATGCCTTGTAGCAATAACGATGGGCTTTCTGTCACTTTAACCAAACTAAAGCGAGCTTCAAAGCGCTCAGAACGGTTGCGAACAAAACGAGGCCATAAATCCGCCCCCGGAATAAGTTCAGATAATGTTGACATCATTTGACAACCATTACAGACACCAAGCGATAAGGTATCTTGTCGTTCAAAGAATTGAGCAAATTCATCTCGTAAACGAGAATTGAATAGAATAGATTTAGCCCAACCTTCGCCTGCACCTAATACGTCACCGTAAGAGAATCCTCCGCACGCCACCAGCACATCAAAATCACTCAATGAACGTCGTGACGAATGTAGATCACTCATATGAACGTCAATAGCATCAAAACCAGCTCGGTCAAAAGCTGCCGCCATTTCAACATGAGAGTTAACACCTTGCTCTCTTAGTACAGCAATGCGAGGGCGACTTCCTGTTGCAATATAAGGAGCTGCAATATCTTCGCTTGGATCAAAGGTTAAATGTACGTTTAACCCCGGATCATTGATATCCTGTTTTGCCTGATGTTCTTCATCTGCACACTCAGGGTTATCGCGTAAACGTTGCATTTGCCATGTTGTTTCAGCCCACCAAAGACGTAGCGTACTGCGTTTCTCATTATAAACTTCAGTTTCACGACTTTGAATTATAACGGCATCATCTTGTGTTGCTTGACCTAAATAGTGTAAGCAATCAGCTAAACCGTATTGTGTAAATAATGCTTCAACTACATCTTGATGCTCAGCGCTAATTTGGATCACACCACCTAACTCTTCATTAAAGAGTCCCGCTAAGATATCTTCATCATAAGCACTAATATCAACATTTAACCCACAGTGACCGGCAAATGCCATTTCTGCAAGAGTGACAAATAAACCACCATCAGAGCGATCATGATAAGCCAACAATTTGCCTTCATTGACCAATTGTTGCATCACATTAAAGAATTGTTTTAGCTGTTCTACATCACGAAGATCTGCGGCTTTTTGACCTAATTGGCGATAAACTTGAGCTAAAGCTGTTGCACCTAATGCGTTATGTCCATTACCCAGATCAATCAGATATAAACGGTTACCTGATTGTGTCGATAATTCAGGTGTTACCGTTTTACGAACATCTTCAACACGAGAGAATGCAGTAATAACTAAAGAGAGTGGAGAGGTAACTTCTTTATTTTTTCCATCTTTATCCTGCCAACGTGTTTTCATTGACATAGAGTCTTTACCAACAGGAATGGTGATACCTAACTCTGGGCATAACTCCTCACCAATAGCTTTCACCGCATCATACAAACCAGCATCTTCACCAGGATGCCCCGCTGCTGACATCCAGTTAGCGGAAAGCTTAATACGATTAAGTGATTGTACATCACTACCGGCCATATTCGTTAAGGCTTCACCAACTGCCATACGTGCAGATGCAGCAAAATCTAACAGTGCGATTGGCGCTCGTTCACCAATAGACATTGCCTCACCATAATAGCTATCTAATGTTGCTGTGGTAACAGCACAGTTAGCAACAGGAATTTGCCAAGGACCAACCATTTGATCACGAGCAACCATGCCTGTAACAGTGCGGTCACCAATGGTAATTAAGAAGGTTTTTTCAGCCACGGTAGGTAAATGAAGCACTCGATAGACTGCATCTTTTAAATTAATATCTTTACGATCTAGATACTCACCTTCTGTTTTTTGTGATTTCACATCACGTAACATTTTAGGTGCTTTACCTAATAATATGTCTAATGGCATATCAATAGGTTTATTATCAAAGTGTGTATCGTTTAATACTAATTCACGCTCTTGTGTTGCTTCACCAATTACGGCATAAGGTGCTCTTTCACGCTGGCATAATGCATCAAACAGAGGCATTTTTTCTAGTGATACTGCCAACACATAACGTTCTTGAGATTCATTACACCAGATTTCAAGTGGGCTCATTCCTGGCTCATCATTTAAAACATCACGCAGTTCAAAACGACCACCACGACCACCGTCATTAACTAATTCAGGCATCGCATTAGAAAGACCTCCTGCCCCTACATCATGAATAAATAAGATAGGGTTATCGTCACCCAACTGCCAGCAACGATCGATAACTTCTTGGCAACGTCGCTCCATTTCTGGATTGTCACGTTGAACAGAAGCAAAATCTAAGTCTGCATCAGATTGCCCTGAAGTCATAGAAGAAGCCGCGCCACCACCCAGACCGATGTTCATCGATGGGCCACCTAATACGATCAACTTAGCGCCAACAGTGATCTCTCCTTTTTGAACATGATCTTCACGAATATTACCAATGCCACCAGCTAGCATAATTGGTTTATGGTAACCGCGAATTTCAACACCATTATGGCTATTAACTTGTTCTTCATAAGTTCTGAAATAGCCTAGTAATGCAGGACGACCAAATTCATTATTAAATGCCGCACCACCTAATGGTCCTTCAGTCATGATATCTAATGCATTTACAATACGTTCTGGTTTACCAAAATCTTCTTCCCAAGGTTGTTCAAATCCTGGAATACGCAGGTTAGATACTGAGAATCCAACTAAACCCGCTTTAGGTTTGGCACCACGCCCCGTTGCACCTTCATCTCGAATTTCACCACCAGAACCTGTTGCAGCTCCCGGCCAAGGTGAAATTGCTGTTGGATGGTTATGTGTTTCCACTTTCATTAAGATATGTACGGGTTCTTGATGATAATGATAATGCCCTTTTTCAGCATCAGGATAAAAACGTCCAGCAACCGATCCTTCCATAACAGCCGCATTATCTTTATATGCTGACATGACATAATCAGGAGTTTGCTCAAACGTATTTTTAATCATTTTAAATAATGATTTATCTTGCGCTTTACCATCAATAATCCAATCTGCATTAAATATTTTATGGCGACAATGTTCAGAGTTGGCTTGTGCAAACATATAAAGTTCAACATCAGTTGGATTACGAGCTAAACGATTAAAAGCATCGACTAAATAATCAACTTCATCATCAGCAAGTGCTAATCCCATTTCAATGTTTGCTTTAACAAGCGCATCTTTGCCTTTAGCAAGCACATCTATCGTTTTTAATGGTGCTGGCGTTTGCTCCGCAAACAGTGTATTCACATCTTGATAATTTAAGAAAATGGTTTCCATCATTCGGTCATGAATCAAACCATAAAGCTGTTGCCATTGTGTTTCTGTCATCGTATCGCCTTCAATAAAGTAAGCGATACCACGTTCAATTCTGACCACCTTGGATAAGCCACAGTTATGTGCAATATCTGTTGCTTTAGAAGACCAAGGTGAAATCGTTCCAGGGCGAGGTGTCACCACTCGCATTTCCCCAATAGGCTCATGCTCTGTTAATGAAGGCCCATAATGCAATAATTGGCTTAATTTAATGTGGTCATCTTCAGATAACTGCCCTTCCACTTTTGCGAAATGAACAAATTCCGCATATATACCTTGTACAGGAAGGTCATTTTCCTGACATTGAGTGAGTAATTTATTAATACGAAACGCGGATAAAGCGGGGGAGCCACGCAGGATTTCCATAGTATTGAGTTCTCTCTTTTAGCAGCTAGCCTGATCAATCATTCAGGGGAAACGCGCCTAGTATAATAGAATAACCGCCCAGACGAAACCGTTTGCGTGAACAAAATAACGGCATTTAACTTAGTGTGTTTTAATGATTAATTGGTGTAATCAAGTTGCGTATTACCAATATGTTAAGCAAAATGCTCGATTACTGGAAATTTATCCATGTTAAGATAACGACTTTACACACAACAATAAACAACGTTAACGAGAAATAACCTATTGAATAATATAAGGATAAACTATTTCGTTATCGTTATCATAGCGCTCTTTTCAGCGGCAATTATTGCGTTGAATATTACTTGGCCCGATAGGCAAAAAGCGCAGATAAATAAGATTTTATCTCGTGGTGAGTTAAGAGTTAGTACGATGCCATCACCATTGATAACGATGAACGATAAAAAGGACCCCGTAGGTTTCGATTATGAATTAGTGAAACGCTTTGCTGATTATCTAGGCGTGAAGCTTGTCGTTAATATGCGGACAAATATCAACCAAATGTTTGATGATCTGGAGAATAATAAAGCAGACTTTATCGCAGCTGGATTACTTTATAACAAAGAGAGATTAGATACGACACGTAGTGGGCCTGCTTACTTTTCAGTATCTCAGCAATTAGTTTACCGTAAAGGAACATTAAGGCCACGTAGCTTTGATGCTTTAGATGGGCGCCTTGTCGTCACGGCAGGTTCGGCCCATGCAAGCTTATTGCGTACACTAAAAGAAACGCAATACCCTGAGCTTGAGTGGGAAGAATCAGATAATCAGACAACCTCTCAGCTACTTGAAGCGTTATCAGAAGGCAAAATTACCTATGTTTTAGCCGACTCAATCAGTGTTGCAGTACAACAACGTATTCACCCTAATGTTGCCGTAGGATTTGAGGTGACTGAAAGCCGCCCTCTGACATGGTATTTACCTGATAGCGAAGATAATAGTTTGTATGCCGCTATGCTAGATTACTTTAACCAATTATCTCAAGAAGATGTATTAGCACGATTGGAAGAAAAGTATTTTGGCCATGTAGGTTCATTTGATTACTTTGACACTATCTCTTTTATTACTGCAATTGATTCCATTTTGCCAAACTATCAGCCTCTTTTTGAGAAATACGCGGATACCTTTGATTGGCGATTATTAGCAGCAATGGCATGGCAAGAATCACACTGGGATCCTCATGCAACGTCACCAACAGGTGTTAGAGGTCTGATGATGCTAACACGCCCTACTGCATCAAGTATGGGAGTCACTGATAGGCTTGATCCAGAAGAAAGTATTCGCGGCGGTGCTCAATATCTTAAACATCTTCTTTCTCGTTTACCGGAGTCTATTCCTGAAGATGAGAAAATTTGGTTTGCATTAGCCGCCTACAACATGGGATTTGGTCATATGCTTGACGCCAGAAGGCTGACCGAACAACAAGGCGCAGATCCTGACAGTTGGTTAGATGTAAAATCAAGATTACCGCTACTTAGCCAGAAGAAATACTATGTTGACCTCCCTTATGGCTACGCGAGAGGACATGAAGCTTATCGCTATGTTGAGAATATTCGTCGATATCAACTGAGCCTCGTAGGCTATCTCCAAGCTAAAGAGAGTAAAAACAAGATCCTATCTAAAGACAAAGAAAGCAATGAAGGTACGGATCATGAGACATCATCATTAACATTATCTCAAGAATCATCTCATCATTAATGATGTACTACATACTGTTCAGCCTCTTTTATAGAGGCTTAATCTAGACTTAACACATTTATACTGCTATTTCTGATATTCCATAGCTAATTTTCTCCTCTCTACATCCCTTAATATTTTCTTAATATTAAAAGTTGTTACATTTTCTCTTACCTTTATTTAACTAAAATTGGAAAAAAATCGTGTTAAGAAATGGTAACATTCATTAGTTAAAGCACTCACCAAATGAGTAAAACGCATCAAAAATAGCCCAATAAGTCTTTTTTTGACTATCAGAATAAGTAAAATATAAGAAAAAATTAACTTAAATACGTAGGAATTATCTCATTAGTTATTATTCATTTTATGATTATTCTTTTTAGAAAACTTTTTTACGATAAAAATTAACCTGATATTTATATTATTAACATATAACCCTTTGAATTGTATGTATTATGATAATCTATAATTGATTTTATTAATTTTCTTAAAGTAATGTTAATAATATCAATTCCTATAAAGTTAAAACAATGTTAATTGTATTGTCTATTAAATTTATCTGCCTGATAAACTTTTTTACCCACAAATTGAGTAATAAAAAGAATAAATCTATATAAAACTCTATTAATGTGGAATAGGCCAGATTAAATCTGAAATTTGCGGAAATTGACAAAACGTTATATCAAATAGAATACCTTTATTGATATCATATAAATCAGTCATTATTCGAAACAACTCGAAATATAATGCAAATCAATTTTTATATTCCGACATTAATATTATTTTTTCATAAATAATAATACGTACGATCTTCAAGGGATTATCTATAATGAAACTGAGTAAAATTGCTTTAGCTGCTACTTTAGTATTTGGTATTAATTCTGTTGCAACTGCTGAAACTTCCACACCAAAAATTGGCGCAACTAAAGGCGAAATTCAATTAAAAGGTGAAATTGTTAATTCAGCTTGTGGATTAGCAGCTTCTTCAAGTCCAGTTATTGTTGATTTCAGCGAAATCCCAACATCTGCATTAGCAAATATGCAAAAAGCGGGTAACGTTAAAAAAGATATCGAACTACAAGACTGTGATACTACCGTAGCAAAAACAGCAACTGTTAGCTATACACCAAGCGTTGTTAATGCAACAAACAAAGATTTAGCTTCTTTCGTTTCTGGCTCAGCTTCTGGTGCAGGTATCGGTTTAATGGATGCTGGTAGCAAATCAGTTAAATGGAATACAGCAACAACACCAGTACAATTAATTAATGGTGTTTCAAAAATTCCATTCGTTGCTTACGTTCAAGCTGAATCAGCAGACGCAGCTGTAACTCCGGGCGAATTCCAAGCAGTTATCAACTTCCAAGTTGATTATCAGTAATCATTTTATTTATTTAAATTAGTTAAATAATAAATTACTGCATTAACGCAGGGGATTTCCTCTGCGTTAAATTTGATAAAACACTTCAATTTAATAAAAAATAAAAATAAAAAGTAATTAAATAAATATTCATTATTTAATTAATTAGTTTCTATTTAATTAATAATTAGGCGTTTATTCATGTTAATTTCTTATTTTCACAGCACAATATGGAAAAACATTTGTGCCATTTTGCTATTGTGCTTAGCGTTTTTCGCTCAAGCCGAGCAAGATGATTCTGTGGAATTTAACATTCACATGTTAGATGCTGAAGATAGAGATAATGTCGATCTGTCTCGCTTTGCGACTTCTAATTACATTATTCCTGGTATGTACTACCTGGATATTCGCATAAATGGACGAGATTTCCCTCGCCAAAACATTAATTATGTTGAAGTAAAACCTAATTATTCTGTTGCTTGTATTGACCCTTCTCTTCTAAAAAAATTAACCATTAACGAAGAAAATCAAAAATTTATCGAAGAGATTTCCCCTGATTGTTTCAATATCAATCAATTACCTGGTATATCCATCAAAAATGATGGCGGTATTCTTGATATTGTTATTCCTCGTTCATTAATGAAATACGAAGATGCAGACTGGACTCCTCCCGAATTATGGGATCCGGGTATATCAGGGGTATTACTTGATTATACCTTAACAGGAATATCGACACGTCCTAATAAAGGTAACAATAACAACTCGCTGACAGGCTATGGGCAAGCGGGTATTAATTTTGGTGAATGGCGTTTACGCGCTGAATACCAAGGAAATTATTCCTCTGAATACTCATCAAACAATAGTTTTGATTGGAATCAGATCTACGCCTATAAACCACTGCCCGATCAAGCCGCTAAATTAACGTTAGGTGAAACGTATTTAAATTCCCAAGTTTTTGATAGTTTTCGTTTTACGGGTGCCAATATCCAAAGTGATGAAAGAATGTTACCACCATCTTTGCAAGGTTATGCACCAGAAATTCATGGTATTGCAAATACCAATGCTAAAGTTACCGTGACTCAAAATGGTCGCTTAATTTATGAAACCACGGTTCCTGCTGGCCCTTTTATTATTAGACATTTACAAGATACGGTACAAGGTCAATTAGATGTCAGAGTGGAAGAACAAAACGGCAAAGTAAACGAATTTCAAGTACAAACAGCCAATTTACCTTATATGACACGCCCTGGTTCAGTGCGTTATAACACATCAATCGGCCAGCCATCGCTCAATAACAATAAAATGCAGGGCCCTGTTTTTTATCAAGGTGATTTTTCATGGGGCGTGAACAACACATGGTCGCTGTATGGTGGTGTTTTATTAACCGCTAAAGATTACAATGCGTGGTCATTAGGTTTAGGTCACGATATGGGGCGTCTAGGTACGCTTTCTGGTGATGTTACTCAATCTTATAGCCAAACCTATGATGATAAAAATATCAACGGAATGTCATTCAAACTTAACTATGCTAAAACATTCGATGAATACCATAGTACAATTACTTTTGCGGGCTACCGTTTTTCAGAGAAAACATTCCGATCTTTTTCTCAATATATTGATGAACGTTACAACGATATTAATAGCAATGGTTATGAAAAAGAGATGTATACCATTACTGGTAACAAAACTTTCTGGGCTGATGATATTGAGAAATCGACAACGCTTTATCTTTCTTATCGTCATCAAAATTATTGGGATAAAAATACACAAGAGCAATATGGTGTAACGGTAAGTCGTAACTTTTCTATTATGGGCATAGAGCAGGTTAATACTAACTTGTCTGCATTTCGTACTCAGCATAAAGGAAATACTGATGACAGTGTTTCTTTCAATATTTCAGTTCCATTAGGCAGTGGCAAAAATATAGGTTATAGCCTGCAAGATAATAACGGAAAAGTGAACCAAATGGCCTCTTATTCTGATAATAGCAATTATAACAATTTGTGGCGTATCCGTGCGGGATTAAGTTCAGATCATAAAGCCAATACTGATGGTTATTATCAACACCGTTCGCAATATGCAGAAATTAATGCCAATGCAAGCTATCAACAAGATAATTATGTTGCGGTAGGTGCGACCGTGAAAGGCGGATTTACAGCAACTCGCCATGGGGCAGCATTGCATAGTAGCAGCATGACGTCCAGTACAGCTCGAATGATGGTTGATACGGATGGTGTTTCAGGAGTGCCGTTTAACAACCAAAGTACGACAACAAATCTATTTGGCATTGGGGTACTCACTGACTTAACCAGCTATAACAACGTTGATGCACGTATTGATGTTGATAAAATGGACTCAAATATTGAAACACATAAAGCCATCACCTCCACAACATTAACTGAAGGAGCTATTGGTTACTACACATTCCCAGTGCGTCAAGGTGAACGTCTAATGGCTATCTTGCAAACAGCTAATCAAAAATACCCTCCGTTTGGTGCTGAAGTCACTAATAAAGATGGTGAGAATATGGGAATGGTGATGGAAGAAGGCCTAGTTTATATTGCGGGCGTTAACCTCAATGAATCATTAAACGTGATCTGGGGTGGTAAAACCCAATGTACGATTACGATCCCGGCAGCAATTAACGATCCACTAAAACGCGAATTGTTATTATGTCAGGGATTTTAATGAACAAAATGAATTACTAGAGATAAATGTATGAACTCATTCAACACACTTAAAACACTTTTTTGCGGTTCACTACTTGCATTAAGCATGGTGAATATAACACAAGCAGGTGTGTCATTAGATAGAACACGGATCGTGTTAACTGGCAATGAAAATTCAGCCAGCGTAAATTTAAAAAATACGAGCCCTGATATTCCATTTTTGGCTCAATCATGGGTTGAAAATGAGCATGGGCAAAAAATTGCCTCTCCTTTAGTAGCGCTTCCTCCTTTACAGCGTCTTGATGGTGACCAAAAAGGGGTTGTGAGAATAACCAAAACTGCAGAAATTGGGCTTTTGCCACAAGATAGAGAATCATTGTTTTATTTAAACGTTCGTGAAATTCCACCAGCACCAAAACAAGCGAATGTATTACAAATGGCAATGCAGTCACGAATTAAATTATTCTATCGACCTACGGCTATTATTCCTGAAAAACCGGGCATGGTTTGGCAAGATCAGTTGGTATTTAAAAAACAAAAAAATCAATTCATCGCAGAAAATCCAACACCTTACTACATCACTATTATTGGTCTTTCGAATAAATTAAATGGTGAAGATAGTGATAAATTAACTACATTCCCTGGTTTAATGATTGCACCTAAATCATCACTGGAGATTCCCGTTAAAACCAGTAACGTCAATCAATTTTATATGATGTATGTAAATGATTATGGTGGACACCCTGAATTGAAATTTGTTTGCCAACAAAACAGCTGCAAAGTGGCACCGAAAGAACAACAACCAAAATATTAATTAACTTGACGCCGGTAGGAATAAAATGAAACCAACTACAGCAAGTTTTTATTTCAATACGCTAAAATTATTTTTTACTGGCGCAATATTATGTACTCCAATGGTGGTATCCGCTTATATTCATGGTGAAGTTCGCACTGTTGGAGGACCTAATATTTTTAGAGTTGAGTTAAATAACACAACATTTCCTAATAACAGACCCGGCGAAACAGCCACAGTAAATTTTTCTTTGCCTGATAGATATTTAGCAACAGTTTATTGCCCTAGAGATCCCTTAGTTCCGAATTCTCGCACCTATTATATGGCGAATTCTGACCTACGCTATTTAGGTAATAATTACTATGAACTTAATGAATACGTCGATGTTCAGATCAAGTTTTCTATTTGGGGCCCAGAAACACTTCCTACGGTTCCTTTTATTGAAAAACCTAACAATCGAAATGGGCAACAAGGTTGTCGCGTTCCTGAATCACCAAAACCTAACATGTCGTCAGGAAGTAGCGGTGTATTAGTATTTCGCCTGAAAAAACCAATTATTAATGGGGTTTCATTAACGGGGCAAGCTGTAGCTCAAATGTATGCCCGTGTCGGTAATGGCTTATATAAAGACTATGGTCCTGAACCAATCTCAAAATTAGTGATTAACTCAGGAATATTAACCACAGAAGATAGATGCATATTTAATAATGGCTCTCCAATTACCTTTGATTTTGGCAATGTTGGCAATACTTCTGACTATTTGAATGGTCAAAACTATAAGATCACGCGCAATATTCCAATAAAATGTGAAGGTGGTAGTTTTACTAATCCTAACAGCCGAATTATGTTTAAAATTCAAACAGGAAGCTCAGGTGTCGCTAGCTTTAACCCGAATTATCTTGGCACAACAGGACCTGTAGATAGAACAAATCTAGGTATTGTTTTAAGAGACAAATCAGGAGCGATAGTGCCGCCTAATAAATATTTTTCTGTCGGGAAACTGAATAATTTTAAAGGTAATTGGGAAGTCACTGCGGCTCCTATTGCAAAGGCAGGAAGCAAAATTACTGAAGGCGAGTTTTCAGCACATGCCACATTAGTTGCGGAGTTTATGTAATGGCAAATCCAATAATAAAATCTGCTATTTCTCTTTTATTGTTACTATCACCTTCTGTCTTTGCTGCGACAGAGCTTATTGGTGGTGATATGGAATTTAAAGGTGTTGTGGTTGCACATGGTTGTACCATAATTGCTGGTGATGAAAATAAGGTAATCGATTTTAAGCAGATATCCGCAAAAGATCTCTATACCTTTCAAAAAAGTGAACCCGTTGCTTTTAGTATTAGTTTAGAAAATTGCAGCCAAGATATTTATAAAAGTGTCACAATTACACTTGATGGAAAAGAGCATCCAACTATGCCAAATCATCTTGCCGTTGTTGGAACAGGATCTGAAGATCCTAAAAGTATCGGGATTGTATTTACCGATGTGCAACGCAATGTTATTCAATTAAAAAAGCCGAGCACAACTCGACTTCTTAATAATAAACGTATTCAGTTTAATTTTATGACATATGTTGAGGCATCACCCTCTGCGCTGAAAAATCAAACATTGCTAACAGGCCCTTTCCAAGCACAAGCAACCTATACCCTTAATTATCAGTAAACAGATATTTATTCTTTTGTTGCTTGTTCTGTATTTACTAAAACAGAGCTATTTTTTTGCTTTTTAAGTTGTTTTTTTTCAGCCCTTCTCATCTTAAAAAATTGGCTTAAAAGCTGTGAACACTCTTCACCTAATACACCTGACGTTATCTCAACTTTATGGTTCATTCCGGGATGCTGTAAGATATCAATAAATGAACCAGCTGCACCTGTTTTTAGATCAGATGCACCATAAACAACACGTTTTACCCGGCTATGCACAATCGCCCCAGCACACATTACACAAGGCTCGAGAGTAATATATAGAGTAGCATCGAGGAGTCGATAATTCTGCAAATGCTTCCCCCCCTTGCGTAATGCCATAATCTCTGCATGTGCTGTAGGATCGTTATCGATAATTGAATGATTCCATCCCTTAGCAATGATTTTATTATCGACGACTAATACAGCACCTACCGGTATTTCACCGATCTCTTGTGCTTTGTGCGCTTGCTCAATCGCTTTATTCATCCAATAAATATCATCTTTAACTTTATTCACAAGGATATCTCTTCATTATCATATAGCGGGCTATTGTACCCTGTTTTCTATTGATAACTAAAGAGATTGCCTTGAATTGTTTATGACAAAAATAGCCAAATATAACTTTAGTTTACACGAGCCTCTGTTGCTAATTTAATCGCTAAAGCCCCTAAAATTGTAGTCATAAACCAACGTTGAATTAATGCCCAACGTGGTCTTTGCATAAAAAATCCAGCTATTGAGCCCGCGGCAATAACAATCAAGGCATTCACTGCAATACTAATAACAATTTGGATACTACCAAGGACTAATGACTGATTTAATACGCTGCCATTTCCAATGGTTATAAATTGAGGTAGAAGTGAAAGGTACATCAATGCAATTTTAGGATTGAGAAGATTAGTGACAAATCCCATCACAAAAAGCTTTGTCGTATTACCTGAAAGGAGTTTTTTTGGATGAAAGATAGAGCGACCACCGGGTTTAATAGACTGCCAAGCAATATAAAACAGATAAATTGCACCACAAATTTTCAAGGTATCATAAGCATAAGGCACCGCCATAAAAATTGCAGTAATACCAAATGCAGCTAATAACATATAAAAAATATAGCCAACAGCCACACCGATTAATGAAATAAACCCTGCTTTTTTCCCTTGAGAGATTGAGCGTGATATCAGGTAAATCATATTAGGTCCCGGTGTTAGTACCAAACCCAAGGACAGTAGTGCGAATGTCCACATATTGAATAGTGTTGGCATAGTATCCCCCTTATTTATCGCATTATTTAACATCAAGAACAGAGTGTTAGGTGTGCGGGATACCACAAAAATACTCTTTAGTGTTAATACCAATGTTTAGACTATTATTCACATAATCTGATAGATCATTTGAGTGATGTTACTTTAGGAAATGCCTTAGAAATGGTAATCTTACTTTCTTTGCTTCATACCTAAAGCAAGAAGATTTGGGCGATATCCCCATTTGAATGATAAAACGCTATTTTATCGGATATAGCGACACAAAACTGATAGATGGTAACATATAAGTGCAAGATATAAGTTACTGAAATTTAATAATTTATATATTAAGTGACTGATATGGCTTTACTAATTACGAAGAAATGCATCAACTGCGATATGTGTGAACCAGAGTGCCCAAATGATGCTATTTCAATGGGGGATGATATTTATGAAATTAATCCTGACCTTTGCACTGAATGTGTAGGACATTACGATAAACCAACTTGCCAATCGGTTTGTCCGATTACTAACACGATCATCATTGATCCTACTCATACTGAATCTCAAGATGAATTATGGGAAAAATTTGTGTTGATCCACCACGCAGATAAGATCTAAACCTTACTCCATGATTTTGTGGGTGATAAATCTAAGAGAGCTATTTTTCTAAACTATTTTTCTAAAATAACTGTCGCACAGGCATAGCGCTGTTCATCAGCAAGTGTCACGTGAATAGAGTTTATCCCCGCTTTCTCTGCCATCTCTTTTGCAACCGCTAAAAAATGCAATGTAGGTTTGCCTAATTCATCATTACGCACTTCAAAATGATTAAAAGCCAATCCTAAACGAATACCTGTTCCTAATGCTTTTGCCGCAGCCTCTTTTACTGCAAACCGCTTAGCTAAAAAGCGTATTGGCTGTTTATGGGATTGATAAATTTCCCATTCTGCATTAGTAAGAATGCGACGAGCAAGGCGTTCACCAGAACGCCCTATAATTTCTTCGATACGTGATATTTCAACAATATCCATACCTAAACCAACAATAGCCATTAGCGACGCGCTTCTCGCATTAAACGTTTCATTTCTTCAACTGCGGGCGCTAAACCACTAAATACAGCTCTACCAATAATGGCATGACCAATATTCAGTTCATACAATTCAGGTAAAGCAGCAATGCGCTGTACGTTGTGATAATGCAAACCATGTCCTGCATTCACTTTTAAGCCTTTAGATGCAGCATAAGTCACAGCATCACGAATACGTACAAATTCTTTTTCTTGAGCCATTTCATCTTCAGCGTCAGCATAAGCGCCAGTGTGGATCTCAATAAAAGGTGCGCCAACACGATCCGCTGCGTTAATTTGTTCATGATCAGGGTCAATAAACAGAGAAACTTTAATACCCGCCAAAGATAAGCGCTTAATGGCATCGGATATCTTTTCTTCATTAGCAACAACATCTAAACCACCTTCTGTTGTTACTTCTTGGCGTTTCTCCGGCACTAAGCAACAAAAATCAGGTTGTGTCTGGCACGCGATCTCGATCATTTCTTCAGTGACTGCCATTTCCAGATTTAATCTTGTCTGAACTGTTTGGCTTATCAGCATTAAGTCACGATCAGTGATATGACGTCTATCTTCACGTAAATGAATAGTGATACCATCAGCGCCCGCTTGTTCTGCAATAAAAGCCGCTTGAACAGGATCGGGATACGTTGTGCCACGGGCATTACGAAGGGTGGCGATATGGTCAATATTAACGCCAAGTAGAATATCAGACATGCTCTTCTCCTGAAAAATAACGTTGCATTACCTTAGTTTACACATTCCATAGAGAAGAAAAAGACAATATTACTATTCTACTATCAATGCTCTTTTCTTTGGGGCTTTTTTAATAGCAAATTGCCTAAAAAGTTCTCTACTTTTTAATGGTTTTCCACCTAAATAGGGCTTTAATGCCATTCTAGTAAACCTTTTTGCCGCTTTTAATGTTTCAACAGTAGGAAATTCGCGACTGGCTAAAGATTTTAATTCAAATCCAGTAAAACTATTATGATCAACCACTAAACTTGCAATAAAACCTTTTTCTTCTCGATAACGATAAGTCATCGAATCTGAAACAGGCTCTCCACTTCCTGCACAATGCAAAAAATCTAAGCCATAACCAAGTTGGGTTAATAACGCCAGTTCAAAGCGTCTTAAGGCTGCTTCTGATGTAGTGTCGCTAGCTGCAAGAATTTGTAAGCAAGAAAGATATTCAAAAAAAAGCACACTGTAAGAAGTGCCATTTTCCAAAACACGAGACAAGAGTTCATTAAGATACAGACCACTATAAAGAACAGAGCCTGTTAATGGTAAAGCTAAAGAGATAGGTTCAGCATCACGAAGGGTTTTAACTTCTCCTCGCCCACTCCAACGAATGAGCAAAGGAGTAAAAGGTTGAAGTGCCCCTTTTAAGGGTGAACGACGGCCTCGCGCACCTTTTGACAATATGCGTACTCGCCCTTCATTTTCAGTGAAAAAATCGAGTAATAGACTCGTTTCACTGTAAGGTCGAGCATGGATAACGAATGCACGTTGCCAGCCATCCACTTCAGTTACCTACTTTAAATCGTCCACATAGCCAAGGCTACGTAAAGCACGTTCATCATCAGCCCAGCCAGCTTTAACCTTCACCCAAAGTTCTAAGTGAACTTTGTTTTCAAATAGGTCTTCCATATCCATACGGGCTTCGGTACCAATTTTCTTGATTTTTACGCCTTTATTACCAATAACCATTTTTTTCTGGCCTTCTCGTTCAACCAGAATTAATCCGTGGATATCGTAACCACCGCGTTCATTAGTAACAAATTGCTCAATTTCAACAGTGACAGAATAAGGTAATTCTTCACCTAAGAAACGCATCAATTTCTCACGAATAATTTCTGACGCCATAAAACGTTGAGAGCGATCAGTAATATAATCTTCAGGGAAATGATGAATAGCTTCTGGCAGACATTTACGAACAATTTTTGCAATCGTATCGATATTCATGTCTTTTTCTGCACTAATTGGTACAACATCAAGAAAATCCATTTGTTGGCTTAAAAAGCCAATATGTGGAAGTAACTTGGTTTTATCAATAACGTTATCCACTTTATTAATTGCTAATAAAACAGGGCAACGCAATGATTTTAATTTGTTTAATACCATTTCGTCGTCAGGCGTCCAGTTGGTGCCTTCAACAACAAAAATCACCAGTTCAACGTCACCAATCGAGCTACTTGCTGCGCGGTTCATTAGTCTGTTGATAGCTCGCTTTTCTTCAATATGCAAGCCCGGTGTATCAACATAAATCGCTTGGTAAGCACCATCAGTATCAATACCCATGATACGATGACGCGTTGTTTGCGGTTTACGTGATGTAATAGAAACTTTCTGCCCCAATAATTGGTTCAGTAGTGTTGATTTTCCCACATTTGGGCGACCGACTATCGCAATAAATCCGCAATAGGTTTGTTCTTCGCTCATTCAAGCTCCAGTTGTATTAATGCCTGTTCAGCAGCGGCTTGTTCAGCTTTTCGACGGCTTGTACCCATCCCTTTGACAGGTTGATCGATACCGCTTATCTGACAATGGATCGTAAACTCTTGGTCATGGGCTTCACCGCGAACCTGCACCACAATATAAGATGGTAGTGGTAGATGGCGCCCTTGCAGATATTCTTGCAGACGAGTTTTAGGATCTTTTTGCTTATCGCCCGGGCTGATTTCAGCCAAACGATTCTCATACCATTTTAAAATAATTTTTTCGATATTTTGAATATCACTATCAAGGAAAATAGCACCAATTAAAGCTTCCACCGTATCCGCTAAAATTGATTCTCGGCGGAAACCGCCACTTTTTAATTCTCCAGGGCCTAAACGCAGACATTCACCTAGTTCAAATTCACGCGCTAATTCAGCGAGTGTATTACCACGAACAAGCGTTGCTCTCATTCGGCTCATATCCCCTTCATCAACACGAGGAAATCGATGATAGAGCGCATTAGCAATAACATAGCTCAGAATTGAATCACCTAAAAATTCTAAACGTTCATTGTGTTTGCTGCTTGCACTACGATGCGTCAAAGCCTGTAGTAATAATTCATTTTGCGTAAAAGTATAGCCCAGTTTCTTTTGTAACTGGTTTACTAATAAAGTATTCATGTGCGATCAAGTTCCATAACTTAATTTGAAGCACACGCAACAAATCTGTTTAAGACAACGAGAAATTATCGGGTTGGATAACAGAACTGTTGCGTTTGCACTGGCTCCTGTGAATAACAGGAGCCAATCATATTTAAAGAAGTGACATATTCTACACTGAGATAGAAAGGAATGCTGTAGCTATTTTGTCAATAGTTACTTGATGCCACCGATACGACTGAGACGAACACCTGTAGGCCATTCATTCTCTTGTTTTTCAAAGCTCATCCAAATCGTTGTCGCTTTACCGACTAAATTTTTCTCTGGCACAAAGCCCCAGAAACGACTGTCAGAACTTCCATCACGATTATCCCCCATCATAAAATAATGATCTTCAGGAACAATCCAAGTACCAACAGGTAACCCTGGTTGGATAAACTCAGGCATCGTCATATCACCAGGTATCGTCATAATACGGTGAGAGACTTTTCCTATTGTTTCTACGCGTTCTTCTTCACGTAATTGAGTTGCTGTTGAAATAGGATCTTCAATTGGAATTGATTTCATGCCATTTATACGCTGACCACCTGGTACGTTTTGTAACAACAACGTCCATTCACTTGGATAAGCGGTACCATAAGTCACCGAAATCTCATCGTTGCAAATCGCTTTATTACAATTTGGGTAGATATGTATTTTTTTCGACATCATATCATAAACAATTTTATCGCCCGGTAACCCAATAACACGTTTAATAAAGTCAGTAGAAGGATCACGAGGATATTTAAAGACAGCAATATCACCTCGTTTAGGCTTTCCTGTATTTATTAACGTTGTTTGTGTTATTGGATCTTTTAATCCATAAGCAAACTTTTCAACCAAGATAAAATCACCAACCAATAAGGTTGGCATCATGGAGCGAGAAGGTATTTGAAACGGCTCATACACAAATGAACGCAAAACCAAAACAATAATCAATACTGGAAAAAGAGAACCCAAGGTTTCAGCCCAGCTTGGCTTATTGATTGATTTTGCTAACTCTTGCTGATCCTCGGTCCCTTGCGTCATCTCTTGAAGACGCTTTAGTTTTGCTTTTCGGGCTGGCTTGAGCTTAAAGCGCTCAATTCCCCAAAAAACTCCCGTTATTAGCGTTGCCAGTGTTAGGATCAAGGCAAACGTGTTAGCCATGTTTTCTCCTTAAATTATTTATCTTTACCAACATGAAGGATGGCTAAAAACGCTTCTTGCGGTAACTCTACGTTACCAATTTGCTTCATACGTTTTTTACCATCTTTCTGTTTCTGTAACAGTTTTTTCTTACGGCTAACGTCACCACCATAACATTTGGCTAATACGTTTTTACGTAACTGTTTAACAGTTGAACGAGCAATAATATGGTTACCAATTGCCGCTTGAATAGCGATATCAAACTGTTGGCGTGGAATAAATTCTTTCATTTTTTCCACCAATTCACGTCCACGATAAGGTGCATTATCGTTATGTGTAATCAATGCTAATGCATCAACACGATCACCGTTTATTAAGACATCAACACGCACCATGTTAGAACCTTGGAAGCGGATAAAGTTATAGTCTAAAGAGGCATAACCGCGTGATGTGGATTTTAATCGGTCAAAGAAATCTAAGACCACTTCAGCCATCGGAATTTCGTAAGTCAATGAGACCTGATTACCATGATAGACCATATTGGTCTGAACACCGCGTTTTTCGATACATAAAGTAATTACATTACCTAAGTATTCTTGCGGTAATAACATATGACATTCAGCAATAGGCTCTCTGATTTCTTCGATATTATTCAGTGGCGGTAATTTAGACGGACTATCCACTAATACAATATCACCATTCGTCATTTCAACTTCATAAACAACGGTTGGTGCTGTTGTGATCAGGTCAAGGTCATATTCACGCTCTAAACGTTCTTGAATGATCTCCATATGAAGAAGGCCCAAGAAACCACAACGGAAACCAAAACCTAATGCTGTTGAACTTTCTGGTTCGTAGAATAATGATGCGTCATTAAGACTTAACTTGCCCAATGCATCACGAAATGATTCATAGTCGTCAGAGCTAATTGGGAATAAACCCGCATAAACCTGTGGCTTCACTTTTTTAAAGCCCGGCAGTGGTTTATCTGCTGGTTTTTGTGCAGCTGTTAAAGTATCCCCAACAGGGGCACCTAAAATATCTTTAATACCACAAACAACCCAACCCACTTCACCACAATTTAATGATGTTGTATCAATTTGTTTTGGTGTGAAAATACCAATACGATCAATGTTATAAACTTGACCAGTACTCATCACCTTGATTTTATCGCCTTTACTTACTTTACCGTTTTTAACACGGATCAGTGAAACAACACCAAGATAGTTATCAAACCATGAATCGATGATCAGCGCTTGTAATGGAGCTTCAGGATCACCTTCAGGTGCTGGAATTTCTTTAACAAGACGTTCAATAACTTCTTTAACACCTATACCTGTTTTTGCGGAACAACGTACTGCATCTGTGGCATCAATTCCCACGATGTCTTCAATTTCTTCAGCAACGCGCTCAGGTTCAGCTGCAGGTAAATCTATTTTATTTAAAACTGGAACGACGGTGAGATCCATATCCATCGCCGTATAGCAGTTTGCTAATGTTTGTGCTTCAACCCCTTGTCCTGCATCAACGACCAATAAGGCGCCTTCACAAGCAGCAAGTGAACGAGATACTTCATAAGAGAAGTCAACGTGTCCTGGGGTATCGATAAAGTTAAGCTGATAAACTTCACCGTCATCTGCGGTGTAATTCAAGGTTACGCTTTGCGCTTTGATTGTAATACCACGTTCACGCTCAAGATCCATAGAATCAAGAACCTGCGCAGCCATTTCACGATCTGATAAGCCACCACAAATTTGAATAATTCGATCTGATAACGTCGATTTACCGTGGTCAATATGTGCGATAATGGAAAAGTTACGTATGTTTTTCATTCTGAAATTATTTTTCTCTATTGCTTTGCTCTATAAATCTGGCTTTGGAGTCATTCATGGACACAAAGCGAAAACTCTATATTGCAGGAGTTATTATTGATGACGCATTCTACACACTAGAGACATTATACTCAAAGAAACGTTCATCAAACACAAACATTTATGCTAAGACTTACATTTATTTGTGGTTTTTTTGAGGTAATTTCCAGATATAGAGACGTGTTAATTTAAAATGAAAACGATAACGAAATTAGCCAAGCAAAAAATAATGGGGCTAATGCCCCATCTTTTTTATCTGCTAGCTACTCTTAAAATTGAACCTTAAGTTCATGAGGAGGAAGGCCTATTTGTAATATAACAGGCTCAAACCCTTCGTCTTTACTCCACCATGTTGCCACTTTTTTTGCTAATAAAAAACCAAGAAGGCCACCAGCAAGACCACTACAAAAAATAGCAAATTCACTGGAAAACCAAAGGCTCGCAATGCCCGCAACAATAAATAGGCCAATAAGTGGCGTTAAGTACACCAACATAGCAGAAAGGAGTAAATTATTTTCGGGTATCCCTACTTCCACTTTTTGCCCTTCAACTAAAGGTTGTGCAACAGGAAGTTCGAGTTGATGAACAGTTTCGGGCCCTATTTTATTTAATAAATAAGAGCCACACGCGGCACGAGCTTGGCAACTACCACAGCCAGAAGAGGAACCGTAGCGCAATAACGCTCTTCCTTCATGCCAATGTATAACTGTTGCCCACTCTTTAACCATAACTTATACCTTTTACTTTTTCGTAAATACAACACTGTTAACTATCTTCTGTGCCGTAGAAAATGGTAATTGACCAATAAAGGTAATTTCATTGCCTTCTTTGTCATAGGTATAAATTGTATTACGACCATACCTTAACATTTTATCGCGTTCGGGCGAATTTGTTTGCTGGCCACTTTTATTAACATAAATAGAGAAATCAAATAAGCCATCACTAAATAAAATAGACTGACTAAACTCAGTTTCAGAAATCTGATGATTACTACGTTTTACTTCTTTGAAACCATCAGGTAACTCATTAACTGACCAGTTATAAACTAAAGATTTAGATTTAGGAATAAGTAATACTGGTGGCATATTCACAGTACGCAATGAATTCAATTTGGTTTCAACCTCATTGCCTTCATTCACCGTAATCACTCTAAATTGTTCAATAATGTCATTATTTTTATCTAAAAGATCCACTCTTAGAGGAAGATATCTTTCTTCATCAATAAACAGGACATAATCATAACGGTCATTATTTTTTGATAATACACGCACAACGCGACTTGGAATATCACCAATATGGGTTCTACCTGCATCGATAAAGTTATAATACCCTGATAACTCATTGAAATTTTGGTAGATAATAGCAGGGACATAATCAACAATATGATCATTTCTTAAGCTAAAGGCATCTAATCCAGGCTCAAAATAGCTAATTTCATTACCACGTTGAACAATTTCACGACGTGTACTGTCCATTTGCATTAGCTGTGCAAGGGGTTTGCCATCAATAAGAGTATGACGATAGCGAATAGGAACAATACCTTGAGAATTGATATTGATAAAAGATAATTCATAGGTAGAAGTTTTACTTGTATGACCCATCTTTTGCAACAAAGCCTCGACACTACCTGTTTGAGGTTGTGCCAAGGCTTGTATCGACATTGACAGGCTGCCCACCAACAATAAGGCGGATAACCATGATTTTTTCATTACGACTGTTTCATTCCCACACGTTATTTATACATTCACGCCGTTATTATTGCTGTGCAACTACTGGTTGAGTTACACCTTGTTCATTCGCAGGTGCTTCATTTTGTGGTGCATTATAAATACGACGATCTAATTCGTACTGTTGCAACATTAAGCCAAGACGCTGATTGCGCTCTTGTAAACGTGTTTGCTGATCTTTGCCTAAAGTATCGTTTTGAAGATTTAAACTTACTGGTGCACCTGACCCCATGATAGGTTGGGTATTAAATACAGGTGTGTCTACTTGAAAATCTTCAGAACCATTCTTTCCATTATATTGCTGAACACCAACAATAACAGCTAATGAAACACAAGCCGCGACACCGATTTGAGTTAACTGACTTGCCCAAGGACGTAACGTTTGTAAAAAAGAGTGCTGACGCCATTGTGATGGCGCAGGTTGCTGCTCTCGTTGTTGTTCAGGACTTATGCGGACAGGCTCATTCTCTAAAGCGAGCGCAACGCGACTTGCGATATCAAAGTGGACTACTTCACCTACATCACCACGCATTGTGTCACGAATTAAATGGTAACGTTGCCATGTTTCCTTCATGGAGTCATCACGCGCAATTGTTCCCATTAATTCTTTATCAAGAACTTCGCCATCCATAAATGCAGAAAGTTTTTCTTTTTGCATGTAAAAGTACCCTTCAGTCAATGATGGTTCACCCACAATCAAAACTCTTGTATTAATGGTTGAACCTTATTATCAATAGCTTCTCGCGCCCTAAAAATACGTGAACGTACTGTTCCGACAGGGCAATCCATAATGACTGCTATCTCTTCATAGCTCAGTCCGTCAAGTTCCCGAAGTGTTATAGCAACCCTTAGATCTTCAGGTAATGACTCTATGGTGTGAAAAACCACTCTCCGTAACTCTTCAGACAACATTAAATTCTCAGGGTTCGAAATTTCTTTTAATGCGTTTGGTGATTCAAAATTTTCAACATCACTCGCATCTAAATCATTTGAAGGCGGACGTCGCCCTTGTGCCACCAGATAATTTTTTGCGGTATTCACCGCAATTCGGTAAAGCCATGTATAAAAAGCACTATCACCACGAAAAGAACCTATGGCTCGGTAAGCTTTAATAAAGGCTTCCTGCGAAACATCTGGCACATCACCCTGTGGTACATAACGGGAAATCAGGCTTGCTACCTTGTGTTGATAGCGGATAACCAGCAAATTAAACGCATTCTGGTCACCATTTTGTACCTTTTCAACCAACATTTGGTCCGTTAACTGCTCGCTCATTAGAGATGGACTCTCCCGAAGTCAAGCTTCGCACTATTTTTAAATGACTCCGTCATATTTACTCTCGTTATTCCTTCTCGTTTTTTATGAGCTACATGACTTAGAGCGTAAAAATAGTATGAAGTTCAATTCAATCATTATTTTAAGAGATGAATCACAAAAAAATTATCATGGTGATCACCAACCAATATGCAATTTGCCAATAAAGAAACGATAACACAATGATATTATTTAGATATATACGATTACTTACAACAATATATATTATCTTAAACAGTGTATTATTAAATATAGATTTAATAATATAAATAAAAGTCAGTTACCCAAGATTGAAACTTATCCGTGTAATGACCTTCATTATGACGAATAATAAGCTCTTCTATATTACATTCAATGCAACTTTCACTTTGTCTTTGAAATGCTAACAATATTCGATGGTAGGGTTTATCCGCGCTATCTTTGATATTTACTCGCTTGACAATATTCCACTCTTTTTTTTCTGCTATTTCAATAAATTGTTCACCAATAGCATAGGGCAACACAACACAAAATAAACCGTCGTCTGTAATAAGTGATTGTGCACTGTCCAGTAATCCCTCATGTGTTAACGTTTTGGTATAACGCGCTTGTTCACGTACATCATTGCGACAAGCGATAGCAGGTTCAAAATAAGGTGGATTACTTACGATCAAATCATATTTATTTTGTATTTTCTCTGCATAATGATAAATATCATTATGATAAATGTGAATTAGCGAATGCCATGGCGCTCCTTGTGCATTTTCGGTCGCTTGTAATGCTGCGTTTTCATCAAGTTCAATACCATCAACACACTCGATTTGGTTAGCCCGTTGAGCTAACATTAAAGCAACTAACCCACTCCCCGTACCGATATCAAGAGCCCTTTTTACATTCTCGACGGGTGCCCAGGCTCCTAATAAAACGCCATCTGTCCCTACTTTCATTTCACACTTATCATGAGCAACAAAAAATTGCTTAAATGTAAAACCGCCTTTGCGTAATCCCGCTTTTTTCACTTTCTTTTGATTCATCTATAGGCTCTATTGATTCGTATTACTATCTCTTTTTTATTACTTATCATTCATGTCATTGAAAAAGAGATATATGGTATGATAACGCTTCTGCAACCCCTATCTTAACATTAAACTATTTGTATACGATGCGCGCTTATTTAGATTAAGCCTAAAAACAACGAATACCTTCGTCTATCGGTAATATATAATGTGATAGCGGTAAATCCGCTGGCTTTTAGCAGGGGATAATGTCAAAATCCGCGCCCTAAACAGAGGTATACAATGACAGCCACGACATTTTCTAGTCTTGAACTTGATGAAAGTTTATTGACCGCATTAGAAGAAAAAGGATATCAACGTCCTACTGCAATTCAAGCAGATGCTATTCCAGCAGCAATGGATGGACGTGATATTTTAGGCTCTGCGCCAACAGGCACAGGGAAAACTGCGGCCTTTTTGCTTCCGGCAATTCAACACTTGCTTGATTACCCACGTAAAAAATCAGGCCCGCCACGTATTCTTATCCTGACACCAACACGCGAACTTGCCATGCAAGTTGCCGAGCAGGCCAAAGAATTATGTGCGCACACACATTTAGATATCGCCACTATCACGGGCGGTGTTGCTTATATGAATCACGCTGAAGTCTTCAGCGAGAACCAAGATATCGTTGTTGCAACAACAGGTCGTTTATTACAGTACATCAAAGAAGAAAACTTTGACTGCCGTGCGGTAGAAATGCTGATTTTAGATGAAGCAGACCGCATGTTAGATATGGGTTTTGCTAATGATATTGAAACTATCGCGGGCGAAACTCGCTGGCGCAAACAGACATTACTATTCTCTGCAACACTTGAAGGTAATGCCGTCATTGATTTTGCACAACGTATCCTTAATGAGCCCGTTGAACTGAATGCTGATCCTTCACGTCGTGAACGTAAAAAAATTCAGCAGTTCTATTATCATGCTGATAATCTTGAACATAAAACAGCATTACTGGCCGCATTACTAAAGCAAGACGATGTTAAAAAATCGATTGTCTTTGTACGTAAAAGAGAACGAGTAAGAGAGCTCGTCTCTGCATTAGAAAAACAAGGTATTAAATGTAGCTATCTTGAAGGTGAGATGGCGCAAACACAACGTAATGATGCAATAAAACGATTAGAATCAGGCCAAATGAATGTATTAGTCGCAACAGATGTTGCTTCTCGTGGTCTTGATTTGGACGACATCACCCATGTGTTTAACTTTGATTTACCTCGCACTGCTGACGTCTATTTGCACCGTATTGGTCGCACAGGACGAGCTGGCCGCAAAGGTATCGCCATTTCATTAGTTGAAGCACACGATCACCCATTATTAGGTAAGATTGGCCGTTATGTTCAAGAGCCAATTAAATACCGTGTCGTCGCTGAGCTACGCCCAACCACTAAAGCACCAAGTCAAAAAGCAACGTTTAAACCATCTAAAAAAGTGCTGGCTAAACGTAAAGCGAAAAAAGACGAAGAGAAAAAAGCAGTTAAAGAAAAAGTACGTGCTCGCGATCGTAAAAATATTGGTAAGCGTCGTAAAACGGCAACCAATAGCACGACAAAAAGTACAGTGCCAATAAACTCAGCAAAAGAAACACTGACAGATAGCGAATAATCTGCATTATTTCTTCATTTATTTAGAGCCGTAGCGAATTAATATCGCTACGGTTTTTTATTTATCAATGTAAAATTTTACACATAAAAAAGCCCGATATTTTCATATCGAGCTTTATCAATAACTTATTACTTTAGTGAAAAATTACAGACTTTCAGTGAAAGTACGGGTAATAACATCACGTTGCTGTTCTGGAGTCAGTGAGTTAAAACGCACTGCATAACCAGAAACACGAATAGTTAATTGAGGGTATTTCTCAGGGTTGTTAACTGCATCTTCCAGTGTTTCACGGCTTAATACGTTAACGTTTAAGTGTTGACCACCTTCTACACGAACAACCGGTTTAGATTCTACAGGCACTTCACGGTATTCGATATTGCCTAATTCTTTACGGTTAATCACTTGGCCTTCTTCAAAGCCTTTTTTAGCACAGATGCAACGCGCTTCGCCGTTTTCATCATCTAATAACCAGAAAGAGTGTAATAAATCGTCGTTATCAGCTTTAGTAATTTGGATACCAGTAATCATTTCGACCTCCAATATGGGCACAAAATCAAATTCTAATCTTGGATCAGAACTTGGGTATTTGGTCTAACCAATGTTTCTATCTACTTATATACCAGTATAAATGGCGCCATTCTTTGATTAATATCAATAAAATTCATAAGCACTTTACCAACCAAGGTGCAAAGTGTTGTTTTAAATCAACAATCGCCCTCTCTTGATTTGCAATTTTTTTTGTAAATTTTAAAAGAAAATTTGAGAATTCAATTAATTCTAATTTTTAAACTGTTATATTTTCATTCATTCAATGATATCTGTAAGCTTAGGCACTATAAGATATCAATAAGGATTTTATGTTATGACTACTGCATTAACTTGGCATGATGTAATAGGTGCTGAAAAAGAAAAGCCTTACTTTCATCAAATTATGTCTCAAGTCGCGCAACAAAGAGAAGCAGGCAAAATTATTTATCCCCCTCAGGAAGACGTTTTCAATGCTTTTCGTTTTACACCTTTTGAAAATGTGAATGTCGTTATTTTAGGACAAGATCCTTATCATGGCCCAAACCAAGCTCATGGACTCTCTTTTTCAGTACGCCCAGGTGTACCTGCTCCCCCTTCACTCGTTAACATGTATAAAGAGCTTGAAAAAGAATACCCTGATTTTAAGCGCCCTAACCATGGCTATTTAGAAAGTTGGGCAAAACAAGGGGTTTTATTGCTTAATACCGTATTGACCGTAGAGAAAGGCCAAGCACATTCTCACGCTAATTATGGTTGGGAAATATTTACAGATGCTGTTATTGAGCAAATTAATCAGCGTAGAGAAGGAGTTATTTTCCTACTTTGGGGAGCTCATGCTCAGAAAAAAGGTCGTTTTATTGATACAAAAAAACACGTTATCTTAAAAGCCCCCCACCCATCACCACTTTCTGCACATAGAGGATTTTTAGGCTGTGGTCATTTTAAACAGGCTAATGATATTTTACAGCAACAAGGCCGAACACCTATCAACTGGTATCTTGACGCGATTAAGTAAGTCCTGCCTTTAAAATATAAAACCGCACAATAACTAGAAGATTTATAAACTTCGTATTGTGCGGTTTACTTTATCTACACTGAATAAAACGTGTGATAACGAATACTTTTATTAATGCTATTTAGAAACGATAACCATAGCTGGACGTAATAAACGACCATTCAAGGTATATCCTTTTTGCATAACATCAACAACATGATTAGACTCATGTTCAGGGCTATCAATCAATGTCATCGCTTGATGAACATCTGGGTTGAATGCTACATTTTTTTCTTCAACTACTTCAATGCCAAATTTACGAACGGCATCTAAGAATGACTTCAGTGTTAACTCTAACCCTTCAATCATTGGTTTTTGTGATTCATTTTCATGATCAGCAGCAGATAAAGCCCGCTCTAAATTATCAAGTACTGGCAATAATTCATTAGAAAATTTTTCAAGTGCAAATTTATGTGCTTTCTCAATATCTTGTTGAGTACGGCGACGTACATTTTCAACTTCAGCCAAAGCACGAGCCATAGCTTCACGCTCTGTTTTTTGTGATTGCTCCAGTTGTTTTTCGAGAGAATCAATACGCGCTAACGCCTCAACTAACTCAGCTTGAGCATTAAAATCCGCTTGTGCTTCTTCGGTCATTACCTGCTCTTGAGATTCATCCATTACAGATCCCATTCCTTCTTTTTCTTTTGAGACTTGCTCTTCATGTATATTTTGTTCTTTACTACTCATGAACATCTCCGCGTAGTTTTGGTATTCATCTTCATATTTAGTTTATTATGGGGATCAATAAACGGGTTTCAAGGAATTGGCGCAAAACGAGGGTAAAAAAATGCCAGATAATACCGTAACGGAAAAAAAACACTTTAAATGTATTGGCATTGTCGGCCATCCCCGCCATCCTGAGGCACTTTCAACACATGAAATGCTTTATCATTGGCTACAAGCTCAAGGCTATGATGTTATTATTGATACACAAGTTGCTCAAGAGCTAAAACTTAAAAATGCACAAACGGGTGATTTAACACAAGTGGGTAAAATCGCTGATCTTGTGATTGTCGTCGGAGGTGATGGCAACATGCTCGGAGCTGCACGTGTGTTATCTCGCTATAATATCAAAGTAATTGGCGTTAACCGTGGGAACTTAGGTTTTCTTACTGATCTCGATCCTGATAATGCCTTACAGCAATTAACCAATGTTCTTGCTGGGCATTATCGTGAAGAAAAACGGTTCTTGCTTGAAGCTCGAGTCTGCGCTGAAGGTCAAAGAACACGTATTGGTACAGCGATAAATGAAGTAGTGCTTCATCCTGGTAAAGTGGCTCATATGATTGAGTTTGAAGTTTATATTGATGATCGTTTTGCCTTTTCACAACGTTCTGACGGTTTAATTATTGCTACCCCCACAGGTTCAACCGCCTATTCATTGTCTGCTGGAGGCCCTATTTTAACTCCTAATCTTGATGCTATTGCGCTTGTACCTATGTTTCCCCATACCTTATCAGCTCGCCCTTTAGTTATCAGCAGTGATAGTCAAATTCGCTTAAAATTCTCACAAACGAATATCGATTATGAAGTCAGTTGTGATAGCCAATTAGTATTACCTATAAAAGAAGGCGATGAAGTCATCATTAAACGTAGCCGTCAAAAACTCAATTTGGTTCATCCTACTGATTACAATTATTTTAATACACTCAGCTCAAAATTAGGTTGGTCAAAAAAAATGTTCTAATTTTTGTGCCTCGCTACTTTACTGTATAAAAAACCAGTTTATACTGTATGTAATCACAGATATGTTTTTATACACAGGAGAGGCACTATGCTGACTCAATTAACTATTAGTCATTTTGCCATAGTCCGTGAACTTGAAATCGATTTTTCTGGTGGCATGACGACCATTACAGGTGAAACTGGTGCAGGTAAATCTATTGCAATTGATGCGCTGGGTTTATGCTTAGGTAACCGTGGTGATGCTAATATGGTGCGCCCAGGTGCAGCTAGAGCTGATTTATGCGCACGATTCTCACTCTCTGACACGCCATCGGCACAACGTTGGCTTGAAGAACATCATCTTGATGACCATAACGAATGCCTATTAAGAAGAACCATTTCTTCTGATGGGCGTTCTCGTGGTTTTATCAACGGTACTTCCGTACCCCTTTCACAATTAAGAGAGCTAGGTTCTTTACTTATCCAAATTCATGGGCAACATGCTCACCAACAACTTTTAGAGCCTCGTTATCAAAAGCACCTGCTTGATATTTATGCTCATGAACCTGCTCTATTAAAAAGCATGAAATCTGCCTATCAAACATGGCATCAAAGTTGTCAGACATTGGCCTCGTTTCAACAACTCTCTCTAGAAAGAGAAGCTAGGCAACAACTGGTTGATTATCATTTAAAAGAGCTTAATGAATTTCAGCCCATTCAAGGCGAATATCCTGAATTAGATCAAGAATATAAACGTCTTTCCAACTGTGGACAATTTTTGACTTTAAGCCAAAATAGTTTACAAATTTTAAGTGATAATGAAGAACAAAATATCTTAAGCATGCTCAATGTTGCCAAACATGAAATTACAGAATTGGCATCAATGGAAAGCCAATTTAATTCGTTATTAGAGATGCTGGATGAAGCCACGATCCAAATTAGTGAAGTTAGTGACGAACTTCGCCACTATAGTGATCGTTTAGAAATGGACCCTAACCGCTTATTTGAAGTTGAAAAACGTATGTCTAAATACATAAGTTTGTCACGTAAGCATCGCGTAGCACCTGAAGAATTATATGACCTTCATCAGCAATTAATTGAAGAAAAAAATGCCTTACTTCGCCAAAATGATGATTGCGAAACGTTAATCGAACAAGTGAAGGCAGATCATTTAATTGCCTTAGATGTTGCTAAACAATTACATCAAGTTCGCCAACAATATGCTAATGAGCTAAGCCAACTTATCACTAACAGTATGCATCAGTTATCAATGCCTCATGGGTATTTTACTGTTGATACTTACTTTGATGACAATTCACTGCAAATCGATGGCGCCACAAAAGTTGAGTTTAATGTCACCACCAATCCAGGACAGCCTCACCAAGCTCTTTCTAAAGTGGCTTCTGGTGGTGAGTTATCTCGTATTGCGCTCGCAATTCAAGTGATTACAGCGAAAAAAATGGATACGCCAGCCCTGATTTTTGATGAGGTCGATGTAGGGATCAGTGGTCCTACAGCCGCTATCGTAGGTAAATTATTGCGAGAATTGGGTGAATCAACTCAAGTAATGTGTGTTACCCACTTACCTCAAGTAGCTGGTTGTGGACATCAACACTATTTTGTTAATAAAGAAACCAACGGTGAAGAGACAGAAACCACAATGAAACTATTATCGAAAAAAGAACGTTTACAAGAGCTCGCCCGTTTATTAGCAGGAAGTGAAGTCACCAAAAATACCTTAGCAAATGCGAAAGATTTGTTGGCTGCATAACGATTAACAAACTTTTATTGATATTTAGGGTCATAGGCAGAGCGTGAAAGGTTTTCAATTGCTGCGTTGTCGATTATCATCGTCACTATGACCCTAAAAGGAATGTAATAACCATGCGTTTTAAACTGTTAAAAGTTGCCGCCTTATCTTTAGTCGTAATGACTTCAGGTTGCTCTATGTTCGAGAGACTGGTTTATCACCCAGATATCAATCAGGGAAATTATTTAACACCAGCCGAAGTCGCAAAAGTTCAGCAAGGAATGACACAGCAGCAAGTTCAATTTGCCCTTGGTACGCCAATGCTTAAAGATCCTTTCGGAAGCCAAACTTGGTATTATGTTTTCCGTGAAGAGCCAGGACACCAGAAAGTACGTCAAGAAACGCTGACACTAACTTTTGATAGCAATGGCATACTGACTAAGATTGATAAACAAGGCAATATGCCTAATTTCTCAGCGCCTGCAACAAAAGCATAATGCTGTTATCGCGCTAAGAAAACTTAGTTTTGTATAAGATTGGCAAAAACGAATTGCACCCCATACGTTAAACTTTACGTTGGGGTGTGTTTTTATAAAGAAAAATTACTTTATAGCAGCGTTGTCTTTTATTGTATCTGTCTGTAATCAAGTGGCCTATTAATGCAGTATGTGACGCCCCTATATTGGGCAAAACATGATATTAATCCGCTTTTTGTCGTGCTTTTTCTGCGCGTTTACGACGCATTTCTTTAGGATCGGCAATTAAAGGTCGATAAATTTCAACTCTATCACCATCTCTCACATTATCACTTAGCTTTGCTGGACGACTATAAATACCAACTTTATTCTTAGTTAAATCAATATCATTACAAATCGTTAAGATATTTGAAGCAATAATGGCTTGTTCAACAGTGTCCCCTAGCGTTAGTTCTACAGGGATAAGGTACTGTTTATCAGGTAACGCGTAGGTTACCTCTACCCATATTTTAGTCACGATAGATCTCTTTCGCTCTGTGAGTAAATGCTTGAACCATATTGTTTGTTAAATCTTTAAAAATACGGCCAAAAGCCAACTCAATTAGTTTATTAGTGAACTCAAAGTCTAGCTGAAATTCTATCTTACACGCATTATCATCAAGTGCGGTAAACACCCATCCCCCAGTCAATTTACGAAAGGGGCCATCAACAAGACGCATATCAACACGTTCATTAGTCTTTAAAAAATTATGGGTAGTAAATGTTTTACTAATTCCCGCTTTTGAGACATTTATTGATGCAATCATTTCTTCTGGTGTGCTTTTGATCAGTTTACTTCCAACACATCCTGGTAGAAAATCAGGATAAGTAAGAACATCATTAACCAGTTTAAACATTTGCTCTGTGCTAAAAGGGACGAGAGCAGATCGACTAATCTGAGGCATAGTTATTCCTGTACGACAACACTGTGTGGATCATATCATTGAACAGTGACTAATTAAAAATCTAATGGAATATAGCTTAAGTTTTATGCAATTGAAAAGAAAACAGTCGGTTAAATGATTTCTTTCTGTTGCTCATACAGTATAATGTGGACATTATGACAAAGAAAAAATCACACAAACCTGGTTCCGCGACCATTGCGTTAAACAAACGTGCTCGCCATGAATATTTCATCGAAGATGAGATTGAAGCGGGTCTGTCGTTACAAGGCTGGGAAGTTAAATCACTGCGTGCAGGAAAAGCCAACATCAGTGATAGCTACGTTGTCATGCGTGACGGTGAAGCTTATCTTTTTGGTGCAACCATTACGCCTTTAAATGTTGCATCATCTCATGTGGTTTGTGATCCGACACGTACCCGTAAACTGTTATTAAAACAACGTGAACTTGATAACCTTTATGGTCAAATCAACCGTGATGGATACACCGTCGTTGCTCTTTCTCTTTATTGGAAAAACGCGTGGTGTAAAATTAAAATCGGTGTTGCTAAAGGTAAGAAAGATCACGACAAACGTGAAACCATTAAAGATCGTGAGTGGAAATTAGACAAAGCACGTATCATGAAAAATGCTAACCGCTAAATTGCGTTAAGTACTAGCAATTACAAGTATTTTTCTGATATACTCACTTTCAACAACTTGGGGCTGATTCTGGATTCGACGGGATTTGCGAAACCCAAGGTGCATGCCGAGGGGCGGTTGGCCTCGTAAAAAGCCGCAAAAAGATAGTCGCAAACGACGATCAAAAATACGCAATAGCAGCTTAATAACCTGCTTATAGCCTTCTCTCCCTAGCTTCCGCTCTTAAGACGGGGATCAAGAGAAGTCAAACCCAAAAGAGATCGCGTGGAGACCTAGCTTGGGGTCAAAGCGTTAAACTTAATCAAGCTAGCTTATTTATGGCGTGTCTGTCCGCAGTAGGTAAGTGAATTTAAAGACTAGACTAAGCATGTAGTACCGAGGATGTAGAAATTTCGGACGCGGGTTCAACTCCCGCCAGCTCCACCAAATAAAACAAGGGGTTACGTGAAAACGTAACCCCTTAATTTTTGGAATGTCCACATTACGTCCACACAGAAAATTTTTACATTAGTATCGGGTACTGTTTCATTTCCGTTTCAAAAGATATTGTTTAATTCTTCTTAATATAAATTTATTCCCTTCTATTTCAGTTTCAAAAATCTATAACTCACTGAAAAATAAATATTCTCTAAAATGCTCCCGCGTGAAATGTGGATCATCAACCCCACGTAAAGTATGAAATCTTCTTTACTATCAATGCGTTAATTTTTTATTGCGATCCTTTTTCTATCTCTCAAACTGTAATAACCTGAAATCTTTTACAATCATTTCAGTTTGACGCCTACGCAAAGAACCCAATCCCCGCGCGCCCTCGCGATATGTTTTGTAAAAAATTCAAACTGAAATAATTTTTAGATCCAAATTGTGCAGGCGGGTGCGGATTAGTGCGTTTTACGTGGTGAATGATTTTATTTCATGGGGATTATGCGCACTGTGTCGCGTGCTATCGATGCGATCCATTTTGAGCTAACGCAGGTATTATGAGAATTGAACGCCTTAGCATGGCGTAGAAGTGGGTATATTGACGGGCGTAAAAAGCCCGCAAGCGCGGGCAAGGATGGTAACGATTTTATCACCCAATACTTCTGTTTAAGTCTTATTGATTTGGTGCCTGTATTACTAATGGCTGATGAGTTTAACGAGTTACCCGTGTTGTTATGAGTATGGTTTACCGTACAAATTTTCACACTCAGCCACGCTACTGTCCTGAAAAAGAATTAATACAGATAAAACAGGTAGGTACTGATGCCTAACCTGTCTACCTATATGTGACATCATTTTAAGACTAGGTTAATCTTTAACGGAGTGAAATGAGCTACAAGATGCAGAGCTACTTTTATGTTGTATAAACCTTGATGCGTGTATCTATCCGCTTGAATACGTTAACATCTTCAGATGATAGTTGCTCATCTTGAGTGAAAACACCAAGAAATCGATATAGTGTCCGATTCAGCTCATCACGAGAATGAGCCATTACGATACGATAACACCATGTCTCCCTATAGTTACGCATTGGATTAAGACTTTTTTCCGTTATCAGGTCACCATCAATGGAAAGTGAATTATCCCACTCCCCCGCCTTATACAAACACGGAAACCAAACCATCACATCTCCGCCTAAACCAATCGCTTTTACAACAGTCTCAGGTACCCGCCAGCTACCTGATTGGTGGTGTCCTTTATCCCCATAACCAAAGCACTGCAAAGCATCCTTGTGATATCGGAATACTGCGTAAGGACCCACTTCAATAAAGCCTGCGTTAATATGCTTTTTAGCAGTATAACGGATATCATAGTCCCAAGGATGGAACACGCCTTGCGCTTCCTGTTGGGCTTTTCTATCTCTAACAAGGAGGATGAATTCATCAATAAGATGATTAATCTTGTCCAATGTCGTGTTATTAGCTGGAATTCGTTTTTCAATAAACCCTGTCGCTTCCATGATATCCAAACGGCGGATTCCGTCAGCCATTTTAGCTTCATCGCTATCATGGTGCGCCTCGTCTATTTCAAGATACAACTTCAGCTGTGGAAAAAGCAGGTCTGCAAGATAAATTTTTCCGGAGTGCCCTTCTTTTCGAATACACTGCTGGCAAACGAACTCAAGGTCAGGGTCATTCAACCTGTGAAAAATGCGATTGATAATATAGTGTTCCCAGCGCTTATGAGAGATTTTTGATAGTGCCCGAAGAATATAGTCATCTTTACTCATGTTAATACCATTTAAAAACAAATAAATAACCAGACAAAAGACTTAACTTAGACTCTTGTATTCAGGAGCGTAGTATCAATTTAGTCACAAAACAAGCAGAGTTATCATGCATTGATAAATATAACGATTTTAATAATAACTTAAATAAAAATAATGTGAGCAATGAAGTAATAAATAAGATAATTGAAAAACTTATCGGTATTGGGGGCGTCAAGAACATAGAAAAACAAAACATAACCTTCAGCTTTGGCAATGGAGAGATGTATTGATGGACAGTTCATTTTGGGGTTTGCTTAGTTCATTACCATCTTCAACAACTTCATTTATTTTACTTGCGGGAGTGATATGCACACTATCCAAACAGGGCTGCTTTCCCTCACTTTCACAACGTCAATTCTTTTGCTTAATAATGATATTTTCAGTAATAACTGGTTATAAACCATTGTTTGAATAACTGTGCCATACTTGATAACTAGCAACCTGTTAGATCTTAAACCGACGTAAGAAAAATATAATTTTTTACTAAGAACAGCGGAAATTGAAGTACTTACAATACTGTTTGACCACCGTGAATAAACAATCAAAGGGATTCACTCTAGCCATAAAGAACTGTCTTTTCCTAAATTCAATTGTTAGTAAATGGAGATAGGTCATGCTATATTTTGCCCAATAAACAATAAGGATTTCTTAGATAAATGTAGTCACTATAATTGTAACCTTAACAATAAATAAATAAAAAATATGAAAATTCAAGATATTAAGATTAAAAACATCGGTGGAATCTCAAACATTATATTAAATAAAATAAATCCAAAAATGAATGTTATTTGTGGAGAGAACGGAGTTGGTAAAACAAATATTTTGGATTCTATTGCTTCTTGCTTTAGTGAATTCGACAACAATATCATTAGTAAAAAATTTGGTAGTACTAATGGAGAAGTTGAAATAGAAATCACTAATTCCCTTGTTCATGAACCATTTCATCTTAGAATAAACATTGATGAATTTGAACCAAGAGAATATGATACATATATTAGCAATGCCTCTTATAATGAAAACAAATACCACCTCCTCTATTTAAAGACAAATAGAGAAATAAACTATAGAAAAATCACATCAATAAGCTCAGATCCCGACATTACGCACCGTGCAAGAAATAACTCATCTGGAATAAACAATGAGGATATTAAAGAATGGTTATTGAATCGCATTCTACATAGTAAGCATCAAAACCATCTAACTGAAACACAACAAAAAAATCTAGAACAATCAAAACGATGTTTTAGTGTGTTAAATTCTGAATATGAATATAGCCATCTAAATACTAAAAATGAAATATTCCTAAACACGCCAACAGGGGAAATATATTTTGAATATCTATCGTCAGGCTTCAAATCAACTATTTTCATTTTATTAGGTTTAATCAAGGAAATTGACTATAGATTTGAAAAAAACGAAATTACAGCAGCTGATTACGAAGGAATTATACTAATAGATGAAATTGAATTACATCTACACCCTGAGTGGCAAGGAAAAATCTGCAATATTTTAAAAACCGTCTTCCCTAAGGCTCAGTTTTTCATTACAACTCATAGTCCACATGTTGTTCAAACAGCAGCTTGTGGTGAAGTTATAGCTCTAGACAGAAATAGTAACGGTATAGTCTCCCAAAGAGCTCTTCCTGCTTCAGAGTATGGTTATCAAGGCTGGACAATTGAAGAGATCCTTGAAGATATTATGGGTATGCCTGATTTAAGAACAAAAAAATACAATGAAATTAAGCAAAGATTTGATAAATCCCTTGATCATAATGACCCATTAGAAGCCCTATCAGCCTATCAAGAATTAGACAAAATGCTTCACCCACAATATCCATTAAGACCAGTTTTTAAAATGCAATTGGATAAAATTCTTGGTGGTGGAAAATGATAAAACTTGAAAAAGGGAATAAACCAGAATATTTAACAGATGATAAAGTAAAAGAATTAACTGATTCATTTAAAATGGATAAAAAGAAAACAGTTTGGAAAAATGATAAAATTAGTGAAAGCCTGTTAAAAAGTAGTTCATTTAAATGTGCATACTGTGAATGTGAATTGCAACAAGAGGATTCATATATGCAGGTTGAACATTTTAAAGATAAAGATACATATCCAGATGATGTTGTTAACTGGGATAATTTACTTCCATCGTGCTCTCGCTGTAATCGTAAAAAATGGACATTAGATGTTGTAACATACCCTATAATAAACCCGTATATTGACAATCCCAAAAATCATTTAAGGCAACAAGCCTTCAGGTTATATGGTACAGATTTAAAAGGAAAAACAACTATAACAAAGCTTTTTCTCAACGATGATGAGCGTATTGTGTATCCAAGATTTCTTGCATCAAATGAAATTAGCAAACAGTTAACAGAATTAATGAGTTTATCTGAGAACTTAGATGAGCTTAGGAATGGTATTACTCGAATACTACTGTCATGCCAAAAAAATAAGCCATATTCAGCTTTTGTTGCATGTGCTTTACATTCAAACCAAGATTACATATTCCTAAAAAAAACATTAGAAGATAATAATCTATGGGATACAGATTTAGTTAAATTGCATCATAACTCAAACGCTTTAGCTCTCTACCCCCGATAAACATAATAGTTAATTTATATAATGTGCCGGTTTAACCTTAGCTAAGGTAACCGGTAATACGTAATTATTTATTAAGAAAAAATAGTGTTTATATATTCAAACGGTATGATTAAGATATCGAATAAAGAATACTAGTATCACTTCAACGCTCGCTCCTAACACAAAAAACACCAAATCTTATTGCTCACTTCACGAATCAACCATGTTAAAATAGCAATCTACTTTTTTAGCCCACATCACAAAAACAGTAAAATAAACAATAGGCCCAAATTAAAAGTTGAATTAGATTTTATTACTTTACAATCAATGTACTACTATTCCAATTCAGACTCCGCCAGAGCAGAGTCATCTAATTAAGTGATAAAAAGCTCGCATGGTACAAAGTCTTGCGGGCTTTTTTGTGTCTTCTGTTTGCCACATAAAGCCCGTACTCAACACATAACCCTCAATCATCTTAAGTGTGATATTTATATCAAATATCGCTTCTCCTATCGGGGATTACTTTAGTATATAAATTTGAAGTCACGTTAAAAATAACATTACATCACAGCTATTTTTATTATCAGAATAAATTCTGATTTATATTCAATTTAATAAGGTATATCTGTTCATAATAAATTTAAAAAATAAGTTATTCTCTATAATAAACCTACTTATCCAAACATATTGGCGATACGCCATTTAATCCCTGCTGCCTTTGCTCAAATATGACGTTTTTTTTATCACCCTCTCGGATTATTTTTAATATATAAATACTATCAAAATCACTGCTCTTCCATTTTGGGATTAATTTAGGATCTCCTCCTTCTTTCTTCATGATATCTCGTGCTATTTTAACTAAATTATCATGCTCCCATGCAATAAAAATAACTGAGTTTTCATATTGCTGATTTAACAGGTCTTCACGTAATTTTTTTATCTCTTTGGCATGGTAATTAAGGTGAATAGGCAGCGACATTTTAATAGCGAGAGGTGAAAGCGTTTGAAGTGAACGTAATGAATGACCTAACTTACTTTGTTTAGGCGCAGCAGCAAATAATGCGTCAGGCTTACCAAATTGATTGATAAGTACATCCGGTAAAGCGAGAGATCTATTTAATCCTTTACAGGTCAGTTGCCCACTTTCATTATCAGGTTTTTCACCATGCCTTATAAAAACGAGTGTTTGTTCTGAATACGCCATATGACTAAACCCTAAAATAAATACGCTCAAAAATATAAATACACTGCGCATACAGCGTGACCTTTAAGTCAATTTAGTATAATAAATATGGAGAGTTAAGTATATTTAACACTAGCCATAAACCCACAGGTGCAGACTACTCAATTTATCATAGCCAAAATTTTTTCAGACGCCGTATCTTCTTAATCTTCAAAATCAAATTAACATATATAAAAACAAGGCAAACAATTGTTAACAAAAAATAAAGAATATCTTGAACTTTTATTACTTAACTATCAATTTTATAAAATTGAATGAATATTAAATACTAAGCACATTTAGATAAAAAAAGGGAAGAAATCTCTTTTTTACACTAAAAATAGTGTGTTAAAAATCAATACAAGCCTTTTTATCTGCCTTTATTTCGTTTAATGACTAAAGTTCTATCACTGCTTACCGATACTGTCTTTTCTTCAATAAGTTACTAATGCTTATTAATTATTATTTATCCAGGGTTAAGCATGTTCTTTAAAAACGTTAAAATTCGTACAAAGTTAACTATCGCATTTACAACATTGGTAATGTTAATTGTGTTGGGTTCTAGTTTTGCATTAATGGGGCTGAATAGTGCGAATCAAGATATTCATGATGTCGTTGATGATATCTATCCAGCCACAGTAAAAGCCAATTTGCTAATTAATAATTTCAATGAATTTATTATCTTCCAGCAACTCACCATGCTAGATGAACAAGGAAATTTAGCCGCCGAACAAGAGAGTAAAAAAGCTGAGATCACTGCCAAGATTGCTCAATTACTAAAAGAGTTAGAAGAAACGACTCACGATGATGAGTCAAAAAAAATACTCGCTGAAGTTTATGAGATTCGTCAGAAATATATCACTTCTCAAAATTTTGTAGTAAAAGCATTTAACGAAAATAATCGGCATGCTGCTGTTAATGAATTAATCACCAAAACAGCAGATATTCAACTTATGTATCGCGATAAACTCTTGGAATTTATTGCATTACAAAATCAAAAAATGAATGATGCAGGTGATCATGTTGAGCAGGATTTTACTGAGAAAAGATTCTTTTTAGTTTTATTAACGCTGATCAGTATTGTTGTAGGTAGTATTTTAGGGTGGTTTATTACTAAGAGTATTACTCTCCCGTTAGATCAAGCCGTTAATTTCGCCAAAGCGATAGCTAAAGGTGATTTAACACAAGAGGTAAATACAAATTACCATGATGAAGCAGGAATGTTATTACAAGCACTTGCTGAGATGAAAACCCATCTATTGGATGTCGTACAAAATGTACAAAATGGTGCTGAAAGTATTTCATCTGCTGCCGAACAAATTACGGCAGGAAGCCAGAATTTAGCAGCAAGGACGGAAGAACAGGCAACATCCGTAGAAGAAACAGCAAGCTCAATGGAGCAAATGACCTCGACGGTGAAAAATACCACAGAGCACACACATGATGCTATCAATGTTGCTGAAAAAACAGAAATTGCAGTACACCATAATGGTGAAATGATGCTTCAGTTAACAGAAAAAATGAGAGCAATGAATAGCTCTTCATCTCAAATGACCGATATAATTAATTTAATTGACTCTATTGCATTCCAAACTAATATTCTGGCACTCAATGCTGCGGTTGAAGCCGCAAGAGCAGGAGAACATGGCAAAGGCTTTGCTGTTGTAGCAAGTGAAGTCAGGTTATTAGCGCAAAAAAGTGCAGATTCAGCAAACGATATACGTACCTTAATCGAAAACTCATCGCTACAAACACAAGAAGGTATGGAATTGGTCGAACAAGCCGGAGCACAAATTCAAAAAATGATCACCGATGTGGAAGAAATTAGTGCGCTATTACGTGAGATTGGGCAAGCAAGTAATGAGCAAAGCGATGGTATTTCACAAATCAATAATGCAATAAGCCAGTTAGATTCCACTACGCAACAGAATGCGGGGCTAGTCGAAGAATCTGTCGCAGCAGCCGGCTCACTGAACGAGCAAGCATTAAACCTCAATCAATTAGTTAATTACTTCCAATTAAAGAACCATTAATTTATCGTTGTTGATTGTAAACATTAAGGTCACCAATAAAATAATCGGGTGACCTTAATGATAAAAATAAAAAGCTATTTTAAGCTGTAAAACTGTCATCAATATTAATACTTGATTTTATTTACCAGCTTAAACACTTTTTGTTAAAGCTGGTAAATAGAAAATAAAGCATAATGAAAAATATAAATACTAGCCAAAAACATGTGTTAAATGTGCTTTATATTCAATAATATCTTTATCAACGTTAGGCTCTTTAATCACATCATTTATCATAAAGGTTGGTAATTGAGACAAACCTAAAAATTGTTGTGATTTATGGAAAGCGAAATAAACACCGTCAACCCCTCTTCCATCAAAGAAATTACCAAACTCATTAAAGGCTTCAATAGGTGCATTCCATGTTACGGAGATCATGTATTTTTTGCCTTGCAGTAAACCGCCCGTGCCGTATTGTTTTTTAGGATCACGACGGGTACGACCATCGTTTTCATAGAGTTTACCATGACCGAGAGTGTAAACATCATCCATATATTTTTTCGTTTTCCATGGCATCATCATCCACCAGCCAGGCATTTGATAAACAATTGTGTCAGCCCATAGAAACTTTTCAATTTCTTCATCAATATCATAGCCTTCTTCGATTTGTGTTTCTTTAACGCTATGACCTAATGTCACTAAATGCTCTACAGCCATGTCATGTAATGTGCGATTTAATCGACCTGCAGAATGACCAAAATTTTGACCGCCATTAATCAATAAAATATTCATATCTACTCCTAAATTTTCTATTACGATATTTAATAACGCTAATTTAGCAGAAAATAGAAAGAATGGCGCTCAACCGTAAATCTCAAAAAAACCATAAAAGCAGAATTATCAACTTTTTTATTAATGAAATTATAATCACTAAGATATAAAAAACCAATAATTTGGATTTTACGATTAAGTGTATTAATAATGGTGATTATTGCTTTTTAGGTAAAAGTCTATTGTTACTTAGGCTATTTTTTAAAACACTGGGTTGTTGTAGGCTTAATAAGAGTATTATTTATACCCATGGTTTTTATGATCATGACAACACTAAGATAAGTTGCACAAAACTACAGTTTTAAAGTATCAGCCAAATATTGCGTTAAACTATCAATGAAAACCCGAATACGTTGGCTCACCACCCTGTCACTATAATAGACAGCATGAAAAGGTAATGGTACAGGTTTTAATTCATCACTAAATAACGCAACTAAATTACCTTCTTGAATATCTTTATTCACCATAAAATCAGATAAACACGCAATCCCTTCACCATTTACACATAATTGTCTTAATGTTTCTCCACTATTTGAAGAGATCCCATCGGTAACTGTGACTAACTCATTCTCTTCAATTTCTAATGGCCATGTATTTAATGAAGTCGGTTCAGTAAATGTTAAACAGGTATGATCATCCAAATCAGTTGTTGTTTTAGGGCTACCTTTACGCTCAATATACTTTGGTGATGCAATAATTTTACGGTAACTATTAAATAAAGGGCGAGCTCGTAAACTTGAATCTGTTAACTGTCCAACACGTATCGCAACATCCACTTTGCGCTCAATTAAATTCACAAACGTTTCCGATGAAACTAATGATAAAATAATATCAGGGTATTGCTGGCGAAAAATAGAAATAAAAGGGATCAAAAGATGTAATACGACGGGTGTTGCCGCATCTATACGTAATAAACCTTTAGGCGAACTTTGTGTACCATGTAATTCATTTTCAGCGGCTTGCATTTCTTGCAAAATGACTTTCATTCGCTGGAAGTAAAGTTCACCTTCTGCGGTAAGATCAATTTGACGAGTCGTTCTATTAAGAAGGTTTACGCCCAATTTATCTTCTAATTTTTTTACAGTACGGCTTACAGCTGAATTAGCAAGGTTCAGTTTATCTGCCGCTTTTGTAAAACTTTTATGTTCAACAACTTCAACGAATACGCGGGCTTCTTCTGATGTTGCTTTCATATTATAAATCTCGGTAGGATTAGATAACACATTGAGATTTAAGAATACGGATATTTTTTCATTATTGCAATTAAGTTAACAATAGAAAGATAATGGTGAGTTATTGTGAATAATTTAATCTCAGACGATAATTATAATACCTAAAAAACAAGCAGATATACGTAATAGCATATCTACCCAAATTAAAGCTTAAATATACAACGCTCTATTTAAAAAATACTGCGACACATTAACGAAGGATAAATAGAATTAAGCAATTTTCTCTATAAATTTGATATCTAACAGATCAATTTTATCTTTTAGATTTTCAACAAATGCTTTCATATGTGCCGTTTCATTGTGTTTATCAATGGCACTTTGGTTTTCCCAAATTTCAAAGAAAATAAACGCTCTTGGTTGTGTGGTATCTTTATGCAATTCATACTGAAGACAACCTTCATCCTGATGACTTGGTTTTATCATTGCCTTGCAAGCAGATAATACTTCATTTTCATGGTGTTCTTTCGCCACAATCGTGGCAATTAATCTGATATTGTTCATACAAAAAATCCTATAATCCAACAAAAGTACAAGTAATAAGTAAAATAATAAACTGAAATTACTCTAACATAATTTCAGCACTATTCTTCATTTCATTATTTACATTTGAGCAAAAGTAAATTGTCGATATTGCTATTATCACGATAGTACATTCAATTATTAAAAATCAACTCACTCGAACAAAACCCAATATTAATTATTGCGATTAAAGCAATAGTCTATTGTTTTTTACCTTATTTATTGCTTTGAGTTATCTAACTAAACTACCGCCATATTAATTTTTAAGCCCTTACCCATTTTGCTAGGAATAATGATGAAAGCCTTTCTCCCTTTATTAGCACTCGCCACCGGTGCTTTTGCTATCGGTGCAACAGAATTTACACCTATGGGTTTGTTACCTAACATTGCCTCAGGATTAGATATCTCAATAACAACAGCAGGTGGATTAATCACAGGCTATGCGGTTGGTGTTATGGTTGGCGCCCCCATAATGACATTAGGTTTAGGTCGATTAACAAAACGTCATGCTTTAGTTTTTCTTTTATTACTCTTTATTGCTGGCAATTTATTCGCTTCTCAAGCAAATAGTTATTGGAGCCTGATGATGGCTCGTTTAATAACAAGCCTTAATCATGGTGCTTTTTTTGGTATTGGTTCCGTCGTTGCCGCAAGTCTTGTTGAAAAACATAAACAAGCCGCTGCAGTTGCAGCCATGTTTATGGGATTAACTATTGCAAATTTAGTGGGAGTGCCACTCATCACTTGGATGGGTCAACAATATGGTTGGCGTTTAGCCTTTATACTGATCTCTGGGTTAGGCTTCGTCACTTTAATTGGCTTAATGCTATTTCTTCCTGTTATTCCAAAAGGAAACAAGCCCAATATCAAATACGAATTAAAAGTACTGACTCGTTTACCTGTTATGTTGGCATTACTCACAACTGTATTTGGCGCCTCGGCACTGTTTGCGCTTTATACTTATATCGCACCATTCCTCATTAACATCGTTCATATCAGTGAGGGAGATGTTGCCATTATACTGGTGGTTATTGGATTAGGATTTACTGTAGGTAATTACTTGGGTGGTAAGTTATCAGCAAATGGTATCGAAAGAACATTGGTGATATTTTTTACTTTGCTAATTTTATCTATGCTTGTACTGCCATTAGTTTCAAATAATTTGTATCTCACTGTGATCACCCTCTTTATTTGGAGTTTAGCAAGTTTTGCACTTGTACCACCATTACAGATAAAAACAATGCAGATAGCTCATGATGCACCAAGTCTAGTGTCTTCTGTTAATATCGGAGCATTTAATTTAGGTAATGCTATTGGCGCAGTCATTGGGGGGATTGCACTAAAATATAGCTATAACATCGTACCTTTAAGTGCGGCTTTAGTGGGGATTATTGGTTTATTACTGGTTTTCTCACAATTTAAGATCAAAAGAGAACCGGAAAAGAGTATTGCATAGGTTATTAACACCTCAATCAAGGCTAGAAAAAAGGGATCAAGTTCACAATTTGATCTCTTTTTTTCTCACTGTAACATTAACAATGAAATACATACATTTTATTTAAAATTAGATAATCCGTTCACAAACCTCACCTTATTTTAGAAAATAAATACAACATCAAATGTTAAATCCTAAAACATTGCTAACATAAACGATGAATTCCGTTATCAAAACTAGGTTATTTAATGATTAAAATAATCTTTTCATCATTAATATTCCCACAATTATTTATCCATAATAATGCCATTAGCTGCGAAACAAATCCTGATAACGAAAAAGAAAAAAAGAAGCAACGGTTACTTTTCATCAAAAGAAAATACCTCATTAGCAGTTATTACGTAGTTAACGTTACAATGATTATCTATACACTCATTTTAGGCCATCTTTTTTCATCTTAATTATTTGTATGACAATTAATAAGGCGAAATTTATATCTCTTCTAAAAATGAACCTAACGACTTCAAAAATATTTCACTTTTTCCCTTTTCTTTAAAAATCCATTAAAACACTCTAAAATGGCAAACAAACTGGTTTAATAAGACATTTTCTATTATTAAAAATAAATATATTGCCTATTTTTTGTAATGAGAAAAAGCAAAAATATAATTACACCTTTTTTCCTATATGATCAAGATCACTCTATGCATAGCGTTATGTAAGTGAATTTAAAAAGAACTATTCTCATTTATTAATTGCTTCTTCTCGTCAAAAATTCGTTATCCTTTTGATTTGTATTACAAATAGAAAAAACATAAAACTGAACAACCATGCGACTTAAGCATCAAAAAGAAGTTAATCATTGATGATAAGTTTACATTAAATTTTATTTAAACAGTTAATATAAAAATATAAAATAAGTATAAATAAAAATAAAACAATAAAATAAAAAACAATTAAAATCAAAAAAAATAATATTAATAAATTTTGAGTGAAAAGCAAACCAATATAAAACAAAAAATACAAATAAAATAACACTAAAAATTAAAAATAAAACAATCAATAAAAACAGAAGTAAAAGTAGAATTAAAATAAAAAAACATAATTATTTTATTTCAATTTATCAGTGATAACAAAAAAACGAAAATAAAAATAAAAAAGTAATTATTAATTTATAATTAACAATCTTTATATATTTTAAAATTAATAAAACAAAGAAAATTAAAAAATAAAAAATAAATAACTTTTATTCTATTTTCTAATAAATTAAATAAAATCAAAATACATTAATTTATTTTAACATTCAATATAATTATCATAGTTGTTTTTATCATAGAGAATGACATTTGCTGTCTACTTTTACTGTTTTGTTACATGACTGGAACCATCAATATCGTTCTTTTTTTCATCAAAACCCAATTTGGTAACAACATTAATAACTCAATTACATTGATGAGCATCAAAAAATGCGACAATTAACAAGCAAATAATGAGAAAAAAGGAATTTTTTTATATTTGTCACACAATTGATTTTATTCTATTACATCTCAATAAATATTCCCTACAATAGCCAACTAATCTAACCTGACAATTTCCTAAGTAATGATATCTTTCATTGTTTAGGTTAGTAACTATCTTTTTTTATTTATGATTTATCGTTTCAGCAAAGTAGAGCATTAATAAAACCTAGTACCCTACACAATTATATAATGACCAACTTATAGGTTTGCCAACGCAGTTATAAACGATAAAAATTGCAAACTTAAGGATAAAAATAATCATGTCAGACTATCTCTCATTCTTATTAGGTATAGTACCTTTAGCGGTTTTGATTTTTATGATCTTAAAAATGAAATCAGCCGTTCACCATGCTGTGCTAGTGTCTTTAGTGATAACTGTTGCACTTGCTATTTTCCATTGGAACAACACCATTCAATTTGCCTCTGTTTCTGTGCTTTATGGCGCAATAAAAGGATTGTGGCCAATCATTATCGTGATCCTTGCTGCTATTTATAGTTATAACCTGATGTTAAAAACTGGGGGAATGGAAGTACTTAAAGATGTGCTTGCAGGAATAAGTGATGATAAACGAGTGCAAGTTTTGCTTATCTCATGGTGCTTTGGGGGATTTCTTGAAGCGGTTGCAGGGTATGGTACTGCGGTTGCTATTCCTATCGGTATTTTAATTGCACTTGGATTTGATCCTTTTAAAGCAGCTGTTGCCTCTTTAGTTGCCAATACCGTTCCTACTGCTTTTGGTGCAGTTGGTATCCCAGTCTCTATTTTGGCGCAAAACACTGGACTTGATGTATTAGTGTTGAGTAAAACCATCATTATCCAGTTAGGGCTATTTAATATCCTGTTACCTTTCGTCATTGTTGCCATTGCAGGTGGTGGCATTAAAGCAATTAAAGGTGTCGGATTTATTACTTTAATGTGTGGTATAAGTACCCTTATCCCTCAATATATTGTTGCTGCTAATTTAGGTGCAGAATTACCTGCATTTGCGGGAAGTTTAGTCAGTTTAGTTGTGGTTATTTTCCTTGCTAAACGTATGAAAAATACGAGTGATACGAAAAAAGCCGCTAAAAAACACTCTGGTAAAGAACTCTTAGTTGCAAGCTCTATCTATCTGTTTACTTTTATCTTTATTTTAGCGTGTTCACCTTTATTTCCTGCAATACAAAGTATGGCAGGTGCTATTTCCACTAAGATCCCATTTGTATTAAGTGAAACGCAAACTGAATATCAAACAATTGCTTGGTTAAGCACACCGGGTGTGTTGATTATTTTAGCTAGCTTTGTGGGAGGCACCATTCAAGGTGCAAGCGTTTCAACCCTTATCTCTGTACTTGTTAAAACAACTATCCAACTGAAAAACTCGATTATTGCCATCACAGCAATTGTGGCAATGGCAACCGTCATGGATTTCAGTGGCATGATTGGCAGTATTGCTGAAACCTTGGTCGATTTCACAGGTGCAGGATTTATCTTTATTGCTCCAGTGATCGGTGCTTTAGGAACATTTGTAACCGGCAGTGACACTAACTCAAACGTACTATTTGGTAAGTTACAAACCAGTGCCGCCGCTAAACTTAATATTGACCCTTTTATTTTGGCAGCAGCGAATACCTCTGGTGCGACAGGCGGTAAGATGATCTCACCTCAAAGTATCGCTATCGCAGTTTCAGCCACCAAGATGGATGGGCAAAGTAGTGCCATTATGCGTGAAACCTTAAAATATTGTATTGCTTATATAATTATTCTTGGCGCAAAAATTGGCATTATTTATCACCTGATGAACTAATTAATAAAGGAAAGGGAATGAGCCTATTCCATTCCTTTTTCTTCTTATAACGAAGCAATAAAAAGAATTTTATCTTTAGTAAAAATGACAACATCTGAGCGATGTTTTGGAGTTCGATTAATGAAAGTTAATTTTTATGCGACCTGTCTTGGTGATGTGCTGAAAGCAGATTCAGCCAGAGACACCGTCTTGTTACTTGAGAAATTGGGTTGCGAAGTACTATTTCAAGAGCGCCAAGGTTGCTGTGGTCAACCCGCACTTAATAGCGGTTATGTTAATAATGCAAAACCTGCCATGAAATCGTTAATTGAAACATTAGAAGTAAATGACTACCCGATTATTTCCCCAGCAGGCTCCTGTACTTATGCCATAAAAGGCTACCCAACTTATCTTGCCGATGAGCCACAATGGGCATTACGTGCACAAGGTGTCGCAGACCGCCTTATAGATTTAACCAGTTTTATTGTTAATACCTTGGGTGTTGTCAATGTTGGTGCCCGCCTTCCTGGTAAAGCAGTTTATCACCCATCATGCAGTTTAACCCGAAAACTGGGTGTTGTTAGTGAGCCTTTGACACTATTAAACCACGTTGAAGGTCTTGAAATGTTACCTTTTGCGAACTCAGAAACCTGTTGTGGTTTTGGTGGAACATTCTCTGTGAAAATGTCTGAAATTTCAGGAGAAATGGTAACCGAAAAAGTAAAACATATTATGGATGTAAGTCCTGATTATGTCATTGGTGCAGATACAAGTTGCTTAATTAACATACAAGGCCGTCTGAGTCGAGAAAAGCGCCCTGTAAAAGTGTTGCACATTGCACAAGTTTTAATGAGCCAATAAGGGAGCCTACTTATGTCTATCAAAACCAGTGATATCGATTTCAGACCTCGCCTAGAACATGAAATGAAAGACACTATCATGCGTAATGCGGTCGTTATGGCACAAGAACGCATTGGGGCTAACCGTCAAATCATGGTCAAAGAGCTGGGAAATTGGGAAGAATGGCGAGATCGCGCTGAACAAATCCGTAACCATGTTCTTGAAAATTTAGATGCTTATCTCTATCAATTATCTGAAAAAGTAACAGAAAATGGAGGTCATGTTTATTTTGCTAAAACAGCAGAAGACGCCTCTCGTTATATTTGCGACGTTGCAAAAAAGAAAAACGCGAAGAAGATCGTAAAATCTAAATCAATGGTCACCGAAGAAATTGGGATGAATAAAGCCTTACAAAATGAAGGCATTGAGATCATCGAAACTGACCTTGGCGAATATATTCTTCAATTAGATAACGATCCACCTTCTCATATCGTCGTTCCAGCAATCCACAAAGATCGTTATCAAATTCGTAAAGTCCTAAATGAAAAACTCAATTATGAAGGCAGCGAAACGCCTGAAGATATGACGCTTTTCATTAGACAACGTATAAGACAAGATTTCTTGTCTGCTGACATTGGCGTTACTGGTTGTAACTTTGCGGTAGCTGAAACAGGCACCGTCTGTTTAGTCACCAACGAAGGTAATGCCAGAATGACTACCACGTTACCTAAAACCCATATTGCAGTCATGGGGATGGAGCGTGTGGCACCGACATTTGAAGAAGTTGATCCATTAATCACTATGTTATGTCGTAGCGCGGTTGGCTCTCGTTTAACCAGTTATAACACTTGGGTAACTGGCCCTCGTGAAGCCGGTAATGTCGATGGTCCTGAAGAGTTCCATTTAGTGATTGTGGATAATGGCCGTTCTGAAATTTTAGGCTCACAATTTAAAGATATTTTACGCTGTATCCGTTGTGGCGCTTGTCTTAATACGTGTCCTGCTTACCGTAATATTGGTGGACATGCTTATGGTTCAATTTATCCAGGTCCAATTGGTGCGGTAATTTCACCACTGTTAGGGGGCTATAAAGATTTCCATGATCTCCCTTACGCTTGTTCATTATGTAATGCATGTAATGTGGTTTGCCCTGTCAAAATTCCTTTAGCTCAGTTGATATTAAAACATCGTCGAGTGATGGCTGAAACCGGTTTAACACCGAAAGCAGAACGTCGAGTCACAGGTATGTTTAACTACCTAAATTCACATCCTACGCTTTGGAAAGTGGGAATGAATGTGGGTGCAAAAATGGCGGGGTTAATGATCAAAAATGGTTCTACACCAATCAAAATCAGTGTTCTAAATGATTGGATGGAATCGCGTGATCTACCAAAACCAGATGGTTATAGCTTCCGTAGCTGGTTTAAACGCCATAAAGCAGAAGGAAAAAAATAATATGTTAAACGAACAAAACCGTAATGAATTTCTGCAAACTATTGCTGAAAAATTAGGGCGCCCTATTGCGCATAAACCACAACCACAGCCAACACCGGTTAATAATTTACCTAAAACACGTTTAGCTAATCTGACTCAAGATGAATTGTGCAAAGAATTTACTGATTTTGCACAAACTCAAATGGTGAAATGTGTTGTTAGTAAACCAGAAGAGCTCATCAATAGCTTAATTGAGCTCTGTGAAAGTTATGATTGTAAAGGCTCGGTGGTAATAAGTGGTGATGATCGCCTAGATACACTAGGTGTGACAAAAGCTATCAGTGAAAAATACGAAACCTATATTTGGAACCCAGAAATTGGTCATGAAAATATTATTCATGCTGAACGCTCTCAAATTGGAATTGTATTTGCTGAAGCGGGCCTAACTGAATCTGGAGGGATTGTCTTATTTTCTTCACCAGAAAAAGGACGTTCGGTTAGTTTATTACCTGAAACCTCAATTGTGATCCTACGTAAAAGCGATATTTTGCCTCGAGTGGCTCAAATTGCTGAACGTTTACATAAAATGGCACAAGAAGGCGTAAGAATGCCGTCTTGTATCAATTTAATTGGTGGTGCAAGTTCTACAGCAGACATTGAATTGATTAAAGTATGGGGAGTTCATGGCCCTGTTCATGCAGCTTATTTGATTATAGAAGATTGCTAATTCAAGATAAAATAACGTTAAAACGATAACAAAATAGCTAACAGTCAGAGTCGATCATCGACACCTAAATTAAACCCAAAAGATAAGTTAATGGCTTTTGGGTTTTTCTCTCTTATTTGCCAATTAATTATTCAATAAAACTTTTACTCTCCATTGATTTAATTTAATTTCACATGCAAGTAAAACATCACCAGTCCCTGATCCACCCATTAATAATGCGGATTGTCGTTGACATTCAGCGCTTCTAAATTGAATAAAATGCTGTTGAGAACTGACTAATGCATCAATGGCACTTTTCGCTGCAACAGAATCAGTATCTTCAAGATCACTCTTACTTTTGTCATAAATGACTTTCATTTGTTGCTCAGTCAGTTTTAATTCATCCAATAAACAAGCTTGTACTGCTGTTCTCGGCTCGTTTGCAGTCACGCCATAACATTTTGCTAAAGGATCGTATTTGTCTTGTGCCGAAGAAAAAAAGCTAACTATAAGTAAACTACAAGAGATCAGAAATAAACTTATCTTCACGCGAATTCCTTATAGAAATTTATAATAAGATTTATGTTCAACATAATGTATAAAATAATTAATATCACATCTATTAGTGCGAACAGCATCATTTTAGGATATATCGTATCTTACTCGATAAATTTAAATTTCAATTGATTAATAATAAGAAAACATTATTAATTTCTTTTTGACTTAAACGTGTTTTATTTATTATTTATCAAATAAATATTATTTAACACAATATAAATAGATTGAAACTCAACCAATAATTTTAAAAATAGTCATTTATTACTTTAATTCTGTCTTTAATTGATAAAATTACAAATTTTCTTATGACGAGAAAAGTCTTTTTATTTCAATTTTCACTGTTTTTTTCTTAGCATAGCAATAGAAAACTCACTTTTTTTGCAGTAATCTCATACCAATTCTTATTGGCAATTTTTTGCCTAAAATTGACCGGTGGTGTCACCAATATGTTCTACAAATTTACTCCCATTATTCTTCTCATTATTTCCAATGTTTTTATGACATTTGCTTGGTATGGTCATCTAAAATATGGTAATAAACCTCTTATCATCGTCATTCTTTTAAGCTGGTTGATTGCATTTGTTGAGTATTGTTTTGCTGTTCCCGCAAATCGCATTGGTCATAATTACTACAGTGCAGCAGAATTAAAAACCATACAAGAAGTGATCACTTTAACTATTTTCGCCATTTTTTCTGTCACTTATTTGGGTGAAAATTTCACATTAAATCACTTTATTGGTTTTCTTTTAATTGGGGCTGGCGCTTTATTTATTTTTAAAGGCCCTTTTTAGAAAAATCAATTAATAGATATCATTAGCTCATTTTTTCAACATGTTATCGACACTTGTTTTATTATCGCCTTATCAAGATTGATAAGGTTTTTTTTATTCAAAATCTCAATTTTTGATTGCTTTTAATACTATTTATAGTGTGGTTTTTACGGAGGGTTAAATAACATAATCACTTATCATTAAGTTATATAGTCTACTCATGTAATTTTTCCAAAATAATAGTCTGTTTTGTAATAAAAATATTCTAGATATAGAAATATTTCTCTTGAAAAATATTTTTCATTCGGCGCATAATGATTGCTCTAAGAGAAGCATCGTTTCTCTACCTTTATTTTTGCTTCTCTTAAACGACGGCACCTTTAAAACGTGCTTTTTGTCATTTTAACGTCAGATAAAATGGTATCTGGTATGAGCAAACATTCTAACGATTTTATTTATATGCAGGATAATCCCTGTATGCATTGTGGCGCTTGTTGTGCCTATTTTAGAGTTTCGTTCTATTGGGCTGAAATGGTGAGTGGAGGAGGTGTGGTTCCCGATGAATTAACAGAACCATTAACGCCTTTTCTCTCTTGCATGAAAGGAACGAATTCTAAAAAACCGCGCTGTGACAAACTTATTGGTGACGTGGGTGAGTGTGTCAGTTGTTCTATTTACGAACAACGCCCTTCTCCTTGTCGTGAGTTCCAGCAATCTTGGGTAAATGGTATTCCTAATGAAGCATGTGATCGTGCTAGAGCCGCTTATGGTCTACCACCATTAACACACACCACGTTGCCTCACTCTGCGTAAGACATCAGAGGGGTTAAGCCCCTCCTGATCATTTAACACTATCCGATACGTTTTTTTATAAAAAATAAAATTAGAGCACAAAAAATCATTATTAAATAATAAGTTAGTTTGACTTTATTTTTAAATACCCTAGTATATAAAGTAATGAATTAATAACGTGTCTTTTGTGAGGTTTTTTATTTAAAAATAGTAATAAATTTGGAGGGCATTATGATCAGTAGCTCTTTTTTTATCCTTTTCCTTTCTTTTATCTGTTCTACTGCTGTCGTTAGTATGTTACTCGGTGGCTTAGAGGAATAATTATGAATATTTCTGATGAAAATATTCTTTCCCAGAAATAATGCCCATACTTTACATAAAATCAGTATGGGCATTATTTTACTTATCGTTTAGTTTTTAGATTTATTTTGCAGTTATTACTTCTATTTTATTTTTTCTAAAAAACTACAGCTTTCTATTTTCCCTAATACCTGTCTTTACCTAGTAAGCAAAATGCCCCGTTATTTTCCATGAAAATAAAACATCTTCGGCAACTTGTCCAAAACCAATATTATGCATGACAAGATAACGTTGATTGTCCCAACTTTTTTTATTTACCACAATACCAATATGAGGCCGACCATTGTCTAAACGCCAACTAACAATATCACCAGGTACATAATCCTCTGCATTTTTAGTAATAGGCTTTACTTTGCCTTTTCGTGAGAAAAAAACTTCCAAATTAGGCACTCTACGATGATCTATATTTGTATCTGGCTTATTCAAGCCCCACATCCGTTTGCTCGGGTAAGCTGAAAAATTTGCCTTAATGTCTTCATGCAGTAATTTTTGTAGATCGATATCAATTCCACGATAACTACGAATAATAACGTCGCTACAAACCCCTTTATAAACAGGAACATCACCATTTGGATAATCTATTTTACGATAACCAGAGTCATAAATTACGGCTCTTGGTAAATCAGCAGCATATTCCACCAGCTTTTTATTTTGCTCTGCCGTTATTGCTTTGGCACTTGAAAAAGGAATAATCAATAAAAGAAAAAAGCTGAGTATCGTTATTTTCATTATATAATCTCCATGAAAAGTTAAATCCATTATCTTTAAAGATGAAATTGAGTGTTCTGTTTATACTGATAAAGCACAGTATAAAAATATAAGTGGGATCTTAATTCATTTTTAAATATAACATAAAAAACCGAGCTACTTTTTACAGTAAGCTCGGCTGATAATAAAATGAAAGAGAAATAGATCAAAGTAAGAGAAATTGTTAGTTCAACACAATATGGCTTTTGCGTCGTAAGCTGGCAAAAAGCATATAAATCGCCGTTACTAATAACACTACAAAGAAGAAGTTCATAATGCCATTATTAGCAGCTTGTGCCATAAACATTCCTGCACCTAAAGGTCCAATGGCAGAACCAATGCTATAACTTAATAACATTACTTGTGTAATTGCGACAATATAGCTTGCATTAACATGATCACACGCCAAAGTAATAGCAATAGGATAAAGTGCAAAAGAAGACATTCCCAATAACGCCAGTGCTATTATAAGCACTATATAATCGTTAGAAAGATAAGTCAGTCCCATGGCAAACACACCCACTAAACACATCATCGCTAATAACAACGTTTTGCTTATCACCACAGACAACTTACTAATAATAGGCTGAACTACCATTCCACCTAAAATAATTGCTGCCATCAACACACCTATTTGGTCTGTTGTAAATTGCCCTTGGTTTAATGCTAATGGCATCATGCCATAAATGCTGCCCATCACCACACCAGAGACCATACAGCCCACTAAAGCGGCTTTATTTAAACGACGCATTTGTTTAAGTGATAAACTTTTATGTACATGCCCTTGGGGTTGCCCTTGTTTAAAAAACAGAGGCGGTAATAGAGCAATTAATAACAAAGCTAATACCGTCATAAACGGAATGGCACCTTGTGTGCCAATTGCACCAATCGCCAACTGCCCTAATGTTGTGCCACCATATAACGAGGTCATATAAAAACCTAAGCGTTTAGCCCGATCTTTAGGATTATCGCCAATTAATAGCCATGACTCGACCACAACAAATATACCTGCAACCGCCATACCACCAATAAAACGGAAAACCATCCATGCTGATAAATAAGGCATTAAAGGCAACACACCGACAGTCACTGCCAGTAATAATAAAAATACAACGAAAGAAAGACGATGCCCTATTCTTGCAATAATAGGTTCTATCATCACTGAACCTATTAATAATCCGATAAAATAAATACTTGCTAACCAGCTAGCATAGAGTGTATCCATTCCAAAACTGTCCATAGACAGTGGAATTAAACTCATTAAATAGCCTGACGCGATAGCAAATACCGTTAACCCAGCTACAGGTACTAATGTACTGTCGCCTTGGCGTACCAAAGTAGTGTTCTGTTTCACTACCCTCGTCTCCACAATCAAAACGGTTAATAATGTGCTGTTTTCTCGATGCCTGATAGAGGCAATTCTTTTATCTAGGAAAGATAAAAGAAACTAAGGTGAAAACAGTGGATGGCGTCCCTAAATTCAGGAGACGCGAATATAGCGCTTAAATTGCCATAAATAAAATTATAAAATCTAATGCCTGAAAACAATTTTATTTATATCAATCACGATTATCGTCTTTTCCTGTAAAAAAGAAATAGCTTGATTAAGATATTTCTTTTTATAAAGAGATAAATCTTTTTTATTAAGTTTGCTACGGATAAGTACGTATTCAATAAAATAAAGAATAAGGAATACTTTTAGCTATCCTATTGTTAACGAATAGAATAGCTAAAATTAAAGAAGGTATGGTGTTTATTTCATGCTTTTTTCTAAAGCAATATTTATGGCATCAGGAATTGAACCACCATGGCCTTTACCTTCAAATAGATAAAATTCACACTGTTTTCCTTCATCCAATAAATATTGGCATAACTGGCGTTGCGTTAACCAACTACTGCGCTCTTGATAATTTTTTTGTTGCTCTTCACTTAATTTACTTAAATCTGGATTTTCTTCTTTTTCACCTAGTGTTATTGCAATAGAAATATCATTAGGAATAGCCTGCCATTGTTCTTTTTTTACCCACTCACCGTTTCCCCACCATAAAGAAGGGCTTGCTACTATATAGCGTTGAAATGTTTCTGGATGATTAAATAAAACATACAATGAAAAGACACCACCAAAAGAGTGGCCAAAAAGAGATTGTTGGGTAACTGAAATATTCTCTTTTGTGAGTTGTTCAAACGCATAAGGCCTGACTTGCGTTAGGATAAAATGATAAAAATTTTCTGCATTTCCCCCACGACTAAATGCCTCACCTTTTACACTTGGCGTATAATCATGCGTTCTTTCTGTAATAAAATAGGCTTTATCTCCCACATAGCCCACACTAATAATCGCAGGTAATGGGCTATTTTTTTGTTTTATGGCTTCATTGACCATCAGTGGGAATTGCGCATTACCATCAACACCATAAATTAATGTGGTCTTTGTTGTATTTTTAGGTACTGCAAGAAAGAGGCGATATTGTTTGCCTTCATAAGCGACTTCTTTTTGTGTGATTTGATAATAAGATTGTGCTTGAGCTTCAATTTTAGGCACTTCTTGGTTAGGTCTTGCTTGAGCAACCGCAGATAACATAATCATTCCACATAACATTAGTATTCGCATAAATCAGATACTCTGTCAGTAATATAAAAAGGTGAACAGTTAAACTGAAAATAATAAAAAGTGATAAAAAATAAACCCCATATAAATACGGGGTTTATTTCAATTTAGGCTCAATTAGAAACTATATTTAATGTTTGCCCAATAGCGACGTCCTTCATCAACCACCCAGTTACCACCTTTATCATTCACAGCAGGACCTGTTTCATCTGTAATATTTAATACCGCTAAGTTAAACATGGTATTTTTATTAAAGTTGTAGGTCATCCCTAAATCAAAGGTTGTGTAGCCACTACGATAACGCGCGCCTGTGTAACCATTACGTTGAGCTGCCCAAATTTGTTTACCTGTATAAGCCGTATTGGCATAAAAACTGGTAGCTTCATCAAACTGCCAGTCAACACGCGCATTAGCACTGTGTTTAGGTGTTAAATCTAATGGGTAGCCTTTTAGTGATTCACCAGAGCCTAGTTTTTCATCATCACTTTTACGTTCTGAATCAATATAGGTGTAGTTTGCATTCACATGCCAACTTTCTGCAATAGGGAATCCCACTGCGGTTTCAATCCCTTTAATATTTGCTTTACCGACATTATCGTATTGATACAGTTTTAAACCTGTAATTGGATCTATTTCACCCGTGTCGTAGTTTGTTAACTTATCTTTAAAATCAGTATTAAAGAAAGTCAAACTTGCGGTAAAACCATCCCCATTATCATAACCTACACCAATCTCTTGGCTAACCGACGTTTCAGGCTTTAGGTCACGATTACCGTACATAATCGCACGGCCTTTTTCTGTTGAAGTGCCATATTCAGGGCTAATTTCACGTAGGCTTGGGGCTTTAAAAGCTTTCGCCACGCCTCCTTTTAAGGTGAATTCATCCGTTAAATGATAAACGGCATAGGCTCTTGGGCTCCAGTGATTACCGTAATATTCGTGATCATCAAGACGCACACCGCCGGTCAATGCGAGATTGTCTGTTACGCTATATTCATCTTCAAGGAATAACGCTTTTTGATCCGCAGTAATAGTGGATTGCTTAATGCCAGAGCCAGTAGATGATTCATCTTTTAAGCGTGAGTATTGATATTGACCACCAAAGGTCATCACGTTATCAGGTAAAAACGCAGTAAATTTCGCATCAAAAACGGTATTAGTGATTTCAGGACGACGATCTTCGTAATATTTTTCACGCTCCTTCGTCGTTTTATCAATCATTTCTGTTTTGGTAATACGCTTAGTTTGTTCTTGATACACACTTAATTCTGAATGCAGAATATCAAACTGATTTTTATAAGTTAATGCCCAGTGATTACGGTCATTATTGGTTTCTAACATTTTATTTTCATCCGCTTTGCCACCGCGGATAGTAAACTCACTCATGGATTTACCTGGAGTCGTTGTACGCTGTAACGTATTGCGCCCCGCTTCTAATAAAATAGTTTGATTATCAGTTGGTGTGAATGCCAATTTCGCCGTAATGTTTTTATTGTCATTACGACCTTGGCCATAAGTGATTTTATCTTCTGCACGTAAGTAGCTACTACCGTAAAGTTGTAAGCCTAATTTATCTTCAATTAAAGGCCCTGAAAGATAAAAATCACCATTAATAGAATCACCAGCATCACGGTTATGTTGCAACGTGCCACCAAGTGCAACAGAACCATGCCACTCTTTTGTTACTGGTTTAGTGATGATATTGATAACGCCACCCATTGCATCAGAGCCATATAGTGATGACATTGGTCCGCGGATAACTTCTATGCGCTCGATCGCATCTGCTGGTGGAATAAAGCCCCCTTCATAACCACCACTCCCATTCGGGCGCGACTCACGGCTATTTTGACGACGACCATCAACTAAAATAAGCGTGTATTCCCCTGGTAAACCACGCATCGTGATTTCTTGTTTGTTGGCATTACCGTTAATGCTAACACCTTCAACACCTTTTACGGCATCCGCTAAATCATGAACCGGTTTCTTTGCAAGTTGTTCTTTGCTGATCACGGTGATGCTTGCTGGTGCATCTGTAATTTGTTGAGCAAACCCTGATGCTGACACAACAAGTTTTTCTTCTTTATTTTCTTGTGCATACAGCGGGTAAGAGGCAGATAAAATACAGGCTGTTAAAACACCCATTTTAAAATTCATAGCAGTTCCCTGAATCAATAACAGTTATAGTAATGAGAATGATTAATATTATCTTAATCAAATATTCATGAGAATGATTTTCTTTTCATATTTAGTGTTTTTTTTTAATCTGTATCAAAGTAAATCAGTACCATTTTCGCTAGCCCATTTTGTAAACAATTTCAGACGTAAAAAAAGCAGATGGCATAACCATCTGCTTTTTATTGTTTTGTAGAGTATTCTTAGATTTAGAAAATTAACAAATTACAATGTTGTTATTACCAGAACACGGCATAAAGCACACACAAGATGATCATAATGGCGTAGGAAGCAATATTGAATCCACTTTGTGTTTTAAAGGTTTTATCTGTTAATACAATCGCCCCTGCGCTGTCATCAGTTTTAGTCGAGGTTAAACTCACTAAACCAATCACAACAGTTGTAAACATAAAGGTGTACATCATTTGATCAAGGAATGGCATACCTAGTGGCATTAATTTTAGGAATAAAGCAAACGGTATAGATAAGACCACACCAATAATTGCGCCTTTTGCGTTTGTTTTTTTCCAGAATAAGCCTAATAAGAATACCGCTAAAATTCCTGGGCTTACTAAGCCAGTATATTCTTGAATATATTGGAATGCCTGATCGATTCCACCTAATAATGGTGCGATAAAACAAGCGATAATCAAAGCAACAACCGCACTTATACGCCCCACATTCACTAAACGCGTTTCAGAAGCTTTAGGCCCAACATATTCTTTATAAATATCCATCGTGAAAATAGTCGCGATAGAGTTAAGCATGGATGCTAAAGACGAAACAATAGCAGCAGCAAGTGCAGCAAAAACAATCCCTTTGGCTCCAACTGGCAAGAATTGAGTTAACCAAGGATAGGCTTTATCTGCTTGTGATAATGTTGGGATATGCTCTGGCGCCATTGTGCCTAATCCCGCCATTAATTCTGGATTTGTCGTGATCACAAATGCTGCAATACCTGGTACAACCACAAGAACAGGAACAATTAATTTTAAAAATGCGGCAAACACTAGCCCTTTTTGTGCTTCATTGATAGATTTAGCAGCTAAAGCGCGCTGAATAATGTATTGGTTAAAACCCCAATAATAAAGGTTAGCAACCCATAAACCACCAATTAGCACAGCGATACCCGGTAAGTTCATAAACTGCGGATTATCTTTTTCTAAGATCATTTTAAAGTGATCTGGTGCGGCTTGTGTCATTTTGCTCAAACCCTCCATAATCCCACCATCTCCACCGATATAGCTAACTGCTAATACGGTAGTAAATAAACCACCAAGGATAAGGAAGAATACTTGTACCACATCTGTCCACGCAACAGCAGAGAGTCCACCATAGAGTGAATAGATAACAGCAAATAATGCTAAACCAATAATGGCATACATCATTGGTACACCAAGAATGGTTTCTAATGCCAATGAACCTAAATAAAGTACAGATGTTAAGTTAACAAAGATAAATAATGCGAGCCAAAATACCGCAAGGATCGTTTTTAGGTTACGGCTTTTAAATCGGTTCTCAACAAATTCAGGAATGGTATAAATACCTTTTTCGATAAATACAGGTAAAAAATACTTCGCCACAATAATCAGTGTCAATGCAGCCATCCATTCATAAGAGGCGATAGCAAGACCAATGGAGAAACCAGAACCTGACATACCAATAAATTGTTCTGCTGAAATATTAGCGGCAATAAGCGAAGAGCCAATTGCCCACCAAGGTAGGGTTTTACCTGCTAAGAAATAGTCCTTTGTTCCTTTTTTCTCACCATCCTTTGAACGAGAAACCCATAATCCTAGACTAATAATAATGACGACATAGAGGGCAAAAATTGCATAGTCTATTGTGCTTAATCCAACACCTTCTGTATGCATAATATTTTCCTTTCAGACCCATAGAGAGAATAGACTTTTAATGTAAACGTTTTCACAATCTTTTTCCGTTACTCCCTTCACAATTTTGTCGCTTATGTTACGTAAATGCATCTAAAAATAAAAAACAAACGATTACCCTGAGGAGTAAAGTCAAATTCACGCCAAAAATCCTCTTTTTAAAATTAACCAAAGAAGAAACCGCCCTAAAATAAATTTAAAAAAATATCAAAATGATAACGATTACACAGGTTAGGTAAGAATGGCCTTTAAGGTGATGATGATCCCCATTAAGAGGATCGATAATATTATAAAAATAAGTGGTGTGGTTAAGAGAGATGACTAAGATTAAAGACAGAATTACGCTGCACTAAAGTAGGCGAAAAAATACGTTGTTTTTGTTCAAGGATTTCACCTTTAGACAGTCTAATCGCCAGCATAGCCGCCTGTTCGGCCATCATTTGTACTGGATAACGCACGGTTGTTAAACGAGGATGAATATAACGAGCAATTAATACATCATCAAAACCAATAACAGAGATTTTTTCAGGTACAGGGATCTCATTTTCATCGAGAACAGACAAAGCACCAGCAGCCATAAAATCGTTGTAAGTCACTACGGCTGTAAAATCGATTGATTTCGTTAACAAATGCATCATTGCCTTTTCACCACCTTCACCTTCAGGCTCACCATATTCAATATAACTTTCGGGTAATATGATGTTATTGGCGTCAAGGGCAGCTTTATAACCCGCAAGGCGTTGAGTGGTGTCCTCGATATTATGCGTGGAAGAGATATAAGCAATCTTGGTGTGCCCTTGACGAATAAGATGTTCTGTTGCCATCCATGCCCCTTTGTAATTATCTAAAGCGACACAGCGTTCCGCAATCTCAGGAATAAAGCGGTTGATCAGTACCATACTTTTGACTTCATGAGCATAAGCGAGTAATTCTTCATCAGAGAGTGCTTTTGAGTGGATCACTAAACCATCACAACGACTATTAATTAACAACTCTATAGATTGACGTTCATCTTGTGCATCATGATAGCCATTACACACCAAAATATGCTTTCCCGCTTGTCTTGCCACATTATCAACAGCTTTCACTAATGTGCCAAAAAAGGGATCAGAAACATCATGGACTAAGACACCTAAAGTTTGTGTACTTTGACTGACCAGTGCTCTAGCCGCTGCATTAGGTCGATAACCTAGTTTTTGCATTGCTGCATTAACTGTTTCTATTGATGTCTTACTTGCTTTCGGCGAGTTATTAATGACTCTTGACACCGTAGCAACAGAAACTCCCGCTTCTTTTGCTACATCTTTGATAGTCGCCATATCCACCTCATGGATCACCTTTATTCATAATCAAAAAATAACAGGTTGTTAATCTAAGAATAAAGAAAAAAGGAAATAATAAAATTTAAGTGGCTTGATTATCAGCGAAGAAGTGAAATTTAAAAAGTAAAAAGATCAAATAAATAGTGAAAAGGAAAGCGTTTACACTTTCCTTTTATTGTTAAGAGTAAAACTTATAGATAGTTTGGCTATTCCATGGCGTATTGGCAGGTAAAATACCTTGATTTTCATGCCATTCAGGATGATTAGGCCCATCAGGAAAGTATTGTGTCTCTAAAGCTAACCCTGAATAATTACCATAATGGCGACTTTTTCCTTTTGTACCAGCTAAAAAGTTACCTGTATAGAATTGAACAGAAGGCAAAGTAGTAAAAACATCCATTTTGAGTTCACCTTCAGGTGCAATGACCGTTGCAATAGGTGCTTTGTCGTCGATAGCCTGTTTATCTAAAATAAATGCATGATCATAACCACTCGCTGCTTTTTGGCACTCATCAACCATAAAATCAAGACCGATGCGCTTTAACTTACGAAAATCAAACCCTGTTCCTACGACGTTCACAAACTCTCCGGTAGGAATATTGCCTTCACCATTTTTCAAATAATGAGAAGCGCAAATTTTTAAATCGTGCTCAAGTGCTGTGCGTTCAGTGTGCTCACCTGCAAGATTAAAATAGGCATGGTTAGTTAAACTGAGAGGCGTAGTTTTATCACTTATTGCCTGATAATCGATACAGACTTCATTATTATCGGTGAGTGTATAAGTCACACTAGCCTTGAGTGTACCGGGAAAGCCTTGGTCACCCTCATTTGAGATCAATGAAAAGGTCACCGATTGAGATGATTGTGCCGTGATCCCCCAACGACGATGACTAAAGTTTTGTTTACCGCCATGTAAAGTGTTTTTACCTTCATTAGCACTGATTTGATATTCTTGACCTTCTAATACAAATTTTGCACCAGCAATACGATTGGCAAAACGCCCTACTGTTGCCCCCAAATAAGCTGTTTGCTGTTTGTGGGTATTCATATTTGCAGAGCCTAACAGTACATCTCGACGGTATCCATTAACAGGTACAATACAAGTTAACCAGGTCGCTCCAATATCCATTAAAGAAATCGACATACCAAAACGATTTTTAAGCACGACCACTTGTGCGGGATTTCCGTCCGATGCGGGTTGTGCAGTCATTTGTTCTGGCTCTAGAAATCGGATTTCATTCGTCGCCATTATTTTGCCTCCGAATAGCCCGCCCCTTGGCTTGCAGAGCAGACATAAATAGTTTCTTTCAACCCTGTTAAGGCCTCATATTGCGCTTTAACAGAGTCAACGACTTGATCAACTAAATCAGGTGTCACTAATGCTACGACACAACCACCAAATCCACCACCTGTCATTCTTACTCCACCACGATCACCTAAGACTGACTTCACTATTTCAACTAAGGTGTCAACTTCTTTGACGGTAATTTCAAAATCATCACGCATTGAATGATGTGATTGCATCATAAGTTGGCTTAATGTGATTAAATCACCATGACGCAGAGCCTCTGCCGCCTTCAGTGTGCGATTATTTTCGGTGATCACATGACGAGCACGACGATAAACCACCTCACTCATTAATGTTTTTTTAGCTTGCAGATCCGCTAATGTCGCATCTCTTAATGCCGTGACATTTAAAATTCTTGCAGCTTCTTCACATTGCTGACGACGGGTATTGTATTCGCTATCAACTAATCCGCGTTTTTTATTGGAGTTAATTATCATCACAACCATGTTTTCAGGCATTGTCACCGAAAATGTATCTAAAGAGCGACAATCAATTAATAAGGCATGATTTTCTTCACCACAAGCAGAAATCAATTGATCCATAATGCCACAGTTACAACCAACAAATTGGTTTTCAGCTTTTTGACCGTTTAACGCAATCTCTTTTTGGCTAATAGGTAATTGATAAAGTGTTTTAAGCGTTTGGCCAATAGCCACTTCTAATGCAGCAGAAGAACTTAGCCCTGCACCTTGAGGGACATTTCCTGATATTGCGATATCCATACCATGAAAAGAATAGTTATCTTTTTGTAGAAAATGAATAACACCACGAACGTAATTAGCCCACATTTTATTAGGTAAAAACTCAATGGTGTTATCAAAGCTAAATTCATCAACCTCATTTTGGTAATCCACTGCAATCACTCGAATAGTATTATCTTCTCGTTTTGCCGCTGCGACGACCATTTGATAATTAATAGCACAAGGTAAAACAAAACCATCATTATAATCAGTGTGTTCACCAATAAGATTTACTCTTCCTGGCGCTTGAATAAAATGTGTAGGCGCATAACCAAAAATAGATGTAAACGAACGAGTCACATTATTAATAAGTGCCTGCATAATAAATCCTTAGCTTAAAATTAAGTAATAAAATCCCACCACATCATTATGTAAATAATGAGATGTCTGGTTTAATTTATTTGGTACAAAAAAGCTGATTAATTAAAATACCTTGCCATATTGAAGGTCATTAACGTTGCTCTTTATAATGAATGTCGCTTACTTGACGTAAATTATTTGCCGCTTGTTCTGGTGTTAAGTCTCTTTGCGATTCTGCTAACATTTCATACCCCACCATATATTTACGTACAGTGGCTGAACGTAATAATGGCGGATAATAAAGTGCATGTAATTGCCAATGATCGGTATTTCTACCGTCTTTAAAAGATGGCGCAAAATGCCACCCCATTGAATAAGGGAAAGAGCAATGAAATAAATTGTCATAACGGCTGGTTAACTTTTTCATTGCAATAGCCAGATCATCGCGCTGTGTGCTATTTAACTCACTCATTCGACGAATATGCGTTTTAGGTAATAACATTGTTTCATAAGGCCAAGCAGCCCAATAAGGCACTATTGCCAGCCAATGTTCAGTTTCAACAACGGTTCGACTTGTGTCTTTACATTCAGCGTCAACATAATCAATTAATAAATTACGTCCGTATTTTTCAAAATACGCTTTTAAATGTGTATCTTTTTTTGCTAATTCATTAGGTAAGAAGTCACTCGCCCAAATTTGCCCATGAGGATGCGGTTGGGAACATCCCATTGTTTCACCTTTATTCTCGAACACTTGAACCCAAAGGTACTCTTTACTGAGCTCTTCTATCTGGTTATCCCAAGTATCGACAATTTTACGTAAGCTACTTAAAGGCAATTCAGGTATTGTTTTTCCATGATCGGGAGAAAAACAGATAACGCGACTAATTCCTCTTACGGCTTGAGTTTGAAATAAAGGATTTAATGAAGGATCAACATCATATTCATCTTGTAATAACGCAGAGTGATCGTTATTAAAGACATATGTTCCGGTGTAATCTGGGTTTTTATCACCAGAAACACGCGTATTATTTGGGCACAAATAACAATGTGGATCATAAGAGGGAAGAGTCGCAATCTGAGGTTTTTCATCTTTACCATTCCAAGGTCGTTTCGCTCTATGAGGTGAAACCAAAATCCACTGATCAGTGAGTGGATTATAGCGACGATGAGGATGTTCAACAGGATCAAAAATCAGTTTTGACATAACCTTCTCTCTTATTTATTCAAGATTATCTAAATACTGTAAATCTTATTTCAGATAACCATTTGGGTTTTGTGACTGCCAACGCCAAGCATCAGCGGCCATATCATCAATTGAACGAATGGCTTTCCAATGCAAATCTTTCTCTGCTTTTGCGGGGCTTGACCAACATTCAGCGATATCACCAGGGCGGCGAGCCTGTAGTTGATAAGGGATCGGTTTACCACTGGCTTTACGAAATGCTTCAATCATTTCAATCACGCTCGTGCCGTTACCCGTTCCTAAATTATAAATATGTAGACCTGCTTTTTTACCTAATGCATTTAACGCAGCGATATGGCCATCCGCCAGATCCATAACATGAATGTAATCACGAACGCCTGTACCGTCTTTTGTTGGGTAATCATTACCAAACACAGCAACGTGCTCACGACGACCAATAGCGACTTGAGAAATATATGGCGTTAAATTGTTTGGAATACCTTTAGGATCTTCTCCCATCGTGCCTGATGGATGGGCACCAACAGGATTAAAGTAGCGCAGTAAACTAATCGACCAGCTTTCATCAGCAACATATAAATCAGATAAAATACGTTCAACCATATATTTACTGGTGCCATAAGGATTGGTTGTACCACCAACAGGTGAGTCTTCACTAATAGGTACAGATTGAGGGTCTCCATAAACCGTCGCTGACGAGCTAAAAATAATACTTTTAACACCAGCATCTCGCATACAGCGCACTAACACCAATGTACCATTAACATTGTTGTCATAATATTCAATCGGCTTTTGAACAGATTCACCTACTGCTTTCAATCCCGCAAAATGAATAACAGATTGAATTGTATGTTTAGCAAAAATTGATGCTAATAATTGATCATTACGAATATCACCGTTGTAGAACAATGGGCGTTTACCAGTTAATGCTTCAACGCGGTTAAGCACTTCTTCATTCGCATTACTAAGGTTATCTAAAATAATTGGGGTCATACCAGCTTCGATCATTTGAACGCAAGTATGACTACCAATATATCCCATACCACCTGTCACTAATATTTCCACATTCACCTCTTTTGATTCAATTCAACGGAAAAGAGCAAGTCGGTTTCTGTTCACTGACACAGAGTTTAGCAAGATCAACAAAATAATTTCGTGATCAAACCGACATTTAGTGTAAACGTTTACACTCTTTTCGTGCTCACTAATATTTTATAAAAACCTTAATTTAGAATTGTATTACAGTAAGTTAATAAAACATGTAATACGCCCCATCTCTTTGCCACTAAAAAAACACCCACTCAAAGTAAACGATTACATCCTAATTAATCAGTTAATTACATGATAAAACTGACATTCAACACGTTTTATCATACCTTATTAAGTTCATTGCTAATATGTTTAAGCGGAGTAAGGATCCCCTTAATAAATACTTACAGTTCATAAGGTGCTTTAATTGAATAGATACAATTTTTTATAAGTACTTTATTGTATAAATACTCTAAATAATTCAAATCACAGCTAGGCGACAAGTAAATGAGTCGCTAGGAGCATACATTAGTATGTGACTAGTGCGAATAAACGTAGCTGTGGTTTGAAGTATGACGAGTATTAAATGGAGAACATAATGAAACCGACTGTCTTGCTCTACCAAAGCCTTCCCGAAACACTGTACAAAAAATTGTCTAGTTTTGCTGATATCAAACAATTTGACACGCTCTCTTTAGACTCGAATGATTTTTGTTCAGCACTTGCCAATGCTTCTGGATTACTAGGCGCTGGAGGCAATATTGATAAAAACTTTATAGACCACGCTCCTCATTTAAAAGCTGTTTCAACAGTTTCGGTTGGCTATGATAATGTCGATGTTAATGCACTCACTAAGCGTAATATAAAGCTAATGCACACGCCGACTGTATTAACAGACACCGTTGCTGACACTATGATGGCATTAGTGCTTGCTGTATCAAGACGTATCCCAGAACTTGCAGATAATATTAAACAAGGCTTATGGGTTAAAGGTATCACACCTGATTGGTACGGTACTGATGTTCATCATAAAACCATGGGTATTCTTGGTATGGGCCGAATTGGCAAAGCATTAGCACAACGCGCCTATTTTGGTTTTAATATGAATATTCTTTATCACTCACGGACAGAATATACTGATGTAAATGACCGTTTTGATGCTAAGTATTGTGATTTAGATACGCTACTACAGCAATCTGATTTTGTGTGTATCACCTTACCATTAACACCAGAAACACATCATTTAATAAGCAAAAATCAGTTTTCAATGATGAAGCCCGACGCTTATTTAATTAATGCAGGTAGAGGGGCTGTCGTTGATGAAAAAGCATTAATTAATGCGCTAGAACAAAAAGATATTGCAGGTGCTGGACTTGATGTTTTTGAAACAGAGCCACTGTCGCCGTCATCACCTTTATTGAGCATGAAAAATGTAGTTGCCGTCCCACATATTGGATCTGCGACAAAAGAAACTCGCTACGCAATGGCTGAATGCGCGGTAGATAATCTGATTGCGGCATTGAGTGATAACGTAAAAGAAAATTGCGTTAATTTCTAAAGTAGTAAATAGATCTTTTTGAGGAACAAAAAAAGGTAATGGAAATCAACCATTACCTTTTTATTCTATTTTTAATTTAGGCAGGATCTACGTGTGCCATCACACTTAATATCTGCTTATTTTGTAAAACATTATTGCGAGCACTGACGACAATCTCATGGCTTTCACTAACAGTGAGCTCCCCTTTTATTTCAAGATGTACATCTACCAATAAATAATCACCTGAACGGCGGGTTTTTAAATCATGCACACCTTGCACACCTGGAGTTGTAATCAGCTTCTGTTTAATTTCTTCCAAGGTTTCTTCGTCTGCCCCTCTGTCCATTAAATCTTGCAAGGCTTGATAAGTAAAACGCCATCCCATACGGCCAACAAATAAACCTACAATTAATGCTGCAAGAGGATCGAAGAACTTAAATCCAGCAAGACTACCAAGAATACCAATAGCAACAACTAGTGAAGAGGCGGCATCTGAGCGCGCATGCCATGCATTTGCAACTAGCATATTAGAATCCACTCTTTTAGCGACACCAAGCATGTAACGAAAGAGCCCTTCTTTAGCTGCTAATGCCAATAAAGCAACATACAATGCAACGCGATGAACTTCAGGAATAGTTGAAGGATCTAAAACTTTATGAATTGCAGAAACCACCATACCTAAACCGACAATTAATAAAATAGTTCCAAGGATAAGTGAAGCTGCGTTTTCATAACGCAGATGACCATAAGGGTGATCTGCATCAGGTTGTTTCTGACTGCCTTTATTAGCAATTAAAACAACAAAATCAGCAATAAGATCAGAAAGTGAGTGAATACCATCCGCAATTAAGCCTTGAGAGTGTGAGAAAAAGCCTACGGTAATTTGCCAAATGGATAAGAAAATATTAACAAAAACGCTCACTAGCGTGCTTTTTTTAGCTGCTTTAAACTTTTCAGACTGCGTATTACTAGTCCGATCCAACTCAATATCATCAATGTGATTATGTGTCATAATAATAATCTTATTTGGTTTTAAATAGCCTACTCTATTTATAATAGCCAAATAGAGTTCCATAGGTTATTTCAGGTTCCATAACTCATTGGTGAGGATAAAGGACGACTCTGAATAACAATCCAGTTTAGGGACTAAGATTGCTGTCCAGACATCATATTGAGATGTCATTACCTATTAATATGCCATATTTAATTCTTTATGTCTCTTATTTTTACTAATAAAATCTTATAGATACAGAACAATAATATAATTGATAATCATTCTTTTATGCATTTTCTCTTTGAGTCCAAAGTAAAGAATTTTTATTTTTAATACGATATTATTAATTGCTTTTCTGTCAATAAGTTAAGGTGTATAACTTATTTTAATTATATTTTTAAGATTATTTCAGCCATTATTTACTTTTCTATGATTTATAATGTAAAGCAGTAAATAATCGTTCTCACTCTTATTTAAAACACAGATCACAGCTATTTTTCACTATTATGTAATAATAGTAAATATTTTAAACTAACGCTAAGTGAGGTTTGTAATGTATAAGAAAATCCTAGTTCCTATTGATATTTTAGAAGATGAACTTTCTCAGGAACTGATCGCTCACATTGAACAAATTGCAAAGGTGGGTAAACCTGAGATCCACTTCCTCACCGTTATTCCTAACGCCGAACTTTTTTTTGGTATTGAATTTGCGGCTATTCCTGAAAAATTCAAAGATTCATCAGAGCGTACTCGTCTTGCTTTTGTCGCATTACAAGAAATGATCAAAGACGCTAAAATTCCTGATGAACAAATTATATGTAATGTGGGTGTTGGTAATGCAAAAGATGAAATTTTAGAATATGCTCGCCACATTGATGCTGATTTAATTGCAATTGCTTCACATCGACCTAATGTTTCATCCTATTTATTAGGTTCAACAGCATCATCTATTGTACGTCATGCAAAAATGTCAGTTTTAGTTATCCGTTAATCTTTAACTTCAATAATAACAAAGCCCTTTGTTTCAACAACAAAGGGCTTTTTAGTAAACTAAGGTCGTCCTAAATAAGGTTATCTGTTATTTTTTAACTGAATCTTGGACAGTATCAGCAGCAGACCAAACACGGTATTTCACATCAACGTCTTTTGGTGCATAAATAACAATAGGTAATTTGCTGTTATAACGGATGAAGGCATCAGAGCCCATATTGGCCTGAACAAAAGCATCTTTTTTCGTATTATCCGCACAACCCATCATAGTAGACATTGGGCCATTTAAATCACCAACAACATAATAGCTATAACCCCAACCTTCTAAATTCTTTTCATCTAGTTCAGCACCAAACCACTGATGATTACAATCTACTTTTAGCTCTTTACCAACGATTAACTCAACTTGGTAATTACCTTCATTATCTTTTTGTTCTAACTCGATAACATGACGAACTTGATTTTCTTGAGCTTTAGGATAAGGCGCAACTTTATCTAAACTGTCGGTAGCTTGAGCACATGCAGATAAAGACATTGCTGCAACTAAAGATAATATTACTTTGTTCATCACTTTCTCCATTTTTACAGCGAACACTTCGCTGTTAATAAAATTAGTCAGATATTTTTATTACTCATTATCTGAATACTAATATTTTTAGTGCTTGAATGCTAACATCTTAGTAAATATCACTATGAGAGGATAATTCTGAATGTTTTAAAAAGAAAAATCATGTTTTTTTATGAAATGTAAATTTGTGATACATCACCATGCAGATATCCAATCTATGATTATACTGAAATAGAGACCCAATTTCTTTTCATAGGAGGTTATATGTTCTCAAATCAACAAGCCCTTGTTTCTCAACTAAGAAACAGTGATCCTCGCTTTCAGGCTCTCTACGATAAACATCATCGACTCAATCAAGAAATTGCAAAATTAGAAGGCCCTAATGGAGCAGGCTATAATGATGAAGTGGTCAAACTAAAAAAAGAAAAACTTCATCTCAAAGATGAAATGCAAAAAATACTTCAACGAAGTGAAAAATAATGATCTTTTTAAAGCGATGATTAATGTCATCGCTTTTTATGATTAAAAACAAAGATATCACCCCATAAAGATGCATAATTAATGTATCTTTTGTTTTTTAGGGGTTCAACATGTCATCAATTCACGGTCATGAAGTTTTACAAATGATCCTTTCTTCAGACATTGCTTTTACCAAAGCGTCACTTATTGATGCTATTCATCAGAAATTTGGCAATGACTCTCGATTTCATACTTGTTCAGCTGAAAATATGACAGCAACTGAATTAGTTGATTTCTTAGAAAAGAAAGGGAAATTTATTCCTGCTGAAGGTGGCTTTACGACAAGTGAAAATAAAATTTGTCGTCATTGATAAATATACTGTTTAAAATTCGATTGCCAGTGATTTCCTTTTCTAATTAATGTGCTTTTAACTTTAAAAAATAAAAGACCATTATTTCTGGCAATCGTAAGGACTTTATTTATTGAACTTTAATCTTCATCTGTTTGTAACCAAGAATCATCTTCCCAAACACTTTGAATAAGTTCCATAATGTGTTCGTGTTTAGTTTCATCTTTTATGCCTGTAACTTGAATTGAGTTCATGCTACTGAAGGCGATACGAAACTGCATATCTGGGTATTCTGGAATGATCTTTTTTCTTAATTCGTGTTCTAAAAGCGGAAATAATGAGTCGGCTATCTTAGATTGTTTATTAAATAAAATTTCCACACGCATTGGTTTCACCATTTAAAGGCAAATAAACTGTATATAAATACAGTATTATATTCTAGAAAAAAAGAAAAGACTTTTTACTAAATTTTTTTCATCGTTGTTCATTAAATAATTTTTTAGCGTCTCTATAGGCTTAATGATAAGATGCATAACAAATGCAACATATTACTAAGAGAGAAGGATATGTCAGGAAAAAGAATTTCTCGTGAAAAAGAAACTATTCAAAAAATGGTTTCTCTTTATGCAAAATCACACCCTGAGACCGACTCAGATTATTATCAAAAATTAATAGATTACGCCTACAACCGATTAGATAAATGTCGCTATGGTGAAGATAAACCCGCCTGTAAACAGTGTCCCATCCATTGTTACCAACCTATAAAAAGAGAAACCATGAAACAAATCATGCGTTGGGCTGGTCCACGGATGCTGATTTATCATCCAATTTTGGCAATACGTCATCTTATTGATGATAAAAAACCGGTACCTCCGCTTCCTGAAAAAAAGCGTACTATTCGTTCAACTGAAAAATGAAGTCAGATTTCTTCAATCGATATAAAACATGTTCCGCTAAAGGGTGGGTTTTATCTAATGCGGGATGAAAGAAGTTATCAGATTGATGCATACCTAATTTTTGCATCACACCTTGAGATGGAAGGTTTGAAACTGCGGTAAAAGCGACAACTTCATCGAGTTCCAACGTTTCAAAAGCAAATCTAAATACAGCTAATGCGGCCTCATAAGTATAGCCCTTACGCCAATGCTTTTGTCCTATGCGCCAGCCAATTTCTACACAGGGACTAAAAGGTAAAGAGGCTACTGGAATATTTAACCCAACAAAGCCAATAAATTCTTGGTTTTCTTTTAATTCAACCGCCCACATTCCCCATCCCTTTTGTTGAATAAATTTTTCACGGATAGTCTCAACCATTTTATCACTTTCTAGTTGAGATAAAATGCGTGGAAAGTAGCGCATTACTTCAGATGAGGAGTTAATTTCACAAAAAAATGGCGCTTTATCGCTTTCACGCCATTCTCGTAAGTGTAGTCTAGGAGTCTCTAAATTCATCGTTATTCTCTATTTATACAAAACTAAGGTAATATCGATAAAATAGGACAAGCAAAAAATAATGAAAAGAAAAAAACTTATTTTTTATTTTCTTTTAGTTGGTTTTCTACAGGTGCCGTTACTTTATCTTTATTTACATTAGCACTTTCTTTGATTGAAACCACTCGTTGTTGAGCAACTGATTTAGCTTGATGTTCCACTTGCTCTGATTGCCCTGTAAAAATACCACCACGCTTAATAGACATACTTCCACAACGACTCGTGCCACGTAACTCCCCATGCTCTAAAATATCTAAGTTGTTTGCAGCGCAAATGCCTTTAACAAAACCATCAATAATAATATCAGGAGCCGTTAATTCACCTTCAACTTGTCCTGCATGCATAACACGAATAACACCATCTTTGACATTAATATTTCCCGATACTTTACCCCAAATTTGGATATCGCCATCGACATTAATGTCACCTTGAAATACCGTTCCTTTCGCAATAATAGTGTACAGTTTCTGCTCTGGCATCGGTTTTTTCTCTTCTGTTATGACTGGCGTAACAGGATCTGCTACTTTTGGTGTTTCAGTTTTACGACTAAACATAGCGGTTTTTTTTAACCTCAAAGTCATGGAATAAATAATAATGCTAAAAATTAGGATTAAGATAATTAAAAACTCTCCTGCCATTTGAGAACGCCAAAAGGCAATTAATGCAAGAGTCCAAATTATCCATATCCCACTAAATATAATATTTCGCAGTGTCCGCTTATTCTCCATAATTAGCTATACCCTACCTCCCTGACAATAAATACACTTATGCATTCACTATTTTAATAAATTTATGCCAAGCATAATGCCAGTAATAAGACTATTATTACCTTTTACTTTATTGATTTGCTCCTTAAAATAAATTGCATTAAATAGAATAAAACTATAAAGCTATTTATTTAAATAACCCAACCTTAATGTAATCAACTTGTAAAAACCTCAGTTTTTTAGATAAATATTTTTTAATGCAAATTAACATTACATGTACATACTTATCTTTTTATTTGGGAATTTTATTTAAAAATTTTTAAACTTAACGGCTCTACATTATTTATTTCTCCTAAAATTCTGAGACTACAGTCGCATAAATAAAAAATAATGAGAGAAAAAACTGCTTCTTCTTCATAAAGAACAAACAAATTTTTCATTTTATAGAAACCTATAAAAACACAAGTTATAATCACCCTAGGTTATTTAAATTGAGTGAAATTAAATTAGTTAAATTTTAGTATTAAATTTTCTTACACACAAATTTCTCAATAAACCAAAATAACATCAACAAACTGATATCAAATAAATCACAATTAAAAAATAAAGAGTATAGTTACATTTTAAATGTATTTACTGTTCTTTACACTGTAAAGTGGAAACAATAAACCCAACTGATTGTTATACAATTAAATTTAATAATAAAAAAACAAAGTGTAAAATATTTATTACACAAATATACTTAGTATCCTTTATTACTACTGATAAAATCTTTCCTTTTTTTAATTTTCTTTTGCAATTCATTAATAACATCTTAAAATTGACAAACTTACTTATCTTAAATCAGCAATAGAAATGCAATGTCTAATATCTAAAAAAAAACCACATCAAATTAAAGAAAACATTCTTCTTTTTACTTTTAATAGCGTTTTAATAATAAAGAAGTGTTTTTATAAATACTATTATTTTATTTTTATAAAAATACAATGATACTTATATAATGATTTTTTGGGCGAAAAATGAATACCATACCATGTGATAATAAAAACCAATATGATTGCTTAATTCAAAAGAAATCTTATTTTTATCCACAATACCAAATACTAGAAAATGAGCAAAAAGCACTCTTTATCATACGAAAAAATGCACTTATTTTACAAAACTGCACAGATACAGTAACGGTTAATCAAGATCAGGTTATTTTTTTACAGCAAGGTAATTACACAATAAAAACACCCGCTACAGAGCCAACAGAGATTATTTACATACCTCTCTCTGATGATTTTTTAAGAGATTTCATATCAAAATACAATGATATTCTAAGTCGAATAGAAAGAGATCAGGATTTTTCGAGCGCATTTATCTGTTTTCAAAATTCGCCTCTTATACAATTTTGTAGCAATGGTTTTGAGTATATAACTATTCACTCTTGCCCTGAGACATTTACACAGTTACGAATTGAAGAACTTTTAATCCTTCTGCTTTCAACAGAACAAGGCTCAGACTTAATGGCATTATTGCGCCAACTCAGTCATCGCCAAATCGATCGTTTAAAACTATTTATGGAAAAAAATCACTTAAAAAATTGGAAGCTCAAACAATTTGCTCGTGAATTTGGTATGGGGTTAACAACATTTAAAGAGCTTTTTAACCATGTTTATGGAACTTCACCAAGAACATGGATCTGCGAAAGAAGGATCATTTATGCACATCAGTTACTACTTACCACAGAGATGAGTATCGTTGATATCTCAATGGAATCAGGTTTTTCAAGTCAATCTTACTTTACACAAAGCTACCATCGTCGTTTCAATATGACACCGAGCAAAGCGAGAAACCTTAGATTAAAATTATAAAAAATCTGGTCGATTATCATAATATAAAAAAACCATTCATCGTTAGAATGCTTAGAATTTATTCTTATGAGTGAGTTGTATATCGTGATAAAAGAAAATAGATGCCCTACCCAACCTCATTATTATGGCTACTTAGCGTTACTAAAAAAAATGATGGTTAGCAATGATAAAAAAACTGTAGATAGGCTATTTAACCTACAGTTTTCTTTGCATACCAATAGAAGCAATGTTAATGAGCAACAGATAAAAATATTATCTCGCGTACTATGCCGTGAAAATTTAGATAGCTTATTACAATCTACTTGGTTTTTACGGAAAAAACATTGCCTTATCGCTATTACTAAAGAGGATATTCGTAACATCATTGAGATTTCCCATTCTTTTCATACACCGCAGTCATATTCTACTTTTACAGTAATGGATTGGGATCAGTCATTAAAAGCAACCGTTAATATCAATGAGCATATGCGCTTAATTCAAGCCATTATAAAACCACTTTTTGTTTGGTGGGTTCAACATATTACACCTCAATTATTCACCCTTTATGAAACAAAAAAAGAACTTGAGTTTCAAATTATGCAGTGTGAAAACATTAAGTCATTTGCAGAAAAACAACTATCAAATACAAAAGACTCTTTTTTATCTTTAGATGATATCAATATTAAACTTAGTACAGATAATGTTAGATTGATTGTTATTGATGATTTATTACAAAAAAGCATTCAGTCACTCTTAGAACATTGGGAAACCGAACCTGCTTTTAATATTGAGATCACAAATACACTAGATTATATACGGGAAGTGACACCGAGTTCTGAATTATTAAAACCTTTATGGAAAATTTTGAATAGTATCCCAGAGTATCCTGAAAATTGTCAGAAACTAAAAGATTGGTTATTAGAAAGGGATCTTTGCTTAAAGAATGATCTATTCTTATGGAAATAAATAAAAACCAGCTCTTCTTTTAACGGAAAAAAAAGAGCTGATACTATCATTTAATCATTTTTATTTAACATCTAAAATTTCAATTGTCACGATAGACATTGATTCCGGTGGTACTTGTCCAGGAACACCATTTTTCCCATAACCGCCACCTGGTTTTATATAAATTTTAGCTTTACCATTGATACCAGCTTTAGCAATAAAGGTATTCAGTGGTAATGGTAATTGACGATAAGGTAAAGTAAGTGGCTTAGCTTTATCATAATTAAGCGTTACAGTCCCGTCGGTTAACTCTTCATGCATCGTAAATATAACCGTTTTACCTGTAATTGAATCAACAGGTTTACCCTGTTTTAAAATTTTAAAATAGGTATTATCGTCATACTGTATATAATTTTGTTTTTGAATTTCAGATAGAATAGATTTATTGCGTTGAGCATTATCTTTACCAATAATTGAATATGCATAAGCAAGTTGTCCCGCAATCATTTGCCCTTCACCTGCTATTTTCTCAAGCTGCTCTTTTAATGTTTTATTTTCTTTTAATGCATTGCTTGTTTCAGTATTAGCTTTCACTAATTCAGCTTCTTTTGCCTTAATTTGCTCGTTTAATTGCGTACTCTTTTCTTCCAAAGACAGAGTTAATGCACGTTGAGTTTCAAGCTGTTTGGTGATATCACGCATCTCTTTTTGGGTGTCAGCCAATGTCTTTTCTTGCTGTTTTGATTGTCCAATCGCTTCTGTTTGCTGTTGCTTTAACGCACTAATTTGCTGTGTACTTTCTATATTTTGTTTTTCTAATTGTGCTTTTACATCAGCTAATTGATTACTTAATTTATCAACAACATTTTGCTTTTCAGTAAGTTGCTTTTCCAATAATGCAGAAGCCTTGGCACTTTCTGTTTGACTCACCGTTAGTTGTGCTAATGCAATATTACTTTCTTTAAATTGAGTATCTAATGCCTGATATTTAGCCGACAACTCATTCTGCGCTTTTTCTAATTTAGAAATTAAATTATTTTTATCTGTAATTAAATTATCAACTGCTTTCTCACCTGCAGATAAGCTTTTTTTCAGGTCAGCTAATTCTGTTATTTTATTCTCTAACTGTAATTTTAATTCTGGTATAGCTTTCAGCTTTTCATCAGCCTGCTCTTTTTGTTGTTGAACAGCTAAAAGTGACTTGTTTAGTTGAGTTTGTTCTTGGTTATTTTTTTCAACTTGTATTTTTAATTGTGCTATTTCTTGACGCTGTTCATCAACAAGTTTGTTATTAGCATCTTGTTGTTTTTCTGCTTCTACTACTTTTAATGCAAGCTCTTTAGATAAATCTTCACGTTCTGATGTGATTTTCAATAATGTACTTTGTAGTTTCTCTATCTCTTTTTTCGCTGTGTTATCTTGCAATAATAGTTGTGCCTGCACAAACTGAGATTGAATATCTTCTTTTTCTTTTTTGATAGTTGCTAATTGGCTATGTACATCAGCCAGTTGCTTGGCCAAATTAGTTTGTTCATTGGTTATTGTCGATAACGATTTTTCCAATACTGCTATTTCTTTATTTTTTACAGCTTCTAGTTTGGCTAACTCTTGTTCTTTTTGCTCACGACTACCTTGGAGTAATTGTTCAGCCTGTGCATATTGAGCCTGAACATTTTCTTTTTCTTGCTCGACTTTAGTCAATAATGTTTGTTTTTCATTTAATTGACTTAACAGTTTTTCTTGTTCGGCTTTCGTACTCTCAAGTGAGTTTTGTAACTTATCAATTTCTTTTTTAGCACTATCATCTTTCAATAGTGCTTGAGCCTGCAAATACTGGGATTGTAATTGCTCTTTTTCTTGCTCAAGTTGAGTAAACTTTACTTCTAAATTTTTAAGTGTTTCTGATTGTTTTTCAAAATCTTGCTGTTGTTTTGCTAGTTCTGTGTTTTTTGCAGTTGTTGCACTTAACACATTTTCTTTATCTGCTAATTGCTTAATTAATAAATCACGTTCTTCTTTTGTTTCTTCCAGATCTGTTTGTAGCTTGGCAACAGCTTGTTTCAATGTATCATCATTGAGTAAGTTATTTGCAGTCGCTAATTTTTCTTCTGTTTCAGCCAGCGATAGTTCCAATTGCTTAATTTGGTTATTCGCTTTTTGAAGTTTTTCTAAATGTTCCTTTAACGCTACTGTTTGCTCTGTATATTTCTGATACAGAGTTTGATATTTATTTCTTGTGTCGGCTAAACGATTCAACAACATTTTATTAAAAAGAGGTTGTTTATGATCAAGCACAGAGCGATTAAATTGATATGCAAAATGGAAAGGAATTGCAGTCACAGAATAAAATGTGCCTGGAATAATATCTAATAAGAAATTTTCATTTTGTTGAGGTTTTGAATAGTTTTCTTTCGAATAAAGCGCTAACGGGTTATAGACCGTAGCATTATTTCTGTACTGATATCGATTAAGATCTTCAGGTGTAAACTGAGGTTTAATCGGAACAAATGAAAGTAAGGGAGTCAAATAGCGAGTATTATCACTCTTAAATTTAGAATAATCCTCAGATAATACTGGGCAATTTTCAGCCAGCGTGATATCAGGTGTCTCTACTGACTCGACTACCTGATTATCTTTTTTTATTTGTACAGAAGGCTTAACTCGTTGCTCTGGCTTGTTTTGTTGAGATACCCTTGTTGTGTGGTTTACTCCACGATTAGCCTGACCGGTTCTCGTTGACGATGAAATTGTAGCAGATGTTTTAGGCTCAATTTTAATTGGCTCTTGCGTTTCAAAATAACGGTCAAAATCTTCAATAACAGAATTAAACTCATTATTGGCAAACGACAGTGTTGGAAACAGCATAAAAGCGAGACAAACACTCTGCTTTAATTTCATAGTAATTATTCACCTAGTTTTTTCAATGTCGAATTAACAGACATAATCGACAGATAGCGAACTTTTGCACACAAAACTTCTGTTTTTGATTCAATACTCATTTTTAGTAAATCTAAGCTATCTTTACTTGCCGTGTCTTGAACACTACGGTACATCGCATTAATTTCACTAATTTCTTTAAATGAACTCATCATAGATTGATAGTCCGATGGAGAAAAAGTTTTTAGAGAATCAAGTTGTTTAATACAAGCGCTTTGTGGTGCTAATCCTAATTTTCTTGCATCTACACCATTGTCAACAGATCCTGCTGTAGGTGTCATAGAAATCGGTTGTGCTGTTGCTACTGGCTGAGTCATAGCAACGGGCTGTGTTGCTTGAGCTTGCACCGGTGCTGGCGTCTCAACTGAACGTGTTTGATCTGACCAAACACACCCAGATAAAGCGAGAATGCTGGTTGTTATAAATACAGCAAGGACATTCTTTTTATTTTGTAATAAGGACATCATTTTTCCTTAATCCCGATCAGACTTAAAAATAAGAGCATATGAGTTGTCGCATTTTAAGCCATTTTATTATAATTTTCTATTACCTACTGCATACTAAATAAATAGGCTAACACTCAAGGTTGCAATGAGTGCTCCTATCATTTTATTTATTTTTTCTTAAAACACTACCTACATCACACTAAAGATGTCATTTTTTGAATATCGGATTTATTTAGTAAAAATGTTGTCATATAAAATGGTTGTTTTTTATTTCAGTAAAATAATACCAGATAATAATAAAAATAATAATACTAATTTTATCATTTGTTTACACCATTTACGTGTAATAATTAAGCTTATATTTTGTTATCATTCTTTAACGACTAAGATAAAATCAAGAAATGAGTATTAGATATTGTCACTGATATTTTTTCTATCCTTCAATATAGGAGAAGTAAGATGAATCATTTTAAAATAGGCATTGTTGTCGGCAGTTTAAGAAAAGAGTCGTATAACAAACAAACAGCAAATGCATTAGTTAAGTTATTCCCTAAAGAGTTTACTTACGAATTTATTGATATCGGTAACCTCCCTCTCTATAACCAAGATGATGATAATGATACACCTCCTACTGTTATCAGTTTCAAGCAACGCGTAAAAGAGTGCCAAGGCATTATCTTTGTCACTCCAGAATATAATCGTTCTATTCCTGGTGTCCTCAAAAATGCGCTAGACCAAGCATCACGCCCCTATGGAATGAATGCTTGGGATAAAATTCCTGCTGGTATTATCGGGGTTTCAATCGGTAATATTAGTACAGCTATAGCACAACAGCATCTACGTAACTCGTTATCTTTCTTAAATATGCCGACCTTAAATCAGCCTGAGTGTTACCTGAAGTGGTATGATGGGATGGTCGAAGATGGAGAATTTTCTGAAAAAACAGCACGTTTTATGCAAAATTGGGTTGATGCTTATGTCGCTTTTGTAAAACAAAATAATCAATAATCAATACCTCTAAAAAGAGCTTTGTGTTTTTAATACATAGCTCTTTTTTATTTTCATTTATTGACCATCAAAAAAATAAAGTATTCTGTTTTTCATCTAATAATAAATCACCGCTGATAAAAGTTTTAATATTTGCTGAATAACACTGATTAATATAACTCCTCATTTAAATATTAAGCAATACATTAAGGCTAATTTAGACCACCTTTAAAAGATGTGCATTACAATTATAATGAAAGTGCTTATTATACAAGCAAAAATTAAGTACTTTAAATAAAAATAGATACAAGATCAAAATGCACCACTTCGCTCAGTTACCTCAAAGTTCGAAAGTATCAATAAAGCTATATCAATATTTATTGGTAGAATTTAGAAATTAGTAATTGTTTCTAATATTTTATATTAGATTAGAATATTAGGCATAATGTGCGATGTATCTCTAAATAATATACTTCAATAATTGTGATAAACAAAAAAATTACCTATATTACTCATCCATTAAATACTGGCAGGTAAATCATGGATAAAAATTTAAAAGAAATTGAGTGCGAAATTGCGGCACTGAAAATTGTTATCAAATCTTTACTTTCCACGCTAAGTGATAAACAAAGAAGAGATATGCTGGGCAATATATCTATTGTAATTGAAGACACATCAAATCGATATCCTCAGCTTAATGAAGTTATTAACTTAACAGAGCAATATGTAAAAAAACTCACTCAAGCTTAGTGAAGAAAGTTATTCAAATTTATGTTTACCAAAATATTATAGGGTGCATAATGCATCCTATTTCTTTTGTTATATAGAATATGCATTAATTTCTTCCCATTAATGCAATCTTAAGTGAAATTCATTAAGTTATTATTTCCTAGCTCAAATATTCCCAGTTTTATTTTTCAATAAAATCATCATTAAACTATTGCTCCTTTGGGCTGATTTATTTTTTCCTTGGTTTTACTTAAACAATTAATTAATATAAAAAATAATTAATCACACAGTAATGTAGCATTGTTTTTGAGGGGCATATGGAAAAAAAAGTTGTCAATATAGAGTATGAAATTGCAGCATTAAAAGTAGTATTAAAGGCATTGTTATTGACTTTAACAGACAAACAAAAAGAAGTCGTAATTCAAGATATAAACAAAACCGTCAATGATGCCTACATTAATCATCCTCAATACAAAGATGTTATAAGCAAAACAGAACAATATATAAAAAAAATGATCTAAATATCTGGCGCTATATCATCCACACACCTCTTTTTATTATTAATTATCTTGAGGTAAATTATATTAGCGCCTTTAAAAAATCAAAATCATCTTAAAGAAAAGATAATCAATGATTGATTGACTATAAGAGAAAAATAGAAAATACTCTACAATCTATTAAAAATAGATTAAATGAGTTTACTCTTTATAAATAGTCTGTTTTTTATGATTTTTTTATTTTTTAAATGGATTGAGAAAAATTATTATAATATTGATACTCAGTCAATGATTGGTTAACTGATTGAGTAAATATTTTATCAATAGTGAATAAATATAGAATTATGTACGTATCTTTTTTATTTTATCTATGCGTCTAACGAGTAAGAACTTACCACCTTAGACACATGACTTATGGAAGTATCTCGATATTAATGATGCACAAGATTGAATTTTTGTACTGATAATTGTAATTCTTCGGTCTGTCTTTCTAACGAAATGGCTGCTGCTGAGACCTGTTCAACCAAAGAGGCATTTTGTTGCGTCACACTGTCCATTTGAGTAATAGCAACACTTACTTGACCAATACCTTTACTTTGTTCCTCTGATGCAATAGTGATTTCTTTCATTATTGAAGTGACCTGTTTTACTCCTGTCAAAATATCTTCCATTGTTTTTTCCATATCACTCACTAAACAGGCACCTTTTTTCACTCGTGTCGTTGAGTCAGCAATAAGTACTTCAATCTCTTTAGCGGCTTTTGCGCTATCTCCCGCTAAATTGCGCACTTCATTTGCCACCACCATAAAACCTCGACCATGAGCGCCAGCCCTAGCCGCTTCTACCGATGCATTTAGTGCAAGTATATTTGTTTGAAATGCTATATTATTGATAACATTAATAATATCAGCAATTTTGCTTGAACTATCAGAGATCCCATCCATCGTTGTGACGACAGATTCAGCTAACTCATTACCTTTTTCAACAGTGACTGACGCCACTTCAGCTAATTCTCTTGCTTGGTAAGCATGCTCCATATTTTGATTAACTGCAGCGGTAATTTCTTCCATACTTGCGGCTGTTTGCTCTAATGCCGTCGCTTGTTCTTCAGTACGAGACGCCAAATCATTATTCCCTTTCGCAATTTCAGATGCACCTCGATAAATACTGTCACTTCCCTGACGGATAGTGCTCACTGCCTCATGTAAGCTATTTTGCATTCCATTCAATAATGGTATTAATCGCCCTGCACAGTTATTACCAAAATGCTCTAGTGGTTGACTAAGATCACCTTCTGTAATTTTTACAAAATGCTGGCGAATACTTTCTAATGGTTTTTGTAACATGGACAGCAAGTAACGGTCAGTGAGAATAAGAATAATCCCACCTAAAATTGCGCTAATAAAAATAACAACTTGAGTTATTTCAATAAGTTCATCAACCTTTTCTATCGTTCTATCAATTTTTATATTTGCAATTTGATTAAATTTTTCAGTAATGTCACCAAATTCGCGACTTAATGCAGGAGTGACATTTCTAGCATGTTGCTCATATTCTTCAATAGTGCCATTTAATGCGAGTGCCATTTGTTTTTTAACTCCTTGTTCAAAAAGAGCTAACCAAATCTCCATCAATTCTTGAGAGACATTTGTATCCATAGGCCCTGGAGAAACTGATTTCATATATTCGATCTGTTTTTCCATGTTTTCCATTGCGATTTGAGCTTGTGCAAAGTCAACTTCTTTACCCTCTGCTTTTTGTTCTACCAAACGATTAAGCCGTGAAGTAAAACGAAAGTATTGGTCATTTCCCTGACTAAGTGCGGCCATTTGCTTTATTATTTGATTATCAGCCTGATTGCCTTCAGATATTTGTGATAGTGACCATGCGCTATAAAGACTCACACCGCCAAATAACACACATAAAGTACCCAGTATTACTATCATCATAATACGAATAGTAATGTTACGAAGTTTCTGCATCGAATTTCTCAACTAACAAGATAAAGTAATCCCAATAGGGTGTAATGTACTTTTATCGACATCTTTTCAATTTATTTTAATTTTTTACTAATTTTTTTTATAAATTGATTTTTTGTTTTCTATACATAAAAAGGGTTAGTTAAGATAAGCAAAAACGTTACTTATGTATCATTTTTTTCTAATTCTAAGAAACGAATATATATGATTTAAAATCAACAAGTTACAAAATATTAATTTTAAAAACAAGTAATGAGTGTTAATATTTATTAACTATATTAAAAATAAAAAGCCAATCTATAGCTTATTGTAATGTATTCATATAAGTATAAACATTATCGTTTAATCACCCTACTAATTTAATGATTTAATAACAATTACTTACGAGTGATTTCAGTCTGGTTTGCCTTGACTAGTAAACAAAAAAATAGCTAATGACTAAGCCAATGCACTCTATGAAGAGATCTTTATGTGGAGTAAACAAAAAAATAGCTAATGACTAAGCTAATGCACTTTATGAAGAGATCTTTATGTGGAGTAAATTTAAAGATAATAAAATTAGAATTTTTTATATATTTATTTATTAATTATTTTTTATATTTTTATTTTATACATTATTAAAGCAGCTTTATAATGAAGCTCAAGCATCAGATTTTGATTTTTAATTACGGTATTTGGAGCGGGCGAAGGGAATCGAACCCTCGTATAGAGCTTGGGAAGCTCTCGTTCTACCATTGAACTACGCCCGCAAGTGATTTTTCTGATTATACGCTTCCCTAATTGAACGACAATCCCCTTCTTATTTAAATGATTATTTAATCATCGAAAAAAATATAACTAACTATTTTTAAAAACAAAAAAGCCACCTTTCGGTGGCCTTATAACTATATTATTCTTCGCTAATGCTATTGTTAAATTAAGGATTTATTTAAAATAACAATTATTTATTAGGGCGCATTGCCGGGAATAAAATGACATCACGGATAGTATGGCTGTCTGTAAATAACATTACCATACGGTCAATACCAATCCCTAAGCCAGCTGTTGGCGGTAAACCATGTTCTAATGCCGTAATATAGTCGTGGTCAAAGAACATCGCTTCAGCATCACCTGCTTCTTTTTGGCGAACTTGATCTTCAAAACGCTCTGCTTGGTCTTGTGCATCATTAAGCTCAGAGAAACCATTACCAATCTCACGACCACCAATAAAGAATTCGAAACGGTCAGTGATAAATGGATTATCGTCGTTACGACGAGCTAATGGTGAAACTTCTGCCGGGTATTCAATGATAAATGTAGGTTGAATTAAGTGACTTTCTGCAACTTCTTCAAAAATTTCACACTGAACACGGCCTAAACCCCAGCTTTTCTCAATCTTAATACCAATAGATTGAGCAATAGCAACTGCTTTATCCATATCATCAAGATCAGCCATAACAGTTTCTGGACGATATTTGCAGATAGCTTCTTTCATGGTTAATTTGGCAAATGGTTTGCCAAAATCAAATTCTTGGTCACCGTATTTCACTAACGAAGAGCCCAGTACATTTTCAGTTAATGTACGGAATAATTCTTCCGTTAAGTCAATCAAGTCACGGTAATCTGCATACGCCATATAGAGTTCCATCATAGTGAACTCTGGGTTATGACGCGGTGATACCCCTTCATTACGGAAGTTACGGTTGATTTCGAATACGCGATCAAACCCACCCACAACTAAACGTTTTAAATATAACTCAGGTGCAATACGCAGATACATATCAATATCTAACGCATTATGATGAGTAATAAACGGACGTGCACTTGCTCCACCAGGAATGGTTTGCATCATTGGCGTTTCAACTTCCATAAAACCTTTGTTCACCATAAATTGACGGATACCCGCCATAACTTGTGAACGAATTTGGAAAGTTTTACGTGATTCTTCGTTAGAAATCAGGTCTAAATAACGCTGACGATAACGCATTTCTTGGTCAGCTAAACCGTGAAATTTATCCGGTAACGGGCGCAGTGCTTTAGTTAATAAACGCACTTCTGTACAATGAACACTTAATTCACCTGTTTTCGTTTTGAAAACACGACCACGAGCACCTAAGATATCGCCAAGATCCCATTTTTTAAATTGCTCGTTGTAGATACCTTCTGGTAAATCATCACGAGAAACATAAAGCTGAATACGACCACCCATGTCTTGCAATGTAGCGAAAGATGCCTTGCCCATAATACGGCGAGTCATCATACGACCTGCAATAGCAACTTCCACATTCGCTGCTTCTAACTCTTCTGCACTCATTGCATCATACTTTTGATGTAATTCGTCAGATAATGCATCTCTGCGGAAATCATTTGGGAATGCGTTTCCATTATCACGTAAAGCGGATAATTTTTCGCGGCGTGTTTGCAGTTCGTTATTTAAATCAGGTGCCTGCTCCGCACCTTGTTGCTGTTGCGACATGTTTTTCCTCACAGGCCCGCTTTTAAGCTAGCTTCAATAAATTTATCAAGATCACCGTCTAACACTGCTTGTGTATTGCGTGTTTCCACACCAGTACGTAAATCTTTAATACGTGAATCATCAAGAACATAAGAACGAATTTGACTACCCCAGCCAATATCGGATTTATTATCTTCCATTACTTGCTTGTCTGCATTTTTCTTCTGCATTTCTAGCTCGTATAACTTCGCTTTCATCTGCTTCATTGCCTGATCTTTGTTCTTATGCTGAGAGCGATCATTTTGGCATTGAGTGACAAGACCTGTAGGAACGTGGGTTATACGTACCGCAGATTCTGTTTTGTTAACGTGCTGCCCACCCGCACCTGAAGCACGATAAACATCAATACGTAAATCAGCTGGATTGATTTCAATATCAATATTGTCATCAACTTCTGGGTAAATAAAGGCAGAACTAAATGAGGTATGGCGACGGCCACCTGAGTCAAATGGGCTTTTGCGAACTAGGCGGTGAACACCTGTTTCTGTACGCAACCAACCATAAGCGTACTCACCAATAATTTTGATAGTCGCTGATTTTAATCCTGCAACATCACCGTCAGATTCTTCAATAATTTCCGTTTTAAAGCCTCTTGATTCAGCCCAGCGTAAGTACATGCGCATCAGCATACTTGCCCAATCTTGCGCTTCTGTACCACCAGAGCCTGCTTGCAAATCAAGGTAGCAATCCGCACTGTCATATTCACCAGAGAACATGCGACGGAATTCTAATTGCTCAAGCTTTTTATTTAACACATCTAATTCAGCAATGGCTTCGTTAAATGTCTCTTCATCATCAGCTTCAACCGCTAGTTCAAGTAAACCAGAAACGTCTTCTAGTCCTTGGTCTAATTGGTCTATAGTTTCTACGATAGCCTCAAGAGATGAACGCTCTTTTCCCAATGCTTGCGCCCTTTCTGGCTCATTCCACACATCAGGTTGTTCTAATTCAGCGTTAACTTCTTCTAAACGCTCTTTCTTGGCATCATAGTCAAAGATACCCCCTGAGAACATTTGTTCTTTCAGAGACTTCTTCAATTTGGTGTTTTACTGGGTTGATTTCAAACATGCTTTTTCGTCTTTATGTTGTTTTCAAAAACAATTGGAATAAATTTTGAACCGCATATTGTAACGGATATATCCACGGGTTTATAGCATTTATATACAATTGTCTACTCAATAGTTGTTGCCATAACAACGCTTTTACTTTATATCACAATAAATTGCTTAAATTATTCGAATTAACAAGGCCAAATGTGCTCAACAAGTAATTGTGCATTTCTTTGCCCTCTAAATTCATTCACATCTAATCGATAAGCTAATTCAACTGTTTTAATACTGTTATCAGGCCAAATATTGATATCAACATTAAATGCAATGGCATCAATCATCAGATGACTATTTACAGGCTGAAGCATCATTTTTAAATGCTTACTCCCTACAATACGCTGTTGCAACAACATAAATTTGCCGTCAAATAATGGCTCAGGGAAAGCTTGCCCCCATGGGCCTGCTTCTCTTAGCATTTCAGCAATAGGTAGCGATAATTGATTTTCTGTTAGTTCACCATCAGATAAAATAACACCTTGCAACTGCTCGTCAGAAACCAATTCAGACATTAAAGACGAAAAATGACGCTGAAATAGCGGGAATTTATCTTCTTCAAGTGAAAGTCCTGCCGCCATTGCATGCCCACCAAACTTAAGCATTAATCCAGGGTTTAAAGTATTTAATCGTTCTAGTGCATCCCTAAGATGTACACCACTGATTGAACGACCGGAACCTTTTAATAGACCATCACCGCTAGGTGCAAAAGCAATAACAGGACGATGTAATTTTTCTTTAATACGAGACGCTAAAATACCCACAACACCTTGATGCCATTCAGGATGATAAATCGCTAAGCCATTCGGCAAGTCATGTTGAGTGCCCATAAATTGGCGGAAAATAGAGGAGGCTTCTTCTTGCATACCCGCTTCAATTTCACGACGCGTTTGATTTAAACCATCAAGTTCATTAGCAATTTCACGCGCAGAGCCAATATTATCCGTTAGAAGCAGAGCAACGCCTACTGACATGTCATCAAGACGCCCCGCAGCATTTAAACGTGGCCCTAAAGAAAAACCTAAGTCACTGCTTACCAGCTGAGATAGCTCCTTACGAGAAACTTCAGTAAGTGCTTTTATCCCTACACAACAGCGACCAGCTCGAATACGACGTAATCCCTCATAAACAAAAATGCGGTTATTCTCATCAAGAGGAACGACGTCTGCCACGGTTCCTAATGCAACTAAATCGAGAAAATCAGCCATATTTGGACGTGCTAAATTGTGTTGCTCAAACCAACCTAATTTTTCTAATTCAGCTCGTAATGCCGTCATTAAATAGAAAGTAACACCAACACCAGCTAATGATTTAGATAAGAAATCACAATCAGCCAAATTAGGATTAATAATTGCATCAGCAGCTGGTAATGTTTGCCCCGGCAAATGGTGGTCTGTTACTAGGACTCGAATACCGTATTCATGCGCAGTCTCCACACCTTCAAAAGATGAAATGCCATTATCAACAGTGATAATGAGATCAACCCCTTTTTTTGCAACATCATGAACAACTTGAGAACTTAAGCCATAACCATCATCAAAGCGATTGGGAATATGATAGCTTACTTGTTTAAATCCCATTTGGCGTAATGCTTTGATGGCCAGTGCTGTACTGGTTGCACCATCGGCATCAAAGTCACCGACAATCACGATACGAGATTGCTGTTTTAAAGCCTCAATGAGCAATGTAAGTGCTGTTTCAATTCCAGTTAATGCTTGATAATGAAGTAAGCCTTTTAACGAGCGTTCTAGTTGAACTTCAGATGTTATTCCACGATTAGCATAAATCTGTCGTAATAAAGGATCTAAGTTATCCGGCAATTGAGTTGCCTGTGCAATTCGACGACGTAGTGTCGGTTCAATAGTGACCATAAAACGTGATTACTTCTCTTTTTTATCTAATAATTCAATAAGGTTTTGAGCAGAAATATACCCGCCATAAATACTCGCATTAGGTAACACAATAGCAGGTGTACCTTGAATTCCCATCATGGTACCTAATTTAAAATGTTCATTAATATTAATTTTTTTACATTCATCAATGGGAATAATTTTGTCACCTTTAAATGCACTGTCTAATGATTTATTAGGGAAGCCGCTACACCACACAGCATTCATTTCTTTACTCACTATATTATTGCCAACACCATTACGAGGAAATGCTAAATAACGTACTGTTATCCCCTGTTTATTTAACTCAGGTACTTCTTGGTGAAGTTTTTGACAGTAAGGACAACTAATATCAGTAAAAATGGTGATCACATGGCGTTCATTACGCGCTTTATAAACGATCATTTCATTTTTAAGTGAATCTACTTTTTTCATAATAACTTGATTGGCAATACTAACAGGTTCACCACTGCTGATATTATAAATAGGGCCTGCTGTTAGGTATTTACCATCGTCAGTTATATAAAAAATACCTTTATCTGATAACACTGCATTTAATCCAACAATCGGGGTTGGTTGAATGCTTTCTGCTTTAATTTGCATTTTAGCCAGTTGTGCTTCAATAGAAGCATTGTCAGCAAGCACAGGCATTGACACCATACTTAATAGTATTGGCAACCAGAGTAATTTCTTTTTCATTTAAATTCCTATTTAATGCCAGCGTGTTTGTGGCTATCCCCTTGGATGATGTTGCTGATGAAGCACTTTCAAGCGCTCTGTTGCAACATGGGTATAAATCTGTGTTGTAGAGAGGTCACTGTGCCCCAATAACATCTGTACAACACGCAAGTCTGCTCCATGATTTAAAAGATGTGTTGCAAATGCATGGCGCAACACATGGGGTGATAACTTTTCAGTATCAATTCCAGCAATCACAGCATAATGTTTTATCCGATGCCAAAAAGTTTGTCGTGTCATTTTTTGCCCTCTTAGGCTAGGAAAAACGATATCATCTGTTTTTCCTTGCATTAAAGTGGGTCTTCCATATTGCAGATATTGTTCTAACCAGTAAATAGCCTCTTCCCCTAAAGGGACTAATCGTTCTTTATCACCCTTACCGATCACTCTTAATACACCTTGCCGTAAGCTGATATCAGAAAGAGATAATCCCACTAATTCAGAAACTCGAAGTCCACAGGCATAAAGCACTTCAAGCATTGCTTTATCGCGTAATTCTAATGGCTCATCAATACAAGGCGCATTAAGTAAATCATCCACTTGCCGTTCACTTAAATCTTTAGGTAAGCGTTTTGGCAATTTTGGGGTTGAGAGTAATGCACTAGGATCATCTAAGCGTAATTTTTCACGATAAAGATATTGAAATAATCGACGCATTGTACTGAGCAAACGAGCAGCACTACTGGCTTTATAGCCTTCATCAAGACGCGTTGCGAGAAAAGATTGTAAATCCAAGGTGGTCACAGATAACCAATCCGATTGATGATGTATAAGCCATTGACCTAATGCTTGTAAATCTAAGCGATAAGAATTGAGTGTATTGGCTGATAATCCTTGTTCTAACCAAATATTGTCGAGAAATTGCTCAATGATAATATCTGTATCTTCATGAGTCTGCGTTGTTTTTTTTATCGATAATTTGGTTTGTGGCACAGTCTTACTCTCCTGCTCTTTAGTTTATTGCCTTTACATTATGCCTTATAAAACTTTTTTTCTGATACAATAGTGACCTTTATTGGCAAAAATATCCTAAAAATCTTTATGAAAATTGGTCTATTTTACGGTTCTAGCACCTGTTACACCGAAATGGCGGCAGAAAAAATTCGTGATATTCTCGGTGAAGAGTTCGTTGATCTTCATAATGTTCAAGAGTGTGATATCACGCTTATGGAGCAATATGACATTCTTATTTTAGGTATTCCCACTTGGGATTTTGGCGAAATCCAAGAAGATTGGCTCAACATTTGGGAAACATTGCCAACATTAAATTTAAAAAACAAACTTATTGCGATGTATGGAATGGGTGACCAAGTCGATTACAGCGAATGGTTTCTTGATGCACTAGGTATGCTTTACCATCATTTATTGCCAAGTGGCGTTAAATTTATTGGGTTCTGGCCTGTTGATGGATATGAGTTTGTCAGTCCAAAACCATTATCAGATGATGGCAAGCATTTTGTTGGCCTTGCATTAGATGACGTTAATCAATTTGAAGAAACTGATGAACGTTTATCACAATGGTGTATGCAAATTTTACGTGAAATAGAAGAAAATTTATAAATAGAATGCCCAGAGATTAAATATCTGGGTATTGCATTAACAGTTGCGAAAAATTACGCCATTCATTTTCAGTCATGCTATCAAAAGCGACCCATAACGTGATTTGTTTTTTATTCAAAATAGAGGTCAACGTTATTCGAGTACCAAATCGACTAATCCAGGGACGCTTTGTAATTTGCCACTCATGAAGTTTCCATTGCACTCGATTACCATTCAGTAAAGCAAAATCACCTTTGATTCGACTAATATTTTTTTGCGTAAAATACCAGCTTCCAATCAAAAATAGTAACAAAGGCACCCAAATATAAATAAAATCGGGAGGCCATGGATATAGCAATAAGCCTATTTCAAAAGCAACATAGATTGCCGTTGAAAAGAGTTGTGTAAACCATGACACTGTAAGATGCGATTTCCATAAGATCACGAGTTATATTAACTCCTGCTTTAGTTCTATACCGATATAAATAACGTTAAAGAATAACCTATTTATAATGTAACTTCTTTTTTAACCTTGTAAATAGTTTACCTTACATTTTAGATTTAATTTTTTATTATTTATGACTATTTTATACTTAATCAAAAAAACAATTTAATAATAAGTACGTAATCTTTATTCTTTTTAAATTGCTGTTTTAATAAAATGAGCATACCTGATTTACTAAATACTCAGAAGATAATCATGAAAAAAGATCATTTAAACGATGATTTATAGAGATAACACGCATTTTTATCGCAAACCTGTTTTTTATTTCATCACATTTTAGAACATAACTAATATTATTTTTATATAAAAATAAAAAACGCCTTTATTAGATAATAAAGGCGTCTTTATAACCAATAAAAATTATCATTTAGCCTATCGCTGATTTTATACGTTTTTTTTATTAATATTTATCAACGATCTCTGCCATTCTCGCCCGATTACGCTCTTGGATTAACTTTACCATATAATAGAGCGATTCATCGTCAGGACGACCATGATTCATTAACCAGTTAAATAAATCAGGATCTGCACATTCGAGTAAACGAACAAAAAGCGCTTTATCGTTATCAGATAACGTATCGTACTCATTTTCGAAAAAAGGCATGATAGAAATATCCAGCTCGCGCATTCCACGGCGACATGCCCAGTTAATTCGTGCTTTATTCTCTATATCGATAGTCATACTCTGCTCTTTACATTGTTCAAATCAAGAAATACTACGATTTCTTCCTACCTCGATGATAGTCTTATCACGAAATTTTTAACATCAAAATGATCACAGTTTGCAGGTTTCGTCTCATAGACACCATATTGAATACACTCTTAATGGTCATTTGTCAGGTTCATTTTCTGTGCGTTATAAATAATAATGACTTGCATTGTCTCGTGACTCTTTTACCATAACTGATGTATCTGATTAATTTAATCGCTGGTGACATCATGACTCAAAATTCGACTCAGGCTAAACGCCCTCATGCGGCAATCAATTTACCGTTAACACTGATTTCTTTAGATGAATGGTCACTGATAACAGCAACCGGTGCTGACAGTGAAAAATATCTACAAGGCCAATTAACAACCGATATTACAGCACTTCCTGCAACCACGCATACACTATCAGCACACTGTGAAGCAAAAGGAAAAATGTGGAGCACATTACGCTTTTTCCATATGCAAGACGGTTTTGCTTATATTTTGCGTAAGAATGTCGCACAAAAACAACTGACTGAATTAAAGAAATACGCAGTATTTTCAAAAATAACCCTAGCCGAAAATACACAAGCCGTATTATTAGGATTAGCAGGGCAAGGCGCAGCTCAGGCTTTAGCTGACTATTTTCCTAATATTCCTCGCAAAGCGAATGAAGTCGTTAATCACGATAATACTTATATTCTTCAATTGCCTTTACCTACTGAGCGCTTCTTAATTGTCACTGACGAAGAAACAGCAAAAAATCTAGCCACGACATTAAAAGCTGAAACAAGTGATAGTGAACAATGGTTAGCTTTAGATATTGAAGCTGGATACCCTATTATTGATACCCCAAATATCGAACAGTTCTTACCTCAAGCAACAAACCTACAAGCATTACCTCTGAGCATCTGCTTTAAAAAAGGCTGTTATACTGGTCAAGAAATGGTCTCTCGTGCGAAGTTCAGAGGCGCCAATAAACGTGCTATGTATCTATTATCTGGTGGTAGTACTGAGTTACCAGAAATTGGCGGTAGTATTGAGTGGCAATTAGGTGAAGATAAATGGCGTAAAACGGGCACTGTATTAAGTGCTGTACGTATGGCTGACAATACTATCCTTACAGAAGTTATTATGAATAACGACATGGAAGCTGACAGCGTATTTCGTGTCCAAGGCGACAACATCAGTCGCTTATCCATTAAACCTCTTCCTTATTCTTTAGAAGAAGAGTAACTCTTATTTAAATCAGAATGGATTTTTATGACACAACAACCTAATGGGGCTTTTGGCCCCTTTTCAGAGACTATTAATTTCATTATGGAATTAGATAAACTTAAACGTGTTTATCGTAAAAATAATGTGTTAGACAATAGCCGTTCTGAAAATACGGCAGAACATAGCTGGCATTTTGCGGTTGCCGCAATGAGTTTCCAACCTTATGCAGGCAATATTGATATGGGACGTGCTATTCAATTAGCTTTAGTCCACGATATCGTTGAGATCGACGCTGGTGACGTTATGGTGTATGACGTTGCTGCTCGTGAAGCAATCAAAGAACACGAGCAAAAAGCCGCAAGACGCATTTTTGCTTTATTACCATCCCCACAAAGTGAATATTTCCTCAATTTATGGCTGGAATATGATGCGGCTGAAACACCTGAATCTCAGTTTGCTAATATTCTTGATCGCGCCATGCCAATGCTGATGAACTTACATAATGAAGGTCAAAGTTGGGTGGAAAATAATATCCGCTTAGAACAAGTATTAGCGCGCAACCTGTTTATTGAAAAACAGTGGCCAGAGTTTTGGCAATATCTCTACCCTCAGTTATTAGAGGCGCAGAAAAAAGGCTGGTTGAAGTAACAACAAAAAATACCGATGGCTAACTTAACCATCGGTATTTAATTTAGAAATATTGTTAGATTAAAGCTTATTCGTAATCACTAATTGGCGCACATGAACAATGTAAATGACGATCGCCATATACATCATCAAGACGTTTAACCGCTGGCCAATATTTGCTTTGTTTCGTTGCTTCACTTGGGAACACAGCGCATTCTCGGCTATAACTGTGTGACCACTCTTGTACTAATTCATATTGTGTATGAGGTGCATTAACTAATGGATTGTCACCAATCGGCCATACGCCTTTATCTACCTGTGCAATTTCAGCTCGGATAGAAAGCAGCGCTTCAATAAAGCGGTCAATTTCTACTTTACTTTCTGATTCTGTCGGCTCAATCATCAATGTACCCGCAACAGGAAAGGACATGGTTGGAGCGTGGAATCCATAATCAATTAAACGCTTAGCCACATCCATTTCACTGATACCATAATTCGCTTTTAATGGGCGAATATCGATAATACATTCATGTGCGACATAACCATCAGCGCCAGCATAAAGAATGTCATAGTCATTTTTCAAACGTTGTGCAATATAGTTCGCATTTAAGATTGCCACTTGGCTTGCTTGTTTAAGCCCTTGCGACCCCATCATACGAATATACATCCAACTAATTGGTAATATTGAAGCACTACCGAACTGGGCAGCAGAAACTGCACCTTGTGTGGTGACATTTTCCATTTCAACAACAGAATGCCCCGGTACAAATGGTGCTAAGTGTGATTTCACACCAATAGGCCCCATACCAGGACCACCACCACCATGGGGGATACAGAAGGTTTTATGCAAGTTTAAGTGAGAAACATCAGAGCCAATAAAGCCTGGTGTAGTTATCCCTACTTGCGCATTCATATTGGCACCATCAAGATAAACTTGTCCGCCATATTGATGAATAATCTCGCAAACTTCACGAATACCTTCTTCGTAAACACCATGTGTTGATGGATATGTCACCATTACGCAAGAGAGTTCAGCTTGATGTTTTTCTGCTTTGGCTTTTAAGTCTGCAATATCAATGTTGCCATTGTCATCACAACCAACAACCACCACAGTCATGCCTGCCATATGTGCAGACGCAGGGTTAGTACCATGTGCTGAGCTTGGAATTAAACAGATATGACGTGCATTATCACCACGACTTTGGTGATAACGGCGGATTGCTAATAGACCCGCATATTCCCCTTGAGCCCCAGAGTTTGGTTGCATACACATTGCATCATAACCGGTTAATGCAGCAAGCCAATTAGCCAATTGTCCAATCATCACCTGATAGCCTTTCGCTTGATAGGCTGGGCAGAATGGATGTAGCTCTGTAAACTCAGGCCATGTAATTGGGATCATTTCAGCAGCCGCATTTAGTTTCATCGTACATGAACCTAATGGGATCATTGCTTGATTTAAAGCTAAGTCTTTATTTTCTAAACGATGCATATAACGCATCATTTCAGTTTCACTGTGATAATGATGAAAATTTTCATGTGTTAACACAGTGTCTTTACGTAGCATAGACGCGGGAATAGATGCTGAAGATGAAACGACTTGTTTATCAAGTGTATCAATATCACCTACTAATGCTTTACCACTAAGGATCTCAATAAGCTTTAATACATCTTCACGAGTTGTTATTTCACTTAATGTGACACCAACGGCACCCACAATATCCGTGCGCAAGTTAATTTCAGCGTCTTTTGCACGTTGTAATACAGCGGCTTTATCTGCTGTTTCAACCGTTAAGGTATCAAACCAAGTTTGATGGCGTAAGGTCATGCCATTTTGTTGTAAACCCGCAGCCAAAATATCAGTTAAACGATGAATACGTTGAGCGATGGTTTTTAACCCTTCAGGCCCATGATAAACCGCATACATAGCAGCAATGTTGGCAAGTAAAACTTGAGATGTACAAATATTGGAGTTGGCTTTTTCACGACGAATATGCTGTTCTCGTGTTTGCATTGCCATACGTAATGCACGATTACCTGCGGCATCACGAGAAACACCAATGATACGACCAGGCATTGCTCGCTTATATTCATCACGACAAGCAAAGAATGCCGCATGAGGACCACCATATCCCATTGGTACACCAAAACGTTGTGCTGAACCTAATACGATATCAGCACCTTGATGACCTGGCGCTGTTAATACCACCAGCGCCATTAAATCGGCAGCAACACTCGTAATAATTTTGCGTTCTTTCAGTTCAGCCAATAACTTACTGTAATCATGAACTTCACCTGTTGTGCCAACTTGTTGTAATAGCACACCAAAAACACCTTCAAGCTCTAATACCTTTTCCGCTTTATCAACAACAACCTCAAAACCAAAGGTATCTGCGCGTGTTTTTACCACATCTAGGGTTTGGGGATGAATATCATCAGCGACAAAGAAACGATCTGCATTTTTTAGTTTGCTTACACGTTTTGCCATCGCCATTGCTTCAGCGGCAGCCGTTGCTTCATCGAGTAACGACGCAGAAGCGAGATCCATTCCCGTATAATCAATAGTGACTTGTTGGAAATTCAGCAGTGATTCAAGGCGGCCTTGAGACACTTCTGGCTGATACGGTGTATAAGCGGTATACCAACCTGGATTTTCTAATAAATTACGTAAAATCACGGGGGGCAATACAGAAGGCGCATAACCCATACCAATATAAGAAGTAAAACGCTTATTTTGGCTGGCAATGGCTTTAAGTTCAGCCAAGGCTTCTTGCTCTGTTGCTCCAGCTCCCACATTTGGTGGAGTATCTAGTTGGATATTATCTGGAACAATTTTTTGGGTTAATTCATTTAATGAGGAGACGCCAACAGCACTGAGCATCTCTTTAATCTGTTCTGGTGATGAACCAATATGGCGACGAATAAATTCATCACGATACTCTAACTGATTTAAAGTCTGTGTCATTGCAAGTAATTTCCTGAATTCACGATGAATGGATAGGTAATAGCCATGGCTTAAAGAACGTAGTGATAGCAACAAATAACAAGCTAATAAATAAAAACGCCCCGGTATGATTTGACGGGGCGCTTAGTTTTATTCTTCGCTATCTACCAACTCTTGATAACCAGTAGCATCAAGTAGGTCATCTAATTCGCTTTCATTATTTGCTTTAATGCGAAATAGCCAACCTTCTCCGTAAGGTGCGCTGTTTACCAGCTCTGGAGAACCATCTAACTCTTCATTTACTGCGATAATTTCACCCGATAATGGTGAATAAATATCTGATGCGGCTTTTACTGATTCCGCTACTGCACAATCATCACCGGCTACTACTTCTCTACCCACTTCAGGTAGATCAACAAACACCATGTCACCTAATAATTCCTGTGCATGTTCAGTAATACCGATAGTGTATTCACCATTGCCTTCTGAACGGACCCACTCATGAGACTGCGCGTATTTTAATTCACTAGGTATTTGACTCATTGACCTTACTCTCCATTTAAAATAATTGTGCGTGTTATACCAATGCTTTACCTGAACGAACAAAACCAGGTTTAACAACTTCTACTGGCATTTCACGATTACGCATTAATACAATTGCGCTATCTTTAATACCTGCGGGAACTCTTGCTAATGCAATACTAAAGCCTAATGTGGGCGAAAAAGTACCGCTTGTAATCACACCTTCTCTTAATTCACCCAAATCATCAGTAAAGTGTACGGCAGTACCTGCACGTAACACACCTTTCTCTCGCATAACAAGGCCGACAAGTTTATCTGTGCCTGTTGCGCGTAATTTTTCTAATGCTTCTCGACCAATAAATTGACGATCTTCAGGTGCCCACGCAATCGTCCACCCCATATTAGCTTCAAGCGGATTAATAGTTTCATCCATCTCTTGGCTATAAAGATTCATTCCAGCTTCTAAGCGTAATGTATCTCTTGCACCTAATCCGGCAGGTTTAACACCCACCGCTAATAATTTTTTCCAGAAATCGACTGCTTGCTCTTTTGGCATCGCAATTTCATAACCCGCTTCACCTGTATAGCCTGTTGTTGCGATAAATAAGTCATCAAGTTCTACACCATAAAAAGGCTTCATAGTTGAAACAACTTGGCGTTGCTGTTCAGTCAATAATCGTTGAACCTTTTCTTGTGCGTGAGGGCCTTGAACCGCGATTAAAGCCAAGTCATCACGAACAGTAATATCAACCACGTAATCTGAAGCATGTTGTTCAATCCATGCCAGATCTTTTTCACGAGTAGCGGAGTTCACCACAAGGCGATAGAAAGAATCATCAAAGTAATAGACGATAAGATCGTCAATTACACCACCTGATGCATTAAGCATACCGGTATAAAGCGCCTTACCTTTTTCGGTGAGTTTAGCGACATCATTCGCTAATAAATAACGTAGGAAATCTTTAACTTGCGAGCCATGTAAATCAACAATGGTCATATGAGAAACATCAAACATACCTGCATCACTGCGTACATTGTGATGTTCATCTATTTGAGAGCCATAATGCAACGGCATCATCCAACCATGAAAATCGACCATACGAGCACCGCAGGCTACGTGCTCATCATACAACGGAGTCTGTTTTGCCATTCTTCCCTCTTTCTACTTTTACTTTAGATTATTCAGAGAACGCAATTTGTTAAATATAAAATTAAACTTGATTAGAAATCAGTGTATTAATCACGAGTTTAAGTTTATTTTTAAACATGGATTTAACAAATACGAGCAATTAACGTACAACGCAAACGATACCATCCTCTTGAACTTAGCATTGCCAGAAAAAATAAACCATAAGTTAAAATAGGGTATTGTGCCTCTCAATCATAATAGAGAGATATGAGTATGCAGAACTAATGATTGCAATTATGCGTATCAGCGCTCATTTTTAGCGAGGAATTCCTGTAAAAAAGGAATTAGTGCAAAGAATAGACTGAAAAAATAGATTTTTTTAGTTCTATTTCTTCAGTCAGATATAAATAAAAGTAATGTGAAATAAGGGAGGAATTAGATTTTTTCAACTGAAGTGAAATTTTTATCACTTAACCATTCAGGTAAATCAGAAAGACCCATCGCTTGTTCAAGTAACTTAGGTTTTACGCCCGGTAAACTATCCGCTAACGAAAGGCCGATATCTCGAACCCATTTTTTGACAGGGTTCTTTCCGGCAAAAAGTTCACGAAATCCCTGCATACTGGCTAACATTACGGCGGCCGCATGTTTGCGACGACGTTCGAATCGTCTCAAATAAAGATATTCACCAAAATCTTTACCTTCTGCTTTTAAGCGGCGGATCTCACCAATTAACTCAGCAACATCCATAAAACCAAGGTTAACGCCTTGTCCAGCTAAAGGGTGGATAGTATGTGCTGCATCACCTAATAACGCTAAACGGGGCGCTGCAAATTGGCGCGCATAGCGACCTGTTAATGGTATTGTCATGCGCTCACTGATTAATTCACATTGCCCCAAACGCATATCAAATGTCACACCTAATGTGCGCTCAAATAAGGTTTTATCTGCATTTTTGTGGCGCTCAGCTAGATGGCCTGATAAAGACCAAACAATAGAGCAAGTATGAGGATCAGAAAGAGGTAGAAATGCTAAAATACCGTCACCATGAAAGACTTGGCGAGCAACATTGTCGTGGGGTTGTTCAGTACGAATAGTAGCAACTAATGCATGATGCTCATAATCCCAAAAAGTCAGAGGAATATCTGCATGTTTGCGTAACCATGAATTAGCACCATCAGCTCCGACAACTAATCTTGCCGTCAATATTTCACCATCATTAAGGGTAATAAATGCATCATTTTCCCCCCAAACAACACGTTCAATTTGTGTCGATGAATAGAAGGTTATATCACTGTGGCTTTCACATTTTTGCCAAAGCACTTCTCGAATGAGGTTATTTTCGATAATAGAGCCTAAATGGCTGAATCCTTCTTTTTGTGCCGAAAATTCAATACGACCAAAACTATCTTGATCCCAAACTTCCATACCTTGGTAAGGCGTTGCTCGTAAAGCATTTAAGCTTTCCCAAACACCTAATTTTTTCAGCAACATTTCACTGGCAGTATTAATAGCGGATACCCGTAATGAAAAATCATCTTGCGGGTGAAAATGTTTTGTTACTGGGTGATTTTCTATTATCGCTATACGTAATCCACACCCGTGTAATCCGCTGGCTAATGCAAGCCCAACCATTCCACCACCAGCAATAACAACATCAAATGATTTCATAATAAAATATCCTAAAAAGCGTTTTTTTAGAGCGCGCTGTTCTTTTCTGCTCGTTTTTACAACAAAAAAAATTTATAAAGCAAACTATTTACTATTTTAGGTATTGATTAATATTAACAATGACCTCTTAAAATAAAAATAGACGTTAAAAACAGCCCTATAGATTCGGATGAAAATTGACCATTAAAAATCAACACGCTCTAGTCTGTCCAGCCCAGTGTTTGATGCGCCAATTTATCTCTCATCATTGGGAGCAACTCCATCGTCATTAACCCTAAGTTGCGAGAAACAACCAGTGGCACACAACGATTTGCAAACACTTTCACCAACCCATCAGTAATAGAGATTGTTTTTTCTCTATCTTGTTGGCGAAGTTGTTGATACTTAGAGAGCACTCGGTAACTACCAATATCAGTATTAGTATTAATCGCTTGAGTGAGCGTATTGGCGAGCGCCATAACATCACGTAAACCAAGATTAAAGCCTTGTCCTGCAATAGGATGGAGTGTTTGTGATGCATTACCTACTAAGGCTAAACGGTGACTAATAATTTGATTGGCTTTTTGTAACGCTAAAGGATAGCAATTTCGCTTACCAATATGCTCTATTTTTCCTAAACGCCAGCCAAAGTCACGTTGTAAATGTGCGATGGTTGTTTCATCATCCCACTGTGAAATATCATCCCATTTTTCAATCGGGTGACACCACACTAATGAACTACGCCCTTCGCTCATCGGTAACATGGCTAATGGGCCAAATTCAGTAAAACGCTCAAAGGCTTTTCCCTCTGGGTTTATTTCTGTTTTGACATTAGCAATTACGGCGACTTGGTGATAAGGCTCACGTTGCCATTGAATATGGCATTGGTGGCCTATCGGCGAGTTTGTACCATCTGCTGCAATCAGTAAATCACCTGTTAATTGCGTACCATTATCAAGCGTTACTTCAACGCAGTCTATATTACGCTGAACTTGTTCAACTGTAGCTGGGCAATAAAGCGTGATATTAGATTGCTTTTTTAGCTTGCCAAAAAGTTGTCGCCCTGCGTCATGTAACTCAATAACATAACCCAGTGCCGATATATCATAGTCTTGTGCATGAATATTAACAAAACCACAATGGCCTTTATCTGAGACATGAACGTGATTAATGGGGGTAACAAAAGGTTTTAATATTGACCAAAGCCCAATTTGCGACAACCGCTTTGCTGTTCCATGGGCTAATGCAATCGCTCTTGCATCAAATCCAGGATGCCCATTATCAGGCTCTCTTGCTTCAATTAACGAAATTGAAATATTGCCTTTGTTTAATGCAGAAAGTGCTAGTGCTAATGTTGCACCCGCCATTCCACCACCCACAATAATCACATTCATACTGATTTTAGCCTTAAATTTTTCCTGCCATCAGAGCTTCAATTTCATCCGGATCTTTAACGACAGAAGCCGTTAAGTTCTCATTGCCAGTTTCAGTGATAACAATATCATCTTCAATACGAATACCAATACCGCGATACTCTTGTGGTACATCGGCATCTGGCGCGATATATAACCCAGGCTCGATAGTCAGTACCATGCCTGGTTCTAAAATACGGTCACGATCTGTGCCATAATGTCCCACATCATGAACATCAAGACCTAACCAATGGCTTAGGCTATGCATAAAGAAACGCTGATAGGCTTTTGTTTCAATAAGATGTTCGATTTCACCGTGCATAATGCCGAGTTTAACCAATCCTTCGACCATGATATACACGACATGCTCAGTGACTTCTTTGATGCTTGTACCAGGTTTGTACAATTCCAAAGACACATTGATGGATTTTAAGACAATGTCATAAATTTCACGTTGTTGACGGCTAAACTTACCATTAACAGGAAAAGTACGGGTGATATCACCTGCATAACCTTCATATTCACAGCCTGCATCAATGAGTACTAAATCCCCATCACGCATTTTGGTTTCATTTTCGGTATAGTGAAGAATACAACCATTTTCACCACTACCTACAATACTATTATATGAAGGGAAGCGAGCACCATGAGAAACAAACTCATGTTCTATTTCACCTTGAAGCTGATATTCATACATACCCGGCTGACATTTTTGCATCGCTCGAGTATGTGCTAACGCTGTAATTTTTCCTGCCTTACGCAGTAATTCAAGTTCAAAGTCAGATTTAAATAAACGTTGCTCATGAACGAGAGGACGCCAATCAATAATAGTTTGAGGTGCTTTTAAATTCCGGCGAGAGCCTTTTCTTAAAGTTTCTAATGCATTAAAAACGATTTCATCAGCAAATGCATATTCGCCTTGAGCATGATAAACAACATCTAATCCGTTTAATAATTGGTAAAGTTGCTCACCAACATCTTCATAAGGAAGTGCCTTATCAACACCTAATTTTTCAGGCGCAGCTTCTTGTCCAAGGCGACGACCAAACCAGATTTCAGCCGTTAAATCTCTTACGCGATTAAAGAGCACACTATGGTTATGTGTTTCATCACTCTTAATCAGCACAAGGATGGCCTCAGGCTCGCTGAAACCAGTTAGATAAAGGAAATCACTATGCTGGCGATAAGGATACTCACTATCCGCATTACGTTGCGCTGGTGGTGCTGCAAAAAAGATAGCTGCACTCGCAGGCTTCATTTGAGCTAATAATGCCTGACGACGGGATAAAAATTCTTGCTTATTCATACCCACTCCTGTCTTTCGTTTATCTTTATGTTTATCTAATGAATGATGAAACTAATGTAGTATACGTTGCTCATTCTGTTCACTATTTTCTTTGTCTTTTGGTGCGACAAAAGTGATATAACAAAGTTGAACAGATACTTTTACATATTCGCTGACTTCTTCTAGCGCATCTTCAAGTTCTTCTTGGTTTTCATCTTCTTCATAACCTAGCGCACCAATATTACGCAAATCGGTGATAACTTCAGTCAACTCTTTATGCTCAGATAATTTAGGTTGTGCAACACCCAAACCTAAAAGAAAATGATTAACCCATCCAGCAAGGGCATCGGCTCTTAGAAAAACGGACTCGGATTCGTCAGGAACTAACATCGAGAAGTTAAATACACTGTCATCAAGTTGTTCGTAAGTAATGTGATAAAGTGCTTCGAGTGAGTCTGATAATGTTTTAGGAAAAGCTAAACCTTCATTGGTTAAATCATGCAATAAGGTTTTCCAACTACTATCGCGCACAGCGCCACAAATAAATCCTGTAATCAATCCGTGCATTTCAGCTGCCGTTAAAGGCACAGTATGTTGCTGTAATAAAGCATCTATAGATTGATAATTTGGTAATGTGTTTTGTTTTGACATAAGAATAAACGTCGCATTTAGGGGAATAGTTCAAGATATGCTACCATCAATAGAAGTCGCTGTACCAGTTAAGCCATGTTAATCATTGGAATTTTTGTAGTAATAGCGTTTAATACAGCGTTATAACCGTATACACTACTCAACACGTAGCACAGATTTTATGTCAGGAAGGAATCATGTCCGCACAACCCGTTGAACTTCAAATTTTTGGGCGCTCATTACGTGTCAATTGCCCACCAGAACAAAAAGATGCTTTACTGGCTTCTGCTGCTGAACTTGAACAACGATTACAAGATCTCAAAGAACGCAGTGGTGTTTCCAATACAGAGCACTTAATTTTTATCGTGGCATTAAATATGAGTCATGAGTTGGCAGAAGAAAAGTTAAAAACTAGAGACTATGCCTACAACATGGAAGAGAAGATAAAAATGCTACAACAATCTATTGAACAAGCTTTACACGATCAAGGCAAGCACCATGATCGCACTTTTTCAACTGCGAAGTAGATTTGTTCAGAAAGCATGCGTACGCCACGAAATTCACAGATAATAGGTTGCTTTCTACAATTAAAATAATACAATAGTTCATAGATAAGGTGCTTAACAGCATCCACCAAATTTCTCTGAGATGTTTGCCAGTGGGCCAGTCCCCTGAGCCGATATTCGAAACACATAGAATGTGGTGATCTGTCACTTGTGAGCATACCTGATTCGTTCAGGCAGCCTAATGGTAACAACACTATGTTCACCTTGGACCATGGGTTCAAGGGTTACAGCCTACGGCGGCATCTTGGAGACCTCTACTAAAGTTTTAAATACTAAGTATTTTATAAATACCTAATATTTAAAACTTTTTTTATGCTTCTAATTCCTTAGTTCTTCAACTTCTTCGCTTTCTTACCTCTAAAGTGTGATAAATTGACTAAAATAATAATTCCAACTTAATAATCACTACTGATTGATGGATTGAAGAATGACTCAGACGTCACTGTTTCAACAAAGAGATGAGATACGTAAAGCAATTCGCCAAAAACGGCGTTTACTCACATCACAACAGCAGCAGCAAGCCGCTCATCAATTATGTGAACGCGTTCTTAGTCACCCCAAAGTTCAACATTCACACACTCTTGCCTTATTTCTCTCTTTTGATGGTGAAATTGATACATCGCCTTTGATTTCACAATTATGGGAAATGAAGAAACAGATTTGCTTGCCCGTTTTACACCCTTTTCATCGCTATCATCTTCTTTTTTTACGTTATACACCAACCACTATTTTAGTGAAAAATCGCTTTGCGATTTCAGAACCACCTTTAAATGTAAATGCAGTTATTCCTCCAAATGACATCGATATTATTTTTACACCATTAGTGGCTTTTGATGCTCAAGGCCAACGATTAGGTATGGGAGGCGGTTTTTACGATAGAACGTTAGAAAATTGGCAACAAAAATCATTTTATCCAATAGGGCTTGCTCATACTTGCCAACAAGTTGAACATCTTCCTATTGCAAATTGGGATGTTCCATTACCTGAGATCATCACCCCAGAAAAAATATGGAATTTTTAATATTCTGAACAACTCATTTTAAAACACCGAATAATATCTGTGTTTTTTTATATTTTTTATTTTAGAAAAAATTTTAAATACCTTTTTATATCCAAAATCAATCTAAAGGTATTTTTATTTAAATGGCAAATGAAAAAGATGTTCATCTTATAAAATGCATTAATATTATTATCAACCTAACTAAAAACAAAGAAATAGAAATAAAAAACAACCACACCATAAAATCCTTAGAAAAAGAATATGAATTTAAATTAAAAAAAATAAAACCATCAATTATATTTAAAAAACAACTTAATCATAAAATTATTTTTTATGACAAAAATGAACATTTATTCATATTATTAAAACAAAGTGATAATAACTTTCTTATTTATAATTATCAAAATAATAAAATAGAGCAAGTTAATAAAGATAAAATCATTAAGATAAGTAAAAATCATATTTATTACCTTGATTTTAAGACACAGCATCATTTTGATATCAGATGGTTTTTTCCTGCATTTATACGATATAAAGCTATTTTTTATCGTATTTTATTCTATTCATTAATCTTACAACTATTATCTTTGGCTAGCCCTTTAGTTACACAAATTATTATGGATAAAGTAATTATATATCAAGCATTATCAACACTTGATGTATTAGTGATTGGATTAATTTTTATTGCTATTTCAGAAGGAGTTTTGAAAGGTATTAGAGAATATATGTATCATCATACCGCAAATAAAATTGATATAAACTTAAGTTTAAAAATGGCTAACCATTTATTAAAACTACCCATAAGTTACTTTAAGTCTCGACAAACAGGGATCATTGTAACTCGAGTAAAAGAGTTAGATATTATTAGAGATTTTATTACCAATACGTTATTAATGTTATTTATAGATTTATCTTTTATCTTCATATTTATCTTTGTTATGTCAATTTTATCCATAAAGCTAACATTCTTTTTTATGGCAACCATTCCCCTTTATTTTATTTTAGCTAAATTACTTGCCCCAAAGATAGAATTATCCGTTCAGCAGCTTTATCAAAAAATGGCGACCAATACGGCATTTCTTACCGAAAGTTTAAGTGGCATCGAAACCATTAAAAGCCTTTCTCTGGAGCCTCGATTTACACAACAATGGCATACACAAATTCATCAGCTTACCTATAAAAATTTAACACTTCAGGGTATAGACTCTCTCTCCCGCTTCATTGTGCTATTTATCAATAAAACAACAACAGCATTACTGCTATGGCTAGGTGCTTATGAAGTGATTTCACACTCAATGACAATTGGTCAACTGATTGCCTTTATTATGCTACTAGGATATTGCCTACAACCTTTAGCAATCGCTATTGATATTTGGGGAAAATACATCAGAACAAAAACAGCCATTTATAATTTACAAGATATTCTTAATCTACCTAATGAGCAAAATATCAAAGGATCAAACACCAAACTTCAAGGAGACATTACGTTTGATAACGTAAGTTTCTGTTATCAAAATAATACACCGCTTATTTTACGTAATATTTCATTACAGATAAAAAAACATGAAGTTATTGGCATTGTAGGAACTTCAGGCTCGGGGAAAAGTACCTTGGCACGTCTAATCTCGGGCCTGTATATACCACAATCAGGCTGTATAAAATTTGATAATATTCCACTATCACAACTTCATTTAAAGTATGTACGCCAACAAATTGGTTTCGTACTACAAGAAAATTTTTTATTTCACTTAACGATCTTTGACAATATTAAACTAATGCACCCACAAGCTTCTTTAGAAGAGGTTATTGATGTTGCAAAAATCGCAGGCGCACATGAGTTTATCTTAAAATTACCGTTAGGATATGACACCTTGATCACTGAAGGAGGAACCTCCTTATCAGGAGGGCAACGTCAACGTATTGCTATTGCTAGAGCTTTATTAACGTCACCTAAGATTTTGATTTTTGATGAAGCCACCAGCGCTTTAGATGATGATTCTCAAGCAATTATTCAAAATAATCTTCCACTTATCACAAAAAATAAAACCGTAATTATCATTGCCCATCGTCTGTCAACAATACGAGATTGTCATCGTATTATTGTGTTAAATAAGGGGCAAATTGTGGAGGAAGGGAAACACGAAGCTTTAATTAAAAATAACGGTGATTACAAAAAACTTTGGCAAATTCAGCAAGGATGTTGAGCATGAAATTAAATATAAAACACTTATTATTGACTGTCTTTCGACTTAATAAAAAGCCGTTCCACTATGATTTTTATCCTAATCATATAGCCCTTATAGAAAAACCATTAACCCCTTATAGCCGTTACATTGCTTCTACCATTACACTCAGTATTGTGGCTTTTATTTTATGGGTTTATTTTGGGAAGTTAGATGTGCAATCCCCTGCAACGGGTAAACTTGTAGTTACTGGTCGCTCCCAAATAATTCAAATACATGAACCTAGCCGATTGGCTATTCTTCATGTAAAAGATGGGCAAAAAGTTAATCAAGGTGATGCTTTATTGACACTTGATATATTGGGTGTTGATGAAGAAATTAAAGGAATAAGAAAAAAAAGGGAGGATCTACTATTACTTAAAATTCGCTATCAAGCCTTGAGCCAAGAAGTATCACCTAAAAATCTTTATCATTTTAATAAATTAGATAATAAAACAAAAAAATCAATCTTGTTAGGTTATCAGAAAGAAAAAGATGAATTCGATAGCAACATAAATGTATTAGAAACCGAAATTGAAGTAAATAGTAAAAATCAAACACTAACTTACAATGATCTACTGTCTTTAAAAAAGATACAAAACAATATAAAGCAACGATTTATTATTAAAGAAGATCTTTTTAATAAAAAAATAATTAGCAAAATGGAATATCTTGAAAGTGAAAAAGAGCTATTAGAAATAAATCGTTCAATAATAATAAAAAATTCAGAATTTCATATTATTAAAAACCAAGAAAAACAATTATATGAAAACTTAAACCAATTAGAAAAACAAAAAAAACTAGAATGGCATGATAAGTATAAAAAATATGAAAGCGAGTTATTAATTTATACTCAAAATTTTAATCACCTCCAAAAGCGACAGCAACTCAAAATCGTACGTTCACCCATCACAGGAACAGTACAACAAATTTCTATTTATACACTCGGCAGTGTATTGCAACCTTCACAAAGTGTCATGACGATAGTTCCCGAACACCAAGAGAATTTTGCAGAGGTTAATCTTCTCAATAGAGATATCGGTTTTATTCACATAGGGCAAAAAGCAATGATAAAAATAGATGCCTTTCCTTATACTCGTTACGGCACAATTGAAGGTGAAATTATTAATATCGCTAAAGATTCTGTTCAACATGAACAATTAGGTTTAGTTTACCCTGCTACAATTAGATTAAATAAACAAGCCATTGAAAAGAATAATCAGTACTATCAGCTTACCCCAGGAATGTCTTTAGTCGCCGAGATAATTACGGATAAACGCCGTGTTATTGATTATGTTTTAAGCCCAATAGAAGTTTATCGACATAACGCACTGACTGAAAAATAAGATCGGGTATTTAATCTCATGAAATATATAAATAATATTATAAAAATGAAAAAATACAATTACTCCATTATTGATGGATTAATTTATTTTTCTAAAAAAAATAATGGAAATATAAAAAGTGAGAATATTTTTCACTTTCTTGGAAAGGATAATTCATTTAATAAATGGAATGTTATAGAAGCTGCTCAATTACTTAATTTAAAATGTAAATTCGATATTTTTGATTATGAGGATAAAAAATATCACCTTATTGATACTCTTATTGAAATAAACAATCAATGGTATGTTTTAAAAGAAAAAAAAGAAGAATATTTAATAATATTTGATATTAAAAGAAATATCACCATAGAGTATAAAATAAATAAAAAACAAAAATTAAGTACAGTATTCATAACCAATAAAAAACACATATCATTGCGTAATAAATTTAATATTAATTGGTTTTTTTCTTCTATTTTAAAACAAAAAAAATCACTCTTACTAGTTTTTATTTTATCAAGTTGTAGCCAACTCTTCGCATTAGTGAATCCTTTAATTTTTGAGACATTAATCGATAAGGTATTAACTGGAAGAAATTTATCAAACTTACATTTATTAGGTTATTTATTACTCTTAATTGCAATCACTGAACCTGTTTATCTTTTTCTACGAGACAAATTGTATACATTTATTTCTTGCCAATTTAGTGCTGATTTTTCAGGTAAAATTTATCAACATCTTATTCGCTTACCGAGTTCTTTTTTTAACCAGCAACAATCAGGCCAAATAATTGCCCGTATTCAAGAGCTTTCACATATTCGTCAATTTATTACTGGTTCCGCATTGATGTTAGTGCTCGACCTCATTTTTATTATTGTATTTATTTCTGTGATGTTTACTTATTCTGTACCACTAACTTGGATAACGTTAGGTGCATTAGTTCTTTATTTTACACTTTGGCTGATCCTTGGCCCTATTATTCGTTATTGGGTTGAGCAGGAATATCAAGCTAATGCTGATACTACCAGTTTATTAACCGAAACAATTACTGGTATTGAAACCATAAAAATTACAGCAACAGAAAATCTTTTTATCGATAAATGGCAATATAAAATTGCCGATCAGATTAACAAACGATTTTCAGCAACTAAAAAAAATTTATTAGCTCAACAACTTATATTTATCATTCATAAAATCACAACAGCGATTATTTTGTGGCAAGGTGTTAATTTAATTATTAATACACAAATAACAGTGGGTGAACTTATTGCATTTAATCTCTTTACTGCACATATCACACAGCCTATTTTACGTTTAGCGCAATGCTGGCAAGATTTTCAACAAGCAACGATTTCTCTACGTCGTATTGGTGAGATTTTAAATACACCGACAGAACACCAATATAATGGATTAGTAACAGTGCCCAAAATCATAGGTCGTATTGATTTTTCAAATGTCTATTTTCGTTATACCTACCATACGCCAGATGTTATTGAATCACTCTCGTTCTCTATTCCTGCTGGCCAATTTATTGGTATTACAGGTCGCTCTGGCTCAGGAAAAAGTACCGTTACGCGTTTAATTCAACGTCTCTATACTCCTCAACAAGGACAAATTTATATTGATGGCATGGATTTGGCTATCGCCGATCCTCTCTCATTACGCCAAAGTATTAGCATTGTTCTACAAGAAAGTTTTTTATTTAGTGGTTCTATTGTCGAAAATATTCGTTTATCAAAACCCAATGCAAGTGAAAAAGAATTAATAGAAGCATGCCAACTTGCAGGTGCTCTAGAGTTTATTGAGCAACTTCCTTTGGGATTTAACACTCAAGTCGGAGAGAGAGGGACTAACTTATCAGGAGGCCAACGCCAACGTATTGCACTGGCAAGAGCTTTATTAACAAATCCACGTATTCTTATTTTAGATGAAGCCACATCAGCATTAGATTACATCTCTGAAGCACAAGTTTTGGCAAGTTTACCTCAGATTTGTAAAAATAGAACCGTAATTAGCATTGCACACCGTCTCAATACATTAGTGTATACGGATTATATTTATGTCATAGATAAAGGACGAGTATTGGAAGAAGGAACTCATTCGGATTTGCTTGAAAATAGAGCGCTTTATTACCAATTATGGAAACAGCAAGTTCAATAATAATGTTTAAAGAAACAAAAAAGGCTCGAAATACCGAGCCTTTAATATATTACTGATAATTACATCAATAATTAGTACAGCATACGAGCACGAATAGTACCTGGTAATGCTTTGATTTGTTGCAAGACTAACTCTGCTTGAGCCTTAGTTTGAGTTGTAATATCAATCACAACATAACCTACATTGCCTGAAGTTCGCAGGAATTGAGCTGCCACGTTGATGTTTTGTTCAGTAAACACATTATTGATACTATTCATCATACCAGGGCGGTTTTCATGAATATGCAGTAAACGGTTTACATCATCGCCGTGGCTTGGTAATGAAACTTCAGGGAAGTTAACCGCAGATAGCGTTGAGCCATTATCTGAATATTTAGCTAATTTACCTGCAACTTCATAACCAATATTTTCTTGCGCTTCTTGTGTTGAACCACCGATATGTGGCGTTAATATCACATTATCGAATTTAATAAGTTCAGAGACAAACGGATCGTTAGGATCGTTATTTGCACCAGGCTCTGATGGGAACACGTCAACGGCAGCACCAGATAAATGTTTTGATTCTAACGCTTGTGCTAATGCAGGAATATCAACCACAGTACCGCGAGAGGCATTGATAAGAATTGAACCTGGTTTCATGCGCTGAATTTCTTCATGACCGATCATATTCTTTGTTGATGGTGTTTCTGGTACATGTAAGCTGACAATATCACACATATTCAATAGTTCAGACAGATGACGAATTTGTGTTGCATTACCCAGTGGCAGTTTGTTTTCAATATCATAGAAATAAACATCTAAACCCACGCTTTCAGCCAAAATACCTAACTGTGTACCAATATGACCATAACCAATAATACCCAGTTTTTTACCACGCGCTTCAAAACAGCCTTTAGCTTGCTTATCCCAAACACCACGATGGGCTTTCGCGTTTGCTTCCGGAATACGGCGCAGTAATAACAGTAATTCACCTAGCACCATCTCAGCCACGGAACGAGTGTTTGAGAAAGGCGCATTGAAAACAGGGATACCGCGACGAGAGGCCGCATCTAAATCAACCTGATTGGTCCCAATACAGAAGCATCCTACAGCAACTAATTTTTCAGCGGCTGCAAAAATTTCTTCTGTTAAATGAGTGCGGGAACGAAGACCAACAAAACGTGCATCACGGATAGCTTCTTTTAATTCTTCGTCCGATAACGCACCTTTGTGATATTCAATATTGGTATAACCCGCCGCTCTTAAATTTTCTACTGCACTTTGGTGCACACCTTCAAGGAGTAGAAACTTTATCTTTTCTTTTTCCAAAGATACTTTGACCATTTACCCAGCCCTATCGTTGTTACATTTAATGAAAAACAAAATCCTGTCTCAACAACATAACAAAAATAGAGTTTGTGGCAATACAACCGATTGCAGTGATGACAGAATAAGCAATAAAGAAAGCGATTTTCTACCGAGTAAAATGATTTTGACTTTGAAAAAGGCAGGATTTTAAAGAGAGATATAACTATGGTGTGATATATATCACTGAATTTGCAGTTTCTAAAATAATTTTAAAAAGAGGTCGCCATAGCCACCTCTTTTTAGTCATCTTACTTAATCGTTTTAACGCCTTCAGACGTTCCCATTAAAACAACATTTGCACCACGATTAGCAAATAATCCTACTGTAACTACACCAGGAATACTGTTAATTTTATTTTCCAGTTCAATAGGGTTAAGAATTGTTAAGTTATGAACGTCTAAAATAACGTTTCCATTATCTGTTACCACGTTCTCACGATATTCAGGCAAGCCACCCAATTTAACTAATTCACGAGCTACATAAGAGCGCGCCATCGGAATAACTTCAACAGGCAGTGGGAATTTACCTAATACATCGACTTGTTTAGATTCATCAACAATACAGATAAATGTTTTTGCCACACCTGCAATAATTTTTTCTCGCGTTAATGCAGCACCGCCACCTTTGATCATTTGCATCTGGTGGTTGATTTCATCAGCACCATCAACATAGATATCTAAAGAATCGACCTCATTGCAGTCAAAAACAGGAATGCCGTAACTTTTTAGTTTTGCTGTTGATGCTTCTGAACTTGAAACCGTACCTTCAATTTGACCTTTCATTGTCGCTAATGCGTCAATAAAATGAGAAGCTGTGGAACCTGTTCCAACTCCCACGATAGTACCGGGTTTTACATATTCAAGCGCCGCCCAACCTACTGCTTTTTTCAATTCATCCTGAGTCATTTAAAAAAACCTTATTTATCACGTTAATGGACTAAGAATAGCATATTGCATTCAAAACTAGCACGAGACACATCAAAAACTGAGAAGCAACATTTTAACTCATTACAACAAAAAATATGGCATAGTAAGCAACAGAATATAAAATCAAAGAGAGTCTGTTAATGAAACGCCCTGATTATCGAGCATTACAAGCCCTTGATGCCGTCATTCGCGAACGTGGTTTTGAAAGAGCAGCACAAAAGTTATGTATTACACAATCTGCCGTTTCACAGCGTATTAAACAATTAGAAAACTTATTCGGCCAACCACTATTAGTGCGTACTGTTCCCCCTCAACCCACAGAGCAAGGGCAAAAACTATTGGCATTATTGCATCAAGTAGAATTACTTGAAGAACAATGGTTAGGTGATGAAAATAGTGGCTCCACACCGCTTTTACTCTCTTTGGCGGTAAATGCTGATAGTTTGGCAACGTGGTTATTACCTGCTTTGCATCCAGTTTTAACACAACTGCCTATTCGGCTTAATATACAAGTTGAAGATGAAACGCGAACACAAGAACGCTTAAGACGAGGCGAAGTAGTTGGTGCAATCAGTATTCAGCCACAAGCATTACCAAGTTGCCTTGTTGATCAATTAGGCGCTCTTGATTATCTATTTGTAGCCTCTCCTGATTTTGCTCAGCGTTATTTTGCAAATGGCGTCACTAAGTCGTCGTTATTAAAAGCCCCTGCAGTTGCATTTGACCATCTTGATGATATGCATCAGGCATTTTTACAGCAAAACTTTGGTTTATCTCCAGGCAGCGTGCCTTGCCATATTGTTAATTCTTCTGAAGCATTTGTGCAATTAGCAAAACAAGGTTCAACATGTTGCATGATCCCTCATCTACAAATTGCTAATGAGTTAAAGAGTGGAGAGTTGGTTGATTTAACTCCGGGACTTTGCCAGCGACGTATGCTTTATTGGCACCGTTTTGCACCAGAAAGTAGAACGATGAGAAAAGTGACAGATGCACTGATTGATTTTGGCCGTAAGGTTTTAAAACAAAGTGAAGAGTAACACGACTATTATCATCTTTTAACACAAAAAATAGGCTTCTCTGAGAAGCCTATTTTATTTTTACCGTAACATGATTATTTAGTGCGTTTTAGTTCAAAAACAACATCCACATAATCTTTAAATTCGATACTTTGTTGTTCATAAGTTTCTTGCACTGCCGCTGGAGCTTGGGCTTTTAATGCCATTGCATCCATACGTACTTGTGCGATTGGATAAGGTGTCGCCTCTGGCGCACGATAGCTTACGCTATAGACTGCACCTAAATCTGCACCAAAACCTTTTGCAACAGAAGTTGCTTGATCAATAGCATTTTTAATGGCCACTTCTCGTGCTTTTACTTTGTATTGTTCTGGATTATTTACGCCAAACTCAACGTTATTAATTTCATTTAAACCCGCAGCTAATGCGCCATCAAGTAACGTATTAAGCTGTTCTAATTTCTTAATTTTGACATTCACAGTACGTGTTGCTGTATAACCATTAATCACCGAACGCTCTGCTTTTTTATCATACTCATAGTTTGGTTGAGTACGGATATTGGCGGCGTCGATATCTTCCTTCACAACACCATTTTCTTTTAAGAAGGCAAAATATTTTGCAACACGCTCATCGACTAGTTTCTTAGCCTGAGCTGCATCTTTTGCTCTTTCATTAACCTGAATATTTAATGTCGCCATATCAGGAGCCGCTTTAATTGTCGCATTACCCGATGTTGTAATATGTGGTCCTTCTGGCTCCGAAGCGGCTAGTGCAATGGAAGGTAATCCCAGCGTAAACACGGATGCTAATACAATCGCTCTTAATTTCACAAAAAACCCCCTGACAAGATTAATTTTAATGCCCTGTTTTTAGGACTAAGAAGAACATTAGCATATATGATGTAAAGTTCTTTAAGATTAAAAGAGAGTTTTCCATCCTTGCGCAGCTAATTGAACAGCAATAAACCACATCACACATCCTACAAACAAATTAATCATACGTTGAGAGCGTGTTTTGCTTAATATGGGAGAAAACCAAGCCGCAAGTAGTGATAATGCAAAAAACCAACTTATAGAGGCAAATACCGCACCAATTGTAAACCAAGGTCGAAGATCTGAGGTTAATTGTCCTCCAATACTACCTATCACAACAAAAGTATCTAAATAAACATGAGGATTAAGCCAAGTTACGGCAATTAATGTCACAATCACACGCCAACGACTTTTTACCTGATTTTCACTTTGTGATAATTCAATATCTTTTGAAAAAGCGGTTTTAAATGCATTCCAACCATACCAAAGTAAAAATGCCACTCCTCCCCATGTGATCAAGAATAAAAGCGTTTCTGATTGGCTAAGTAATGCACTACCACCAAAAACACCTGCTGTTATCAATACAACATCACTTAAAGCGCATAAAAATGCACTCATTAAATGAAATTGTTTTTTACTCCCTTGCTGTAAAACAAAAGCATTCTGTGCACCTATCGGTAAAATCATAGCTGCACTTAATAAAAAACCCTGAATAAAAGTTGTAAACATGCAAAATACCTTAATAATTATTCGTTAGGAATTAGCTAAATAATAGAGGGATTTTGATATTAGAGGAAATGAATCATTCTTATTGTTAATAAGAAAAACTAATGATCATAAAATATGGAAAAAATAAAAATCTCACTAAGATTAATAAGATGAAATAACCATATTCATTAATAACATAAAAATAAAATTAGACCAGATAACAATATGAGGCATTACCACAATTAATGCGGTAATAAATAAGATAATACATGTTCGTTTTTTAACTGCTTTATGTGAATACCACAATAATAATAGAGCCAAAGAGAAAACAAGATAGCCCTCAACATAATAAAAAACAAAAAAGAAACTCCTTAAGATTATCTCCATCTTTAATACCCAATCCCTTTCTAATCTGTGTTATCTCATTTTCTTCCTTTCTCATCATACAAAAAAGCCACGTTATTAACGTGGCTCTGTATCATCTATTCTTGTGAGACTATTCTGCTTTCGCTGTCGCACTTTGTGTTTGATGCATATAAACATCCATTTGTGGGAATGGAATTCCAATATTGTTTGCATCTAATGCACGTTTAAAATCTTCCATTAGATCCCAATAAACAGGCCATGCATCACCATTGGTTGTCCAAACACGGACTACAAAGTTTAATGAAGATGGTGCCATTTCATGTAAACGGATAGTCACGCCTTTATCATGTTGAATACGTTTGTCTTTCGCAACAACATCACCCAATACTTGTTTTACTTTATCGATATCAGCATCATAAGCCACACCAACAATAATTTGTGTACGGCGATTTGGCTCACGACTTAAGTTGATCACTTCACTACTGATAATTTTGCTATTTGGAATAACAATAATTCTATCATCCGCTGAACACAGTGTGGTTGAGAAAATTTGTACATCTTTCACCGTACCTTCAACTGCACCAATCATCACATATTCATCAGTACGAATTGGGCGGAAAATAACAATTAATACACCTGCTGCAAAGTTAGACAGAGAACCTTGTAATGCTAAGCCTACTGCTAAACCTGCAGCACCTAATACTGCGATAACAGAGGCTGTTTGTACGCCTAATCGTCCTAATACAGCAATTAAGGTAAAAGCAACAACAGTATAACGAACTAAAACAGATAAAAATGTCACAACAGTAGCATCAATATGGCGCAATGTAAGAACTCTTGCCACACCTTTACCGATCATTTTTGCGACAAAAAGACCAATAAATAGGATCAAAAATGCGGCAACAATATTCACAGCATATTGAATAAAGAGATCTTGATTCGCAACAAACCAACCTGTTGCTTCATCTAAACTCGCGGGTAATTCATTCATTAGACCACCTTTAAGACTTAAAAATGTAATAAGAAGAATAGCTGTTCAATAGTATATTGTGGCATATTTATTTCATAAATAAATAGGAATTGTTAATTTCTTCTATTTTCCAGAATAAATAACCGATATTTCTGTAGCATGGTAGCAAAATCGTCTAAACCACAAAAAGCAATGCTTTCGTTATCGTAATAGCTCATGCCCTCTTCCATTTCATCTGTTTCAAAATGGAGTGTATTCGCTCTGACCATCACTTCTTCATCATCAATCGAAAGGCTATATTCTTTACCGATGAGTTCCCATTGTCTTTCGCTACCTTTAATGCCTTCCATTTCTTCAAGAATTTGGTCTATAAGATTAATATCGCCCTGAATTTCATCATTCAACCAATAACCTATTGCTTCATGATCCATCGAAAATCGGGCTAGTATACCGCCAGTAAGATCTCGCTGAAATTCATAATCCATGGTGTACGCCCCTTATTAAGCTTTCGCTTTTTAATAAAAATACCTTATTCTTATTATGACAAAAATAACAAAAAACGGGAGGCATTAGCCTCCCGTTTGTTCATATTAAATACGTTTAAAGCAATAAATTAATCGTTATACCGTTGTTTGGAAAATAACTTGGTCTGCTTTATCTGTATATTGGGTAAGTTGATCAAAGTTCAGATAGCGATAAGTATCTTCTGCAGTTTCATCGACTTTATTCATAAAATCGAGATACTCTTGTGGTTCAGGTAAACGACCTAATAATGAAGCAACTGCCGCAAGTTCTGCTGAAGCAAGATACACATTTGCACCTGTACCTAAACGGTTGGGGAAGTTTCGTGTCGAGGTTGAAACAACAGTTGCACCATCAGCAACACGCGCTTGGTTCCCCATACATAGTGAACAACCAGGTACTTCGATACGTGCTCCACTCTTACCAAAGACGCTATAATAGCCCTCTTCCGTTAATTGTGCAGCATCCATTTTTGTTGGTGGAGCAACCCATAAACGTGTTGGTAATTGACCTTTATGTTGATCAAGCAGTTTACCCGCTGCACGGAAGTGCCCAATGTTAGTCATGCAAGAACCAATGAATACTTCATCAATTTTGCTGTTTGCTACTTCAGATAACAGGCGAGCATCATCTGGATCGTTAGGGGCACATAGAATTGGCTCTTTGATCTCATTTAAATCAATTTCGATCACTGCGGCATATTCGGCATCAGCATCCGCTTCAAGTAATTGCGGATCTCTCAGCCAATTTTCCATTGAAGTAATACGACGCTCAATAGTACGACGATCGCCATAACCTTCAGATATCATCCATTTCAATAAGATGATGTTAGATTGCAGGTACTCAATGATAGGCGCTTTATCCAGTTTAATGGTACAACCTGCCGCTGAACGTTCTGCTGATGCATCAGCAAGCTCAAATGCTTGTTCTACTTTTAGTTCTGGTAAACCTTCAATCTCAAGAATACGACCAGAGAAAATGTTCTTCTTACCTTTTTTCTCAACTGTCAGTAAACCATCTTGGATCGCGTAATAAGGAATAGCATGAACTAAATCACGCAGTGTCACACCCGGTTGCATTTCGCCTTTAAAACGTACCAGAACAGATTCTGGCATATCTAATGGCATAACCCCAGTTGCAGCAGCAAAAGCCACTAGGCCAGAACCTGCTGGGAATGAGATACCAATAGGAAAACGAGTATGCGAGTCACCACCTGTACCAACAGTATCAGGTAATAACATACGGTTTAACCATGAGTGGATAATACCATCGCCCGGACGCAGTGAAACACCACCACGGTTCATGATAAAGTCAGGCAAAGTATGATGTGTTGTAACGTCTACCGGTTTTGGATAAGCTGCAGTATGGCAGAATGATTGCATCACTAAATCAGCAGAGAAACCAAGGCAAGCTAAGTCTTTTAACTCATCACGTGTCATGGGACCCGTTGTATCTTGTGAACCGACAGAGGTCATTTTTGGCTCACAATATTCGCCAGGGCGAATACCTGTACGGCCACAAGCACGGCCTACCATTTTCTGAGCTAGTGAGAAACCGCGGTTACTTTCTTTAACAGGTTTAGCATGACGGAATAGTGTGCTAACTGGTAAGCCTAGTGATTCACGTGCTTTTGACGTTAACCCACGACCAATGATCAATGGAATACGACCACCAGCACGAACTTCATCAATTAATACTTCTGTTTTCAGCTCAAAGGTTTCTAGTAACTCATTCGTTTCATGGTTACGAATTTCACCTTTATATGGGTAAATATCAATAACATCACCCATATTTAATTTAGAAACATCAACTTCGATAGGCAATGCCCCTGCATCTTCCATAGTGTTAAAGAAGATAGGTGCAATTTTACCACCGAGAACAACGCCACCACCGCGTTTATTAGGAACGAATGGGATATCATCTCCCATAAACCAAAGTACGGAGTTTGTCGCTGATTTACGAGAAGACCCCGTCCCTACAACGTCACCAACATAAGCTAGTGGAAAGCCTTTTTTATTTAATGCTTCAATTTGTTTAATAGGACCCACACTACCCGGCTGATCAGGTTCAATCCCTTCGCGCGCATTTTTTAACATGGCTAAAGCATGTAATGGAATATCTGGGCGAGACCAAGCATCTGGTGCTGGAGATAAGTCATCGGTATTAGTTTCACCAGTGACTTTAAATACGGTAACAGTTATTTTTTCTGCTAATTCTGGACGTTCAGTAAACCACGTTGCATCAGCCCAAGATTGCATAATTTGTTTAGCATACTCATTGCCTGCTTTGGCTTTTTCTTCAACATCATAGAAGTTATCAAACATCAATAAGGTATGTGAAAGCGCTTTAGCTGCAATTGGGGCTAATTTATTGTTATCCAGAGATTCAATTAAAGCATGAATATTATAGCCACCTTGCATGGTACCTAATAATTCAACGGCTTTTTCTGGCGAGATAAGGGGTGATGTGGTTTCGCCTTTCGCGAGGGCAGTTAAAAAACCCGCCTTAACATAGGCAGCTTCATCAACTCCGGGTGGAACACGGTTAACAATTAAATCAAGAAGAAATTCTTCTTCACCTTTAGGGGGATTTTTTAATAGCTCAACAAGTGCGGCTGTTTGTGTGGCATCGAGAGGTTTTGGAACGACACCTTCAGCTGCACGCTCTGCTACGTGCTTACGGTATTCTTCTAGCACGACTGTCTCCTCGCTTCTTTGTCATTTTGTATAACCCGGCTGTCTGCACCTTGTTAATAAGGTGCCAGGTCAGAGGATCTTTTGCTCGCATAAAATATAAGAGGTTGTGAAATTATGCCCAGCTAAGGGCTATCAGCATAGCAAATCTTCAACACGATGTTAATTCGTTCACATAAAAGTAACATTAATCAGATTCAAATATCCACTTATTCAGATTAAAACACTTAAACAAAATATATAACAGAGACTTTTAACCAAGATTTTGGTTAATAACCACACTTTTTATAGTTTTTTTTACACCCGAATTAGCACTAAAGTGAAATTTACGGTCAAATAAACATCATTCACACTAAATAACCCGCATCACACGAAAGAAGACAATCAGCTTTTCAATAAAAAATATAAAAAAAGAGCCAAGTTCCATAAAGAACTTAGCCCTTATCATTTAAACTACTTTAGTAAACTGCTTTCAGTAAAGCTATTTTCAGCAAAACTGTTTCCAGTAAAAAAGTCGCTTATTTTTTCTTTTTCGCTTTTGGATTTGGCAGGTCAGTGATGCTACCTTCAAATACTTCCGCAGCCATACCAATTGATTCGTATAACGTTGGGTGAGCGTGGATAGTTAATGCGATATCTTCAGCATCACAACCCATTTCGATTGCCAGACCAATTTCACCTAACAGTTCACCACCGTTAGAACCAACAATTGCACCACCGATAACACGGTTAGTTTCTTTGTCGAAAATCAGTTTAGTCATACCATCAGCACAATCTGATGCGATTGCACGGCCTGATGCAGCCCATGGGAAAGAAGCCACTTCATAGCTAACGCCTTTCTCTTTCGCTTCTTTTTCTGTCATACCAACCCATGCAACTTCTGGTTCAGTATAAGCGATTGATGGGATAACTTTAGGATCGAAGTAATGTTTTTTACCAGAAATAACTTCTGCTGCAACATGACCTTCATGAACACCTTTATGAGCCAGCATTGGTTGACCAACAATGTCTCCAATAGCAAAGATGTGAGGTACATTAGTGCGCATTTGTTTGTCAACATGGATAAAGCCACGATCATCAACTTCGATGCCCGCTTTACCTGCGTCTAGTAATTTACCGTTAGGCACACGACCGATAGCAACTAATACTGCATCGTAACGTTGTGGTTCTGCTGGGGCTTTTTTGCCTTCCATCGTTACGTAGATGCCATCTTCTTTTGCTTCAACCGCAGTAACTTTGGTTTCTAGCATCAGGTTAAATTTCTTGCTGATACGTTTGGTAAATACTTTAACCACGTCTTTGTCAGCAGCAGGAATAACCTGATCAAACATTTCAACCACGTCAATCTGAGAACCCAGAGAATGATAAACCGTTCCCATTTCCAGACCGATGATACCGCCACCCATAACCAGTAAACGCTCTGGTACGGTTTTCAGTTGCAGTGCATCTGTTGAATCCCATACTCGTGGGTCTTCATGTGGAATAAATGGTAATTCGATTGGACGTGAGCCGGCAGCAACGATTGCATTTTCAAAAGTGATGGTAGTTGTACCTTCACCACCTTCAACAGACAATGTGTGAGAACCAGTGAATCGTGCTTCGCCATTAACAACAGTCACTTTACGGCCTTTAGCCATGCCCGCTAAGCCACCGGTTAATTGAGAAATAACTTTGTCTTTCCAGATGCGAATTTTGTCGATATCTGTTTTTGGTGCATCAAAAACAACACCGTGTTCAGATAATGCTTTCGCTTCTTCGATAACTTTAGCAACGTGGAGTAACGCTTTAGAAGGGATACAACCCACGTTCAGACAAACACCACCTAATGTAGAGTGACGTTCAACTAAAACTGTTTCTAAACCTAAGTCAGCGCAACGGAACGCCGCGGAATAACCCGCAGGGCCTGCACCGAGAACCACTACCTGTGCTTTAATTTCAGTACTCATCGTGACCTCATTATTTATTTGTCCGGCGAGTCAGACGAAAATCCATATTTAACACCGAGACTTACATACCGCATGCAGTTTACAGAAATGTTAATAAACTGAAAAGCGCTCTAACATGACGGATCTCACAACCTAAGATGTATGACTGTAAAATCCATCATCGTAATCAGAGAAACCGGCGCTAAGCACCGGTTTAAATAATTACATTACCAAACGACGTAAATCGCTCATGTACTGATTAATCAGAGTGATGAATCGAGCACCGTCAGCACCATCGATCACGCGGTGATCGAAAGATAATGACATTGGTAGAATCAAGCGTGGTACGAACTCTTTACCATTCCATACAGGTTTCATAGAAGAACGGGAAAGTCCCATAATCGCAACTTCTGGTGCGTTAACGATTGGTGCAAAACCGGTAGTACCGATACCACCAAGGCTAGAAATTGTGAAACATCCACCTTGCATATCCGCAGCGGTCAATTTACCTGCACGTGCCTTCTTAGAAACTTCAGCTAACTCATAAGACAGTTCAATAATGCCTTTTTTGTTAACATCTTTGAAAACAGGAACAACTAAACCGTTAGGTGTATCTACAGCAATACCAATATTGATGTATTTTTTCAGGATCAGTTTCTGTCCATCTTCAGAGATAGAACTGTTAAAGCGTGGCATATCTGCCAGTGCTTTTGCAGCAGCTTTCATCACGAAGACTAACGGAGTGATCTTAACATCCAGTTTTTTCTTCTCTGCTTCTTTATTTTGCTGTTTACGGAATTCTTCAACCTCAGTGATATCTGCTTCATCGAACAGATTTACGTGAGGGATCATCACCCAGTTACGGCTTAAGTTAGCACCAGAGATTTTCTGGATACGGCTTAATTCAACTTCTTCAATTTCACCAAACTTGCTGAAGTCAACTTTTGGCCAAGGTAACATGCCTGGTAATCCACCACCTGCATTCGCTGGCGCTGATTCAGCACGTTTAATTAACTCTTTCACGTAAGACTGAACGTCTTCACGTAAGATACGGCCTTTACGACCAGTACCTTTCACTTTCGCTAAATTCACACCAAATTCACGCGCTAAGCGACGAATAACAGGTGTTGCATGAACGTAAGCATCATTTTCAACGAATTCTTCTTTTGCTACTGGTGCAGTTGCTTGTGCTTTTGCAGGTGCTGCTGGTGCAGAACTTGCTGGCGCGTCTGTTGCTGGAGCTGGTGCTTGAGCAACAGGTGCTGCACCGGCAACTTCAAACGTCATGATCAGTGAGCCAGTTTTCACTTTGTCGCCCACTGCAATTTTGATCTCTTTAACCACACCTGCAAATGGTGCTGGAACTTCCATAGAAGCTTTGTCACCTTCAACGGTGATAAGTGATTGTTCTTCAGAAATGGAATCACCTACTTTAACCATTACTTCAGTAACTTCAACTTCGTCACCACCGATATCAGGAACATTCACTTCTTTCACAGCAGATGTTGCTGGTGCAGATGCTGCTGGAGCTGGAGCCGCTTGAGCAACAGGTGCACTACCTGCAACTTCAAATACCATGATAAGAGAGCCTGTGCTCACTTTATCACCAGTTGCGATTTTGATTTCTTTTACTACGCCCGCAAATGGAGCTGGAACTTCCATAGAAGCTTTATCGCCTTCTACAGTGATCAGTGATTGTTCTTCAGCAATGCTATCGCCCACTTTCACCATCACTTCGGTAACTTCAACTTCATCACCGCCGATATCAGGTACATGAACTTCTTTTAATTCTGCAGTTGCAGGCGCTACTGCTGGTGCAGGAGCTGCTGCTTGAGCTGGTGCAGCTTGCGCGGCACCTTCTGCTTCAAAAATCATGATAAGAGAACCTGTTTGGACTTTGTCGCCCACAGCAATTTTGATCTCTTTCACTACACCCGCTTGTGGTGATGGGACTTCCATAGAGGCTTTGTCGCCTTCTACAGTAATTAAGGATTGTTCTTCCTCAATACGGTCGCCCACTTTCACCATCACTTCGGTGACTTCAACTTCATCAGCACCGATATCTGGGACTTTAATTTCAATAGACATTCACTTTACCTCTTACGCCAGACGTGGGTTTACTTTTTCAGGGTTGATGTTGTATTTATTGATTGCTTCTTCAACAATCTTCACATCAATCTCACCACGTTTAGCTAATTCACCTAATGCAGCAACAATCACATAAGAAGTGTCAACTTCGAAGTGGTGACGCAGGTTTTCACGGCTATCAGAACGACCGAAACCATCTGTACCTAATACGCGGTAATCATCTGCTGGTACATAAGTACGAACTTGTTCAGCGAACAACTTCATATAGTCAGTAGAGGCTACAGCTGGTGCATCATTCATAATCTGAGCGATGTAAGGTACACGCGGTGCTTCAGATGGGTGTAGCATGTTCCAACGCTCACAATCTTGACCATCACGAGCCAGTTCAGTGAATGAAGTTACGCTATAAACATCAGAACCAATACCGTATTCAGTAGACAGGATTTGTGCTGCTTCACGTACATGACGCAGAATAGAACCTGAACCCAGTAATTGAACTTTACCTTTCGCACCTTCCAGTGATTCCAGTTTGTAGATACCTTTACGGATACCTTCTTCAACACCGGCTGGCATTGCTGGCATATGGTAGTTTTCGTTGAGTGTAGTGATGTAGTAATAAACGTTTTCTTGTTTATCACCATACATACGTTCTAAACCGTCTTGCATGATAACAGCAACTTCATAAGCGAAGGCTGGATCATAAGAGATACAATTAGGGATAGTCAGCGATTGAATATGGCTATGACCATCTTCGTGTTGTAGACCTTCACCATTAAGTGTTGTACGGCCTGAAGTACCACCCACTAAGAAACCACGAGCTTGTTGGTCACCGGCTGCCCAGCATAGGTCGCCAATACGTTGGAAACCAAACATTGAGTAGTAGATATAGAATGGGATCATTGGCAAATTGTTAGTGCTGTAAGATGTTGCAGCTGCTAACCAAGATGCGCCAGCACCCAGTTCATTGATACCTTCTTGCAGAATTTGACCTTTAACGTCTTCTTTATAGTAAGCAACTTGCTCACGATCTTGAGGCGTATATTGCTGGCCATTCGGGCTGTAAATACCGATTTGACGGAACAGACCTTCCATACCGAAAGTACGTGCTTCGTCAGCAATAATTGGAACTAAACGATCTTTGATAGATTTGTTTTTCAACATTACATTCAGTGCACGAACGAATGCGATAGTTGTAGAAATCTCTTTAGATTGTTCTTCCAGTAATTGGCTAAAATCTTCCAGTGTTGGAATATCCAGTTTTTCTTCAAAACGAGGACGACGTGCTGGCAGGTAACCACCTAAATCCTGACGACGTGCGTGCAGGTATTTATATTCTTCTGACTCTTTGTCAAAAGTAATATAAGGAAGGTCTTTAATTTGCTCATCAGCAACTGGAATATTGAAACGATCACGGAAATGGTGAACGCCATCCATATTCATTTTTTTAACTTGGTGAGCAATATTTTTACCTTCTGCTGTTTCACCCATACCATAGCCTTTAATGGTTTGAGCTAAAATAACAGTTGGTTTGTTTTGAGTGTCTTTTGCTTTTTGGAATGCAGCAAAAACTTTCTTCGGATCGTGACCACCACGGTTTAATGCCCAGATTTCATCATCAGTCATATCTTTAACTAATGCAGCAGTTTCTGGGTAACGATTGAAGAAGTGCTCACGAACATAAGCGCCATCACGAGATTTAAATGTCTGGTAATCACCATCCAGAGTTTCATTCATTAATTGAATGAGTTTGCCAGAGGTGTCTTTACGCAGAAGCTCATCCCAACGATCGCCCCACATTACTTTGATAACGTTCCAGCCAGCACCTGCAAAGATACCTTCTAATTCGTTAACAATTTTGCCGTTACCTGTAACTGGGCCATCAAGACGTTGTAAGTTACAGTTAACAACGAAGCACAGGTTATCTAATTTTTCGCGAACTGCGATGGTGATTGCACCTTTAGATTCTGGTTCGTCCATTTCGCCATCGCCTAAGAACGCATAAACAGTTTGTTTAGTCGTATCTTTTAAGCCACGGTGATTTAAATATTTCAGGAATTTAGCTTGATAAATTGCAGATAGAGGCCCCAGACCCATAGAAACAGTTGGGAACTGCCAGAATTCAGGCATTAATTTAGGGTGAGGATAAGAAGATAAACCTTTACCACCAATTTCTTGACGGAAATTATTTAATTGTTCTTCTGTTAAACGACCTTCTAAGAATGCGCGAGCATAGATACCTGGGGAGATATGTCCTTGGAAGTAAACTAAATCGCCGCCATCAGTTTCATTTTGAGCACGGAAGAAGTGGTTAAAACACACTTCATATAACGTTGCAGAAGATTGGAATGACGCCATGTGTCCGCCGAGTTCCAAATCTTTTTTGGATGCACGCAGAACCATCATTACTGCGTTCCAGCGAATAGCAGAACGAATACGACGCTCTAATTCCAGATTGCCAGGGTAAGCGGGTTCATCTTCAGCAGGAATGGTATTGATATAATCACTGTGTACAGAGCCGCCTAAAGCAATATTAAGACCGCCATTACGCGCTTGTTTTAATACCTGATCAATCAGGAACTGTGCACGCTCAACACCTTCTTCACGGATGACCGAGTCGATCGCTTGTAACCAGTCGCGAGTTTCGATCGGATCCACGTCATTTTTCAGCATATCTGACATGGTGTATTCCTTATCTGTTATCTGTTTTTAATGGTTATGGGAGTCTATCTTCCCGTTATACCCATTTGATATGACGGGAAGATAGACCCTGCTGTTATTACCGCTATCCCTGAAAATCACAGGGAGATAGGTAGTACAGACTCAGCGGTCAGGATCTGTGCTACTAAAATAAATCAGGGTGTTGTTGGAGCCGGCGCAAAGAGCGCTCACGGCGAGTATGTTCACGACTCATATCCAACAAAACATCTTCAATAAAGGCTAAGTGGCGATGTGAAGCTTCACGCGCTACCTCTGGCTCTCTATTAATAATAGCCTGATAAATCTGACTACGATGCTCACTTACGGCAGTTAACATCTCTTTACGAGTGTAAAGAAACTCAAAATTCTGGCGGATATTCTGCTCAAGCATAGGTACCATGCATCTTAATAAATGTAATAGAACAACATTATGAGCAGCTTCCGTGACAATTAATTGATATTGCAATACAGCTTCAGACTCAGCGACCAAATCACCCTTTTCATGGGCCTTCAAAATACAATCATGGCTTGCTTTGATACGAGCAAGATCTTCATCAGTACCGCGTAACGCTGCATAATAAGCAGCAATGCCTTCAAGGGCATGGCGCGTTTCTAAGAGATCAAATTGAGATTCGGGATGTCCGCTAAGCAGTTGAGCTAAAGGATCACTAAAACTTTGCCAGAGATTATGCTGAACAAATGTTCCACCACCTTGGCGACGAAGTAAAAAACCTTTAGCTTCTAATTTTTGGATAGCTTCACGCAATGAAGGGCGAGATACATCAAATTGCTTCGCCAGCTCACGCTCAGGTAAGAGTTTCTCTCCTGGACGTAGAGTGCCTTCTAAAATCAGATGCTCAAGCTGTTGCTCAATGACATCAGAAAGCTTAGGTTGACGAATTTTTGTATAAGCCATATTGCTGGAAGCCATTATTGGATAACTATTACCTTTGTGATTGAGTTGTCAATTGGTAATACCAATTTAATATAACGGATAATAAAGTAACAAAGTATTCACTAACTGTCCATACAGTTGTTGAGCGAAATCATAAAAACCTGCAAATTTTAACAAATTATTTTAAAAATTCATCAAAAGTGATAACTAGATCGCATTATGCTGAAACGTTAAAAATAAATTTTTTAACGTTTTTTAAACACATAAACAGTCAAACTGAAGCGTGACAGCAATAACAAAATGAATAAATACTTATCTTGATTGCGTTTTAATTCAATTGATCTTGTTATTTCGTTAACAAACTATGAAAATAGTCCCAATCAAAGTGAGGCCCTGGATCTGTTTTTCGATTTGGTGCAACATCACTATGCCCTGTTATGTTCTCTTTAATGGCAGGATAAAGCGTAATAAGTGATTGAGTTATCTTGGCTAATTGCTGATATTGGTTTAGTGTAAAATTACAATTATCAGTACCCTCAAGCTCTATACCAATAGAGAAATCATTGCACTTTTCTCTGCCTTTATATAAAGAAACACCCGCATGCCATGCTCTATCTGTAAAAGGCACATATTGCACAATTTCACCATCACGCCGAATAAGGCAATGAGCAGATACTCTTAACCCGATTATTTCACTAAAAAAAGGATGATCTTGCTCTGATAATGTATTGGTAAATAACCTATCAATATAAGGCCCACCAAATTGACCTGGTGGCAAACTGATATTATGAACAATCAGTAAAGAGGGGACTTCTCCTTCAGGCCTTTTATCATGGTTTGGTGAAGGTACTTTTCTTGCATCAATAAGCCAACCTTGTTTAATTTCCACATCAACCCTCTTCTACTGTGTTTTAGCTATTATCAATAATTTTATTAACTCATATTCATCAATAAATGCGAACTTTCTCTCAATAATAAAGGTTAAATTTGTATAGCTCTGTTTTCTTTTCGATATTTTACTCAAATTTTATTTTATCTATTCGCCAATAAAGTCCTTTTTTTTCATACTTCTAGTGTCTATTAATCAAGGAGGACGCTAGATGAACGCACTTAATTATCACTCATCCGAAAATGGCTTTACCCTTATGGAACTTATGATTGTCATAGCCATTATTTCTATTTTAAGCTCCGTCGCTATTCCTGCTTATCAAGGCTATATCCAAAAAGCGGCTTTAACCGATATTTTGCAAACGCTCTCCCCTTATCGTTCAGCTGTTGAATTATGTCGTTATGAAAATGAACTTCACCATTGCGATTCCGACTCAACATTTATGCCCCCACAATTTCGCAGTCGATACCTTTCTGAAGTATCTGTATTAAATGGTGTCATTAATGCAACTGGGAAAGCACAACTTGAAGGCCTAACCATTGTCATGTCTTTAGAAAAAAGTGCGGGTGATTATCTTCCTATATGGAGGACACAATGCTCTGCCACTAATACTACGTTACAAAAGCAATGTACTGAAATATTCAAATCATATTAATGCATTATGGATATTGAGGAACATTCGTATTGAATGTTCCTATATTAAAACAACACAAATAAAACAAATATAAAAAGGTGAATAATGGATATTACACACTCAGCAACAGAATTTATTGAACATCTATTACGCCATAGCATTTTAATGCGTGTTTCTGATTTACATATTGAACCTCAACAATTCAACTTTAGAATTAGAGCCAGAATAGATAACCATTTATATTTATTTTCTCCACCTCCGAATGAATTCTCAGAAGAAATAGTGACACGTTTAAAAATATTGGCTAATTTAAATATTACAGAAAAACGATTACCTCAGGATGGACAATTTACTTGGTCTTATAATGAGAAAAATTATTCAATAAGAATAGCGACACTTCCCACTCTTTATGGTGAAAAAATCGTTTTACGCCTTATCAATAACCTCCAACAACCAGATTTAAACTATTTAGGATTTCAGCCATCTCATTTAACACTATTAAAAAAATATTTAACTTTACCTCAAGGTATGATTTTAGTCACAGGCCCAACAGGTAGTGGAAAAACACTAACTTTATATAGTTGCTTACATTATTTAAATAAAGATAACCGTAATATAAATAGTGTTGAAGATCCCATTGAATTACCATTAGAGGGTATTAATCAAATTCAGATTTGTGAAAAAGCAGGGATCACATTTACTACAATACTACGCGCATTATTACGTCAAGACCCTGATATTATAATGGTGGGTGAAATTCGAGATCCCTCCACTGCTGAAATGGCAATGAAAACAGCACAAACAGGACATCTTGTTTTATCCACATTGCACACTAATTCCACAAATACCACCTTAATGCGCCTACACAATTTAGGTATTGCAAAAGATCTTATTCACTCTTGTATTAGCTTAATTATTTCACAGCGATTAGTGCGCTGTTTATGCTCGCATTGTAAAACCTGCTTACCCAATAAAAAACAGATTAATATTAATGAAGAAATCATTGAATTGCCGAACTGGCAAGCAATAGGTTGCCAACAATGTAGTTCCGGTTATAAAGGAAGAACGGCAATCTATGACTGTTTTGAACCAACAAAACAAGCACATGCATCTCCCTATAATTTACTCCATTCAGGTATTTTATTAATTAAACAAGGAATAACAACACTTGAAGAGGTTTATCAAACGCTGGGAGATATTGAATGAGATTACAGCAAGTTTATCGTTACGTTGCACTAAGTTATCAAGGCGAATGGTGTTCAGGAAACATTCTCGCATCATCAAATAATGATGTCTTTATTAAATTAACACAGCAACAAAAAATCCCCATAAAAATACGTTTATACAAAATCATGATATTTCAAGAAAGTGATAAAAAATATCGTATTCAATTACTTGAACAACTCGCATTATTACTTCACTCAGGTTTAGCTCTTTTACCTGCTTTAACGTTATTAAAAAATGAATGTCGTTATACTCATTGGCAATGTGTATTAGATGATATTATTTTTAACTTAATGCAAGGTGGCACATTATCAAAACAGTTAAGCCGTTATCCCGTTTATTTTCCACTTTCATTAGTGCGCTTTATTTTTATTGGTGAAGAAAGCGGAAAATTAAATGAAGTCATAACACTTCAAATAACACAATTAAAAAAACAACAAGAAATAGTTAATAAGATTAAAAAATCTTTTAAATACCCACTTTTTTTATTGGCTATTCTATTTTCTATTACCAGTATTATGTTGTTATACGTTTTACCTGAATATCAATCCTTATACAGTGCCTTTAATACCGAGCTTCCTGATTTAACTTTAGCATTAATTGCTTTCTCCCAATGGTTTTCTAACTATATTTTTATAATACTTTTTTTCTTCATTGGGCTAATATTGCTTTATCATTTTATTCGCCATTATTCGCCGTTCTTTTATTATTATGAACAAACTATTTTTCTTCATCTACCTTATTTCGGCACGCTATTAAAATACCATCAACTCTATCTTATTTTTCAAATAATAAGTATTACACAACAAGCTGGATTACCATTATTACAAGGCTTAACGATTATTATAGAACAACTTACACATCCTATTTATAAACGTCAGCTATTACAAATGAGTGAACACATTACACAAGGAAAATCATTAAGTTTATTTATGAAAAATGCGTCTTACTTTCCTCCTATTTGCTATCAATTTATCATTTGTGCAGAAAATTCAGGACAGTTACTCTATTTTTGTCAGCAATTAAGTGATTGGTTTTATCATCAGCTTGAAGAACAATTAAATACTATCAGTACATGGTTAGAGCCGCTGTTAATGGCGATAATTGCATCGATTATTGGTACATTAATTATGGCTATGTATCTTCCTATATTACAGTTAGGTGATACTATACAATGAATCACAAATTTTATGAGTAATATGCTATTGTGATCTTTCTCGCTAAGTAATTGATTGATGATAATTCTATTACTGATTATGAGGTAGGATGTTAGGGTAGCAGAAAATCACCTATCATAATAACCGAATAAAACCTAAATATTGCGGTTATTATCTTGTGATAAAAACAAAATTAGGCTTTAGAATATCCAAACTAATAGCAAATTTTAATTCATTAAAAATAGATAAACACAATGGCTTATACGGTTGCTCTTACAGGCGGAATAGGTAGTGGTAAAACCACTATTGCTAATGCTTTTGCCTCATTAGGTGTACCTCTTGTTGATGCTGATGTTATTGCTCGATTAGTGGTAGAACCTCATTCCTTTGGGCTAAATGCGTTACATCAACATTTTGGTGACAGCATTTTATTGCCTGATGGTTCATTAAACCGAGCTCAGCTACGCCAGATTATTTTTCAACATGATGAAGAAAAAAACTGGGTCAATAATCTTCTTCACCCCCTGATACAGCAAGAGACTCAAAGACAAATACAACAAATTAAAACCCCTTATTTTATTTGGGTTGTTCCTTTATTAATTGAAAATAAATTAACTCACTTAGCCTCTCGTGTTCTTGTCGTTGATGTTACACAAGAAGAACAAATAGCAAGAACAATGAAACGAGATGGCGTAAGCCGAGAACAAGTGCTCAATATTTTAAAGGCACAAGCTCAAAGACAAGAACGATTAGCCGCCGCTGATGATATTATTGAAAATCACGATAATAGCCAAAATATAATTGGCAAAGTTAAGCAACTCCATCAGCATTACTTAGAATTAGCTCAACAAGCGTTACAGGACAACAGCCATGAGTGATGACATCACAACTATCATCTTCGAACATCCCCTAAATGAAAAAATGCGTTCATGGCTTAGAATTGAAAACTCATTAATTCAAATTAATAGTTTTCGTACAATCGATTCGTTACCCACAGCACTCTCTTTTTTCCGCGCGATATCAGAATTTATTGAAGTGCTTGATCGTGGTGAAATTCGTGCTGAATTACTCAAAGAATTAGAAAAAAGACAAAAAAAATTACAACAATGGCTATCATTCCCTAATGTTGATAAAGAAATTGTCACACAAATTATTAATGAACTAGCCGAAAATGCATCGGTATTAAGTCAAGCTCCGCGAATTGGGCAGCATTTAAAACAAGATAAAGTAATAAGTTTAGTCAAACAGCGCCTAAGTATCCCAGGAGGATGCTGTAATTTTGATGTACCTGCATTGCATTTATGGTTAAGTTTGCCTCAAACCATCCGTGATGAAAGATTACAAAACTGGATGACAGGCTTGTTACCATTACAAAATGCATTGAATAGCTTACTAACGCTTATTCGCCAATCAGATACTTTTAAACCCGCGTTAAGTCATCGTGGTTTTTACCAAGATAGTGCTGAAGAAGGTGAACTACTACGTCTTAAAATCGCCATTGACCACCAGATCTACCCTCAAGTATCTGGCCATAAAAATCGTTACGCGATCCGATTCTTACCACTTGATAGTGAAAATGGAACAATACCGCTAGAACTACCCTTTGAGATTGCTTGTTGCTAACATTGTGTTGATCACCATGAACACCTATCGCGCCAATGAAATCTAGGAGAGATAATGAGCGAAGAATTAATTGTGAAATGTCCAACCTGCCAAACAGAAGTTATTTGGAATGAAAGTAGCCCTTATCGCCCTTTTTGTAGCAAACGTTGCCAACTTATTGATTTAGGTGAATGGGCTGACGAATCAAAACGTATTCCAAGCCAAAGCGATATTAATGACAGTGACGACTGGAGTGAATCTCCACAACCTGAGATTAAAGATTTTTAATATTCCGATTAAGAACATAAAAAATAGCCACTCATTGGAGTGGCTATTTTATTTATTACTATATTCGTTTATCTACTTTTATTTTTGTAACAATGCCACAATTGTGCGGTTAGCCGGTGGAAAATCATCAGCATTTAATGATGCGATAGAAGTCCATTTTGAATCTTGCCCTTCTTTACCGTATGGCTCATTATCCCATTGAGTTACTAAGAAAAAAGATAATGTAATATGTCTATCTGGAAAATCATGCTCTACCGTTTCAAAAAGCGAGCACTGGGTTACATCAATACCAATTTCCTCTTGTAACTCACGCACTAATGCCTGCTCAGGAGTTTCTTCATCTTCTAATTTCCCTCCCGGAAATTCCCAAAATCCCCCCATATGTGATTTTAGGGGGCGTTGGGTGATAAAGACATTATTGTTTTGATCACAAATAATACCCGCAGCAATATGTAGCTTTTTTTTATCCATTATAGACAACCTATTGAATAGTCCAGTTATTATAACAACTTAACGTTATTATAACGTATATCCAATGGCGCTACTCTGGTTTTCTTTCCTTGATTATATCGATTAATTAACGATAAATAGGCAAGAAACCAAGCTGTGCTAATGTTTGGCAAATAATGCCTACAGCACCAAAAGCGATAACAGAATAAATTAACCCTTTACCGCCCCACACTTTAAAACCTGAGTTGGGAAATTTTTCTCGCGCTTTCAGTGCCATAACTGCAGGACAAATAATTGCCCAGACACAAGCTGCCGTACCTGCATACGCAATTGCAATTAAAAAACCATTAGGGAAAAGCAAACAGAGCAATAAAGGTGGTGTGAAACATAAAACACCCGACTTTAAGCGTCCGGTTTTGTTATCTTCAAATTTTAGTGATGCTAAAATATAGTCAAACAAACCAATCGCTACCCCTAAGAATGAACAGAATACGGCACTAATTGAGAACCATAATAAAAAACCTTCAATATATTTACTATTCAAGACGGTATATAACGAATCAATAAAGGCATCTAAGTTACCGCCTTTTTGAATAATGGTAATAAATTGTTCACGGGGTAGATTCCCCATAGTACCAATCATCCAAAGTAAATAAATAACTAGCGCTAAAACACAACCAATCACACAACTCTTAACAACCTTTCTTTCATTTTCATGATAAAGCTTATAAAGACTACAAACATTTCCATGATAACCAAATGAAGTTATCGCATAAGGAATAATGATAAATATAAATGGATAAAGATATAACTGGCTTTTCCCTTCAAAAGTTGCGCTAAATAATAAATCGCCACTTGCTTTAAAAAACAATCCAGAAAAAGCCAATACAAATAGAACAATTTTAATGAATAAGAAAATGGAAGTTAAGCGACTCGCACAAGCCCCCCCCCACCATATTGTTGCTCCAAGCACGATAGTAAATACAAAAAATATTGCTCTCAAGTTTAGATTAATGCCATATAATGATGACGCCTCATAAATAATCGAACCCGCAGCAGAAATATAAGCATAAATTAATATATATAATACAAATATTAAAGATGCATTAGCAAGATAACAGGCCCATTTTGGCAATAACTCTTTTGATATATGAAAGTAGTTTGTTCCCGCCCCATATTTTGAAATACATTCAAGAATATATATTCCTGAGTGAAACATAAAAAAACAAACAATAAACAATATAAAGAGTGAGTTAATAAACCAAGCGCCAGACATTATTGTTGGGAGGCTAAACATTCCCGCACCGATCATAGCGCCGCCCAACACAAATCCCCCTACAATAATTGAGGGTTCTTTATTTACCGACTTATTTTCCATTTTTTAGTCCTTACAGAAATAAGGATAGGGCTCTCGCATTGCACGAGAGCCATTATTATTGTGGAGTATTATTTATTTGATAGGTTTTAATCTAGCAGTAAAGTGTCTTAATACAGGTGGTTCATATTCGAACTCAAGACCTTTAAGCGTTGCAAACTTCTCTTTTAAGCCAATAAGTGCATCAGCAATATAATCCATATGGTCGTTAGTATAGACACGACGAGCAATGGTTAAACGCATAAACTCCATATCTGCATGTTTTTGTTCACCTGTTGCAGGGTCACGACCCAATAAGAATGAGCCAATTTCAACTGCACGGACACCAGATTCTAAATAAAGGGCATTAATGACCGCTTGAGCAGGGAATTGATCACCAGGGATATGCGGTACTAGCTTTTTACAGTCAACGAAAACAGCATGTCCGCCAGTAGGATATTGAATTGGAATACCTGCTTCACGTAGACGATCACCCAAGTATTGTACCTGACCAATACGATAGTGCAGATATTCTTCCTCTGTACCCTCTTCTAAACCTTGTACCATAGCAGCCATATCACGACCCGCTAAACCACCATAGGTGACAAAACCTTCCATCGGTACACAACGCTGTCTCGCTAATGTAAAGACTTCTTCATTATCACGAATAGAGACTAAACCACCGATATTTAACAATGGATCTTTCTTCGCTGACATAGTTAATGCATCAGCATATTTATACATGTCTAAAATAATTTCTTTAATTGTGGCATTTTTATATTTCGGATCACGCTGTTTAATAAAATACGCATTTTCACAGTAACGAGCTGAATCCATCACAACAAAAATACCGTGTTGTTTGGCGATTTCATAAACTTCTTTTAAATTATCCATTGAAACAGGCTGACCACCAGCACTATTACAAGTTACAGTTGAAACAATCGCAACAACGTTATCAGCACCATGCTTAGCAATATTTTCTTTTAATTTAGCAATATCAAAATTGCCTTTCCAATCATCATAGGTTTCTGAATCAAATGCTTTTTCAGTAACAATATTAATTGCTTTACAGCCATTTAATTCGACGTGAGCTGCTGTTGTGTCAAAATGGAAGTTAGAAATGAAAACAGGATTTTTCGCTTTTCCATCTTTTTGTTTATATTTTAATAATACTGGGAAAAGAATATTTTCAGCACCACGACCTTGGTGAGCAGGAATAATATAATCGTAATTAAATAGCTCTTTGGCTTTGTCTTTTAAATCATAATAGTTTCTTGAACCTGCATAAGCTTCATCACCTGTTATCATCGCAGCCCATTGATGATCACTCATTGCGTTAGTACCAGAGTCTGTTAATAAATCTATATAAACGGCATGACTTGGTAATAAGAATGGGTTATAACCAGCTTCTTTTAATGCAGCTTCACGTTCTTCTCTTGAAGGAACACGGATTTTTTCTACCATTTTAATGCGGAATGGTTCTACAATTCTTTTAGCCATGATAATACCTTTAATATATATTAAATTATAAATTTACGAATAAATAAAATAATCTTCCCATTTAAATTAAACGGAAAAAGAGTATTAAATTATTTTATATGGATATAAAAAAGGATTATTTTTCAGGAAAGAAGAAGGCGAGTTCAGAATCAATATTAAACCATTTCTTCAATCTGAAGAAACCTCTTAATATTATCAAAACATTAAATGATGAGAACATACTTTAACCCTTATAGTCAGGAAATAGTACAATTTACATGCTAATTTATATAACAGTTAAACACGATTAGTAATATAACAATAGTATATTTTGGATATTTATCACACTATTTATGACAAATAATATATTAACGTGATCACTATCACTTACTTCAAATTTTAATAAACTATTTTTTATAGTTTAAATTTTTATTGGCATCATTAAGTTGTAATACATGTATTCATATTACACTTTCATAATATTAAAATAAAATACCAATAACCTTACTTTTAATCATGATTAATTATTTAACAATAAAAACATGATATATTTACTTTTATAAATCCTATTTTATTCATTAAAATGAAATAATAATTCATGGAATTTTTATTTCATAATGCAACATTAATAAACTTACAAATAACAAATGAAAAGTGGTTAATTTAAATTTCTTCATTTACTAGAACATCCTCTCATTATTTATAATCTCTTAAGAAAAAATAAAATTTTATTAATTAACACAGAAAAATCGATGTTAAGTTAAACAGAGAGAAAAATAACACGGTAGATTATAACCATGAAAATCAATACCATAGACAACATTCAATTAAATCATTTGTTTGATTAATTCTTTTGGTGATATCAATCATATTAGTTATGTCGATATTTTATATTGGAAGAAATAAAAATTTATCTTTATTTCATCGATTTTAAATTTATTTTCATATTGAGAGTGCGTGGTGTTTATTATTTTTAAATTAAAGATAATATAAAAACATTAATTATTATCTTACTATTTTTAAGTCATATTATTTATATTTGAATTAATACCTTTATATTGAGGTAAAATGAGAAAAAAAGTTATTTTATTAACACTATTAAGTGGATTTTCAACCAGTGGATTAACAGCGAATGACGCCGGTTATTTAGGCTCGATGGGAGAATCGAGGCGCGCATTACAAGATAGCCAACGTGAAATAAATCAACTTATTGAACAAAATCGCTATCAACAACTTCAAGAAAATGCATTAGAGGTTTCACCTACCCCCACATTTATTACTGAATCAGAACATTGTTTGCCTATTAATGGTGTTTATGTTCAAGGAATTACCTTACTCAATGAAAAAGATCTTGATTCATTAACACCATTACCAGAGCAATGTATAAAAAGTGCTGACGTTAACCGATTAGTCAAAGAGTTAACTCAACGCTACCTTCAACATGGCTATATCACTGCTAGGATCCAATTTTTACGACCTAATGAAGAACAACAGCTTGGGTTATATGTTATTGAAGGCTTTATTGAAAAAATACAGGGCGGTGATCGAGGCGTTAACACAGCTTTACTTTTTCCTCATGTTGAAGGAGAACCGTTAAAACTGTCAAAGCTTGATCAGGGGCTTGATCAAGCGAACCGTTTACAATCCAATAAAGTCAAACTCGATATATTACCGGGTAGGCAATTAGGTGGCTCAATTATTCAGCTCACCAATCAGCGCCAAGCGCCTTGGCACTTGAATATTTCAACTGATAACTATGGGCAAAAAAATTCAGGACGCTGGTTAGTTCGAACAAATGCAAGCTTAGACAGTCCCTTGGGACTATCCGATTTTGTCAGCTTAAATGCTAGCATCACCACAGACAACCCAAATACACGTTTTAATCGTGCTTACACCCTACTCTATTCTTTACCTTATGGTGCATTGACATTAAGTACTTTTGGTAGCTATTCGGAGTACGAATTTCATCAATCATTACAGACACGTACAGTACGTTTATCCGGGAATACCACACAAATAGGTTTAAGGGGGGATTACGCTTTTTATCGTAGTCAAAAACAGATAGATACCTTAAACATGCAGGTAACACATAAACGAATACGTAACTATTTCAGCCAAATCCGCTTAGATTTAAGTAGCCCAGCACTCACTACCGTAGAGCTAGGCATCAACCATTTACACATTATTTCCAACGGCGTTGTGAGTGTGAATTTAAGTGCAGAAAAAGCCATTGGTTGGTTTGGTGCAGACGGATCACCTCATGTTGCTAATGGGAGTGGTAATGACTATCGCTTTACAAAAGTTAAGCTTTTTGCCAATTGGCAACATCGTTTTTCATTATCGGATCCTACATTTTTATTCAATAGCGCTTTCATTGGTCAATACAGCCCTGACACCTTACCCGGAGTTGAATGGCTCAGTTTAACTGATAAAAATGCAATCCGTGGTTTTGACCAAAGCACACTTTCTGGTGATAACGGAGGATATTTACGTAATACCCTTTCTTATCCTTATCGAATAAATACCTTTTCAATCACCCCTCGAATTGGCCTAGATGCAGGTCGTGTTCAACAACATGGCAACTATGAAGGATGGCGTAGTGGTTATGGACTAAGTTCAGGCTTAAATCTTCAATATCAAAAAGCACAATTCGATATCGAAGTCGCTAAGGGGCATTTGCTTTACAACCAAACGAATTCCAATAAAACCAAAGACCCTACTCAAGTGTTAGTTAGATTTTCATATTTATTTTGATTCACACTCATAGCAATAAACGGAGAAAACTCTATGAACTCAAAAAATTTCAAGCTCTCTCCTTCGGGTAGGCTTGCTGCATCTTTAGCGATTATTTTCGTATCATTAAATGCATATGCTGGCGGCATTGTTCCTGATTCGGGCACTCAAGGACCGAATGTTTCATCAGTCAATGGTGGTACTCAAGTCATTAATATCGTTACACCAAATAGTGAAGGTATTTCTCACAACCAATATCAAGATTTTAATGTAGGCAAACCTGGTGCAGTATTTAACAACGCCTTAGAAGCTGGGCAATCACAACTTGCTGGGCAATTAAATGCCAACAGTAATTTAAATGGGCAAGCCGCTTCTTTAATTTTAAATGAGGTTGTTAGTCGTAACCCATCATTCTTACTAGGTCAGCAAGAAGTTTTTGGTATTGCTGCGGAATATGTTTTATCTAACCCAAATGGCATTACTTGTGATGGTTGTGGTTTTATCAATACAAGCCGTTCTTCTTTAGTCGTGGGTAATCCACTATTTGAAAATGGTGAGTTAAAAGGATATAGCACACTTAATAACACCAATTTACTTTCTATTGGTAAAAACGGTTTATATGCTCCGGGTCTTTTAGATTTAATTGCACCACGTATTGATAGTAAAGGAAAAATAACTGCAGCTGAAATTTCAGCGTTAACAGGACAAAATACTTTCTCTCAACGTTTTGATATTCTTTCATCCCAAAAACCAACTTCTGCACTAGATAGCTATTTCTTCGGAAGCATGCAATCTGGTCGTATTCGTATTATTAATACCGCAGAAGGAAGTGGTGTTAAGTTAACAGGTAAATTCGTTTCTGATAATGAATTAAGCGTAAAAGCTGATAATATTCAAACGGATAGTCAGGTTCGTTACGATAATTTCGACAAAGATGGCAGTGAAAACTACCAAAATTACCGTGGTGGTATCGCAGTTAATAACAGTGGTTCAAGCCAAACTCTGACAAAAACAGAGTTAAAAGGTAAAAACATCACATTAATTGCTGATAATAAAAACCAAATCAAAGCCTCTGATTTAATGGGTGATGATATTTTATTACAAGGCGCTCATTTAACTGTTGATGGCAAACAGCTACAACAAAAAGAGACTGATACCGACAATCGCTGGTTCTATTCTTGGCAGTATGATGTCACTAAAGAAAAAGAATTGGTACAACAAGTTGGTAGCCATATTGATGCTAAGAACAATGCCACACTAACAGCAACTCAAGGTGATGTCACTCTTGAAGGTGCAAAAGTTAATGCAGGTAATACTCTGGCAATTAATGCTAATAAAGATATTAATATCAATGGATTAGTTGAAAAAGAAAATCGCAGTGAAAATGGTTATAAACGTAACCACACTTCTCGTCTAGAGACAGGTAGTTGGAGCAATAGCCATCAAACAGAAACCTTAAAAGCCAGCGAACTGACCGCAGGTAAAACGCTAGGCTTAAATGCTGAAGGCTCAGTTACCGCTCAAGGTACAAAATTACATTCTAATGAGAATGTTGTCGTTAATGCTAAAGAGAACATCAATCTTAATGTTCAAAAGACTAACAATGATAAAACAGTAACCGACAATCATGTTGTTTGGGGTGGTATCGGCGGTGGTAATAATAAGAATAATAACAACAAACAAGAAGTCAGCCATTCAACACAATTAACGGCTGACGGACAACTGTTACTTGCAGCAGATAACAGTGTCAAAGTCACAGGTAGTCAAGTAAAGGGCAATCAAGGTGCCTTTGTTAAAACGACTCAAGGTGATGTTGTTATTGATAATGCGATTAGCGAAACCATCACTAAAACAGATGAACGTACAGGTACTGCATTTAACATCACTAAAAACTCCCACAAGAATGAAACTAACCAACAGCATTCAACCGGTAGTGAATTAGTTTCTGATGCAGAATTAACTGTGGTCAGTGGCAAAGATGTTAATGTAATTGGTAGCTTAATTAAAAGTGCCGATGAGTTAGGTATTGAGTCTTTAGGTGACATCAACGTTAAATCTGCACAGCAAATCACAAAAATCAATGATGAAAAAACATCATTAGAGATCACCGGTCATGCTAAAGAAGTTGAAGACAAGCAATATAGCGCAGGTTTTCATATCACTCATACATCCAATAAAAACAATAGCACTGAAACTGAACAAGTAGGATCTACTATTAGTGGTGGCAGTGTTAAAGTTCAAGCAGATAAAGATGTCACTTTTGCAGGCTCTGATTTAAAAACAACTGCGGGTAATGCCACTGTTTCTGGTGACAATGTTGCTTTTGTTTCAACAGAAAACAAAAAAGAAACAGACAGTACAGATAGAACCATTTCAGGTGGTTTTAGCTACACTGGTGGTGTTGATAAAATCGGTAGTAAAGCTGATTTTCAATATGATAAACAGCATACAACAACTGAGATCACTAAAAATAAAGGTAGCGAAACTCAAGTTGCAGGTGATTTAACCATTACTGCAAATAATGATGTGACGCATCAAGGCGCATCACACAAAGTTGACGGTGTGTATAAAGAATCAGGTGAAAATATCAATCACCTTGCTGTAAATGACAGTGCAACATCTAAAACAGATACCTTAAATATCGGTGTCGATGTGGGTGTTAATCTTGATTACAGTGGTGTTACTCAACCAATTAAAAAAGCGGTTGAAGATGGCATTGATACAGCTAAACCCGGTAATAATACCGACTTAGATAAAAAAATTACCTTTAAAGATGCCATTGGTAATCTTGCTAACTTAAGTAACTTAGAAGCACCTAATGTCGGTGTTGAAGTCGGTATTAAAGGTGGTGGTAGTCAGAAATCACAAAATGATAGCCAAGCGGTTTCAACATCAATTACTGCGGGTAAAATTAATACTGACAGCAATAAAACGTTACATGATCAAGGAACTCATTATCAATCTACCCAAGGTGATATTGCACTAACGGCTAACACTCACACCAGTGAAGCGGCACAAAATAAACATCAAGAGTCCTTCCACGAAACAACGGGAGGAGGTCAAGTTGGTGTCAGCACAAAAACTGGCAACGACATTACCGTAGCGATTAAAGGTGAAGGTAAAACCTCTGACACAAGCCTAACCACAACGAAAGCTGATGGTAGCCAGTTTAACTCTGCTGGCAATATCAATATTAATGTACGCGAAGATGCACATTATGAAGGCACTAAGTTTGATGCTCAAGATGGCAAAACTGTTATTAATGCTGGCGGTGATTTAACGTTTGCACAAGCAACAGATACTCATTCTGAAAGTCAACATAACGTGAATGGTAGTGCAAACCTGAAAGTAGGTACAACACCAGACAGTAAAGATTACGGTGGTGGCTTTAATGCAGGTGGTGCTAATCATCAAAAAGATCAGACAACAGCGAAAGCAGGTTCAGTAAATGGCTCTCAGGGTATTGAGTTAAATTCAGGTCATAATCTGACTTTACAAGGTACTCATTTAACCAGCGAAAATGATGTTGCTCTGACTGCAACTAACAAAGTTGATTTCCAAGCTACCGAATCTCAACGTACTGAAACAGGTAAGAACTTATCTGGTGGATTACAAGCAGGATTTGGCCAAAAAATGGAAGAAAAATCGTCTTCTGTCAATGGATTAGGTGGCGCTGAATTTGCTATTGGTAAGCAAGATGAAAAAACCGTCTCGCGTGAAGGTGGCACAATCGCTAACCAAGGTAATTTAACTGTTAATGGTAGTTCAGTTAATCTTCAAGGTACTAAAGTTAATAGTAAAGATACACAATTAACGTCTCAATCTGGAGATACGACACTCACATCAGCACAATCAACTGATTACAAAAACAATTGGGGTACTGATATTTCTTTAAATGGCAAACAAACCAATACCACGCCAAAAGAAGTGACTGAAGAAAATCCAGCCACCTCAATCCATGATATTGGTGGCAAAGTTTTAGTAAACGTTGAAGATCAACAAAAATCTACTCACCAAAATGCCTCCGTAGAAACAGGCACATTAACTGTAAATAGCGATAAAAATCTCGCTCTTTCTGGTGCAAATGTTTCTGTAGATAATGTAACGGGCAATATTGGTGGTGACTTTATAGTGACTAGCCAAAAAGATAGCGATCGTCATGTTAATGTTGATGTAAATGTGGGTTACAACCACAACAATGATCCTGAATCTAGCCAAGTTGATAAAACAGCAAAAGCAGGTGGATCATTGTTAGAAAATACGATCAAAGAAACTATTGATTCAGGAATTAAATCTGCAACAGATGTTATTTCTGATAAATACAATTCTCTTTCTTCCACTATTGCTGATAAAACTGGTATCAGTGGTGAGACAAAAGAAAAAATTGATAAAGGTGTTGGTACAATAGGTAACGGTATCAAAAATATCGTTACTGGTGCGGAAGGTCATACCGCTAATGCCGATATCAAAGTTTCTCATATTGATAATGATGCAGTAGCCCAAACTTCAACCTTAACAAGCAAAAATGACATTTCATTAAATGTAAGTGGCACAACTAAACTTACAGGTGCTGAAGTGAAAAGTGAGCAAGGACAGGTTGATTTAGGCGGTAGCAACGTTCAATTAAATAATATTGAAGGTCATCATTATGAAGCGGGTGCAGATCTTGATCTGAAATCATCAGCTGTTGATTTAGTGAAACAACTTGCAGGTGGTGATTTATCATTAAAATCCCCCGTTAAAGTTAATGAGACTGTAAACACAAAATCATCTATTTCTGAAAAGTAATAGATACCTGATAAAAGAGTAATGCCTATTCTTTTGTAAACCAACCCCGCTTGTTATTACAATAAGCGGGGTTTTTATCTCTCTGCATTTTAGCCCTTTCTCCCCTAATAAAATTGCATTTTCTAATATTCCAAAAGTCTTAGAAAACATAATCATTTGAATTAAAAATAAAATATTGTTCAAAACTGTAAAAAACAAATTAACATACAACCCTTGACCTTCCCCTAATGGTAAAGCCTAAGCTTTGTTTCATACCATATTTAAGAGGGGAATTTTAATGAATACGAAGACAACGTTATCCTCTGCCAATCGGCTGAGCTTACCTGTGGAAGGCATGACATGTGCTTCATGTGTTGGTCGTGTTGAACGAGCATTAAAAGCGGTGCCTGAAATACAAGATGCCGTTGTGAATCTAGCCACTGAACGTGCTGATATCACATTTACTAACACGCCAAATCCTATCATTGCCGTTACTGCCATTGAGCATTCTGGTTATAAAGTACCAGAAGAAATTACCGAATTGGCGATTGAAGAAATGACCTGCGCTTCTTGTGTTGGTCGTGTTGAAAAAGCATTATCGCAAGTTTCTGGTGTATTAGAAGCCACCGTTAATCTTGCCACAGAGCGTGCTCGTGTACGTCATTTATCTGGTGTAGTATCTATCACTGATTTAGAAGCCGCTGTTGTACATGCTGGATATAAACCACGTCGTTTATCAGATAATCGAGATAATATTCGTGATATCAGTGAGGAGCGTCGCCAAAAAGAAGAGCGCTCATTACGTCGTGCATTACTTATTGCCACAATATTCACCCTACCCGTTTTTATCATTGAAATGGGATCGCATTTTATTCCTGGTGCACATGGTTGGGTGACACAAATACTTGGCCAACAATTAAATTGGTATATTCAATTTATCCTTGCCACCATTGTTATGTTTGGCCCCGGCTTACGCTTTTTCCAAAAAGGAATACCTGCATTATTACGTGGTGCTCCAGATATGAACTCATTGGTATCTGTCGGTACAGCAGCCGCTTACGGATATTCTGTGGTATCAACCTTTATTCCTCAAGTTTTACCCGCAGGTACAGCAAATATCTATTTTGAAGCAGCCGTAGTCATTGTGACCTTGATCTTATTAGGTCGTACACTTGAGGCTAAAGCAAAAGGAAATACTTCCCAAGCAATTAAACGTTTAGTGGGTCTACAAGCAAAAACAGCGCGTGTATCTCGTAACAATCAAACCTTAGAAATTCCACTCGATCAGGTTGTAATGGGTGATATCGTTTTTGTCCGCCCCGGAGAAAAAATACCCGTTGATGGTGAAATTGTTGAAGGTAATTCTTACGTTGATGAAAGCATGATAACTGGTGAACCCATTCCTGTATCGAAAGAGATTGGCTCTGACGTTGTTGGTGGCACGATTAATAAAACAGGTGCTTTTAGTTTTAAAGTAACCAAAGTTGGCTCAAATACTGTTTTGGCTCAAATTATTCGCTTAGTGGAAGAAGCACAAGGTTCTAAACTTCCTATTCAAGCACTTGTCGATAAAGTCACTATGTGGTTTGTGCCTGCAGTGATGTTAATTGCCACAATTACATTCTTTATTTGGTTAGCTTTTGGCCCAGAGCCTGCATTAACTTTCGCGCTAATTAATGCCGTTGCTGTATTAATTATTGCCTGTCCATGCGCAATGGGTTTAGCAACCCCCACATCCATTATGGTTGGGACAGGTCGGGCGGCTGAAATGGGTATTCTTTTCCGTAAAGGTGAAGCCTTACAAGCCTTACGTGATGTCAATGTTGTCGCACTTGATAAAACAGGCACATTAACCAAAGGCAAACCTGAGTTGACAGATTTAATTCCAGCTGAAGGTTTTGAATATAACGAAGTCTTAAGTTTGGTCGCAGCAATTGAAACATATTCCGAACATCCAATAGCAGAAGCGATTGTAAATGCAGCTAAAGAGGCTGAGTTAATACTCAAAACAGTTGAAAACTTTGAAGCAGTACCTGGCTTTGGTGTCAGTGCAAAAGTGGGAGGAAGAACGGTATCTGTAGGGGCTGATCGTTTTATGAAGCAACTTGGATTAGATGTCAGTCACTTTATTTCATCAGCCCAAAAGTTAGGTGAACAAGGTAAAAGCCCGCTGTATACAGCGATTGATGGGCGCCTTGCTGCAATTATTGCCGTTGCCGACCCAATCAAAGAGACAACGCCAGAAGCCATTAAAGCCTTACATGACTTAGGCTTTAAAGTCGCAATGATCACCGGTGATAATAAAGCAACAGCAATAGCGATTGCAAAACAGTTAGATATTGATGAGATAGCCGCTGAAGTGCTTCCTGATGGAAAAGTGGAAGCATTAAAACAATTTAGTCTTAAAGGTGCCAAAGTTGCTTTTGTTGGTGATGGTATCAATGATGCTCCTGCTCTAGCACAAGCTGATGTTGGATTGGCAATTGGCACAGGAACCGATGTTGCCATTGAAGCTGCAGATGTGGTGCTAATGTCTGGTGATTTACGAGGTGTAGTTGATGCCATCGCCTTAAGCCAAGCAACTATTCGTAATATCAAACAGAATTTATTCTGGGCATTTGCCTATAACGCATTATTAATCCCAGTAGCAGCAGGCATGCTTTACCCTATTAATGGCATGCTGCTTTCACCAATTATTGCTGCCGGTGCTATGGCACTTTCCAGTGTGTTTGTATTAGGTAACGCACTAAGACTAAAACGCTTTCAAGCACCAATAAAAAATCATTAATAGATAGATTATCTCTATAGCCAGACTCAATACGAGTCTGGCTCAATAATATAAAGCGACTTTCCTATACTTATAAAAGCACGCTTCATTATTCTAATAAGGAAAACATGATGAATATTGGTCAAGCAGCAAAAAAATCCGGTATTTCCAGCAAAATGATCCGTTATTATGAGCAAATTGGTTTAATTCCCAAAGCCATTCGTGCTGATGCGGGTTATCGAGATTACAGTGAAGCTGATGTGGCTTGCTTTCGTTTTATTCGCCATTCACGGGCACTTGGCTTTTCAACCGAACAAATATCAACGTTATTAGTTTTATGGAACAACAGAGAACGAGCTAGCGCAGATGTGAAATCCATAGCCATTTCTCATATTGAAGAGCTTAACCGTAAAATAGCTGAACTTCAGCAGATGACACAAACACTAGAACATTTAGCAAAAGATTGCCAAGGTGACAATAATCCAGATTGCCCGATTATTGCAGGATTAGCAGCACCCAAAGCGACGTCTGAAAAGGGCACAGCCAAAAGCCATCTTTCTCACCTTCGTTCTTCAATCTAATTTATTTATGATAAAAAAAATCCCGCTTATTATGAACTTACTCCAGTCCAACTCAGCGGGATTTTTTATTAAAAGCTCGATTAAATAGCTATTATTATCAATGCGTCAATTAACCTAATTGACCATGACAATGTTTAAATTTCTTACCTGATCCACAAGGACATGGTTCATTACGACCCACTTTTTTACCTGCAGCCACTTGACCATCAACCGCTGACATTTGAGATTCTTTTGTCACTTCATGGCTTAACTGCTGTTGTTTTGCCAGACGTTCTGCTTCTTCACGACGGCGACGTTCTAACTCTTCAACTTCTTCTGGTAAACGAACTTGGACTTTGCTTAGTGTGCTGATCACTTCATATTTTAGTGATTCCAGCATATTAGCAAACATTGCGAACGATTCACGTTTGTACTCTTGTTTTGGATCTTTTTGTGCATAACCACGTAAGTGGATACCTTGACGCAAGTAATCCATCGCTGCCAAGTGTTCTTTCCACAATGAATCTAGCGTTTGTAACATCACGCCTTTTTCAAAGTTACGCATCATTTCAGCACTAACGATTTCTTCTTTCGCTTTATAGACTTCGATAGATTTTTCTAAAATACGTTCACGTAATGTTTCTTCGTGTAACTCAGGCTCTTTATCTAACCATTCTTTGATTGGTAAATTTAAATCAAAGTCTTTTTGTAGACATGCCGTTAAACCTTCGATATCCCACATTTCTTCCAGTGATTGAGGTGGAATGTAGTTGTCGATCATTGTAGTGAAGACATCTTGACGAATGCTGTCAATAGTTTCGCTTACGTCTGCCACATCCAGTAATTCGTTACGTTGAGTGTAGATTGCACGACGTTGGTCATTAGCTACATCATCATATTCAAGCAATTGCTTACGAATATCAAAGTTGCGGTTTTCTACTTTACGTTGCGCATTTGCAATTGCTTTAGTTACCCAAGGATGCTCAATCGCTTCGGTTTCATTCATACCTAATTTACGCATCATGCCAGATACTTTATCTGAAGCAAAAATACGCATTAAGGAGTCTTCCATAGATAAATAGAAACGAGAAGAACCTTCATCACCTTGACGACCCGCACGACCACGTAACTGGTTATCAATACGACGAGATTCGTGACGTTCAGTACCAATGATATGTAAACCACCTGAAGCTAATACTGCGTCATGGCGCTCTTTCCATTTGGCTTTGATTTCTTCAATTTGCTCTTCAGTTGGCTCTTCAAGTTTAGCCACTTCAGTTTGCCAGCTTCCCCCTAACACGATATCAGTACCACGACCTGCCATGTTAGTTGCGATAGTTACCGCTGAAGGTAAACCTGCGTTAGCAATAATATCCGCTTCCATTGCGTGGAATTTCGCATTCAGCACGTTATGGTGAACATTCGCCTTCGTTAATGCATTAGAGATTTCTTCTGACTTTTCAATTGAGATAGTACCAACAAGTACAGGTTGGCCATTCTTGGTGCGCTCACGAATATCTTCGATAATAGCTGCAAATTTACCTTGTTCATTCATATAAACTAAGTCAGGTAGATCTTTACGCACCATTGGGCGGTTAGTTGGAATAACAATCGTTTCTAAACGATAGATAGAGTTAAACTCAAACGCTTCAGTATCCGCAGTACCCGTCATCCCTGCTAATTTTTCGTATAAACGGAAATAGTTCTGGAATGTGATGGACGCTAATGTTTGGTTCTCATTTTGGATCTTCACACCTTCTTTTGCTTCAACCGCTTGGTGTAAACCATCGGACCAACGACGACCTTGCATTGTACGACCAGTGTGTTCGTCAACAATGATAACTTCACCATCTTTAACAATGTAGTCAACGTCTTTGGTAAACAGAGCATGAGCACGCAATGCAGCTGTCACATGGTGCATTAACATAATATTAGCTGGTGAGTATAAAGACTCACCTTCTTTCATCATGCCCGCATCTGCTAATAATCCTTCAATCTTAACCAAACCACGTTCTGTGATATTCACTTGACGCGTTTTTTCATCAACAGAGTAATCACCTTCGCCTTGGAAAGTATCTGAATCTTCTTTTTCTTGAGAAACCAAATGAGGGATCACTTTGTTCATTTGGATATAAAGCTCAGAGCTGTCTTCTGCTGGGCCTGAAATGATCAGAGGTGTACGCGCTTCATCGATTAAGATTGAGTCAACCTCATCCACTAAAGCGTAGTGTAATTTACGTTGAACACGCTCTTGTGGGCTAAACGCCATGTTGTCACGTAGATAGTCAAAACCAAATTCGTTGTTAGTGCCGTAAGTGATGTCTGCGTTATAGGCTTCACGTTTTACTGGTGGTGCCATATTCGGTAGATTGATGCCAACGCTTAATCCTAAGAATTCAAATAAAGGACGGTTATTTTCAGCGTCACGTTGTGCCAAGTAGTCATTGACAGTAACAACGTGAACTCCTTTACCTGATAACGCATTTAAATACGCCGGTAATGTTGCAGTTAATGTTTTACCTTCACCTGTGCGCATTTCAGCAATGCAACGTTCATTTAGCACCATGCCACCGATTAGCTGTACATCGAAATGACGCATACCAAAGACACGTTTACTTGCTTCACGAACAGTTGCAAACGCTTCTGGTAAAATATCTTCCTCTTTTTCACCCTTTTTTAAGCGCTCACGAAACTCATCTGTTTTTGCTTTTAACTCATCATCAGTCAGTTTTTCAAATTCTGGCTCTAGTTTATTAATTTCAACGACGACTTTGCGCATACGGCGGATAGAACGATCATTACGGCTACCAAAAATTTTGGTTACAATTTTACCTAACATAAATCTTTATTCTCATTTATGGCGTGAAAACGCCGAAAAAAGCCTCTGTTTTATGTATTCACAGAGATAATCATAATCTTATTAGATTAAGTGACTCAATTAAGCGGTTAGGTAAGGTCCAGCGCGGATCCCACGGATTTGTGCAAGCCACAATCCGGTATGATAAGAAGTGGTATTCTGTGCTAAAGCATAGCCAGAAAGCGGCAAATGAGTTAATGCGGTTGATGATGTGTCTGTTAGTAACGCATACAGAGTATCAAGCATGACCTCTGCAACATTAGAAACCGGAGACGGCTCATCTTTGGCTTTGACCATCAATTCAGGAGAATTAATGGTGAACGCAAAAGAAAGCTGTTTAATAACATTTTTTACTGCATGCTGTTGCCAGTAATTAAAGGTGAAGGATGAGGCAGGATTCTGTACACTTTGACGTAAGAATAAATTGTCAAACGCAATGAGTGCCTGACTTTGACGATTTTGAGAAGAAGGAGTATCTGTTTGCTGTGGATTTTCGGCATGAGCAGACAACAGCGAAGGTATTCCGATACCTGCTGCTACCATCCCTAAAAGCAGATGCGACCAAAAATATCGCCTGCCAAACTGTCGCCAAAAACTTATAATGCTCATTAACCTTTGTTGCTCATTAATTTTTATTTTGTGGAGTCAAAATCTATGCGGGATAGTTACCCACAATCATTGGAAAAAATCTTCATAGAACTTGAAGGTTCCAATAAGAATACATTACAACTCATACAACAGCGTGCAACGATTTTACTAAAATTAAATCGCGCCGTCATGGCTCTTTTGCCTGTTCCTTTACAAGATAAATGCCGTGTCGCAAATTATCGCAATGCTATTTTAATTATTGAAGTAGCAAACGCAAGTTGGTTAACACGATTACGTTATGAAACTCCATCATTACTTTCTGCATTAAGACAAGAAATTTTACCATCCTTATCCTCAATAGACATCAAAATTAATCCGACTTTAGGAATAAAACCGGAAAAAAGATCTTTAATATCATCATTAAAAGAACAAGAGCCTACAAAGAAACGTCACTTGAGTTTAGAAAGTGCTCAATCATTAAAGTATTTGGCGCAGAAAAGTCCGAAGAAATTAAGAGAGAAATTAGAGCGGTTGGCTGCACTTGCCGGAGAGAGTACAAGTGCAACCAAAGATGAACGTTAATTAGAGATAATTAACGTGCTTTCCATCGCTGAAATTAAGCAAAAACCATTGAGGGAGCTTTAAATGCCACTGGCATTTGTGCTTCGTCTTCAAATGTGACGAATTCCCATGCAGATTCTTTTGCTAATACAGCTTGGAGTAATTTATTGTTTAATGCGTGACCTGATTTAAACGCGGTGAATTCACCGATAATGTTATAGCCACACATAAATAAATCACCGATTGCATCCAACATTTTGTGACGAACAAATTCATCTTCAAAACGCAGTCCATCATCGTTGAGAACACGATAGTCATCAACCACAATCGCACAATCGAAGCTTCCGCCTAAACACAATCCTTTAGATTGCAGATATTCAATATCACGCATAAATCCAAAAGTACGAGCACGACTAATTTGGCTCATGAAGGATTCAGCAGAGAAATCTAATTTATAACGCTGTGTACTTGCATCAATGGCTGGATGATTAAAATCGATAGTAAAATCTAATTTAAATCCATTGTATGGACGCATTTCTGCCCATTTATCACCATCTTCTACACGTACTGTTTCTTTGATACGAATGAATTTCTTCGCAGTACGAAGTTCTTCAATACCCGCATCAAGTAACAAGAAAACAAAAGGTGCTGCACTTCCATCCATAATTGGAATTTCAGGTGCATTCACTTCAATTACGATATTATCAATGCCTAAACCAGCCAGTGCTGCGTTTAAATGCTCAACGGTTGATATACGCACATCATCTTCGTTAACTAAGCAAGTACATAGCATAGTGTCACGAACTGATTTTGCGTCTGCTGGAAAATCCACCGGTGGATTTAAATCAGTACGACGGTAGATGACCCCAGTATTTGCTGGCGCCGGACGCATTGTAAGCGTAACTTTTTTACCCGTGTGAAGACCCACACCAGTTGCTTGTACAATTCGTTTTAATGTCCGTTGTTTGATCATCATTTTATCTCGCAATGTTATCCGTCCTACCAATTATTATACTTATAATTGGCAGGACAGTTTAGCACAAAAAGCGGAGATGCCAATCTTTTTGGCGATTAATCAGCCTGTTTTCTCAGGAACGCAGGGATATCTAAATAATCGGGCTCTTTATTCGCCTGAGTAGATTGTTCGTTAACTGCTTTTGCTGCTGGCTTGCTTTCTTCTACAGCAGTAAAAGAAGACATGCTATTTTGCATTTGCTGATAACGATTCTCCATTGCGCTTTGCTGATTTTGCTTATTCGTTACCAGCGTAATTTCTGGACGTTTGTCCATGCCGATACCTGTTGCAACGACAGTTACACGCAGTTCATCATTCATTTCTGGGTCAAGGGATGTACCAATAACCACAGTCGCGTTATCTGATGCAAATGCACGAATGGTATTACCCACTGTTTCAAATTCATCAAGACGCAAGTCAAAGCCAGCGGTAATGTTGACTAACACTCCACGCGCACCAGACAGGTCGATATCTTCCAATAATGGGCTTGAAATCGCCATTTCTGCAGCTTCTTCAGCGCGATCTTCACCTTTAGCAGCACCTGAGCCCATCATGGCATAACCCATTTCAGACATCACGGTTCTTACGTCAGCAAAGTCAACGTTCATTAAACCTGGGCGGGTGATTAGCTCAGCGATACCTTGAACTGCACCTTTTAAGACATCATTAGCCGCGCCAAACGCATCTAATAATGAAATTCCACGACCCAATACTTTTAATAATTTGTCATTAGGAATAGTGATTAATGAGTCAACATGCTTGGATAGCTCAGTAATACCTTGTTCCGCAAATGCCATACGCTTTTTGCCTTCAAAATTAAAAGGCTTAGTTACTACAGCAACGGTCAAAATGCCTAACTCTTTAGCAACTTCAGCAACAACTGGTGCGGCACCTGTACCAGTACCACCACCCATACCTGCTGCGATAAAGACCATATCGGCACCTTCAAGCGCTGCACGCAACGCTTCACGGTCTTCTTCTGCGGCATTACGACCCACTTCAGGGTTTGCACCTGCACCTAAGCCTTTCGTAATGGCATTACCAATTTGGATAGTTTGTCCGACTGCTGTTTTACGTAGCGCTTGAGCATCCGTATTGACTGCAAAGAAATCTACACCTTCAATACGTTCACGAACCATGTGCTCAACCGCATTACCGCCGCCGCCACCAACGCCGATGACTTTGATCACCGCATCGTTGGTTAATTCCATAGGTTCAAACATAATTTCTCTCCGTTTTGTGCCTTCTCAGGGTCGCTTGCTCAAACGACCTCTTTTTAAATTTGTCTGATTATTAAAACTCTCTTTTCAGCCAGCCGGTAAGTTTCTTAAACAAACCACTGACAGCAGAGCGTTTTTCGGTTTCTGTTTCCTCACCAAAGTGGGATTCTTTACCGTAATGCAAAAGCCCAACCGCTGTTGAGTAGTAGGGATCCTGCGCATAATCTGTTAGCCCGGTAATATTTAACGGTTTACCGATCCGTACTTGCGTGTGAAAAACACGTTGAGCACATTCAACAAGTCCATCAATCTGTGCAGCACCACCTGTTAGCACAATACCTGCAGCTAAATGATGCTTAATCCCTTGCTGGCGTAATTGTTCTTGAACTTTTAAAATCTCTTCATTAACAAGATTGAGCAATTCGGTATAACGAGGCTCAATCACCTCAGCAAGAGTTTGTCGTTGCAGACTTCTTGGTGGCCTGCCTCCGACACTAGGAACTTCCACATTTTCATCTTTACCAACTAAAGAGCCTAATGCACAACCATGGCGAACTTTGATAGCTTCAGCGTCATTTGGGGGTGTACCAAACGCATAAGCGATATCACTTGTTACCACATTGCCAGCATAAGGAATAACGCGAGTGTGTCTTAATGCTCCACCAGTATAAATGGCGATGTCCATCGTACCGCCACCAATATCAACAACACACACACCAAGTTCACGTTCATCTTCTGTCAATACAGCGAAACTTGAAGCCAGTCCCGCAAAAATCAGTTGATCCACTTTTAATCCACAGCGTTCAACTGCTTTTACAATATTCTTTGCCATATCGTTATGGCAGGTAATTAAATGAACTTTAGCTTGCATACGTACACCCGACAATCCAACAGGGTTTTTGATCCCTTCTTGATAATCAATGGCATACTCTTGCGGTATAACATGTAAAACCCGATGTTCATCTTTTACTTTGACGGATTTCGCAGTATGAACCACGCTATCAACATCATCTTGAGTCACTTCTTCTTCTGAAATTGGCACCATACCAATCTCATTTTGGCAACTAATATGCTTGCCTGATAACGCCAAATATACTGAAGATATTTGACAGTCAGCCATCAATTCGGCCTGATCTACCGCCCGTTGCACACATTTTACGACGGATTCAAGATCGTTAACGCCACCTTTATCCATGCCTCGAGATGGACAACTTCCTACCCCAATAATATTTACAACACCATCAGGCAGGATCTCACCGACAAGGGTGGCTACTTTGGCCGTACCAATCTCAAGACCAACTACTAATTTTCTGTCCGTCGCTTTGATCATTATTGTTCTGCCTTCGCCTTCATCGTGTCATCTGCCACGTCTTGTTTATTCATTCTCAAGTAATAAAGGAGCCCATCCGACTGCACCACCACTGTCATAACGCAGATCAACATAATCAACTCGTTTATCTGTTTCTTGTTGCAGTATCGGATACAACTCAATAAAGCGAGCGATCCGTTTTTCGTTATCCTTACGACCTAACTCCAATCGGACATCATTGTCTAAAACTAATTGCCATCCTTGACGTGCAGACATTGACGCTGCTTTTAAATTCAGATTACTTGCAAGAAGTTGATCTCTCATTGCCACATAACCTGATAACACCATTTTTTCACTTCCTTGAGGGCCATATAACAAAGGGTAATTACCTTTGGTTTCCAATTGCGTTGGCAAGCTGAAAACACGCCCTTCTTTATCAAGAAAGTAAGTATCATTCCAGCGGGTAAAGGGAACATACTCTACCAGATGGATTTTAAGCTCATCAGGCCACTGTTTACGCACAGTGACTTGCCTAATCCATGGCATACGCTCAATTTGTTGCTGAATGATATTCACATCCTGTGTCATAAATGTGCCTGGCTGCCCTAAAGATAAAATCGCCTGACGCACATCATCATTTGTTGTGTAATGCCTCTCACCGGTCAATACAAGTTTTGAGATAGGAAGACGATTTGCATCTTTCATCCAGTTAACTACTTGTATTCCACCCCAAACGATAGTGGCAATCACACATAAGAAAAAAATTAATCCTGATAAATAAGTACCATTACTCGGTCTGTCAGAATGCTGTTTCTCTTTGTGTTCTTTTATATTTAGCGCTGCTTGTGACATATTAACCCACTAACTCCTGAGCAACGTTTAAACCAGAGAATCGCCCATCCTTTTGTCCGATGTTCCTTCGATTAATACTTTTCCTACATATATATACTTTATGAACACCTTTAGGTTTGATAATTAAATCACTAAATTGTTCAATCTGTTGAGAATTATTTACTTTAAAAGAAGAAATTGCGAATTTTTCTGCATTTTTCTTACTTTTTAACTGAAATTTTTTCTCAACATGGTTTTGAGCAAGCGAATTCTCATTTATTTTTTTCGCCAATACAGTGCTATTTTTCTCATAACACTTCATCATTACAGCGAGTTGATTACCTATTTCACCATAAATGATGCTCACTTGCTCAAACATCCGTCTTAATCCTCGCTTAAAGATGGCTGTAGTTTCGTATCTGCTAAGCGACGCGCTATTTTACCAATATTTCCAGCACCTTGAACTAAAACAAGATCATTATCTGTTAATACACCCGCTAATATTGATGAAATATTATCGACATCAGATACCCAGATAGGATCTAGCTTGCCACGCTGGCGAATTGTTCGACAAAGTGAGCGACTATCTGCACCTGCAATCGGAGTTTCTCCGGCAGAATAAACATCTGTTAATAATAAAATATCAACTTGATTGAGAACCGTAGCAAAGTCCTCATACAAATCACGTGTACGCGTATAACGATGCGGTTGGAAAATCATGACTAGACGTTTATCTGGCCAACCAGCTCTCGCTGCTTTAATCGTTGCGTCAACTTCTGTTGGGTGATGGCCATAATCATCGACTAACATCACCTCACCTTCTTGACCATTAACATGTTCAAGGCCGTAATTACCTAAGAAGTCGAAACGGCGCCCCGTACCTTGGAAGTTAAGTAATGCTGCTAAAATATGTTCGTCAGCAATACCTTCTTCAGTAGCAACCGCCACAGCTGCAGTGGCATTTAATGCGTTATGACGACCAGGCGCATTTAATACAACTTGTAAATCAGGCATATCTTCACGAGAAATAGTGAAGAAGCCTTGAGCACCTTTTTGTTCATAATGTGTAATTCGAACGTCTGCATCTTCACTAAACCCGTAAGTCGTAATATAACGACCAACTTTAGGGATGATAGAACGGATAACATCATCATCAAGACACATCACTGCACGACCATAAAACGGTAAATTGTGCAAAAAGGTAATAAACGTCTCTTTTAAATTGTCAAAATTACCGTGATATGTATCCATATGGTCTGCTTCTATATTCGTAACGACAGCCACCATAGGTTGTAAATGTAAAAACGACGCATCACTTTCGTCAGCTTCGGCGATTAAATAACGGCTACATCCTAAACGAGCATGCGTACCTGCTGATTTAACTAATCCGCCATTCACAAAAGTAGGATCTAATCCTGCTTGTGCATAAATATTTGAAATCATTGCTGTCGTGGTGGTTTTACCATGAGTTCCTGCAATCGCCACACCATGACGATAACGCATTAATTCAGCCAACATCTCAGCACGACGAATAACTGGAATACGTGCCTCTCTCGCGGCAATAATTTCAGGATTCTCAGCACTGATTGCAGTCGAGACCACAACAACACTAGCGCCACGAATATTTTCAGGGCGGTGATTAAAATAAACAGTTGCGCCCAAAGCAACGAGCTGTTGTGTAACGGCATTTGGCGCTAAATCAGAACCACTGATTTCATAGCCTTCATTCGCTAGCACTTCGGCAATCCCACCCATACCAGCACCACCGATGCCAATAAAGTGAATATGCTTAACTTTTCTCATTTCAGGCACAAACGATCTTAATTTTGCCAGTTGTTGTGTATTCACTATTTACTTCTTCACTCTAAGTTAATGGTTACAGGTTACGTTTATTTTTTTGCCACTTCGATTATCACATTCGCTACACGCTCTGTGGCATCCGTAATCGCAACACTTTTTGCTTTTTCTGCCATCGCTAACAATGTTTCTCTATCCCACTGCTTCAGGGTTTGTGCAATGACTTCTGGAGTTAAATCATTTTGCTCGATAATCCGCGCAGCCCCTGCTTTTTCTAATGGCAGGGCATTCCAATATTGCTGCCTATCTTTGTGCTGGAAAGGAACAAAAATAGCGGGTAATCCCGCAGCGGCAATTTCACTGACGGTTAATGCACCTGAACGACATACAACAACATCAGCCCATTGGTAAGCTTGCGCTATATCATCAATAAATTCAGTAACTTTATATTCAGATTTAACTGAATTTTTTGCTAATTCATTCTGATAGCGTGTTTTTGTATCACTTTCGCCACCTTTTCCAGCTTGATGCCAGATTGTAACATGTTCACCAAGCAAACCAGCGACCACCGGCAAGGTATGATTTAAAATTCGAGCGCCTTGGCTACCACCAATAATCAACACACGAATGGGACCGGCTCTTTCTTTTAATCGTACCGATGGCGCTTCAAGCGCTAACACGTCTTCACGTACAGGATTCCCAACAATAGGCGCTTTAGGAAATGCGCCAGGAAAAGCCTGCAATACACGTTTAGCAATCTTGGATAGCCAACGATTGGTTAATCCAGCAATCCCATTTTGTTCATGTAAAATAACAGGAATGCCACACATCCAAGCTGCTACACCACCTGGGCCAGAAACATAACCGCCCATACCAAGTACAGCATCAGGTTGATAACGTTTCATAATGGTACGCGCCTGAAAAATAGCTTTAATAATACGAATTGGCGCTGCTATTAATGCTTTAATACCTTTACCACGTAAGCCAGAAATGCGAATAAATTCAATGTCAATACCGTGTTTGGGTACTAAATCAGCTTCCATTCTATCCGCCGTTCCTAACCATCGGATTTCCCAACCTTGGGATTGTAGATAATGAGCAACAGCTAGCCCGGGGAATACGTGTCCGCCCGTGCCACCAGCCATTACCATTAAACGGCGTCTACGCTCGCTCATTTTGGGCTCCTTACAAACGCCTGAGCTTGTGCTAGACGTGTTTCATAATCTATTCGTAACAACATCACGATGGCTGTTGACATAATAATCAAACTTGAACCACCGTAACTAATAAGAGGAAGAGTTAATCCCTTCGTTGGTAACATGCCTGCTGCCGCGCCTACATTGACCAATGATTGGAATGTAAACCAGATCCCGATTGAACACGCTAAAAAGCCTGAAAAGCGTTGATCGAGCATCAATGCACGTCGCCCAATTTGCATCGCGCGAAAAGCGATGAAGAATACCATTAAAAGCACTAAAACCACACCGATATAACCAAGTTCTTCTGCCAAAATGGAGAAAATAAAGTCGGTATGTGCTTCTGGTAAATATTCCAGTTTTTGTACGGAGTTTCCTAAACCTTGCCCAAGCAAATCGCCTCGGCCAAATGCCATCAAAGATTGCGTTAATTGATAACCACTACCAAATGGATCTTCCCAAGGCTCTAAGAAAGAAGTGATCCGGCGAACACGATAAGGTTCAACAATGATAAGCATAACCACAGCGGCAATACCTGAACCGATAATCGCTAAGAATTGCCAAATTTTAGCACCCGCCAAAAATAAAAGTGCCAATGTGGTAACAAACAACACGACCACGGTACCTAAGTCTGGCTGCAATAACAGTAAAACAGCCAGCACTAACATAACACCCATAGGTTTACAGAAACCCCAAAAGTTGTTTCTGACCTCTTCAACTTTTCGAACTAAGTAGCTAGATAAGTAACAAAATAAAGCCAGTTTTGATAATTCAGCAGGTTGAAAGTTTAAGGGCCCCACAGCAATCCAACGTGAAGCACCATTAACCGAACTTCCGACGCCCAATACCACTAATAAAAGTAGTATTGAACCAAACAGCATTAAACTGCTATAACGTTGCCAAATTGCCATAGGAATACGCATAGTGACTAACGCAATACAAAACGCCACAATAAGGTAAATCCCATCACGCTTTGCAAATAAGAAAGGATCTTCTGCAAGTCGTTGACCAACTGGCATTGAAGCTGATGTCACCATGACAAAACCGATAACCGCTAATCCGAAAGTAAACCAGAGCAAAGTGCGATCATACGGTACAAATGCCGTATTCTCAGTTTGATAACTGCCCACTAACCACTGTTTTAGTCTTCGCATTGCGAATATGCTCATCAGCCAAGCTCCCTTGCCAAGCGTGCAAATTCATCACCACGTTGCTCAAAACATTTAAACTGATCTAAACTTGCGCAAGCAGGTGAAAGCAACACCATATCCCCTGATTTAACAGTAGGGGCTAATGCACGCATTGCCTCTTCCATTGTCACAGTTAATAAAGAGACATCTGGCCGTAAACTTGCTAGGGCTTGTCCGTCTTGCCCAAAGCAATAAAGACGAATATTGTCGCCACTGATATAAGGCAATAAAGCAGTAAAATCGGCTGATTTTCCATCGCCTCCTAATAAAAGATGCAATGTACCTTCGATGTCTAAGCCACGAAGGGCTGCTTCTGTGCTACCGACATTAGTTGCTTTAGAATCATTTATCCAACGTACATTTTGATGTGAATAAACTAATTGAAAACGGTGAGCCAAGCCGTGATAGTTTTTCAGCACTTCCAATCCCGCTTTACGTGTGATCCCTACCGCATCAGCAAGTGCCAATGCTGCAAGTCCATTGGTATAATTATGCTGTCCTGAGAGATACATTTCGGACGTTGAAAGAACTTTTTCACCTTTTACTTTTAAGACGCGATTCGTGTTATCAAGCTGATAATCACCTTGTCCCACTCCAAAGCTGACACAACGCCCATCTTTACCCGCTAAAGGTAATGTGAGCGTGTCATCTTGGTTATAAACGCAGGTATTGGCATTATCATAGATACGTAATTTCGCTTCACGGTATTGTTCCAATCCTAATGGATAGCGATTCATATGATCTTCGCTAATATTTAAGACTGTTGCCGCTGCCGCTTTTAAACTATACGTGGTTTCTAACTGGAAACTTGATAGTTCTAATACATAAAGATCATGAGGCTCAGTTAGCAAAGTCAGTGCAGGAACACCAATATTTCCCCCAACGCCAACACGAATACCATCCGCTTTTGCCATTTCACCCACAAGCATTGTGACTGTGCTTTTACCGTTAGAGCCTGTGATAGCCACAATAGGTGCTTTTGCTTCGCGGCAAAACAGTTCAATATCCCCCACAATTTCGACACCACAACTTGCAGCTTCAACAAGCTCAGGTGTTGAAAGGGCAATACCAGGACTTGAGATAATTAAATCTGCATCGTTAAGCCATGCTTGGTGAAAACTGCCTGTATGATATTCAACGTCAATAGGAAGCTTATCTAAGCCTCCTGGTTTTTGGCGCGTGTCAATCACTTTAGGTGTAACACCTTGACGGATAAAAAAGTCAACGCAGGAAAGACCTGTTATTCCAAGCCCAACAACAACGACTTTTTTTCCCTGATAATTTGCCATCTTAACGTACCTTTAACGTCGCCAGACCAATAAGTACTAACATCAGCGAAATAATCCAGAAGCGGACAATAACACGAGGTTCAGGCCAGCCTTTTAATTCATAATGGTGATGAATTGGGGCCATGCGGAAAATACGTTGGCCACGTAATTTAAATGAACCGACTTGCAAAATAACTGAGAGTGTTTCAACAACAAACACACCGCCCATAATCACTAATAAGAATTCTTGACGTAATAACACAGCAATCGTACCTAACGCGCCACCCAATGCGAGAGAGCCAACATCTCCCATAAAGACTTGCGCTGGGTAAGTATTAAACCAAAGGAAACCTAAACCCGCACCGACGATGGCGGTACAGACAATCACTAATTCGCCAGCATGCATTAAATAAGGAATTTTCAAGTAGCTTGCAAAATTAACGTTACCAGTCGCCCATGCAACCAAAGCAAATCCGGCTGCCACAAAAACGGTTGGCATAATAGCTAAGCCATCTAAACCATCCGTTAAGTTAACGGCATTACTGGTTCCTACAATGACAAAATACGCCAATAAAATATAAAGCATGCCTAATTGCGGCATAACATCTTTAAAGAATGGAACGACTAACTGTGTTGCAGGTGTATCTTTACCAATAGCATACATACTAAATGCAACGACTAACGCCAACACGGATTGCCAGAAATATTTCCAACGTGCGATCAGGCCTTTGGTATCTTTACGAACGACTTTGCGATAATCATCAACAAAGCCGATGACGCCATAACCAATTAAAACCAGCAACACACACCAAACATAGGGGTTGTCTAATCTTGCCCATAGTAGTGTAGAAATAGAGATAGAGAACAGGATCATAATCCCGCCCATTGTTGGTGTACCGCGTTTGCTAAAGTGAGACTCTGGCCCTTCACTACGAACCACTTGCCCAATTTGCATTTTTTGTAACCAAGCGATGAGGTGAGGCCCCATCCACAAAGCAATAATTAATGCCGTCAATAAACCAACAATCGCCCTGAATGTCAGATAAGAAAACACATTAAAAAATGTATGGTATTTAACCAAATATTCGGCTAGCCAAACTAACATTCAAAGCACTCCTTTAATGCGTTCACGATATCTTCCATCGCGGAGCTTCGTGAACCTTTTACTAAAACTGAAACAACATCATGCTGCTGTAATAATGGAATTAATTGAGCAAGTAAGTCGGCTTTAAATGTAAAATGCTGACCACCTTGGTTTTCATCACTAATAAAGTGACTGTGATCCCCTACAGTAAATACACTATCAATCCCTGCATTGTGTGCAAAACGCCCCACATCGCGGTGACATTTCTCTGAGTCTTTACCTAACTCAGCCATATCTCCCGCAACAAAAATCTTATATCCCGGCAATTGTGATAAAACTTGTAAGCCCGCGATCATCGAACCATCGTTCGCATTATAAGTATCATCTAACACCATTTTTCCGGTGGTTAACTCCACAGGGTACAATCTTCCTGGTACCGCTTTTAATGTCGATAACCCAAGGCGAACCGCATCAAGCGTTGCACCTGCTGAAAGTGCCAGCGCACTGGCAGCTAAAGCATTGGCAATATTATGACGCCCCGGCAATGGAAGAGTGACTTCAACACAACCTTCTGGTGTATGTAAGGTGAAGTTAGTGGTGAATTGCTTAACAGCGATATCCGTCGGATAAAAATCAGCATTGCTTTGAGCTGATAAAGAGAAAGACCATTGCGTTTGACGCGCATTAAAGTGGCGTTTCCATAGAGGTAAGCCATTACTATCAAGATTAATAATGGCTGTACCTTGCTCTTTCAGATGAGTAAAGATTTCGCCTTTTGCTTGGGCAATGCCTTCAAGTGAGCCGAAACCTTCAATATGAGCAGAAAAGAGATTATTTACTAAGGCGCTATCGGGTTTAACCATATCCACGGTATAGGCAATTTCACCAATATGGTTTGCACCTAGCTCGATAACAGCAAAACGATGCTCTGGTGTTAAACGAAACAGTGTTAGTGGCACACCAATATCATTATTTAAATTACCGTGGGTATATAAAGTTTCACCACAATGACGCAAAATTGAAGCCGTCATTTCTTTGACGGATGTTTTTCCTGAAGAGCCTGTTAATGCCACAATTTTAGCATTACTCAGTGAACGGATATGAGTAGCAACCGCCCCCATTGCCAAACGGGTGTCTTTCACAATGATTTGCGGACAATCAATATCAATTTCACGATTGACCAATACAGCAACAGCGCCTTTTTCTTTAACATCAGCGATAAAGTTATGCGCATCAAAACGCTCACCCGCTAATGCAATAAAGAGACAATATTCATCGATATTGCGACTATCTGTGGAAATTGACTTAATCGTTAGCTGATTAGCTTGGCTTTGAGCAATATGACTCAACTTACCATCAGTGACTTGTGCAATGATTTCGAGTGATAAAGGGATCATGCTATCACCCCCAATAACCGTGCAACGGTTAATCTATCCGAATAATCAAGGCGACGTGAACCGACTAACTGGTAATCTTCATGCCCTTTGCCCGCGACTAAAATCATATCATTAGCGTCGGCTTGCATAATCACGTTAGTCACTGCTTCTGCTCGGCCTTCAATAGCAATTGCACGACCAGGATCCATTAAACCAGAAAGAATATCTTGGATAATGGCTTGCGGCTCTTCACTACGTGGATTGTCATCAGTAATAACAACTTTATCTGCTAATTCTTCTGCAACTGCACCCATTAGTGGGCGCTTACCTTTATCTCTATCACCACCACAACCAAACACACACCACAATTTACCAGAGCAGTGTAAACGAGTAGCTTGGAGTGCTTTTTCTAGCGCATCAGGAGTATGAGCATAATCGACAATAACGGTAGGACGATTATCAGCACTAAACACTTCCATTCGACCACAAACAGGAGTGAGTGCAGATGATGCCTTAATCACAGCATCTAATGGATATTCCAGTGCTAATAATGTCGCTAAAGCACATAATAGATTACTGACATTAAATGCCCCCATTAATGGGCTTTCAATTTCCCCTTCACCCCAGCTTGAGCTAAAGCAAATAGTCGCGCCTTCATCGTGGTAATTAATGTCTGTTGTTTTAACAAAGCGACCTTGCCAATTTACTGGCAATTTATTATCCATTGTCACTGCAACAGCGTCTGGCAAACGTGATAGCCATTTTTGACCAACAGTATCATCAGCATTAATGATTTTTTCACCACTATGATGTGTGGAGAACAGTAACCATTTTGCCTCTTCGTAATTTGCCATATCACCATGATAATCGAGATGATCACGACTTAAATTGGTAAACACACTCGCTACAAAAGGTAAAGCGCTAACGCGGCCTTGCACTAAGCCATGAGAAGAGACTTCCATCGCTGTAAATGTCGCGCCTTGATTTAATAATTGTTGTAACTCTAATTGAATATCAACCGCAGAGCCTGTGGTGTTCATGGCTGGAACAACGTGACCTAATAGTCCATTACCTACCGTTCCCATCACAGCACTGTTTTCGCCTAAACCTTGTGCCCACTGCGCTAACAATTGTGTTGTTGTTGTTTTTCCGTTAGTCCCAGTAACACCAATTAATTTCAGTTTTTCAGCAGGATGATGATAAAAATATCCTGCTAATTTTGATAACTCTGCATTGAGATTATCAATATAAATAACAGGTATACCGTGGCTTTCACGAATTTCACCATGCGTTGCAACATCTTGTGCTTCCGCTAATACTGCTGAAACACCTTGAGCAATTGCTTGAGGAATATAGCGTCTACCATCAGTTTCATGACCCTTAATGGCGATAAAAAGATCACCGCTTGCCGCTTTTCGGCTGTCGAGTGTCATGTCTTTGAGCATCAATGACGGTGCTTGTATCCCGAGTGCCCCTAATAGGTCACTTAAGTTAGGATCGGCCACTTGTATCCTCTTCTTTTTTAATTACAAATTCATTTTTATCGTCTGGCATCAATGCATCTGGTTCTACGTTCATTGTTCGTAAAACCGCGCCCATGATTGTGCCAAACACCGGTGCAGATACTGCGCCCCCGTAATATTTACCCGCTTTAGGTTCGTTGATTATCACAACCAACGCAAAACGTGGACGACTCGCAGGCGCAACACCCGCCGCATAAGAGATATATTGATTGATATATTTTCCGTCTGGCCCTACTTTTTTCGCCGTACCTGTTTTAATCGCAATGCGATACCCTTTAATAGCCGCACTTACACCACCGCCACCAGGCAATGCAACACTTTCCATCATATGCACGACAGTTTTCATTACTGGCTCAGGGAAGACTCGCGTTCCTGGTACAGGAGGATCAACTTTTGTAATTGAGAGAGGACGGTAAATACCAAAACTACCAATCGTTGCATAGACACGCGCTAGTTGTAACGGCGTTACCATTAGCCCATATCCGAATGAGAAGGTGGCCCTTTCAAGATCGGACCACCGTTGTTTTTTTATTGGAAATATGCCACTACTTTCACCAACTAGCCCCAAGTTAGTTGGCTTCCCGAATCCAAAACGTGAATAAACATCCACAAGTTCAGATGCAGGCATCGCTAACGCTAGTCTTGAAACACCAACGTTACTCGATTTCTGTAATATTCCTGTTATCGTTAGCTCATGATATAACGCTACATCTTTTATTTGATGTCCGTTAAGGCGATAAGGAATTGTATTAATAACACTATTTTCTTTAATGATATGATTGTTTAGTGCACTCATCACAACCATTGGTTTTACTGTAGAACCTGGTTCAAAAATATCGGTGATAGCACGATTACGCATCGCATCTTTAGGCGTTCCCGCTAAATTATTCGGGTTATAAGATGGACTATTCGCCATTGCTAATACTTCGCCTGTATTGACGTCAACTAAAACAGCAGTTCCAGATTCTGCTTTATTCTTGATAACAGCATTGGTTAATTCTCGATAAACCACGGATTGTAGGCGTTCATCAATACTTAACATCAAGTTATGAGCAGCTTGACTATCTGTTTGAGCAATATTTTCAATGACACGGTTGAAGCCATCCTTACGAACGACACGTTCACCAGGAGCACCGGTTAGCCATTGGTTAAAACTTTTTTCGACACCTTCAATGCCATCACCATCAATATTCGTTACACCAATAATGTGAGCAGTTACTTCACCCGATGGATAATAACGTTTTGATTCTTGGCGCATGTTAATCCCAGTAATTTTCAATTTACTAATATAATCACTAATTTCAGGATTAACTTGGCGAGCGAGATAGATAAAACGAGCGGAAGGTGCGGTAGCAATTTTCTGTTCGATTTGACTGACGGAGATTTTTAGTGCGTCAGCAAGCGCTAACCAACGAGAATCAGTCATATCTGGATTGGCATCTAATACAACTTTAGGATCTGCCCAAATAGCATACACAGGCACACTGACCGCAAGAGGTCTACCCATTCTATCGCTGATCATTCCTCTTGCAGTTGGGACTTTTTGTACACGTAAAGAACGCATATCCCCTTCACGAATAAGGGGATCTGGATTAATAATTTGTAAATAGGCAACACGGATTAATAGCGCGGCTAAAGCGATACCAATACCTGTGCAAAGCAACGCAAAACGCCAACTCACAAATCCTGTTTTTTCTTCAGGCTTGCGCAGTTTGGCATTTGACTTTGTCTTTGCTTTCGCTTTTGCCGAACGTGAAAATTTCATACGTGCCTTAATTATTTAGTAACCACAATGTTCTCTTTTGTTGGATCAACATGAACCATCCCCAAACTATCACTTGAAAAACGCTCTACTCGGCTATGATCGGCCAGTGCATTTTCTTCAAGAATGAGGTTGCGCCATTCAATATCCAATACATTTTTTTCCAGCACTAAACGCTCTTTTTCTGCTGTCAATAAACGTGTTTTGTGTGCTGTCGTCACGACATACACCGCAGAAATAATCACGGCTATCAGTAAACATACAGGTAACTTGCCATGACGCAGTAAATCCTGCCCTATAACTCCTGGTAGTGTGTGTCGTTCTGTAGACATTTATTCCTCAATACGTTGTGCTACACGTAATACAGAGCTTCGTGCCCGTGGGTTCTCTTCCACCTCTATACCTGTCGGTTTCATCTTGTGAATACTTGATAAGCGAGCACTTCCTAACTCTTTTATCTGAGCTTCTGTGAGTGGAATACCCGCTGGGACAACTGGCCCTTTGCTCTCATCACGAATAAACCGTTTTACTAATCGGTCTTCTAATGAATGGAAGCTAATCACAGATAAACGCCCTTCTGGCGCTAAAACTGAGACTGCACCTTTTAATGCTTTTTCAATTTCATCTAATTCGCTGTTAATATAGATTCGAATTGCTTGAAAGCTTCGTGTTGCTGGATGCTTATGACGTTCTTTTACTGGGCTTGCTTCACTAATTAAATCAGCTAACTGCTTAGTTCGAGTCAACGGCTCTTCTGTTTTATTACGAGCAACAACGGCACGCGCAATACGTTTAGCGAAACGTTCTTCACCAAATGTTTTCAGTACCCAAGTAATATCATCTTCTGTAGCTGTCATTAGCCATTGCGCAGCAGATTGCCCTGAAGTGGGATCCATACGCATATCAAGTGGTCCGTCTCGCATAAAAGAAAAACCACGTTCAGGATCATCAAGCTGAGGAGAAGAAACGCCCAAATCCAGCAAAACACCATCAATCTTCCCAGCTAAACCTAACTCATTGACATACTGTTCAATATTTGAAAAAGGCCCATGAACGATAGAAAATCGTGCATCATCTATTTCATTGGCAACTGCAATAGCTTGTGGATCTCTGTCTATCGCTATCAAGCGACCTTGTTCACCTAATTGCGATAAAATTAAACGGGAGTGGCCTCCGCGACCAAATGTTCCGTCGATATAGATACCTGAAGACTTAATGTTCAGGCCATTCACTGCTTCATCCAGTAGTACACTGGTATGGCTAAAATTATTTGTTGTCATTATTTAAAGTGATAAATCCAATAGTCGTGTCGATAACGGTTCCTGTGAGGTTTGCTCGGCAACAATGTCTTTTTCAATCTGGCTATACCAGACCTGTTCATCCCACAATTCAAATTTATTGAATTGACCGACTAACATGACCTCTTTGGTTAGCCCCGCATGCTGTCTTAGCGTGCTAGCTAGCAAAAGACGTCCTGCACTATCCATTTGGCATTCGCTGGCATGTCCTAATAACAGACGTTGTACTCGACGTTCGGCCGGGTTCATGGAAGACAAAGCCGCTAATTTTAACTCAATCTTTTCCCATTCAGGAAGTGTATAAAGCAATAAACACGGCTGATTGAGATCAATGGTACAAACCATTTGACCTTCAGAAATCTCACTCAGCGTTGTTCGATAACGGGAAGGAACTGTTATTCGCCCTTTGCTGTCAAGATTAACGAGTGTTGCTCCACGAAACATCCTCATTACCCTCAGCTTTATAATTTACACCACATTATCCCACAAATCCCCACAAATAGAGTTTACGGATGGTATGAAAACGTTGTCAAGCCAGATGTAGGAAGCTTTATTTATATTTACAGTAATATGATGAGCACACCGAAATGTTTAAATTATCAACAAAAAAGAAATAAGGATTATTAACACTATGATTAATAGCGGTTATTTTTCACTTTATATTTTTAATCACGAAAAGTAATTATTTATAACGATTACAAGGAAGAAAACCAGATAAAGAAATCATAATGAGTAAATGATAATTTTAATGATAAAAAACTAATTTATTGCAGTTCATTTACCTTTAGCCAACATAATCATTTGAGGGTGCTTTTATATAAATAAAAATAGAAAGGCTTAAAAAAATATTTCAATATCATGCAGATAGTTATTTATTTTCTTCTCACTTTCTCTAAAGTAAAATCTGTTATTTATTAAAGTTAAGCAATATCACTTATATGCATGTCAAAATTTAATCTAAAAACTTATGAAAATGAGGGAAATAGTAAAAAAAGGCTTAAGATTAATCTCAAATTTAATATTCTCTAAGCTATTCGACATTCTTTAATCAAATAAAGCATCCCCGTTTTAATTTAATAAAACAGGGATGAGTATAAATGCAGATAATTATGACAAAGCAATATCAAATTAACGTGCGCGTCCTAAACTGCCTCGGCGACATAAATCACGACGAATACGTGTAATTCCCGCTTGCGGTTTTTGTTCTTCTTCAAGACTGGCAAGAACAAGTTCTAATACACGTTCTGCAATATCACGATGTCGTTGAGCGACAGATAAAACAGGACATTCAAGGAAATCCAATAACTCATGATCACCGAAAGTCGCAATAACCAACTGTGTTGGTAAACGGCCACTTCGTTGTAATGTCACATCCATAACCCCTTGCAATAAAGCAAACGAAGTTGTGAATAATGCATCTGGCATTGGATTATTGTTTAGCCATTCTGAGAAAGCGGCAGCTGCAGCTTCTCGTTCATAGCTATTAGCGTAAAGGTAGGTTACTTCACGAGGATCATCTTTCCAAACACTACGGAAACCTTGTTCACGTAAAAAACTCACAGAGAGTTCAGGAAGGGCTCCTAAGTAAAGTACAGATTGCGAAGGAAAAGCTTTCAGTTCAGTTGCCAACATTTTGGCGTCTTCTAAGTCGTCACCAACAACGCTGATAAAATGCTCACTTTCTAATGCCCTATCCAGCGCGATAATCGGTAATGAGCGATTAGCCCAACGCTGATAAAAAGGGTGTTCTGGTGGCAATGCCGTTGAAACAATAATGGCATCAACTTGACGTTGTAATAAATGCTCAACACAACGAATTTCGTTGTCAGGTTGGTCTTCTGAACACGCAATTAACAACTGATAACCACGTTGGCGTGCTTGTCGTTCAAGGTAATTTGCGATCCTGGTATAACTGGTGTTTTCCAAATCAGGAATAACCAAACCAATAGAACGCGTACGACCAGCACGTAATCCCGCGGCAACAGCGTTCGGGTGGTAATTATGCTCTCTGACCACCGCCATCACTTTTTCAACAGTCTTGTCACTTACACGGTACTGTTTCGCCTTACCATTAATGACATAACTTGCTGTTGTTCGTGAAACACCAGCCAAGCGGGCGATTTCATCCAGTTTCACATTAGCCTCTTTTAATTATTAAATGTGTTATTTATTACATATTGCTATGAACTTCAGTCATTATGCTGATCTGATTTTGCATTTTAACACAATTTACTGATAAAACCGTATGCGTCAACGTTTCCGTTAATGCCTTTTATCAATTATTTCAATCATCATTATCTATTAATCAGTCATTTCACAAGAAAAAAGCACCTTAAAGGTGCTTTTTCTCGCTTAAATTTAATCTTGATACATCAATTCAATTTCATTTCGATAACGTTCTGAAATAATTTTACGGCGAAGTTTTAATGTCGGTGTTAACTCACCTGATTCCATTGAAAAACCTTCAGCAAGCAATGTAAAGCGCTTAACCTGATGAAAACTCGAAAAGTTTTTTTGCATTTCTCGTAAACGCTCATCAAATAGCTCTTTAATTTTAGTATGACGTAATAATTCGATGCGATCATGATATTTTAGATTTAACACACGGGCATGTTCTTCAAGTGCATCAAAACAAGGCACAATCAACGCAGAAACAAATTTACGTGTATCCGCAATCACCGCAATATGCTCAATAAAACGGTCTTGCCCTAAAGTACCTTCAATCATTTGTGGTGCAATATATTTACCATTCGACGTTTTCATTAAGTCTTTTAAACGTTCAGTGATAAATAGTGCTCCATCACTATCAAGAGCACCAGCATCACCAGTACGTAACCAACCGTCTTCTGTAAAAGCAGCCGCAGTATCTTCTGGTTTATTGAAGTATCCTTTCATGACAATGCTACCACGGACTTGAATTTCATTTTCAGCCCCAATACGAACTTCAACACCAGGTAATGGTGTACCAATAGAGCCTAATTTATATTTATTTTCTTCCCAGCATGAAACGGTGGCACAGGTTTCTGTCATACCATAACCGTATTTAATATTAATGCCTGTTGCTAAAAAGAAACGAATAACAGCATCATCTAAACGCGCACCAGCTGCCGGTAAAAAGCGAACTCGTCCACCTAATATTTGGCGTAATGGTTTTAAAACCTTCTTATCAGCAAAGCGATAACATAAACGGGAAACGAAACCAAGATTACGCTGATTAAGTTGTGCTTCACGCTGTTTTTCACCTTGTTTGATTGCCCATTTAAAGATGAATCGACGTAATACTGAAGCCTGAGACACTTTGTCTTGAATTGCGCTATAAACTTTTTCATAGAAACGTGGAACAGCACACATAACGGTAGGCTTAATGTCGCTCATTGCTTCTCTAACAGCATGTGTATCCGTTAAATACACATTAACCGCTCCCGTGTGCATAACATAGAAGCTCCACGCACGTTCAAAAACATGAGAAAGAGGTAAGAAACATAATGAAACGTCTTTATCTGATAATGAGAGACGTTCGTCATGCAGATAAAGTTGAGAGGCTAGGCTCGTGTAATCAAGCATTACACCTTTAGGTTCACCCGTTGTTCCTGATGTATAAATCAAGGTAAACAGATCATCTAAATTACACTCATTAATGCGTTGTGCTAACACATCATCATACTGATATTGAGTGTTATTAATTAAACTCTCGATATAGCATGAAGGTGTATTTGTGTTTAATGCGACATCAGAGTTAAACACAATGATATGTTCAAGTTGAGGACATAACGCTAATAATTCAGAAGCAATATCGTATTGCTTTTGGTCGCCAACAAAAAGAATGCGAATATTTGCATCATTTAAAATATAAGCGGCTTGTTCAACACTGCTGGTTGCATAAAGAGGGACGGTTACCGCACGTAATTGCAAAGAAGCAATATCGGCCAAAGACCAATCAATGGTATTTTGAGAAAAGATCCCAATATTTTCTTGAACACTCACACTCATTTCTAATAATGCATTTGAGAGCGCGCGTGTTTTCTTTTCAACCTCTTTCCATGACATTTCGATATTGCACTTAGCATCCCACTGACGATAAGCAATATTATTCCCGCTGTGCAAAAACCGCATCTGCAATCTTCTAATTATATGATAATCATGAAGATTATTATTAGTTATCATAATTTTCCTGCTATTTATGGAAAAGCGACCGTGTTATCAAATTGAAATGGATAAAATACGCCACTTACAATTTCAGCTTACACCTGTTCGCTGACTTGGGTAAAAGTCTAAGTGATCCGCCAAAATAAAGGAATTCAATTTTACATAAATTTGTAAAATTGTGAGTTATGAAAAGTTTTGTCAAAAGGCGCTATCTCACGTCAGTGAGGGAGTTTAATATTATAATCCTATTTTTTTATGGAAGATAAAAAAGAAAAATAGATGAATAACAACAAGTAACTGTTATAACGTAATCAGTGACAATATATAGAAAAGAGTATTGGTGTATAAAATCACCGTTGAACGAGGGAACATGCGAATAATAGTTATTGTTATAAATAAAGGGCAAAAATAGTGACAGCAATCCAATTTATTTTATCTAACTACATAAAAACCCATATTGGTCATTAGTCTAACAACTAATGTTATCTGCCACTATTTCTGCATAATTAGGAATAAAAACTAATTATGAGCGAAAACACTCTAATTCTGACAAACTTCACTAAGTAAATTTTTCATCCATAAGTGACCTTTGTCACGCGCGGTTGATTCATGCCAGATTAAATAGCATGGACGCAGTGTCTTTTCCCAAGGTAACGAAATGGCTTTGATATCTAATTGCTCGGCATTGCATTCCACTAACCATTTTGGTGCAATAGCAACTAAATAAGTTCTAGAGACAATATTTAATACGCTGTTTAAATCAGTTCCCTGATAAGTGATAAGATCTTCTAAATGAGTATCTTTATAATAAGGAGCACTAAATGAACCAACATCATCTAAAGAAACAATTGAATGTTGTTCATTTAATAACATCTCTTGTGTCACACTTTCTTTAATGCGAGGATGCTTATTAGAAACAACTAAAACAAGCTCATCATTAAACAATGGCTGTGAATGGAATTCTGCTCTATCAAATTGTTTATAATTAATAAAAAATTCGATGTCTTGATATTTTAATTGGTGCTCTATATTACTATTTAAGTAAGACTTAATATTAACATTAATGTTAGGTGTTTTATTTTTAATTTTTTCAACTATTTTTGGCGCTAATTTAATATCTAGCGGGCTACAAATAGATAAATTAAATATACGTTCACTTTGCTCTGGTTCAAACCCAGCCCCTGGAAGTTCATTATGTACTAATTGCAATGCTTGTCTAACAGGACCAAAAAGTTGTTTTGCTCTTAATGTAGGCTGAATACCACGACCATAACGAACAAATAATTCATCATTAAACATTACTTTAAGTCGAGATACTGCATTGCTAACTGCGGGTTGTGACATGCCAAGAACCTGTGCGGCTCGGGTGACATTTTGCATTTGCATAACAGCATCAAATACCGTTAATAAATTAAGATCAACATTACGTAAATGCATATCTGCTGATTCTTTACTGGTAACTGTTGCTGATGTGTAATCCGTCATTTCTTACTCCACTATGTTATTATAATAGTTAATTAACTATTATTAAAAAAGATATTATTAATAATAGATATGTCTTAACCATTACTTTAACTATTTATTAAAATTTATTATTCATCGTCCATGCATATAACTAAACATATTAGTTTCATATCAATAAAAAAGCATTTTCATATAAAGATGAAAATTTGATATTAAAATTACATGTATATAAAATGATTATATCAATATATATTACAACCTGTTTTACCTTCTGCCTTGCAAATAATAAAACAAAGTATGATAAAAATCATAATAAAATGATGTATTTTCATTCCTAAAATAAGAATTCAAGAGTCATCAACTCTAATAATACAATGATTTTTATGCTTACATTCAAAACCTTGCTTACATTTATCAATCCTTACTATCTCATTGATACTCTCTTTCCATATCATTTAGCTGATTAAAAAAAAAGCAAACAATTGTTTGATTTTTCATTTCACTCTTTTTTTAAACAATGTATGGAACATTAACCCAATCAATGATTTGCTGATAGTCATAATCATTAGTAAAAATTTAGATATTAGTCAGAACCACTGTAAAAAATTTATAAATAACACGGCCAAATGATTTTATAAATTCCAATGCTTGACATCTTTATTGGTATTAGGTATCAATAAATAAAGATTATTGAGAACTTACTTAAGGGTGTTTCATGTTGAACGCAATTTTACTATCAAGCCTACTACTACTCGCAACTTTTATGCGCGGTCGGCTTATGGGTAAAAAATGAAACACATCTACCCTTAAAGAGAAAACCCGCGCTAGTCGCGGGTTTTTTTATACCTGGGAGAGCGCAAATAGCAAATAAAAAGAGAAAGGAACAGATTATGAGCAACAACGTGATTATTTTTGATACCACATTGAGAGATGGCGAACAGGCGTTGCAAGCAAGCTTAAGCGTAAAAGAAAAGTTGCAAATTGCTTATGCCTTAGAACGATTAGGTGTGGATATCATTGAAGCGGGCTTTCCTGTTTCTTCTCCTGGTGATTTTGAATCCGTGCAAACTATTGCACGTGAAATCAAAAATAGCCGTATTTGTGCATTAGCACGCTGTGTTGATAACGACATTGATGTTGCCGCAGAATCTTTAAAAGTCGCAGACGCTTTTCGTATTCACGTCTTTTTGGCAACGTCGGCATTACATGCTGAACATAAATTAAAAAAATCTTTTGAAGACATTATTGAAATGGGGGTGAGTTCCATAAAACGTGCTCGCCGTTATACCGATGATGTGGAGTTTTCTTGCGAAGATGCAGGCCGTACTCATATCGATAATTTATGTCGAATTGTTGAAAGTGCAATTAATGCTGGTGCAACCACCATTAATATTCCAGATACCGTTGGTTATACAACACCTTATCAATTCGGTGGCATTATCACCAACTTATTTGAGCGTGTACCCAATATTGATAAAGCTATTATTTCTGTCCATTGTCATGACGATTTAGGCATGGCGGTCGCTAACTCCATTACCGCGGTACAAGCAGGTGCAAGACAAGTTGAAGGCACAATTAATGGATTAGGCGAACGCGCAGGCAACTGTGCATTAGAAGAAGTCATCATGGCAATAAAAGTTCGTGAACAAATGATGAATGTTCAAACACATATTAATCACAAAGAAATTTATCGTACCAGCCAGTTAGTCAGCCAATTATGTAATACACCTATTCATGCTAATAAATCGGTTGTTGGCTCCAATGCATTCGCCCATTCATCAGGTATTCACCAAGATGGCGTACTGAAAAACCGTGAAACCTACGAAATTATGACACCCGAATCAATTGGATTAAAAGAAGTACAATTGAATTTAACTTCTCGTTCTGGCCGTGCCGCAGTTAAACACCGTATGGAAGAGATGGGTTATCGCGAAACAGATTATAACTTAGATAATTTATATGCAGCCTTCTTGCGTTTAGCCGATAAAAAAGGCCAAGTCTTTGATTATGACTTAGAGGCATTAGCATTTATTGGTCAGCAACAACAAGAGCCAGATGAGTTTGTGATGAATTATTTTAATACTCAGTCTGGTTCATCTACCGTTGCCACTGCCAGTGTCAGCATTACACATGGTGATAAAGAAATTACTGAAGCAGCAACCGGTAATGGTCCTGTCGATGCAGTATATCAAGCCATCTCTCGCGCAACAGGTTATCCATTGAAGTTAGTCACTTACCAATTAACAGCTAAAGGCGAAGGCAGAGACGCCTTAGGGCAAGTTGATATTGTCGTTGAATATCAAGGTCGTAAATTTCACGGAATGGGTTTAGAAACTGACATTGTCGGTTCATCAGCAAATGCCATGATCCACGTTATTAATAGCATTTGGCGATCAGAGCAAGTCGAAATAGAAAAACGCAAACAACATACAACACAAGAAGCGGTTTAATTATGTCAAAAAATTATCATATTGCAGTATTACCCGGAGATGGTATTGGTCCTGAAGTGATGGCTCAAGCGCACAAAGTGATGGATGCCATAAGTGAGCGTTTCTCACTCAATATCACTACAAAAGAATATGACATCGGTGGTATTGCCATCGATAAGCATGGCACACCATTGCCAGCAAATACCTTAGCGGGTTGCGAGCAAGCCGATGCTATTTTATTTGGCTCTGTCGGTGGCCCTAAATGGGAGCATTTACCGGCTAATGAACAACCTGAACGTGGTGCGTTATTACCTTTACGCAAATATTTTAAATTGTTCTGTAATTTACGCCCTGCTCGCTTATATGAAGGTTTAGAAGCTTATTGCCCATTACGTGCTGACATTGCACAGCGTGGCTTCGATATTTTATGTGTACGTGAATTAACTGGCGGTATCTATTTTGGTCAACCTAAAGGTCGTGAAGGTGAAGGCGCCCAAGAACGTGCTTTTGATACTGAAGTTTATCATCGTTACGAAATCGAGCGTATTGCCCGTTTTGCATTTGAATCAGCGCGTAAACGTCGCCATAAAGTAACGTCTATTGATAAAGCGAACGTTTTACAAAGTTCTATTTTATGGCGTGAAGTTGTAACCAGTATTGCCAAAGAATACCCAGATGTTGAAATTCAGCATATGTATATCGATAACGCGACAATGCAGTTAATTAAAGATCCATCTCAGTTTGATGTATTACTGTGCTCCAATATATTTGGCGATATTTTATCTGATGAATGCGCCATGATCACCGGCTCAATGGGAATGTTGCCATCTGCAAGCGTTAATGAAGAACGCTTTGGTTTATATGAACCAGCCGGTGGCTCAGCCCCTGATATTGCAGGTAAAAATATCGCTAACCCTATTGCACAAATTTTATCTGCTGCCTTATTACTGCGTTACAGCTTTAATGAAGACAAGGCGGCCCAAGCCATTGAAGATGCTATCACTCAAGTATTAGCAGAAGGCTATCGTACCGCAGACTTAGCGGGAGATGGTAACGCAATCACAACCGCCGAAATGGGTGATCGTATCGCTCAGTATATTCGTGGAGGGGCATAACATGGGTAAAACATTATATCAAAAAATCTATGACGCACATGTTGTCAGAGAAGTGAGTGATGAAACACCGATTTTATATATCGATCGCCATTTAGTGCATGAAGTGACATCACCTCAAGCCTTTGATGGATTAAGAACAAAAGGTCGTCCTGTTCGTCAACCCAATAAAACTTTTGCAACGATGGATCACAACGTATCAACACAGACTAAAGATATTAATGCTTGTGGTGATATGGCGAGAATTCAAATGCAAGAGTTGATAAAAAACTGCCAAGAATTTGGCGTTACGCTGTATGACTTAAACCATCCTTATCAAGGAATAGTCCACGTAATGGGCCCAGAACAAGGCTTAACGTTGCCCGGAATGACGATTGTTTGCGGTGATTCACATACTGCAACTCATGGCGCTTTTGGCTCATTAGCTTTTGGGATCGGCACATCTGAGGTTGAACACGTTTTAGCAACTCAGACATTAAAACAATCACGAGCTAAAACATTAAAAATTGAAGTTCAAGGCAAGACTGCCATTGGGATCACCGCAAAAGATATCGTATTAGCCATTATTGGCAAATTAGGTAGTGCAGGAGGTACTGGCTATATCGTTGAATTTGCAGGTGAAGCGATTGAAGCCTTAAGCATGGAAGGTCGAATGACTTTATGCAACATGGCGATTGAAATGGGTGCTAAAGCGGGCTTAGTCGCGCCTGATGACACCACTTTTGCTTATTTGAAAGGCCGTCAATTTGCCCCTATAAATCAATCATGGGATGAAGCTGTTGCTTATTGGAGAACCTTAAAGTCTGATGATGATGCAACTTTCGATGCCACTGTCACGATTAATGCTGCCGATATTGCACCACAAGTTACATGGGGTACCAACCCAGGACAAGTTATTGCTATTGATCAAATAGTACCGTTATTAGATAGCTTTAATGATCCTGTTGAACGTGCTTCTGCTGAAAAAGCCTTGGCATATATGGGATTAAGTGAGGGCATCAACTTAACAGACGTCGCTATTGATAAAGTTTTTATTGGCTCTTGTACAAACTCACGTATTGAAGATTTACGTGCAGCTGCTGAAATCGCAAAAGGCCATAAAGTTGCATCCCATGTTCAAGCCATTGTTGTTCCAGGATCAGGACCAGTTAAAGCACAAGCTGAAGCTGAAGGTTTAGATAAAATCTTTATTGAAGCAGGTTTTGAATGGCGATTACCGGGTTGTTCAATGTGTTTAGCAATGAATAACGACCGATTAAACCCAGGTGAACGTTGTGCATCCACCAGCAACCGTAACTTTGAAGGTCGTCAAGGTCGTGGAGGTCGAACTCACTTAGTCAGTCCGGCAATGGCGGCAGCCGCTGCGATTAATGGCCATTTTGCAGATATTCGTACATTTGCAGCGACATCTTAAAGGAGAGAATGATGAATAAATTTACTCAACATACAGGTATTGCAGTTCCTTTAGATGCAGCAAACGTTGATACCGATGCCATTATTCCTAAGCAATTTTTGCAAAAAGTCACTCGTACTGGCTTTGGTAAGCACCTGTTTCATGATTGGCGATTCTTAGATGATGAAGGTACTCAGCCTAATCCAGATTTTATTTTGAATCAGCCTATTTACCAAGGCGCTTCTATTTTATTAGCACGAGAAAACTTCGGATGTGGATCATCTCGTGAACACGCACCTTGGGCATTAACAGATTATGGTTTTCACGCCGTTATCGCCCCTAGTTTTGCTGATATTTTTTACGGTAATTCATTTAATAACCAATTATTGCCAATCAAATTAAGTGACGATGAAGTTTCACAATTATTTGATTGGGTGAAACAACACTTAGGCTCCCCTATTACTGTCGATTTGGTAGCACAAGAAGTCAAAGCCGGTGAATTATGTTTCTCTTTTGAAATCGATTCATTTCGCCGTCATTGCATGATTGAAGGATTAGACAGTATTGGATTAACGCTACAACACCAAGATGACATTAGCGCTTACGAGGCAAAACAACCGGCCTTTATGCGCTAATAAAGACAATTTATTACCTTCTTCTACTTTCTGTGATGTTTACTTTGTCATTCTTACCGTAAATTCGTTTACGGTTTTTTTTACCTCAATAAAACTATTTTCATAAATAGATAATAAAAAAGCCAGTGATCAATTATCACTGGCCGGCAATCACCGAATGCTCAAATGGGGGAGTCTGTCAGTATTCATAATTTGTGATAACTAACATGAGAGCTAACTTTAAACACAAGCATTATCGGTCTAATATAAGGAAATTAAAATTGATCACTTTATTAAGGGATTTCCTCTTTTATGTCCACACCCCGCTTAGAGTTACAATTTATTCGCCTATGGCAAGCCTTTCAGGGAAAAACATCTGAAACTACCTTACAAGAATTAGCACAAACGCTACATTGTACGCGCCGCCATGTCCGCTCTTTATTAAATAAAATGCAAGAGATAGGCTGGATAAATTGGCAAGCAGAAGTAGGTAGAGGCAAAAAATCCACACTAAGTTTTCAATCTAATGCGCAGGAAATTCAACAAAATCGTGCTGAGCGATTAATAGAAGAGAACGATATTGAAAAGCTTGTTGCACTAATGGGAGATAAAGACTCTGTACGTCAAATGGTGCTCTCTCAAATTGAGAAAAGTTTTCATCCTGGTCAACAGTTACTTCGGATTATTTACTATCGCCCTTTTAGAAATTTATTGCCAGGAACGCCTTTAAGACGATCTGAATTACATTTAATGAGCCAAATATTTAATTCTTTGGTGCATTTAAAAGAGGAAAATGGGGAAGTCGAAGCAGAATTAGCTCACCATTGGCAAATGATCACAGAGCAACATTGGCGATTTTATTTACGTCCTTCTATCTATTTCCATCATGGTCGCGAGCTTACTTTTGAAGACATCAGCACTTCTTTAATGCGTATGAAGCGATGCAATCCACTTTATGCACATATAGAACGTATTTCCTCACCTCAACCTTATGTGCTTGATATTTTCTTAAACGAAGCGGATAAACAATTTGCAACGTTATTAGGAAGCCCTCAAGCCGTTATTTTGCCACAAGAATGGGCATCACTCCCAGCCTTTGCACAGCACCCAATAGGCACTGGTGCTTATCAAATCATGGCTAATGATCAGCATAAACTGCAAATAAAAGCCTTTAATCGCTATTTTGGGCTACGTGCATTATTAGATGAAATTGATATATGGGTTGTACCAGAACTGAATAAAAAAATGGTCTGTTCAACCATTCATTTAACAGATGATGATACAAACAAAGATTCATTGGAAAGTCGTAAAGAGGAAGGATGTTATTTTTTACTTTATGATAGTCGCTCAGCACAATGCCAGCAAATAGAAATAAGGGAGTGGTTAAGCAGTGTATTAACTCCCGTTAATATGTTGACACATTGTGATCCTTTCTATCAACGTCATTGGTCTCCTGCTTATGGTTTACTACTTCATTGGCATCACAGTAAATTAATACGCCAACATCCCAAACCTGCATCGTTAACCAAACTGACAGTCACACTATATAAAGAGCATCATGAATACAGCACTATCGCTGAACTTATCAAAAATATTTTATCTCTGTATGATATTGAGCTCACTATTCAAGTCCTCGATTATGAACAATGGTATTACGGTAAAGCAGAAAGTGATATCTGGTTAGCAACGGTAAATTTCTATAAACCCTTAGCGTTTTCTATTTTCGCTACTCTCTATGAATTACCTCTTTTTCATCACTGTTTAGGGCGATCATTTACACACGATCTCTCTTTATGGCATCAAAAAAAGCTACCACTAGAAGAGTGGTGCCATCAGTTAACACACGATATTTGGCTTTATCCTTTATTTCACCATTTGCTTGAGTTACAAGGACAAAGAACCATACGTGGTGTCAAAATGAATACTTTTGGTTGGTTTGATTTCAAATCAGCATGGTTCACACCTGATATTGAGCCACAACAACCAGAATAAGAGATAACGAACTTTTTCATCGTCATGATTGTGACGATTTAAGTTAATTCACAGAAAACTTGAAAGTTATAAACACCCACATAAATGCTTAGGGGATTTATTCACTTTTTCTGTGGATATCTATGTGAAAAAGAGTGAGATAATCAGGGTATAGTTTTTATATCCTAAAAAAGACTGTTGATATAAATTTTGAAATATCACTTATAATTCAAATTAGTAGCTAGTTTTAAATGCCTATTTCGTCGATTGGATAAAACAATTAAAAGACTCATCGCCTTAAATCGTACAAAAAATAACCACAGAGTGTTTTATCCACAGGTTATGCCGATTAGTTAGACAAAATAGGATAATTTTGAGGAATATCTGCAAAAGTCAAGGCTGTAAATCAGAACAGTGATCTCACTTTCTGTGAGTTATCCCATAAAGCTGTGGATAACCTAGTGTAAAAGCCTGTTTATGATTTCAGGATAACCGTGCACAACTTGATATTATAAATTTCAATTGAAGAATTAACTCAAAAAAATGATGATATATCATGCTATTATGATTTAAATGAAATAAAGTGAAATACATTATCAACAACCTTTTTTTTCTGTCTATTTTTTAAACAAGAAGATCATAACTATGTTTACGCCACCTGTAGCACCTAAAAATGAGCAGGTTTTATTTGAACGAGCAAAAGCCCTAGCAGGTTATACATTTGGTGAACTTGCTGCTTTTGCACATTTACCTATTCCTGCCAACCTAAAAAGAGATAAAGGCTGGGTAGGAATGTTGTTAGAGTATTATTTAGGTGCAAGTGCAGGCAGTAAACCCGAACAAGATTTCAGTGAGTTGGGTATTGAACTTAAAACGATCCCGATTGATAGACTAGGCATGCCTTTAGAAACCACCTTTGTCTGTGTTGCAGCATTAACAGGTAATAGTGGTATTACATGGGAAAACAGCCATGTAAAACGTAAACTTTCTAGAGTTTTATGGGTTCCTGTTGAAGGTGAAAGAGATATTCCATTAGCGCAACGTCGTGTTGCCTCTCCACTACTTTGGAGCCCAAATCATACAGAAGAAGAATTATTACGCCATGATTGGGAAGAGTTAATGGACATGATTGTACTGGGCAAAGTAGAAAGTATTACTGCGCGTCATGGGCAAGTCTTACAAATTCGTCCTAAAGCAGCAAACAGCAAAGCATTAACGGAAGCAATTGGAGAAAATGGGCAGAGTATTATGACATTGCCCAGAGGCTTTTATTTGAAAAAGAATTTTACAGCCCCACTACTGGCCCGTTATTTTCAGCTATAAAATACCCTGTGCTACTACGCTAAATCACACAGGGTATTGGTAAATAATCTCGATTAGTGATTAACGATAAACAATACCGCCATCAGTTAAAATTGCTTGGCCTGTAATATAGTCAGAGTCATCACTTGATAGAAAGGCAACAAGGGCTGCGACATCATTAGGTGTTTGAGCACGCCCCAGAGCAATACCTTCAACATATTTCTTATAAGTCTCACCTTTTGGTGCCCCTGTTATCTCAGCAAAGCGCTCATCAATCTCAACCCACATATCAGTACCTACAATACCTGGGCAATAAGCATTTACCGTAATACCAGCACTAGCATACTCTTTTGCAGCTGCTTGTGTCAGTGCACGTACAGCAAATTTAGTTGCTGAATAAACGCCTAACATTGCAAAACCATCATGCCCAGCAATGGATGAAGCGTTAATAATTTTACCTTTATGACCCAGAGCCTTAAATTTTTCTGCGGCTGCTTGGATACCCCACATAGTCCCATTTACGTTAATTTTGAAGATTTTATCCATATCTTCAGGTGTAACATCAGCCAGAGGTTTTACTTGTGCAATACCCGCGTTATTGATCATGACATCAAAGCCACCTAATGTCTTTTCAGCGTGCTCAACAGCAGCAAAAACTTCATCACGATGACTAATATCTGCAGCAAAAATGGTTGTTTTACGCCCTAATGCTTCAATTTCTTTTGCAACATCTGCTAACTTATCTGCTTTCAAGTCAACCAGAGCAATATCAGCACCATCTTTCGCTAAACGCAATGCAATGCCACGGCCAATTCCCTGAGCAGCACCTGTAACTAAAATTACTTTACCATTCAAAGCCATTGTCTTTCTCCTGAATATTTACAGATGAAAAAGCTCTTCTAAAAAAGAACTTTGTTAATAGATTAACAGTAGCAATTAAACAGGCGGATGACAAAATAACAATTATTCGCTAATAAACTCAATAATAGCAACTAAACACTCTATAAATGATTATCATTTAGAATAAGCGTTTAACAAATGATAAAATAAGCGCTAAAAAAAGCAGAAAAGACATTTGAGGATGTGAATTTATTTATTAGCAAAAAATGCTTAACTTATTCATAGATAGAAGAAAAATAAAAAAGCGACACCTAAAAAGATATCGCCTTGTCTTTATTTTCTGGGGGTTAATAGAAATTATTTTTTTGTTGCTTGCAGATATAACATATCAAGTGCAATTGTAGCCCCAGCAAGCGCTGTAATATCAGATTGATCGTAAGCAGGAGAAACTTCAACTAAATCCATACCAACAATATTTAACGGTTGCAATGCACGTAAGATCTTCAGTGCTTTATCTGTTGTTAATCCACCGACAACCGGTGTTCCTGTTCCTGGTGCAAAGGCAGGATCAAGACAATCAATATCAAAAGTCAGGTAAACAGGTAAGTCGCCAACAATACCTTTGATCTGATCAACAAGATCTGTCACACCACGATCATTAACTTGTGCTGCATCTAACACGGTAAAGCCGTTATCACTGTCATGATCAGTACGAATACCAATTTGAACAGAGTGGTTAGGATCGATTAATCCTTCATTTGGTGCATGGAAGAACATTGTACCGTGGTCAAATTTACTACCATTACCATAAGTATCGGTATGTGCATCAAAATGAACTAATGCCATTTTACCAAAGTGTTTTGCATGGGCACGTAATAAAGGTAATGTGACAAAATGGTCACCACCAAAGGTTAAACATTTTTTACCTGCCGCTAATAATTTCTCTGTATGAGCTTGTAATTTATCGCTCATATCCTGTGCATCACCGAAGTTAAAAACTAAGTCACCACAATCGACAACATTTAAGCGCTCACGCATATCGAAATCCCACGGCCAGCGGTTACCTTCCCACGCTAAATTCGTTGAAATTTGACGAATAGCACCCGGTCCGTGACGGGTTCCCGCACGACCTGATGTTGCCATATCAAAAGGCACACCCGTAATAACCCAATCCGCATCACTGCTATAAGGCTGAAAATTCAGTGGAAAACGTAAAAAACCAAATGCATTAGAGATCAATGAATTATCAGTCTCATTACCTAACGTACTATTTTTCATGCTATTACCTCTGTCACTTATTTTAAATAAGTAACATACAAATCAATATGATAGATAAAGAGTGATGTTTAATAACATCACTCCTGCATTGGAAAGTTAAGAATTACTCTTCTTCTTCCAGATACGTATAACCGTATAAACCACTTTCAAATTCAGTCAGGAATTGTTCTTGCAACGCTTCATCTAACTGTGCATTTTTTACTTGAGTACGGAAACGATCTAACAACACCGTTGGATTTAACTTAACGTACTGAAGCATATCGGCAACCGTATCACCCTCTTCACTTTGGACGTAAGTAAGATCCCCTTTGTCATCAAGATAAACGTCAACAGCAGCAGTATCACCAAATAAATTATGCATGTTGCCTAAAATTTCCTGATAAGCCCCAACCATAAAGAAGCCAATCATAGGTGGGTATTCAGGATCATAAGCTGGCATAGGCATCGTTGTTTCAACACCATCACCATCAACATAATGGTCAATAATACCATCTGAGTCACACGTAATATCGAGTAGTACCGCACGACGATCTAGTGGTTTATCTAATCCTTCAATCGGTAATACAGGAAATAATTGATCAATACCCCATGCATCCGGCAAAGATTGAAATAATGAGAAATTAACATAGAACTTATCTGACATACGTTCTTGTAACTCATCGATAATTGGGCGATGAGCACGATTACTTGGATCTAAATCGTATTGGATACGACGACAGATATTTAAATATAACTCTTCTGCCCATGCACGCTCTGTCAGGCTTAACATGCCATGAACATATTGAGTATGCACATCATGCAAGTCTAATTGGCTATCATGCAACCATTCACGTAATGAACGACTATGCCCTTTGGTTTGCATCTCTTCCCATGTTTCCCAAAGGCTAGCAATTGGTCTTGCTGCATCTTCCTCAGGTGGCGTAATCGCGGTAAATTCATTACGCTCAACACCAATGACATTAGAAATCAATACAGTATGATGTGCAGTTAACGCACGACCTGATTCAGTGATCACGGTTGGATGCGGTAAATCATTTTCATCACACGCATCGCCAATTGCCCAAATAACATTATTTGCATATTCATTAAGGCCATAGTTAACCGAGCAATCAGATTGTGAACGAGTACCTTCATAGTCCACACCTAAACCGCCACCTACATCAAAATATTGAATATTGACGCCTAATTTGTGCAACTCAACATAGAAACGAGCAGACTCACGAACACCGGTTGCAATATCACGGATATTCGCCATCTGTGAACCTAAATGGAAATGCAGTAATTGTAGACTCTCTAAGCGATCAGCTTGGCGTAACATATCAATTAATTGCAGAACTTGCGTCGCAGCTAAACCAAATTTTGATTTTTCACCACCACTTGCCTGCCATTTACCCGATCCTTGAGAAGCAAGACGAGCGCGAACGCCTAAACGTGGAATAACTTCTAAACGTTCAGCTTCTTCGAGTACCATTTTTATCTCAGACATTTTCTCAATCACTAAGAAAACTTTATGCCCAAGCTTTTCGCCTGTAAGTGCTAAGCGAATATACTCACGATCTTTATAACCATTACATACAATCACAGAGCTTGTCATATTGGCATGAGCAAGCACGGCCATTAATTCAGCTTTAGAACCTGCTTCTAAACCTAAAGGCTCTCCTGCATTGACTAATGACTCAATAACACGACGTTGTTGGTTGACTTTGATTGGGTAAACTAAAAAATAGTCACCTTTATAACCATAAGATTCACGCGCACGATGAAACGCCGCATTAATCGAACGTAAACGATGCTGTAATATTTGAGGAAAGCAAAAAAGCGCGGGTAAGCGCAAGTGCTCTTGCTCTTCTTGAACACGTTTAACCAACTCGGTTAAATCAAAAGTGGCATCAGGAACATCAGGATTAGGGCAAACACTAATATTTCCCCGATTGTTCGCTAAATAGTAACCGCCCCCCCAATATGCAATGTTATAGGTCTGCTGCATCTTACGAGCGATGTTATCATTCATGACATTCTCCTTAGGGAGTATGAGTTTATACCTTGCCTGTCACTATAGTAGTCAATTATCTGACAAAAATCTGAAACGACTGATAAATAACAGTTGGAAGTAATGACTCTCTATATATTTTTATATGATTATCCAGCTATTCGCAGGACATAATAGTAGAAAGTTCTTGAGTTAACCTTTAATCAGTTAACACAATCACCTATTGGCAAGTAACAGACAACTTCGCTCTAAAGAGAAAGAGCTCAGAGAGGAAATCACTCTAGATATACTACGAGTATAGTATTGACGAGTGCTGTTTTGGTTTTTGAAAAGACTAACCTGTAGACAATGGATCATTACCCATTCACTCCACACATGGCTTAAACCTATAAGCCATTTCCCTAACAGAGAAACAGAATTAGAAATTCTGCGGTTTACACTGTGTTCAGATTTCACAGTAACCGCGAGTTTATACCTGTAGTTAACATAAAATGCAAAAGCAAAATGCACAAAAACCTTTTTTTTCTTATTTTCGATCTTTTATCATCAGTAAATAGCACGCAATAAAAAATAAGATTAACTGTTTGATTCTATTTTATCCCTATATTTGATTAAAAAAAGCTGGAATTAAAGAGAGAAGAGTCATAAAATAGACGTCTAGATGTTAAAACATCCATCCTTAAACCGTTTGTATTAAGGTAACGAGATATAATGACTACACACCTATTTACTTCTGAATCAGTCTCAGAAGGTCATCCAGATAAAATTGCAGATCAGATTTCTGATGCTGTTCTGGATGCAATTTTAGAACAAGATCCAAAAGCGCGCGTTGCCTGCGAAACTTACGTTAAGACAGGCATGGTTATGGTAGGCGGAGAAATTACCACCAAAGCTTGGGTCGATATCGAAGAAATTACACGTAATACCGTTCGTGAAATCGGTTATACCAGTTCCGATATGGGCTTTGATGCTAATTCCTGCGCAGTTATCAGTGCGATTGGTAAACAATCACCAGATATCAACCAAGGTGTTGACCGAGCAGATCCTTTAGAACAAGGTGCCGGTGACCAAGGTTTAATGTTTGGTTATGCGACTAACGAAACTGACGTATTAATGCCCGCACCCATTACTTATGCTCACCGCTTAGTTCAGCGTCAAGCACAAGTACGTAAAAGTGGCACTTTACCTTGGTTACGTCCTGATGCGAAAAGCCAAGTTACCTTCCAATATGACAACAATAAAGTTGTTGGTATTGATGCGGTTGTATTATCAACTCAGCATTCTGAAGATATTTCACAAAAAGACCTGCATGAAGCGGTGATGGAAGAGATCATCAAACCTGTTCTGCCAGCAGAATGGTTAAATGAGCAAACTAAATACTTCATCAACCCAACGGGTCGTTTTGTTATCGGTGGCCCAATGGGTGACTGTGGTTTAACGGGTCGTAAAATCATTGTCGATACTTACGGCGGTATGGCGCGTCACGGTGGCGGTGCTTTCTCTGGTAAAGATCCATCTAAAGTAGACCGCTCTGCAGCTTATGCTGCACGTTACGTTGCTAAAAATATCGTTGCTGCTGGTTTAGCAGATCGTTGTGAAATTCAAGTTTCTTACGCAATCGGTGTGGCAGAGCCAACATCAATTATGGTAGAAACATTTGGTACTGAAAAAGTCCCAACAACACAACTTATTCTGTTAGTGCGTGAATTCTTTGACTTACGTCCTTACGGATTAATTCAAATGCTAGATTTACTGCACCCAATCTACCAAAAAACCGCGGCTTATGGCCATTTTGGTCGCCCTGAATTCCCGTGGGAAGCAACAGATAAAGCAGAAATCTTACGTGAAGCCGCAGGTTTAAAATAATCCTCAGCCAATAACATCACGCTATTAACTGTTTGATAAAACCACATCTTTGAGATGTGGTTTTTTATTACTCTTTATTTCTAAATCCATAAAAAAACCCCGCAATCAACACGGGGATCTCAAAAGGAGAAAACGAGAACATAGACTTATAATGAAATGATTTTCTATAACAAGCTAGTTAGGGTAATTAATCCACTCACCTCCATTTAACTTGATATAAGACTGGCCTTGATAATCAACCACAATGGTAGCTTGGTTTTCTGCAACCTTAGCTGTTTGAGGTAGTTCACTGGCTAATGCATTCCAATCAATAGAAGATTGATTAAAAACATCACCATTAACATTACGAGAGATAAATTCAGACAAGGCCAAATAGCTACTTGGCTCTTCAACAATTACAGGAGGATAAAATTGTGCTCTATCTTTGATCCCTGTAAAACGAATACCGACAGGTACTGTGGTAATACTTTGGCTAGGAATGTCTCTTAAACCTGACATCTGTGTTTTATCACCTTGTAAAGCGGCACCATGTTCCGGCACAATGACTACCATCACTTTTCTTCCTTTTTTATCTAACTCATTCATAAAGTTATCTAAACTGTCTAATAAAGTGCTGGCTCGCTTACCATAATCAGCGGTGTTATTTTCCCCTACAAAACGATTACCATCATGTAATGACACTAAATTCACAAATGTCACACTACGACTCTCATTTGATTGTTCACGCCCTTGCAACCAACGCATCAACGTCTCTTTATCATTATAAATTTTAGTGCCGTCAAAGGCTGTTATTTGATGAGAAAGATTTTTTTGATCTTGCAAAGCAACATTAAGATTACCAAGTTGCTGAATTTCTTGAAGATAATGACCAAACTTCCCGTTATGATCGAGTACTAATTTCTTTGCAAATCCTAACGAAGATAAATTGTCCATTAACAAGCATTGTGTATCGGTCGGATCATATAAATCGGAATGGTGAGTCTGACCACAACTAGCTCGTAATAATCTTAATGATGCAGGGCCACTATAAGAAGAGACGGTATTAAAGTGACTAAATAGCACATCAAAATTTCCCCAAATAGGATGCTCTTGTAGGCCTACAGCAGCGGCATCCGCTGTTGAAAGTGAACAAATATTAATAATTAAGATATCAAAAGGTTGAGCATCTGCGGACAACTGCGCTGGGAATGGTGTTATGCGTTTTTTCTCATAGCTATAAAATTGAGTTAACCAATCATTTAATACTTTATTATTAAACTGATGTTTTTGGGGAGGATAAAGCGTTCCCATTGCTGTTTTTTCTACCGGTTTCGTAATAACTTCAGGCGCCACAGGCGTGGAAATTGGAGATCCAACGGTTGCGGGTAACACTTCAATTTCGCTGGCCTGTTCACTACTAATCTCATTATTGACACTATTTTCTTGGGTAAAACTATTTGCTGAAACAGCAGGCACCATACCTTGTGAAAAATGAGTGAATCCTCCAATATTTAACCAAAGTACCCCCGCAATGATAAAAACAGAAACCCTTACCCACTGCTCAATAAACAGGTAAGCCACCAGTAAAATAAAGGCAACACCTATCATTTTAATGTTGATAAAATTAACGGATAATTCGACAAGATAATCAAACGAAAACTGCTTAAGTTGACCACCTTGCGCCAATACTGTTGAAAAACTGGGCAACCATGTATCATGATAAAATAAAATGACTCCGATAGGGATAGCAATCCAATTACGCATTTTATGCCAAATGTTTTTAGGTAATGGAAACAATAAAAATGCGAGGAAAATTAGATTACTAAAAGCATCAAAATTTAAATAACCATACCAAAGTAAAACAAACTTTAGTAAAAAATAGAAATTCCATGCTCCCAACCCATGCCAGTAATGTAAAAAATCGAATTGGGTTGAATTAGATTTGTTCATTTTGATTTCCTACTTATTAGTATAAATAAATCCAACTCGACAGTTATATGATGATTCATATCTGTCTTTTTATTACTTCTGATATTAAATTAACTACTAAATAATGTTATAAGAGAATATTTATTTAACCACTTAGTAAAAACCCCTAAATAAAAAAGAAAAAATAAATTAACCAGTCAAATACTGGTCTCTTATATAAAAGAAATATAATAATAAAAACCAACTTATTTAGGTCGGAATTTAAAAGAAAACACTCAAGCTTCTATTTATATAATAGTCACTATTTTTAAAAATGATGCATTATTTTCATTGATTAATAAAAGACAGAGTTATCTTATTTTTATATTTCGAAATAAAAACAAAACAAACAACAGATAAACAACAATTAATAACAATTTAAAAACACCCGCTACAACAAAGAAATAAACTCCTTAATATAAAAACAAAAACAATCAAAAAATGATTACTATACAAAGGTTTTGTGGTTAAAAATGATTAAGATCAATATACAATAATGATCGTCATAATTAAATAATTTAATGTATTGTTATAATCAACTAATTTACAATTCTTTTTATTTACCTTATTTTGCAGTTAAACTCATTTAATCATTATTTGAAAAATTAATTATTCAAAAAAATACGAATTAAAAAGAAAAACTAATAACCGCTATTACAAAAAAAGATAATAGATATCTATTTTATGTGTTTTTACGTAATTGAAATAATTACTTTTAAAGCATATTCTAAAATGGAAACTTTAAATAATTAGCAAGCAATATTAATTAAACATTCTTTTGCCGGGAATTTAACCCTGGAAAGAATTTATTTTGTTTTTATTTGGAGATTATTAATATGAAAAGTGAAACTTTTATTAACTTAAATATAAAAATAGAAAAAAATAATCTAAATAATGACATCGATAAATTAAAAAATTTATTTTCATTAAATAACTATCACTATCAGGATATTAATAAAGAAGAAGAAAATAGTGTGCTTATTTATCGATGGCCATTACTCAATGCATTTCATTACATGACTAAATGAGGCTAACTATGCCACTTATTGTATTAAAAGGGATACGAGGCGGAGTGGGTACAACATCCACTGCAATTGCTCTTGCTCGGCAATTTAATCAACAAAATAAAAAAGTGCTTATTATTGATAATTGTACTGAAAGTATTTTGTCTTTTTATTTCCCTGCACAGCAAAAAATGACTACATTAAGTCAGGCATTATTGGCACAAACCCCCATAGAGGAGTGTATTTTTAACTATCGACCACACTATCAAGTATTACCTTTTGGTTTGGTTAACACGAAGGATAATTTACTCTTACAGTTATCATTTTCAGCAAAACAGCATTTCAATCACTTTTTATCGTCCTTTATTCAACTGCATCCAGACACCATTATTTTAATGGACTTGCAACATACACAAGATACGTTATTCACCCCTTGGATAGAAAAAGCGGCTATTTTTTTCACGGTTGCAATGGCTGAAAGCAACTGCCATATCCGCCTAAATCAACATGAATTTGGTAAAAATGAGTACATACTCATTAATCAATTTCGAGCAACTAGCCAAGTTCACCAAGATTTTTATCAATTTTGGCAAACTACCTCTTTTCCCTTATGCCCTGCGGTTCTTCATCGAGATGAAGCGTCATTAGAAGCGTGTGCCTCACGTTTACCTTTATATGATTATCGAGCCAATTGCATGTTAGTTGAAGAAATCACACAACTAACCCAATGGTGTATTCCGTTATTAGCGAGGAAAGAAGGACAGCCATAATGCCATCATCTTTCGATGCCAAGAAAAAAACAGAAAATAATGTGTCACAACACATTCTTATTCGTTATTACAAATTCTATCGCCATAACGGAGCCTCTCGTAGCGCAGCCATTGTTAATGAGCTATTTATCGGCATTATGTGGATTTTTTTACGAATGGAATCACCTTTTTGGCGAAAAATAGCCAAAAAACAGCGTGAGTTATTTCCTCATATTAACCCTCGTTGCCCTAAAATTTTCGATCCTTTGCGCTATTTATTACAAAGCATTTGGCTAACATGTCATTACATTGGGTATTTATTGGTAAAAAAACCAACCCAATTTATTTCCCATATTCGAAATCTGTACAAAAAATTCTTTGTTCAGGTTTCACCTATTGCAATTGAAATCATTCAACACAAGAAAAAGAACACCTCCATTTGGCAATATCTGCTTTACTCTGCCATTGCTGTTTTAGCTATTTTCTTTATTTTACTGAGCATTACTCAACCATTTGATCTCACGTTCCAATTTGTTTTTGTAGTTGTTCTTTGGTTAGTAGCTTTAGCGATCCGTGAGATCCCTGGCCGTTTTGCCTCCATTGCCATGATTATGTTGGCACTTACCATTGCATGTCGATATATCTGGTGGCGTTATCAATCTACGCTGTATTGGGTTGATAATTTTAGTCTTTTTTGCGGTTTACTGCTGTTACTTGCTGAAACTTACGCATGGTGTGTGCTATTTCTCAGCTTTATGCAATGTATTTGGCCACTGCATAGAAACCCCGTTTCCATGCCTGAAGATATTACAAAATGGCAAAGTGTCGATATTTTTATCCCCACTTATAACGAAGACCTGCAAGTGGTTAAACCCACTATTTATGCCAGCTTAAATTTAGATTGGCCTAAAGATAAACTCTCTATTTATCTACTTGATGATGGCAATCGTCCTGAATTTAAAGCATTTGCACAAGAAGTAGGTATTCGTTATATCGCGCGTGAAAAACATGACTTTGCCAAAGCCGGTAATATCAATCATGCATTAACACAAGCAACGGGTGAGTTTGTCGCTATCTTTGACTGTGACCATATTCCAACACGTTCATTTTTACAATTTACGATGGGTTGGTTTTTAAAAGACGAAAAAATGGCGTTAGTACAAACACCTCACCATTTTTTCTCACCCGATCCATTTGAACGTAACTTAGGGAATTTCCGTGAAACACCAAATGAAGGCACACTATTTTATGGTTTAGTTCAAGATGGAAATGATACTTGGAATGCTGCGTTTTTCTGTGGTTCTTGTGCAGTTATACGCCGCACAGCACTAGATGAAATTGGCGGTATTGCCGTTGAAACTGTCACCGAAGATGCGCATACCTCATTACGTTTACATCGCCATGGTTGGCGATCTGCCTATATCCGTATACCGCAAGCTGCTGGGTTAGCAACTGAATCATTATCGGCACATATCGGACAACGTATTCGGTGGGCAAAAGGCATGGTACAAATATTCCGCCTTGATAATCCTCTATTTGGTAAAGGACTAAGCATTCCACAACGCCTATGTTATTTAAATGCCATGTTGCATTTTTTCTCAGGCATTCCTCGTATGATTTTCTTACTAGCCCCCCTGACATTTCTTATTTTTCACGCCTACATCATTTATGCACCCGCCATCGCTATCGCCTTATATGTTGTGCCGTATTTGATCCACATATCTCTGGCAAGTGCGAAGTTACAAGGTGCTTACCGCCATTCATTTTGGGGTGAAGTCTATGAAACAATTTTAGCGTGGTACACCACTCGACCTGTATTAAGCACCCTCTTTTCCCCATATAAAGGCAAATTTAACGTTACTGAAAAAGGCGGAGTGATGGAAGAAGGGTTTGTTGATTGGAATATTAACCGTCCTTACTTAATCTTTTTCAATCTGAATTTATTGGGTATTTTGTTTGCTTTTTGGCGTATAGCAACTGGTGACCCTGACGAAGTTTGGGCGACTGTTATGTGTCTAATATGGGTTTGCTATAACCTTGTCTTACTGGGTGTTGCAATTGCAGTTTCTGTTGAAACTAAACAACAACGTCGTTTTCCTCGCGTTAGAGTCAAAGTTCCGGCTATGTTGTTGTTAAACAACGGTGCTCTCTATAGATGTTATCTTTATGATTTCTCTGACAATAGCTGCGCAATTTTATTGCCTAATAATGTCACTCTCTCTTTACCTCAAAATGAAAATATCACCCTACTCTTGAGCCAAAATCAGCGAGAGCATGCTTTTAAAGCCAGTATTTCACGTATTGATGGACAAATTATTGGGTTGCAACTACTTGAAATGACTACGCAAAAAGCCATTGATTTTACAGCTTGTACCTTTGATAGAGCTGATACCTGGGCTGATTGGCAACACGATCTTCCTATAGATAAACCTTTAAATAGTCTCAAAAATATTATTTTCATCAGTATGCAAGGCTATAACACCTTGTTAAAACGGGCACCTTACTTTATTTATGCCACTTTCCGCCTACTTGGCCTCTTTTTGCTGTGGCTTTCATCTTTACTCCCTCAACACGTTAATGTTTCAAAAATATTTCATCAGTCTTAAAGGAAAAACTCCGTTTTTTGGGAATTTATTAATAAACAATAAGATCATTGGGTAACAATAATGAAAAAACGTTTTCTCATACTTGCCTTATTTATGCTGACTTCTTCAGTCCATGGAGATGAAACGCAAGAAGTGCAAACGAACACTTCAGTGCCACCGGTCACAATAACTGGAGCAGCATCTGAAGTTATTTCTCAAGCAGAGCCAACAAATACACCTTTGTCATCTGGTGATATAGCGCCTTCTGTGCGCCAAAAAACACTGAAATTTGCAAATACAGCCCCTAGCTATGGCGCTATTCATTTAACTGGGGTCAGCCCAGATGGCTATTTAGAATTTGGTGTACGGAGTGATGAATATGTTTCAAAAGCAACCCTAGATTTAGAATTTACGCCTTCACCATCGTTGCTTCCTGTCGAATCTCATCTTAATGTCTATTTAAACGATGAAATGATGGGTGTTATTACTCTAAAACCAGAAGATTTAGGTAAGAAAAATCAAATCACCCTACCGATTGATCCGCTTTTCATTCAAGATTTTAACCATATAAAACTCTCTTTTATTGGTCACTATCGTGAGATTTGTGAAAATCAAGCTAATACCACGCTTTGGCTTGACGTCAGTAAAAGTAGCCAATTAAATCTGACCTTCCAGTCGCTCCGTTTAAGTAATGAATTAGCTCATTTTCCTGAGCCATTCTTTGATAGCCGTGATTTCGGTTCAATAACTCTGCCGATGGTTTTCAGCCAATCACCTAACCTCACTCAACAAAAAGCGGCTGCAATACTCGCCTCTTGGTTTGGTACTCAAGTCGATTGGCGTCAGCAAAATTATCCTGTGTTTTATGATGCATTACCAAATCAACACAGTATTGTTTTTGCGACCAATAAACAAAAACCTGAATTTTTAAAACAGCATGCTGATGTTAATGCTCCCACTATCGAAATGCTGACTCATCCAACAAATCCTTATATCAAATTGCTTCTGATTATGGGACGTGATGATAATGATTTGATCACTGCAGTAAATGGTATCGCTCGTGGGCAAGTTATTTTCAGAGGAAATGTTGTCACTATCAATGAAGTAGAAAAGCTTATCCCTCGCGAGCCTTACGATGCACCCAAATGGGTTCAATTAAATAAACCTATTTATTTTAATACGTTACAAGATTATGAAGGTCAATTGCAATCACGAGGATTAAAACCTAATCCTATTACGTTAAATATGACCTTACCTCCTGATCTCTTTATGTTTAATAATACGGGATTACAAATGCAATTGCGTTATCGCTATACCACGCCTGCATTTCAAGATAATTCACGTATGTCTATTTCAGTAAATGACCATTTCATTAAGTCCTATCCTCTCGAAAAAGATAAAAAAGACAATCTTGTTATTGCTTACTTACCACTTATTCAAGGCTGGATTGAGCATAAAAATTTATTAAATATCCCTGCAGTAAAATTAGGTGAACGTAACCAAATTACATTTGCATTTGATTACACTAATCCAATACCGGGAGGTTCAACTGAGCAATGTATTACTTATCAACCTGTTCCAAACGCTGTTGCTATTGATGATTTATCCAGTTTCAATTTTACAGGTGATTATCGACATTATATCGCTTTACCTGATTTACGTGTTTACAGCCATGCAGGTTTTCCATTTAGCCGTTATGCCGACCTTTCTGAAACACTCATTTTTGTCAATCAGCAACCGTCTCCAACTCAGTTATCAACTCTTTTGATCTCTACAGGGAATATTGGTGCTCAAACAGGCTACCCAGCGCTTAATGTTTCACTAACTGATTCATTAGAAGAGCTACAAAAAAAAGATGCGGACCTACTTCTCATTGGGACTATTCCACCCGCATTAAATAATGACAAACAGATGAATGTATTGATTGATAAGGCACGTAGTGAAATTACATTGCCTTCTCGTGAAATCAGCATATTTAGCCATACTAGCTATCAACCTACAGATAAACGTCCAGATAGCCGGATCTCCTTAACTTCTAAGGGCTCAATGGGAGCCATTATCGGATTCCAATCACCATTCTTTTCACAACGTAGCGTAGTCGCTCTATTAGCTGATAGTACACAAGGTTACAAGCTATTGAATGAAGCTATCAGCGATAGCGGTAAACGTGATGCAATGCATGGCTCCGTGGTATTAGTCAGAGAATCTGGTGTTAATAGCTTACGTGTTGGTGATACTTATTATGTAGGTTACTTACCTTGGTGGGAGGAAGTTTGGTATGTCTTTGCTTCTCATCCAGTCTGGCTTGGTTTAGCAGCAATCATTGGTATTATTCTTGTCTCTCTTCTTATTTGGCGAGCAATGAAAATAAGAAGCCAACGTCGTTTAGCGGCTAAGGACTAAGGCTATGTGGCATTTTGGTCACTCGCATCGACGATCTATTATTGCTCTTTTTGTGCTGACAGGCTTCTTGCCTGTCACACAAGCCAGTGAAGAAACAACTGAAGCCTTTTTGCAAGAGCAAGTGAGATTAGGGACATCTACAGGAAATAAAGCTTTAGTGGCTCAATCGCTACATCGTTTATCTTTAATAAAACCCAATGATCCTAATATCTTATTAATGCAAATTCAGTTTGCTGTAAAACAGAAAGATAGTGCAAAAGCACAACTGTTATTTACTCAATTAGGCACTCAATTTCCACAATCAGAGCAATATCAGCGTGCAATAAAAACGTTATCATTAACAACAGATGAAAATCGGCAAAAACTACAAAGAGCTCAGCTTTATCGCACCGCTGGGCGTTATGATGATGCCTTAACTTTATACGATGAAATCTATCGGGGAATGCCACCTGATGAAACCTTAGCGCTAGAGTATATCCAAGTGCTAATGCAATCCTCACACGAGGATAAAATAGACCGACTTAATCATGTTTATCGTCAATACTCTCAAAATGAAAAAATAGCGAGTATTTATCAGCAACAAACAATAATGGCAACAACAAGTAGTATGGCAAGCATAAAGCCTAAATTTGATGTTTCGTCATTGCCTCTTGTTACATTGAAGCAAAAAGTACGCCAACAGCCTGATAATGCTGATATTGTAGGTGCCTTAGGTATCCGCTATTCTCGTGCTAATCAACGTGGTGCCGCAATTTATTATCTTTCTCAGGCGTTAAAATTAGCACCAAATCATGATAATAGTGGTCAATGGCAAACAATGTTGCAATCTAATCAATATTGGTATTTGGTTTCCAAAGCTGATGATGCCCTATTAATACAAGATTATGAAACAGCGGAGCGCTATTTCAATCAACTTAATAAATTAAGCCCTTATAAAAGTGAACCTTATCTTGGCTTAGGTGATATCGCTATTGCGCAACACCAATTAGAGGTAGCGGAAAAACATTATTTACAGGCATTAAAATATCAACCCAATCATCCCGCCACTTTACATAGTTTAGCGAAACTTTATCGCCAACAGTCTCATGAAAAGGCACAACAATTTATTTCCCATTTAACGCCAAGACAATATAAAAATTTGGCAGAAGATTATAGTTATATCATTTCAGGTATCAGACAAGATTTAGCTGCTGACGATGAGCATAAAGAGCAATATCTAAGTGCCATTGAAAAACGTAAAGCAATCGCTAAAGATTATCCTAATGATGTTTGGAATATTTATCGTCTTGCTGATGATTTATTAATGACACAGCAAGCCACTGTAGCTGAAGAATATTTTAATCAATTAAATCGTCGTCTCCCTAATGATGTATCTCGCCTTTATGCTTATGCGCTATACCTGAACAAAACAGGCCGAGAAACACAGGCTCTTGATACGCTAAAAACAATCCCTTTATCTCAACGTAGTGAAAGTATGAAAGCGTTAGATAGCCGATTACGTTCTGGTGAAATATTTGCACATGCTGAATCTTTACGAGCAAAAGGACAAGAACAACAAGCCGTTGATTATCTTTTTGCTCATATTCCACCAGAGCAAAAAATTCAAACTTATTTACTATTAGCAAATTGGGCTGAAGAACGAAATAACCTTGAACAAGCCTTAAGTTATTATCATACCGCACTCAATTTAGAGCCCAACAATGAAATTGCATTGTTGGGCGCAACAGATATTGCCTTAGAGCAAGGAAAGAAAGCACAGGCAAAATATTATCTTGCTAAAATTGAAACCCTTTCACCCAACCAATTTAATAGTAATTCTCTTAGACGTGTTGCTAATGCAGAAAAAGAGGTGGGTAATACAGAAAAAGCACAACATTACTTTGCGTATTTAACTCAACAAATTGAGAAAGAGCCGGAGAGTGCTGACGCTTTAGTGTTACGCGATATTGCACGTTTTCAGCGTGATGGACAACACCGTCAGCAAGCCCACTATTATTATCAACAAGCCATGATCAAAGACGGAATAACAGATAGATTGCCCAACGATAATAGTGAATACACCACATTAATGCGTAATGACGAAAAAGATAATTGGTTATCTCGAAGCTTACGTGCCGATGCTGAATCACTCTATCGTCAGCAAGAATGGCGTTTTACACTAGAACATGATTATTGGGGCTCTAGTGGAAGTGAAGGTTATTCAAAATTACGTGCTCACACTACGATGTTACAACTTGATCATCCTGTTTATGATGGCCGTTTTTTTTGGCGGGCAGATTTAGTCAATCTCAATAGTGGTAAACTTGGTACATCACCTTATGACTCTAAATTTGGAACTTGTTACCGTACAGGCTGTTCTCCTCTGGAACAAAAAGCCTTTGGTGTTAGCCCTGCAATTGGTTGGGAAAATGGACAATGGCAGTGGGATCTGGGTACAACACCATTAGGTTTTGAAGTGACAGACTGGGTTGGTAAAATTGCCTATAGTCATGATCTTTTTAATGTGGGTTGGACACTTGATATTCATCGTCGCCCGGTTAATAGCTCTTTACTTGCTTTTGGTGGACAACGAGATATTTGGACAAACCAAACGTGGGGGGGTGTAAGGAGAACAGGTATCCGTTTGAGTGGAAGTTATGATCTTGGCGGAAAAGACGGTTACTGGGGGGAAGTTTCTATTGATAAACTCACGGGTAAAAACGTTGAAGATAATAGTAGTATCCGAGGAATGGGCGGCTACTATTATAAAATTATCAATGAAAATAATCGTCGGGTTTCCGTAGGATTAAGTTCGATGCTTTGGCATTACGATAAAGATTTAAGTGGTTATACCTTAGGTCAAGGTGGTTATTATAGTCCTCAAAAATATGTTTCTTTGGGAATACCGATTAATTATCGTGAACGCACTGAAAACTGGTCTTGGGAATTATCAGGCTCAGTTTCTTGGTCTTACTCCCAAACTGATGACAGAAAACGCTACCCCTTACAAAATCTCGTCTCCGTCGATAAGTTTAATCGCTATATGAATGAACTTAGTCCTGAAGATCGAGAAGAAATGATGAAACTTTATTATCAAGAGCGTAATGCGGTTGATGAAGGTGACTCGGGTACTGGCATTGGCTATACCGCAAGAGCATTAGTTGAACATCGCATTACACCGCATTGGTTTATTGGCGCAGCTATCGATATTCAACAAGCTAAAAACTATACCCCTAGCCATGCATTAATGTATTTACGTTATTCATTTGATGGCTGGAACGGAGATTTAGATTTACCGCCAAATCCTCTGATCCCTTACGCTGACTTTAAATAATGTTCAACTCGTCAGACACAAACGGGAAGCCTAGAGCTTCCCGTTTAATATTTCTACAAATATAAACAGATTACATTGCCATTACGGTGCTTTACGCAAAAAGCCGACTAATAACCAACCTGTAATCATGGCAAGAACAAATAAAATACCTTGATAAAATCCCGCCCCTGCTAATACCAAACCTGGGCCCGGGCAAATCCCAGCTAATCCCCAGCCAATACCAAATAACACACTCCCCAACACGAGAGGTTTATCAATAATCTTATTGGTTGGAATATTTAAAGGGCACGCTAATATACTTTGTTGTCTACGGCGTGTTAATTGGTAGCCAATAATGCTGACAACAAGACCTGCCCCCATGATTACCAATAAAGAAGGATCCCAGTTTCCTGTAATATCCAAAAACCCTAAGATTTTTTGTGGGTTACTCATTCCACCCACGATCAACCCTGCACTAAATAGAAGGCCACAAAGAAAAGCAACGAGCTTTGTCATTTTATTATCCTCCCATTACATGCCGTTGAATATAAACAGTGATAAAAGCGGTCACCATAAACACTATCACAGCAACGATAGAACGACGCGATAATCGAGCTAATCCACAAATACCATGACCGCTAGTACAACCATTACCTAAACGTGTACCTGCTCCCACCAGCACACCTGCTATGATCAACATCCAAGGTGATGTTTCAATCACTGGCGCTAAAGGTTTATCAAAAAAATAAAACAGTGTAGGTGCTATTAACATGCCAATTAAGAATGCCCAACGCCAGCCATTCCCTTGCTGTTTTATTGATAAAATACCACCTAAAATTCCACTTATTCCTGCGATGCGGCCATTAAATAATAATAAAATAGCGGCAGCCGCACCTATCATTAGTCCACCTATTGCTGCACTTAAAGGCGTAAAGTGAACCCAATCTATATTCATAACTTAACCTGCTATAGGGCAATAAAGCTGATAAAGCGTATTAAGAAGCACTAATACTTTTTCATCAGCAATAGAATAAAAGATACGTTTCCCATCACGACGAGTATTCACTAATCCTTCATTGCGTAAAACAGTCAGTTGTTGAGAAAGTGTAGGTTGACGTATACCTAAACTTTCTTCTAATTCACTCACACTTTTTTCACCCTGACTTAATTGGCACAATAATAGAAGGCGATCGCCATTTCCTAGCGTCTTAAGCATGCTAGACGCTTCATTAGCCGCCGATTTCATTGCATCTAATAAATCAGGTTGAACTCGTTGTGTCATGGTAAACTCCATAATCAATATACTTTTTAATAATATGTTAATTTATATATTGTGCAAGTTTTCTTTTTATTGCGTGTTTGTATAAGGCGCTATATGCTCTGTAACATGAAAACGGTAAGAGTCCCCATCGCCTTAGTGCAAAGCGTTATGCGAACACTGCGTGAAAAATTGCAGCAGGCTAATCTTTATCTTAATACAAATTACCCAGAACCTACTCTACATTATAATCAGAGAGGGACTATTGCAGGCAGTGCCTATTATGCAAATTGGGAGATCCGTATTAATCCTACATTATTGATTGAAAATAAACAGAATTTTATTGAGGAAGTTATTCCCCATGAACTAGCGCACTTATTAGTTAATCGACATTTCGGTCGCGCAGCGCCTCATGGAAAAGAGTGGAAATGGATGATGGAAACAGTATTAGGCGTTTCAGCTAAACGTACCCATCATTTTGATGTTAGTACTGTTAAAGCCAAAACCTTTCGTTATGCTTGCCAATGTGAAGAAGAACATCAACTTACAATCCGCCGTCATAACAAGGTGTTACGTGGTGAAAATCAATATCGTTGCCGTCATTGTCAATCAATTTTGCAATTTATAGAACAATCGAAATTCTAGCCTAATTCACTAGGTAGCAGATCTCAGCCTTGCCTAAAATACATTTAATTCGAATAAAATTTAGCAAAAAATAAAGCCGATATGTTAGTAAAATCACATCGGCTTTATCTTGAGAATAAATATGTGGGATTGTCTTAGGCAAACTCGCTCATCACATGAGATGCGATTTCAAAGTAAATAATAAGACCTGTACCATCAATTAACGTTGCGATAAACGGTGCTGACACAACAGCTGGATCAATACCTAAACGCTTTAATACCATTGGAATAACAGACGAAACAATTGCACTCCAAACGGTAATAGAAACAAGTGTTAATCCAACAACAATCATCACTTCCATTCCAACACCTAAGAACCAAGCTCGTACAAAACCCGCGATCCCCATGGTTAACGCAACCATGATAGATGTTGTTATCTCTTTTCTTAAAACAGACCACACATTGCGTAAGCTAACTTCTCCTAACGCCATAGCACGAACAAGCGTTGAAGTAATTTGCGTTCCGCTATTTCCCCCAGTACCAATCAGTAATGGAATAAAGAATGCCAATGAAATGGCGGCTTCTAGTCTATCTTCAAAAGCATGTAATACCGTACTGGTATACGCTTCTGCCACAAACAGCATCAATAACCATACAACACGTTTACGCCATAATGTCACTGGACTGGTTTCTAAATAAGGCTGCTCTAATGGTGACGTTGCCCCTTGCATCTGTGCGTCAAGGGTATTTTCATCTTCAATCAATTCCGCAATATCTTGAGGACGTAACACACCCACTAATTTTCCAAAATGCATCACAGGTACACTGTCTAAACCGCTATGGCTAATCAATTGATATACATCATGTCGATTCTGCTCAGGTGATACAGAGAAAAAAGTTTGACGCATAACATCAGACACAAACAGATCATTTGCCGCGGTTAATAATGATTTAACAGGTAAAATCCCATTAAGATAATTATCTTTATCCACCACATATAAATAAGTTGGGATTAATTCATCTTTTAAATCATTAACCAATTGAGCTTTCACATTTTCAACAGAATCAGCGACAGAAACTGCAATATAAGACTGGCTCATATAAGCACTAACGGTTGCATCATCTTTTAAACGATTATATTGGTCTTGAGTTGAGTTGTTTTGCGGTGTGTTTAAGGATGCATCTGCAACTAATACAGCATCCATTTTGTTTTGAGTATTGAAAGTCATTTTTGTGGTTCCCTATTACTGTTTGTGTTTAGCAAATCAGTTCTCCATAGGGGCGAAACCAGAAGCGAGAATGCAAAAGCTATCTACACGTCTCGGTTTTAGCACTATACAACGTATCCGATGAATACTGGAAGTTACATGGGGATATACCTTCGGTCGATATATCCTGTCCTAATCTTGGGCGTCTCTCGACGTCGTCAGATCAGTAACCTGTGTTTGTATAGGAGCCTCGCCTAACGAGATACTGCCATTTTCTTGCGAATGCGGCGCGCATTATAACCACTCACATTATAATGGAAAGCACGATAACGATTTTGTTTAAGTTCTATTGAAAATGATGCCAAGAATATTCATCAGGCAATTAAATAACATAATTTCATTTTGAACTAATATATAAAAAGAAATAAACCTCTTCTACGAAAGTAAAAATCGCATAAATCAGAGGTAATTTGTTTATTAATTGATTATTTAAATGCTAATTTTTGCACTCTTATTTCTTCTGCTTGTGAAAATATCTCTTTTACCGTTTTACCATCTAATGATTGGCACATTTTACGGGTGATCATATCGCCATTCTTATGACGCCCTGCAATCACTAAATCATTAAAATTAATATCATTAAGGATCGCTAATTCTATTGCTTCGTCAAAACGTGCTTGCTCATCAAGGGGGAGAGAATTACGCATTTCAACAATTGACATACGTAATGACTCTACATTAGAGCCATCAAGGGTTTGTTGAGGTTTTTCACAGCCAGATAACATGACACTAAACAAACAAATAACTAACAATTTTTTCATATACCCCCCCTTACCCAATCAATAGTTTAAATAATAGCAGAATGTTTATAAGGAAACTTCACACTGATTAAAATATATTTTTATTAACTCCTCCATTTCAATACTTTTATTATTCTGAATAAATAAAAATGGAGTTTAAATTAAAATAAAGGGGGGTATTTTCCAGATTAATACCACATTTAATGGGAAGAATAGACATAAAAAACCCCGTTAATAAATTAACAGGGCAAAAAATAGAAAAATAGAAGGAAAGAGTTTAATCAAAAGAGATTATGCTAGCTCAACATCACCTTTTAAACGGCAACTACACGCTAACACATAACCTTGCGCAATCTCTTCAGGCGTTAATGTACTAGTGCTGGAAACATCATAATCACCACTAATAATTCGCGTTTTACAACTGCCACAAACTCCTGCACGACAAGCAGCAAAAACAGGCACTTTATTCTCTTCCATTGCCGTTAACAAAGTAACACCAACAGGAACTTTAATTTGCGATAATGGATGACGAATAGTCATGGTTAATTGTTCATTTTCATCAACGCAAACAGGTTCATCACCAAAACGTTCCATAAAGATATTCTCAGCTGGTACACCAAGATTTCTTGCAAAACGTCCTGTGTCTTCCATGTAACTATTTGGGCCACAACACATAACAGTGCGACTCGCAATATCAGGTACTAATGCAGCTAATTTTTCTTGAGAAATGCGACCACTAAATATCCCTTTATTATCAGGTAATTTAGGCATCATAATAAAATTGAGATTATAGGGATACGCATTGGCTAATTCGATCCACTCTTTCTCAAAGATAAACTGGCTTTGCTCACGAATATTAAAAATGACTGTGATATTCGCTTTAGGTTGAGTATTTAGCAACCAGCGTGTCATCGACATCACAGGGGTAACACCACACCCTGCGGCTAACATTAAATAACGAGCATCTTCTTTTCCTGCACAAGTAAATTCACCTTGGGCATCAGATAACCAAAGATAATCACCTGGTTTGACTTGTGATGTTAACCAACCTGAACCAATACCATTTTCTAAACGGCGAACAGTTAAAGTGACAAAAGGGCTTAATCCTGGAGAAGATGAAATGGTGTAAGCACGCATTGTTTCATCGCTATTATTGATACTAACCAATGCAAATTGACCTGGTTTGTATGAATAAAAGTCGTGATTAATTAAATTTAATGTCCACACTTCAGGGGTTTCCTGAACAATTGAGTGAACTTGCATACGATTAGGGCAAAGGGAACTTGGCATCGTCATGGATATTTATTCCTTACCGAAGCCCGTAGGCCTCGGCAATGATGATGAATTAAACGATTAAGCTGAAAGGATCTCTTTAAGATCTTGTTCTGGTGTAGTGATAGAGCGCATACCGAACTTCTCATTTAAGACTGCCAGCAGATTGTCTGTTAAGAACGCTGGTGCTGTAGGGCCGGTATAAATGTTTTTTACGCCTAATGAAAGCAGAGTTAATAAAATAACAATCGCTTTTTGCTCAAACCAAGACAAAATTAAGGACAGTGGTAAATCATTGACACCACAACCTAATTTTTCAGCTAGATTAACTGCTAGCATAATCGCAGAGTAAGCATCGTTACACTGACCCACATCAAGTAAGCGTGGTAACCCTTCTAAAGTACCAAAATCTAATTTATTAAAGCGGTATTTACCACACGCCAATGTCATAATTAAACAATCTTGCGGGATTTCTCTTGCTAGATCAGTGTAATAACTACGTTCACCACGGCTACCATCACAACCACCAACCAAGAAAACATGACGTAATTTTTTCTGTGAAACTAAATCAATCACTGTATCAGCCGCATTTAATAGTGTTTCACGACCAAAACCAACCGTAATTAAATGCTCAATTTCACTATATGGGAAACCCTCTAATGATTGAGCTTGTTCAATCATTTCAGAGAAATCATCACCTGTGATGTGTTTTACACCCGGCCAGCCAACAATACTGCGAGTCCAAATACGATCACCGTAATTACCCACATTAGGATCAATAATACAGTTTGATGTCATTAATACAGGGCCTGGGAATTTCGCAAATTCAATTTGCTGATTCTGCCAACCACTACCATAGTTACCCACTAAGTGTTTATATTTTTTAAGTTCTGGGTAACCATGAGCAGGTAACATTTCACCATGAGTATAAATGTTGATACCTTTACCTTCAGTTTGCTCAAGTAGCATTTGTAAATCTTTCAGGTCATGACCTGAAATTAATATTGCTTTACCTGCAACAGGGCGCACATTAACCGTAACTGGCGTTGGGTTACCATAAGCTTGTGTTTCACCTTTATCCAAAATTGCCATAATGCGGAAGTTCATTTGACCAATACCCATCGCATTTTCTAACAATTCATTCATATCAGCAGGATCAGTTCCTAACCACGCCATATAGCGGTGATACTCTGCATAAATTTCATTATCGTATTGGCCTAAGACATGCGCATGTTCCATATAAGCAGCAGCACCTTTTAAGCCATATAAACACAGCATACGTAAGCCATGAAGATCATCACCAATCTGTGCTTTATCACCATTTAAGGCAAATAGCTGGGCTTGTTTTTGTAAACTGTCTAAATCATTTCCAGCTAATTGAATTTCAGCTCTTGGATTAGTGACCTGAATCGCTGCATTTTTTGCTAAGGTGCGAGACTTCAGACTTTCACGGAAATAGATAGCTTCTTTCGCATAGCCGACAATGCGATCAGAATCAAAGTTGACGTTAGTTAACGTAGAGAAAAAAGCGCGAGGCGCAAAGCTGTCTACATCATGATCAATAATATCAACACTACGTGCCGCTAATGCCCAGGCAGATAGTCCTTCTAATACAGCAACCAATAAATCTTGAAGATCTGAAGTTTCTGCTGTTTTACCACACATACCTTGCGCATAGGCACAACCATTACCTACAGGCGTTTTCATTGTTTGTTCACATTGCACACAATACATATCGTATTCCTTCTAATAAAAGATAACGCTTTATTTTTATAAGTTGCATTTTAGATGCAACATAAGAATACGCCATTTTTATCAGAGAGAAAGTGCAATATTGAATAATTTAAATGTTGTTTGATCTAACGCAATTTCTAGCAAATCTTTTAATATCTTTTTTTTTATCTTTTGATTTTACATAAATCTAAAGCCTGATTTTTTGAACAGATTGATTAATCGCATTACACCTTTGATAAGAAAATGAGAAAGAATATTGAAGAATAACTGATGGGTATTTTTTGTTTAATCATATAAAGAGTGAGAGATGAAACGATTAAATTAATTCAATTTTGTTAAATCAGTAATATTCATTACTATTTTTTATAGTTAATATCACCTATTGCATCAATAGCTAATCAAATTATTTCATTTGATATATGTTATTAGCACGAGTATTACGAAATGAAATTATAAGTTTAAATGATGCTCACCCCTACATTGGAGATTAAAAATGATTAAACTAAATAATGTTCCATCAGAATTTCGTCCTCTAGAAAGCTATAAAATGCTAATTGGAGGAGAATGGGTAACTAGCACATCGCAAAAAACAACTAAAACCTATAGCCCTGCAACCGGTGAATTATTAAGTGAATACCAATCAGGAAGTGCCGAAGATGTCGATCGCGCCGTCACTGCCGCACGTAAGGCATTCAAAACATGGAGTAAAACATCTCCAGCAGAGCGCCAAGCCCTCTTATTAAAAATTGCAGATCGCTTAGAGCAAGAGCAAGAACGCTTTGCTTGGATCGAATCATTAGATAATGGTAAGCCACTCAATGAGTCGAAAAACATAGATTTACCTGCCTCTATTGACCATTTTCGATATTTTGCAGGCGTGATACGCTCTCATACCGATGAAAGTGCCGTCCTAGACGAAAATACCATTAGCCTTGTTATTCGTGAACCCATTGGCGTAGTTGGACAAATTATTCCATGGAACTTCCCATTATTAATGGCAGCATGGAAATTGGCGCCAGCAATTGCCGCGGGTGATACTGTCGTAATTAACCCAGCAACACTGACTTCCCTTTCATTATTAGAGCTAGGCCGTATTTTAAATGAAATATTACCAGCTGGTGTAATTAATATTGTTACGGGACGTGGATCTGTTGTAGGACAAGCTATTTTAGAGCACCAAGATATTGATAAACTGGCGTTTACAGGTTCTACCAATGTGGGTTATACAGTAGCAGAAGCCGCAGCGAAAAAAATGGTTCCAGCAACACTGGAATTAGGCGGAAAATCAGCCAATATTGTTTTCCCTGATGCAAATATGAAAAAAGCGGTCAAATATTCAGCATTGGCAATATTGATGAACCAAGGACAAGCTTGTGAATCAGGTTCACGTCTGTTCTTGCACAAAGATATTCATGACGACTTTTTGAAAGCATTAAAAACTGAATTTGAGAGTATTCGTGTCGGTGATCCCCTTGATCCTAATACACAAATGGGTACACAAGTTAGTCAAGATCAAATGGATACTATCTTAGGCTACGTTGAACTCGCAAAAAAAGAAGGTGCAACTGTTTTAACTGGTGGTGAACGTATTACGGGTGAAGGCTACGATGATGGATTCTTTGTTCGTCCTACTATCATCATTAACGCAACTAACCAAATGCGCGTTGCACGAGAAGAAATTTTTGGGCCTGTATTATGTGTTATTCCATTCGATAATGAAGATGAAGTGATCGAAATGGCAAATGATTCAGAATATGGACTTGGTGGTGGTGTTTGGACTCAAGATATTAACCGAGCCTTACGTGTTGCAAAAGCAGTAAGAACTGGTCGTATGTGGGTTAACACTTATCATGAACTCCCAGCTCACGCACCATTTGGGGGTTACAAGAAATCAGGTTTAGGACGTGAAACACATAAAATGATGTTAGATGCTTATAGCCAAGTGAAAAACATCTTCATCAGTATGAAAGAATAAGATTTTCTCTCTTTTCTAAATTCTTATAAATATAATATCTATACTCATCTCTTCGCCTTCTCCCCAGAAGGCTTTTTATTATCTATAATTTCTCACACTTTAAATTAGCGCTATAAAAAAAACCGTATGCCAAATTCTAAGTTGCATACGGTTTTTTGTTGTGTTTTTTAGCCAATAAGTAAGAACGAGTTACTCTGCTTCGGCTTCTTTTTTGTTTACTGAATGAGTTTCTTTATCTAACCCAATATTATCAGCGTTAACATCTTTTATATGATCTTTTGTTAAGCGATAAACAACTGGGCTCAATAAAGCTAATGCAATTAAGTTAGGAATAGCCATCATTGCATTGAGTGTATCGGCCAATAACCACACAAACTCTAATGATTGTGTTGCCCCTACCGGTAATGCAATCAGCCATGCAATACGAAATGGCATAATAGCTTTAGGTCCAAAAAGATATTGCACACATTTCTCACCATAAAAACTCCATCCTAAAATAGTAGTAAATGCAAAAATGGCTAACGCTATGGCCACAATATAGTTACCACCCGGAATAGCGATAGAGAATGATGCGGCAGTTAATGTCGCTCCACTTTGTCCTGTTAGCCATTGTCCTGTAATAACGATGGTTAATCCCGTAACAGAACAAACGATGATGGTATCAATAAATGTCCCCAACATCGCAATCAAACCTTGGCGAACAGGATTTTGTGTTTTAGCTGTTGCGTGTGCAATAGGCGCACTACCCAATCCTGCTTCGTTAGAGAAAACACCACGCGCTACACCAAAACGGATCGCAGCCCAAACGGCTGCACCAGCAAACCCACCTTGAGCAGCAACTGGAGTAAATGCTGATTTAACAATAAGGACAATAGCATCAGGAATGGCTGTCACATTTAGCGCTAAAACAACAATACCAGCACCAAAATAGCCAACAGTCATGATAGGAACTAATTTACCCGCGACATCGGCAATACGTTTGATTCCACCAATGAGTACTGCGCCAACTAAGACAACTAACACAATGGCGGTAATGGTAGTTGAAATACCAAAATTACTTTGTAATACATCTGCGACTGAGTTAGCTTGCACCGTATTACCAATACCGAAACCAGCAAAGCTACCGAAAATAGCAAAAACGGTACCTAACCAAACCCAATTTTTACCCAAACCATTCTTGATGTAATACATTGGGCCACCAACATAGTTTCCGTATTTATCAACTTCACGAAAACGCACTGCTAATACAGCTTCAGAATACTTTGTTGCCATCCCCACCAATGCCGTCATCCACATCCAAAACAAAGCACCGGGACCACCTAATACAACTGCCGTTGCAACACCAGCGATATTACCTGTTCCGATAGTTGCTGAAAGTGCCGTCATCAATGCATTAAAGGGCGATATTTGTCCTTCGCCTCTTTTATCATTTTTTTCAAATAGAAGTTTAAATCCTGTACCTAATTTTCGGATAGGTAAGAAACCGAGCCGAAACTGCATAAAAAGACCAATACCTAGAATACCGACAAGCATCGGCACTCCCCATACCACGCTATTTATAGCGCTTAATATATTTGTGATGAAATCCATAAATTACCCTTTCTCGTCCAAAATGTTATATAAATATGTATTTTTTGTTATCAATTACACTAAAGATGAAAAAGTGAAAATATGCTAGAAAAAAAAACGACTAACTCTAAAATTGATTACGTTATGTGAGAAATATCACTTCAATACAAAATTACGCTATCATTATGTTCATTGTTACAATACATAAATCAAAGTTATGCATAACCGTAAATCTATCCAAAATAGCCAAAATGAACGACGTTTTAATTTATTCAGAAAAGCTCAAGAAACCAACCTTGCGCCACTGAAAGTCCTGCTACTGTCTGCCATAGTTGGTTCGCTTGCTGGATTAGTGGGTGTTTTATTTGAAAAAAGTGTGAGTTGGGTTATAAACTTCAGGCAAGAAGAGCTCGTCAAAATCTTCACCAATCCTTATGTTCTGGTAATTATTACATTGTTCTTTTCCTCTATTTTAGCCATGCTCGGTTACTATTTAGTGAAAAAATTCTCACCTGAATCAGGAGGATCTGGTATCCCTGAAATTGAAGGGGCAATGATAGACATTCGCCCTGTTCGTTGGTGGCGAGTATTACCAGTAAAATTTATTGCCAGTATTGGAACATTAGGCTCAGGCATGGTATTAGGTCGTGAAGGCCCAACGGTTCAATTGGGTGCCAATATTGGTCAATTGGTTAATGATATTTCTCACTTAAAAGATAAAGAATCACGTCACACATTATTAGCAACCGGCGCAGCTGCCGGATTAACAGCCGCTTTCAATGCACCTCTTGCGGGTATTTTATTTATTATTGAAGAGATGCGTCCTCAATTTAAATACAACCTTATTTCTATTAAAGCGGTTTTTATTGGAGTAATTATGTCATGCATTGTCTTTCGCCTATTTAATGGTGAAGGCGGTGTCATTCATATTGGTAAATTTTCATCAGCCCCACTCAACACACTTTGGTTATATTTAGTCTTAGGTATGTTATTCGGCGTTATTGGCGTTATATTCAGTAAATTGCTTTTTTATGTTCAAACTCAGTTCCAACATTTTTATCAAGATAAAACTTCACGTTTTGTTTTAACTGGCGGTATTATTGGTGGACTTTGTGGCCTATTGGCACTTATTATTCCTGAAATTACTGGCGGTGGATTTAGTATTATTCCAGCACTCAGTACCGGACAATATTCTCTTATTGCACTGTTACTTTTCTTTATTTTACGAACGATCACATCCATTATTAGTTTTGCATCTGGCGCTCCAGGTGGCATATTTGCCCCCACTCTCGCATTAGGCACTCTGTTTGGTAGTGCATTCGGATTAATAGCAACATTACTTTTCCCTGATTATCAAATTCAAATTGGTACTTTTGCCATTGCTGGTATGGGAGCTTTATTTGCGGCAACAGTAAGAGCACCACTAACTGGAATAGTTTTAGTCTTAGAAATGACAGATAATTATCAGCTTATCCTTCCAATGATAATCACCTGTTTAGGAGCGACAATGTTGGCACAGCTATTAGGTGGTCGCCCTATTTATACTGTTTTATTAGAACGCATCTTACAAAAGTCTGAAACAAAAGAACATACAGACCAAGCTGATGACATTAAAAGTGATAAATCACCACAACAATAAAACAGACTTTAACAGATAAAAAAATACCCCAACTAAAAAATTGGGGTATTTTGAAATAAATGTTATGACCTGAATTATTTTTTACGCGCAATTAATGTCGCAAAATTCAAAGCAATACGATTACCATTAGCATCAGTTTTATGTAAATGACCAGGGTTTTCATTATATTTAATAATTTCCCAGTCTTTATAGTAATCCGCTAATTCGCCTTGGCGTAAAAAAGTCTTAAAAGGAATTTCAGCAGGATCACTATTCGCTGTTTCAACCGGACAAACAATCACATTAATACCATTACTATTAGTACATTCTTGCATATTTTTAATAATGCTTTCAATTCGTTCACGTTGGCAGAACATCAACACAACGGTTGAAATAATAATGTCATATTTTTCAGTCAGTGAAGCTTCATTTATATCGTATAAACCGCTTTTTACTGCAAAACCTGTTTTAGCTTTAACGGTTTCAATCGCATCAATATGAGAGGCATTAATATCTAATGCAGTGACATCATACCCTTGAGACGCTAAATAGAAGCTATTACGTCCACGCCCTGCACCTAAATCCAAAACCTTGCAAGGCTGAGTCAATGTTGCCATGTAACGCACTTCAGAATGCGGTAGTGATAAGTCATTTTCTTTAAAAAGTTTATCTTCTGGCGCACATAAAAATGAAAGCTGGCAACGTACATCATCGCTCGCTTTATCAATTTTATGCCATTGTTGAGGCTGAATGAGTGGAGGTTGATTTTCCGTATCACAATCCACCGAAATTTGCGAACCGTCATCATTAAATACAACAAATGTCATATTACCTTGCAGGACTCGCATTTGAGCATAAGTGCCTTCTTTTGTATTGTGGCGTTCTAATAACGCCAAAGGAATTGATGTTCGTGTCCACTCTGGCATTGTTTTATAACTAACAAGTTCCATAATTCAACCTCACTTAAGATGCATATTAAATACATCTTATGGTAATCATAATCGTTCGTAAAGATAGTTTGAACAAAATTATGATTTTAAATATTTGTTTAAAAGCAAATCTGTCACATCTGATGAAGAAATAGATTCTCCACATAATACCTTCATCATAATTTCTTTACCTAACGACGCTAAAGAAAACAACATATCAGGACGTAATCGGCTGATCTTATCTCTATTTTCATCTTGATTAATAATGGTAATTAACTTGGCATCAACATTAGAACATTCTTGGATAGTGAGTAGGATAAAGGTATTTTCAGCATCACTTTCAGATAAAGTTGCTACCCAACTGGCTTTAGCAATATTAGCGGATTGCAGTGTCTTAAGGTTAGTCGGATCACCTTCAATAATGTTAGCTTGTGTATCATAAACAGCTTTACTTTTATCAGTACAAATCGCAATAACCGGTTTTCCCTGCTCTCTTAATCCCTTTTCTAATTGTGAAGCCAGTGCCGAAGAGCCAATAATAATAAAATGATTATGCATTTTAGCGATCCTTTTCTTAACAATCTCACGAGTCCCACGAGCAAGAAATCCCATGACATAAACAATAGATGTGGTAAAAACGGTTATTCCCAAGATCACAACAGTCAGTGTAAATATACGTGCATTTGTACTAATTGGCACAATATCGCCAAATCCCAATGTCGTCATACAGACAATAGAAAAATAAAATGCATCCATTAATGTTGTAATATGAGGCCTGAACTCATCCCCGATATAAAGGCTTCCTAACATTGAGAATAACAGCAAAGAAAGGATACAGATAAAAGCCACAAAGCCAGCACTCGTTAAACTATGATGTGGAAAGGCTCGCCAACTGATTAATAATCCAATTACCAAAGCAAATGAAAAATAAACCTGAAAACCAATTTGCTGATAAACCGCAACATCAAGAAAAACAATGGTAGCTAATAAAATAAGAGAGACACACCATGCGATCCTTGCACCTAAATACATAAATATTGAAAGCAAGATCAGCGCACAAGCTAACATCACTTTAGGTATATCGAGAAGCTTTAATACACCCAATGATTTAAGCCATGCAGAAAAGCCGTGTATTTCCCAATCCAGATAAATACCACGGGACAACAAAATTGAGTAAATGATAAATATACCATTCAAGATAAGTAATAAAGACATCGTCTTTCTTGTCACTTTAGATGTCTCTATCACATTTAATATTACGGATAATTTCATATTAGGTATCGTGAATACTCAACTAGTTATTTAAAGGAATATTATCTAATCCTTGAAATTTAAAAGGCTCTGCTGGCTTAAAATGGCTTGTTGCATTAGCTGAATAAATGATTGATTGCTCTTCACCTAATGGTAACACCATGACTTTCCCGCTTTCCTTTGAAAAATCAATTTCCTTTAAGCTAACCCAAAAAGTATTCGGTGATAATGCTGATTCGAAAAAATATAATTGATTCTTATGATCAGCCACAGTTCTCCAGCGTGTAGATGAGATTTCTGGCGACTCAGCGGTGCTTAATCCATAAGGAACAGAAACATTTCTGATCACACCAAAAACACTAGCAAGCGATTTTTTACTCGATTGAGCCTTAGGGATAGCATTCACATAAAAAGAAGCTCTGGCAAAACGATCAGATGCACGATTCGTTCCTGGTAACATCACGGTTCCACCAATTTGTTGCCAATAACTATTTAATGCTAACTGCTCGGAAAAAATAGGTGAATTCGTCATCACTTGATACTCTTTGCTGTGATGAATGACTTGTTTGCCGTTGATATATTCAATAATAGCACTATCACCAGTAGCATCCGAAAGAGAAAGGTGTAACGTCGCCATTCTATCCTGTCCTGGTACCTTATCTGTTAAAACAATAAAAGGTTCACTTTCTAATGCTGTCACGGCTTCTTCTACAGTAGCAAAATTATCTAGCACATACTGAGCCCATGCTGAAATCGAAATAGCCGGTTTTTCTTTGGTATAAGCAGGATAATCTGATTCCGCCAACCATAATAAATTAGCGACCAATCCTTTTTCATTCATACCATCTGTTGTTGAAATATCATAACCGGATGCAACAACACTTCCATATTTAGATGTCCATTTAATTGAATTATCACCTGCCTCTCCTGAACGTTGCATACCTTGTGGAAATGTCCATAAATTGGTTCCAATGTCATATTTCCAATCCATTGAACGAGCTGTAATGACTTGATTATTATCACCTAAGTAGACAAGTCGGGTACACGCATCAACCTCTGACACACCTGCTGTTAAAAAAGTAGAAATAAACAGAGTACCCAAAAAAGTATGACGTAATTTTTTCATTATTGACTCTTTTTTCGTTAAATAAAGGGATAAGGATGTGAACATGCCTTTGTTATGATCCTCTTTGTTCTTACCTAAAATAGGTAAAGCGTCAAAATAAATCTTAATTAACCCTATGAAAAAATAAGAACTATTACCTAAGTATAAGGCAATAATTTTCAATCGCGCATAAAAAAACCGATACACTAAGGTATCGGTTTAAAAATCATATAAAGTCATATGGGGCTTTATTGCATCACAAAAAAACGTTCAATTACGCTTTTTTTACACCTTCAACTGAGATAATTAGTTCGGCTTCTTGTGATTTTGGCCCTAAATCTGATTTAATATTAAATTCTTTTAGGTTTACTTTACCTGTTGCTTCAAAACCAGCACGGTAACCTTTCCAAGGATCAGTTCCTTCGCCAATTAATTTTGCATTTAATGATACAGGCTTAGTCACGCCATTTAATGTTAAATCACCAACCACTATATAGTTCTCACCTTCTCGAGTAACGTTGGTTGATACAAATCGTGCTTCAGGATATTTGCTCACATTAAAGAAATCAGCACTGCGTAAATGTTTATCGCGCTCAGCATGATTTGTATCTAAACTTCCTGTTTTGATCACAACATCAACTTTATCTTTTGATGGATCTTCTTTGTCATAACTAAAAGTACCATCAAAATCTTTAAATGTGCCATATAACCAGCTATAGCCTAAATGTTGGATACGAAACTGTACAAATGCGTGCTGACCTTGTTTATCAATAGTATAATCTGCGGCTAAAGCAGTGCTCGCATTAAATAACAACGCACCCGCTGTTAAACCCAATAAAGCTTTCTTAAACATGGCTATCTCCATAATTTTGTTTTATAAATTTAATTATTTAGTTCGCATTCCTAGCATGCGTTTTAACGTTACATCTTTATCAATAAAATGATGTTTTAAGGCACCAGCTACATGTAATAGTGATAACAAAACAACTGACCATGCTAAATAAAGATGAATATCACCTGCTAAATCTGCTTGTTCTGCTTCCCCTGTAAAAATAGCGGGTACAGAGAACCATTCAAATACAGATATCGCTTGACCATCAGCAGTGGAAATTAAATAACCACTAATGAGAATAGAAAATAAAATTAAATATAAGAGCATGTGAACGATATGAGCACTAATGCGAGTGAATTTACTGTAACTTGCTAATGCTTTAGGTGGAGGCGACATCCAACGCCATATCACACGTACAATCAGGATAATAAATAAAAGAATACCGATACTTTTATGTATTTCAGGTGCCGAATGATACCAACTATCATAATAACCTAGAGTCACCATCCATAATCCTAAAGCAAACATACCGTAAACAGTAAGTGCTGATCCCCAATGTAAAAGGAGCGACAGGTGCCCGTAGCGAGAGGTGTTATTTCGCCATTGCATAATAAAAACCCAATAGTTTCTAATTCATTAAAACAATGTTATCTAGTTTAGTGTATTGGGAGTAAAATGTTAGTATATAATTCAACAAATAATTTGCTTATCTTTATCAATAATAATCAATATGTAACAATATCTTATTAGTCACCTAGTTGATTATCTAATCAATCATATTGTTGAAACATCGCTTATGGGAAAAATAGAATAAACACATTGCTGATTTATAACATTCAATAACAGGAGAAAACATAAGAAAAAAACAATATCTAAAAATAAGGTTAATACAACTATTGTACAACCTTAATAACAATTGTATATTTCACTTATCCTAAATTAGAACTAATTAAACAAAATACAATGATAATTAAAGGTACAGTAAAAAAAACGGATAACCAACGCATTTCACGTACAACACCAAAGATAATACCCACAATACATACAAAAAAAATAATAGGCATCATTTCTGAGTAGTGATCATGAAAATAGTGCATTAATAAATTAATCCACGGATGATCGTTTTGCATATAAAAATTTCAACCAATATAAGTATATTTAAACTAAGATAGTGATAAATTACTATCATTAACAAATAAAACAAGTGTTGTATTATGAATATCAATCATTGCGCACAAAGATATTAAAACACTTCAATTTCCAAATGACAACAGCACCAATAATAGAAAATTATATCCTAAGCTAAATTAATGACAATATAAAACGAAATAGGTTAAATAAAACAAAATAGAAAAACATGAAAAATATTATTATTACCTCCAACTTAACAAAATGAAACATTAATTTCATTTAATTTCAAATAAAGAAAATTAATTTCAACAAGTGATAATAAAACCAATAAAGAATAAATAAAATAGAGTTTTAAACATCAAATAATTACCTTTAGGTTGTTCATTTACTTTTAATTAACTCTATATTTCATTTTAATTGCTATTAGCTAAAAACATTCAATTTCGACTCAAAAAACACTACAATTACAGCAGTATTTTTATTGAGGGCACTATGTCTACTGCAACAAATCTGAATGAACTACAGGAACAAGTTCGCTCCCGCTATAATGGATTAAGTAAAAGGCTACAGCAGGTTGCACATTATCTACTTGATAATAAAAACAGTGTGGCATTTGATACAATTGCAATCCTTGCAGATAAAGCAAATGTTCCTCCATCGACATTAATTCGTTTTGCCAATGCGTTTCATTTCAATGGTTTTAATGAAATGAAACAATTATTTCAGCATCACTTGATGAATGAAATGGTAAATGAAAATGAAAATTTAACTTATAAACAGAAATATAAAGAGGCCCCCCCTAATCTGAATGAGCCTGCCTATGTTTTGCAAGAATTTGCACAAGCAAATAGCCATTCATTGCAACAATTGGCAAATCAGACTCACAGAGAAATGTTAAATAAAACAGTACAGTTACTCGAACATGCTGAAACAATCTATATTTGTGGATTTCATCATTCATTCAGTGCTGCGAGTTATTTTTTTCATGCCCTCTCGCACATTCCTTGCGAAACTGTCTTTGTAAACAGCTTAGGAGGAATGTACAAAGAGCAATTGAGAAATATTACATATCGGGATGTACTTTTTGGCATTCATTTCCATCCATACTCAGATGAAATGCAAAAAATGTGCGAGATGGCAACATATAAAGAAGCTAAACAAATTATTGTTACAGACAGTCCCATTAGTCCATTGGCAAGTTTGAGTGACGTTTGTTTAACGGTAAAAGAAGCTCAAATAAAAACCTTTCGCTCTCAAACATCAACAATGTGTTTGCTGCAAGCGATTTCTGTTGCTTTTGCCTTTAGAAAAAAACATTAGTTAACACTTATCCAAAACTGCATTTTAATAAAAATGCAGTTTTTTATTTAATAACTTATTAAATATAATTTTATTTAATAGAATGTTTTTACAGTAATCAATCATATATTTAAAAAAATATAATTTTATTTAAAACTATTTTTAAGAGTAATTCCAGAATGTTTTATTTGTGATGAAAAAAACAATCATTTAGCATTGATTTACGCCAAAAATTTCTTTCAAAGGGTTAAATTAAATGTTATTTAAAAAGTTATTTTTATTCTTTCTATTATTCCCTTCATTTTCGTATTCAAATGTAGATTCAATAAAAGAAAAAGAAGAAATACCTATTATCGTTAATATTCCTAGTATTTCATTAGGTGATAATAGTAATGCTTCAGGTAATGGTTCAATTGCAATAGGAGTCAATAGCCAAGCTAAAAATACACACTCTGTTGCTATTGGTCATAATACATTAGCAACCGAAGAAAATACAGTTTCATTTGGTAACACTGAAAACAACCAGACTTCTCGATTAGTTAATATTAGTGATGGTAAAAATAATACAGATGCAGTCAATCTTATCCAAACTAAAAAAATGGTAGATAAAAATAGAATAACAACAAATAATGCCATGAATCAGCTAAAAAGAAGTATTAGTACAGATATTAATGAGCTCAAAACTCATGTTAATAATTTTGATCACTATTACAGGAAAAGACAAGCTGAAATCACAGATTCAATTGCAGATTTAGATAAAAAAATCATCTCATTAGAAAAGAAAGTATTTGCAGGTATTGCTTCATCTGTTGCAATGACGAATATTCCTTATCTTAGCCATCACACCTTAAGTGGAGGAATTGGTATTAGTAATTACCGAACTGGTACAGCGTTTGCTGGGGGAATACAATATAAACCTAATAATGACATTGCATTTAGATTAAATTCTTCAATAAATAGTGAACAAGAAATCATTGTCGGGGGCGGATTAGCCTATGGTTTCTAATTACTTCTGTTTTTTATAAATAATAAAAATTATGTTATTAATTGAGCAGTAATAAATATATTCCATTACTGCTTTTATTAAATTTCATTCAAAAAGAGGTTTTGTAAATAGTCAAAATTCAATAGTCACACTTAAATTAATAAATTTATCTTTATAATTATTAATGTATTTTTGTATTATAAATTATTTTTTATATAATAAGATTATAACTTAGTATAAAAAGGAATAAAAAATGCATTATATATTTCGAAAAATGACATATAACGATATCAACTCAGTAGCAACATTATTACAGGCAAATTCAGAATCTCAGCAAGGCGGATTATATGGCGAATATCCACAAAACAAAGTTGAGGCAATGTATCAATGTAGTATAAATACTATTGTTGCACTTAATCAAGAAAATATTGTTGCTGTGGTTTTCAGCTTCCCTGTCACATCTTTCTCAATTCCGCCTATTGCTCAAGAAATTAATCGACGCTTCCCAGAAATAACACAAAACAATTGGTTTTACGGCCCTGTTTGTATTGATAAAACGCACCGAGGAAAATCATTATTAAAAGATCTCTACCAGCAGATCTGTTCTTTGCATGGCGGGCACCCTATCGCATTTGTTAATAGCGAAAATATTCGGTCACTAAAAGCACATCAAAAGTTAGGCATGGAGATAGTTAAAAATATTGAGTTTAAAGGAACATCTTGGTGGGTCATTAAAGGACAATGAAAACAAATGAAAGAAAAAGGCTTACACTTTCTGTTATCCAACTTTATAGCTAAAAAAAGAAACTTTAAGCTATTTTTGCAACCATCATCACACAACAATAAATATCATTATAAATCAATTAATTAAATTTATTTATAAAAAGTTAATCTATTCTTAACAATATTCCAACTCCTATTTTAGCTGTCACATTGCTTACAATTTGACACTATTCTGTGATCTCCCTTTCAATTCTTGATCTTTCGTTAACTTACTTTTTGATCTTATGCAAAAGTATAAATAAGATAAAAGACACCAATTCGAAAGCAAACGTAAAATAGGAGGAAGCAATGACTGTTTCCCGCAGAACTTTTATCAAAGGGCTCGCAGCCAGCGGTGCAGCAATGACTATTTCTACCCCTGTTATTGCTAATTCAGGAAGCACGACCTCTAACACGCAATCCCGTCCGGAAAACGCCCCTAACCTATTAATTGTTTTTCCTGATGAAATGCGAGCACACGCATTACAGTTTATGGGAGAAGATCCCTCAATTACACCAAATCTGAATAAATTTGCGAAACAAGCCAAAGTAATGACACAAATGGCTTCAAATTACCCTCTTTGTTCTCCTTTCCGTGGCATGTTTATGACAGGGCAATACCCTGTTCGTAATGGCATTACAGGAAATGCACATGATTATGGTGGCAAAGTAGGTATTGATCTATCTCCTTATGCAAAATGCTGGTCTGATGTTTTAAAATCTCTTGATTACAGCACTGGCTATATTGGTAAGTGGCATCTTGATGCACCTTACGAACCATTTATTGAAAGTTACAATAATCCAATGGAAGGTCGTTATTGGAATGAATGGGCAGCTCCTGATAGACGCCATGGTTTTGACTTTTGGTACTCTTATGGCACCTACGATTTACATTTAAAACCTATGTATTGGGCAAACGATACTCCTCGTGATAAACCAATTTACATTGATCAATGGGGACCTGAACATGAAGCTGATATGGCAATCAAGTTTCTCAAAAATGAAAACAATCAATTTAGGGATAATTCAAAACCATTTGCATTAGTGGTTTCAATGAATCCACCTCATTCGCCTTATGACCAAGTACCGAAGAAATACCTCGATGCTTATCAAGGTAAAACGTCTAAAGAGCTCAACACTCGCCCGAACGTACAATGGGAAAGTGAATACCAAGAAGGCTATGGGCCTCAATATTTCAAAGAATACATGGCAATGGTCAACGGTGTTGATGAACAATTTGGTCGCATCGTCGATGAATTAGAAAAACAAGGCCTTGCAGATAATACTCTCGTTGTTTTTTTCTCTGATCATGGTAGTTGCTTAGGATCAAATGGACAGGCAACAAAAAATAATCCTTATGAAGAATCCATGCGTATTCCTATGATGTTTCGTTTACCGGGTAAAATTAAACCAGGTTCTGATGATGCACTAATGTCAGCTCCTGATATTTACCCGACAATCTTAGGACTACTAGGCTTATCCGAATGGATACCTGATTCTGTCGAAGGTAGTGATCTTTCAGACCGAGTGGTCACAGGAAAAGGCGACACAGCAAACTCACAGCTTTATCTTTTTATTCCTTATGGAGAACCTTCATTTGGTAAACGAGGTGTCAGAACCAAAACACATACACTGGTTATCGATAGACAAGATGGTCAACCATTGAAATATACCTTATATGACAATGTGAATGATCCTTATCAAATAAAAAATATTGCCAAAGACAATATGCCTTTAATTGAGAAATTAATTAAAGAAGAACTTACCCCTTGGTTGGAAAAAACAGGAGATTCTTGGCGCGCCTCTGAATTTATTACGGCAACAACCAATAAATTAAATAAAACAATATCGACATGTAAATAAAAATAATAAAAATATCTGCGCCATTATTTTATGGCGCTATATATAAACCCAATTCGCTTATATAAAAATCCTTTTAATAGAATAAAAGGAAAGACGTCCTACACCTAAAAATTGACATTAATAAAAGCGAATAAAGAATTGGATATATACCATGAACAAACTTCGTATTGCTCTTTTCTTACCTCTTCTTGGCTTAGGTTTAACTTCTTTTCATTCTCAGGCAGCTAATGTCAACGCTATGTTTTCTTGGGAAACAGCAGATTACGACACACCCAATAACTATGCTGGTTATCGTGTTGATTTTAATATTAATCCAGAAAAATCTAACTGGTATTTCGATGTCGGCTTTCGCCAACGTGAACATGATAATAAAAACCGCTACCAACGTTATGATTTACAAGGTAGTTATCGTTTTAAATTAAACAATGGTTGGATCCAACCTGGTTTGAAAATCCGTCAAGATCTCACTAATTATGATAACGGCAGTCGCTTAACTATTGATTTTTATGAATCAAAAACCAATTACCAATTTCCAATTAATAAAGATTGGGTTTTAACCGGTAGTGTTTTATTTGGCTTACAAAAGAAAGAAGATAAACGTAGCAATGGCGTCACAAATACGGATTATTTAGGCTGGGAAATTGAACCTGGTCTACGTTATTTTGTCACCCCAAATATTAATACTACTGTTGCTTATTTTGATGGTGGTAAGCAAGCAATACGACATGAAGAATACGACACAAAAGAAACAAACCATAATCAACAATTACGTATGTATGTGAACTGGACGACACCAATAGGATTAATAGTTTCTCCATCAATGCGTAAATCTATTTTTGGAAAAATAGAAGATAGAACAAATAAAGGCGTTTATATCGAAAAAGATATGACACGTTATACCCTACAAATGGCTTATCAAATATCACCTCAATGGCGAGTCATGACGGAATATTATAATGAACGAGTTGAAAATAAAAATGATGGTAGCAAATCGACTCAAGATTATTTCAAAGTTTCATTCCGAGCAACATTCTAATAATTAAAATCATATAATTGTTCATGGAGTTATATTGTGAAAAATAAAAAATTGTTATTTTTGAGCGCGGCTATTTTATCAGCTATTTATGGTTCGGCATGGGCGACAGAATGTGATCCCACTTTAAATATCTGTGAAACAGTTAATGTTAATGACGGTAATACGGCTCAAATAAATAAAGATGTCACTGTTTCTCAAGGTGATGGCGTTGTATTTAATGGCTCATCAACAGAATATAAAGCTCAAGCAATTACAAAAAATATTACTGTCACTGGTGATGGTGCAAATGGACTCAAGATAAATCAAGGTGCTTCTTTTAGCAGTAATATCAACTTAAATGGCGCTAACGTGACCAGTGAAAATGGTACAGCCATATTGGTTGAAGGCGATTTCCCTAAACGAGGTACTGGCGTTTATGTAAGAGACGGTGCCATTATTCGTGGAAAAACTGCGGCCATTGATTTTAGAACACTAAAAACAGGTTTTAGAAGTGATGTAAATGGTGAGATCCACGGCGATATATTAGGAAATGGTCACGCAGATACTAAAATAAATTTTGCATATCAAGGTGGAGCTCAAAATGCTTTATTTGATGGATATCAAATCACGGGTGTTCCATTAATTGAAAACCATGGCAATTTAACTATCCAAGGAAAAGATAAAACGATTCATTGGGAAGGTAATTTCATGAATAAGGAAAATAGCCAGTTAATTTTCCGTCTTGATGATAATACCAATACTGATGAAACTATTCTTCATGTTGACGGTGATGTTACTTTTAAAAAAGGTAGCCAAGCCAAATTGGATTTTAAAGGCACCAGTGTAGATAACATTATAAATAAAGATCTTGTTTTGATCTCTTCCAATTCAGCGATTAAAGATGAAGCTGGAATTACGGTTACTGACGCCAACGCCATTGCACCAGATGTATCTCCTTTATTAGAAAAAACAGATTCATGGTTAGAGACTACACCGCCTAATATTAGTGGTGGTGTTAGTGGTAATCAATTAGTTGCACGTTATGGTATTAGCTACGAAGGTAGTAATAATTTTATTAGTGCAGCTGAACGTGGTGGCGTCAATGAAAATGGATTAGCGGCAGCTAATTTTATTATTCCAACTGTTTTAAATGAATTTAATAATACACGTAGTCAAGTTTCAGATGAGGCTTTGAGTTTATTAGTTGCTGCTGGAAATGACGATAATAATATTGCCACATTATCAAATGATTTAGCCCCTATTGCTGATGGCAGTGATATTCAAGCGGGATTAATCATGGTTGAAGATATGCGCAATAATATTGCATACCGCTATTTACGCTATGATAACCAATTGCCAATTGAAGAGAGAGAAGCAGGCTGGAACAGTTGGGCTAATATACTGTATGGTTATGGCACACAAAGCAATCAAGGTGAAATTAACGGTTACAATACTTATCGTACTGGTATTCAAATCGGTACTGATTATGAAATTAATCAAGATGCTCTTATCGGTGTTTCATTTGCTTATAACTACGCAAAGGCTGACGCAAAACAACGTAACGCAAGCAAAGAAATTAGCCATTTTGAATTTATGCCTTACACCGGTTGGTATAGTGACACATTATTCCTAAGCGGCAATCTAAATATTGGTTATTACACTGTCGATAGTGAGCGGGATATTGGTGGCAATACTGGATGGGAAGGAAATACCAAAGCAAAAGGTGATTATTCAGGTGTGCAATTAGGTTATCAGATTAATGCTGGAACTCATTTTGATTTTGATTTCATCCATATTAAACCGATGCTGACTTACCAATATCAATGGCTCAATATTGACTCTTGGGAAGAAACAGGCTCCGCCTTATCTATGCGTACTTATGGCCAACGCTATGCTGTTAATCAATTAGGTGGCTCAGTTGCTTTATGGAATAGCTATCAGACTATTTATGGAAAATTAACCCCATCTCTTAATCTTCGTTATTTCAAAGATATCGCAGGTAACAATAATATTAATCAACGCCACAGTTTGACTTATTTTAATACTGGAGGAGAGACCTTTGATATTAAAGGAAATACTGTTGGTGGTGACATTATTAGTGCGGAATTAGGTACCAATCTCGATATCACTCAATCATTAAATTTAGGCACAACAATCGGCTATCAGCGTTATGACAAATTTAATGAAGGACGCATTGGTTTCACTGTTAGCCAGCGTTTCTAAGGAGAAAAATAATGCCGATATTTCGCTTTACTGCACTTGCAATGACATTGGGGCTATTATCAGCCTCCTATCATGTGATTGCTGCCACCAGCAGCCCTGCATTTGATCCTAATAATCTGATGCAGTCAGAAATCTATCATTTTGCGCAAAATAACCCATTAGCTGATTTTTCGTCAGATAAAAATTCAATACTTTCGCTATCGGATAAACGTAGCATTATGGGAAGCCAATCTCTTTTGTGGAAATGGAAAGGAGGCAGTAGCTTTACTTTACATAAAAAACTGATTGTACCGACAGATAAAGAAGCCTCTAAAGCTTGGGGGCGTTCATCTACGCCCGTTTTATCATTTTGGCTTTATAACGAAAAGCCGATTAATGGTTATCTTACCGTTGATCTAGGCGAAAAGCTCAATACAACCAGTGAAGCCCAAGCCGGCTTTAAAGTAAAACTTAATTTTACTGGTTGGCGAGCCGTAGGTGTTTCGCTAAATAACGATCTTGAAAATCGTGAAATGACCTTAAATGCGATGAATACCTCCTCTGATGGTACTCAAGACAGCATTGGGCGCGCTTTAGGCGCTAATGTCGACAGCATTCGCTTTAAAGCCCCCTCTAATGTGGATCAAGGTGAAATCTATATCGATCGCATTATGTTTTCTATCGATGATGCTCGCTACCAATGGTCTGATTATCAAATCAAAACTCGCTTATCAGAACCCGAAATTCAGTTTCATAACGTACAACCTCAGTTACCGGTGACACCTGAAAACTTAGCTGCAATTGATCTTATTCGCCAACGTTTGATAAATGAATTTGTTGGCGGTGAAAAAGAAACAAATCTCGCACTAGAAGAAAATATTGGTAAGTTAAAAAGTGATTTTGATGCTCTTAATATTCACGCTTTAGATAATGGCACAATACAAGGGCGACACCTGATCACAGATAAACAAACGATTATTTATCAACCAGAAAATCTCAACCCTCAAGATAAACAACTATTTAATAATTATATTATTTTAGGTGATTACACTACATTAATGTTTAATATTAGCCGTGCTTATGTACTGGAAAAAGATCCTACACAAAAGACTCAGCTAAAGCAGATGTACTTATTAATGACAAAGCACTTATTAGATCAAGGCTTTGTTAAAGGAAGTGCTTTAGTCACAACCCATCACTGGGGATATAGTTCTCGATGGTGGTATATTTCCACATTACTCATGTCTGATGCACTAAAAGAGGCAAACTTACAAACTCAAGTTTATGATTCATTATTGTGGTATTCACGAGAGTTTAAAAGTAGTTTTGATATGAAAGTGGGTGCAGATAGCTCTGACTTAGACTATTTCAATACCCTATCTCGTCAACACTTAGCCTTATTACTGCTAGAACCTGATGATCAAAAACGTATCAACTTAGTTAATACCTTCAGCTATTACATCACTGGCGCATTAACTCAAATACCACCGGGTGGTAAAGATGGTTTACGCCCTGACGGTACTGCGTGGCGACATGAAGGCAACTATCCGGGCTACTCTTTCCCTGCCTTTAAAAATGCCTCTCAGCTTATTTATCTACTTCGTGGAACTCCATTTTCAGTCGGTGAAAGTGGTTGGGATAACCTGAAAAAAGCGATGGTTTCAGCATGGATTTATAGTGCTCCAGAAGTCGGATTACCTCTTGCTGGAAGGCACCCATTTAATTCACCTTCGTTAAAATCAGTTGCTCAAGGTTACTACTGGCTTGCCATGTCTGCGAAATCTTCTCCAGATAAAACACTCGCATCTATTTATCTTGCAATAAGTGATAAAACACAAAACGAATCCGATGCTATTTTTGGAGAAACTATTGCACCAGCAGCTCTGCCTCAAGGTTTCTACGCCTTTAATGGTGGGGCTTTTGGTATTCATCGTTGGCAAGATAAAATGGTGACACTGAAAGCTTATAACACCAATGTTTGGTCATCTGAAATTTATAACAAAGACAACCGCTATGGTCGTTATCAAAGTCATGGTGTTGCTCAAATAGTAAGTAATGGTTCGCAACTTTTACAGGGCTATCAGCAAGAAGGTTGGGATTGGAATCGAATGCCAGGAGCGACGACGATCCATCTTCCTCTTAAAGAATTAGATAGCCCTAAACCTCATACCCTAATGCAACGTGGAGAACGAGGATTTAGTGGAACATCTGCCCTTGAAGGCAAATATGGCATGATGGCATTCGATCTTATTTATCCAGCCAATCTTGAGCGTTTTGATCCTAACTTCACTGCAAAAAAAAGTGTATTAGCCGCTGATAATCGCTTAATTTTTATTGGTAGCAATATAAATAGTAGTGATAAAAATAAAGATGTCGAAACCACCTTATTCCAACATGCTATTACTCCAACATTAAATACTATTTGGATAAATGGACAAAAAATTGAAGCCATTCCTTACCAAACAACTCTTAAACAAGGTGATTGGTTAATTGATAGTAATGGTAATGGTTATTTAATTACTCAAGCTGAAAAAGTAAATATCAGCCGCCAACACCAAACTTCGGCAGAAAATAAAAACCGCCAACCGACAGAAGGAAACTTCAGTTCAGCATGGATTGATCATAGCGTTCAACCTAAAGATTCCAACTATGAATATATGGTCTTTTTAGATGCAACTCCTGAAAGAATGGGAGAGATAGCGAAAAAATTCCGTAAAAATAATGAGTTATACCAGATCCTTCGTAAGGATAAAGACGTTCATATTATTCTCGATAAACTCAGTAATGTAACAGGATATGCCTTTTATCAGCCTGCTTCAATTGAAGATAAGTGGATAAAAAAAGTTGATAAACCCGCGATTGTGATGACTCATCGACAAAAAGACACTCTTGTTGTCAGTGCCGTTACACCTGATTTAAATATGACTCGCCAAAAAGCAGCAATCCCTGTCACCATCAATGTCACGATTAATGGTAAATGGCAATCTGCTGATAAAAATAGCAAAGTGAAATATAACGTTTCAGGTGATAACACTGAACTGACTTTTACCAGCTACTTTGGTATTCCACAGGAAATCAAACTCTCACCACTCCCTTGATTTAATTAAAAGGAACGCTCTTGCGTTCCTTTTTTATTTACAGGAAATCTGATTATGTTAATAAAAAACCCTTTAGCCCACGCGGTTACATTAAGCCTCTTTTTATCACTACCGGCCCAAGCTTTACCCTCTCTGTCTCATGAAACTTTCGGAGATATTTATCTTTTTGAAAATGAACTGCCTAATACCCTTATCACTTCAAATAATAACCAATTATCGCTAAGCAAACAGCATGCTAAAGATGGCGAACAATCACTTAAATGGCAATATCAACCGCAAGCAACATTAACGCTAAATAATATTGTTAATTACCAAGATGATAAAAATACAGCAACTCCACTCACTTTTATGATGTGGATTTACAATGAAAAACCTCAATCTTCTCCATTAACGTTAGTATTTAAACAAAATAATAAAATTGCACTAAGTTTTAATGCTGAACTTAATTTTACGGGATGGCGAGGTATTGCTGTTCCTTTTCGTGATATGAAAGGTACTGCAACAGGAAAATTAGATCAATTAGTTATTACAGCACCAAATCAAGCTGGAACCCTCTTTTTTGACCAAATTATGATGAGTGTACCGTTAGACAATCGTTGGGCAGTTCCTGACTATCAAACACCTTACGTAAATAACGCAGTAAACACGATGGTTAGTAAAAACTGGAGTGCGTTATTGATGTACGATCAAATGTTTAAAGCTCATTACCCCACTTTAAACTTCGATACTGAATTTCGTGATGATCAAATAGAAATGGCTTTGATTTATCAGCGTTTTGAGCATTATCAAGGGATAAACAGTAATAAGGAAATCACCACAGATATGCTAGATGAACATTTAGCATTATGGGAAAAATTAGGATTAACGCAACATACTGATGGATCAATCACAGGAAAAGCACTTGATCATCCTAATCGGCAGAATTTTATGAAAGCCGAAGGGATATTTAGTGAGGAGACTAAAAAAGCATTACTTGATACCAATATGCTAAGAGATGTCGGTAAAACGCTTCTTCAAACTGCTATTTATTTGCGTAGTAATTCATTATCAGCAACTGATAGGCAAAAATTAGAAGATCGTTATTTATTAGGCACTCGTTACGTTCTTGAACAAGGTTTTACACGCGGTAGCGGTTATCAAATTATTACTCATGTTGGTTATCAAACCAGAGAACTTTTTGACGCATGGTTTATTGGACGTCATATTCTCGCAAAAAATAACCTTCTAGCTCCTACTCAACAGGCCATGATGTGGTATAGCGCAACAGGACGAATTTTCGAAAAAGACAATGAAATCGTTGATGCAAATGTCGATATTCTCAACACTCAATTACAATGGATGATAAAAAGTTTATTGATGCTACCTGATTATCAGCAACGTCAACAAGCCTTAGCACAACTGCAAAATTGGTTAAGTAAAACAATACTAAGCTCAAAAGGTGTTGCTGGCGGTTTCAAACCTGATGGTTCTATTTTTCATCATTCACAACATTATCCTGCTTATGCAAAAGACGCATTTGGTGGTTTAGCCCCCAGTGTGTATGCATTAAGTGGTTCACCTTTTCGCTTAACTACTTCAGCACATGAGCGTTTAAAAGATGTTTTGTTAAAAATGCGTATCTACACCAAAGAGACACAAATCCCTGTAGTAATAAGTGGCCGTCACCCAACTGGGTTGCATAAAATAGGTATCGCTCCATTTAAATGGATGGCATTAGCAGGAGCCCCTGATGGCAAACAAAAGTTAGATACCACATTATCCGCTGCTTATGCAAAATTAGACAACAAAACGCATTTTGAAGGTATTAAAGCTGAAAGTGAACCGGTTGGCGCATGGGCAATGAATTATGCATCAATGGTAATACAACGAAGGGCATCGGCTCAATCACCACAACAAAGCTGGCTTGCCATAGCGCGCGGTTTTAGCCGTTATCTTGTTGGTAATGAAAGTTATGAAAATAACAACCGTTATGGTCGTTATTTACAATATGGACAATTAGAAATTATTCCGGCTGATTTAACTCAATCAGGATTTAGCCATGCTGGATGGGATTGGAATAGATATCCAGGTACAACAACTATTCACCTTCCCTATAACGAACTTGAAGCAAAACTTAGTCAATTACCTGCTGCAGGTATTGAAGAAATGTTGCTTTCAACAGAAAGCTATTCTGGTGCAAATACACTTAATAACAATAGTATGTTTGCCATGAAATTACATGGTCACAGTAAATATCAACAACAAAGCTTAAGAGCTAATAAATCCTATTTTTTATTTGATAATAGAGTTATTGCTTTAGGTTCCGGTATTGAAAATGATGATAAACAACATAGGACAGAAACAACACTCTTTCAATTTGCTGTTCCTAAATTAAAATCAGTGATAATTAATGGCAAAGAGGTTAATCAATTAGGTACTCAATTAACTTTAAATAATGCAGATACTTTAATTGATCCTGCTGGAAATTTATATAAGCTCACAAAAGGACAAACTGTAAAATTTAGTTATCAAAAACAACATTCGCTTGATGATAGAAATTCAAAACCAACAGAACAATTATTTGCAACGGCAGTTATCTCTCATGGTAACGCACCTAAGAATAAAAACTATGAGTATGCGATAGCAATTGAATCACAAGATAATAAAGCACCTGAATACATTGTATTACAACATAATAATCAATTACATGCGGTAAAAGATAAAATCACCCAAGAAGAAGGATATGCTTTTTTTGAAGCAACACAATTAAAATCACCTCAAGCAATATTATTATCGAGTGACTCTCCTGTTATGGTCATGACTAAAGCTCAAAAACAAAAATTAACATTAAGTATTGTTAATCCTGATTTAAATTTATATCAAGGCATTGAAACTGACCAAATTGATAATAATGGAAATCAAATCGAAATCAGCGTTTATTCTCGTCAATGGCTAACAGCTGACTCTAAACCAATAAGCAGCACAGTTACTGTAAAAGGAGTATGGAAATTAGTAACACCACAGTCTGGTGTTATTATTAAACATCAAAATAATAATACGCTGATTACTACGACAACAATACAGGCAACACCTATTGTTATTAATTTAGTTAAATAAATATTTTAACATTTAAATTACCCACCTCGGAAAAATACCTAAAGAGGTAATTCATCACCTAACTAGTCATTTATTTTAAATAACAGAAATAAATTAAACAATTCATTATTGATAATAAATGTGTTGTCTCTAATAAATATTTTGTTATTCTCTGCGCGGGTGCTTGGATCAATCTG
>NZ_JBEETS010000004.1:0-258086 GCF_040138965.1 Proteus sp. fly-1089
GGTAGTTCAGTTGGTTAGAATACCTGCCTGTCACGCAGGGGGTCGCGGGTTCGAGTCCCGTCCGTTCCGCCAACATTAAGAAACCTAAGTCTAACGACTTAGGTTTTTTTTTGCTTAAAATTTAAGAATAAATAGATATTAAATTTCTAAAATTAAGTAAAAATAACTAATTTATATAAAAATAATTACTTTTGTTGATTATGACGTCCTTTTAAAAGATGAGGGTAGCGCTAGGCTTTGGTATACTTAAGTTATAGCAAGAAATCTTGCTGCTTATCTGAGGTTGTGAATGGCGAAGAAACCGACTTATTCAGTACGTTTTGTGGCAGGTCAACCTGTAGAAAGGATTGAACCAAGCCCGCCTTTAAGTGAAAGAAAAGATACATTACCTATTGGAATGCCTCTTTATACAGAAGGCACACTAAAAATTGCGGTTTGGAATATCTATAAACAGCAACGACCCAATTGGCGTAATATGTTAGAGATTTTATCAACCGATACGCATTTACTTTTATTGCAAGAGGCTCAAACTACGCCTGAGCTTGTTCGTTTTGCAGGAACCCATCATTTAATTGCAGATCAAGTTCCCGCCTTAGCTTTTCAGCAACATCCTGCGGGTGTAATGACTTTATCAAGTTCTCATCCTATCTATTGTTGTCCTCTAAGAGAAAAAGAACCTTTTCTACGCTTATCAAAATCAGCATTAATTACGGTATATCCGTTGATTACGGGTGATCATTTAATGGTGATTAATGTACATGCGATTAATTTTAGTTTTGGTGTTGATGTGTATCAGCGTCAATTAAGTAATTTATCCGTTCATATCATGCACCATAAAGGCCCCATTATTCTTGCGGGGGATTTTAATGCATGGAGTCGTCCTAGAGTGAATGTATTAAAGCGTTTTGCTAGAAGGTTAAGACTTAAAGAGGTTATTTTCGATAATGATTGGCGTACTAAAGCATTTGGTAAACCATTAGATTATATTTTCTATCGTGGATTATCGCTAAATAATGCAGAAGTGCTGATCACTGATGCTTCAGACCATCATCCTTTAATTGCAACATTTTATTAGTGAGTGATAATAACTATACTTAATATTAAATTTAAATATTTAAATTTGATATGATTATATCTATTATCAATTAGAATAATTATTTTAATGATAGTTTATCTATCTATTTAATCTATTTGTTATATTAATACCTTTTACTATACTTTTTTTGTCTATCTAATATCACTAGATATAGGAAATAAAATGCCAACAAAAAATATAGTTATTATTGGTGGTGGTACCGGCGGAACTATTCTTGCTAATATCCTGGCTAAAAAATTAAATGAAGAAATCTTTTCAAATAAAATCAAAATAACACTTATTTCAGATAATCTTCATCATTATTACAAGCCTGCATTTATGTATATTGCATTTAATCTTTTTTTAAAAGAAGAGTTAATGCGATCAGAAAGAAGTTTATTAAGACCTGAAATTGAATTTGTTATAGATAAAGCTGAGCACTTTGACTTTAACAATAAAATTATCTATTGCGAATCTAAGAAAAAATATAATTATGATTTCTTAGTTTTAGCAACGGGTTGTGTTCCTAGCCCTCATAGAATTGAAGGTTTAAAAGAAGCAGTAAGTCATTTTTATCAATATGAAGCAGCAAGAGCGCTTGCTGATAAACTTGCAACAATTGAAAAAGGGCGTGTATTTATTACAGTGAGTTTCCCTGAAACGCCGAATGTACCTCATCAATGTGGTATTGCTCCTATGGAAACAACCTTGATGCTTGATGAACTATTACGTCAACGTCGAGTAAGAAGCAATATTGAAATTGTCTATACTTATCCTACAGTTGCTCAACTCTTAAGAAACTGTTTGTTTATGCAACAAGAGGTTTGTGAAGTCCTTCCTGCGGTATTTTCAGAGCGAGATATTAAAGCTAAACGTGGATTTACATTAAGCCATGTTGATCCAGATAAAAAGATAGCTTACTCAAAAGAAGGGGAAGCAGAGCCGTTTGATATTTTGATGAGCACTCCGCCAATTACTGCGGTTGAAGCTATTCGTAACACGGGGTTAAGTGAGCATAATAATGGTGAAGGTTGGTTACCGACAGATCCTGAAACATTGCAAGTTTATGGATTAAACCAAGTTTATGTTATTGGTGATACCGTTGATTTACCAATCAGTAAAGCCGGTGGTAGTTGCCATAACCAAGCAGGTGTGATTGCTAATAATATCTGTGGTGAACTTCGCTATGGCTATCCTGCCGCCATTTACGATGGTCGAGTACAAGCCGTTGCACAAATGGGGCTATCAGCAGGAATGCCATTACAATATGACTATAAGCACGACGTAATACCGACACCGCCAACAAAATTAGGGGGGTTATTGCGTAATAGTTATAACAGAGGCTTATATTGGGCAACAGTTAGAGGATTATTATAGGGGATACAATAATGAGTGAAAATAATTTAAGCCCAGAAGATATTCAACTGTTAACGGATGAAGATAAATTACACCTTCAACATTTATTAGAAAAAGCAAGACCATTATTAGCATTAAAGCGGTTTGATAATATCGTCGATTTATTATCTTTAATATCAGATTCAATAGATATTATGGATAATGCGACAGTTGAAAAATTGTCAGTTGCATTCGAGGAAACATTAATTCCAGTATGGGAGTTAAGTGCTGCTTATAATATGGCAAAGAAAGAATCTATTTATCAAGATAAAAAATATACTTTAGGATCAACTTTTTCGTTATTAAAAAACCCGGATACGCTTAAAGGAATTTCTATTATTCTAAGAACAGTTCAAATTATCGGGGAAAATAATCAACGAATAGAAAATTAATTAGTAATTAGGAGATATAATGATGCAAGATAATAAACATTTTAATACTCAAGCAATACATTATGGCTATTCTCCGTTAGATTCTCAGGGGGCATTAGTGCCTCCTGTTTTTCAAACGTCTACTTTTGTTTTTCCGACGGCTCAATATGGAGCTGATTGTTTTGCAGGACGGCGAAAAGGACATTTCTATTCACGGATTTCTAATCCCACATTAAATTTATTAGAAAAACGTTTAGCACAATTAGAAGGTGGCGAAGGTGCAGTTGTTTTTTCTTCAGGAATGGGTGCAATTACGTCAACTTGCTGGTCGTTACTTCAACCTGGTGATGAATTGATTGCTGATATGACGCTTTATGGATGCACTTTTACTTTTTTTAATCATGGGCTTGCTAAGTTTGGTGTTAAAATAAAGCACGTTGATTTAACTAATCTTGAAAAGTTGAAAGAAGCGATTACTGAGAAAACAAAATTAATTTTTTTTGAAACTCCTGCTAACCCTAATATGCGCATCAGTGATATAGAAAAAATATCAGAAATAGCTCATCAGCATAATATTTCAGTGATAGTGGATAACACTTACTGTTCACCTTATTTACAACAACCTTTAAAACTTGGTGCAGATATTATAGTACATTCAATGACCAAATATTTATCAGGCCATGGTGATGTGACTGCGGGCGCGATTATTACTACACATGAATTAGCCGATAAAATACGTGTTGAGGGGTTAAAGGATATGACTGGGGCTTGTTTGTCTCCTCACGATGCCTCGTTAATATTACGAGGCATAAAAACGTTAGGTATAAGAATGGAGCAGATCTGTCAAAATACACAACGTATAGCTCAATACCTTGAAGATAATCCTAAAGTCGAAACTATTTATTATCCTGGGCTGACTTCTTTTCCTCAATATGAACTAGCCAAACGTCAAATGCGATTAGCTGGAGGTATGATAGCTATTGAGTTAAAAGGGGGCATTAAAGCCGGCAGAGAATTTCTCAATCGCTTAAATCTTTTTAGTCGAGCTGTGAGCTTAGGAGACTGTGAATCTTTAGCTCAACATCCAGCAACAATGACTCATGCTACTTATAGTGCAGAAGAACGGCAAAGGCATGGTATTAGTGACGGTTTGGTTCGTTTATCAATAGGTCTGGAAGATGTGGATGATTTAATTGCAGATCTAGAACAAGCACTGGATTAGTAACAGTAGCTATTATGTAATAAAGAAAAAGGCTGTGAAATTATCCACAGCCTTTATTGTTCAATTTACATATTGGTTAATCCAGAAATATGATTTATTTCTGGTTCATTCTTGGTTTGATACCTACATAGTAGCCGATAGTTAAAATCGCTACCCATATCATACCCACAATTAATGCCATTCTAGTTGATTCAAAATAACCTAAGATTGCGATAACAAACGCCATAAAAACGATAGTCAGCGCAGGTGCAACTGGCCATAGCGGTACCGGAAATTTAAGTGTTTTTACTTCTTCGGCGCTCATCTTACGGCGCATGGCGACTTGAGAAAGCAAAATCATTAACCAAACCCAAACTGTTGCAAATGTCGCAATAGAGGCAATTAAAACAAAGATTTGTTCTGGAATAAGGTAATTAAGCACGACGCCAAGTAACAGTACCACAGACATCACTAGTACCGTCATCCAAGGCACGCCATTACGGGTAAGCTTCATAAAGGATTTAGGTGCTTGTCCTTCTTGAGCCATACCGTACATCATACGACCAGCCCCAAAGATATCACTATTAATTGCGGAAATGGCAGCTGTGATAACCACTAGGTTTAAGATATTTGCGGCTGAATTGATCCCTAGATTCGAGAAAATCTGTACAAATGGGCTACCGTTATGGCCGATTTGTTGCCAAGGGAAAATACACATTAGAATGAATATCGTTAGAACATAGAATAATAAGATACGAAACGGTACGGCATTGATAGCTTTAGGAATGGTTTTCTCAGGATCTTTAGCTTCACTGGCAGTAATACCAATTACTTCAATCCCACCAAATGCAAACATCACAATGGCAAGCGAGGCGATAACCCCTTCAATACCATTTGGCATAAAACCACCAAACTCCCATAAGTTAGAGATACCAATAGGATGTTCAGTTTGTTGGCCAAAGCCATACATCATAATAACAACACCGCCAATGATCATTGCGATAATAGCGGTGACTTTAACAATAGAAAGCCAAAACTCCATTTCACCAAATATCTTCACATGGCAAAGGTTTAAGGCACCAATAAAGCAAACTATGCCTAATACCCATATCCATTGATCGACATCTGGGAACCAAAGTTTCATATAAAAACCAAATGCTGTGACGTCAGCCAGACACACAATCAGCATTTCAAAAACGTAGTTCCAGCCGGTTAAGAAGCCTGCTAAAGGCCCCATATAATGGCTAGCATATTGTGAGAAAGAGCCCGCAACAGGATGATGAACGGCCATTTCCCCTAATGCACGCATAACCATAAATACCGCAGCACCACCAATAAGGTAAGCCAATAATACTGCTGGACCTGCTTTTTCAATGGCTGCAGCTGAGCCATAAAATAGACCAGTCCCGATCGCAGAGCCTAGCGCCATGAAACGAATGTGCCGCCCTGATAATCCTCGTGAAAGTTGATTCTCTTTTTGCATCTAAAGTATTCCCATCTCTGTCCAACGGAGGAACTCTATCCTCTTTTTCAGTGTCTTCTCGCACGTTAGCTATTCAAAACAAACCATGTACCTTATCATAAAGCCTCTTACGGTGAGATAGTTATCTGTAATAATCATCAGCATTCATTGGATATCAGAGTTTCTTATGCAATACCCCATTAATGAAGTGTTTCAAACCTTACAGGGTGAAGGTGTTTTTACTGGCGTTCCTGCGCTTTTTGTTCGATTACAAGGTTGCCCAGTTGGCTGTAGTTGGTGTGATACGAAGCATACTTGGGAAAAAGAGGACGAAAAAAAAGTTCCTCTCGGTGATATCCCGATTAAAACGCAAGAAAGCGATACTTGGGGCGAAGCCAGTGTTGCTGAAATTTTATCACTTTTTCAGCAACAAGGTTATAGTGCAAAACACGTTGTTATTACGGGAGGGGAGCCTTGTTTATATGATTTGCATCCTTTAACGCAAGGGTTAGAGCAAGCCGGTTTTGCCTGCCAGATAGAAACCAGCGGTACTCATGACATTCTATGTAGTGAAAAAACATGGGTTACACTTTCACCTAAAGTAGGAATGCGAGGTGGTTTTCGTGTTTTATCAAGCGCTATCAATCGCGCTAATGAGATAAAACATCCAGTTGGACGTGAAAAAGATATTGAAGCTTTGGATACATTACTGGCATTACGCACAGAACAACCCGCACCTGTTGTTGCTTTACAACCCATTAGTTGTAAAGAAAGTGCAACGGCATTGTGTATTAAAACTTGTATTGAACGTAATTGGCGTTTCTCAATGCAAACGCATAAATATTTAAATATTGCGTGATCACATTTTAATATGAAAAAATCAGCCAATAAAAGGCTGATTTTTTTAGATAATAACGGTTTAATGTTAATACAAATCTATTCACCGCGATAAATACATCCTGCTGTACACGTCTCTTTCACCATTATTGCAGATAATAATGGTAATACTGGTTTTACTTGCTGCCAAATCCATTTTGCGAGCACTTCGCTGGTCGGATTTTCAAGGCCTTCAATTTCGTTAAGATAGTAGTGATCAAGGCGATCAAGAGTAGGTTTAAATGCGGCTTTAACATCAGCAAAATCAATAAGCCAACCTGACTGCGTATCAACTTCACCTGTTAGCTCTAATCTAACCAAAAAGGAGTGTCCGTGCAGGCGTCCACATTTGTGGCCTTCAGGAACATTCGGTAAATGGTGGGCGGCTTCAAACTGAAAATCTTTAAAGATGGTGGTTGTCATCAAAACTCTCTTGACTTAATTAGTAAAAAAAAGACACAAATAGAACGAAGTCTATCAGTGTAGCCGATTTAGCGTATCACGCCTAATCTCCCTTAATCTTAATGACTTGTTATGTTCCTTTTTGCTTATTAATTATATTGGTAAAGGAAACCGATAAATAAATTTAGCATTTAAGGTTATTAGATAGAGCCAACAGGTCTTTAATTCACCTTCTAGTCGTGAGATACCCTCTCAATATTAGAAATATTATCAAAGAACAATAAAGCACAGATAAGTGCTTCGCTTTTTTAAGGCAGGATAAATGAGCAATCAACCCCCATTATTATCAATGCTTCCATTAACATCGGAGCAATTGAATAAATTACAGGACGCAACAAAAGATCTCTCAACTGCGCAAATTGCGTGGTTATCTGGGTATTTATGGGGGCAATTGGATCATGCTACCGTATCCGTACCAACAGCAGTTGTTTCACCACAAGTTCCTGAACAAGAGACAATAACATTAATCTCTGCCTCCCAGACTGGTAATGCCCGCCATCTGGCAGAACAATTACGAGATAACCTAGTTGCTCATAAATTGAATGTTGAGTTGTACTCTGCCAGTGAATATAAATTTAAGCAGATCCATAAAGCGACAACTTTAATTATTATTGCATCTACACAAGGAGAGGGCGAACCTCCAGAGGAAGCGATTGCTTTCTATAAATACCTGCACTCTAAAAAAGCCGCTGAAATGAAAGAAACGGCTTATGCAGTTTTCAGTTTAGGCGATACCTCTTACGAATATTTCTGCAAAGCAGGCAAAGACTTTGATGAAAGAATTACCCAGCTTGGTGCAACATGTTTATTACCTAGAGTTGATGCTGATGTTGAATATCAATCTGTTGCGGATGAATGGATAAAACAGCTTACAGAACTCTTAACAGCAAGAGTACCGGCACAAAGTACGCAAGTCTTACAACAAACACAGTCAGGCACGACAGATACAGTTAATGCCTCTATCTATCATAGAGATGCGCCTTTTACTGCCACATTACTGACTAATCAAAAAATCACAGGTCGAAATTCAGATAGAGATATTCGTCATATTGAAATCAGTCTTGAAGGTTCTGATTTACAATATCAACCCGGTGATGCGCTGGGAGTTTGGTTTAATAACTCATCTGAAAAAGTCGATGAACTTATTGCTTTGTTGTGGCTAAAGGGTGATGAACCTGTCACGTTAAAATCTCAAACATTCACCTTAAAAGAGGCCTTATTACATCATTGTGAACTGACTCAAAATAGCGCGCCTATCGTCAAGGCTTATGCACAACTTACACGACATGAAGATTTATTGTCATTGGTGGCTGATAAAACAAAGCTTCAGCAATATGCAGACAAACACCCTATTAATGAGATGGTGCGCCAATATTGCGCTCAACCAACGGCACAAGATTTTGTGGATATTTTACGCCCATTAACACCACGCCTTTATTCTATCGCTTCATCACAACAAGAAGTAGAAGACGAAGTACACCTTACTTTAGGGGTTGTACGTTACGACGTTAATTCGCGCGCTTATACCGGCGGCGCCTCTGGTTTTTTAGCTGATGGCTTAAAAGAAGGCGATAGTGTCAATGTTTTTATCGAGAAAAATGCACATTTTCGTCTCCCTGAAGATAACACTGCACCTGTCATTATGATTGGTCCAGGCACAGGCATTGCACCTTTTAGGGGCTTTATGCAGCAGCGCGAAAATGACGCGGCAACAGGTAAAAATTGGTTATTTTTTGGTAATCCTCATTTTGTAGAAGATTTTCTCTATCAAGTGGAATGGCAACGTTATGTCAAAAGCGGTCTGTTAACTCATATCGATTTAGCATGGTCACGAGATCAAGCACATAAAATTTATGTACAAGATAAATTGCGTGAACGTGGCAATGAGATTTGGCAATGGTTACAGCAAGGTGCTTATCTTTATGTCTGTGGTGATGCGTCACGAATGGCAAAAGATGTTGAACAGGCGTTGTTAGATATTGTGATGGAGTGTGGCAATAAAAATATTGAAGAAGCAGATGAATACTTAAGTGAGCTACGTCTAGAAAGGCGTTATCAGAGGGATGTCTATTAAATGAAATCACACACTCAAGCGCCCTTAGTGGTTGAAGGGAAACTGGCTGATAGTGAACGCATGAAAAAAGAGAGTCACTTTTTACGCGGCACTATTACAGAAGACTTACAAAATGGTTTAACCGGTGGCTTTGAAGGCGATAACTTTTTGTTAATTCGTTTTCATGGCATGTATCAACAAGATGACAGAGATATTCGAGCTGAACGTGCAGAGCAAATGCTAGAACCTCGCCATGCCATGATGCTACGTTGTCGTTTGCCCGGTGGCATTATTTCGCCTAAACAGTGGCTTAGCATTGATAAGTTTGCGACGGAAAATACGCTATATGGCAGTATTCGTATTACCAATCGTCAAACATTTCAATTTCATGGCATTTTAAAGGGCAATGTAAAACCCGCTCATCAAATGTTAGCCGCCACAGGATTGGATTCTCTAGCTACTGCGAATGATGTTAACCGTAATGTCCTATGTACTTCAAACCCAGTACAATCTTCATTACACCAAGAAGCGTATGAGTGGGCGAAAAAAATATCAGAACACTTATTACCTCGCACTCATGCTTATGCGGAAATCTGGTTAGATAAAGAGAAAGTTGCAACTACAGACGAAGAGCCTATTTTGGGGGAAACCTACTTACCACGGAAATTTAAAACCTCAGTGGTGATCCCGCCCCATAATGATGTTGATCTGCATGCGAATGACATGAATTTTATTGCGATTGCTGAAAATGGGCATCTTGTCGGATTTAATGTGCTGGTGGGTGGCGGTTTAGCCATGACACATGGCGATAAGAAAACCTTTCCTCGCTTAGCCAGTGAATTTGGTTATATCCCTATTGAAAAAACCTTAGCAATTGCTGAGGCGATTGTGACAACTCAGCGTGACTGGGGAAATCGAACTGAACGCAAAAATGCAAAAACAAAATACACATTAGAACGCGTTGGTGTAGAGACGTTTAAACAAGAGGTTGAACGCCGTTCAGGTGTCACTTTTGAGGCTATTCGACCTTATGAATTTACACATAGAGGCGATCAGATTGGTTGGTTAAAAGGTGTTGATGATAAATGGCATCTTACTTTATTTATTGAAAGTGGCCGGTTGATTGATACGCCTGATGCTCCATTAAAAACAGGTGTCGCTGAAATCGCTAAAATTCATCAAGGCGATTTTCGCCTTACGGCTAATCAGAATTTAATTGTGGCAGGTGTACCTGAGAATGAAAAAACCAATATTGAGGCAATTGCTCGTCGATATGGTTTGATCAATAGCCAAGTTACACCACTGCGTGAACATGCGATGGCGTGTGTTTCTTTCCCAACATGCCCATTAGCGATGGCAGAAGCTGAGCGTTTTTTACCCTCATTCACCGACACACTTGATAGCTTAATGACAAAACATGGCATCAGTAATGAGCACATTGTTGTACGCGTAACTGGATGCCCAAATGGCTGTGGTCGAGCAATGCTTGCAGAAGTGGGGCTGGTGGGAAAAGCCCCTGATCGTTATAACCTACATTTAGGCGGTAATCGTATTGGTACACGCATACCTAGAATGTATCGTGAAAATATTACCTCACAAGAAATCATCGCAATACTTGATACGCTGATTGGTGAATGGGCATCTTCTCGTGATAATAATGAAGGTTTCGGCGATTTTCTTATTCGCACTGATGTTGTTAAACCTGTACTCAACTCTGCCGTGGATTTTTATGAAGTACAGGAGGCGGTATGAGTTTATTTCAGCTTGAACAATTAAGATTATTATCGATAGAAGAACAACAAAAAACGTTAGCTGAAATTAATCAACAACTTGAGCAACTCACCGCTATTGAACGTATTACTTGGGCTTTAGCTCATTTGCCTAAAGCTTATGTACTAAGCTCTAGTTTTGGTATTCAGTCCGCAGTCTGTTTGCATTTAATCACAAGGCAATATCCTGATATCCCCGTGATTTTGACAGATACGGGTTATTTGTTTCCTGAGACTTATCAGTTTATTGATACATTGACTCAACAGTTACAACTTAATTTAAAGGTGTATCGAGCTGAATTATCTTCATCTTGGCAAGAAGCCCGTTACGGTAAACTTTGGTTAAATGGCATAGACGGTATTGAGCGATATAACAACATCAATAAAGTTGAGCCGATGGAAAGAGCATTAAAAACGTTACAGGCTCAAACATGGTTTGCAGGTCTTCGCCGACAACAATCTAAAAGTCGTGAGCATTTGCCAGTGCTTTCAATCGCAAAAGGGATCTTTAAGTTTTTACCGATAGTAGATTGGGATAATAAGCAAATTCATCAATATCTTAAAGAAAATGATTTACCCTATCACCCCTTATGGGAGCAAGGTTATCTCTCTGTGGGTGATACTCATACAACCCGAAAATGGGAAGAGGGTATGAGTGAAGAAGAAACTCGTTTTTTTGGCTTAAAACGTGAGTGTGGGTTACACGAATAACGCCATTATTTATCAATAAAATAAATAGGGTAATAGTTCAATCTATTGCCCTATTTGTCGTTTTTAAAAAATTAACTCATTGAAATTATTTTATTTTTCCTTATTCCTTTCTGTTCCATCACATAGCTTTTTGTCATTTCATAAGCCCTAAAGCACCTTTTATAGTCATTACTCATAAAGTGAACAACGAAGGTGAGATACGCGTATGGATTACCTACCCTTATTTGTGGAATTAAAAGAACGCCCGGTGTTATTGGTGGGTGGTGGTCATGTCGCCGCGCGTAAAGCTTTGCTGTTATTAAGAGCAGGTGCTCGTTTAAGAGTGATTGCACCTCAGTTGTGTGATGAATTACATCTTGCTTATCAGCAAGATAAAATTGAATGGGTGTCAGCAAAATATCAATCTGAACATCTATTAGGAATGATGCTGGTTATTGTGGCTACGGATGACTATGTGCTTAATCAGCAAGTTTATCTTGATGCACAAGCACGACATATTTTTGTCAATGTTGTGGATTCACAACCTCAATGCTCATTTATCTTTCCTGCCATTATTGATAGAAATCCTATTTTGATCGCGATTTCATCTGCGGGAAAAGCGCCTGTTTTAGTTCGTATGATACGTGAAAAGTTAGAGGCCTTATTGCCAAGTTCATTAGGCACAATGGCGACTATAGCAGGAAAATGGCGCAATAAAGTGAAACAACACTTAGATACTTTTCAAGCGCGTTGTCGTTTTTGGGAGCAAGCCTTCGGTGGTAAATTTGCCACTTTAGTGGCGAGTGATCAATTGGTTCAAGCAGAAGCCCAACTTGAGCAACAACTAAAACAAAAAGAGAGCCAACAAGGTGAACTTGCATTAGTTGGGGCAGGGCCAGGTGATGCAGGTTTATTAACACTGCGTGGTTTACAGGTTATTCAACAAGCTGAAGTTGTCCTTTATGACAGTTTAGTGAGTCCAGAGGTTTTAGAGCTTGTACGACGTGATGCTGACACTATTTGTGTGGGCAAAAGAGCTGGGCATCACAGTGTTTCTCAAGAGGAAACAAATGCACTGATTGTGAAATATGCGCAATTAGGTAAACGAGTTGTTCGGTTAAAAGGGGGAGATCCCTTTATTTTTGGACGTGGTGGCGAAGAAATTGAAATTGCTATCGCGCATGGGATTGCGTTTCAGATTGTACCAGGAGTCACAGCTGCCAGCGGAGCAAGCGCTTATGCGGGGATACCATTAACTCATCGACAATATGCTCAAAGCGTTACTTTTATGACGGGTCACTGTAAAGCTGATGGTATTGAACCTGATTGGGGATCATTGGCACAAGCTAATCACACTCTCGCTATTTATATGGGAACGGCAAAAGCAGAGCTGATTAGTCAGCGTTTAATTAAACTCGGACGTTCTCCATTAACGCCTATCGCTGTTATCAGTTGTGGCACACGCCGTGATCAGCAAGTTTTCACGGGTAACCTAACGCAATTAGCACAATTGGCAGAAAAAGCACCAACTCCGGCTCTCCTGATTGTAGGAGAGGTTGCTGCATTGCACCATCAACTTGCGTGGTTTGGCGATAGACACGCTTATCCGTCTTTACCTTCGCACCATTCATCTTTGGTTCATTTTGCCTAAACGAGGTTGTTATGAATGAAACACAGTTAACGCACCTTCAGCAATTAGAAGCAGAAAGTATTTATATCCTGCGTGAAGTTGTCGCTGAATTTGCAAATCCCGTCATGCTTTATTCAATAGGCAAAGATTCCTCGGTGATGTTGCATTTAGCACGCAAGGCGTTCTATCCCGCTAAATTACCTTTTCCTTTGTTACATGTTGATACTGGCTGGAAATTTCGAGAAATGTATGATTTTCGAGATAAAACAGCTAAAGAATATGGTTTTGATCTTAAGGTTTATCGCAATCCGCAAGGTGAAGAGCTTGGAATTAATCCGTTTATTCATGGTAGTGCAAAACATACGGATATCATGAAAACAGAAGGGTTAAAGCAAGCCTTAGACAAATATGGCTTTGATGCGGCATTTGGTGGTGCTCGTCGTGATGAAGAAAAATCACGAGCCAAAGAACGTATTTATTCATTTAGAGATAGATCTCATCGTTGGGATCCGAAAAATCAACGACCTGAATTATGGAAAAACTATAACGGTCAAATTAATAAAGGCGAAAGTATTCGAGTATTTCCATTATCTAACTGGACTGAACTCGATATTTGGCAATATATCTATTTAGAAAATATCGATATTGTTCCTCTTTATTTTGCAAAAAATAGACCTGTTATTGAGCGTGATGGCACATTAATTATGGTTGATGACGACAGAATTGATCTTAAGTCGGGTGAAGTTATCACTCAGCAACAAGTGAGATTTAGAACTTTAGGATGCTGGCCATTAACTGGAGCCATTCCTTCACAAGCCGAAACACTACCTGCCATTATTGAGGAAATGCTGATTTCCACCAGCAGTGAACGACAAGGACGTTTAATTGACAGTGATCAGTCCGCTTCAATGGAGCTGAAAAAACGCCAAGGTTATTTTTAATTGGAGGATATATGGGACTTGAAGCCGTGAAAACAAATCAACTTATTGCTGGCGAAATTGCACATTTTGGTGGTGTGGAAAGCTATCTTAAAATGCAACAAAACAAAGGATTATTACGATTTTTAACTTGTGGTGATGTTGATGATGGTAAAAGCACATTAATTGGACGTTTGCTTCATGATACCAGGCAGATCTATGAAGATCAGCTTTCTACATTACAAACGGAAAGTAAAAAAATAGGTACTCAAGGTGAAAAGCTCGATCTTGCTTTGCTGGTGGATGGATTAGCGGCAGAGAGGGAGCAAGGGATCACTATTGATGTTGCTTACCGTTATTTCTCAACGGCAAAACGCAAGTTTATTATTGCTGATACACCCGGACATGCGCAATATACCCGTAATATGGCGACAGGCGCATCAACCAGTACGCTTTCTATTCTGCTGATCGATTCTCGTAAAGGTGTACAAGAGCAAACACGACGTCACAGTTTTATCAGCACACTTTTGGGGATACGCCATCTGATTGTGGCAATTAACAAAATGGATCTAGTGGATCACCAACAAGCTATTTTTAATTCGATCCAACAAGATTATCTTAAATTTGCCGATCAACTTCCGACAGATCTAACCATTGAATTTGTACCTATCTCTGCGCTTGATGGTGATAATGTCGTTTCACCTTCCTTGAATATGCCTTGGTATCAAGGGAAAACGTTGCTTTCATTATTAGAAGATGCGCCAGTTAAATTGGGAGCATCTACACAATCGCTACGTTTTCCTGTGCAATATGTAAATCGCCCTGATTTAGATTTTAGAGGATATAGTGGCACAATTTCTTCTGGTGTTCTTTACCAAGGACAACAAATCAAAGTATTACCTTCGGGGCAACGTTCTACTATCAAACGTATTGTTACTTTTGATGGTGACTTAACACAAGCGAGTGCAGGACAAGCTATTACACTAGTTTTAACTGATGAAATTGATATTAGTCGTGGCGATATTATTGTTGATAGTAGTGATACAACTGCCAATATTAGCACTCATGCATTGATAGATGTAGTATGGATGTCAGAGCAACCCTTAGTTCAAGGGCACATACTTGATATCAAGATTGCAGGTAAAAAGAGCCGAGCAAAAATAGAGAATATTCATTATCAAGTGGATGTTAATAAGCTTACTCAACAAGTTACAGATAACTTAAGTTTAAATGCAATAGGTAGTGTTGAAGTCTCATTTGAAGAGCCTTTGGTGCTTGATAACTATCAAGCCAATGCCGATATGGGGGGGCTTATTTTTATTGATAGGTTAAGCAATGTCACGGTAGGGGCTGGGCTTATCCGAGAAATTCGCAATACGCCTATACAAACTACGACACAATACGATGCTTTTGAAGTTGAGCTTAATCAGCTTATTCGTCGTCATTTTCCTCATTGGGGAGCAAGAGATCTTCTTGGAGGAAAATAAAGATGATAAGCGAAGATATTATCTGGCATTCGCATAAAATTGGATTAAACGAACGCGAATCACAGCAGGCACACAAAGGATGTGTGCTTTGGTTTACTGGGCTATCAGGATCGGGTAAATCCACGTTGGCTGATGCATTAGAGCAAGCACTTTATCAACACGCCGATTCGCCAATTCACACCTATTTATTAGATGGCGATAATTTACGTCATGGATTATGCCGTGATCTTGGATTTAGCGAAGAGGATCGGCATGAAAATATCCGTCGTGTGGGTGAAGTAGCTAAATTGATGGTAGATGCGGGGCTTATTGTTTTAACCGCTTTTATCTCACCTTATCGAGAAGATAGGCAACAAGTTAGGAGCCATTTTGAGCAAGGTCGATTTATTGAGATCTTTGTCGATACCCCCCTTCATATTTGTGAGGCTCGTGATCCGAAAGAGCTTTATCAAAAGGCAAGACGTGGTGAAATAAAACAATTTTCAGGAATTGATTCACCTTATGAACGCCCTGTTGACCCTGAATTACATTTAGATGGTACACTCTCTATTAATAAACTTACTCAGCAAATCCTCATTTATCTACAGCAAAATCAAATCTACCGTTAATTTTGAAGTGAAATTCAATTATCTCTACGCAAATATCTCATGAAAGGGGTGAATGTGTAGAGATATCAATATGTTATTATCTTAATATACATTTATCATTACTCCCTGTTTAAATATCATTAAGCCTTTTCATATAAAATGAATTTATTTACCAATTAACTCTATTCTGGCTTATCTTAATAAGAAAAAATTAAGCCTTTATCTGAATATTACAAAAGAGCCTCACGTTTATAGTGAGCTGAATACAAATAATAATGTAATATATTCCAGCGCTTTTGTGGCGTCTGTGGTTGAGTTGTGGGATGATTAGCCCATTAATCTTGGGGGTGGTAATGGGGAAATTAACAGTCTTACTTCTGATTTTGCTTGGTTGGCTACAATATTCATTGTGGTTAGGTAAAAATGGTATCCATGATTACAACAAAGTAAGTCAAGAAGTTGAATCTGCATTGGCGCAAAATACGCAGTTAAAAGAGCGTAATGATCGTCTATTTGCAGAGATTGATGACCTCAATGGCGGGCAAGAAGCGTTAGAAGAGCGCGCTCGTAGTGAATTAGGGATGATTAAGCCTAATGAGACCTTCTTCCGTATTGTGAATGATAAGTCTCAACCACGTCGTTAATTTATTGAATTAATAGTGTGTCCTGATACAAATACCATAATGAATATAACAAACTCTACTCTTCCTATTGTTGCCGTTATTCCGGCAGCTGGTATCGGAAGTCGAATGCAATCAATCTGCCCAAAACAATATTTGAAGATTGGTGGATTGACTATTCTTGAACATACCATTAATGCTTTATTAAAACACCCACGCATAATGAAAATTATTGTGGCAATTAGCCCGGACGATCATTATTTTCAAGCCTTGCCTTTAGCACAAGATGAAAGGATCATTACAGTTAATGGTGGAGGAGAGCGAGCGGACTCTGTATTATCGGGTTTAGAGTACGTCACTCAGCATTTTTCTGAAAAGACTTGGGCTCTTGTCCATGATGCAGCGAGGCCTTGCTTGCACTTTGGCGACCTTGATCATCTTATTAAATTAATTGATGAAAACTTCTCAGATCCACAGTTTTGCGGTGGTATTCTTGCAACTCCTGTACGTGATACGATGAAACGTAGCCATCAACAAGATAATCATATTGAACAAACAGTAGAGAGAACAACACTATGGCATGCTTTAACGCCACAGTTCTTTCCAGCCTCGTTATTAAAACAAAATATAGAAAATGCACTCTCAGAAAATGCAACTATTACTGATGAAGCATCAGCGATGGAATTTGCTGGATATGAACCTCTATTAGTGAAAGGGCGTGCAGACAATATCAAAGTGACTCAGCCAGAAGATTTGGCGCTTGCAGAGTTTTTTCTTTCACGCCAAATCACCAATATAAGGAACACACAATAAAATGAGAATTGGACACGGTTACGACGTACATAAATTTGGTGGTGAAGGTCCTATTATTATTGGCGGCGTCAGAGTTCCTTATGAACAAGGCTTATTAGCTCACTCTGATGGCGATGTTGTATTGCATGCGGTGACTGACGCTATTTTAGGCGCAGTGGCAATGGGGGATATTGGTACGTTGTTCCCTGATACTGATCCGGCGTATAAAGGTGCTGATAGCCGTGTATTACTTCGAGAAGCATTTTCACGCGTAAAAGCCAAAGGTTACCGAATTGGTAACTTAGATGTCACTATTATTGCTCAAGCTCCTAAAATGTTACCTCATACACCACAAATGCGTGTCAATATTGCAGAAGATCTTCATTGTCATATTGATGATATCAATGTAAAAGCGACAACAACTGAAAAACTTGGATTTGTGGGTAGAAAAGAAGGTATTGCTTGTGAAGCTGTTGTTTTATTAATAAAAGAGTCATTACCTGAATGAGTGAATTACCAGAACTCCATTGGTTACATGGAAAACCACAAGCAACAGGTTTATTGAAGTCAATTCCTGAAGATTTTATTGTCCGTGAAGATCTTGGTTTCACCCTCGATGGTGAAGGTGAGCATGTCATGGTGAAAGTCAGGAAAACCGGATGTAACACCGCTTTTGTTGCTGAAAAACTGGCAAAATTTGTGGGTATTCACCCTAGAGATGCAAGCTATGCTGGACTAAAAGACAGAAATGCTGTTACCGAACAATGGTTTTGTTTGCGTATGCCGGGTAAAGAGATGCCCGACTTCAGTCAGTTTGTTTTAGAAGGTTGTGAAATTTTAGAAACAACTCGCCAACAACGTAAATTACGTATAGGAACATTAAAAGGTAATCACTTTACATTGGTGTTGAGAGAAATCTCAGACCGTACTTTTGTTGATGTACGTTTAGCCCAAATTAAAGCTAAAGGTATTCCTAACTATTTTGGTACTCAACGATTTGGGCGTAATGGTGAAAACTTACGCCAAGCGATGCGTTGGGCAACCGATGAAATTCGTGTTAAAGAGCGTGGTAAACGCAGTTTTTATCTTTCAGCAGCACGCAGTGCCATGTTCAATCATCTTGTCAGTAAAAGATTAGAGTGTGATTTATACTCAAAAGTGATATTCGGAGATGCAATGCAACTTCATGGACGAGGCAGCTGGTTTGTTGTCGATGAAGCTGAACTCACTTCCACACAAACTCGCTATGAAGAACATGATGTTCATATTACTGCACCTTTACCGGGCAAGGGTGATTTAGGTACACAAGCACAAGCATTGGATTTTGAAACTGAAAATCTGGCAGAATATGAAACATTATGGTCATTGGCTCGACAAGAGCGAGTTGATAATACCAGACGTGCTATCAATGTGTTACCAGAAAATATGTCATGGAATTGGGTAGACGACACCACTGTTTCTCTGTCATTCTTTTTACCTGCAGGAAGCTTTGCAACTAGCGTTGTACGTGAATTAATTTTATTAGGGAATGATGATGCTGAAAATATTGGTGAGTAATGACGATGGTGTGATGGCGAAAGGAATACAGACCCTCGCTAAAGCATTACGCCAGCGCTATGATATACAAATTGTTGCACCTGATCGTAATCGTAGTGCTGCCTCTAACTCTTTAACAATTGACCGGCCATTACGCAAGCAAGAGCTGGAAAATGGCGATATCGCGATTGTTGAAGGAACACCAACAGATTGTGTTTATCTTGGTGTTAATCATTTAGTGCGCCCTCGTCCTGATATTGTGGTTTCTGGTATTAATCATGGCCCTAATTTAGGTGATGATGTTATTTATTCAGGGACAGTGGCAGCAGCAACGGAAGGGCGTTTTTTAGGTTTACCTGCGATTGCCGTCTCATTAGATGGTGAAACGCACTTTGAGACGGCGGCTCAAGTCACTTGTGACGTGTTGGCAATGTTACAACAAATACCTTTAAGAGCCGGGAATATTCTCAATATTAATGTGCCAGATATTCCACTAAATGAAGTAAAAGGGTTTCGTATCACACGTTGTGGGAGTCGTCATGCTTCACAGCACGTTTATACTCACACTGATCCTAGAGGAAATAGCCTTTATTGGATTGGGCCTCCAGGCGAAAAAAACGATGTAGGCCCTGATACAGATTTTGCTGCTGTTGACGAAGGTTATGTGTCGATTACACCCTTACATGTCGATTTAACAGCATACAAAGCACTAGATTTACTACAAAATTGGTTAAATAAAGCAGAGGTCAAAAAAACATGTTAAGTCGGTCAATGAAAGACTTACTGACAATGTTAAAACAGCATGGTATCAAGGATGAAAGCCTGCTGGAAGCAATGAGTAAAGTACCCAGAGAGCTCTTTATTGATGAAGCGCTTTCTCATAAGGCTTATGAAAATACAGCTTTACCTATTGGTAACGGCCAAACTATTTCACAACCTTATATTGTTGCTAAAATGACAACGCTACTAGAATTACAAAGTACGGATTCTGTTTTAGAAATTGGAACAGGATCTGGGTATCAAACGGCTGTTTTAGCAAATTTAGTCCATCATGTCAGCTCTGTTGAGCGTATAAAGATATTACAATGGCAAGCTAAACGACGTTTTAAGCATCTTGATTTACATAATATTTCTACACGCCATGGTGATGGATGGGAAGGGTGGTCATCAAAAGCGCCTTTTAATGCCATAATAGTGACAGCATGTGCAACAGAAGTACCACAACAGTTATTGATGCAATTAGCTGATGGTGGCAGGATGATAATACCTGTAGGCGAACAGCAACAAATACTGAAGTTTATCCGACGTTTAGGTAATGATTTTCACTATCAATCTATAGAAGCTGTTAGGTTTGTTCCTTTAATTTCAGGTGAGTTAGCATAACTTCCAGATAAATCTGACCGCTTTTTATTACTGCTTTTTAATAGCTTGTCGTAATCTGCACTAATAAATGAAACATTTTCAAAAAATTGCAGTCTTTTTGTTTAACTCGACAAATTGCTAGATGCTAATGCCTTTTTAAAGGGAGAAGGAAGTATGAATTCAGAAAGCCCAATTAAGCATGTCCGCTGGGCAATCATGTGTTCGGTAATTGGATTTGCATTAACAGGCTGTGCAGATACACCTTATCGTCCTGCACCCATTACCTCTGTAAATGATAGCTCTTCAAATAACACGGTCTCAACCGCGCCTGTGATGACTAACAGTAATGCGACACCGGTTGAAAGAACGACCCCTTTACAATCGTCACCTCCTCCTTCAATTAAGGTGAATAGTACTTCATCTAATGAGGGCACATATCAGCCTCAAAACCAACCTCGTTCACAAACATCAGTAGCGACTCAAAATGTGGGTACAGATGGTTCTGGCCGTATTGTGTATAACCGCAATTATGACAGTATTCCTAAAGGGAATTACAGCGGTAATACCTATACAGTAAAACGGGGTGATACCATGTTCTATATCGCGTGGATAACAGATAGCGATGTAAAAGAGCTGGCATCAATGAATAATATTCCAGAACCTTACAGTTTAAATGTGGGACAGGTGCTGAATATTGGTAACCGTCAAGTCAATACGGGAACCAATACGAATGTGAATACATCCGTTATCAATCAACCAAGTAGTGCTGGTGTTCAAACGGCTCAAACGAAACCGACAAATAACACATCAATGGGGCCATTGATCACTAAACCGGCAACAACACCGCCGAAAACAACGACTCCGCCACCAACAACCAACACGAATACCACTACGGCAGCAACACCAGCACCAACAGCGGTTTCAGGTAAGTGGATTTGGCCAGCACAAGGTAAGATAATCGAAAGTTATTCAAGTGCCCCAGGAGGCAATAAAGGTATCGATATTGGTGGTACTAAAGGCTCTCCAATAGTTGCAACGGCGGCAGGTAAAGTGGTTTATGCCGGTAGCGCATTACGTGGTTATGGTAACCTTGTTATCATTAAGCATAATGATGAATACCTTAGTGCATATGCGCATAACGACACCATCTTGGTGCGTGAGCAACAAAATGTGAATGCAGGTCAGCAGATTGCGACGATGGGTAGCTCAGGCACAAGCTCTGTCCGACTGCACTTTGAGATCCGTTATAAAGAAAAATCACTCAACCCAATGAGCTATTTACCTAAAAAATAAATAAGTGATTTTTAATTCGTATAGCGAATAATCCTAAAATTAAGCCCTCTCTTTTATAAAAAGGAGAAGGCTTTTTGTTATCTGTAATTAATTAAAATATTGAAAAAAAATACATTTTAACTAAGTAAAACTGCTTAATTAATGATAAGTAAAAATGAGAGGTCGATATAAAATTATAGATAACGTTAAATTAGACGGTTGATTCTCAACCAATGAATGCGTATGCTAAAAAATGTTATATAAAAAATGAATAAAGATTCGTTATTACTAAAGGATGGGCTATAAAATAACCCCTTGTTTGAAAAGGTGTTTTCTTTATTAGATTATCTTTTTAATAATAGTAAATAATAAAAATTATTTGGTATTATTTTATTATTCTGGGTTTTTATTTATTTTTTTAGATACAAATAGTTACAGCTAGCGCATTAAGTGAAGTAATTTTACGTATAGATAAATATACGTAAATATAATAAAAAAACTGTTAATAACCTGCACTCAATAGCTAAGTTATTTATTGAATAAAGAAAGATAAAATTAACAGTAAAATAGATTATGTTATCTTTTATTTTGTAATTCGTTACAAGGGAAAATCAGTAAACCCGTTGTGTCGTGACACAGCGATAAACTGGTAAACAGACTTTAATCAAACGTCGTTTACCTAAATTATCAAGGGTAGGAGCAGCTGATGAGCCAAAGTACGCTAAGAGTAGACGAGTTATATACAGATGAAATTGAAGAGAACATGGAAGAGTTCGATGAAGTTGCTGCAAAAGAGGCAGAAAATGAGTCTGATGCTCAAGACGAAATTGAACTAATTGAAGGAGTCAATCAGCGTGCGCTTGATGCAACTCAGCTTTATTTAGGAGAAATTGGTTATTCTCCGTTGCTGACCGCTGAAGAAGAAGTTTTTTTTGCCCGTAGAGCGTTACGTGGTGACATTCCTTCAAGACAACGAATGATAGAAAGTAACCTTCGTTTAGTTGTTAAGATATCTCGTCGTTATACAAACAGAGGTCTTGCCCTGCTTGATTTGATTGAAGAAGGGAATTTAGGACTGATCCGTGCAGTTGAAAAATTCGATCCTGAAAAAGGTTTTCGTTTTTCAACTTATGCGACATGGTGGATACGTCAAACCATAGAACGTGCCATTATGAATCAAACTCGTACCATTCGTCTGCCCATTCATATCGTTAAAGAGCTGAATGTTTATTTAAGAACTGCAAGAGAACTAGCACATAAGCTTGATCATGAGCCTAGTGTTGAAGAAATTGCACAAACGCTTGATAAACCAGTTGAAGATGTAAGTAAGATGTTGCGTTTAAATGAACGTATTACTTCTGTTGATACCCCAATTGGGGGCGATTCAGATAAAGCCTTACTCGATATTATCTCTGACGACAATGAAGAAGGGCCTGAGGCGACAATTCAAAATAATAACCTCAAGGAAAATATCATAAAGTGGTTATTTGAATTAAATCCTAAGCAACGTGAAGTATTGGCGCGCCGTTTTGGATTATTAGGCTACGAGGCTGAAACTTTAGAAGATGTTGGTAGAGAAATTGGTCTGACAAGAGAAAGAGTTCGTCAAATCCAAGTTGAAGGATTACGCCGACTAAAAGACATTCTGCAAAGTCAGGGGTTATGTATTGAAGCTCTTTTCAAAGCATAACTAGCCTTTATTTCTGTCTACAGCTTCCAATATATTGTTATTACCAAAGCCGATTAGTAAGTTGCTAATCGGCTTTTCTTTATCTTGTATTATGTGATTTAACAAGATAAAACAAGAGCGTGGTGTTGCATCTCGTTAATCTGGTAAAAGAGATAAAGGAAGATATGAAAGATTATTTTTTAAACGTCAAATTAGAGAGTTGCCATTTTGACCAAAATAAAACCTCACCGAAAGGAATGGTGAGATTAATAGCATCAGGTAAAGTGTTTTATCTTAATGAAGATGATTTCACTCACTCTCAAGATTTTCTGAAACGTTTAAAACAAGGCGATGAGCTTAAAATTTGTGCTGAATTGCTTAATGACGGCAGTTTATGGGTGCAATGGATTTATCATGACAGCAAAGGAAGGCTTGAGCCAGAAAGAACCTTTACACTTACCACTAAACAGAAAAAATGGTTATTACTTGCTTTTGTTCTTACTGTAATTGGGAGTGGATGGAACTATTATTCTTTACTTTATCTAGAGACTAATTTCTTCATCATCGTTTCCATGGTTATTTCATTTGGTGCTGTAATGGTTGGAGTGAGTTATATCGGAGAAAAAGGCTATCGTTTTTTTCAACGCATTAGACCCAAGCATAAAAAGAGAATAAACGCGTTGGATAAAGTGATCGCTCATCAAGATACAACGTCATCTAATGGTGAACAATTAATTATTCCTGAAATAAAATCACCGCCATTACCTCTATTTATTCCCAGCAAGAAACCGCCTCTTCAAATAAAAAAAAGCCAAGTGCAACGTGTTCGAGGAAAAATAAAACTTCATCATGTTGATAAAATTAAAATACATTCCCGCAATGCAGAGAGTGTGGTGATGCAAATATCCTGTCAGATTGATAAACATCCATTTATATTTAGTTATAAAGAACGTTTATTTTATTCTGATCATAATTTATTTTTGACTGAGGGCGATGATGTTGAATTCTTCTTTTGGCAAGAGGAAGATAAAAATTCTGGGCCTGTTGTCTTAGGTGTTTATAATCATACTGATAATGGTGCTTATTCAATTTCAGGGCAGTTATATCTAGGACATCAGCGAACTAAAAGATTATCGTTGTTAATTACAGGATTAATCAGCACCTTTATTTTCTCGTTGTTCGCTATTTTTTCTATTTCAGATATTTACGATAATGGTAATTATTGGGATAAATGGGACTGGTTTTTTGTTGGTGATACTTTTTTAGGTATGGGGATCATCTATGGTTCAATAATGACAGGATTTGCTTTTTTAATTGCCTTATTTTCGAATCTTTATATTTTACTATCACAAAAGGGTAACTGTAGTTATCAAACCTATTTTTTGCTCCAACAGCAATGTGTTGAAAATAAAAAAACGCTTTATGTTACGGAGTTAAGTCAATGAATCCTTTTTTCCGTAAACCCTTTATTATCATCACTGGTTTATTTATTTTAAGCTTGCTCCTTTTTTATGGCGTACTTTTTCACGGTTTTGCCACTAAGTGGCAATGGAAAAATGAAAAAGATGCGGATTTATCTTCCTATCATTATTCTCGTTATGATTGGCGTAATACATTTAATGCACCAAGTGGTATTTTAATTAAAACAGAATCGGATCAAGGGCGATATGATGTTGATGTTTATGGCCGACTCTATCGCCAAGATAACCAGAGAAAATATACACTCTATTTTTCTGACAAAGAAGGTACTCGCTTTGTGTCACAGGGGCAAGGTAGCTTTTATAATGCCTATTGTATTCCTGAAAAGTGTATTTTATTTACAGAGCAGGGACGACAAGTGATGAACTTAACTAAGTTTATGCTTGATGATTTAATTCCTTGGCAAGAGAGTAATAATGGCTATTACCGTTTTCCTTTAGCGCTTATTGGAGGGAAATTATTATATTCAGAGGCTACATCGCAATTAGTGTTAGTTGACAATAAAACAATAATGACAAGTTTAGATGAGGGAGAGAGTTGGGAATATTCCATTAATACAGAAGATCTTGTTAAGCAGTATTATGCAGAGGACTTTGGTGAATTTACACAATTCCATTATGCCTTATCGGGTGATTCTCTCGTTATTTTTTATAATCATCATTACACAACAAACACATTAGAAATCACATTAAATTTAGTTAATAAAGAAGTGACAAAAACACGTTGGCTTCCTTTGCGTGTTAAAGAAGTTGTTCAAAATGATAAAGGTGATATCTATTTTATTGCTCAACATGCTTCTCGTGAGCTCTATTCTGTTGTTCAGCGCCAAGCTGATGGAAATGTAGAAACTTTCTATGAAAGTGGTTATAAATATCTAAATGATTTGATGATAAGTAGTAACGATTTGATTTTAAATAAAGGCCGTAATGATGATAAAGTTACGCTGATTTTTTCATTAAAAACAAAAAAATATACTTCTTATGAGAAAATCACTGACGATATGATGTTTAATCCCGCGTTATCTTCATTTATTCGTTTATTTGACAATTATGGTGATGATGACACTTTATTGTTATTGGGGGAGCGACTGAAATATAGCCATGCTCCAATCAATTGACGAGGGATTTATCTCCGATTATTTTAGCTTAAAAATGCAGTCTCAAAAGATAATGACAAAATAAAAAACGAGATAACAGCGAGTTGCATAAGTGAAACAGTGTAATTATCAGTGATAAAAATAGAAAACTGTTATAAAAATGGCGCAATGAAGATAAACACTGCGCCATTTTTTATCATTTATTTATTTGATTTTTATGTCTTATTTTGACATTTCTTTTAATCGATAAAGTTGTTCTAAAGCTTGTCGTGGTGTTAGAGCATCAGGATCGATTTTATCTAAAGCTAATTCAATCGCAGAAGGTTCAGCCTCTGTTAACAACATCAGTTGTGACGTTTCAACGTGACCGGAGCCAGAGTGGCCAGATAGCATTTCAAGCTCTTTTAATTTCTGTTTAGCCCGGCGAATAACCTCTTTAGGAACACCCGCTAATGCGGCTACAGCCAAACCATAACTTTTACTTGCGGCACCTTCTTGAACGCTATGCATAAAGGCAATGGTGTCACCATGTTCGACAGCATCTAAGTGAATGTTTGCAGTACCCTCAAGTTTTTCAGGTAACGTGGTTAATTCAAAATAGTGGGTCGCAAAGAGTGTCATTGCTTTAATACGATTAGCTAAGTTTTCAGCACAAGCCCAAGCCAAAGATAATCCGTCATAAGTTGATGTACCCCGACCAATTTCATCCATTAATACCAAGCTGTTTTCAGTCGCATTGTGCAAAATATTGGCTGTTTCGGTCATTTCCACCATAAAGGTAGAGCGGCCAGAAGCAAGGTCATCAGAAGCTCCCACACGAGTAAAGATACGGTCAATAGGGCCAATTGATGCTTTTTCTGCGGGAACAAAGCTACCTATATAGGCAAGTAAAGTAATTAAAGCAGCTTGTCGCATGTAAGTACTTTTACCCCCCATATTCGGGCCTGTAATGATTAATAAGCGACGTTGAGGTGCCAATTGTAATGGGTTAGAAATAAAAGGTTCGCTAAGAACTTGTTCAACAACAGGGTGACGTCCTCCTGAGATTTGAATACCTGTTTTCTCATTTAATTCTGGGCGAGTATAATTTAATGATTCAGCGCGCTCTGCAAGGTTAGAGAGAACGTCTGTTTCTGCTAAAGCCTCTGCACTGAGTTGTAATGCAGTAAGGTGTGGCAATAATTTTTCAAAAATCTCTTCATAGAGCATTTTTTCAATCGCCAGCGCCTTACCTTTCGAGGTCAGAACTTTATCTTCATACTCTTTTAGCTCAGGAATAATATAACGTTCAGCATTTTTCAATGTTTGACGGCGAACATAGTGCATAGGCACTAAATTGCTTTGCCCGCGACTTACTTGAATGTAATAGCCATGTACACCATTAAAGCCAACTTTAAGTGTATCAATACCCCATTTTTCACGTTCACGAATTTCAAGTTTATCAAGGTAATCACTTGCTCCATCGGCTAATGCTCGCCATTCATCTAATTCAGCATTATAACCTGAGGCAATAACACCTCCGTCACGTACTAATACCGGCGGTGTTTCAACAATAGCTTGTTCAAGTAGTTCACATAATTCATTGAACTGGCTAATACGCTTTTGTAATTCTTTAATGTAAGGCATATCCGCTTGTTCAAGCACTTGGTGAATATCATGATATTGCTGAAAAGCGTGACGCATACGAGATAGATCACGAGGGCGTGCTGAACGTAACGCTAAACGTGCTAATACACGTTCTAAATCGCCGATTTGGCGTAAAAAAGGCTGTAACTCAAAATAGAGAGGCTGCAATGCACTAATTGCATCTTGACGTTTAATGAGTTGTTCACGTTGGCGTAATGGTGTGTGTATCCAACGTTTTAGCATACGGCTTCCCATAGGGGTAACACAAAGATCAAGTACAGATGCCAGTGTGTTATCAGTGCCACCCGCAAGATTTTGTGTTAATTCAAGGTTTCGACGAGTTGCCGCATCTAAAATAATCGAATCTTGAGGGCGTTCCATGGTAATACTACGGATATGAGGCAAAGAGGTGCGTTGCGTATCTTTCACATATTGTAATAAACACCCAGCAGCACAGAGCGCGAGATGTGCATTCTCAACACCAAAACCTGTTAAATCACGAGTACCAAATTGTAGATTGAGCTGTTGTTTTGCTGTCTCAGGTTCAAATTCCCAAATAGGGCGACGACGCAAGCCTTGTTGGCGCTCAATCAATGCCATTGATTCAAAGGTTTCTGGATAAAGTAGTTCTGCTGGATGGGTACGTTGTAATTCAGCCATCATGCTTTCACTATCAGACATTTCAGTAACTCGAAAACGCCCTGATGTGATATCTAATGTAGCATAACCAAATGCGCCATTTTTATCTTGCCAAATAGCGGCTAAAAGGTTGTCTTGGCGTTCTTCAAGTAAGGCCTCATCTGTGACGGTACCGGGGGTCACAATACGAATAACTTTGCGTTCAACAGGGCCTTTGCTTGTTGCAGGATCACCAATTTGCTCACAAATAGCGACAGACTCACCTAATTGTACTAATTTAGCGAGATAATTCTCAACAGCATGATGAGGAACTCCTGCCATAGGAATAGGTTGCCCCGCAGACTGACCTCGTTTTGTTAATGAAATATCTAATAAGCGAGAGGCTTTTTTAGCATCGTCAAAAAACAGTTCATAAAAATCACCCATACGGTAAAACAACAAGATTTCAGGATGCTCTGCTTTAATTTTCAGATATTGCTGCATCATTGGTGTGTGGGATTCGAAGTTTTGGCTGTCAGTCATGAGGTTATCTATATTAACTTATTGAATTAACTTGATTCTATGTTTTTTCATTGTCTCATAAGATCTCATTATATCTTATAAAATATCACAGAATCCCATATATAAGTGTAGGTTAAAGTGTAGGTTGTTGGTGGTGATATGGTATAATGGGCATAACAAAACTGATAACCTACACTTTTCACTAAAAATCTTTAATTATCTTATACTCAGCGCTAAACAAGGTAACACTTATGAGCCAAAAGCAGCCAGCAAAGCCCTTATCAACCAAAGCCATTGAAGCGATGAAACCTAACTGTAATGTTAGGACTGATACAGGTGAAAACACAGGTTTACGAGTATCTTGTGGTGCGACTGGTATTAAGACATTTATTTATCGATATAGTAGCCCAGTTACACATAAACTTGTACAGATAAAAATCGGTAATTTTCCTCAAATATCGTTGAGTGAAGCGAGAGTTAAGCTACAAGAATTAAAACAATTACGTCAATTAGGTCGATGTCCTGCTACAGAATTAAAAGAAGAAAAACAGCACCAAAAACAAGTTCAGTTAGAACCACTAGAAACGAAATTGACAGTTAAAGATCTTATTGAGCTTTACTTAATTGAACGTATTGAAGATCGTAAAGGTAAAGATGGTAAAATCATTGCAGGCTCAAGAAAGAAGAAAGGGCAAATAGAAGTCCGCCGTATGCTTGAAGCCGATGTTATTCGTGTCTTAGGTGAACGAATGGCAAATGAAGTTACTCGAAAAGATGTCATTGAACTTGTGCGTGAAATTGATGGTCGAGGAGCTAAAGTTCAAGCGGGTAATGTATTACGTGAACTGTCAGCAGCCTATGAATTTTCAATCGGTCTAGAGTATTTTGATGATAATTTTGCTAATCCTGCATTGTTGGCTAAATCGAGCTTACAGCAAGCAAAATTTAAATTAACCAGCAACAAAGGAACTCGCTATCTAGATGATAATGAACTAAAGAAGTTTTTAGCGTGGCTACCGAGTTCAGTTTATACCAATGTCGTGAAAAATGTTTTCCGTTTGACGCTTTGGACAGGATGCCGAACAGGAGAGGTGTGCGCAATGGCTTGGAATGATGTGGATCTTGAAAAAGGCACTATCCATCTGAAAGAAACCAAGACGGGAATCGAGCGTTACGTGCAATTACCTGATCAAGCCATCATCTACTTGAAATCAATGCGGATGAATTCTGATAAATATCTTTTTCCATCTCAAGTAACAAAGTTACCTATTCAACAAAAATACCTGACAGAATGTGCATGGCGTTTACGTAAGGAAGGCAATATGTTGGATATTCCTGATTGGTCTCCCCATGATTTACGTCGAACGGTGCGTACTGGGCTGGCTAAACTAGGTTGCCCTAATGAAGTGGGTGAGGCGATACTTGGGCACTCGCGCAGCGGTATTGCAGGAACGTATGATTTATACAGTTATGAGAGTGAATGTAAGGTGTGGTTGCAGAAGTGGGCGGACCATATGGGAAGTTTAGTATGACACATTAAGCCTTAATTGATGTTATATTCGATTGATTTATAATGATTTGATTTTAGATTATTGGTTTTGTACTCAGCGGTGTACTCATTTAATTGAGCCTATCAAATAAAATGGATTATTTTTGATAAAATCGGTTTTTTATGCTTATTAAACTTATTTAGCAATTACTACGATGCAAGAGGGGAGCATATGGTTATGTTCCCCTAGCATGGGGTTATGCGCCCATTTCATCGAAAAGTCCAAAGTTTGCTCATAGCCTTGTAATATTAAGGGCTACAGACGATATCTTATGCGATAGTATTACATTGAAAAATTAAAAGTTCTAAGCTCCTCAGTAAGAGATTATTAATAAATAAAGATAGCGTTGTAAGAAAAACCATTTAGAGAATTCATAGGCTATCATATATGTTTTGACGAATGTATTTTTTAAGTATACCTTATATACATTAAATATAGGAGAAGGTATGAAACCACTACTGCTATTTAAAATACTCAGTGACCAAACCAGATTGGATATCGTGTTGCTTTTGAAAGCATCTGGTGAGCTATGTGTCTGTGATATCTACACGACCTTAAATTTATCGCAACCAAAGACTTCTCGACATCTGGCAATGCTCAGAGAGTCGGGTCTTTTGCTCGATTCAAAGCATGGTAAATGGGTTCATTATCGATTATCTCCAGCATTGCTACCTTGGGTGAAAAGTATCATTGATGTCACCTATGCCACAGAGAAAAATAGAGTTGCAGATTTGCTCAAGCGCTTAGAGACAAAAGAGTCTGCGAGTAGTTGTTCTGTATAAAAAATTTTTAAATTAACATATATGATAAACCACATATAAGGTTGAGATATGAAAAAACTAGAAGTCTTTGATCCCGCATTATGCTGTAGCACTGGTGTTTGCGGAACCGAAGTCGATCAAGCATTGGTAGACTTCGCAACAGATGTGGATTGGTTAAAAAAACAAGGGGCAAGTATAAGGCGTTTTAATCTAGCGCAAGAGCCTATGGCGTTTGTTAACAACACAAAAGCAAAAACATTTTTGGAAACCGCAGGTGCCGAGTCACTTCCACTATTGATTCTTGACGGTGAGATTGTGCTGACCGGTCGATACCCAAAACGACATGAGTTAGCCAGATGGTTTGGTATTCGACCGAATATTGAAAAAGCTGAAATTGTTAAATCGTGTTGTGGTAATGGTAAAACGTGTTGTTAACAGGAGCAATAAAATGAAATTTTTAGATAACACACCTAATTATTTATTTTTTACTGGAAAAGGTGGGGTGGGTAAAACCTCTATTTCCTGTGCGACCGCAATTAAGTTGGCTGAAAAAGGGAAAAAAGTCTTACTGGTGAGCACTGATCCAGCTTCTAACGTTGGGCAAGTATTCTCTCAATCAATAGGCAACAATATTAAGCCAATAACATTGGTTCCAAATCTATTTGCTATTGAAATAGACCCTCAAACCGCAGCCGAAGAATATCGAAACAAAATTATTAATCCAATCAAAGAAAGTTTACCTGAAGCGGTAATTCAAAGTATTACGGAACAGCTATCAGGTGCCTGTACAACAGAGATTGCAGCTTTTGATGAATTTACTGGATTGTTAACTAATACCGAAATTACGGGGCAATTTGACCATATCATTTTTGATACCGCACCAACGGGGCATACCATCCGTTTATTACAACTCCCGAGTGCGTGGAGTGATTTTATTAGTGACAATCCTGATGGTGCGTCATGTTTAGGGCCAATGTCTGGTCTTGATAAACAACGTGAGCAGTACAGCATGGCGGTGGAAGCGTTGAGTGATAAATCACTAACAAGGCTAGTCTTAGTTGCACGACCTCAGTCTGCCGCATTGAGGGAAGTCGCGAGAACCTATAGCGAGTTGTCATCTCTTGGTATCAAAAATCAGCAATTGATTGTCAATGGTGTTTTCCCTGAAACGGCGGTGACTGAAAATGATAAGTTATCCCATGCGCTCTACTCTCGTGAACAAGCGGCATTAGAGTCTATGCCTGAAGTATTACGCTCGTTACCTGTCGATATTCTTTATTTACAAAATATCAATATGGTGGGTGTCGATGCACTGAAGCAGTTGTTATCTAATGACTTACCACAAGTTCCAACTATTACCCCGACAAAACAACCTATTTCTTTACCTACCTTGTCAGAACTGGTTGGCGAAATATCTCAGCAACAGCATGGGCTGATTATGTTAATGGGCAAAGGTGGTGTAGGGAAAACAACGATTGCGGCATCAATCGCAGTTAAATTGGCAGAAAAAGGGCTTGATGTACATCTGACCACATCTGACCCAGCTGCGCATATTGAATCAACCCTCGATGGTGTTTTACCCAATCTTCAAGTTAGCCGAATTGACCCTATCGCTGAAACTGAGCGTTATCGTAATTATGTCTTAGAAACAAAAGGGAAAGATTTAGATGAAGAGGGGCGTGCATTACTTGAGGAAGATTTACGCTCTCCATGCACAGAAGAAATTGCGGTATTTCAGGCTTTCTCTCGCATCATTAGAGACGCGGGTAAACGTTTTGTCGTCATGGATACTGCGCCGACTGGGCATACATTATTACTTCTGGATGCAACAGGGGCATACCATAAAGAAATTGCTAAGAAGATGGGTGAAAAAGGACACTATTTAACGCCGATGATGCAATTACAAGATCCTGAACGCACCAAAGTTATTATTACGACACTCGCTGAAACTACGCCTGTACTTGAGGTGGAAAACTTACAAAATGATTTAATACGGGCAGATATACATCCGTGGGCGTGGGTGATCAATAACAGTCTATCTATCACGGAAACAACATCACCATTGTTACTTTCAAGAGCAGAACAGGAAGTCGCTCAGATTGAAAAGGTGACATCAACATTGGCAAAACGTGTTGCTATTGTTCCTTTGCTTGAAACAGAGCCTGTGGGGATATCTGCATTAAGTCAGCTCGCAGAGTAAGTTTTATTTTCTAAAAATAAAAGGTGCGGAAAAGCACCTTTTAAATGAGGTTGCTATGTTGATTGCCGCATTAATATTTATTTTAACGATCACCTTTGTTATTTGGCAGCCCAAAGGACTGGGTATTGGCTGGAGTGCTACTGCAGGAGCCGTATTGGCACTGATCTTTGGTGTGATCAGTTTTCAAGACATCCCGATTGTTTGGAACATTGTTTGGAATGCCACGGCGACATTTGTTGCCGTCATTATCATTAGCCTACTTTTAGATGAAAGTGGTTTCTTTGAATGGGCTGCATTACATGTTGCTAAGTGGGGCGGGGGTAAAGGAAAACTGTTATTCAGTTATATCGTGTTACTTGGTGCAACGGTTGCGGCCTTATTTGCCAATGATGGCGCAGCATTGATATTAACGCCTATTGTGATTGCGATGTTATTGGCACTTGGTTTCAACAAAGGCACGACATTAGCATTTGTCATGGCTGCAGGGTTTATCGCCGATACAGCAAGCTTGCCGCTGATTGTTTCGAACCTCGTGAATATCGTGTCTGCGGACTTCTTTAATATTGGATTTACTGAATATGCATCGATTATGGTGCCAGTGGATATTGCTGCAATTATTGCAACATTAGCGATGCTGCATTGGTTTTTCCGCAAAGATATTCCTAAACAATATGATGTTACCAAACTGAGTGAACCGACTTTAGCCATTAAGGACATGACAACATTTAAAGCAGGTTGGCTTGTATTGGCATTGCTACTTATTGGTTTTTTTGTCTTAGAACCATTAGGTATTCCAGTGAGTGCAATTGCGGCTATTGGCGCCTTAATTCTTTGGGTGATTGCAGCCAGAGGCCATACGATTAATACCAAAAAAGTATTACGTGGAGCACCGTGGCAAATCGTCATTTTCTCTTTAGGTATGTATCTGGTTGTTTATGGTTTAAGAAATGCAGGGCTAACCGATTATTTTTCTGAAACGCTCAATTACCTTGCTGATAAAGGGCTATGGGCAGCAACTCTAGGCACTGGATTTATTACTGCATTTTTATCATCAATAATGAATAACATGCCAACGGTATTAATTGGTGCTCTATCCATTGAAGGAAGTGAAGCGTCAGGATTAATTCAACAAGCAATGGTTTATGCCAATGTGATTGGTGCCGATTTGGGGCCAAAAATTACGCCAATTGGTAGCTTAGCTACATTGTTGTGGTTACATGTTTTATCGCAAAAGAACATGACGATTACGTGGGGATATTATTTTAAAACGGGAATTATCATGACGATCCCTGTACTCACCGTCACACTTATCGCTTTAGTACTTCGACTCTCACTGTTAAATTAAGGGTGATCCCATGAATGAAATTACAATTTATCACAACCCGAATTGCGGTACATCACGTAATACCCTTGCCATGATCCGCAATAGTGGCGTTGAGCCGACGATCATTTATTATTTAGAAACGCCTCCAACTAAAGATGTGTTAGTGCAACTTATTGCCGATATGAAAATTACGGTAAGGGCGTTATTACGAAAAAATATCGAGCCTTATGATCAATTAAACTTAGAAAAAGATATTTATACAGATGAGCAATTAATTGATTTTATGTTGCAGTACCCAATACTGATTAATAGACCGATTGTTGTTACGCCAATAGGAACTAAGCTTTGCCGACCTTCAGAAGTCGTTTTGGATATATTACCTCATTCGCAACAACGTGAATTTATCAAAGAAGATGGCGAGGTTGTTGTTGATAAACAAGGCATCAGAATAAAGTAAATCATTAACGATATTTATCATGATGAGCGTACCGATGCAGGGCATCAGTACACTCATGTTAATCAGGTACTTGCTTAAGGTCGTTGATATTGGTATTTTAAAAAACATACTATTCATAGGAACAGCTGATCATATTATGCGCCTTACGCCACCCTGAGATACCTCCTTCCTTTTAGGTTGATACTAAATCAGCCAATTTCCACATCCCTTCTTTGGGATAATTTCGTTTATTTAAAATATGCTCTCCCATCTTGGGATTGATAGATTACAAGGTAGTCTAATATGCTTTTGTCCTCATCTCGTCAGGACTGGCTGGGTAACATCCGTGGGGATGTCCTAGCCGGTATTGTTGTTGCTTTAGCGTTAATTCCTGAAGCCATCGCATTTTCAATTATTGCAGGCGTCGACCCCAAAGTTGGGTTATACGCTGCATTTTCTATTGCGGTAATTATCGCTTTTATTGGGGGGCGCCCCGGCATGATTTCATCGGCAACTGGTGCAATGGCACTTTTAATGGTCGTTCTGGTGAAAGAACATGGCCTTCAGTACCTATTAGCTGCGACGGTATTAACCGGGATATTTCAAGTTATTGCAGGATATTTAAAGCTCGGTAATTTAATGCGATTTGTTTCACGTTCGGTGGTAACGGGATTTGTTAATGCGCTGGCTATCTTGATTTTTTTAGCGCAACTCCCTGAATTAACCAATGTGAGTTGGCATGTTTATGCGATGACCGCGGCAGGCTTAGGGATTATCTATTTGTTTCCATTAGCCAATAAAACCATTCCTTCGCCATTAGTGTGTATTGTTGTATTAACGATAATTTCAATATGGCTTGGTCTTGATATCCGAACGGTTGGTGATATGGGCGTTTTGCCTGACAGTTTGCCTATTTTTCTTTTGCCCGATATTCCCTTGAACATTGAAACGCTACTTATCATATTGCCCTACTCATTAGCTCTAGCTGTTGTTGGCTTATTGGAATCAATGATGACCGCAACGATTGTGGATGATTTGACGGATACAACCAGTGATAAAAATCGAGAATGTAAAGGGCAAGGCATTGCCAATATAGCCACTGCATTTATTGGCGGGATGGCGGGATGTGCGATGATCGGTCAATCCATTATCAATATAAAATCGGGTGGCCGAGGTCGATTATCGACACTGGTTGCCGGTATTGTTTTATTGCTAATGGTGGTTTTTCTTAATGATTGGGTATCAAAAATCCCTATGGCGGCGTTAGTTGCTGTGATGATTATGGTGTCAATTGGAACCTTTTCTTGGCAATCCCTTGCCGATATACGAGTCCATCCGCTATCAACCAGCATCGTTATGATAGCCACCGTCATTGTTGTCGTTTGGACTCATAATCTGGCTTACGGGGTACTTGTCGGGGGGCTCATCGCAGCGCTTAATTTTGCCAATAAAGTCGCGAGATACATGACGGTTACATCAAGACTAGACAGAAAGGTACGCCATTATGAAGTTCGGGGACAAATTTTCTTTGCCACATCGGAACGCTTTGTTAATGCCTTTGATTTTAAAGAAGACATTGATAAAGCGATTATCGATGTGAATCATGCTCATTTTTGGGATATCACTTCCGTCAGCGCGTTAGATAAAGTGGTGATTAAGTTTCGACGTGAAGGTATTGATATTGAAATTAAGGGGATGAATGAAGCCACTGCAACGTTGGTTGATAAGTTTGGTATTCATGACGACCCGAAAAAAATTGAAAAATTCATGGGAGGTCATTAATTATGGCAGCGGATATCATTCAAAAAACTTGCGTAATTGGGTGTATAGACCGTTCACCCTCGGCGATTGCCGTTTGTCACGCCAGTGCTTGGATAGCCCAAACACTTAATCTTCCACTGACACTGTTACACATGAATGAAAAAATCCCAACATCGGCACACCATGACTTAAGCGGGATCATCGGATTTGACACCCGAGAAACTTTATTGAATGAACTTGTGGATATTGAAGAAAAGCGAGCGCGTTTAACCCGTGAGGAAGGTCGACAATTATTAATGAGTGCAAAAAAAATCACTCAAGATTTAGGTCTTCTAGATGTTAATACACTTCAGCGGCAAGGGGCTTTAGCCGAAATGCTTAATCAGGAAGATGCGCATATTGTTGTACTCGGTCGTCGAGGCGAGCAATCTGAATTAACGGGTCATATCGGCAGTCAGCTAGAGGGAATCATCCGTCTTCAAAAAAATTCAGTACTTATCTGTAAGCGAAATTTTGCCCCGCCGAAAAAGATTATGATTGCGTTTGATGGCAGTGGAGAAGGTGAACGAATTATTCATCGATTAACACAAGTGAAATTATTAGCAGATAGTGATTGTTATTTGGTGATGTACGGTAACCAAGACAGTAAACTCAAAAAAGCACAAAACCGACTTCATCAAACAGGTATTAAGGCGAAAACCTGTTTACTTCAGAATGGCGATAATATCGTTGATGAGTTATGTCGCTTTGCAGTACAAAATAACATTGACTTGATCATCATGGGCGCTTTTGGACATTCGCGATTGAAGCAATTTTTTGCAGGAAGTCATACGACAGATATGATAAATAAAACTCCGGTATCATTACTCGTCATTCGTTAGTCTTTTCGTTTACTTTTATCATTGCAAGGAGAGGTGACTCACTTTCGTCAGCTCTCCATTCCAGAATATGGAGCGAGGTTTGTCTTTATAAATATAATCAATTGAATTTTAATGTTATTTGGTAAGTATTTATACTTGAATATTTTCATTCCGTTTTGTATGTCAAAATTTGGTAAAATTGGAAGGTACTTAGCACCTGATAAGCAAATAATGAAATATTTATTTCTTTATTTTCATCGCTTTTGATACTTTCGAAATTGTGTGTCTTGAGCAACCTATTAGGTTTTCTATCTGGCTATAACTTTTCCCCTCCATCAGCAGACCTTCAATTTTTTGATGTAATATTTTGTTGATAGGGCGACCTTTATACTTGCCTTCTTGTTTGGCTTTTTGCACTCCTTGGGCTTGACGACGACGTCTATCTTCTTAATCCTTTCTCGCAACCGCTGCCAGCATGTCTAACATCATACTGTTAAGGGCTGAAGCATTCGTTCCGTAAATTCATCGGTGCTGTGGGGGGATTCAATATTGCACTGCTAGATATGGGCTGAGGTCAGGCGACGTGCCTTGATATGTCTGGCTTTAGCGGCAATTCATCAATTCTGCACTACCGCGCCAACTTTGAGGAAAAATAGGAAAAAAACGCTATTTTTCGCACTATTTTGAATGGTATTTGAGGAGGTTTTAAAAGACTTTTAAACGTTTATTAAAAACCTTTTATACGGTTTTGCTTTTGGCTGCTTCATCTTTAGATGGTTGGAATTCGATTTCCTCAAGAGCGTGCAAAATCTCTCTGTCATACTCCTCATTATTTGTTAATCCAATTTTTATTGCATTTTTTAGCATTGGCCATAGTGGTAGTGTGTCGATGATTGTTTCTAGATTTCTATTAGTTATTGAACTGGTGTTTATTGCTACCAATCTTAATAGTATGAATATTATCTTCACATAGGCTTTCCCATCCATCCTCATTCGGCACCCATAAGCCTTGCCACTCTTCTTGTGCTATACGGGCGAGCTTCCAGCAGGGCTGATTGCTGATGCGTCCATGTTGCCGTAGCACATCCAACGGGGGTTCAGGGCGCAACGTGGCAAGGAAGCGGTAAGAACTGGCATTGTTGCGGAGGGGATCCTGATAAATGTCATCGCTGTGGGTGTCAATCAAGTATTCAAACGGAGAGACAGATTTCAATATATTGGCTGTACCACCTTCGATCTCGATTTCTTCAACCCAGACCACAATACGCTGCCAGACGATAGCCTGAATCAAGCAACGGTATTCTAGGGATTGCGTATCCAGCGGTGATTCAGTGAATAAGGGTTCTTGCACTGTTTCAATAGGCGTAGCAAAGGCTGATGCATCAAAAGGCCGATAGTGAGTTGGGTATCCGAGCACTTCACGATAATCATACTGATTTAAGGGGGTAATCACACCCAAATACTCCAATTGATCAATAATGCGTTCAGCACGGTGAAATCCTATCCGAAAATAGTGCTGTAAACGTCTCGGTGACGCTCTGTTAATGAGAATGACGTAATCAATGGCTTTAGCTGTCAATAGATCATAGCTGCTGTCTAGCGTGTTGTGATGAGATAACTGCATAGTGCCTCTGAGTCAGTGACGAAAATACAGTTATTAAAATAACAAAAGATATTAAAAGATACTAATCTAATTCTTCCTGTTTCATTGTGAGTGCATTTTTTAATAACGCTTTTCTTTTCTCAACTGACAGTGATTTGTAGATTTCAAGTAAAAGGTTAAGATCTGCACTTTCAGAAGATAGCGTATTTTGCTTGATGAGCTCTTTTTCATCGGTATTTAGGATCACCTTAAAGGCATCAATATGATAGAGGTCGCCGCGCTTATTAGGGTTCTTCTTGCGAAAGTGGGGATGAAGGGCTGTGATTGACTCTAGACGGACTCTAACGCCTTTCGCGGTGGTAGGGATATCCATATCTTTATATTCAGGGTAACGTGTTGGATCGTCTGCTTTTTCTTTTCCTATAGCAGCTAGCTCCCCACTGGTAAACCAGAGCTTGGGCGCATTATTCATTTCAGTTAGTTGTTTTTTATCAGTCATGATTTTTATAAATCTCATATATATCAAAAGGATAAAATAACCGCACTAGAAAGATGTTAAAACCATAAAGATATCTATTGATAATTCCCTTTAATTGGTTTTTAATAGACGAGGAATTAAACAGTGGAGTTATTACTATGTCTAACCCTGTAGCATCTCAAAAAAAGCCCCGAAAAGGAAGCGCTGCGGATTGGCACCGTGCGGATATTGTGGCGGCTTTGCATAAAAAAGGGGTCACATTAGCGCAATTGTCTCGTGAGCACGGTCTTTCTTCTCGGACGTTAAATAATGCGCTAGAGCGAGCGTACCCAAGAGCTGAACAGATCATTGCGGATGTGATTGGCACGGCTCCTGAAACAATATGGCCGAGTCGTTACATCAACAAGCCACCCTCTAATAATCATGGGCGGTCATTGAAATAGCCTAAATATTTACCCTTGCCTATCGGTAAGGCATTGCACCCACTCTAGCGTCAACACCATGGAAAAACCCTTAATTCATTTAATTGAAGGAACAGTTATGTCTATCAAAAATAAATTGCAAAAAATTCGAGAAGAAAACGAAGCGAAAGGATTAAATGATCCAGCTTTATTTAAACAGCGTTTGCTCAACGGTGGCTTTGGATTAGCAAAAACCTTTTGGCTATTTTGGTTTTTACCGATTTTATTCTTAAATATCGTTGAATTTTTTATTACTAAAAAGGTGACATTAAATAAAGTGGAAGCATTGATTCTCATTTGGGATGTTTGCTGTTTTTACTTTATCGTTAAAATACCGGATCGTCGTGCTTGGTCTTACGTGGCGTTGGTTGTGATTGCACTCGATATATTAGCAGGAATAACCGTAAATTTTCTGCTGTAAGGTGACAATGCGAACATGAAACTTAACCAGTGGATGAAATTAAGCATATTAACGGTGATGGTTGGTTTAACGGGATGTAATGAGAGTACCGTTAATTGTAACAGTGATGGTGCAAAAGCATTAGTGTTACAAGTGGTCAATCAACATGTGGGTTGGGCGATGTATGAGCAGCTTGTGAATGTACGAACGCAACGTCAAAATACACAACGAGGCGTTTATCTCTGTGCTGCGGAAGCAACGGGAAAAGCGGGTTCTGTCACGGTAATTTATTCCGTGCAGCTCACGGATGATAAAAAAAGTTTTGTTGTTACGTTACTCAACGGTTAATCGCTATGCCAGCCTATTATTAGGTTGGCATTTTTCCCTTTGACGTTTCAATATTTTCATTCACTTTCCATAAAAATATTTCCTCACGATAAAAAATCATCGACGTTGTTTAATCACACCAAAGGGAGCAATTGAGATAAAAAGTCATCTAAAGACTGATTTTTACTATCGCATGGTGAAAGTGGTTCAAATAAGCCCTCAAACTGATAGTCGAGGGCTAAGTGAAAAGGTTAGAAACTGTATCTTATCCCCACAGTGCCACTGTACGGTGTTTCAAGCTTGTTGCCTTTGGCATAATTAAATTCACCATACATGTCCAGATCTTTAACAATGTTTGTATTCATACCAATACCATATTTCCCCGTTAAGCCAGACATATCATTGGTAAAGCGTTCGGTATTATTGATAGTGACATCATTATTTTTGATAAACTCTTGGCTTGCCGCCAGACGAATATAAGGTTTTGCATTACCGCCATTAGGTAGTGTAAATTCTTTACCCAATGTTGTACCTATCTCAGCTTTTAAAGAGCGGGTTGCATTCGCATTAACATGAAGATCATTATCAAACGTGTAGTGTGTTTTTTGTCCTTGGAATCCAGCGAGTTGAACATAAGGTTCAATTTGGTACGTATTGATATTAATATGTTTCCCTCCTTCAAGAGAGAATCCAATTCCATTGGTCGCATCACTGGCTTTCGATGTACCTTGATTGAAGCGTGCATTATTCTCACTAAAGAATCGGTTCCCTTTGAGCACGCCATCGACGTAGTAGCCACTATTGTGTAACCATGTCGCATAGAGGCCTACACTGTAACTTTTGACTTGTCCGTCGCTGCTGGCTGCATCGAGAGAAGAGTAGGAATAGCCGAACTGACTGCCGAGGAACAGTTTTCCGTCAGTCACCTCAAGTTGGCGATCGCCGCCGAGTACAAACCCGTTCATGTCCTGTTTGTAGCTTGTCTGGTTATTATTGACGCGGTTACGGGCAGTCATGTATTTCAGCCACACGCCATTTTGTTCAGAATCCGCGTGGAGTTCGCCTAGGCGGTTGCGTAAGACGGATAATTCGCTCGCCCAAATTGTTGGTGTGACGTTTGCGAGCATCATGGCATTGCTCGATGACGCTGATAAATTGCCACTGCGTTGGAGCCGCCAGTCATCGCCATCTTGGTAAAGTGAATAGTTGTAAGCGCCAATATCAGTATCACCAGAGAACGTATGAGCATCACTGCCTTTTGCTTCAATGAAACTTGAATCTAACGCCGATGTGTTTATTTCTTTACCTTGACTGTTAATATTGACATTAAAATGCCCGTCAATAGCGTCAGTTACTTTTAGTGTGTCATGTACTCCCGATACGGCATCTATACGTAAAGCAATGTTGTTATTGTCACCTTCACCTTTCAGTTCTTTCACGGTAAGATGCCCCGCATTGAACTCTGGTGTGCTACGGCGATAAGAGGCTTGTGAAACAGACGCTCCCTCAAATTGAATATTGGCATCATGCAACTCAATGATTTCCGCAGATACATCCCCTGAGACGGTCAATGTTCCTTGCTGATTAAAGACATTGCTACCAGTGAGTGTGGCATTTTGAACTTTAGTTTCTCCTCCAACGGTCGTGATATTTTCAAGAATAGCGCCATTTTCAGCCCATAGGATGCCGCCTTCATTGACGGCCACATCGGTTGCTTTTGTATCCTTATCAAGCGCCAGTATGCCATCTTTATTAATTGTTACACCATTAGCTGTAGTTATGCCTGCATTCGTCCTAAACTCATTGTTATCGAGGTCATTATCCACTGAAAGTTCTAGACGCCCACCGGCATTGATGGTTGTATCCGTGACGATAGCTCCTTCTGACGCACTCAGAACGCCACCATTGTTAATATGGGTGTTCTTAGCTGAACTACCATTACCGATAACAGAAATATAGGCTTCATCGGTTTTTAACCCATCAACGGCATCATTAGAGCCTACTGTTGAATTAGTGATTGTGCCCCCGTTGTTAACTTCTAATACACCGTGATAATTGACTTTTGATTGGTCGGCTGTACCACCGTCGACCTTTTGGATCCCACCTGCATTGATGATGGTGCCCGTCGCCGTGCCATAAACCCATTCTGTCGCTGAATCATACCGACTTCCATCATCAAATGACGACCCTGAACCGGTTGGATTTTTCTGTCCTGTTAAAACGGTATTATTTGATTCACCGTTTACTCGTAAATTGCCATTTTCCTTAACGGTCATATTTGACACTGTTTCCCCAGCCTCAACGGTGCAATTATCGGTCACTGTTGTGCCATTGACACAACGGCTATCATCGGCAAAGGCAGGTATTGAAGCTAGTGATGATAATGCTGAAAGTGCGATGATACCCGCTGTTTTCTTACCTTTTGCATGGGTTAGTTCAGAGACGGCAATCAACGCGTTTTGGACAGCGCTCCAGACAAGACGATAGTTTGTATTTAATTGTTTTTTCATAATGACATCTTTATTAATTGATGAAAAAAATGGATAAGCGCCCGTTAAAATAGGCGGTTACATCGATTATTAGGTTCACTTGATAACCTTTTGTAGAACAAAATAACAAAAATTTTAATTAAAAAGGGCTACAACGTGTGAACCTATCAAACACAAGTTTACAAAATATGATCTGTTTTATCTATCAATATGATCAAAACGATTGTTAAAATCAATCACGCCTATCAATAATGATTTATCGATCGTTAAAAACGATCGGTCATGGATTATTGAGATTCTTATGTGAGTTGAAAATTTGAGGAGGATTGTCATAAACGTCCGGATATAACGCGAGGATAAAGGGGGATAGGAGATTCTTTGGGTAATGGGTAGTTTCAAATAAATCTGATGTACGGATATTTTACGTTTTGGGCTAACGCGAACGTTGATAGTGTCTTCATTTCAATAAAAATTACGGTAGATATATCAAAATAGCAATGATGGCTAAATATATGTAACTACCTGATTATTAACAATAAATAACTTTACTTTGCTAGTAGTTATGGTAAAATATATGCATGGCACTATACCCAAAATATGATTGGGTTGTGCTTATACAGTTTATTTCCATTTTTTTATTTAAAGGCAACTTTATATGACTATTCATCAGTCAGGGCTACGCTTGCCTATCGCACAAGCTTTTAGCCAATTATTATTACATGAACTGAATAATTCAGTGATTAACTCAGCGATTGATTTAACCCTTGTTCGGGCGGTCACAATGAATTTTCGAGACCCATTGTATAGTGCTGAAACAGGCGGTTTCCATCCTGTCGAAATACGCTTGTTACGGCAGCATGAGCAATGGCAGTTTGATTATGTGACCGATTTTTCATTCATGGGGAGCTATTATCCTGAGCTTGAAAAGGAACTCGATATTTGTTGGTCGCAAGGTTATGTTTATCATTTTATGATGGGGGATATTGATGAAGAAGAGGGCGGAGCAATGTTTGAACTGTGGCAACGTAATTTTATTCAATACCACAAAATGAAATGTTACGAAGTCAGTATTCAGTGGGAAACCCACTAATTAAGTAAAAATAATACCAGCGCTGGTGATCTCATTAAGTACAGTACAATCAATAGAAGGTTTGAGTTGATGTTGATACCGTCCAAGCAAGGGGATTTAGATTGCCTCTGTGGGATTTACAGTCTGGTCAATATGGGTACATGGTTCTATGGAGACCGCATAAAACCCCGCCCGTTATTTAATTATCTTTTGCGTGAATATAGCGAATATTGGTCACTGTACAAGTGTTTAACCCAAGGTATTGATGTTCCTGAGATGGATTACTTGATTAAGCGCCTAACCTCAAAATACCCATCACAAGCCCCTCTACGCGTCACCACGCCATTTCGTTACAAAGATGGACTTACAACACAAAAAATACTGTCTGCCTGTCAGGTGTTCTTAGACACTCATACAACGTCACGTCGGCTTATTCTTCTGGGTGATCAGTGGCATTGGTCGCTGGTGGAGCATATGGACAGTGAATATCTCTATTTCTTTGATAGCCACCAGCAAGAGAAAGTGAGCCGCACCAGCTATGGATTAAGAGGTAACAAAGTACGGCGGTTGTATAGTGAATCTGTTTATTTTGTTGAAATATCACCTTTATAAATAGGTTATTTTTTCAATGTATTTAACTTTTTAAGTTTATTAATGACCGATTGAGTATCTAGCAAATATAAAATATCTAACGGTGTCCATGTTGTAATATTTCTTTCATCAAAATTATTATTGAATATATAGGGAGGAATGAAACATTTTGTTTTAGTCATGGATTTGGCAATTGATTTTAGTTCTCCTTCGATTATTTTCTTTTCTTTATTATCAGGAAGTGTTTCAAATTCGTTTTTAAGAATGAAAATGTTTTTGTTTAAAACACATTCTTTCCAAATGGTTTTAAACGTATTTATTAATAATTTTGCATTGTCATTTTTAGACTCAATAACTGCGGTAATATAATAATAATCGATAACATTCATAATTGTTTGGCTGAAAATTCGTCCTGTGGCTTTTTCTCTTTCCATCATGTCATCATGACCAAAATGAACACAGATTTCTCTCAATCTTGTTTTATTTTTATCATGCATGTTAATGGTGAATGGTGCGCCTAATTTTTTCAGTCTATTCTCTCTGCTTGTTTTTGCCCTTTTGCAATTATCTTCCTTTTTATTTTCTTGTTCTATCTTCTTTCTCTGACCTATTTTTCCAGACATTAGATGCTCCATTTTGTGACAGTCATGTAGTTCTCATGAGTTTAGTAAAAACACCCAATAATTGTGACGGTCATACATCACGGTGATTTTTATATGTGACCGTCACTAATATTTTAAAGAATTTTAGCAGGTTTAGTCCAGAAAATCACTGTGACCGTCACTTAATTTAACTTTTTGATTCTTGTGACTGTCACAAAGTCCTTGGTCTGAGAGGTTGTAAAAGCTAATCGCATCGTCGTGATGCATTACGATTAAGGATTAGTTATGCAACAAGATACATTTTTGACTCTCAAACAAGTTTTAGAAATCACTCAGGTTTCACGCGCGACCTTATACCGTTGGATTAAGGCGGGGGATTTTCCTGCGCAATATTTATTGACTGCATCTGGGCGTACTGCTCGTTGGAAAGCTAGTGAAGTGCAGAAGTGGATCGACGAGTGTGTGAAAAAAGGGGGCAATACCTATGTGGATCTATAAGCCTGCGTTAACCCCTTTATATGATTATATAGAGAATAATAATATTCAAGTAAGTGATGGGGGTAGCTATGTCTACCCTTAAACCTAATATTGATAATTTGAAGAAATCAATTGCTATTCCTCATGAATTAGGTCATTACGAAATGATGCATAGGATAGATAAACTTAGTATTGTAGGTGATCTTGAAATTGATGATACCGATGAATTGTTCGATAGATTAAATAAGATGAAAGGCAGTCGTTTTTATTCAATTGAAAGAAAGAAAGCGACAGATGAGAATATGAGTAAACTTTATCGCTATCAAATTAAGGTAGGAAATAAATATAATCCGAAGCAAGTATTTATGATTTATTATATGCCAACGGAAATTGATTTCAAGAAAACAGATAAATATCAAGGAAGAGGTGCTGTTAGATTTGAATTTAGTCCTCAACATTTTACTGTTGATGATATTAATAAATTAGTTCTTTATTTAGGAAAGAAGAAGCGCCTAGGTAAATATCTATATAAGTTATTGAAAAGCGCATGGGTGACTCGCATTGATTATGCTTTAGACATATATGATATGCGTCTCTCAGACTATCATATTGGATTTAAAGGGGCATGTTGTGGCGAACGTTACTCAAGTGAAGGCGAGTTTCAAGGGCAACGGCTTGGTAGCAATAAATCAGAGTATCATGCCGCTTGTTATGAGAAGCTGGATGTTGGTGATGACTTAGAGTCTCTTAGTGATGAAGAATTACAACTGATAATTACTAATTGGCGCGAAATACAGGATTACCGTCGCTTCCTACGCATAGAGACGCGTTATAAACCGAGAAGTAAGGCGCTTTTATTACGAGATATTCGCAATCTTCACAATTTGCTGGAACGTATTGGGTTCTATAAAAAGCCACTGTGTACCAAAGAAGGGGATTTAGATTGGGAGTTATTACTGTCGGACATGATATTACCTGAGCTACGCGATTATGTAAATAAAACCAACCCAAAGGAGGCTAAAAAGATCTTAAAACGTCTAGATAATAGATTGAAAAACAATCAAGTTGATCTTTTCGATAAAGATGAAATTTGGTGCGACTTTCATTTATTGGTTGAGACGCTCGGCATTCTTGGCGTTCCAGCTCTTTGGCAGAAGAGTTTGCGTGAAGAATGGGCTCGCAAACACGGTTATTAGTAGCCTGTATCACGGGTAATGGTGTTGGGTCGCTGCGGCGGTATAGTGTGGCGACTCAACATATAACAATATCATGTATATATCAATGCTGGTTACCAGCATAACAATAGCTTAGCAAGCATCATAAGCATAATGGCTGTGAATAATAACGCTATCTAATATGGGCTATAGTGTGGGATATTGGGGGGTAGCTATTTTCGCCTAGACCGCGAGTTGTTCGTCTTAACGGATCGTTTTGAGTAGCTGGCACGGGTATTTGACGCTTTCTCGGTTTTTCTAATTACCTACTAAAAAATGGGGTTAGCGGTAACCCCACTAAAAAAGGTATTTGCGTAATTCAATTTACTATTAACAACATGGTAAATTGAAATGACAGCATATATCACCAAAGATAACATTCTTGTTACAGAAGCTACAGTTGAAGCCTATAAAGCAATTGTTTTGAGTGTTCCCTTTGATAATACGGTAGATCAACGTCAAAAATCTAAATATCACCGTGAAATTGCTTTGTTCTTGCAGCATATTATCTGTAGTGCGACGGTTAGCAAAAATACGAAGGAAAATGCGAGGTTTAAAGGCGATAAAAAGTGGACGTATTCAGTACCATTTCCCTCTGAACTGGGGAAAGAAAAAGTCCCTATGATTTTTAAGCAAAGCCGTGATTTAGGCTTAAAACGTGCTTTAGAGTGCTTAGAACAAGCTAAAATTATTAAGATTATCCCACATAGCTTTGGGAGCCATAAATGTCGTGAATTTGCGTTATCAAAAAGTGTTCTTAAAGCCTTATTTCCCGGTAAACGAAAGGATTATCTTAAACGTACAGATCGCTATACCTATTTGACGAATATTTTTGATAAACGTAAGAAACCTGAAACACTGTATGAATTGATGTTAAAAAGCTCATACAGAGTAAAGCCGCCTAAGAATGAAACATCGAAGCGCGCGATTGAAAACCCCCATTTTAGACAGCGTATTATCGGTGTGTATCAACAACTCGAAGCATTACCGATCAACCTTGATAAACTACAAGAATATTGTAATGACCATCCTACCGCAAAGAATAAGAGCTTTTATTTTAATTTTATCTCTCATTTGATGAATGTAGGCGTCAAAATAATTAGCAAAACTCCACTAATCGTTGAGTATCGACAAGCGTATAAAACCGCCAAAGTGGGTAGCCGTTCTTTTGAAATAGGTACAGGGTTTCAATATTTACCCAGCAAGATGAAATGGGCATGTTTAGCCAACGGGTATAATTATGATATTAAAGGCTGCCAGTTAGCTATCTTAGAGCAAGAATTCAAGAAATATGGCATTAGTACGGATTCGCTATCTGTATTAAGTGATTCTAATATTAAAAAAATATTTAATGTTGGTAAGTGTTTCAACAAAATTATTCGTTATGGCACGATTTTTAGTGCAGGTCAGGTCAGCCTATCATCTCGCTGGAATATGGTGAAAAAGCTGAGGAAGCGGAAAAAGAATTATTCCGATGATTTTGTGTCAGAGATGCTGGAATATTGGAAATTAGAAACAACAGAGCTTCGCGAAAGCATAAATCAACTCCTTGACGAGTATCTAAAAACAGGAAAGAAAAATAAGTATGGGCTTTCTGTCGTGAATGCGGTTGGGCAACCATTTAATACGACAAAGCGAAAAACAAAAAATGGGGAGTGGAAGAAATGGCGTCGTGATGTGATGCGACGTAAGCTACTCGCGCATATGATACAAGGACTAGAAAGCCGTGCCGTTTATGATTATGTAAGCTCGCACAGCGGTGTTTGTGCACTAGAACACGATGGGTTTGTTAGTTTACATGAGTTGCCTAATGGTGATTGGCAACACCCGTATTTGGATATAGTGTTGAAGCATGGTTGCTAGTAGTAAATTGAAGTTAAATTAATTTTTGGGGGTTAGTTTGTCCTATTTCAACGGCACCGAATCATACTTAATTAAGTGGCAGTTCTGTGCTGTGAGTCCAATTAATCACCAAATCTTAAGCCCTGAAAATATCCAATCCTGTCCAGAATACCGTCGGTGCTTGTTACACAGATACACCCACATTAATTCTAAATGCAAATATTAATTGTGCCTATAACATATTGTAAGTTTAGAAAAAGCGATGTAGTGTCTCATACATTAATTTACGCATACTCAATGCGTGCACATCTATTTTTAGCATTAGTTGAATGATAAGGATTTTATATGACGGTTCTAAAATATAATCGTGGTTCCGAGTGGCGGAAGTGGGATCTTCATATACATACCCCTGCATCGTTTCATTGGAATGGACAACGATTTAAGGCTGACCGCGACTGTCCTGAGAATATAGCTCTTGTCGATGAAATGATTCATGCCTTAAATGCTGCGGAACCAGCTGTATTTGCGATTATGGATTATTGGACATTTGATGGTTGGTTTGCTCTTAAGCGTAGACTCACCCAAGCAGGTGCACCTAAGTTAGAAAAGACAGTTTTCCCTGGCATTGAGTTACGGTTAATGGCTCCAATGAAAGGGCGACTGAATGCTCACGTTTTGTTTTCTGACAAAATTGATGACCAAGAATTAATGGACTTTATGTCAGACCTTCTAATAGAGTTTCCCGGTCAACCTGCTAGAAAACTTTCAAATAACGCATTGAGAGAATACGCTCGCTCTGTTCCTGCCGATAAACTGAAGCATCACTCCTTGGATAAAGATAAAATCGTAGAAGATGATTCTTATGCTTTGGCGGCAGGCTCAATAATGGCTGAGCTAAATTGTGATAGCTATAAGCAAGCTATTTCTAAAGTCAAAGATAATCGGGCAATTGGTTTTATGCCTTTTGATACCAGTGATGGACTCACTGAAATAGAGAGAAATGAGCACTACGCATATGTATTAGGTCTCTTTAAATCATCTCCTATTTTCGAAACGCGAAATATTAGCCTATGGGAAGCATTTTCTGGAATAAAGACAGATAAAAACTCTGGTTGGATTAATGAATTTCAAACTGCTCTTAACAACATCCCGAGACTGGCAGTATCTGGAAGTGATGCCCACTGTTTTGTAGGTGAGCTTGGTAATAATGATAAACGAGGTTATGGAGATTACCCATCTGGAAAAGTCACTTGGATTAAAGCCAACCCAACTTTCGAAGGCCTACTGCAAACAATTAAAGAGCCTGCCAAGCGCTCGTATATTGGAGAGCAACCTCCTAAAATTAAACTTCTCAATTCTAATAGAAGCCTGTTTATTGATAAAATAGAAATAAACAAAGTTGTAGGATCTGTTCTTGTTGACGAGTGGCTTAATAAAACTGAGCTGAGTTTAAATCCTGATTTAGTAGCAATTATTGGAAATAAAGGAAGTGGTAAAAGCGCGTTGGCGGATATCACCGCTTTGCTAGGAAACTCAAAGCAAAACCACCATTTTTCATTCTTGAAAGAGAATCGTTTTAGAGGAAAAACTGGTGAGCCAGCTAAACATTTCATGGCTGAGTCTACATGGGCTGATGGTCAGAAGATGGGAAAAAACCTAAATGATAACCCAACAATCGAAAGTGTAGAGCTAGTTAAATATATCCCCCAAGGGCATTTTGAAGAGCTTTGTAATGCTCATGTATCTGGGAAATCGGACGCGTTTGAAAAAGAGCTTCGTGCTGTAATATTTTCTCACGCTGATGATACTGTTCGTTTGGGGGCGCTTGATTTTGATCAGTTAATAGAGCAGCAAGAGCGCTCGCTAAGAAGTCGTATTGAGGCATTAAGAAGCGAATTACATAGTATTAATCAGCAAATATATTCTATTGAAAAGCAAATGCTGCCCGAAACAAGGCGCGCAATAGAAGAGCTACTTTTACAGAAAAATAGGCTTCTGGAAGAACACAACAAGACAAAGCCTAAAGAGGTATCCCAGCCAAGAAGTGAATTGTCAGAAGAGCAGAAATCTGCTTCTGATAGTCTTGCTAAAATAGCGGATGAATTAAACGACATAAAAGCAAAAAAAGAGAAAAATCATAATGAGTTAACAAAGTTAGCAGCCAAGAAAAAAGCTGGCAAAAATATTCGTGAAGGTATAGATGTAGTTAATAAATCAATACAACAATTCATCACGACATTTAATGACGATGCTGAATTATTAGGGCTAGATATAAGGGAAATAATTACTCTGAAAATACATGAGCAAAGGATAGCAGATATTGATAATGTTATGATCGCTCAAGAAGCCAAAATCAGAGCTGAAAATCAAGCCATTGAAGAACGTGAGCAGGTACTCTTATCGGATCGTGAACCTCTGAACTTGAAATTAAATGCTCCTCAACAAGCTTATCAAAATTACCTAGAAAAACTAAAAGAATGGGAAGAAAAGAGAATTGGTTTGCTCGGGGATAGAGGCTTACCAGATAGCCTAAATGGACTGCAAAACCGAAAAGAGCAGTTAGACAAGTTGCCTGAGCAAAGAAAGAGCTTGCAAAATGAAAGACTGGCTAAATCAGCTCAAATATTTGAGCTGCTAGACGAGCAAAGAGTTAATAGAGAAACGTTATTTCACCCTGTTCAGAAACTTATTCATAACAATAAGCTGATTAGGGATGATTACAAGTTACAGTTTAAAGCCGAACTAAGTACTACTACAGAATTAATTGCTGATAAATTATTTTCGATTGTCAAACAAGCATCTGGTGAATTTAGAGGTGAATCTGAGAGTTTAGCGGTCATAAAAGATTTAAAAGACAAGTATGACCTGAACAATAAAAAGTCTTTGCTTAATTTTCTATCCGAATTACATGATAAGCTGGAAAAGTCCTCGAGTGGATCCGTCGGTATCGAGTCGATATTACGTAAAGGACGTTCAGCAAGTGAAGTTTATGACTTTTTATACGACTTGGAGTATCTGAAACCCAGATACACTCTGATGTTTCAAGATGCTCATATAGAACAACTTTCCCCAGGACAAAGAGGCTCTTTACTTTTAATTTTCTACCTTCTGGTAGATAAAGGTAATAATCCTATTATCTTGGATCAACCGGAAGAAAACCTAGATAACGAAACGATTGTTAGTTTGTTGGTGCCAGTACTGAACGAAGCTAAGCAAAAACGACAAATTATAATGGTTACTCATAATCCAAATTTAGCTGTAGTCTGTGATGCGGAGCAAATCGTTCACTGTGAAATCGACAGGAAAAATGCACAAAAAATTACTTATACATCTGGCGCTATCGAATGTAGTGTAATAAATAGAAAGGTAGTCGATGTGCTTGAGGGCACAATGCCTGCTTTCGACAACAGAAAAATGAAATACCACTAACTAATTATACGTAACATAAAACACCTCACTCGGAAATTTAACTCGCTTCGCTCCCTGAATCCCGGAGAGCGCGGCGTTAATGTCCGCTCTTCGCTCAGAGCAGACGGAAACGAAATAACGTTGTGCTGTAAGATTTTTGATTAGAAAAGTGTTCTATGTTGTCATATAAATTAACGGTGATAAAATGCACTATCGTCAGTTTGAAGTGAGACTACCATGAAAAAGAATGAATTAATTCAAGCAACAAGACCAACTCGTACTCAACTTATTCGTTCGGTAGCAACCTCTACGGCGATTGAAACAGGGCAGGAGTCTCGTCGTATTGAAGAAGAAATGAAAGCAAAGCGTGAGAAGTTTGGGCATTTGAAACTTGCGATTTAGTTCGCTTTCAAGGCTTCGTTAACCCAATATTTCATGGGTTTATAGTTAAGGTTTAACCCTGCGTGGATTGCTGCGATATACTGCTCGGGGTGTTGAGTCCAACTTTCATAGTCTAACGGCTGGAAACCAGCTTGTACTGCCATCACATCTGCGAGTAAACGCGATAAGCGTCCATTTCCTTCTCTAAATGGATGTATCAGAATCAACTCCACATGTACCGTGGCAATAGCCTCTATGACTTGTTCTTGGCTCATATTGGTGCAAGGTGTGTACTTCGCTAGAAACTCTTTCTCGAATTGAGCAAGTAATTTTGCAACTCGACCCGCAGGGGCAAACATAAAGCCACCTTTGCTAATATTCACTGTACGTAATTGACCTGCCCACTCGTAAACATTTCCTAACCATTGGCGGTGCCAGCGCTGAATAAGTGATACCGTGATTTGTTCAGTTGGGAATTGCTCTTCAAAAATAACCTGATACAACTTTTCTAACAGAACAAGCTCAGCATCATTGATATCATCAACGTTTGAAAGCCCTAGCTTATTAGCTAGCACTTCTTCATCAGAACCATCAGCAAATTTTCCTTCGCTGTTAAACACATCGTATTTATTCATATAAGCGTGTTCTTGTGGTATGGGTATGAATTTTGTACGTTATAATGCTAAAAACATCAAATAAATAATAACTACCTATAAATCAACGGATTAATTAAGTATAGGTTAAATTATAGGTTTTGCTGAAAAATTAATAAATATCGTTATATTTCAACGCTAACACACCCATGCATCATTGGTGTGTGGGAGTCTAAATGTTGAATGTCAGTCATGTTGTTGTCTGTCTTAACGTATTGAATTTTGAGTTATTTGTGAAAATCTATTGTTACACTGAATGTTGCTTTATTTCACAAGCTTTGTTCGATCATATCACAAGGTTTCAGTCTGTTGTTTTAATGATACAAATATCTTTTTAGGCCAAAAGCGGAATAATTTTATTCACTATAATATCGTTGATTAACCGTTAATGGTAATCTGCACTTTTCTGAAAATTCATTATTTTTAATTTATTACATATTGATTTGAAAGATATTTAATTACATTAATAAACAAAATGGGATACCTTTACACAATAAATACGCAAATTAAAAAGCAAGGCAAATATTTAAATATTAAACATCAGAAAATCATCTCTTTTGCGGTACAACCCGCATAAAAAGAGTTTGTTAACTATTCTTTAAATTTTAATAGATGTAAAAAAGCTGAGTATATAAGAGTAATAGTGTATCTTATGGATAATTAAACAAAAAATAAATATAAAGAGTCACATTATGAGTCGTAAATTCTGATGAAAATGGTCGAATGGGACGATTATGGTGATTTGTTATTTTAAGTAAATCGCGTACAGAGTTAATTTAGTTGCCAGTTGAAACACTTATCCAGCAACATCAAGATGATTATTATCGAGTATTAGGTGAGACTGATAAACAGAATGATAGTACCTGTTTTATTAATTTTATATTAAAGCTTATTGCTCAAGTGTTAAAAGAGGGAATTGAGTATGGCTAATATAGGATATATATAAACGCTTAAAAAATATTTATAAAGATATAACAACGCAATTAAGTATATATACGTTATTAATTGTCTTAAAATACTCTTATAAAGAGTGTTGCTGTGATGTTTGAAATAAATGTAATAAATAATAGTCATTAATTATTAAACTCATTATAGTTTATAGCAAGTAAATTACTTAATAATATAATGAGGGATTATGAAAAAGAGCATATTAGCATCGATAATAAGTATTTTATTAATATCAGCAGTAGGTTGTGATAATTCAAATGAAAATTCGAATACAGGAACATCCTCGCAAGATAAAAATAAAACAGAGCAAACAACACAATCTAAGCCTGATTCAAAAAATACTCAATCTGATGAAGTTCAGTTTAGTCGGAAAATTGAAAAAGGTAATTTGTGGCTAGCAACGTTTAACGAAGATTTTGGCACCATTATACAGAAAAAAACGGGCAGAATTTCAGGTACAATTAACGTTAATCTTTTAGATAATACGAAAACAGTTTTAACAAGTTTAAGTTCTGATAATGGTGAAAGCATTGATTTAACACCTTTCAAAGTATTTGAAACAGAAACAGACCAAATAAAAAAAATGAAAGCGAGTAGTGCGATAATGCCTGTTAGGAGTGCTTTCTCTATGTATTTGAGTGTTTCAGGAGCAGAGCGAGCTAAAGAATCTTTTGAATTTATGAAAACGCTTTCCCCTACACTTCCAGAATTAGATGCTGTAGGTAATGCTTATGGTGAAAGTTATGTTGATTTATATGAAAAATTGCTAAAGCTTGGGGATTATCTGGTTGTAAAGGAGACTTATCGTTTAGATGATTTTGCACAAGCCAGTAATTTGTATGAAGACGTGAAAAATGCTTATGCCAAATTAATCGATGAGAAAGAAAAAGCTGCTGACGCATATGAAAACTATTATCAAGCAATGCATATTGAAGAGCTTGAATTAGTGAAAAAAGAAGGTTTGGTTGTTCGCTATCAAATTATGCAATCACTGGATACAGTAACCAACACACTTGATTCAATGAACCCAGATAAAATAGATGTGGCTACACTCTCTGCGGCAATTACCAAAATTGAAGCGCAATCAATTGAATTAGAAAAAATATTTGGTAATGAAGCGTTGCTGAATAAAGAAAATATGAAAGGTACTGATTATTCAGTTAAAAAGTATTTAGAATTATATCAACAACTTGTCATTGAGTTAAAAGTATTAGAGAAAAAACTCAATGAGAAGAAAGATATATCAAGTAGCATAAATACTATTTCAAATGAGTATAAATATTTGATAGAGAATTATAATTCTTTAATAGCGAAGTAATATTTACGCTGTAAAAATGTAAATCGCACTTTAATAGTGCGATTCTTCTCGCAAAATTTGTCTTTTATTCTGTATTTTATTAAACATAAAATGATTATTAGAAAAAGATGACTCAAACTAAAGTTCAGAAGAGTCTTGAAATAGAATTGAATGCTAGGAAAAAAATATTAAAAATGTAATCTGTCTTTATAGACTTATTTATTAATAAGTATTAATGCTTATTCACTTACAGCAACCCTATTTATTTCGATTTTGACTTAATTTTATTGATAAAAATAACATATTTTTATCAGGGCAATCTAGGACTACCTATATGGATGTATTGCGCTTTTTACTTAGTCTTCCGTTTAAACTGATCCGTTTATTTGGCTGGGTTATTGTTTTTTGTATTCGTCTTCTTGAGAAAATACTTAGCCCGTTTATAGGACAAATACAATGGAGTACACCTATATGGGTTAGTTTTGTTGCTCGGCATTTGAGAAATATTGAAAAGGGTATGGTGAACCACCCGAAAACGGTATTAGGTTCTATTATTTTTCTTCTAGTCATGTCATTTGGTAGTTACTACGGTTACCACAGTTATCTTAATCGCCCTGTTCCTATTGATGTTGCTCCCATTGTTGTACAAAAAGTTGATATAAAACTGACTGCCCCTGCGCCAATTAATTATGTCAGCGACAATCCTCAATCACAGAGAATAACGTTATCTTTTTCACGTTCTGCTGCACCTATTACACTTATTGATAAAGAAGTCACTGAAGGCGTGACATTAACGCCAGCTATTGAAGGGAATTGGCATTGGCAAAATGGTTCGACTCTTGTTTTTACAGCGAAAAAACCATTTGCAATGGGAAGCAAATATCAAATAGAACTTGATGAAGCTAAGTTATTAGCGCCCCAGTTTTCACTTAAATTAAAAAAATATGAATTTAAAACGCCTATTTTTGATTATCGTTTAGAAAATAGTGAGTTTTATCAAGATCCTCAAAATCCTGCTCAAAAGCATGCCATTATTAAAATTTCATTTAATGCCCCTGTTGATATTCAGAGCTTTGAAAAACGGCTTTCAATGAAATATGGCGATAATGAGAAGCTAAAATACGTTATTAATTATGATAATAAAAAATTAACGGCATGGGTTCATTCTGAACAGTTAGCGCTAAAAGATATTAGTAGCAAAGTGTTCCTTAAGATTGCACCAGGTGTTGCGAGTACAGTGACAGCAAACTCAACATCAAAAGAAAAAACCTATGGTGTGGACGTTCCAAGTTTATATAGCCTTAGTGTTTCCAATATAGAAAGTGAGCTTGTTGAGTCTGAAAATGGTAAAGATGCGCGTGTGCTTATTGTTTCTTTAAATGATGCGTTGAATGAGAAAGAGATAAAAAATGAAGTTAGTGCATGGTTATTACCTCAACACAATTTAGAAATACAAAATGCTGACCTTAACCAAGGTGAAGATGATTATTACGATTGGAATTTGAATGATGTTAGTAAAACTATTCTTGCTCAGTCAGAAAAATTAACACTTGAGATAAGTGATAATGAGCAAGAAAATCAGGCTACCTTTGCTTTTAAATATAATGCACCTGCTTATCGCTATCTATTGGTTAAAATCTCAAGTGGAATAACTTCTGTTGGAGGATACCAATTAAAAGAAGATCGTTATCAAATCGTCAGTGTCCCTGATTACCCACAAATGCTGAGTTTTGTATCTGAAGGTGCTTTACTTTCTATGACAGGAGATAAACGGATCACTGTTTCTGCTCGTAATCTTCCGGGGTTACAATTAGATATTAAGCGAGTTATTCCAAATCAGTTACAGCATATTGTTTCTTTTAAAGATAAATATTTTACTTCAACGAATTTTAACCGTCTGAATGATGAATATTTTACAGAGCATTTTACTTATCAAACAGCACTGAACAACGAAAATAAAGGTGAAACTCAATATAAGGGAATTGATTTAAGTCGCTATTTATCTGCTGATCCTAATGCTAAGCGTGGCATATTTTTATTAAAACTGACTTCTTGGGATCCGAATAAAGCATCAAGAACAGATGATGAAAACGAAGAGTATTATGAAGAGGGCGATGATGAAGTGGTTTCTGATGCTCGCTTTGTTGTTGTCACTGATTTAGGCATTATCGCGAAATCCTCGATTAACGGTTCAAGAGATGTTTTTGTACAATCTATTTATAGTGGTGAACCTGTTAGTAATGCGAAAGTCTCTGTCATTGCTAAAAATGGAACAACGTTACTTAGCAAAATAACTAATGCTGATGGACATGTTGCTTTTCCAACGCTTAAAGACTTTAGAAATGAACAAACTGCGGTTCTCTTTTTAGTTGAAAAAGAAGGGGATATTTCATTTTTACCGACAAATGCTTATTACGATAGACAATTAAACCTTTCTCGCTTTGATGTTTATGGCGATGATACGCCCAAAGATCCCCGCACTCTTGATAGTTTTCTTTTTTCTGATAGAGGTGTTTATAGGCCTGGTGAAACTTTCAATATAGGGCTAATTACACGGACATTTGACTGGAAAACGGCTATTGATGGAGTACCTCTACGTGTTGAAATTCGTGATCCTCGTAATACATTAATGTTAAATAAGTCCATGACATTAAACGAATTTGGTTTTAATGAATTGAGTTATACCACTTCAGAAAACTCGCCGACTGGAGATTGGAATATTTATCTTTACTTGGTGGGTAAGAATAACGAAGATGCCAGTTTATTAGGCAGTACGAGTATTGTCGTTAAAGAATTTGAACCTGACTTACTTAAAGTTGCACTTAATCTGAAACCTAATAGGCAACAAGGGTGGGTTAAACCTTCTGAATTAAAAGCATCAATTGACGTACAAAATTTATTTGGTACGCCTGCACAAAATAGACGTGTTGTGTCCAAATTAACGTTACGACCAATTTATCCTAATTTCTCACGCTATTCTGATTATCGTTTTTATGAAAACCGCCGTAATCACGATAGTTTTGAAACAGAGTTAGAAGAGACGACAACAAATGATGAAGGGATAGCTGATATTGATTTAGGGCTAGAGTCCTATGATGATGCAACTTATCAATTACAACTTATCTCTGAAGCTTTTGATGCAGGAAGTGGTCGCTCAGTCACTGCGGCGGCCCGTGTAATGGTATCTCCTCATGATTATCTCGTTGGGGTAAAAGCAGATGGAACACTTGACTATATCAATCAAAATGCACAACGTAATCTCAATTTTATCGCCATTGATCCAACATTAAAACAAGTTACTCAAGAGGCACTCACACTAGAACGTTATGAGCAAAAATACCTTTCTGTTTTAACTCGTCAAAATTCGGGTGTTTATAAATATCAGTCTAAATTAAAAGAAGTTTTTATTAATGAAGTCTCATTTTCTATTGATGAAAAAGGTAGCCACTTTTTATTAGAGACGCAAACACCAGGTAATTTTGTATTATTAGTCAAAAATAAAGCAGGTAATGTACTCAACCGTATCAATTATACGGTTGCAGGAAACGCGAATGTTACGCGATCCCTTGATCGCGAAGCTGAGCTACAACTTACTTTAAACAAAGACACATACAAAGCTGGTGAAGAAATAGAAATTGCCATTAATGCGCCTTATATCGGTAGTGGCATTATCACTATAGAAAAAGATAAGGTTTATCATTGGCAGTGGTTTACATCATCAACAACAAGTTCAGTACAAAAGATCCGTGTTCCAGATGATTTACAAGGTAATGGTTATATCAATGTCCAATTTGTTCGAGATATTAACTCTGACGAAATATTTATGAGTCCACTTAGCTATGGTGTTATACCGTTTAAAGTGAGTCGTGAAAATTTTCAAGCTAATATTGAATTGCAATCACCAGAGATTATCAAGCCAGGTGAGACTTTGCCGATCACCGTAAAAACAGAGATTCCGCAACAAGTTGCTGTATTTGCTGTTGACGAAGGCATTTTACAAGTTGCACGATATAAATTAAAAGATCCATTGGATTACTTCTTCCGTAAACGATCATTAGAAGTTGAAAGCACACAAATACTCGATCTTATCTTGCCTGAGTTTAGTAAAATGATGTCACTGACTTCGGCACCGGGTGGAGATGCAGGAGAAGGTGTTGATCTCTATTTAAATCCATTCAAACGTAAAAAAGAAGAACCTGTGGCCTATTGGTCTGGTATTACGGAAGTAGAGGGTGAAGCAGTCTTTAATTATAAAGTGCCTGAATATTTTAATGGCAAGATCCGCATAATGGCAGTATCTGTTACCCAAAGTCGTATAGGGAATGCACAACGTTATACTACAGTGCGTGATGATTTTGTATTAAGCCCACATATACCGACGACTGTCGCACCAAATGATGAATTTGATGTGACTTTGGGTATTGCAAATAATCTCACTGATCTTAATGGCGTTGAAACAAAACTAGATGTCATGATAACACCAGAGCCTCAATTAGAGGTGATAGGACAAAAGAGTTATCAATTGGAATTAGGCGAGAAAAAAGAAACGGTGGTTTCCTTTAGACTAAAAGCGAAATCGCAATTGGGTAATGGTGCTATCACTTTCTCAGTGAATACAGAAGGTAAAGTAACTCAACGGACGGTGGCTCTCTCTATTCGCCCAGCTTCAGCTTATCGGACTCAATCAAGCTTAGGACGCATGGATGGAAAAGAGCAGAGTGTCACGTATATTCGCCAAATGTATGATGAATATGCCAATAGAGATGCGCGTGTTTCTTACTCTCCTTTGGTGCTCAGTAGTGCATTAGCACAATACCTAGCTAATTATCCTTATAATTGTTCAGAGCAAATAACCAGTCAGGCAATACCGTTATTATTCCATCAACGTAATCCTGAAATGAAGGCTATCTATTCACAAGGTAAAATTCGTTCTCAACTTGAACAAACAATGGCGACATTACTCACTCGTCAAAATGGGCAAGGAGCAATAGGAACATGGCGCTCTACACCATCGACAGATCCCTTTGTCACCTTATATGTGGTTCAATTTTTACTAGAGGCACAAGAAGCAAATTACCCTGTATCTGATACGCTATTGCGATCATCCAATGAATATTTAACTAAGCTTGCCGTCAATGTAGGGTTAAATAATCAAGACGAACTTAGAATGCGTGCTTTTGCAGTCTATTTGTTAACGCGTCAAGGTAAAGTCACTACCAGTGAAATAGCTGCTATTCAAACGCGTATGCAAAAGAATTATCCAAAAACATGGCAGAGTGATTTAGGTGCTTTATATTTAGCAGCTTCTTATAAAATGTTGAAAATGGATAAACAAGCTGACGAGTTGTTAAAACCCACATGGCAAGAGCTAAGCAAGGCTTATAGTAAGGCGTGGTGGTCGAAAAACTATTTAGATCCACTGGTTTTAGACAGTACAAGATTGTATTTGATTGTGAAACATTTCCCTGAAAAAGTCGCTGATATTCCACCGCAGCTCTTAGAGAATATGGTATTGAGTTTTAAAGAAGAGCGCTATACCACACAATCATCAGCGATGAGTATTTTGGCGTTAGAGCATTACACTAAACAGATCCAAAACACCACAGCATCAGCACAACCATTAACTGTGAGTGCTAAAAAAGGTGAAAATCCGCCAATAGTGATCTCATCGATGACAAATGCAACTGCGATTGGCCAGTTTGGTGCAGGTATTAACGAAGTTTTGTTTAATAACCAAACAAATAATCCTGCTTGGTATGTTGTCACACAGTCTGGTTTTGATAGCGAGCAGCCTAAAGAAGCGTTTTCACAAGGATTAGAAATTTCTCGTGATTACGTGAATGAAAATGGTGAGTCTGTAAATAGTGCAATATTAGGCGAAAAGCTTTATGTACATATAAAAGTCAGAGCCAATGCAAAGCAGGGCGTTGATAATGTTGTGCTGGTGGACTTACTTCCGGGAGGATTTGAGGTTGTACAACAATCAATGGATGATGTTGATAACCCTGAAGTGGAATGGTTGTCACCAACCGGATCAAAAGGAACACGCTGGTCACCAGAATACAGTGATATTCGAGAAGATAGAGTCATTATTTATGGTACAGCTAGCCAACAGGTACAAGAATTCGTTTATCAAATTAAAGCGACTAATTCTGGGGTGTTTACAATACCGCCAGCATTTGCAGAAGCGATGTATGATAGAGAAATACAAGCATTAGCTGTTGGTAAAGGCGTTATGACTGTTAATAAACCGACGCAAAATAATGGCAATGTAAAATGAAATTAAATTGGGTTTCAAACGCCGGTTTTTGGTTATTTTAAAATGATCAGGAGTCGGCGTGTTTTACAAAATATTTTGATGGGTGGCTTCTTAGTCGCCCTCTTTTGTGTAGTGTTCCGATTATTTCCTCATCCCGCACTTTCAGAGGGTTTTTTATCTTCAACGGCTTATTATGATAGCAATGGAAACCTACTTCGCTTAACACTTGCTAATGATGAACGCTATCGATTATGGACAGATTTAGACGACATTTCGCCTTTAATGGTTGAGAGTGCCATGCGATATGAAGATCGCTGGTTTTATTATCATACAGGTTTTAACCCTTACAGTTTAATTCGTGGTTTTTTTGTCAGTTATATTTATGGTGAACGATTACAAGGTGGCTCTACTATTACAATGCAATTAGCGCGTATGCATTGGCAATTAAATACGCGAAATGTAGGGGGAAAACTGGTTCAAGTATTACGCGCTATCCAATTAGAACTCAGTTATTCAAAACATGATATTTTGGAAGCGTATTTTAACTATGCACCTTATGGGCGAAATATAGAGAGTGTTGGGGCAGCAAGCCTGATTTACTTTAATAAAAATCCTAAAGAATTAACATTACCCGAAGCGTTAACACTTGCCGTATTACCTCAATCACCCAGTTACCGGATAGAACCAAATACCGATGGTATTAGTCTCTCTTTAATGAAAACACGTAACCAGCTTTATGATTATTGGTTAAAAGATCACCCTAAAGATGCCAATTTATCTGCACTCTTCCAATTGCCTCTTCAGTTACGTCAACCAGAAAAAATGCCTTATATTGCCCCTCATTTAGTGGAACAAATAGAAAAACAAGAAAAATTTAATCCAAGAAAACCCACAACTATAGTGACAACGCTTGATCTTTCATTACAGAGATTAGTTGAAAAGCAGGTTGATGCCTTTATTGAGCGAAATAAACATCTTGGTGTTAAAAATGCTTCGGTGATCCTCGTTGATACGCGAGATATGGGGGTTAAAGCGTTAGTCGGTTCGGCAGATTATTATAATGTGGATATTCATGGGCAAGTTAATGGAACTAATGCCAAGCGTTCACCGGGTTCAACATTAAAGCCTTTTATCTATGCATTAGGATTAGAGCAAGGCATTTTACATCCCCGAACAATTTTAAAAGATGTACCCTCTACCTTTGGCAGTTATGCGCCAGAGAACTTTGACTTACGCTTTTTAGGGCCTATTTCTGCCACTCAAGCTCTCAATTATAGTCGAAATATTCCCGCGGTAGCTATTGCTTCACAATTGAAACAGCCTACGCTTTATCAGTTTTTACAAATGTCGGGTATCAGTAATATGGCCAGTGAAAAACATTATGGTTTATCGCTGGTGCTTGGAGGTGGCGAAATTACGGTACAAGAGTTAGCAAAGCTTTATGGAATATTAGCTAATCGGGGAGAGCTTAAACCATTAAGAATGCAAAGTACGGATACTATTGCTAAACCTATCCGATTGCTAAGTGAAGAGGCAAGCTTTATCACGCTAGATATGCTAGGGCAACATCGAAGACCCGATGATACTCTTGCTCAAAAATCTATGACTTTACCCATTTATTGGAAAACAGGCACCTCTTGGGGATTTCGTGATGCATGGAGTAGTGGGATCTTTGGCCCCTATGTTTTAGTGGTTTGGATCGGTAACTTTGATGGTAAAGGAAATAGCGCATTAATTGGCGCCGAAGCTGCTGCACCTCTATTTTTTAATATTATAGATAATATAGTTGCAGACTATCCGAAACTAAAAGAGCCTCGATTTAAACTGCCTGAAAATATTAAACAAGTCGATATTTGTTTGGCGAGTGGTAATTTACCTACACCATGGTGTCAACGTAAGGGTAAAACATGGTTTATTCCAGGAAAATCACCGATTAAAGTGGATACTATTTATCGGCCTCTAGCAATTGATAAAATAACGGGAGAGGTTGTCTGTCCACCGTATAATGAAGATCAGGTAAATATCGAAATTTTTGAATATTGGCCTTCTGATTTAGCCAAAGTATTTGCTCAAGCAGGGCTACCAAAGCGAACACCTCCTTCTACCGCTCATTGTAAAAATGGAGATATGGCCGTGGCAGGGACACCTCCTCGCATATTATCGCCATTACGAAATACAACCTATACCTTAAGACGAGCATCAGTACCAAATACGTCCATTGTATTTAATGCAACAGCAGATAATGACAGTAATATTATTTACTGGTTTGTTGATGATGCTTATTTGGGAAACAGTACCAATCAACGTTCAATAGAGTGGCAGCCAAAAGAAAGTGGCCGTTACCGCATACGTGCCGTTGATGATAAAGGACGAGCAGACACTCGTAATATTCGAGTTGATATTATTGGTGTGATGAGAACACAAGTGGCAGAGGTAGATTAATATTAGTGTTAAAAACCACTGATTTTACTTAATGATTGTCTTGAAATTTTAATATTAATTTCTATCGTGATCTTATTCTAACTATTATAACTCGATATTGTTGCAAGATAATTATTAGGTAAAATATTGAAAAATATTTAATCTTGTCAGCAAGGAAGAAATAATCAGCATGAAAACTCGAATTCTAAAATTAGCATTATTAGGCGCATTAACGTTACCTTTAGTTGGGTGTGGTGATGGAACACCTAATTGTGATAGCACTGAAGCAAAGAACTTAGTGGTCGATATTACGAAAGATGAATTACGTGATCAAAAAATGGCCGCAGTGATAGATCAAATTAAGATAAAAGTGGAAAGCGTACGTACTCGTGAACATGACGAAAAAAGAGATACTTATTCGTGTGCAGCTGAACTTTCTTTTGAAGGTAAAGGCGGTAAGAACTCGATTCCAATTACTTATACCATCGAAAGTACGGATGATGGCAAAGAATTTTACGTCAATGTATTTGGTTTATAATTGATTCAGATAAAAAACCATCGTTATGATGGTTTTTTATCTTAAGAGGGCATATGACTGATTTTAATAAACAGGAAGATTTTTGTGATGAATCGGTAAAAAAGAAATACTCAGCCATTATAAATTTAGCAAGAAATACAGCTCTAAAACATGATGAATTAGAAGATAATCTTTTATGCTCTACTAACTTAGTTGATGTGCTTAATATTAATGAAAATAAACATAGTATTATTTTAAAGAAAATATTAAATAATAAAAAAGATAACGAATATAAATTTATTCCTTCTTTTTTAAAACGGGTTTTAAAGAAAGAAATTATCTTTAATTATAAAGAATTAAAAATTAAAACAGAAATTAATAGAGTTGATATTAGTATTGAAGATGGATTTAATGCAATTATAATAGAAAGTAAAGTTTGTAATGCACCAGATCAAGAACGACAATTAGAAAGATATATTGAGAAGTTTATCTCTAATGGGTATCAAGAAGAGAAGATTTTTATTTTATATTTAACGGGGAATAAAAAAGAAAGTTATCGACCTGAGAGTCTTGGTAAGTATAAAGAAAGTAATAAGGTTTATTTTAAACTTTCTTCATTCGAAAGTGAAATATTAACGTGGTTAGAAAAGGATGTTTATCCTCATATAAATAAAAATAATAAAGCTTTTGATTCTTTTGTTTATCAATATAAAGATAGTTTGAAAATTAATTTTCTAAATAAGCATGAAGAAGAAAAAAATAAAATGAATGATAAAATAAATGACTATATTCTTAATGAAATAAATGTGTCTAAAAATTACATTGATGACGGCATTGATGAGATAAAAAAAATCATTAATGATACAGAATTATTAAGAAAAAATTTAAATGCTCTCTTAATAAGAGAAGTAGAGAGAGCTTTTACTTTATGGGGTAATAAAATAAAAAAGGATTATCCTCAGTTAGAGTTTTCAGATGATAACTGCGAAATAAATGAAAAGTATGTAGGTGTTTTAATCAATTATAACAAAAATAAATTTTCTGTTGCTATCGAAAAAGATAGCTCGAATATTTATATTGGTGTAAAAGTTCATTCTTATAAAGAACCAGGGCTTAATGAAGAAATAGCTGAATTATTAAATAACGTATTTGATACCTCTTATAAAATAGGAGTAAATTATTGGTATGGATGGAAATATATCAATAATTATGGTCAGGTTTACTCTAATTTTGAATTATTATTGGACAAGATAAATCAAGAGATAGAACTGCTATCTGAGAATAAAAAGTAGATATATAAATACTAACCCTATATATCTACCTGTAATAAATTACGCTAGATCATCCAGAAACTCGGGTGATGGAACAAAGAATAATGTACCTGTTATAGGAGTGCTGAATTTAAGTAATTTATCAGTATGACCTTCAGGTGTGCCTGCAAACATATTTTCTAACATGCGACGGGTTGTTGAAAAATAACGTGCATAACCAATAAAATAAGTACCATATTCATTTTTTGATGGATTGGAAAAAGGCATATTGGCTCTGACAATTTTTAAATCATCACCATTTTCATCTTGAATATTGGTGACAACATTATGAGAACCGGGCTCTTTTTCTTCATCGGTTAATTCAACATCATTGAATTTATGTCTACCAATGACTTTTTCTTGTTCGATAAGAGACTGCTTTTCCCATGCTTCCATATCGTGAATATACTTTTGTACAAAGGCGTAGCTACCTCCTGTAAACTCAGGATCTTCATCACCAACAACAGCATAAGAAGCACGTTCATCTTCATATTCAGGGTTTTCAGTTCCATCGACAAAACCAATAATAGAACGCCCATCAAAATATCTAAATCCATGCACTTCATCGACAGGTGTAACAATATTCTTTAGCTTTTGGCTGATGATAGAAGCTAATTCGTAACAGGCAGAAACTTTGAGCGCTCGAATATGGAAAAAAAGATCGCCCGAAGTAGAAACCGCAGTATAAGTATCACCTTTAATTTCTTTAAAGGTATTTAGCTCTTTGGGTTTTGCTTGATTGGGGAATAATGTAGCCCATGCATTTGCACCAAAGCCCATTACACAGCTTGTTTCCAATTCAGGAAAACGAGTTCTCATACTACGTATTAGACCAGAAAAATTATTACAAAGATCGATCAGAATTTCGCGGTTTTCAGGTGAGTGGATGAGGTTAAAAACTAAAAAATAGGCATTCTCACAGGGTGATTTCGTAACATCTTGGTATTTCATGGTGATCCCTAAATGACGAATAATAATTAAGTCATATTTACAAAATATTGTTTTTTAGTTTTACACCAAAACTCTCCCTATTACAAAGAAAGAGAGAGGTTTTTGTCCTGATTTTTATAAAAAAAGAATGGAAGGCTATGTTATTCTTTTTATTTTGTAGCATATTAATGTGATGTGTTAATTAATACTTTCATGACTACGATAAATTAAAGATAAATGAGGATGTTGCCATAAACTTGCTGGAGTGACGGTTGTTCTTTCCCAAGGAATTTGCCCAATAAACCATAATTTCCAAAATTGTAATTTAGCATTAGGATTTTTACTTAATAATTCTTGGAAGGTTTCGATTTCACCTACACGAATAGAAAGCGCTGATTTATAAATATCGAAAACAAATTTAGAGCAAAATTGACGGGAAGAATCGTATTTGAATCCTGTATGGTAAAGCTTATTTAATCTTTCTGGGACTTGTGCGATAAGTGCATTTTTTTGTTCATCGGATAATTGTGTTGATAAACGGCGTATTGCATAGCGTTTACCAGATGAACGATTAATAAAGCGAGTTAATGTCGTTGTTGTTGAGAGTGGAACACGACTTTCTGCTACTAAATAATCTTTACCATTATGGCCAATAATAATGCCAACATGATTGCTCCAGCATAAAGAAGCGGAGGAAATTTGACGAAATAAAGAGGTACCAATACATGTAAATACGATATCACCAACTTCTAATTCTTGCGGATAATCAAGTTTTATCATCATTATATTACCTATTAAATAGAAGCATAATTATCATTCTTTGACTCTAATAAATAGATATGGTTTCTATTTTATAACTCAATGACTTTAAAATAAAAAGTAGACTGCAACTTAATAAAACCTTAATTTTAAGAACAATATAATTTTTTATTGATAATAAGATGCTTAATTTAGAATATTTTAAAAAACATTGTGATTAATCCAATTGTTCATCTGGAATATCATATTTTACGACAACACTATTTTTATAAAGTAATTCAGATTTCAGTAACTTAGGGAAAGCGCCTACATTATTCTTAGTATAAATATCTCGCCAAATTTCATTGCAACGATACACATGCTCTCCTTTTTTAATAAAAGCAGAGGATTTTTCGTAGATATGATAGCGATACTCCCTCGCTTTGTTACAGAGCAATTCTCCTTCTAGTTGATGCTCTGCTACATGTAATTTAATTTGATAATCATAAGGTGTTGGATTATATAAAACTAAATCCACATAATTATAGAAAATAGCAGCGCCAGATCCAAAAGGAAGGACTCTTCCCTCATCAGGAAAAGGATCAAAACTATGATTAGCTTTTTCAATCACTTTTAACTCAGAATGTAGTGCTAGCCAATGAATTAAATTACTTGCCTGACAAATTCCGCCGCCGACACCTTTTCTAGCCTTACCGTAAGAAAGTTGCATGCCATCAATAAAGCCTCGTTTATAACTAGGTTTTCCAACTAGATAGCAAAAAGAGAAATACTCACCAGGATGGATAATGATGCCATCAAGTGCTTTTTCAACTAATTTAAGATTTGTAATTTTATTGTATTGTAATTGAATATCACTTTCGCCACGGCGACTAATTAATTTAGATGTGTGTTTTAGATAACGGTATAAAAGTCGTTGTTCTGGTTGAATATCTCTACTATATTTTCGGCCTGAAAATCGCCAGCTTAGCGAACGAAACAAACGACGTTGCGCCACTCTCAAAGTATAAAGAATAGGGTGATAGGATGAGAGTGTTTTACGCATAAAATCCTTTTAAACGATATTAGAGAAAGGTAGAGAATAGGGAATGTATCATAACGATTTAGCCGAGATATTGATACGCGAATATCCCTAAAATAAGGTAACTAAGAGATTAGATAATCAATTTACTGATTGATATCTTTAGTTAAAATCTGAGCTTGAGATTGTAAGACTGATAAGAAGTTCTTAGTAGCAGGAGAGATATACTTTTCTTTATGATGAAAATAACGAATGCCCCGACTAAATTGAATATCATCAAAAGAAATCTCACATAAAAGGCCTGATTTTAATTCTTGTAAAATAGATAAGCGAGATAAAACGGAAACTCCTAATCCATGAATAACACCTTGCTTGATCCCCTCTAAACTATTTATTTCCATTACATTTTTGATCTCTTTATTATTTTCTTTGATTCTGTCTAATAAAAAATCACGTGTGGCAGAGTGCTCTGGCTTGATCAGAAAAACTTCAGATGCAATATCAGAAAATCTGCAATGTTTCTTTTTGGCTAACCAATGTTTTGGAGAACAAATCAGCACGAGAGGATCGATAAGAAACGTATCAAGGTGATATTCAGTCGGATCTAAATAGATATGATCTGACATGATTAAAAACTCTAATTCTTGGGTATCAAGTTTATGGATAAGTTGTGTTGAACTTGAAATATCCATGCTGAGTTTTACGTCAGGATACTGTTCTCTAAATTGAGCCATAATTTGTGGCAACAGGTAAACACCAACAAAATGGCTAGCGCCAAACTTAATTTCGCCTTTAGAGGGATCATCAAATTGTCGCATATGCTCGGAAGAGGATTTTACTAAATTAATAATTTGAGTTGCATATTGTTGATATACCTTACCTTGAGGCGTTAAATAAAGTCGATTATTGATCCTTTCAAACAATGTTGTTTGTAATTCTTCTTCCAATTTTCGAATTTTTATACTGACACTAGGCTGAGTGCAAAATAGGCGCTCCGCAGTTTCAGTCACATTAAAACCGTTAGCAAGTAATAGAAAGGCATCTAATTGGCTTAAGTTCATATCAATACCATAAATTATTTTTATAGTGATAATATATTAATACAATTATCTTTATACCTCAATATTTCTATACTGGACTTCCTACCCTACATATTAAGAGGAACCGGTTATGGAAAAGACTGCGAAGCGAGATGATATCGCTAAACCAGCGCCATCATCACCAGAACAAAACGGCAAAAAAATAACATTAAAAACAATAGGAATACCTTTAGCTTTATTGGTATTACTCACTCTGTTCTTTATGCCAACACCAGATGGATTAAGCATTGAAGGACAAAAAGCAATTGCTATTTTTTGTGCGGCATTAATTTTATGGGTGTGTGGATCGTTGCCCATTTATTTAACGTCAATGTTAGTGATTGTATTACTCCCATTAACAGGCACTGTAGCAAAAGAAAAAGTTGTTTTTGGTACATTAGGCTATGACGTTATTTGGTTGATGGTGTCAGCATTTGTTTTAACCTCGGCAATGATCAAATCAAATATTGCCAGACGTTTTGCCTTGTGGATGATCACAAATTTTGGTCAGACTCCCAAAAAAGCACTCTTTGTTCTTATTCTTATTAACTTCTGTTTAGTTTTCTTTGTTCCATCAACAACTGCTCGTGCAACATTAATGGTGCCGATATGTATGATCTTATTAGAAATACATAAGGCTATTCCTGGAAAAAGTAATTACGGAAAATTAATGATGTTGCAAGGTGTGCAAGCCGATGCATTAGCAACATCAGGAGTGATGACAGGAACGGCGGCTAATATTATTGCGGTTGGGTTTATCAACTCACAAGCCGGTGGCTCTATTGGTTATATGGATTGGCTAATTGCTTCTTTCCCATTGGCAATTGTGGGAATGACTATCTCCTTTTTTATTGGATTAAAACTTTTCTCTTTTAAAGGAGAGGTCGATTTCGAAGGTTCTTTAGAGAAATTAAAAAAAGAACGCTCACAACTTGGTTTATTAACCAAGAATGAGAAAAAAGCCATGTATATCTTTTTAATGGCGGTCTTTTTATGGGCAACAGAAAGTTATCACCAAGATATGTTTGGTTTTAAAATTAGCGTCTATATGACAGCTGTCATTGCTGCCATTCTCTGTTTGATGCCACGTATTGGTTTATTAACGTGGAATGAAGCCAATATCAAATGGGATCTAATGATATTTGCAGCAGGTGCTTATGCGGCTGGTAACACCTTAGAATCTACAGAAGGTGCGCAATGGTTAATTGGTAAAATGGTTTATGGGCTTGGGCTAGAAAATATGAGCACTACAATGGTCTATATTGTGGTTGTTTTTATCTGCATGTATAGCCATTTAATTTTTACGAGTAAAACAGTAAAAACAACCATATTAATTCCAGCCATTATTGCACTTGCCAAAACATTGGGCATGGATCCAGTTACATTGGCATTAGCTGCGTCATTTACACTGACTTATACCATTACCCTACCACCACATTCAAAAGTAAATACTATCTATTTCTCAAGTGGCTACTTTAGTGTATTAGAGCAAATGAAATATGGATTAATTACTTGTTTTGTTGGGGCGTCGGTAATTTCTATCGCGATATTTACTTGGTTCCAAATTCTTGGATATGGCCTATAAACCATTAAATTAAGGAATAATAATGAGACTAATTTTATTAAGACACGGTGAAACCTTATGGAATATGGAATCGCGCTTACAAGGACATGCTAATTCATGTTTATCACCAAAAGGAATTAATCAAGCAATGGCGATAAAAGAGAGTATTAAATTATTATCGCCAGCTCGGATTATCACGTCAGATTTAGGTAGAACAGTACAAACAGCAGAAATTGTTGGTCATCCAGAAGCAATAAAAGAGCCATTATTGCGAGAACTAAATATGGGTGAATGGACAGGACAAAGAAAACCAGAACTGATAAGGCACCATGCAGATAAATATAAAAATTGGCGAGCTGGAACTTATACACCACCTAAAGGCGAAAATTGGTTTGATTTTTGTGATCGCATAGGGGCTGCATTACAAGGATGGGTACGTAAAGAAGATAGTGATTTATTAGCTGTTGTACATAGTGGGGTTATTCGAGCGGCTTGCAAAGTTTTTTTAAATCTATCTCCAGAGTTTTTATTACCTGCAACACCAGGAACAATAACAATATTAAATTTTGACTTGAATTCTGATAAAGCACCAAAATTAGAAGCTTATAATATTGGTTCCTATATGCCAGATAAGAATGTCGCTGATTAAGATTAATAAGAAGTGGTTTTAAAATTAATCGTTGTAATTTAATTTATATAGCTATCTAAAAAACACTCCGATATTAAATCAGAGCAAGGGAAACCTTGCTCTTTTTTTGCTTATGGAAATGAAAAAAAATCATATATTTTATATGCAATATTTTTTTATTCTTTTTTTATTCAAATTGTAACTGATAAGTTAAATCGAATTTTGTTCAAAAATAGCACGTTAAGGATTTAATTTAATCAAAAAAGAATAAAAAGTAGATTTTATTATTAAGAGAAAATAATACTTTTCTTTATTCACACCATATGCGTTATAAAACGAAATAAAAAATACATTTATTAACAAGAAATAGTATTTAACTTTTATTTTGATTTAACAATGTTGTATCAATATATGAAAATTTAAAATAATTAAAAATAAACTTCATTAATTAACTAATGAAGAGTTTGCTTGGTTTTAAATTCTGATTTAAATCAAAAAAGTGAATATTATACCGCTATAACCAAAACTTGTTTATTATAAAAAACAATTAGATAATACTCATATTCTGAGTTAATTAAGTATTTTTAATTAATTTGGTTTTATTAATAAAAATTAATCGGAGTAAAAATGAGAAAAAACTTACTTGCAACATTAATTGCTGCTACCACTATCTTTGTCGCTAATAATACATTAGCCGCGGATGGCACTATTGATTTTACAGGGGAAATCATCGATAACGCGTGTGAATTAGCGGCTGGTTCAGATGCATTAAAAGTGAATCTTGGTAAAGTTTCTAAAACAGCATTACCAAGTACAGGAAGTACAGCAGCAGCAACGAAATTTACAATTAAATTAATTAATTGCCCTGCAACTATTAATAGTGCAACCGTAAAATTTGATGCTGACTCTTACTTAGGTGACGACACTGTTATTGCCTTAAGAAAGGATACAGGGGTAGCGACAGGAGTTGGTATTCAAATTACAGATGATACAAATACGGTAGTTCCATTATTTACAGCATCTAAAGCGTATGCATTAAAAACAGGGGTGGAAAATAATTTAGATTTTCGTGCTCGTTATATTGCAAAATCTGACACAGTGACTGTAGGTCCTGCAAATGGTAATGCAACATTTACAATTAATTATAATTAAAAATAATTAAGTAGTAACAAAAGGATTAAAGGGATTTGATCCTTTATTTTAAAATTATGGTGATAATATGAAATATATTCTGTATGTTTTAATTTTTATTTTACCTCTGATAAATACTGCGAATGCTGGTGTCATTATCGGTGGTACTCGGGTTATTTATGACGAGGGAAAAAAAGACGTTAGTATTGGTGTTGAAAACCCTGATGCTATTCCTTATTTAATCCAGTCTTGGATTGATGATATTAATGAAAATGAACAACCTTTTTTTACTATAACTCCTCCATTATTTAGGTTAAATAGTGAGAATACTAATGCGTTAAGGATATTCTTGACTGAAAATAAATTACCTAAAGATAGAGAATCACTTTTTTGGTTAAATATAAAAACAATTCCAGCAACAGAAAAAACGGAAAACTCATTACAAATTGCCTTTAAAACACAAATTAAATTAATTTTTCGCCCTGAGGGTTTGAAAGGTGTTAATTTTATAGAAGAACAGAAAAAACTAGAGTGGTCAAAAAATGGGAATAAAATAAATGTAAAAAACCCGACCCCTTACTTTATTAATTTTCAAATAGTCAAATTTAATGGTTTTTCTGTTAATGATGTTTCATATGTCGAACCTTATTCAACAAAATCTTTTGATATTAATAATAATGAAAATCATGGCATTATAAGTTGGGAGATTATTAATGACTATGGTGCAACTACTGAATTATCGGAAGTTAAAATATAATATCTAATAAATTTAGGTTTTAATATGAAATTAAATAAAGTATGTATTAGCCTATTTTTATATTTAGGCTATATAGCCTCATTATATGCAGAAGAGATAAACTCAAAAAATACCTACTTCGATCCGGATTTTTTAGAGTTACCCAATAAAGGCTCTATTGATCTATCTCAATTCGATAATGATGAACAGTTAGCTGGCATTTATTATGTTGATATTTATGTTAACACTAACTTAATTGGTACTAAGAAAGTCAAATTTGATAAGAAAGATAATGGTGAATTAATTCCATGTTTATCAATAATAGATCTTGATAGTTTTGGTATTAAAACAAAAGAATACCAAGAGCAATTCAAGTCGAATGATCAATGTGTGGACTTATCTATTATTCCTAATAGTAAAAGCGAATTTGATTTTAATTCTCAACGCTTGTATTTAAGTATTCCCCAAATTGCGTTAGATAATAAACCGAGAGGATTTGTTAATTTAGATAATGTTGATAATGGGATAGCCGCATTGCTCTTAAATTACAGTTACAGTGGCTCAAAAAATTATGATCGGAAGAATAATGGTTCAAATATAACATCAAATTATCTTAATTTAAGGCCTGGTATAAATCTGGGACCTTGGCGCTTGAGAAATTATACAACTTGGTCAAATAGTAGTGACAGCTCAAGCCAATGGGATACCGTTTATACGTATTTATCTCGTAGTATTAACCAAATTAAAAGCCAATTAATTCTAGGTGATGGTGTTTCTCCCTCTTCTGTCTTTGATAGTGTGCCGTTTAGGGGAATACAACTCGCTACAGATGATGATATGCATCCTGAAAGCTTACGTGGATATGCTCCAGTTGTACGCGGGATTGCTCGTAGTAATGCTCAAATTACGATCAGACAGAATGGTTATACAATTTATCAAACTGAGGTTGCAGCTGGGCCTTTTGAAATTGATGATTTATATCCAACGGGAAGTAGTGGTGATTTGTATGTAACAATTAAAGAGTCTAATGGCAGTGAACAACATCAAATAATCCCTTTTGCCTCTTTACCTGTTTTACAACGAGAAGGGTATTTATCTTATAGTATTACTGGGGGAGAGTATCGCTCTTATGATAAAGATATTGAAAAAAAGAAATTTGGACAGGCGACTTTAATTTATGGTTTACCTTATGGAGCGACTGCTTATGGTGGTAGCCAAATAAGTAATAAATATCAATCATACTCTCTTGGTTTAGGGCAAAATTTAGGCGCTTTAGGCGCGATATCAATTGATGTCACTCAGGCTAATTCAACCTTGAATAACGGTAGCACAGAGCGTGGACAGTCTTATCGTTTTAGATATAACAAGAATTTAAATACGTTAGGAACAAATATTGCGTTAGCAGGATATCGTTATTCTACTGGTGGATATTACAGTTTATCTGAGGTTTTTGATGAATATCGTAGTGGAATGAATGCACCAGAGATTGAACGACGTCGTAATCGTGCTGAAATTACGATCAATCAAAATTTAGGTGAAAGTTATGGTTCACTTTCTGTAGGTTATGTTAGAGAAAATTATTGGAATAGTGAGAGAAAAACACAATCAGCGACAGTCGGTTATAACAATAGTTGGCAGGGGATAAGCTATGGGCTGAACTATATTTATAATAAAAATACGAATCGCTATTCTTATAAATCAGATAGTTATTCTAAGAATGAAGATGATCATCAATTAGCATTTTCGGTTAGTGTGCCATTTAGTTTCTTTGAAGATACTTTTTATTATAACTTTAATACGAATAGCAGTAGTAATAGTCCGAGCACAGGAAGTGTGGGCATCTCCGCATCTCAGTTAAATAATCGGTTAAATTGGAATCTTCAACAAGCTTTTACGAATCAAGATCAAGGATCTTCTGGAAATTTAAACGCATCTTATAAGGGAAAATACGGGGAGTTGTCAGGAGGAAGTGGGTATAGCAAGGATAATTATAATTTATATTATGGCGCAAATGGAAGTTTAGTTGTTCACTCTGGCGGGATTGTTTTAGGGCAACAGCTTGGAGAAACGGCGGCTATTGTTGATATTCCAGATGCCGCAGATGTTGCTATTTTAAATCAGGCGGGAGTTAAAACGAATGATAATGGCTATGCTTTAGTACCTTATATTACGCCATATCGTAAAAATACAATTGATGTTGATACTTCGGCATTACCAGAAGATACCGAAATGGCGCTGACAAGTCAGACCGTTTCACCAAGCCGAGGTGCTTTAGTTAAAGCAAAATTTGCCGCTAATGTCGGATATAGAGCATTAGTAAAATTAACATTTGAAAACGGTGAACCACTTCCATTTGGGGCACAGGTTATTTTTAATAATAATTTACAATTAAACAGTATTGTTGGAAAAGATGGAGAAGTATATTTATCAGGGCTTAATGAATCGGGGAAATTTATTGTTAAATATAACGATGGTCAATGTAGTGTAAATTATAATTTATCAGGAGTGTCTAATTATTTAGGGCTTTATAAAATCACTGCTATTTGTCAAAAATAAACTGACATAAGTTTACATATTAATAAGATAATCTCTTTTTGGCTAATTTAAATATAGCTAAGGGTGTTCTCTGCGCGTAGGTAAATAAAATGAAAAAAAGAGTCAGTAGTTTTATATTAATAAATATATTTTTAATAAGTTTTTGGTCTAAAGCATCAGATAATATTACCTTGAATTTCTCTGGGAATATAAGGGTTTCAACTTGTAATATATCTAATGGAAGTAATATTAATGTTGATTTGAAAAATATTCCCGCGGCTAAATTTGAGAAAGCGAATACCTCATCTGAATGGAATAACTTTTATATTAATTTTACAAATTGTTCTACAGCTATTAATCAAATACACCTGACATTTTCAGGCGTTGCTGATACTGCAGATGTGAATAGCCTATATAAAAACCAAGGAAGTGCTAAAAATATCGCTGTGCAATTAGAGAATGGTACGGGTACGGTGAAGCTAGGAAATAAACAATCATTAGTTCTCACATTAAATGGGAAAACAGACGTTAATTTATGGTTGCGAACACGTGCTTTTAGTCCATCAGGAAAAGGAATGCCGGGGACAATATCAGCGAAAGTAACTGCCAATATTGTTTATTTATAAAAGAGAATAATATGAGAAATTTAATATTTTTATTGTATTTCTTTTCATTTTTTACAATGGCAAATACTGTCAATATCAATATTTATGGTTCAGTGACAGTATCACCTTGCGAAGTTGTTAGTAAAGATTATTTAATCGATTTTAAAAAGGTAAATATCAGAGAGTTAAAAAGTACACAATATACTGATTGGATTAATTTCTCAGTAAAATTAAAAAATTGTCCTATAAGTACCCAGAAAGCAATAATGACAATAACAGGTGTTGCAGATCCTAATAATGGAAATTATTTTATTAATAATGGGACAGCGAAAAATATTTCATTAAATTTGATAGAAAACATTAATAAAGCAAATGTAAAAAATGGGACTAAATTAGAAACTACGATTAATAGTGGAACAAAAACAGCAGAATATCTCTTTGCTGCTAGATTAATTAGAACAAGTAATGAAATAACTACAGGCTCATTTAAAAGTCACCTTGAATTTACATTACTTTATAATTAAAAAATATTTAATTTAGGAGATAAATGTGACAAATAAATATCCAGTATCAAAAGCAATAGGTAAAAAAATTGCATACTACAGAAAAATGTATGGGATTTCATTGGATGAATTAGCGGAAAAAATTGGTGTTAGCCAGCAACAACAATCAAGATATGAAAGAGGTATTAATAGAATTAATATAGATAGATTAAATCAATATGCAGAAATATTTGGTGTTCACTTAAAGGATTTTTTTATTCTCGATGAAAAAGACGATAGTGAAATTAAAAAAATTCTATTGAAAAAAAATGAGATAAAAAATGAAAGATACAATAACTAAATCATTGTTATTAAGTGGTTTTTTGTTTTATTCCACTTATTCGGTTGCGGCTTGCATTCAAAATCCAAACTTTAATAACATTATTGTTAATGTGCCTAATCGAGAGTTTAATATTCAATATGACGACACCACAACACGAACACTTGCTGAGCTTAAAATTACGTACAAACAAAATTTTATTAATACATTCTCAGGAAAAGATGGTAAATGCGGAAATGCCGTTATTTCAGGTGATTATATTAATGGATGGGTAACTAATTCAAATAAAATAGCGGCAACCAATATTCCGGGTATAGGGATTAGAGTCAAGATGACAGAAATTGGTTATATAAATACCACGTTTAGTCGATTCGCAGATAATCTTAAGTATGAAATTAGAAATCCTTATTGGACTGTGGAAATAATAAAAACAGGTAGAGTAACTCAATCAAACTCTTTAACCGCAGGAAATTTAGCACGAATGGTACAAACGAATACATTACCAAATAATAGCCGATGGATTTTATCGACATTAAGAATACCTATCGGTGCGATAAAGGTAAATTCATTAAAATGCACCACTAAAGCGTATAGCTATAATATCAATTTAGGCACATGGTATGATACCCAGTTTAAAAACATTGGAGATGTTAGTCAAAATGTTAATATTCCGATCACCTTAAATTGTGCAGCAGGAACAAATATAAAGGCAACTGTAACAAGTAGTGCTGGATATATTGACGTGAATACAGGAAAGTTAAATTTGTCGGGTTCAAACAGAGCTACGGGAATAGGGATACAACTAGTTGACCGTAATAATAATCCGATTAGGTTAAATACAAAGCTTAGTTTACAAAATAACGTCTCATCTGGAGATTATATTTTTAACTGGAAAGCACGTTATATTAAAACGGGTAGTAAGATAACAGCTGGTTCGGCTAATTCAACCGCAACAGTAAATATTTTATATGAATAAATTTATAAAAATAAGTACATATTAATTTATTTTTAAGGATATATTGTGAACAAGAGAATATCGAAGATAGTTGGAAAAAAAATTAGATGTTTGAGAGAGCGATACTCTATGAGTGGTAATGATTTTGGTGCTTTACTCGGCATTAGCCAGCAGCATCAATCTCGTTATGAAAATGGAGTAACTAATATTCATGCTGATACTCTTTATAATTTATCTTACCTTTTTGATGTTGATCCAGAGTATTTTCTAAGCGATTTACAGATTGAGGATAATAAGTTAGATAAGGATAGGATTGAATGTAATAAAAATCACTATATTGCTGAATCATTATTTTTAAAATGAAGTTAAATATAAATAATGCCTAAGAGCTGAATAAACATTTATAAAAATGAAATAATCGCTGATACTTAGGCATTTAAGTTTAAATTAATTAAATAGTAAAGATAAATTTCTTGTCTTTTTTACCAATACCCTAATACTTTCCACCATAAGCTTCCGAGTGTTAACCAAATAACTAAATTCACTACACTCATGACAAAACCCGCTTTCCACCACTCTCCTAAAGTAGCATAACCTGAGCCGAAAATAATCGGTGCTGTACCTGTGCCGTAATGGGTAAGAGACATCATTAATGATGAGGAAAAAGCTAAAATTAACCCTAATAACATCGGTGGCGCGCCAAGTGCTAAACCTGCGGCATAGAAAGCGGCAAACATTGCAGTAATATGCGCGGTAGTGCTGGCAAAGAAATAGTGAGAATACACATAAATTAACACCAGTAATATCATGCCACTGACCCAACTAATTCCCATACTATCAATACTTGCCCCTACGCTGAGTGATAACCACTTAATTAATCCTAATTTTCCTAAGAAGGATGCCATCATCACTAAAGCTGAGAACCAAACGACGGTATCCCAAGCACCTTTATTTTTTAAAATATCATCCCAGTTTAAAACACCCGTACATAATAAAATAGATAAACCAATAAAAGCCGCAGTGGTGGCATTTACGCTAAATCCATCACCAAATAACAATGCAGGTACACCTGCCCACATAATTAATAATAAGGCGAATACTGCAAGGGTTATTTTTTCAGGTAATGAAATAGGTCCTAATTGTGCTAAACGCTCTTTAGCAAAATGTGGCGCATTCGGGGTGCTGGTTATTTCAGGTTTATAAAGAAGGTAGATAACAATGGGCATTAATATTAATGAAACGATAGCGGGCACAAACGCAGCAATTGCCCACATAGACCAACTAAGTTCATGTGTAGGATCAGTTTCACTGATAATTAAACTCACTATAAGTGGGTTAGGCGCTGTTGCCGTAATAAACATGGCAGAAGTAATTGGATTTATATTGTAGTTCACTAAAGAGAGGTAACGACCTATTTTACCACTTGTACCGTCTTCTGCTTTAGAGTTAAAACTGTCTGAAATTGAACGCATAATCGGGTGAATAATACCTCCACCACGAGCAGTATTACTTGGTGTTACCGGGGCTAATATTGTTTCGGCAATGGCTAATGAGTAAGCTATTCCAATCGTTTTTTTACCAAATAGTGAAATAAAATAGTAACCAATTCTCGCACCAAGCCCAGTCTTATTTAGGCTCATGGAAACCATAATAGAAATACCAATTAACCAAATAAGATCATTAGAAAAACCACTTAATGCATCACCGATAGCGGCTTTAGTTGAATTAGGGTTAGTGACACCAGTAACAGCTACTAAGGCAATAGCAATTATAGAAACAGCACCGATAGGAAGTGCTTTACCAATAATAGCAGCGATAGTCCCAACAAAAAGAGCTAATAAATGCCAAGCATTGGGATCAACGCCTTCTGGAACGGGAATCAAAAACCAGATAATAAGGGTAATAGAAACAGCGATTAAAGTAGGTATGGGTCGTAATGGAGTTAATTTGTTCATCAGGTTATTCCATTAAGTTGCAGGTTAAATAAATAATAAGAAGTAAAAATGAAACTAATAAGTATTTTTATTGCTAGTAATCTTATTAACATATTATTAAACATTCATTGACTGATGTCATAAAAATAAAATTATTTGTTAACTTGTTTTCTTAATAAGTGTTTTTATGTAACTTGATGTTGTTAAAATAAAGAGTAATTCTTTATCCTTTTGTTTTTTCTGTGATTTTTGTCGTTTCTTAATGGTTGGCATTAAATTCAATAATAGGTGGAAATAAAATATAGTTGTGATAAGTGAAGTGATTGGATATCACATTTATCATATTTCATACATTTAACAAAGATAGATTATGTTATTATTTCTAGTCGCCTTTGTTTCATTAATCTACGAAAATAAAGATGTTTTTAACAATTATTGAATAATAGAAAAGAAAAATAACATCTTTTTTTGCTATAATATTGTTGCCTGAAACAATTCAGCTCAATATTGAAAATAACCTAATAGGTGATACGCAATGAAGTATGATTTAAACGACCTCTACTATTTTGTGAAAGTTGTTGAGTTCGGCGGTTTTTCTCAAGCGGCAGAAACACTAGGAATACCTAAATCTAAACTCAGTCGTCGTATTGCAGATTTAGAAGAGAAACTCAATGTCTCTTTAATTTATCGCTCTACTCGTCAATTTCATGTCACCAAAATTGGGCAAACTTTTTATCAACAATGTAAAAATGTGGTTGCAGAAGCTGAAATTGCAGAAGAGGTTATTTGTTCAGCACAAGGGCACCCTCATGGCACAATTAAACTCTCTTGTCCTGTTGCATTATTACAAATATATATTCAAGATATTTTGGTCGATTTTATGGAAAAATATCCAGATATTAATATTCAGATATTAGCCATTAATCGCCCAGTTGATGTGATTAGTGAAGGCCTTGACCTTGCATTAAGAGTCAGAGCATTGCCACTAGATGATTCAGGTTTAACAATGAAAATTCTAGGTTATTCTCGACGTGTATTAGTCGCTAGTCCCTTGCTTTTTAAAGGACGTGAGATCCCTGAGTCACCAGAACAACTTGCAGATTATCCTATTTTGGCAAATAGCGAGCACTCACAACAATATACGCTAACGCTGACACATGAAACGGGTTCTGTTTCCACTCAGCATGTTACCCCTAAATTAGCCACAACCGATGTTTTGACTCTTTATAAAGCAACATTAAAGGGATTGGGTATAACAAGATTACCCTTGAGTGTGGTTGAAAAAGAGTTACAAGATGGCAAGTTAATTGAGGTATTGCCAAGTTGGCGTTTTCCTAAAGATGTGATCCATGCCGTTTATCCATCAAGAAAAGGGCTATTACCTGCAATCCAAGTATTATTGGAATACCTTGCTGAAAATATGTCACCAATGAAAGAGTAAAATTGATATAAAAACGGCTCCAAATAGAATAAGGAGCCGTTTGATTTCTATTATTTTTGTATGAAATAACAACGTTATTCGTTAGGTATACGGCCAAATTTACCTTGGTTAAAATCATCAATGGCTTGTCTGATTTGCGCTTCACTATTCATTACAAAAGGGCCATAACCTACGACAGGTTCATTAATAGGCTCACCACTGAGATATAAGACAACGGCATCTTCAATTGCTTCAAGATTAACAGAGCCTCCTTCATTATCTAAAATAACCAAATCTCCAGTTTGTAATTGGGTTTGATTATCAAGATAAACACTACCATGTAATACGACTAAGCCCACATAACGCCCTTTTTTCGTTGGCAGTGTGGCTGATTTTGCATTCTTTAATTGCAGATCCCACACATCCACAGGCGAAAAGGTTTTAGCAGCACCTTTAGTTTCATGGTAATCACCTGCGATAATACGAAGCTGTCCTGCATTATCAGGCAATGGGAGTACTGGGATCGCACTTTCTTTCAGTAATTGATAGCCAGCAGGTGCTGATTTGGCATCTGATGGGAGATTAACCCATAATTGCACCATATCTAATACCCCCCCTTCTTTGGTAAATGCATCAGAATGATATTCTTGATGCAAAATACCCGATGCTGCAGTCATCCATTGCACATCACCAGGACCAATAACACCGCCTTCACCCGTTGAATCATGATGTGCAACTTCGCCTTTATAAACGATGGTCACTGTTTCAAATCCACGGTGAGGATGTTCACCCACACCTCGGTTATGGCCTTGAGAGGCAGGAAAATCGGTTGGTCCTGCTCTATCTAACAGTAAGAATGGATTTAAATATTTACCATGATCACCATAACTAAACAGTGAACGCACATGAAAGCCATCACCTACCCAATGTTGACGAGGTGCTTTATAAATACCAATAACTTTTTTCATAATGATATTCCTATAAAATTTCTATAGGACGTATTTTAAAGTAATTAATATATTTAAGTAGTATTAAAAATAGATTTCATTATTCTAAGAATAGAACAATAACAAAATGTTTCAGTGTTCTATTTTTAGAATAGTGTTTATCATAATTGACTCTAGCGATATTTTAATTAATTGACTATTGTTTATTACAACGAGGGGGGGAACGATATAAAGATATCATCTTTTAATATTTCTCCTTAACTCAGTTAATAATCAATATTTATTAATTAAAAGGAATAAGCAAATGAGCGCTCCAGCAAATTTTAATGGCCAACGTCCTGTTATTAATCCAGAAGATGCTGTTATGTTATTAATTGATCACCAAAGTGGTTTATTCCAAACGGTTGGTGATATGCCGATGACTGAATTACGAGCACGAGCTTCAGTATTAGCGAAAATGGCAACATTAGCTAATATGCCGGTAATTACTACAGCATCTGTTCCACAAGGCCCAAATGGCCCATTAATTCCTGAAATTCATCAAAATGCACCACATGCTAAATATGTTGCACGTAAAGGTGAAATAAATGCATGGGATAACCCTGAGTTTGTTGAAGCGGTTAAAGCGACTGGTAAAAAACAATTAATTATTGCTGGTACTATTACGAGTGTTTGTATGGCATTCCCTGCTATTAGTGCTGTTGCTGAGGGTTATCAAGTCTTCGCAGTTATTGATGCATCAGGAACTTACAGTAAAATGGCGGAAGAAATTACCTTAGCTCGTATCGTTCAAGCAGGAGTTGTGCCAATGGATACCGCAGCGGTTGCTTCTGAAATGCAGAAGACATGGAACCGTGATGATGCTGCACAATGGGCGCAAGCATATACCCAAATTTTCCCAGCTTATCAATTATTAATTGAAAGTTATAGCAAAGCTCAAGATGTATTAAAAAATAACGAGATATTAGATTCTCAGCGTTAATTAATTCTCAACTCTCTTTGTACTTTATATTATCTGTGTTTAAAAATGCCCATAAAGTATTTTCTTTATGGGCATTATTCTATAAAAATAGATTAGGAAATTATAATGAAATTTATTTTACCGGCTGTACTATCTTCATTATTACTTGTGCCAGCAGTACAAGCCAATGAATATAAACTTGAACCAACGCATACTAAGGCAATGTTTTATATTGATCATTTTGGGACATCTACCAACAGTGGTGGTTTCTATGAAATTGAAGGTGATTTAACATACTCACCAGAAAAAAATATAGGAAAAATAAACGTTTCTATTCCAGTTAAAACTCTAAATACGGGATTAACGGCATTTGATAATCATGTAAAAAGTGCAGATATTTTAGATGCGGATAAGTACCCAACAATTCAGTTTTCATCAACAAAATGGTATTTCTCGGATAATAAACCCACATCCATAGAAGGGCTATTAACGATGAAAGGAAAAACATTGCCAGTTAAATTAACAACAACTAAGTTTAATTGTTATGAAAGCCCTGTATTTAATGCGTCAGTCTGTGGTGGTGATTTTGAAACAACTATTAAACGTTCAGATTGGGGCGTGGATTTTTTGGTCAAAGAAGGGATGGCTGATAATATGACATTAAAAATTCAAGTTGAAGCTATTAAGCAGTAAATTAAGTCATATTTTATTTTTATTTCATAGAAAAGGCCTTGTTAAATATGAGGCCTTTTCTGTTTTTATATAACAATAAATATAATTTAAGTTAGGTGTTAAATTCTAAAAATAGAGTTAAAAGAGAGTTTGTTTTTAATTGTTGATAATAATGATTTATTACGGTATGTTATCGAATTGTTGCTTTGATTTTATTTCCTATTGTTTTATATGATTTTTGTTGCCATTGTTTTGTTTCTTGTTCGTTAAATCTCACCTTTCTATTTTTAATTTTATCTCTGAATTAATAAACTTTCCTCATCATAATTTATTTAATAAATATCATCCGATTAAATAAAAATTTTTTACAATAAATAAGTGTGACTTCAATCACTCTACATTTCGATATTTCTTCAGTATGTTTATACGCAGAGATTCAAAATTAATAAATCAGACATTTATTTATATTGCTTAATAACTTAAGCAAATAGGCTTCTTATTATCAAAAAAACGAAATGCAAATAGATATGTGCTGTTACATATATTAAATGCGTTAAGGATATCATAATGATCCATGCTTTTATTAAAAAAGGGAGCTTTCAGGATTCAGTAAGCCTGATGATTATTTCCCGAAAATTAAGTGAAGCCCCAGAGGTGGAAGAAATTTCCGTCATGATGGGAACACCAGCGAATAAATCTCTTCTTGATGTCACCGGTTTCTGGCATGACATGTTTAACGAAGCAACACCGAATGACATCTGTGTTTCGATTAAGGCAGAATCAGAAGACCCTGCCATTATCGATATGATTTCGACTGCTTTAGAAGAAGCATTAGCTGAAATTGCAAGTGGTCAGAAAGGCGGTAACAAATTAACGACAGTACGTAGCTGGCGTACCGCTAAACAAAAAAGCACTAATGCCAATATGTTGCTCATCTCTATTGCTGGTGAATATGCTGCTGAGCTAGCAGATACTGGTTTAGAAGATGGCTGTAACGTTATGCTGTTCTCTGACAACGTATCTATCGCAGATGAAAAAGCATTAAAAGAAAAAGCAGCGGCGAAAGGTCTGATTGTTATGGGACCTGACTGTGGTACGGCAAATATTGCAGGCGCGCCTCTTGCTTTCGCTAACATTGCACCTAAAGGCTCTATTGGTATTGTTGGCGCATCAGGTACAGGTATTCAAGAAATTACCTCTCAAATCGTTTTACAACGCCAAGGTATTTCTCATTCAATTGGCCTAGGTGGTCGTGATTTAACAGAGCAAATTGGTGGTATCAGTGCAATCACTGCTATCAATATGCTGGCTGCTGATCCTAATACGCGTGTTATTGCCTTTGTTTCTAAGCCACCCGCACCTGCGGTTCGTCAAAAAATCATTGCAGAAATGAAACGCCATAATAAACCAATTGTGGCTCAATTCTTAGGAACAACACCTGAGAAATTCCAAGACGACAATATCTATTTTACTCGTACTTTAGATGAAACCGCACGTATTGCGGCTGAATTAGCACGTGTTGAAGATATCGCAGCTGAGTTACCAAAAGTTACAGGTAAGAAAATCATTGGTCTTTATGCCGGTGGTACGCTAGCGGCTGAATGCGCCATGTTGTTATCTGAAAAACTTAATGTTGAAGTCGATAACGAGCATAAGCAAGGCACAATGCTAGATGCTGATGGTCACAAAATCATCGATATGGGTGATGATTTTTATACACAGGGTAAACCACACCCAATGATTGACCCATCAACACGTAACAAATTTATCAGTGAGTTAAGCAATAAAACAGAAGCTGGCGTGTTACTGGTTGATTTTGTTATTGGTTATGGTGCAACTCAAGATCCAGCCGGCGCGTTAATTCAGGAAATCAAAAAACTGAATGAGAAACGTGGCGAAGCTAATCCACTGATCACTATCGCAACCATCACTGGTACTGAAGACGATCCACAAAACCGTAGCGAACAGCAAAAACAGCTGAAAGAAGCGGGCATTATTGTGATGGATACGTTGCCAGAAGCGGTTTTATTAGCAAAAGAATTAATCCAGCCACATCCAGCAGAAGCACATGCTGAAGTGTCACCACTGCTTAACGGGATCTCTGTGATCAACGCTGGTCTACGTAGTTTTGCAGACGATCTGCAATCGAGTGGGACACCTGTTGTGCATTATCAGTGGGCACCTGTCGCAGGTGGTAATAAAAAACTGGCTGAAATATTAAAGAAATTGAAATAAGGAATTGCAGATATGTATTCAACTATCGAACAAGCGAATGAAGCAGTTATCGAACGTATCCGTGAAGCCCGTCCTCACTGGTGTGATGTTAACTTAGCAAAAGAAGTTGTACCGGCTTTAGAAACAGGCAAAAAATTACTTCATGCTGGCCCTCCTGTAACTTGGGGGGAAATGAGTGGCCCTGTTCGTGGTGCATGTATCGGAGCTTCTTTATTTGAAGGCTGGGCAGAAACAGAAGAACAAGCATTAGCGATGTTAGAAGCGGGTGAAATTGAGTTTATCCCTTGCCATAACGTAAATGCAGTAGGCCCAATGGGCGGTATTACTTCTGCTCATATGCCAATGTTGGTGATTAAAAACCACATTCACGGTAACTACGCTTACTGCAACATGAACGAAGGTATCGGTAAAGTAATGCGTTTTGGTGCTTACGGCCCAGACGTGCAAGAGCGTCTACATTGGATGCAAAAAAGCTTAGCGCCAGTGTTAAAAGCAGCGATTGCCACTTTTGAAAATGGTATCGACCTGACTGCAATTATGGGTCAAGCAATTACTATGGGTGATGAATTCCACCAACGTAATATCGCTGCTTCAGCCCTGTTACTGCGTCAATTGGCACCAGTATTAAGCACATTAGATTTTGAAGATGCTGAAATCACAAAGGTAACAAAATTCCTGAGCATTACAGACCAGTTCTTCCTGAACTTAGCAATGGCTTACTGTAAAGCTGCGATGGATGCTGGTGCTCAAATCAAACAAGGCACCATCGTTACGGTTATGACCCGTAATGGTAGCAACTTTGGTATCAAAATCAGTGGAATGGGTGATCAATGGTTTACTGCGCCAGTAAATACACCACAAGGTCTGTTCTTCTCTGGTTTTAGTCAAGCAGATGCAAACCCAGATATCGGTGACAGTGCAATTACTGAAACTTTCGGTATTGGTGGCGCAGCAATGGTTGCAGCACCAGGTGTAACACGCTTTGTTGGTGCATCAGGTGGTATGGATGCCGCACGTGAAGTGACTGAAGAAATGGCTGAGATCTACCTTGCTCGTAACATGATGTTGCAAATTCCAACTTGGGATTTCCAAGGTGCATGTTTAGGATTAGATGCTCGTCGCGTTGTTGAAACGGGTATTACACCACTGATTAATACGGGTATTGCACATAAAGAGCCGGGTGTTGGCCAGATTGGTGCAGGTACTGTACGCGCACCTTTAGGTTGCTTTGAAAAAGCGATTGTTGCATTGGCAGAAGAGTTAGGCATCGACGCTTAATCGTGCTTTGTAACGATAAATCACAGCAATAAAGGGGGCATTATGCAAATTCAAGCACTTCAAACCAGCCAGCATATCACTGATTTTGAAGGTGAGATTAAATGTGTGGGCATTTATGACCATGCTTTGAATTTCATTTGCCCTCAACAACGCTTAATCACTTTTCATCGCGAAGGGAGAGGATTAAGCCCGATGGGATGGTTATTGAAACAAAATGATTTCGATTATTTTGCTAAACAGTGCCATCCTTCGGTCATGATGAGTCTAAAAGATCATCAAGCAATACTTGCAAATAAACTCACTCTACTCGCAGGTCAGAGTGAGAATTTACGTTTACAAGATAAAGCGGAACTAGATTTGCGTTGGTTAGAAAGTTTTTTTTCTCTGCTCTCACCCTCGATTGCAACAGGGTTGTATGGGCCATTAAAAAATTATCGCCAAATTGCGCAACTCAGTGAAATTAAGTTATTAATTAAGCTATTTCATAATCAGTCAGTGGGCAATGCGGTTAACTGGGCTATTTTTACAGGGAAAGGCCCCGGATTAACACCAAGTTCAGATGATATGCTAGTGGGAATGTTATTTGCACATTATTTAGCAGAGCCAGAAAAAAAACTTAATTATTTTTTTAATAACACTCCCCCTTTATCTGAATTGACCACCGTTGTCAGTAAGCATTATTTGGAATATGCCACCCAGGGAATATTTTCTACCTATCTCATTCAACTAGGTAAAAAAATAAAGAATAAAGAGATTATTTTTAAGGATATGTTGGAAATACTCTCTATTGGTCATCATTCCGGTGCAGATACATTACTGGGATTATGGATTGGTTACCAAACTAAAAAACAACGACAGCATATTGATTAAATTTTTTTAATAAAAGAATTTATATAAACATTCGGATACGGATAATTATGAAAACAATTGTTATTGCTTTAGGCGGAAATGCATTATTACAACGCGGAGAAGTTTTGTCTGCTGAGAATCAATATAAAAATATTGAATTAATGTCAGAGACAATTAATAAATTAGCAAAAGAGTACCGTGTTGTATTAGTACACGGCAATGGGCCTCAAGTTGGACTACTTGCACTACAAAATCTGGCATATCAAGATGTTCCTGCATATCCGTTGGATATTCTAGTGGCTGAAAGCCAGGGTATGATTGGTTATATGATGATGCAAAAAATTAATCAAAATAACCCAGATCAAGCTATTACAACGGTAATGACGCGTGTTTCTGTTGATATTAATGATGAAGCATTTAACGATCCAAGTAAATTTATTGGCCCTATTTATGATGAAGCTGATAAAGAAGAATTGATTGCTAAGTATCAATGGACATTTAAACAAGATGGTAAACATTACCGTCGTGTTGTGCCATCACCAACACCGAAAAAGATTATTGATATCGAAGCGGTAAGACTTTTATTAGATAAAGGTCATATTGTTATTTGTGGTGGTGGTGGCGGTATTCCAGTCAATAATACAAATAATGAATTTATTGGTAGTGAAGCGGTTATTGATAAAGATTTAACCGCGGCTTTAATTTCTCGTGAATTAAATGCAGAGCACTTTGTTATTTTAACAGAGGCTGATGCTATTTATAAAAATTGGGGTACACCAGAACAAGCCGCAATTCGTGAAGCAACACCAGAAGAACTTGCACCAATGGCTGTCGCTGATGGCGCAATGGGACCAAAAATTATGGCGGTGAGTGATTTTGTTAACGCAACTGGGCAACAAGCCCATATTGGTGCATTACAAAATATTCAACAAGTTATTGAAGGTCAGTCTGGCACTTTAATTTATAAGTCTTAATAAAAATTCTTTCAGGAGCGTCATTATGAACGATGCACAAGTGAATGAGAAAGGCAAAGTCCCTTATTGGGTCAAACTGACCATTATCTTCTTTTTTGGTTGGATTGCACTTTATGGTAGCCGCGCCATTGTCGGCCCATTAATGGTAAATATTGGTGCTGAGTTTGATCTTACTAAAGCTCAACTTGGTTCTATTATGAGTATTTTCTTTATCGGATATACAGCACTCAATATTCCATCAGGCATGATTGGTGACTATTTAGGTAAGAAAAAAGTATTAGTAACCGGGGTTGTGCTCTTTGGTGGGTTCACCATTATTGCGGGTATGATGCCAACTTACGTGACCTTTATGTTTGCATGGGTCATGGTAGGTATCTTTCAAGGCTTCTATTATGGCCCTCAATATGGCTTATCTTCAGAAGCGATACCGAAACATCGTATTACGTTAGGTAGTGCGATTATCAATAGTGGTATGGCCTTTGGTCTGTCGATTGGTTATTACATCTCAAGTATTTCTGTTGGTGAGATGGGAATGAGCTGGCGTGCGCCGTTCTATATTATTGGTGTTCCTATTATCATCATTGGTTTGGTGATGTTATGGATAATCAAAGATAAACCCAAAGCACAATCTGTGGCAGAAGCTGGCGCACCAAAACAGAAAGTTAAACTGACATTTAAAGATTTATTTGGCAATCGCAATATCAACCTTGCGTATGTCACTATCTTCTGTTCAATCTATGGTTTCTTCGTATTAGTCACTTGGTTACCGTACTACTTAGAAACTGAACGTGGAATTACAGGGACACAAATTTCAACTATTGCATCATTAATGCCGTGGTTTGCTATTCCTGGTTCACTTATTTTTAGCTGGGTTTCAGATAAAATTGGTCGTCGTAAGCCTGTATTGCTGATCATGTTACCACTGTCACTTGTCGCTATTCTTGCTGTACCAATGTCAGAATCAATGCCTGTATTAATTGGTGCTCTGATCCTTTACGGTATTGTAGGTAAAATCAGTACAAACCCAGTATTGGTTGCTGTAGTTGCTGATAATTCACCACGACATGCGTTAGGTACATCGTTTGGTGTTTATAACTGTATTGGTATGCTGGGTTCGGTTTTCGCACCAACACTAACTGGTTTCTTATCAGATAAAACAGGAAGTATGGACTCAGGTTTCTACTTTGCCGCTATTCTGATTTGTATTGGTATTGTGGCCAGCCTCTTTATTAAAGAAAGCAACAATAATAATGAAGAAGCAAAAGCATAGTTCACCATTCAGTTAGTCACTGAATAAACAGTAAAAGGGCAGACTTCGGTTTGCCCTTTTAGTTTAAAGGATCATAAAACGATTGCACGCTAGGATGATTTTGCTTAAAAAGCTCGACTAAATAACTGACCACAGCGCCTTTTTTATCTTCACACCATGCAAAAGAAAGTGGCGAATTATGACGACGATTTTTTACTTCTTTGGCAATTAGTTGCCCACTATCAATAAGAGGTTTACACAAACTTAATGGTAAAAATCCGATACCGACGCCTTTTAAATGACAGGCTAATTTGGTGTGTAAATCAGGTACGCGAATTTCGTGCTGACCGGATAAGCGCCATGCTGTGCGTTTAGAAAGATGGCGAGACGTATCTTCTACGTTAACCGCGGAATACATTCGCATTTGATCATCACTTAATACCCCACTGATATTGGCTAAAGGATGATTAGGTGCGACAACAAATTGCCATTGAATTTCACCCATGGCGCAAATATTGATATTATTCTTAAGTGACTCATTCCCCGTAACGCCAATAGCAAAATGATAATCTTCATTAATAAGTGCATCCCAAACACCCATATAAACTTGGCGAGTAATATGAAATTGTGTGGAAGGAAAACGTTGATGAAGACAAGCCAGCATACTGGCAACCGCAGTGCGATCATAAAGAAGATTATTAATGACAATATTCACTTGATGTTCGACACCAGCATTCATTTGTTGAAGCTCAACAGGCATCGATTCTAACCATACAATCCATTGGCGGCATTTTTCTAATAAATATTCACCTGCTGGGGTTAATGTTACGGTTCTGGTTGTACGATTAAAAAGTTGAGTACCAATATTTTCTTCTAATGTTTTAATCCGATAACTAATGGCTGCGGATGTTTTATGAAGCATATCGGCAGCTTTCGTAAAACTTTGGCAATCGGCGACCTGTATAAAAGTACGGATCATTTCTTGGTCTAACATATCTTTTGTCCTGGTAATAAGAGAGGCAAAATTTCAGCAGATAATGCTGAACTAAAAAAAGCAAACAAAGCAAAGCTTACCTATTTTTTCTAAGGTCTATACTGCAAAGTAAGACAACTTCTTATCGTGTTAATGGATGTTATTATTATTGGTTTGATATTGTGTGCCGTATGAAGTTTCGATTATTTATAGATAAGCGATAAAGCATACTAACAAAAATTCCATCGGATGATGGGCGTAAATAAGAATATCTATATTCCATTTGTGTGATTACTTTCACGTTTCACTCATCCTTTTACCGATGAAGTTAAGATATCAGTAAAAGGCGGTGAAAGTCAGGATAAAAAATTCTTTAATAAGATGAAAGAAAAGAGATCAGGCTATTTTAAATGGGTAAGTAAAAAAGAGTAGATGAGTCAAATTAAGCACAAAATGAAACGCGGTTGAAACCCAAAGCCGACCACTCCACATCCAAGCCAAACCATAAATAATCCCTGCCAACGAAGCGAAAACAACTAACAATATTCCTCCTGCAATATGTGCGAGGCCAAAGATTATGGATGCAATTAATAGTGCAACATAAGGAGGAAGGTAACGTGATAAGGTTTGTTGAATAACACCTCTAAATAAAGCTTCTTCAGCAAGAGAGACAAAAAAGAGGTTTGCCAGAATAAATGCAGGTAACCAATGTGGTAAATGAAGCTCAATGGCTAATCCCCCTAATTTTACGGCAATAAGTAATAATGCGGGAATAGCAATAATCAACATTATCCATTGTAATTTATTCGCTTTTTTTAATGGAGGACAGACAAAAAGTGTGGGAATAAAAATGAGAAAAATAAAGGGTATCAATGCTTTATCCGCATTGAAATAAAACGTAAAAGGGACGCTTTTTATTCCTATAGAGGTGTGTGAAAGGTAACGTAAATTGTTAAAGCCAGGAATAAGATGAAAGGCTAAACCACTAGCAATGATAATAAGAGCAAGAATGATAATTGCTCGAAGCAGTGGTTGTGTTTTATAACGGGAATAAGCAAACGTTAATAACAGAATACTAAAGATAATCGGCAAGATTTGCCATGTAATAATGCCTGTTATAAATGCGCTAAGTGCTGTGACTGCAAGTGTAATAAGTGCAAGTATGCGATTGAAACCTAAAAATAATAAAGAAGCAGCGAGAAGTAGCCAAGTGATCATAATTATAGATATTTTAGAATGAAAAGGGGCGTTAGGGTAAAAGATAGCTGGCATTTAGGCTATCACAATGAATAAAAAATACAGAAATCAGACCTCTGGATTAAGAATGTAATTAATTAATTTATTGATTTTATTATGAAAGTAATGATATTTACTTTTAGTCTAAAATAAAAACAATTGTTTAATTATTATGTTGATAATCAATATCTGATATTAAATTTGTATGAATAATAAGATAAAAGTGAATATATAAAAATGCCGATAATATGGATATCGGCATTTTTGTTTGTCTTGAGTTCGCTTATTTTTGACTAAATAGTGTAAAAACTAAACGTAAAAATAGCGAATAACATGAAAGAAAATAGGGGCTGCAAAACAGAGTGAATCCATTCTATCCATCATGCCACCATGGCCTTCTATCATTGTGCCAAAGTCTTTTACGCCACTGTCTCTTTTTATCGCTGACATACATAAACCACCAGCAAAACCCGCCAATGTAATGACTAAAGAGAGTAAAAAGGCAGCCCACCATGAAAAAGGCGTCGCCCACCACAACATCATACCGATAAGGCTGGCGGAAATAATGCCACCAAAAAATCCTTCGATTGTTTTATTTGGGCTTAATTTAGGCACGATAGGATGTTTGCCAAATAATTTACCAAAGACATATTGGAGTACGTCAGAAACTTGTACCACAATTATTAAAAAGAGCAGTAAGTTGATATTACGGCCTTCAAAACCTTCAATAGGTAACATTAATAGTGCCGGAGCATAACTTAGGCAATAAATGGCGATCATCACACTCCATTGCACTTTTGCCATACGCTCTAAGAAATGGCGGGTATCACCTGAAAGTGCCATGCGTGTTGGGATTAATAAAAAGGCGTAAACAGGAATGAATATCGCCATTAAATTATACCACTGCACACCAACGAGAATGTATTGGATAGGTAAGATCACAAAGAAACACCAAAACAATGCCTCATGATCGCCTCGATGTGTTGGGGTTAATGTAATGAGTTCACGAAGAGCAAGCCATGAAATAATAGTAAACAGTACCACAGAGCCAATTGCGCCAATACCAATTGCAACACCCGCAATAATACACATTACCCACCAAGCATTGATCCTTGAGTTAAGGTTAGTAATTGTTGATGTAGGGCCTTTAATTGCCGCAAGAATAGCGCCAATAATGCTGGCAACAATTAAGAAAGAGAAGAGTCCGATAAATATCCAGAGGACTTCATTATTAATACGTTCCATTGTGTAACTCCTCTAACGCGCTTTTGGCTCTTATCAGAAACTCTTGTTTACTTTCATTTTCATGGGTAGCTACTATAGGGGCACCAAAAATTGCACTACAAATAACGGGAACAACTAAGCGGGAGCCTTTAGGGAGTACCCGATTTAAGTTTTCAAGATAAATGGGGACTAATTGAACATTCGGATTTTTACGAGAAAGATGCCAAAGGCCAGCTTTAAAATCCTGAATAGATTCGCCATTGCCTCGTGTGCCTTCTGGGAAAATAATTAGAGATTCACCTTGGTCTAAAATATCTTGCATGATAGCCAGTGCATTCACTTTATTCGATGTTGATGATGCAGTTTCGTCCGTTGATTGTTCAAGTATCTTTTCACATTGATTGTTTTCTTCAGCAATATTCATTTTAGCAGCATGGCGAGGAATAAGGATTGCCCTAAAAATACGGCGAGACAAATAGCGACGTAAGCGATTTTTATTCCAGTAATCTTCAGCGGCAACGGGGTGTACATAAGGACGAATATCAGGCGCAAGGCAAGACCAAATTACCAAACCATCAAGATGACTAGAGTGGTTAGCGTAATAAATACAAGGTGTATCTTTCGCTATCGGAGACGTTTGTTTTGCTCGAATACCCGTTAAAAAACGACAGATAGAGACTAATACGGATGACACCACTTTTGCATCTAAAGCAAGTTTTCCATTTTTCATTAATCAGACACCTTGTGCTAAATCCCGTAAAATTCGACGGGTTCTGAAAATTGTGGTTAGTGTTGAACCTAAAATAATAATCCATAATGAGATAAAAAAGAGCCACACTCCCCAAAGGTTAGGAATAAAAGCAGCAATTACAGCAATTGAAGTGAGTAAAGCCATTCGATGTTGTTTTGCCATAGGGCCTGTAAAGTGTTGTTCTAATCCACAGCTCCCGCCTAGCACACGAACATAAGCAGTCATTACCGCAAAAAAAGCACCTATCCAGCCTAAAGTAATAGCCATTGAAAAGTCGCTGGATAAACCATAACCGACACCTAAAATGATCAGCGTATCTGCAATTCTGTCTGGTAATTCATTATAAACTGCCCCTACAGGGCTTTTCATCCCGCCTTCAACCGCAACCATACCATCTAGTAAGTTACAAATAAGACGACCTTGGATCATTAATGCACCAAGGATCAATAAGAACGAGCGTAATAAGCCATGAGAATAAGAAAGGGCAAAAAAGAGCGATAGGCCAGCAAGCAATGCAAATACGATGCTAAACACCGAAATACCGTTGGGCGTAGCCCCTTTTTGCTGTAAATAGCGGCTTGATTTTGTTGCCCAGTTTGTTTGTCTTGCTTTTATAGGACGGCGATTTTTATCTTGGTTATTCATTTTTCTTTGTAAAAAAGCGAGTTAGGAGGGGATAGCATAAGGCTTATTGGTCAAAGTGAGAATAAGAATAAACGTATAAGCTTATCTTATATTTTTAAAGTACATATTTATCCTATCTTCTAATACTCAAATTAAGACTATAAATAAATTATCAATAAATATTTACTTTTCTAGGGGTTAATACTTATTCAGTGATAGTCTATTATACTTACCAGTAATGATCTTTTAATGATGATCTTTATTGGATTGGTATTAAGTGGGAATGACAAATAATGTATTACATTATTTAAACTATAAAGAGAATAAATTTCTTAAGTAAAAGGGAGTGTAAAGGATAATACTTATTATTCTTTCTTGTTTTACGACCAAGATTACGATAATTTAAATGCGTTAATTAGAATATTCTTATTAATAAAATCTTGATTAAATCGAAAATAAAATCGCATAAACAATCTATAAATGAACATAAAAAAAAGAGACCAGAATCTATTTTGTATTATTTTTTAATCATTAATAATTTCTATCGTAAAATAAGAATAAAGAATAATGGAAATTTAAAATGAGAATATTCATCTTTATAAAAAGTAAAAAATGATTTATATCAAATGAAATGCTTCACATATTCTTATATTGCTATTACTAATAAAAAACAGTAATTATAGTTATTAATAATAGCGATTATGAAAATAAAATATATGAGTGTTTTAAATCGAAATTAAACGAACCATAATGAAAGGGTGGCATCAAAATAAGTTGCCGCCCCTTCTATCGTAGAATGGAGTATAACGTGTTAATTATTCCCATATTAAGTACAAATCATCCAAAATAGAATGTTTTAGAAGTACAGATTCTCTCATTAATAAAAGATAATGAAAATTAAACAGGTCATATCGTTATATCTTTAGATAATACAACCTATTGATAAATAAAAATCACTTGATGGAATTAGTTTATTCTTAAGTCATATTTCTTAAAGAAATCATACTCTTGAACTAACTGTGGCAGTGATCTTATTTTCAATTTTGTATACATATTTGAGCGATGAACTTCAACAGTACGAGGAGATAGCGAAAGTTTTTCCGCCGCTTCTTTGCTCGTATTTCCCTCAAGGATCATTTCCATAACTTCTTTTTCTCTATTTGATAACTTACCAAATTTATCTTTTAAAGATATATATGTTCGGAATTGCTCAACTTCACTTTCATAATGAAGGAATGATTCTGAGACAATATTAAGAAGTTCATTTACATTTAAAGGGCGAGTTAAATATTCAAAAGCGCCTGATTTAAATGCACTACGACAACTTTCAATAGAACTATCCCCAGAAATAATAATAACCGGAATGATATTTTTCAATTTGTTGAGTTCTTTAATCAGTGCAATTGATGGTGCTGCACTGCTTTTTGTATTAATGATGATGCATTCTTTATGTGCTCCTTTTGTTGAAGAAAAATAGTATTTCAAGAAAGCCTGTTCATTTGAATAGGTTTTCACATTAGCAGCTAAAGAAGAAAGAACAGCTTTAAGTTGAACTTTTGTACTGTCATCTTCAAATGTGATTAAGTGGATTATTGATTCCATATGTTGCTCCTGGTTTTACTCAGCTCTTTCACTAAAAGTGAATGAGTAACGAAATTTGACTAATTTATAAGTTTTTTATGTAGGGTAACATTCACGCAACGGAGCCATATTCAGAATATATCAAATTAAAAATGATTAATACTTCTGTATTATATTATAGATAAAATATCAGAACTTTGTTTTGTTTCAATATTTGTATTTTATAGATAAGAATAATTTATTTCCATAATGGATGTTCGGATAACTATTATTAATTGTAACTAAGTTTTTTACCGTAAGTGATTTTAACTATATTGAACGCACTTAATAAGTAAAAAAATAATATATTTAGGTGTCTATTAGTGAGAAAATTAATAGTTGTATTTAGTTACAATAAAATTCCCTTTGTGGCTTTTTGACTTTACTTCTTGTAAAATAGCACTTTATTTATACCTATTCCTTTTAATAAACCAATCGAGCCAATACTATGGCGTCACTGAAAGATGTAGCTCGACTTGCATCCGTTTCTTTGATGACAGTCTCAAGAGCGATTAATAACCCAGAGTTATTAAAACCAGAAACACTGAAACAAGTCCAAAGTGCTATTGATCAACTTAACTATGTTCCAGATTATTCTGCACGAAAAATTCGTGGGCAAGGAACAAAAGTTTCCTCAATTGGCGTTTTAGCAATTGATACCGCAACAACACCATTTTCTGTTGAAATGATTTTATCTATTGAACAAACAGCAAGAGAATTTGGATGGAGTTCATTTGTGGTCAATTTGACTGCGCAAGATTGTTATGAAAATGCTATTTGGCAACTTTTAGCCCAGCGACCGGACGGTATTATCTACACGACAATGGGATTACGTGAAATTTCTGTGCACGAAAAATTGCATGATAAGAATCTAGTGTTAGCGAACTGCTTGGATAAGTCACACTCTTTTCCAACTTATATTCCAGATGATTATCATGGGCAATATTATGCAATGAAAAAAGTCATTGAGAAGGGATATCGTCATCCTTTGTGCTTCTATATACCTGAAGAATCGGTTGCGGGGCCTATTCGCCGTAAAGCGGTTGAAGATGCTTGGCAAGAAGCAGGGCTACCATTAACACATTTACGCCAATATACGATGATGTTTGGCGATGAGCATTACCGCGATGTGATTGAAATATTGAAAAAACATTGCACTCATCAAAAAGCAGATTTTGATATCCTAATTTGTGGTAATGACCGTATTGCTTTTTTAGCTTATCAAGTCTTGTTGTCTATGGGATTGCGTATTCCAGATCAGGTTGCTGTTTTAGGATATGACAATATGATTGGTACAGGCGATCTATTTTATCCGCCATTAACAACGGTTCAACTACCTCATTATGAGTTAGGTAAAGAAGCAACATTACATATTATTCAAGAGCGAAATCATCAAAATACGGTACACGTACCTTGCCAATTAGTTGAACGTGAGTCGTTATAGGACTCACGTTTTATCATCATCAAAATAGAATGAATGGTTTTCAAAACTAGCCGATATGATTTAATCGCCAATATTCACCTGATAGCAATATTGCATCACCACTCATTGCAAAAAGGCGTAAAGAACGTGCGTCTTGTGGTGCATAATATCGACTACTTAATGTATATTCACCTTGATTAACAAAGACTTCAATTGATGAACGATCAATGAATATGCGTAAATTTAATTGACACCCTTCAGGTAGTGAAATACTGCGAGCTCCACTGATATTGTATTGAGGGTAATGTCGATTAAGCACTAAACGATTTGATTGATTATCTACAAAAAGCTCTAGCCCTTCACCTAGCCATAAGCCAAACTTTTCAGCTTGGCTGTCTAAAGACCATGTTAAATCAAGTTCGATAGCTGATGCGTTATCTATTAACTCTATAGATTGATGGCTTAATGTAAGAGGTTTAATGGTATTTTTTTCTTGGCGTAATGATTCAACTTCTTTGACTGGTACCATACATAAACGATTTTTGATTTTATCAAAGGTAATTTCACGAGGCAATGTGAAGCAACCGGACCAAAACTCCGCTTTTGATGGCATGGGGGAATTCCACATATCCATCCAACCCATAGAAACACGACGACCATCAGGAGTCATAAATGATTGGGGCGCATAATAATCATGGCCGTTATCTAGCTCAATAAAGTGACCTTGTGGTTTAAATGGTTGGTTTGGTGACCATTGACCGATTAACGCGCCAGCTTGAAAAAGGTTCCGGTATTGATAGCCTTCCGTACGTTTTCCTTGGGGTGAAAAGACAATCGCAAATTCATTGTCTTGGCTTATCGGGAAGAAATCAGGGCACTCCCACATATAGACGTTTTTATCGTCAGTTTTTCCCAAAATAATGTAATCGGTGCTCCACTGTTTCCCTTCTTCAAATAAGGTTTCACTAGAAAAGAGCAAAACTTGTCCTTGATCTTTTTCATCTCTGGCACCGACAACCATCCACCATTTCCCATCTTGATACCATACTTTAGGATCACGAAAATGCATATAACCTTCGGGGGGCGGTAAAACGATCCCTTTTTTTTCAAAATGAATACCGTCTTCACTGATTGCAACACATTGTGCTTCATAGATTTGGCTATCATCACCTTCGGCTGCTAACCAGTTGTGCCCTGTGTAGAAAAGATAGAGTTTACCTTCGTGGCTAATTGCTGATCCTGAGAAACAACCACTTTTGTCGTAGTCATCTCCCGGTGCTAACGCAATAGGCTGATGTTGCCAGTGGATCATATCAGTGCTTGTGGCATGCCCCCAATGCATTGGACCCCAATCTTGAGAATAAGGATGGTGCTGATAAAAAGCATGATATAAACCATCATGATAAATAAGACCATTAGGATCATTTAACCAACCAGCAGGTGCAGCTAAATGAAATTGGGGATAAAAAGTATTACCTCGCTTTTCAATCAAGGTACTTAAGGCATTTGTTGATTGTTCTAAACGGTGTTTCATATCATTATCCTTATTATATTTTCAGTGTCTTTAGCTCACGTTTTTACGTTATGAAAGAATAAAAAACAGATTAAACTATGCGTTACTTTTCTTTGTTAACGATAACATTTCAAGGTAAAAAAACACTTTTTATAAGATTGACTTTATCATAATATCTCATTATGTTAACGTTATCAGCGTGGATTTACGAGCAATATCTTCCTTTAATCGTTATGAATAGTCATAAAAACAGAATATAGTGAAGAAAAATAATTGCTTATCTTCAGGAGAGATTATGAAAGTCTGGTCTTTAGGTGATGCTGTTGTTGACCTGATCCCATTGCAAAACATGCAATATGAAGCATGTGCTGGTGGCGCGCCTGTCAATGTCGCTGCGGGCGTTGCTAAACTTGGTCAACAAAGTGGTTTTATTGGGCGTGTAGGTGAAGATGCGTTCGGCCATTTTATGCAAAAAACATTGTTTGATTTGGGTGTTGATACTCGAGCAATGGAATTTGATGAGTTTCACCGTACCAGTACAGTTCTTGTCTCTTTACAAGAAAATGGTGAGCGTGATTTTACTTTCTTAGTTGCTGAATCTGCAGATCAATTTTTAACTGAAAAATCTTTACCTGCGTTCGAAAAAGATATTTTGCATTTTTGCTCTTTAGCATTAGTGAATCCCATTTGCCGCTCAACCTTGGATACCGCGATAAAGAGTATTAAAGAGACGGATTCATTGCTGAGTTTCGATATTAACTTACGCCCTCAAATGTGGCGTGATCATGAGGAAATGCGCGAAGTTATCGATAATTATGCGCATAAGGCCGACATATTAAAATTATCAGAAGATGAACTTACGTGGATGACACAAGAAGTGACATTGAATAATGCGCTTAAAAAATTAGAAGATTATCCCGCGCGTTTAAAAGTGATCACTCAAGGCTCTAAAGGATGTTTAGTATTAACTCCCAATACTCAAGTTGCATTTAGTGCTTTTACCGTTGAATGCATTGATACAACAGGGGCAGGGGATGCCTTTATGTCTGGTTTGTTGGCGGCACTTGCAGAATATGGTTTTGCTGAAGATGAACAATACTTATCAAAAATAGTGACGCAAGCGGCTGCTTGTGGTGCTTTGGCCACAACTCAAAAAGGGGCGATAGCCGCGGCACCAAGTCGTAAAAAATTACATGATTTTGTTCAACAACAACCTCCTTTACATGTTCGGGAGATTTTCTGATAACTCACTGATTTTTCTGGTTGTGGTTTTTACCACGCTTTCTCTTAATGGTATTTTCTTGCCCTCCATTAATACTGGTTTTTCTCGAAGCCATTATTAGTGGAGATTTTTTTATCTTTACGATTAGACGCTTCTATTTTTTATCAATCAATCAGCGATGTTGATCATATTGTTCTATCTGTTTTAAGCGTATGATATTAAAACGTATCGACTTTTATTGATGGAATATTAAATGTGGGCTCAATCGGGCGCAGTATTAGCCATTTTTTCTTATATTCTTTGGGGGATCACACCTCTTTTTTATCGGCTTTTACCTGGTGCTCAACCATTAGAAATGTTAGCCCAGCGTTTAATTTGGTCTATTCCTTTATTATTGTTGGTGCGACTTTTTATCAAGAATAGAACTCAATGGTGCGTGGTTTTCCAAGATAAACGCTCTGTTTTTATGTGTTTATTTAGTTCAATGGCAATGGCGGTTTCTTGGTGTACCTTTACCTATGCATTAACGCATCAACAAGTATTAGAAGCGAGCTTAGGATATTTTATTAATCCACTTTTCTCGATTTTATTAGGTGTGATCTTTCTGAAAGAAAAGCTTAATCCAGCAGAAAAGTGGGCAGTTACCTTAATTTGTGCGGGGGTGGGATACCAGCTGTGGATGTACGGGGAATTACCGGTGCTGGCTATTATGATGGGGGGCGCATTTGCTGTATATGGATTAATTCGTAAGTTTATTCGTTTTGATGTAATAACCTCTTTATTTATGGAAACTCTTTGGCTAATGCCATTAGCAATAGGTGTGACCATTTGGTTGTTTATGACAGATAAAAGCGCGCTACCTTCAGCAGATAATCTGACTCGTTTTTATTATGTTTTAACCGCACCTGTTACTATATTACCATTATTGTTTTTTACTGCGGCGGTGAAACGAACTACGTTAACCGTTATCGGACTAGCGCAATATATAGAACCTACTATTCAATTTTTATTGGCTGTTTTCTTATTTCATGAAGCTTTTGATGAAGTTAAAGGTGTCAGTTTTTCTCTAATTTGGCTGGGGCTTTTATGCTGTATCTTGGCACTTATCCGAAAACGTCTTAATTATCTAAAAATCCAAAAAGGAAAACGTAGCCAAATTTTGTAATTGTTTTCTTTCTTTGATTGATTATTTTTGCCTGCCTATTTTTCTATCAAGTAAAATCCGTTATGCTACGCAAAGGCAATCGTTTGCGTCATTGTGTTTTTTATAAATAGTGAGGGTAAAAAATGACTGTGTTGGGTACGGCTCTTACAGCTAATGCAACAAAGGTAATGCTATTAGGTGCAGGTGAACTGGGTAAAGAGGTGGCTATTGAATGCCAGCGCCTAGGTATTGAAGTGATTGCAGTTGATCGCTATCCCAATGCACCCGCGATGCATATCGCACATCGCCATCATGTGGTGAATATGCTTGATAGTAATGCATTAAAGCTCATTATTGAACAAGAGAAACCTAATTTTATTGTTCCTGAAATTGAGGCGATAGCAACCTCGTTATTGGTTGAATTAGAACAAAAAGGGCAAAAAGTTGTTCCTTGTGCACGTGCTGTAAAACTCACAATGGATAGAGAGGGGATCCGTCGTTTAGCTTCGGAAACATTACTTTTACCAACATCAAATTATCAATTTGTTGATGATGAAGTGAGTTTTAAAAAAGCTGCTTTAGATATCGGTTTTCCTTGTATTGTCAAACCTGTTATGAGTTCGTCGGGGAAAGGACAAAGTGTTATCCGTAGTGAAAATGATTTAGCACATGCTTGGGCCTATTCTCAAGAAGGCGGACGAGCAGGAAAAGGGCGTGTTATCGTTGAAAAAATGATCCCGTTTGATTTTGAAATTACTTTACTGACTATTCATGCTGTTGATGGTATCCATTTTTGTGCTCCCATTGGTCATCGACAAGAAAAAGGAGATTACCGTGAGTCATGGCAACCTCAAAAAATGAGTGATATAGCGCTTGCTAAAGCAGAACATATTGCGAGTAAAGTGGTGGAAAATTTAGGGGGGTACGGCTTATTTGGCGTAGAGTTGTTTGTTCAAGGCGATGATGTGTTTTTTAATGAAGTATCTCCCCGTCCTCACGATACGGGATTAGTGACACTAATTTCACAGGATTTATCAGAGTTTGCACTTCATGTGCGTGCTTTTTTAGGTTATCCCATTGGGGGGATCCGTCAGCTAGGTAACTGTGCTTCAGCTGTTATTTTGCCAGAGCTACATAGCTCAAATATCGTTTATTCTGGTATTGAAAAAGCGTTGAAGGCGAACCGTCAAATTCGTCTTTTTGCGAAACCTGAAATTACAGGCTCTCGCCGTTTAGGGGTTGTACTTGCACATGCTGATACCATCAAACATGCGCTAGATGAAGTAAAAGCCGGAGTAAAAGCGATAATTATTAGTGATGGTGAGCAACTATAACATTTTTTGCTGCTAAGTTTTCGCTATTGCTTAGCAGTGTTTTTTATTTACTTGATCGATTTTTAATCGATATCAGCCTGCTAATATATTTTCTTCATGTAATTTATGACTCCACCCTTGAAACTTGCTTAACTATCCCCACTTTTTACTCATATTGATTTTTTTCGCCAAATTAGGATTAATTGAGGTAAAAATGAGTATGAAAGGTCAGGAAACAAGAGGATTTCAGTCAGAAGTTAAACAACTTCTTCAATTAATGATCCATTCTCTTTACTCCAATAAAGAAATTTTCCTTCGCGAATTGATTTCTAACGCATCAGATGCGGCAGATAAATTACGTTTTCGTGCATTATCAGATGCAGCACTTTATGAAAATAACGGTGAATTGCATGTGCGCATTTCCACTGATAAAGAGAACCGAACTCTGACTATCAGTGATAATGGTATTGGTATGACTCGTGATGAAGTCATTGATAATCTAGGTACTATCGCAAAATCAGGTACCAAATCATTCTTAGAATCTATCGGACAAGATCAAGCTAAAGATAGCCAATTAATTGGTCAGTTTGGTGTGGGCTTCTATTCAGCTTTTATCGTTGCAGATAAAGTTACTGTACGCACGCGTGCTGCGGGTGAAACAGCTGATAAAGGCGTTTTCTGGGAGTCTGAAGGTGAAGGTGATTACACCGTTGCTGATATTGAAAAAGCGGATCGCGGTACTGAAATAACGCTTCATTTGCGTGAAGGCGAAGATGAGTATTTAGATGACTGGCGTCTACGTAGCATTATTAGTAAATATTCTGACCATATTTCTTTGCCTGTTGAAATTGAAACGAAAAATGAAGAAGACGGCACAGTAACGTGGGAAAAGATTAATAAGGCACAAGCACTGTGGACTCGTAATAAAGCTGAAGTCAGTGATGATGAATATAAAGAGTTTTATAAGCATATCTCTCATGACTTTGCTGATCCATTAAGCTGGGTACACAACCGCGTTGAAGGTAAACAAGAATATACAAGTTTGTTATATGTACCTTCAAAAGCGCCTTGGGATTTATGGAATCGTGAACAGCGTCATGGCTTAAAACTGTATGTACAGCGTGTCTTTATTATGGATGAAGCTGAGCAGTTTATGCCTAATTACCTACGTTTTATTCGTGGGTTAGTTGATTCCAATGATTTACCACTAAACGTTTCGCGTGAAATTCTACAAGACAGCTCTGTTACACGTAACTTACGCAGTGCATTAACTAAACGTGCATTACAAATGTTACAAAAACTGGCGGAGAATAAGCCTGAAGAGTATCAAACATTCTGGAAAGAGTTTGGTTTAGTCTTAAAAGAAGGCCCAGCAGAAGACTCCTCTAACATTGAAACTATTGCTAAATTACTGCGTTTTGCATCAACACATAACGACAGTGATGCTCAAATTGTTTCACTGGAAGATTATGTGAGCCGCATGGTAGAAGGTCAGGAAAAAATTTATTACATCACTGCTGATAGCTACGCTGCCGCGAAAAATAGCCCTCATTTAGAGCTATTCCGCAAAAAAGGTATCGAAGTATTGCTGTTATCAGATCGTATTGATGAATGGATGATGAATTATCTGACAGAATTTGATGGCAAATCATTCCAGTCTGTCAGTAAAGCCGATGAATCACTTGATAAGCTGGCGGATGAAGAAAAACAAGCTGAACAAGAAGAAACCGATAAACAATTAGCACCTTTCGTTGAACGCATTAAAACTTTGTTGGGTGACAAAGTTAAAGAGGTAAAATTAACACACCGCTTAACAGATACCCCTGCGATTGTGACAACCAGTGCGGATGAAATGACTACTCAAATGGCGAAATTGTTTGCGGCAGCTGGACAAGAAGTGCCAGAAGTAAAATATAACTTTGAGCTAAATCCAAATCATCCATTAGTGAAACAAACAGCAGAGTTAACTGATGACGCTTTATTTGCTGATTGGGTCAATTTATTACTGGATCAGGCATTATTTGCTGAAAGAGGCTCTTTGGAAGATCCAAACCAGTTTATTCGCTTAGTGAATCAACTTTTAGTTCAAAAAGCGTAACTGTTTTCGTTTTCAAACATTTAAACCACGTTTATCTGAAAAGAGAGCGTGGTTTTTTCTTTTTCGACAAAAATAAAATGCAATCGCTACCGTGATTTCTTGAGCGATGACCTCACAAAATGGTATGGTAATGCGTTTTCGAGTTTAAATATAAAAAATTAAATGCAAGGGGATTTACGCGATGCGTATCATTCTGCTAGGCGCTCCAGGCGCTGGTAAAGGCACTCAGGCTCAATTCATTAAAGAAAATTATGGTATCCCGCAGATTTCAACTGGTGACATGTTACGTGCAGCAGTAAGCGCAGGTACAGAACTAGGGCTGAAAGCAAAAGCGTTGATGGACAATGGTCAATTAGTCACTGATGAATTAGTGATTGCGTTAGTTAAAGAGCGTATCAAACAAGACGATTGTCGTAATGGTTTCTTGTTGGATGGGTTCCCAAGAACAATTCCACAAGCTGATGCAATGAAAGAAGCAGGTATCAATGTGGATTTCGTACTGGAATTCGCAGTACCGGATGACATCATTGTAGAACGTATTATTGGCCGTCGTGTTCACGCACCATCTGGTCGTGTTTATCATGTGAAATTTAATCCACCTAAGGTGGAAAATCGTGATGACGTGACAGGTGAAGAGTTAACAACACGTAAAGATGACCAAGAAGAAACCGTTCGTAAACGTTTAGTTGAGTATCATACTCAAACGGCACCGTTAGTTTCTTATTATCAAAATGAAGCTAAAGCAAGCAATGCAAAATACTTCAAAGTTGATGGTACACAAAAAGTTAGCGAAATTAATGCTGAACTGAAAAGTATCCTTGGCTAATTTGTCATCGCTATGATTAATCCCGGTTTAGCCGGGATTTTTTTTATCTTATTTAGCCTGTATAAAATAAGTTAAAAAATTCGATCCAATAAATTGACAAGCACAATTCATTATTTTCCTTTATTCTTCTACTCTTTGGTTATCCTAATAAAAATAACTCTAAGGAGTCATGGTATGAATCATGCTAAGTATGGTGTTCTTCTCGTTAATCTTGGTACACCTGATGCGCCGACAACGGGTGCTGTCCGACGTTATTTAGCACAATTTCTTAGCGATCCTCGTGTTGTTGATGTTTCTCCTTTAATTTGGAAACCAATATTACAGGGCGCGATATTGCCGTTTCGTTCTCCTAAAGTAGCAAAACTTTATCAACAAATATGGATGGCAGAGGGGTCCCCGCTGTTAGTTTATAGTCGAGCTCAACAACACGCGCTTGCTCAGCGATTACCTAATATACCTGTGGAATTAGGGATGTGTTATGGCAATCCATCGCTAAATGAAGGGATTGAAAAACTGTTACACCAAGGTGTTGAGAACATTATTTTGTTACCACTTTATCCTCAATACTCTTGTTCTACTTCTGCTGCTGTGTTTGATGGTGTAAGCAAAATATTGAAAGGGATGCGCACTATTCCATCCTTAAATTTTATTCGTAGCTACCCTGAACACCCGCTTTATATCAAAGCACTTGTTACCTCTATTGAGAAGAGCTTTCAGCAATATGGAAAACCAGATCGCTTAATTCTCTCTTTCCATGGCATTCCTGAGCGCTTTATCAAAACAGGGGATATTTATTATGATGAATGTTGCCTTACAACGGAAAAGCTTAAAGAACAATTAGAAATACAATTAGGCTACTCTAAAGAGCAGGTCATGTTGACGTTTCAATCGCGCTTTGGTCGTGAACCTTGGTTATCACCTTATACTGATAAAACGATGGAAAAGCTGGGAAGTGAAGGTATTAAACATGTTCAGGTTGTATGTCCAGGATTTTCGTCGGATTGCTTGGAAACATTAGAAGAAATTAATGAACAAAACCGCGAGTTCTTTATTCATGGTGGTGGTAAACAGTATGAATATATTCCCGCATTAAATGATGATCCTGAGCATATTGACTTGCTAGAGGCGATGATCCGCGAGATATGCAAAAAATAATTACTGAATTCTATAAATAAAATTATCGGATTTGATGATATATTAATTTGATCATATTTCAGTTATATATAAACTTATCTTTTCTCATTTTTTAAGTGTTTTAGTGTTAATCACTAAAATGCTGATAAACGGACACTGCATTACATAAATTTAGGCAGGAAAATGAATAGTAAGCTTTCAAAACCACAATCTTCAGAAATTGATAAAGGAAATTTCGATGACTTTTATCTAAAACAGAACGATGAAATCGATCTTTTTGAATTATTTTCTGTTATTTATAAATCAAAATTTGTCATTATTGGTATTACGTTATTATTTGCTATCGTTGGCTTTACTGTTGCAAGCTTTTTACCTCAAAAATGGACAAGCCAAGCTGCAATTACCAAGCCAATGCTCGATGAAATGAAGCAATTAAGAGCCACATTGACTGAACTAAGCCTAGTGGATGTTGATACGGGTGTTAATGGTTCTTCCGTTTATCAAAAATTTATCAATAACTATAACTCTCGTGTTTTACGTGAAGAGTATTTGGTAAGTACGGATTATTACAAAAGTTTGCTGGCTAAAATGGAAGAGCCAACGCCACTGGATAAACGTAAATTAATTGAAGAAATCGTAACGAAAGATATTAATTTAAAAGCTTCAGATGATAAAAATAGTGAAGAAGAGTTTAGTGGCGAAATTAATCTAAGCTTTACTGCACCAACCTCAGAAGAGGCTTATGATTTACTTTCAGGCTATATTCGTTTTATTTCCACTAAAGTACGTATGGAAGTGAAAGACGAAATAGATGACCAAATTGAGCGTAAATTAAGCTTTGCTCAAAAAGCGTATGAAATGGACTTAGAACGTATTGCTAATGCACGTAATGTAAATGTCCAACGCTTAAAATATGCGTTAGAGATTGCTAATGCGGCAGGTGTAAAAAAACCAATTTCAAGTGAAGGCGCACAAATTAAAGATGATCCTGATTACTCTATTGCTATGGGTTCCGATGCGTTAAGTAGTAAATTGGCAATCACAGAAGCTATCACTGATCCAACAACAGTGAGTGCTGATCTGAAAAACCGTTTATATAACATGAAGCAGTTAGAGAAAGTGAAATTAGATGAGCTTCAATTTGTACCATTCAAATATATGTTGAAGCCTTACGAACCGACTAAAAAAGATGCCCCTAAACGTGCTCTGATTTTAGTTGGAGCTGCTTTTGTTGGTTTCATCCTTTCTGTAATGGGTGTTTTACTGAGCTATATGGCGAGAAGCCGTCGTAAAGCTGCATAAAAATATCTCCAAATAAGTAGGTGTACAGACGTACACCTACTGTCTCTCCCATAATATTGTGTTAACATTGCGCATCTTTTTTAGCTGTGTAGCATCGTTCACAATGAAATTCCCTGGCAAACGAAAATCCAAACACTATTTTCCCGTTAGTTTACGAGATCCTTTATTACAACCCATCATCAATATGACGGAGAGCGAATCTTCTCGCGCCTATATTGTCGGCATTGACCAAACATTGGTGGATATCGAAGCGAAAGTTGATGAGGCATTTATTACCCGTTATAACTTGAGTCAGGGACACTCTCTCGTTATTGAAGATGATGTTGCAGAAGCACTTTATCGTGAATTAACAGATAATAACTTAATTACTCACGAATTTGCGGGTGGCACCATTGGTAACACGTTGCATAACTACTCTGTATTGGCTGATGACCGCTCTGTGTTATTAGGTACTATGTGTAATAACATTCAGATTGGTAGCTATGCTTATCGCTATTTATGTAACACGTCTAGCCGTACTGATTTGAATTACCTTCAAGGTGTCGATGGTGCTATTGGGCGCTGTTTTACGCTGATAACGGAAAATGGCGAACGTACTTTTGCGATAAGCCCGGGGCAAATGAATCAACTCAGGCCTGAAAGTATTCCAGAAGAAGTGATTGCAGAAGCATCAGCATTAGTGCTAACCGCCTATTTAGTACGTTGTAAGCCCGGTGAGCCAATGCCTTTGGCGACCATGAAAGCGATTGAATATGCGAAAAAGTATGATGTACCCGTAGTGCTGACATTAGGTACTAAATACGTTATTGCGGATGATCCACAATGGTGGCGTGATTTCTTAAAAGAACATGTGTCTGTTGTGGCAATGAATGAAGATGAAGCATTTGAGTTAACAGGGCATTCTGATCCTCTTCTTGCCTCTGATGTGGCGTTAGAATGGGTTGACCTAGTTCTTTGTACCGCAGGCCCTGCAGGGCTTTATATGGGCGGTTATACGGAGCAAAGCTTTAAACGTCAAACAACGCATCCATTATTACCTGGTGCAATTGCTGAATTTAATCGTTATGAATTTAGCCGCGCAATGCGCTACAAAGATTGCGAAGAGCCTGAAAAAGTTTATTCCCATATCGAGCCTTATATGGGGGGCCCTGAGAAAATCATGAATACAAATGGTGCGGGTGATGCTGCATTATCAGCATTACTGCATGATATTACAGCGAATAGCTATCATCGAATTAATGTGCCGAATTCGAGTAAGCATCCTCGAACTTATTTAACCTACTCATCATTAGCACAAGTATGTAAATATGCTAACCGAGTGAGTTATCAAGTGTTAAGTCAGCATTCACCGCGTTTAACTCGTGGTTTACCTGAAAAAGAAGACAGCTTAGAAGAAGCCTATTGGGAACGTTAAGTTGATATAGCTTTATTGCAGAGTAATAAAAAAGCCTATCTTAGATAGGCTTTTTGTTGGTTTAAACGGATTAATTTAAACGCTTATTTCTTTATTGTGCTGTGCTAGGCGCGATTATCTGCTGACCATCTTCAGGTGTATCATCAATAGCACAACCAAATTCGACTTCTTTAATCAACATATCAGCCATAGCGGACGCCGTTTGATCTTCATCGATAATGACGTGATTTGCACCTTTTTCAAGGATAAAAGAGGCTTCTTCATCATAGTTAGCCCGAACAATAATATCGTCGAAATGAGCACGAACAATGATATTTAAATTAGGGTTCATACTTCTTGCTGTTTCAGCAATATCAGCGGCTTCATAACCATTAGGGATAGTCAGTAATAACGATTTAGCACAATCGATACGTGCTAAAGCAAGCGACTCTTTAGTGGAGGCATTACCCAGTACCGTATTTAAGCTTTTCTCTTTTAATTCAGCAAATTTATTACGGCTATTTTCGATAATAACTAACGGAATAGATTTAGCTAATAATTTTTCAGAAAGCATACTTCCTGCTCGTCCATAACCGACAATGATGGCATGACCACAAATATCGACAGGAACTGGCATTTCTTCTTCCAGCTCTTCTTGTTGTAGCTGTTCCACTTCTTCTTTTGTCTCTGTTTTTGCCAAATAACGGTCTAATAAAGAGAACAAAACAGGGTTTAGCATAATAGAAACTAAAGCACCGGCTAAAACAAGGTTACGTGCATCTGGCTCTAAAACGTTGAGTGCAACACCAAGGCCAGCAAGAATAAAGGCAAATTCACCAATTTGAGCAAGACTTGCAGAAATAGTTAAGGCGGTTCGTCTGGAATGCCCAAACATTCGCACAAGCACTAATGCGGCAGCTGATTTACCAATAATAATGATAGCGAGTGTTGCTAAGATGCCGAGTGGGTGTTCAATTAAGACCATAGGATCAAACAGCATACCTACAGAAACAAAGAACAGTACAGCAAAGGCATCACGCAGTGGCAAAGTATCTTGAGCAGCTCTGTGGCTTAAATCAGACTCATTGAGTACCATACCGGCAAAGAATGCGCCTAATGCGAAAGAAGCATCAAATAGGGTTACAGCAGCATAGGCGATACCTAAGGCTAGTGCTAATACACATAACGTAAAGAGTTCGCGAGAGCCTGTTGCTGCGGTTTTGGCTAAAATCCAAGGAATAAGCTTACGACCAACAATCATCATGATTAAGATAAAGGCAACAACCTTACCGATTGTGATCCCTAAATTAACCATTAGTTGAGAAATACTGGTTTGGTCACTACTTTCTAGCATATTGGCAGCTGCTGGGAGTAGTACAAGGGCCAATACCATTGCTAAGTCTTCAACAATCAACCAACCAATAGCAATTTGCCCTCGCTGGCTATCAATCAGGCCTCTTTCTTCAAGTGCTCGTAAAAGAACAACGGTACTTGCTGTTGATAGACATAAACCGAATACAATGCCACTAAATAAACCCCAGCCAAAAAATGCTGATAATCCCAATCCTAATAGTGTTGCGACTGCAATTTGCGCAATAGCACCCGGAATAGCGATAGCTTTTACCGCCATAAGATCTTTTAAAGAAAAATGTAAACCCACGCCAAACATTAGCAGAATAACGCCGATTTCAGCGAGTTCAGGGGCGAGAGAGGTATCAGCGACAAAGCCTGGGGTAAATGGACCAGCGAGTACACCCGCAGCAAGATATCCTACTAAAGGTGAGATTTTTAGCCGTTGAGCGATCATGCCTAAAATATAAGCAAGTGCTAACCCACCAACAATGGTGGTAATGAGGGGTGTTGAATGCGGCATCAATTCTCCTTCTTTTTATAAAACTACATGTATCGGGGGGGCGAGTAATATAGCAGGCTGATAGTTTAACGTATTCATGCAATAAATTCGCTAAAAATTATCGATTATTTATAAAAATAGCAAGTTGATTGAATTTTATGACGCAAATGCGATTTTTTATGTTATTTTAATAAGTCTTGTCTTGTAAGGTAAGATTTACCCTGTTATTGGTTCATTTAAATAACAGGGGTAATTACAGTTTATTCAGTTTTATCTACCCCAATGTTAGGAAGAAAAATGGTAAAAACACCTAACAGTGGGAGATAAGCGCAAATATGATAGACATATTCAATACTCTTCTGATCTGCAATATATCCTAAGACTGCAGCACCAATCCCTCCCATCCCAAAAGCAAGCCCAAAGAAAAGTCCTGAAACCATGCCTGTTTTACCCGGAATTAACTCTTGAGCATAAACTAAGATAGCAGAAAATGCTGAAGCTAAAATCACACCAATGAATACAGTAAGTACGCCAGTCCAGTATAAGCTGGCATAAGGGAGTATTAGTGTAAAAGGCGCAACACCTAGAATAGATCCCCAAATAACGTATTTTCTACCAATTTTATCGCCTACAGGGCCACCAATCATGGTGCCAGCAGCAACAGCAAAAAGAAAAACAAACAGATGAATTTGGGCATTCTGTACTGAAACACCAAATTTATGTATTAAATAGAAAGTATAGTAGCTACTGATGCTTGCAAGATAAAAATACTTAGAAAAAATTAGAATAAGTAAAATAGCCAAAGAACCAAGTAGGGCTTTACGTGGCAGTGTTGCTGTGTTTTTGATGGTTTTGGGTTGTTTTTTCTGTACTTCTTGCTGAATTTTATACCAGCGACTTACTTGTAATAACACAACAATAGCCAATAGAGCAGCAAGAGAGAACCAACCGACATTACCTTTACCATAAGGGGCAATAATTAAAGCAGCTAAAAGTGGGCCTAAGGAGCTACCTAAATTGCCACCAACTTGGAAAAGGGATTGTGCTAAACCATGTCTTCCACCTGATGCCATTCTGGCAACACGTGATGATTCAGGGTGGAAAACAGAAGAGCCAGTACCCACTAACCCAGCAGCAAGTAATAACATTGGGAATGTATCAGCAAAGGCGAGGAGTATAAGTCCTGTTAGCGTAAAGCCCATACCAATAGGCAATGAGTAGGGTTTAGGATATTTATCAGTATAGAGACCAATAAAAGGTTGCAATAAGGATGCAGTAATTTGGTACGTTAAGGTGATCATCCCTATTTGTACAAAGCTTAAAGAGAACTCTGATTGCAACATAGGGTAGATAGCTAATATCAATGATTGGATCATATCATTGAGAAGATGTGAAAAGCTGATAGCCGTTAAAATACTAAAAACCGTATTACGCTTATTAGCTTTTCGTTGTAAAGCTTTGGCTTCTTCTATAGGAAGCGTTGGGTCACTATTGCTCATTTTAATTCCCTGTCACATTATATTGTTAATAAATTGTTTCTGTTTTTATTAATCTAGTTTACATCTATTTGGAATAGAGTACTTTTGTGAGAAATAGAATTTGATTCATGTCTCAAAAAAACTATTGGATCAATGAAATAATAAAAAAATTATATAACCTACGTCATAAAATACAGCAAAAGTATTTAACTTCTGTCTTCTTTTTCTACAGTAGAACCATGGCAGAACCTTCTCAATAAATAATATACATGGGGATATACCATGAGCTTATCGTTTAAATTATCGGCATGCGCATTGACCGTTTCTTTAGCTATGGCGCCAGCGTTGTCTCAGGCATGGGAAAAGGATAAAACCTACGAAATTACTATTTTGCACACCAATGATCATCATGGACATTTTTGGCATAACGATCGTGGCGAATATGGATTAGCAGCACAGAAAACTGTGGTTGATAATATCCGCGACGAGGTGGCTAAAAAAGGTGGTAGCGTACTGCTGTTATCTGGTGGTGATATCAATACCGGTGTTCCAGAATCTGACTTACAGGATGCTGAGCCCGATTTTAAAGGTATGAACCTTGTAGGTTATGATGCAATGGCTCTGGGTAACCATGAGTTTGATAATCCTTTAGAGGTTTTACGCCAACAAGAAAAATGGGCTACATTCCCATTCTTATCCGCCAATATTTATCAAAAGAGCACCGGTGAGCGTTTATTTAAGCCTTACACCATTTTTGATAAACAAGGTGTAAAAATTGCCGTATTAGGTTTAACCACAGACGATACTGTACGTATCGGTAACCCAGCAAACTTCCCAGACACTGAATTCCGTAAACCTTCAGATGAAGCAAAAAAAGTTGTTGAGGAGTTACGTACCACAGAAAAACCAGACATTATCATCGCGGCAACACATATGGGGCATTATGATGATGGTAACCATGGTTCTAACGCTCCGGGTGATGTTGAAATGGCGCGTGCGTTACCAAAAGGGTATCTTGATATGATTGTGGGTGGTCACTCCCAAGATCCTGTCTGTATGTCTCAAGAGAATAAAAACTATAAACAAGCTGATTATGTGCCGGGAACACCGTGCGCACCAGATAATCAGAATGGTACATGGATTGTTCAAGCCCATGAATGGGGTAAATATGTTGGACGTGCAGACTTTGAATTCCGTAATGGTGAATTCACGCTAAAACACTACCAATTAATCCCAATCAACTTAAATCAAAAAGTGAAGAAAGACGATGGCACAACGGAACTTGTCTACTACACTAAAGAAATCCCTCATAATCCTGAAATGATGAAATTGCTGACGCCTTATCAAGAAAAAGGCGGTGAGCAACTCAATGTTAAAGTAGGTGAAGTGGTTGGTAAACTGGAAGGCGATCGTAGTAAAGTTCGTTTTGTTCAAACCAATATGGCGCGTTTATTGTTATCAGCACAAGCTGAGCGTGCTAATGCTGACTTTGCCATTATGAGTGGTGGTGGTGTGCGTGATTCTATCGAATCGGGCGATATCACTTATAAAGATGTATTAAAAGTTCAACCATTCGCGAATGAACTGGTTTATGTTGATTTTAAAGGTGAAGAAGTTGAACCTTATTTATCAGCAGTAGCTTGCATGAAAGTTGACTCAGGTGCTTATGCGCAGTTCTACAATGTTAGTTTAACTGTTGATGCTGATTGCAAAGTGAGCGATGTTAAAATTGCGGGCAAACCATTAGACAAAACTAAATCTTACCGTATGGCGACATTAAACTTTAACGGTATTGGTGGCGATGGCTATCCTAAGATCGATGTTCACCCAGGTTATGTTAATACCGGTTTCGTGGATGCAGAAGTGTTGAAAGGTTATATTGAAGCACATTCTCCACTGAAAGCCGCAGACTTTGAACCAAAAGGTGAGATTGTTTATAAAAAATAGCTCTCATTAAGAGATATTATTTTTGCCATATTGATAAAAGCAGAAAAGGCGATATTCATATCGCCTTTTCTTTTGCTTTAAGAATAGTAAATTGTATTAATTTCTTATTTTGAGGATGAGCCTTAAAATAAAAAATCGACAATGATCAAGGCTCTTTGCGGATCAGTGCAAATTGAGCTCCTAATACCGTAGCGAGATCTTTAGCTGATAATTCAATATCTAAGCCACGTTTACCACCAGAAACAAAAATAGTATTAAATTCAAGTGCTTGTTCATCAATTACAGTGGGCAGCCGTTTTTTCTGACCTAATGGGCTTATTCCCCCCACTAAATAACCTGTTACCTTTTGTGCAATTTGTGGATCTGCCATATCTGCTTTTTTCGCTTTAAAGCACTTAGCGACAAGCTTTAAATCTAACTGGCCAGAAACAGGAGTGACTGCAACTGCTAGATTTTTTGCATCACCATTTAAGGAGACTAAAAGTGTTTTAAAAACTTGACGATTATTCAAGCCCAGTTTTTCAACGGCTTCATCACCAAAATTATGAACATTAGCATCATGCTCATAAGGATGGAGGATAAATTTAATTTTCTGTTTTTCCAATAAGTTTACAGCGGGAGTCATAGTTATTCCTACTCAGAAGGTTTTATGCTTGATGTGTTAATAAATCAATTAAATTCTCTTCACCAAATAAATGCAGAGCACCTACAGTGACCACATAGCGTCCGGCCGGTAATTTTAATAATAGATTAGCCCATTTTTGGTTACGACTTTCCATTAAAATATCAAATACCGCTTTGCTAAAGGTGTTTGGTAAAGGAAGCTGTTTTTCTCGACTATTATAATTTAACCACCAATTAATCATGATTTGCAATGTACGTGCATTATCGTGCCAATTTTTTAGAGTATCTTCGAGTAATTGCTGACCATCGTGAGGGAAGTTCAATAATAATGCGACCTGATTTTCAATACCTTCCAGCTCTATAATATTTTTTTTGCACTCATTAGCATGTTGAATGACTTGATAATCAATGCCATGTTGAGGTTCTAAACCCAACTGCATTGCTTGGGTAGATTGCATAATAAGGGCAATTTGCCAAAGGGGCTTATTTTCAATTTGATAAAGAGAAAGGGAGAGCGCTTCGCAATGCTGTGTAATTTGAGAAAAGAGAGGGTCGCTTATACGAGTTTCGAGAGGCTCTCTAGAAAGGGAAGATTGATCAAAAGGTTGTACCTCTGTTGAAATATCGGCTTCAACAATAACAGCATCTGCTTTTTTTATTTCATTTATAAGTACATTCGATAGCGGTGTCATTGTTGGAACACCCATATGAATACTACCCACAAGGTGCAAAGAGACATTATTTGGTAGCATAATATCAACAGCGGGATAAGGGTAATGGGTTGTGTTTTTTATCCCAACCCAGTGTTTGATTTTCTGAAAAATACCCGTCATTGATATGCTCCTTAGGGATTGAATCGCAAGGTTTTAGCATAACGGATTTGAAAGGGAATGAAACAACGAAAACCAAGCTTTACTTAGTTTTCGCTGTTTTTACTTTATTTACCAACTAATACCGATACCACCAGCTGAAACAAAATTATTTGAATCATTCCATGCTGTTGAAGCTCTGACTTTAACATTTTCATTAATACGATACTGCATACCCCAAGCAAGAGCAGTGGCATTACGATAATTACCTATGCCAATAGCGGTACTAAATGTAGCAGAATCGGTAAAAGGTAAATTACTCATTGCAGCTACAGACGCAATACCTTGGTTGGCGCGTTTTTCTACTTTATAGAAACGATTTTGAGTATCTGATTTAAAGTGTTTGAAATCAGATTCAAGCACATCAAGTCTATTTTTAGTGACGATATCTTTGCTATACAGTTTTGAAAAATGACCAGTTATATCACTGGGGTAACCGGCAATATCTAAAGTGTTTAAGTATTTATCTACTTTTTCTTTATTATTAGTGATGTCATTTTTATTTTTCTCAATATTTTCTTTGTTATTTTTTATATCAATTTTATTTTTATCAGTAATTTCTTTGTTATTTTTTATATCAATTTTATTTTTCTCAGTAATTTCTTTATTTTCTAATATTCCCATTGTGTTTTTTTCAGTCATTGATTTTATTTCGTTATGTTTTTGATTTGCATCATCATCAATATGGTCTGACAATATAACTAAATCCAATAAAGTTGCCTTCTTTTCAAGGTTATCATTTGTACTATTATATTCTGATAGAACACCATAATTCTCATAATCTTTTTCTATTATAACATGGTGTTCACTATTAAAATCATAGTCTTTAAATATGTTGGCTAGATTAATTGAGCGCTCTTTGATAGTAGGATTATTAGCTGTACCAGTAACGAATGTCTCTATGTTTTCAAAAAAATAAGATAAACTAAGGTGTTCTAATTTATTTAAATCTTTAATGATAATTTTATTACCATTTTCTATTATTTTATTATATAAAAGAGGGTCGTTGTGAATTAAATAGTTATTAGTTAATCCATCGAATATTTCAGTATTTATTAATATTGTGCTATTGTGTGATTTATCATCAACAGAGTAATCAGAACCTTTTGAATAGATAAATCTTTTTGAAAACATTTTTTTACCATCTTCGTAAGTTTCTTTTATGTGATGGATTGGTGTGAGTTTTGAGGGATACATTGGATTTAAATTGAAGTGTTTAAAATATAATTTTCTAACATAATTAAAATCATTCAATCCTGGATTTGATATTTCATTAGGCATATTGGGATAATGATTATAAGAAAGCATAGGTGCTTTCTCTAAATTTAATCCGATATCAATATTAGATAAAGCACTTGCAGAGTATATGGATGATAGTAATATAATTAATAATTTACTATATTTCATTTTTAAATCCTTTTAGTATTGAAATTTGACCTTTTATTTTAAAAGTTAGTTTAATGATTGACAATAATATATTTAATTAACGCCTTAGTTTTGTTTCTTTTTTATAAAAATGTGTTTTAGATATGAATTAATAAAAATGAATGAAATATTTATAATATATTGCTATTCTAGCGCTAAGAGGGCGGAGTAATGACTCTCTTGTATAATGAGAAATTCCTCTTTGACTGGCCGATAGAAATATCGGCTTTTTTTTAACCTTTTGAAAATATTCATAATTGTTAATTAATAGCAATAAAAAACCGCTTTTACCGAGAAGTAAAAGCGGCTTAAATATAATATTTCTTGATGGTTTTAAGGGTTATTGCTTAGGCTTGAAACGCAATAAACGGTTTGCATTACTGACAACCGTGATTGAAGACAGCGCCATTGCTGCGCCGGCAACTACAGGATTAAGTAATGTTCCTGTCAGTGGATATAAAATACCAGCTGCAATGGGGATACCTAAGCTGTTATAAACAAAAGCACCGAATAAATTTTGCTTCATATTGCGCAATGTCCCTTTTGAGATCTCAACCGCATCGGCAACACCATGCAAACTGTGGCGCATTAAAGTAATTGCCGCAGTTTCTATGGCAATATCACTGCCTCCACCCATGGCAATACCAACGTCAGCTTTTGCGAGAGCAGGGGCATCATTAATGCCATCACCTACCATTGCCACTCGATGACCTTGTGCTTGAAGCTCTGTAATGGCTTGCGCTTTACCTTCAGGCATAACACCTGCAATCACTTGATCAATACCCGCTTCTTTTGCAATGGCATTTGCCGTAATCGGATTATCACCGGTTAACATGACTAAGCGATAACCTTGATTATGCAAGCGTTGCAGTGCACTGACGGTGTCTTCTCTTAACGGATCTCTAATAGAGAGAAGTGCCACAACTTTACCTTCTTGAGCAAGTAAAACAGGAGTAACACCTTTTGCTGCTTGAGAATCGATAAGTGTATTGATTTCACTAATATCAATGCCCGATTCTCTCATCAGTTTAGGGTTACCCAATAGAACAGTCTTACCTTTGATCTTGCCTGTTAATCCCATACCCGCTAAGGTGCGGAACTGATTAATCTCAGGTAATGATATGCCTTCAGCTCGTGTTAAAATTGCCTTCGCTAATGGGTGATTAGAACCGTTTTCAAGCGATCCCGCTAATGCCAATGCTTCCTCTTCACTGACTTGATTGAAGGTATGTATTTCAGTTACCTGTGGCAATCCTTCTGTTAAGGTACCTGTTTTATCAAAGACTAAAGTATCAAGTTTACTCGCTTGTTGAAGAGCATCTGCATCACGAACTAAAACACCATATTCCGCAGCTCGACCTACACCTGAAATAATTGACATTGGCGTTGCGAGACCCAGAGCACAAGGGCAGGCGATAATTAACACCGTTGTGATAATCACGAGTGCATAAGTGATTTGAGGCGATGGACCAAAGAAGTACCAAATAGCGCCAGCAATTAAGGCAATCGCGACAACAACGGGAACAAATACACTTGAAATTTTATCAGCCAACTGGCCAATTTCAGGTTTACTGCTTTGTGCTTGGCGAACTAATTTAATGATGCGCGCCAGTGTTGTTTGGCTTCCTACAGCGGCAGCTTTAAATAAAACCGAGCCATCTTGCACCGTTGTTCCTGCATGAATGGAGTCGCCAATGGTTTTTTGCTGTGGGATAGGCTCTCCCGTTAGCATTGCCTCATCCATCCATACTTCACCTTGGATAATTTCACCATCAACAGGCACTTTATCACCCGCTGCTAACCGTAAAGTCATGCCTTGTTTGACATCAGCTAATGGCATATCGACTTCACCATTTTCAGTGACAACTCTTGCTGTGGGCGGTGTTAAGTCTAATAGACGCTCTAGTGCTTTAGATGAACGTTGTCGCGCACGTTGTTCAAGCATATGACCTAAGTTGATTAAACCGATGATCATTGCGCTGGCTTCATAATAGAGATGTCGAGCTTGAGCGGGGAATATTTCTGGCCATAAATTCACTGTAATGGAATAGAGCCACGCTGTTCCTGTTCCTAATGCAACAAGGGTATCCATCGTTGCACTGCGGTTTTTTAAGCTTTGCCATGCACTACGATAAAAATGTCCACCCGCAACCACCATCACAAAGAGTGTTGCAATACCAATACCCAACCAAATACTATGATTTGCTTCGGTAAGCATCATGTTATCGCCGATCATTCCCCAAATCATAACGGGAAGACCAACGACTAACGCAAGTGCAGCTTGCCAACGAAAACGCTTCATATTTGCTACCGCAACTTCTTGCTGGCGTTCTCTTCGTTTTACATCATCTTGAATAATTTCAGCGCCATAACCCGCTTTTTCGATAGCGTTAACAAGTGCGTCATGATTGATGTCACCGGTTACTAATGCACTGCGTTCTGCAAGGTTTACACGTACATTCTCAACACCATCAACAGATTGTAATGCTTTGTGAACCTTGTTTACACAACTTGCACAGGTCATGCCATCAATTAAAAGCTGAACACTGCTGTCATCGTCAGTGTCTATTTCTGGGCTAATTTCAATGTCAGAGTTTTCAACTGGAATGTCACAAATAGCCGCTGACGATGCATCCAGTTGTGTATGCGTTTGCGTCAGCGGCTCAGTTTTTGGGAAATCAGTACCTGCTAGTTGTGCTTCAAAACCAGCATCTTTAATGGCAGTTATTAATGTCTCTGCGGTGGCTGTTCCGATTACTTTTGCATGAGTTAATTCAACTTCAGCGCTATCAACGCCTGTTGTAGCTTCAAGCGCTTTTTTGACTGAACCGATGCAATGGCCACAATTTAAGCCTGAAAGGGTTAAATGAATTGTGTTATCTGTGGGGGCTAAACTGGCTTGAAAACCTTCTGCAGTAATTGCTGTAATTAAGGTATCCGCAGTAGCATTGCCAAAAACTTCAGCTGACTCTTTTGTTACATTAACAGCTACTACACCTTCAATGGCTAATAATGCTTTTTCGGTTTTACCTACACACTTCATGCAGTTAAGACCACTTAAGCTTAATTTTACATCAGGTTGTGTTGCGACCGTTGCTTCATACCCAGCATCTTCAATGGTCTTGATTAAACTTTCGGCAGTTGCATCACTGTCAATTTTAGCGTATTGAATAGTCACATTTGACTGTTCTATATCATTGCGAGCATCAAGTGCTTTTTTTACACTGTTAACACAGTGGGAGCATGAAAGCCCTTGTAATGAGAGTAGCGTAGTTTTTGCCATGTTAGTTGTCTCCGAAATAAAAAGCGTTACCTCTATTATTGCGCAATATCTGGTAACTTGCTTTCTTTAAAGGTTTTTTCTTATCAGAGATAAAGGCTAAACCTTTCCGCTAGGGGAAGGTCAAGGGGGAATTTTGAATATTAGTGAAATCGCAAATAAAACAGGATTAACAGCTAAAGCCATTCGGTTTTATGAAGAAAAAGACTTGATTACACCCCCAGGAAGAGGTGAAAACGGCTATCGCTATTATCAGGCGCAACATATTGAAGAATTAACATTATTGCGACAAGCCAGAGAGGTTGGTTTTAACCTAGAAGAGTGTCGTGCATTATTAATGTTATTAAGAAATCCATCACGACATAGCGCTGATGTGAAAGAAGCGACCTTAAAAAAGGTGGCTGAAATTGAGAAGACGATTAATGAACTTAACGCAATTCGTCAACGTCTTCTCTTGTTAGCCAGCGAATGTCCTGGCGATGATGGTGCTGATTGCCCTATCATCAATCATTTGTCAGGGTGTTGCCACCATCAGAAGTAGTCGGTTTAAGTGGAATAACGTGTAAAGTAATGCCATCAATAGCAATCACTTCTACCTGATCACCCGCTTGTAATGGCGTGTCTGAATAAACACGCCAGCTACCATCTGCTAATTTTACACGGCTAAACCCATTTTCCGTATCTGATGATAAAACAGCATGAACACCAATCAATTGATGACTTTTCTGATTTAAGTTCTCAGCTTCTTTTGATTGTTTTCTGCGTTTAAGCCAAAGGTGCCAAAGTACAGCACTAATAACTGTTAATATCGCAAATAACACACCTTGAATAGGCCAGTTAATAGGTAGCACCCATGCGAGTAAAGAAACGCACAATGCTGCCATTCCTGACCATAAAAGGTATCCTGCTGTTCCTAGCATTTCTGCAATTAACAGCAAGCCACCAAGACAAAGCCAGAAAAGTGCGGGGTGGGCACTAATCCATTCAATCATCATTAATTACTCTTGTTACCAGAGTCATTCTTTTTGGTATTAAGGAGCTCTGAAATACCACCAATTGCGCCCATTAAATTACTAGCTTCTAGTGGCATCATCACAACTTTACTGTTGTTGGCTGAGCCAATTTGAGCGAGTGCATCTGTGTATTTTTGAGCAACAAAGTAGTTAATTGCCTGCATATCACCTTTAGCAATTGCTTCAGATACCATTTGTGTTGCTTTAGCTTCAGCTTCTGCAGCACGTTCACGGGCTTCTGCTTGTAAGAATGCAGATTGACGCTCACCTTCAGCTTTCAGAATTTGTCCTTGTTTCTCACCTTCAGCTTTTAAAATAGCGGCTTGACGAATACCTTCAGCTTCAAGAATGTCGGCACGTTTAGTACGTTCGGCTTTCATCTGAGCATTCATTGCAGAAATCAATTCTTTTGGTGGACGAACATCACGAATTTCAATACGGGTAATTTTGATACCCCAAGGATTGGTTGCATCATCCACAATGAGTAAAAGACGGCTATTGATTTGGTCACGTTGAGAAAGAATTTCATCAAGTTCCATTGAACCTAATACTGTACGGATATTCGTCAGTGTTAAGTTGATAATAGCAAGTTCTAGATTGTTAACTTCATAAGCCGCTTTAACTGGGTCGATTACTTGAATAAAGCAGACTGCATCGATGCTGACGTTGGCGTTATCACGAGAGATCACTTCTTGAGATGGAATATCAAGTACTTGTTCCATCATATTAATACGGCGACCAATACGATCGACAAAAGGAATAAGAATTTGAAGTCCTGGAGTGAGTGTTCGTGTGTAACGACCAAAACGTTCGACAGTCCACTGATAACCCTGTGGAACGGTTTTAACACCACTTAAAACCAAAATAATAGCGAATAAGATGATAATACCAATGACTATTTCCATATATCTGTCCTGAGTCTGCTTTTATAAGAAAATAAAACTAATAAAGTAAAGAATACACCATACGGCGATATTTAGACGCTAAATTATCATTAGTACCTAAGGCAGATAAAATATCCATCAGTGTTTTCTTAACTTGCCCATCACCTGCATTTAAGTCTTTTTTGATAAAACCAAATAGTAATTCTAATGCTTCTTCATTACGGGCAACTTCATGCAATTTTAGTGAAAGTTGAATAGCAAGATCGGTATTTGCAGGTTGTTGGTTAAAATCATTTTGTAATTGCTGAATTTCTGGAGTATCAGCTGCTTGTTTTTGTAATTCAATTTGTGACAGTAAGCTATGATAATAACTGTCTTGATCTTGTAATGGGATAGTGCTTAACAGTGTTTGTGCCTCTTCATTTTTATTTAAAGAAATAAGAGCACCCGCTAAAGCTAGCGTAATTTCACTGTTTTTAGGCGCGAGTTGATGTGCTTCTTTTAATAAAGGTAAAGCTTCATCCGCTTTTCCTTCTGAAAGAAGTTGCGCTGCTTGAGCCGCTTTTAGCTCTTCAGGTTTTGGTAATACATTGGCTAAAACTTGGCGGACTGCTTCTTCAGGTTGAGGGCCTTGGAAACCATCGACAGGGCGGCCTTCTTGCAAAATATAAACAGTTGGGATCGCACGTAGGCCAAATTGTGAGGCAATCATTTGTTCTGCATCGCAATCCAATTTGGCTAAAATAAATTGATCAGCAAATTCGGCTGCCAGTTTATCTAATGTTGCGCCAAGTTCTGCACAATGAGGGCTATGTTCTGAATAGAAATACATCATGACGGGTTTGGTCATGGACTGTTCTATAACTTGTTGAATATTTGATTCATTTACATCAACAATATGTGCAGTTGCTAACATTAACTTGTCCCTTTTTGAGTGTTTTAAATATAGATGCGATTTATAACGCTATTTCATTAATAAGTAAGGGTGAAACCAAAAAAATCAAGCCTTACCACTTTGGCGACTTAAAATTGCATCCATCAAGGTATCAGGTAGAAAACGTTTTAATATTCTGACAGCATAAGTTAATAGCGTTACGGGATAACGTATCTTAGGTTTTGGGTTTTCTAAAGCGTGGATAAGCTTTTTCACTACATCTTCAGGTGTTAATGTGAAACGACTCGCAATCCCTGGGTTTTTTACGGGTTTATCTTTCTCAGCTTGGTTCACATTTTCTGTAAAGCAGGTTCGTATCGGGCCTGGCTCAATTAAACTGACTTTAACACCCGTATGTGCGATTTCCATTCTTAGTGCATCAGACCACGCTTCTACAGCATATTTACTGGCTGCGTAGGCACCCCGACCCGGCGTTGAAATAATGCCCATCACTGAGCTCGTTTGAATAATTCGCCCTTCACCGTGGGGTAACATTGCAGGCAAGAGTAAGGTAGTGAGTTGGTGTAAGCCAAAAAAGTTCGTCGAGAACTGTTTCTCCATTTGTTGGCGAGTAATGGCATCTAGTGGACCATAAACACCAAACCCACCGTTATTAAATAATCCATATAAACGACCATTTGTTAGATGAATAACCTCTAGAGCGGCATTTTCAACACTTTCTGCATCATCAAGATCAAGATAAATAGGTTCTAATCCCAGTGTTTCCATGCGTTTAAGATCTTCATCTTTACGGCAAGCTGCAAGGACTCGATAGCCTCTTTTCTTAAGCGCTTTAGCTGCACAAAGCCCTATTCCACTAGAACTTCCTGTAATCAATACCGTTTTTTGCATAATTTTACAATTAATCTCGTTTAATCTACGTTAACTACTGTCAGAATAGTCTAACGTGTTAAGTAAGGGGATAATGTTCTATCCATCCATTGCGCAATAAAAGGCTGAGCATCTTCATTGGGATGTATACTGTCGTTTTGCATCCACTCAGGCTTATCTGCGATTTGCTCCATATAAAAAGGAAGCAGAGGAAGTGCATTCTCTTCAGCAAGTTTAGGATAAATCGCTGAAAAGGATTGTGTATAACGTTTACCATAATTAGGTGAAATCATTATTTGCATAAAAAGTGGGGTTGCGCCCGACGCTTTAACTTGTGTAATGATGTTTTGTAACGCGTCTTTTGTTTGTGCAACAGGGTATCCCTGTAAGCCATCATTTGCACCTAATTCAATTAAAACCCAACGTGGTTGATGCTGTTTTAATAAATCAGGCAGTCTATTTTGACCCTGAAATGCAGTTTCACCACTGATACTTGCATTAATAACATTAATTTCAGGGTGAGTTGTTTTCCATTTATCAGCAAGGCGCTGTGGCCATGCACTCTCAAGAGGAAGACGATAACCTGCACTCAAGCTGTCACCAAAGATTAAAAAGGTATCAGCAGCAATCGCCTTAAAGCTAAGCATCATCATAACGATAAGGAAAAATGTATGTCGACGGAAAAGGTTCTTGAAGTTCATCAGTTAACCAAACAAGTAGGACAAGGTGATAGTCAGATCTCTATATTGCAGGGTGTTGAGTTAGTTGTCGAGCCTGCACAAACAATTGCGTTAATTGGTGAGTCAGGATCGGGTAAATCGACATTGTTAGGGATCATTGCCGGACTTGATGATGGAAGCGCTGGCAGTGTGAAATTAATGGGGCAAGATCTCACAAATATGGATGAAGAAGCGCGTGCAAAGTTGCGTGCTCAGCATGTTGGGTTTGTTTTTCAATCCTTTATGTTAATTCCGACATTGAATGCACTCGAAAATGTGCAATTGCCCGCATTATTAAAAGGTGAGTCCGAAAAACACAGTTATTCTCGTGCGGTAGATTTACTTAAGCTGTTAGGATTAGGGGAACGCTTGCACCATATGCCAGCACAACTATCGGGTGGTGAACAACAACGTGTGGCACTGGCTAGAGCGTTTTGTACTCAACCTGCTATTCTTTTTGCTGATGAACCAACAGGAAATTTAGATCGTAAAACAGGAGATAAAATTGCTGATCTACTGTTTTCCCTCAATCGAGATTATGCAACAACATTGATTTTAGTGACTCATGACAATGAGCTTGCCGCTCGTTGTCAGCGACGTTTACGATTAGTTGATGGACAACTTAAGGAGGAGTCATGATTTGGCGTTGGTTCTGGCGTGAATGGCGTTCTCCTGCATTATTAATTGTTTGGCTTTCTTTAGCACTTGCGGTCGCTTGTGTACTTGCTTTAGGACGCATAGGTGATCGTATTGATAAAAGCATTTATGCCCAAAGTCGAGACTTAATCGCGGGCGATTTAGTACTACGAGCATCTTATCCCGTTGATGAAAACTGGCTTGCTGAGGCGAAAAAAATGGGGTTAACGCTCAGTCGCCAAATGCAATTTACTACAATGTCTTATGCTCCAGAAGGAGATACACCACAGCTTGCATTAGTTAAAGCTACTGATAATTTATATCCACTTTATGGTGAATTAGAAACAGAACCTGCGGGTTTGAAACCAGAAAAAGGAACTGCGCTTGTTGGCGCCAGATTACTGGAGCTGTTGGATATAAAAGTCGGTGATAAAATTGATGTAGGTGACGCTACATTTACAATCAGTGGTGTATTAATTCAAGAGCCTGATAGTGGTTTCAATCCCTTCCAAATAGCGCCACGTATTTTAATTAATATTGATGATGTTGAATCAACCGGTGCAGTACAACCGGGGAGTCGCCTAACTTATCGCTATATGTTAGCGGGTAATGAGTCAGTAATTGATAGTTATCAACAACGCTTTGATCCTCTATTAAAACCCGATCAGCGTTGGAATAGTTTAAAACAAGACAGCGGTGCGCTTTCACAATCGATGGAAAGAGCAAAGAACTTTCTTCTACTCTCAGCCCTGTTAACGTTACTGCTCGCAATATCGGCAGTAGCGGTTTCAATGGCACACTATTGTCGTAGCCGCCATACCTTAATTGCGGTACTAAAAACCTTAGGTGCAGATAAACACGCATTGCGGAAATGGATAGTAGGGCAATGGGGCGTTATTCTTATCGGAGCCGTTATTGTTGGTTCATTGGCGGGACTTCTCTTTGAAAGCATTCTGCTACAAATTTTAGCTCCTGTTTTGCCTAAACGTTTGCCTGATGCGAGTTTTTTACCGTGGTTTTGGTCCGTGGGCTCTTTATTGTTAATCGCCTTATTAACAGGATTAAGGCCTTACTATCAGTTAATGGCAACCCAACCTTCTCGTGTATTAAGAAGCGATACCACAGCATCGATCTGGCCTCTGCGTTTTTATTTACCACTCGTAGCATTAATTGTTATCGGTACTTTAACGCTTTTTGCCGGAACTGGGGTTTTATTGTGGTCAATTCTATTTGGTATCGTTGTTATCGCTTTTTTACTGGGTGTTATTGGTTGGCTTGGATTGTGGATATTAAAGCAGTTCAAATTTCGCCAACTTAGTGCTCGGTTAGCAGTAACTCGCTTGTTGCGACAGCCTTTTCAAACCATGACTCAACTGGCTGCTTTTGCACTTTCATTTATGTTGCTAACGCTATTGGTGCTGATCCAAGGTGATTTGTTAGATAAATGGCAAAAACAGCTACCAGAAGATAGTCCTAATTATTTCCTGATTAATATGTCCGCACCTCAAGTCCAAGAAGTTAACACCTTATTGGCACAACATAACGTCAAACCTACAGACGCCTATCCTGTAGTATTAGCGCGCTTAACGCAGATTAATGAGAATAATGCCAAAGAGTGGGCTGATAAACGTGATGCTGGTAATAACACAGTGCGCCGTGAGCTTAATTTAACGTGGCACAGTGAGTTGCCTAAAGATAATGTGATTGTAGAAGGAACATGGCCACCTGTTGGTAATGGTGTTTCTCTTGATCAAGGTGTTGCCAAGCAACTTGAGATTAAACTGGGCGATGAATTAACTTTTGTGGGAGATACTCGAGAGTTTAAGTCAGTTGTGACGAGTATTCGCCATGTCGATTGGGAAAATATGCGCCCTAACTTCTTCTTTATTTTTTCTGAAGAAGGATTAAATAATCAACCAGAAAAATGGATGAGTAGTTTTTATTATAATGGAGATGGTGCATTAATTACGGCGCTTAATCGACAATTCCCGACCGTAAGCGTGTTAGACACAGGCGCATTAATTCAGCAAGTTCAACAAATTTTACAGCAAGTCAGTCGAGCATTGGAGATAATGGTTGGGTTGGTGATGATTTGTGGCGCATTATTATTAATTGCCCAAATTCAAGTAGGAATGACGCAACGGCGTATTGAGCTGGTGGTTTACCGCACATTGGGAGCTGGTAAATTATTATTACGACGTACACTTTGGGCGGAGTTTGCTTTATTGGGCTTAATGGCAGGTTTAGCCGCAGCAATTGGCGCTGAAATGGCATTAGGTCTATTGCAGAAATTTGTATTTAATTTTTCTTGGCAACCTCAATGGGGAATGTGGTTTACTGTACCTATTATCGCGGCACTTTTATTATCGCTGTGTGGCAGTATGTTAGGTGTAAGGCTTTTGCAAGATAAAGGGCAATATCGCCGAATTCAAGGTGAGTAGTGAAAAGAAACAAGAGCTATAAATAGAGTTAAATAAAAATGCTGATATCATTAAATATCAGCATTTTTTTATGGAAAAAATAAAGAATTATTCTTTTATAACATAAGCATAAATACGCTTACTACCATCATCTTCATTATAAATATAAACACCTTGAAGCTCCGTTGAAAAACCAGGAAGTTGGTTAATAGTGACTTCAAGGGCTTGGAAATAACGTAACACCGCACCTCCCCAAATTTCACCGGGAACTGTGCATAAAACACCCGGCGGATAAGGTAAAGCCCCTTCAGCAGCAATTCTGCCATCTAATTGACTTAAAGGTAAAAACTCTACATTGCCACGTACAAATTCAATATTAGCTTGTTGAGGGCTTAGCGCTCGCTTAGGGAAATGATTTTTCCTAAACATTTGTTTTTGCAGTAACTTGATATTGTATTTGATACAAATATCATGCATTTCCTGACAGAGTTGACGCAATGTATAACCCTGATAACGAGATTGATAACGACGACAGATAGAAGGTAATACCTGTTCTAATTGGGAGTCATCAATTAGCAGTTTTTCAAATCTTATAATTAATGAAATTAAGCGCTCAAATTTATCATTATGCTCTGCGGGTGTGAGCAAAAATAAAATAGAATTTAAATCGCTTTTTTCAGGAATAACGCCATGTTCCCGTAAATAGTTTGCCAAAATAGATGCTGGCACACCAAAGGGCTCGTATTCTCCAGTATGAGGATCGATCCCCGGTGTTGTAAGCATTAATTTGCAAGGATCAACAAAATATTGATTGGTGGCATAACCTTCAAATGAGTGCCAATTATCATTAGGAATAAAGTTGAAAAAGCGTTGATCGTGAGCGATTTCATCTGTGTTGTGATCTTGCCAAGCAATGCCATCAACAACTTCAGGAATAAATGGCTTAATAAATTGGCACTGTCTTAGTAAGGATTTACGAGCCTCAATACCTTGTTTTACACAATTCATCCACATTGCTTCACCGCTTTTGCCCGAATGCATCTTTGCGTTGACATCAAGAGCGGCAAAAAGTGGGTAAAAAGGGCTGGTGGATGCATGCATCATAAAGGCATTATTCATACGCTTATGATTAACATATCGAGATTGTCCTTTGATATGTGCATCTTTTTTATGGATCTGAGAGGTTTGTGAAAAGCCGGCTAGTTGCTTATGAACAGATTGAGTGACGAGAATACCGGGATCGTTTTCATTAAGCGCCAGCAACAAAGGCGAACACTGTTTCATCATTGGGATAAACTGTTCATAACCGACCCAAGCGGAATCAAATAAAATGTAATCACAAAGATGACCAATTTTATCAACCACTTGTCTTGCATTGTAAATAGTGCCGTCATAAGTGCCTAGTTGAATAACGGCTAAACGAAAAGGACGCTTATCGAATTGGCGTTCAGGTGTAATCTCTGCAATTTGTTGGCGTAAATAACTCTCTTCAAAGCAATGCGCATCAATACCACCGATAAAACCAAAAGGGTTGCGAGCTGTTTCTAAATAAATAGGGGTTGCACCTGCTTGAATAAGTGCACCATGGTGATTGGATTTATGATTATTTCTATCAAATAACACTAAATCATTTGGTGCCAGTAATGCATTTAAGGCAACTTTATTCGAAGAGGAAGTTCCATTTAAGACAAAATAGGTTTTATCTGCATTAAACACTTGTGCTGCAAAGGATTGTGCATCGTAGGGTGCACCTTCATGAATAAGTAAATCCCCCATTTCCACATCAGCATTACAGAGATCAGATCGAAATAGATTCTCACCAAAATATTGATAAAACTGCTCACCAGCAGGATGGCGTCGGAAAAACTCGCCACCTTGATGTCCAGGGCAATCAAAAGCAACATTTTTTTCGGCAACATAATTGACTAAGCGTGAGAAAAACGGTGTAGTCAAATTTTCTTCATATTGATGAGCTGCTTTATTGATCAAAATACTATTCTTTTGATATGCACTTTCATCTGTAATGACAATACCTGAAACTTGATTAAGCAAGTCAGCACCGATGGTATCGTTAAGATCAACAGCAATAAAGACAGGTAATTCAAAGCCTGTTTGTTGAATACGCGCTAATTCACCTGACTCAATATCTGGCAATGATAATATTACCGCTGATACTTGTGTTAAATTTGCATCAACAATATCAATAATAGGGCGTTCACACGAAAAATAGTGTGAAAGCGAGAGGCGACATGCCAACTTCATTTTTTTCATTACACACACTTGTGTTTAATCAATCGGAGAATTGGCGAACAATATACTTGGTTGTGAATATGATTGGAATGGATTAAAACAATAAGATTAACAATTTTATGCATAATAAATGCATAGATTACCATTGATAGTGATTGGTAAATGGATAAGTTTATAAGAGGCTAAACTTATCCATTTCTATTATTGTGGGATAGAAGATGATTTTTCGATATAGATTGTTTGAGATGGGAATGCAAAGTCAGCACCATGTTTATGCACAATCTCAATTATCTTCAAATAGACTTCTTGCTGAGCTTCAAGCCACTGTGCCCAGACGGTTGTTTTGGTAAAACAATACACCATGATATTGAGTGAAGAGTCTGCGAATTGATTAAAATAGACTAGCAAAGTTTGTTGCGTATCAATTTTGTCATTTTGCATTAGCATGGTGCGAATATCTTCAACGATCACACCAATTTTATCTGAATCTTCGTAACGTAAACCGAGTTCAGTTTCAATACGTCGATTAGTCATTCGTCCCGGATTTTCAACACTAATGGAGGAAAAAATTGAGTTAGGAATATAAAGTGGTCGATGGTCGAAGGTAATAATTTTAGTAATGCGCCAACCTATTTCTACTACCGTACCTTCAATATTACGATCAGGTGAGCGCACCCAGTCACCAATATTAAAAGGGCGATCGAAATAAAGCATAACCCCAGAAAAAAGGTTACTGAGCACATCTTTACTTGCCATACCAATGGCAATACCACCTAATCCGCCAAAAGTCATTAAGCCAGATAAGCTCATACCAAAATGTTCACCAAACAATAAGATGATGATGACAAAAAGGCTGATTTTAAATATCCGAGAAATAATACGGGCAGAGGTGGGATCACTACCTTTTTGGATCTGTGATTGCTCTAGTCTATTAATAAGTAAGAAAAACTTACGCATTAAAACTAAGGCGATACCAACGTAAGTAAAGAAATTAATCATCCTAAAAGAGATAAAATGGAGATTAAAATCAACAACAGCCATTTCACAGTATTGGCTTAAGATGATCACTAAACTACAAAGGAAGATGGCTTGGCTAATATGAATAATAATATTTCTACGACGTTTTTTCTTTTTGTCATGAAAAAGAGAGACGGCGACAAAGCCAACAAAACAGGCTAAAGCAATCCCTACACCTATTGAGTATTTTATTATTAATGCATCATTCATCAGCTTAACATCTCCTTAGAAAATGCGTTTGTATAATACAAAATCTATTACCATGTTTATTCAATCGCTATTTTTTGTGTTCACTAGCATGCTGAAATTTAGGGTAAGTCGGTGGTTTCATAAAGAGTGTTATCGCTAGGATCAATAGTACAGGTACAGTTAAAATTAAGAATGCAGGAGTAAAACTTCCTGATATATCTTTTATTGCACCCGCAAAGAACGGCGCTAAACAAGCAAGTGTCGAAATTAAATTCATGACTGAAAATAGTTCAAGGTAAGGAGAGCGACCAAAGTAGTTAGCCAGTAATATACTTGATGCTAAAAAGGTCATACCATAGCCGATACCAACACAAACCGTAAACAGGATCAGGTAAACCCAAGAGTTTGCCATACTGAGTGCTAACAGCCCAATAATGATAATACTTAAACTAGCGATAAGTAATTTTTTAGGTTCTAGCCATTCACCAATTGCGCCGCCGGCTAAGCGTGAGAAAGCGTTGATAAATGCCATGCTACTTAATAAGGTCGCGGCAATGGTTTCACCAAAGCCATTTTCAATAATATGAGCAACAGCAAAACTATTAACGGTAATACCGCACCATAAAAAAGCAGTATAAGTGGCAGCGATAACATAAAATTGCCATGTTCTCAAAGCATGGCGTGCCGTCCAAATTTCTTTGGTTTGATAGATGCGTTTTGTGCTTTGGAGTTGGCTAATTCTTTTGGCATGCTCTTGCTCTTTACTTCCTTCTCGTAAAAAGAGAATAGTGAAAAGAGTAATAACGGTAAGCGTGATCGCTGAAATAAGCCAATGCATACGCCATGTATGCCATAAATGCGTGGCTAAAAAGTAGATCCAAGGCCCCGCCACACCACCTAATCCGCCAATAGTAAAATAAACACCGAAGGCAAAAGATTGTTTTTCGAATAAGCGAGAAATTACATAAGTCCCGGGTACTGTTGCAAGTAAGGTAAAACCAATACCTAATAGTGCTGTACCAAGGAAATATCGTGCAATGGTGTAGGTTTCATAAAGAAAATAAAAACCGCTAACGAAAATAATCAGTCCAATAAGAAGGGTAAAGCGAACACTTAATTTACGAATAAGTAAAGTGGGTAAAAAACTAGCAAGACCACAGGTTAATCCTAATAACGTAAAACCAAGGCCCGCTTGTGTCCAATTCCACTCTAGCTCACTTATCATGCTAGGAAGAACAACACCCAAAGATGTAAATGTGGTTGCGGTAGCTAAAAAATAGACCAAACCCAGTAATATCAGCATACTCCACTGATAAATGGGTCCAAAACTCTGTTGTGTGGCTTGCATCCTGACTCCATCAAACGGGTGCAGTAACCTGAATAATCAGGAGAAAATAGCGAATAACAGACCTCTTTAATCAAGGTCTGTTCATTTAAAGGCTATTATTCTCTAACTTTATGAGTCGGACTGCTAGCTTAATTTTTCTAAAGCCCATTGGATGGGTTTTTGATAGGTATCATCAAGCATAAGACTCAATGATTTAAGTGTGTCTTTCAGCGGTTGGTTATCACGATGAACAAGATTGAGATGACCCACTTTTCGCACAGGGCGAACTTCTTTTTCATACCAATGTAAATGCACTAAAGGTAATGAAAGCCATTGAGGATTGATATCAGTACCAATCAAATTAACCATCACTGCGAGTTGGCAAACTTCAGGTTTTGGCATAGGTAAATCTAAGATTGCACGTAAATGTAACTCAAATTGGCTAATTGAGGCGCCATTTTGTGTCCAATGTCCACTGTTATGAACTCGTGGTGCTAATTCGTTGATGAGTAATTTATTACCGACAATAAAACACTCCATCGCCATTACACCGACATAATTGAGTTTATCAAGAATAGATGTCAGCATTTTTTCTGCTGATTGTTGTAATTCTGGGGCAGGTGTTGGTAATGCAACACTCATACGTAAAATGCCATCTTGATGAAGGTTATGTGTTAAAGGATAAAATACACAATGACCTTTTTTATCTCTGGCTCCAACTAAGGACACTTCACCAGAAAAGGGAATACCTTGCTCAACAATGCATTCACCATAAATTTCAGCGGGTAATTGTTGTTCTTCACCAGGGTGAATTCGCCATTGTCCGCGGCCGTCATAACCACCAACACGACGTTTCACGATAATAAAATCACCTAGCTGAGAAAAAATATCAGGCCATTGTGTTGGCGATGTTAAGGTTTGCCAAGGTGCGGTTGCTAGGCTTAGTTCATCAAGAAGTTGTTTTTGAGGCAATCTATCTGCAAGTAAAGGGAAAATATCACGGTTAACAAAGTTAGTATGACGTTCTAATTCTTTTGTTAATGCCGTTTCTGGCCAACGTTCAATTTCTGCAGTAATAATGCTTTTTTGATAGGGAACAGCTTCAGGTTCTGCATCTAATCCTACAGGGTAAACAGCAATACCTAAAGGTTCACCTGCTTGTCTTAACATTCTACCTAATTGACCATTTCCAAGGACACAAACCGGTTTCATAGTGCCTCTCTTGGGTCTGGGTTATTTAATACATCGTCGGTTTGTGCTGTGCGCCATGCAGTCAGTGCGTCTAAAATAGCAGGAGAATGTAATGCCAAAATTTGAGCCGCTAATAAAGCTGCATTGGCAGCACCCGCTTTTCCAATCGCTAAGGTTCCTACTGGAATACCTTTTGGCATTTGTACGATTGAATAGAGGCTATCAACACCGCTTAATGCTGCACTTTGAACAGGAACACCGAATACTGGCACTAACGTTTTAGCTGCAAGCATTCCAGGTAAATGGGCTGCTCCTCCGGCACCAGCAATAATGACATCAAAGCCATTACTTTTTGCTTTTTCAGCAAAACTAAATAATTTATCAGGGGTGCGGTGTGCAGAGACAATCTCAACATGGTAAGGAATGTGTAGTGCATCTAATACATCAGCGGCATGAGACATGGTTGCCCAGTCACTTTTAGATCCCATAACAATGGCGATACGAGGAAAAGCGGTATTTAGACCAACGTGAGAAGACATTACTTAACTGCTCCTGTAAGTATAAACGGATATAGCCTAATAAATTGAGAATGATAGTATCACGCTAACACGCCAAGGAAAACGTTTGCGTAAAGAAAAAAAAGACTTTTTATAGAGAAAATAAGTGAAACAACTTAAAAGGGAAAATGGATCAGTTCTATTTTTTCAGCGGTGACTTTAAACATAGAACCTTCGGTATGCCAAGCACCCAATACACCACGATAGTGTGTTTTTCCTTCAATATGGACAGTATGAACAGCCGGTCGGTGTGTATGTCCGTGGATCATCCATTGTGTATTGAAGTGTTTAAAGGTATTAATCACCGCTTGTGGGTTAACATCCATAATTGCATCTGATTTATATTGGTTTTCATGCTGGCTACGAGAGCGCATTTTATTGGCAATTCTTAGTCGAACAAACAGAGGCAGTAATAAGAATAGGCGCTGTATAAATTTATTATGCACTTTTTTACGGTAACGTTGATAAGCCTCATCATCTGTACAAAGTGTATCACCATGTAAAATCAAGATATGATGTTGATAAATTTTGAGCACTTTTTCTTGAGGAAGTAGAGTGATACCACTCTCTTTTGCAAAACGAGAGCCAATTAAAAAATCACGATTTCCATGAATAAAATAACAGGGAATACCCGCATTTTTTAGTGTCATTAGCGCTTGAGCAATTTGTTGATGTAAAGGATTAGGATCATCATCACCTATCCAAAAATCAAAAAAATCGCCTAAGATATAGAGCGCTTTAGCGTGAATGGCTTGCTCTTTTAGAAAGCGAAGAAAACCGGCAGTGATTGCCGGTTCATGTTCACTTAAATGCAGGTCTGCAATAAAAAGCGTACACATAAAGAGTAATGCTTATTCGCTAACCGTTACACTTTTAATGATGATATCTTCACGAGGAACATCTTGGTGGAAACCGCTACGACCTGTAGAAACCGCTTTAATTTTGTCGACAACATCCATTCCTTCAACAACTTCAGCGAAGACACAATATCCCCAACCATTCGCATTTTCAGCACGGAAGTTTAAGAAATCGTTATCTGCAACGTTAATAAAGAATTGTGCAGTCGCGGAATGTGGATCGTTAGTACGAGCCATCGCTAATGTACCACGATTATTTGCAAGTCCATTGTTTGCTTCGTTTCTAACAGGTGCTTTGGTTGCTTTTTGGTTCATACCAGGTTCAAAACCACCACCTTGGATCATAAAGCCATTGATGACACGGTGGAAGATAGTGTTATCGTAGAATCCTTCTTTACAGTAGTCTAAAAAATTTTCTACGGTTGCAGGCGCTTTGTCTGCAAATGTATTAATCACGATATCGCCGTAATTGGTATGAAAAGTAACCATATTTAGATCCTAATATAATTTTAGCTTTACCCAGATTTGGGCATAAACAATAGTCCCGTTTTTTATATCACAGTTGCCTTATTTAGTCAGTATTCATCTTTTTTTTGCCCGGTTTTTCTAATTAAACAGGCGTACAAAATAGAGAAAACACATTTTTCGCCAAAATTTAGCTCAATAACAGAAGTTTGATTGTTCACTATCAAGGATAGAACAGTGAAAATAAGGATTAAGCAGAGTAATATATTAGCGCAGATCTTGAGTTTGCTTTGTCTCCAAGATCCAATATCCTAATTAATATCGTGCTATAGTAGTCGTTATTTTCTTTTATATAAAAACGTAATAAACACGTACAGTTGAAAACGGGAACGTCCACCGATGCTAAAGATTTTTAATACTCTCACTCGCCAAAAAGAAGAATTTAAACCTATCCATGCAGGGAAAATAGGTATGTACGTGTGTGGCATCACTATTTATGACCTGTGTCATATTGGTCATGGACGTACGTTTGTGGCTTTTGATGCCATAACCCGTTATCTGCGTTATTTAGGTTATGATGTTAATTATGTGCGTAACGTAACGGATGTGGATGATAAAATCATCAAACGTGCGATCGAGAATAATGAAACATGTGAGCAATTAACAACTCGTATGTTAGCTGAAATGCATAAAGATTTTGATGCATTAAATATTGCTCGTCCTGATTCAGAGCCTCGTGCGACACACCATATTGCTGAAATTATTGAATTAACGGAAACGTTAATCAAACGTGATCATGCTTATGTTGCTGAAAACGGTGACGTTATGTTTGCGATTGACACCGATCCTGATTATGGGTTGCTTTCTCGTCAAGATTTAGAACAACTGCAAGCAGGTGCTCGTGTTGAAGTGGCTAACGTGAAACGTAATCCTATGGACTTCGTTTTATGGAAAATGTCTAAGCCGGGTGAACCAAGTTGGGAGTCTCCATGGGGAGCGGGTCGTCCTGGTTGGCATATTGAATGTTCTGCAATGAACGGTAAAGAGTTAGGATGCCATTTTGATATTCATGGTGGTGGTTCAGATTTAATGTTCCCACACCATGAAAATGAGATTGCTCAATCAACGTGTGCTCATGATGGCCCATATGTAAATTATTGGATGCATTCCGGTATGGTGATGGTAGACAAAGAAAAAATGTCTAAGTCACTCAATAACTTTTTCACCATTCGTGATGTATTAGCTTATTACGATGCTGAAACGGTGCGTTATTTCTTATTATCTGGCCATTATCGTAGTCAGCTTAACTACACAGAAGAAAATCTAAAACAAGCACGTACCGCTTTAGAGCGTCTCTATACGTCATTACGTGGTACTGATGCTAATGCACAACCTACTGGTGGCGAAGCGTTTGAAGCACTGTTTATAGAAGCAATGAATGATGACTTCAATACACCAGAAGCGTATTCAGTATTATTTGATTTAGCGCGAGAAGTAAATCGCTTAAAAAGCGTGGATATGAATAAAGCTAACGGTTTAGCTGCGGTGCTACGCAAATTAGCTAAAGTATTAGGTCTGTTAGAGCAAGATCCTGAAGCCTTTTTACAAAGTAGTGCTAAAGCAGATGATGCTGGTGAAGTTGAAAAAATTGAAGCTTTAATTCAACAACGTAACGATGCACGTAAAAATAAAGATTGGGCTGCTGCTGATGTTGCGCGAGATGCATTAACAGCGATGGGAATTGTTTTAGAAGATGGCCCTAAAGGAACAACTTGGCGTCGTAATAATTAATATAATTAACGACTAATTACACATAACACGTGTTTTTATAAAAATATCGGATATTTATTATCCGATATTTTTTTTTGCTATTTATTATTTAATTTATTGGCTAATAATACGGGTTTCTCTTTCATTATCTTTTTGTTTATCTTTAAAATAATTTATGACATTCTCAGAAAAAAAGAGTCTATGAGTTAAGATAACTATAATAGAAAAAGCAACAAAACTAAATTCAGACATATTGGTTAATGACATCGAAACACTTAGTATAAAAAATAGCGAAATAGATAAACATACCCATGATATTTTTAAAAAAGAGTAAGCATTTTTACTGTTTCTTGCGAGTTTTATCCATGCAATAACTTGTATTATCATTGTGATAATCAGGCACAGCATAATAAATAGGCCCAGGAGTATCGTTTGACCACCGCCCATCGCCATTGCTAATAAATAAATGGGTGCCCCAGCAACCAATATAAACAAACTTATACCTAAAAATAGTACTGAAATAACTTGGATCCATAAAAGCACTATGGGCCTTTCCATAAATTCTCCTAAAAACAAAATAAGTTTTTATTAGCTTTAGAATATCTTTATTAACTTTTATTAAAGTGAAGTTTATCGAATAAATAGAAAAAATAAAGTTTGATTTAATAATAAATAAATGTTAATCAATTTAAGAGGCTCTATTTTAGAGTTTCTATAAACATGATATTAATATATTTAATTGAAGCAGTGGTAACTCTACTTAATATTATTCGATATACCACTGGTATTATTACTTATAATTTTAGAGGGGTTAATTTTACTTCTGCCATCATTTTTGCCAATTGTTCGCGGTCATGAATACCAACATTGGTCTGACTTACTGCAAGAGCAGAAACGGCAGTTGCAAGACGTAATGTATGCTCGCTAGTTTGTCTCATCATCAGTCCATAAATTAGGCCGCCAACCATAGAATCACCAGCACCTACGGTGCTGACAACATCACATTTAGGAGGTGTTGCCATCCATGCGCCAGATGCATTTACCCACATTGCACCTTGCTCACCTAATGAAATCACAACGTGAGCAATACCTTGTTGGCGTAATGCTTGTGCGGCTTGTACAACATCAGATAGTTCAGGTAAAGGCCTGCCAGCCCAAATTTCTAATTCATGATGATTAGGTTTAACAAGCCAAGGAGAGGCTTTTAATCCTGCGACAAAAGCATCTCGGCTACTGTCAAAGATCAAACACATGCATTCACTGCGTAAACGAGTCATCCATGCGGTGAAATCATTAAGATCAACGCTAGAAGGAACACTACCACTGACACAGATCATATCAAATTGACCAGCCCAGCTTAGTGTGTCATTCACGAAACGAGCCCAATCTTGTTTTGTAATTTCAAAACCAGAAAAATTAAAATCAGTAACTTTGCCATTAGGCTCAGTAAGTTTCACATTAATGCGAGTACGGCCTTCAACCATTTGAAAACGGTTTGCAATACCTGAATCACTAAACTCTTTTTGAAACCCATCTTGATTTTCTTTACCTAAAAACCCGCCAACAGTGACATCAACGCCGAGGCTTTTTAAGACTTTAGCAACGTTAATACCTTTACCTGCAGCATGAAAGCCTGCTGTTTTAACACGATTAACTTCACCAAGCTCAATAGGGTTACTTAAACCAACAAGATCATAAGCAGGGTTAAGTGTGATGGTCGCAACTCTGCGTTTCATGCTAGTTCCTTACCTTAAATAAAAGAATAGGCATCATTTTTTGCTGTTGTTCAGCAATGATAGAGATACCTTGAGTGGGTAGGCCGAGCATAAAATCTCCTGTTAGATGAAGGGCAAAAAAGATCTAAATATCATAAAATAACAACTAAGATTGCATCACTAAGCTGAATCGTTTCAAATTATAACGTATAATTTAGTACAAACAATGTTCTTTTACCTAATGAAAGTAGAAATAAATTAGATCTAAATCACATTTTAGTGCATTTAAACATGAATAAATGAGTAAAAAGTGTCAGCAAAAAAGTTTGTTGCTGAAGTTTTACAGTAATGGTTGAAAAGTGTTATTTTTATATAAAATAATGACTTACATGGTCTTTTTTTTCTATTTATTGATGAAATGTATAATGTGCTGAACACCTGAGAGAGATTATACCAAGAGATATGTCTAAAAATAATGATTTGAATTTAATTAAATTAAACTAAATTTATTATTTTTATTTTAATTCAATTGGTTATGCTTATCTCTTTTTTTAAAAGATGATTAAATAAGGAAAAGTAGAGGAAAAAAGAAGAAAAGTGTTTAAAAGAAAAAAAGTGCCACTTATTGTAGCAGCACTTTTTAATTTTAACTGATTTGCTGATTATTTGCTGACACTGACCGAGAACTCACCAAAGGTGACAACTTTCCCATCAACGATTTTACAACGTTTACGGGTTTCAACTACGCCATCGACGCTAACTAAGCCTTCAGCAATGACACTTTTAGCGGCAGCTCCGCTTTCAGTCCAACCTTGAAGTTTTAATAAATCACAAAGCTCGACATAGTCGTGCCCATCTAATTGAAATGTTTCCATTGACTAATTATTTCCTGTTTCAGGGTCGTGATACTCTTCACATGCTTGTAAAGTGTTTTGAATAAGAGTGGCGACTGTCATTGGACCGACACCACCAGGGACTGGCGAAATCCAACCTGCGCGTTGTGAAGCGACTTCAAATTCAACATCGCCAACCACTTTACCACTTTCAAGGCGGTTAATACCGACATCAATGACAATAGCACCTGGTTTGATCCATTCACCGGGGATAAAGTTAGGTTTACCTACCGCTACAACGACGAGATCAGCGTGTTCAACATGAAAACGCAAATCTTTAGTAAAACGATGAGTAACCGTTGTTGTACAGCCCGCAAGTAAGAGCTCTAGGCTCATTGGACGCCCCACAATATTTGACGCACCAATAATAACTGCGTTTAAACCATTCATAGGGATATCACAACGTTCTAGTAGTGTGACAATACCGCGAGGTGTACAAGGGCGTAATTTGGGTGCACGTTGACATAGGCGACCGACATTGTAGGGATGAAAACCATCCACATCTTTATCTGGACGAATACGTTCTAGTACTTTAACGTTATCAATTCCGGCCGGTAAGGGGAGTTGAACGAGAATACCATCAATGGTGTTATCTTCATTAAGCTGGTCGATAAGGTTTAATAAATCAGCTTCACTGGTAGTATCAGGTAAATCATAAGAACGAGAAATAAAACCAACTTCATCACAAGCTCGGCGTTTACTTCCGACATAAATCTGTGATGCTGGGTTATCACCCACTAAAATAACAGCTAAACCAGGTGCACGTTTTCCTGCATTAATACGTTGTTTTACTTTTTCGGCAACTTCGCTTCTGATGGTCTGCGCAATCGATTTCCCATCTATAATTCTTGCTGACATCTATACATCCAAATTATTCAATTACGGTATTGCTCTATTTTGTCAGATCAAGAGCAATCTGTCAGTCGAATACTTGCCATATTTTAACCATATAGTTTGATATCGTTGAAAAATCGTTGACTCTCAGAATGTTGAACGTATAATTCACACCCGTTATCAGCAGTGATTGCTGACGTCTAATCTCTTCTAGGCGCCCTTAGCTCAGTTGGATAGAGCAACGGCCTTCTAAGCCGTAGGTCACAGGTTCGAATCCTGTAGGGCGTACCATTTAAAATCAACATCTTACGCTAATTTTAATCCAACTTGGTTTTTGCTTTGTGTCGTATTTGTGTCGTTATTATTAAAAACGTCATCAATTTTACGTGCGTGCTCTGTCAAATGGTTTGGTGCCAAATGAGCATACCTTCTTACCATTTCTATACTTTCCCAGCCTCCCATTTCTTGTAATGCTGTTAGTGGTACGCCAGATTGAATTAACCAACTTGCCCAAGTATGCCTTAAGTCATGAAAGCGAAAGTTTTCGATACCAGCTCTTTTTAATCCAGCTCGCCAGCCGCTGTTATCATCAACTCTCATTTTTCTAACCTGGGGTGTCATGGTTCCATCAGGACGTTTTTTTGACTCCGTATGAACAAAGACATATCTTGAGTGTTTTCCGATCTGATCTCTTAAAACCTTACATGCTGTATCATTCAGAGCTATGCCAATTGCCTTACCGCCTTTGGCGTCCTCTGGATTGACCCATGCTACACGCCTTTGCATATCTACCTGTTGCCATTCTAGATTTATGATATTTGAGCGTCTCAATCCTGTAGCTAATGCAAATGTAACTATCGGCTTGATACTCTCTGGCATACAAAGGATTAATCTGCTTGCTTCATCCTTTGTTAACCAGCGTATACGCTTACTTAAAGGCTTGTTTGTCTTTATTGATGGACAAGTCTCCATCCATCGCCAATCATTAGTTGCAGTCCTTAGTAGTGATCTAATAAAAGATAGATACTGACTTCTTGTAGCTAAGCTAACTTGTTTAGGCGTATATTTTGGTGACTCTATACCTTTTTTTATAGCCACCTCTTTTCTTGTCTCCCATATTTGACGATGCTTTCTGTTTTCCATGCAAGAGACAGATTCGTATATTTCATCAGCAGTAATACTGGATATTGCTCTGCCTGAAAATTTCGTTAAAAAATATTCTATTTTTGTTTTGTCATCATCTAAGGTTTTTTTATTTTCCTTCTCTCTGATCCACCTAATACAGCATTCCTCAAATGTACGTTGAGGGAGCTCATCTAATTGCTCAGACCTCCATGACTCAGCCCTTAATTTGTCATACAGCTCCTGCGCTTGCTTCTTGTCTTTTGTGCCAAGAGATTTTCTAACTCTCTTCCCTGACGGTGTAAAGAAATGACAGTGCCATATTCCGTTTCTTTGTTTGATTGACATAATCTACCTCCATTTAGATTATCCTTGTTCGCATCATGAGTTTGCTCTGGGCTATTTATATAATCAAGCACTGCCGATCTTGTTGTTCTATAACCTCTGCCAACTTTTCTACCTCTTAGTTCTCCAGTAGAAATAAGATAGGCAACCGTTCTCGGGGTGGTTTTTAACTCTTTAGCAGCATCTGATGTATTCCATATTTCATCTTCCATTCTTCTCTTCCTTTTGCAGATTTCTGATGTATTGGCACATAACATCTTTGGTGTTGTACTTTGTGTGATTTAGAGGCTTAAACTTCGGTGTGTATTTATCGAGGATCTGAGTGGTTAGTTTGTCGTTGGGTATTCCGTGGCTTCTGAGTTCGATTAAGCATTCCTTTGCTATTTGTCTTCGTGCGTTTTCCATTGCCTGTGCATTCATAGTCTTTGCCTTTTATTTCTCATTATTACTCTGAGAGAATTGCGGCAATTTTCTATTTCAACGTTATAAATTGTATTTTTAATTTTAACTCTGTGATTTATTCGAAACCCTTTCTTGATTTTATCGTGGATATTTAAAGCTGCATTTATTGCCATCCTTTCTATATCACTAACATCACCATGAATTCTGATTTCCATAATTCACCTACGCTATTTTCCATTCATTTAATATTTGATTTGAGATGTTTAATTATTAAACTCGATAGCCTTTAACAGATATATTTCCATTTTTCTTTCTAACTATCCATACTTGCATATCATTAAGAGAATAAGCACATTCTTTATATTTAAGGTCAATGAAATTAGATAAGCACCAATGTGAGTATGTAATTAATTTAACATCATCTTTATTTTTAACTGTTGTTGTTATTCTCATTCTCCGCATCCTTCATTAATAAAAATAATTCCATAGCTTTACGATAAAAATTGTCATTGTAATTTTCTAATCCACTCCATACGCTTAGTTCTGGATGTTTTACACAGCTAACATCCCATGCTATTCCATCATGAGTTATAGATATGAAATTATCTTTAATAACTGGCATCGCATCGGCTGGGTTGTTACATGGGTCGAATACATCGTCATTAATAGTTACTCCGTACTGGTTATATTCAATCTCATACTCATATTCATCATCACCAAAAGCCTTTTTAGCAACTTTTTTATTAATCTCGAAATCAGATAGTTCGGTGTATTTATTCATTGATTAACTCCAACCTGTTTTATCTTATAATGTCTTTAGGTGTTGCAAACTCAACACCATCTCTAATAAAGTTTTTAACTTCCCACATTATTTCTGCTCTTAATTTTCGGAGGTCTCGCTTATTTGGCTTTACTGCATACTCGATATCGCAATAATCAATTAACGATTTACCTGTGTTCGCGTCAATTACTCTTGCTGCGACTTTCCATTTACATTTATTGTGTCTTAACGCTGGGTATTTTATGAATGAAACGTATCCAATATAATACACTTCAAATCCTATGTTATATTTACTCACGAATCACCTCACCACAAATAACCTCAACATTCTTAACTGACATTAAATATTCAGCACGTTTATTGCATTCCGATTGCGTGTATATATCTTCCGTTACAGGCACAGCAGAACCATGCATTAGCATGAGTAATACATATCCGATTATTTGCATGGTTATTTAATTTTATATATGTGGGCTACTTTGAATTTAGAATTTAAGTTATTAGCTCTTTTTACTGCATCTGAATATGAAATAAATCCTTTTTCAATCAAATTTCCATTTAATAAAATAACTGGTTTGCCGTTAATTAGTTCGGCTTTGTATTTATCATTCATCTTTTATTTCCACCTCGTCGCTGATTAATATATCTTTGCATTCAATCAAAGCTGCTCTATAACCAGCCTCAAATGCCATGCGCCTAACGCCAGTTAAATGACTATCAGGTGGCGCTACTGATGGGCTATAACCGTGAGACTTCTTAAACCAGACTTCAAATGCTTCTTCTAATATATCCATCATTCCACCTTTTTAGTTCTTCAATGCCTAACTCTGTTAATTGCCATCCGTCCTTTGGGTGAAGCTTAATAAGCCCTTTATTCTCCAACGAGAAAATTGACATACTATTGCTTAACTGCCTATATCCATTATCTACATTTTTTAATGTGCTAATTTGACGCTCTGTTAATTTCATCACTCCACCTTTCTATACCCAGCTCTATATAAGCGCTCTGCATGTTTTCTTGCAGTACCCATTCCCATATCAACTAAACCTATGCCACCAGTTGATAAATCAGTTGCCATTTGCTGAATTTCCTTTTCTGCTATTTCCTTACGCTTTTCATCTGCTATTTCTTTCGCCAAGTCAGAACACTCAAAACAAATATTTGCTGCTTTACCTTGGATTAAATTGTCCTTACTACCGCTTCCACCGCAAAAGTTGCAAACATTCCTAGGATCTGGTTCTGGCAATGTAAATTTCATAATTTGATTATGGTGTGTAAAAGTATTCATATTCATTCCTCTTCATTGCATCCCTGCGAGTTAAATTAAGCTGTCCGTAGCTTTCATGGTTATATCCTTTGGTTAAACGGGTAGGGTGGTTAGAATGGTATTTCTTGGTCATCCCAATCTTGAGGCGGTTCATTTTGTGCTGTTTGCGGTTGTTGTGGCTTCTGGCTTCCTGCCTGATTACCACTGTTACCACCTAGCATCTGCATTGTTCCGCCGACATTAACCACTACTTCCGTTGTGTATCGGTCTTGCCCGCTTTGGTCTTGCCATTTTCTGGTTTGCAGTGAGCCCTCGATATATACCTGACTTCCTTTTCTCAGATATTCACCTGCAATTTCTGCTAATTTTCCGAAGATGCATACCCGATGCCACTCGGTTTTCTCCTTCACCTCCCCAGTTTGTTTATCACGCCACGATTCCGATGTGGCTAATGTGAACTGAGCCACTGCACCACCTGATGGCATGTATCGAATTTCAGGGTCTTGCCCCAAGTGACCAACAAGGATCACCTTGCATACTCCACGACTTGCCATTTACACCGCCTCTTGTTTAGTTAGTTCTTCTTTTCTTAGTTCATATACTTTCTGAGCTTCCGTTTGCTCAGATGTATCTCTAAGTGCTTTGTATGCTTCACTAAAGGCGACTTTTAACTCATCCATGTTTTGCACTTCCGTTGCAATGCTCGTGAAGTGAGCCAGATCTATCTCTGCTTTAGTGCGTCCATCATTAAGCCAATCCATTAGCTTTTTACCTGTTAATTCATTTAACTGAGTAACTTCGGCGTTGCTGAACAATCCTGTTCTATCCTTGTTTGCCATTGCTGTGTGAGTTTCGTGATTTAGGTCTAGTACAGTTGTAAACTCATACTCAACCCCGTCACGTTGCTCTGATTTCATACCAAGCTTATCTACGCCTTTTTTGCCATTACCTTTATCGACCTGAGCAGTTTCAGTCTTGCTTCTCATCGTTGCGATAATATGCAGATCAGAGCGTAGGATCGCGTCAAGAAATGCATTGTGACGTGGTGTTATTTCGCTCCATGCTGACCACGTATTGCCTCGATACTTGGCTTTTGCTAACACATCGAGTAATTCAAGGCATCCACCTGATCCACTCCATTCGTGAGTAATGCTGTCGATTATGAGATTGTCGTAACCAGCTTCCTGCGCAGCTCCGATAGCTTCAATAAATCGCTCTGGTGTGAATGGTGGGTCTAGTTCCAACACGTCAAAATTAAAACGGTCAGAGTAAAGAGAGGCACTTCCTTTTTCCGTATCAATTAATGCAGTTTTTCCGCCAAGTCCTTTGGCTATTTCCAGTGCCCCGTAAGTTTTCCCTGACCCACTAGGCCCTGTTAAGGCGAGTCTTAACTTTGCTTTTTTTCGCATTGCCTTAGCGAATTTCATATTAATCTCCCAAATATTGACCAGAACGACGATCACTTCCGTAGTAATCGACTTCAAATTTATTACTCGGTGCAGAATCCCTTTCTGCATCACGTAACTCTTGAATATGAGCTGGTAAAGGAGGGTAGTTTTTCGATGCATCTAAATTCATGTGTAGCAATTCCATTGCTAATCGTTTTTCTCTCTCCTTCACGCTCGTATTCGGTAAATGACCATCAATCATTGCAATTGCTTGAGCCAGAGCTTCCTCTCTGTTTTTTGCTAGTGATGGTGATGTTAATTGAGGGTATTTATCGGTAGGGTAAGAGTTAGAAACGTTCATTGAAAATCTCCTGCAAAGTCCTTTAACGGTATCGACAGTCCTTGTCGTCCTAACACTTCCGTTTGATACATAAATTCATCGTGTTCGCGTTCCTGCGTAATTCTTCTAGCCATTGTTGATGCTGAGTCACGCAACCCCCTTAGTAGGTTCATCTTAGAAACAGGTGCATCCTTGCTTGCTTCATTGACAATCCTGTCAATCTCTTCCTTGTCGAACTGCATAATCCATTGCAGAGCTTCAACTGGGTCGATTTCTGTTACCTTAGCCAGCTCACTGAAACTTCCTGTCTCAATACTGAGCTTGCTACTGTCGTCAAATTCCATGACTGTTTTATCGTTCGTGTTAACCCTCATTCCTTGAGCATTTTTGAAGGCTATTTGCATAAACCCTCCTGATAGCTTTCTTTGAGTAATTCCATCGCTAACAACCAGATATCCTCACATTTCTGGCGAATAGCTACCTGCGCCTGAACTTGCGCCAGACGGAAAATATCTTGGTTAATTTTCATAATTTACCTTGCGATAATTAGACTTAATGAAATGACTGCGAATAGAAGTAGGGCGCTGAATATAGTGTCTATGTTCATGCGAAATTCTCACTATTGAGATAGCGATTGTTATTTGGTTTCTCTGGTGTTGGTACGGTGGGTTAGTAGTGAATTTTTACGTTTGATACTAGGTTTTTAGCGATAGCGATAATGCAATTCTTGGCACACTCTTCTGGAATGCCAGCGTCAATTAAGTCTTGCATAGCCTGATTGTTAATTGCTTTCTGATGTTCCTTATCAGCATAACGCTTAGCCTCTTCCTGACGCTTGCGTTCTTCTTCTGCTAATCGCGCTTGTTCTGCTTCTTGTGCTTTCTTGCGCTCAGCTTCTATAGCTAATTGCTTCTCGCGTTCTGCTCGTTCCTGAGCTTCTTTAGCATCACGTTCTGCCTTTTCCTTGGCTTCTTTTGACGCTTGATCTGCACGTTTAATGGCTTCCTGTTTTTCACGCTCTGCACGTTCGGCGGCTTCTTTTGCTTCACGCTCACGCTTAGCTGATGCTTCAATTTCTTGCTGTGCTTTACGTTCAGCTTCGAGCCTTGCTTGTTCCGCAGCTTGTCGCTTCATTTCTTCTTCACGAGCAATGCGCTGGCGTTCTACTTCGGCTTTAGCTTCTGCTAAATCACGGTCGAATTTCTCATTCATGAGTAGGGCGATTTCATGGTCAGATTCGATGCGTTCAGCAAGTGCCTTATCGAACACCTTGTTCATTTCTAGCGCTTCTTCGTGCCACGCTTCCATTTGCAGCCTTTTTTGCTCTTCTTCCCACTCAGTTAATGGTTGTCTAACCTTGTCGCGTAAAGCATCGAAACGCTCACGAACAGTTCGGCGATTGGCGTCGATTAGCTTTGGTATTTCTTTTAACTCTGCGACCAAGTCTTTACCGAGACCATCAAGGTAAGTTTTTGATTGGGCAACCTTGTAAGCCAGTGAAACAATTTCCTTGCGACCTTTGGTGGTGCTAACATCTGGAATAAAAGAGTTAACTTCTCTCTCTACTTTGCGGATGATGTCTTCAACACTGTCTGATGACTTAAATACTTCAAGCGCCGTCGACTTCTCAATTACGACTAATTCATTTGCCATTTCCTATGTTCCTTATGTGCGTATTCCTCACTATTAATAGCGATATGAATGATTAAGTGGTGGGTTACTGCTGACCGAGGGCTTTTGCGATTGCTAAACGAGTCTTTTCCATTGACGACTCATATTTATCATCCCATCCTTGCTTGCGACCGTTACGTTGCATTTCAATCAGTGCATCTAATAACTCTGGTGCCGCTGCGATTAGATGTGCGTTTGCTTCTTGCGCTTCTTCACTTTCGGGCCAATTAGTAGACCAGATTTCAATCCAATCGTTATTTTTACATCCATGTATATTTGTAATTTCTCCAGCGTGAGTGCTGCGTCTATCCATCAACCACGGCGCTGGTGTGTGCTTAAATTCCATATCACCCCCTAGCCTTTAACATTGCATCTGCCAGCTCATAGGCCTTACTTGCAATTTCACCTGTCTCACTGAATGAAAATTGATTTCTCTCTGTGTTTACAAGGATTCCATTCATAGCTTCCATAGCAAACTTGTCTCGTAACGTCGCATCACTCGCCATTTCTACGCGAATTGATGCATATTCGTATTGTTCTGTCATACCCCCTCCGTTATTAACTAAATACGATGCTAATCGTCAAGCTTGAGTTTTTGAATTAAGTTGCTCACTGCGGTATCTACTGCTTCCTGATCGATGGTGTCGAATAGCTTGTTGCGTGCTTCTTCCGCTTCATTAAAGCTTTCCTCATCATCGTCGTCGTAATCTATCCATAATCCAAAATCGACCTCGAAAAGTTTCTCTGGCCAGCAATATTGCACCCCGATTTTTGACTCATCGGCGTTATGAGCTTTCTTGATTAGAATCTGACGCCCGTGTGACTCAAATTCCTTAAACCATATTTCCATCCCTATCTCCTATCTATTAATCAACTCACCACAGCCCACCTTGATGGACTGTAATTAGTTAACTGTGCCTGCTTTTAGCCACGTCAGGCGAGGTGGTTCTCGTGTACCCCTACAGCGAGAAATCGGCTATAATCCACTCACCCCTACAGATAAGAGATATACAGCCTATGATCCATACAATTCACTACCTGTGCCCTGTAACACCTAACTCGGTAAGTCAATTACAAGAAAAGTGCTTAGTTGCAATAGCTAACGGAGCAACTCAATTAAATATTCATATTTCTAGTTCAGGTGGTGATATTACATCTGGGTTTACTGCGTATAACTTTATAAAATCATTACAAATTCCAGTAACAACTCATAACATTAGCAATGTGGATTCAATCGCTAATATTATTTTTTTAGCAGGTAGTAACAGGCTTGCTAATTCAAATGCAAGATTTCTGCTTCATCCGTTTCAGTGGGGAATTGGAGGACTACAAACAGTTGACCATGAGCGAATGAGAGAGTGGGTTTCTAGTTTAGATCATGACCTAGATAGATTTATTAATATATTCAATACAGAGGCATCAGAAAATAATTGGCGCGATATGATTAAATCATCAACTATATTAAATCCTGAAATAGCATTAAATTTAAATGTTATATCAGGAGTTTCCGATGCCACCATTGCTAATGCAAATACCACTTGGTGGGTTACCTGTTGATTCATTCGACTTTTGATAGCTAAATTGACCTGGTTGTGAGGTGCTTTCTTTCTCCAGCTCAATGAAAGCATCCTTTACAAACTTAGCTATATCTTTGGACTGACCATCAGATAGGTCATATGCATGTTCACGTTCAAGTTTTAATATTTCAGCTAGTGTTTCTCTCACCATTTGTTGCGATTCTGGTGATAAATCCTGAAATCTCATCTTACTTCTCCTATTTATCTCGCCGTAACCCCGAACTCACTGCTCGGCTGTTTTGTTTTAACGCCTGAAAATACTGCTACATTAGGTAAGCAACAGTTATCTCCACTTGGATAATGCTTTGTTGGTTTGAGAGAGAGAACAGGGTGTTCTTTCTTCTCTTTCACTGAGTTAGCTTTAGTAATTTCTTCCTCTTTCAGTTTGTTAGCTCTGAAAGATGCATATCTAGCGTATTGACGCGCTTTATATGAATCACTGTTTACATGCTTAACTTCTACTTGTTTCCGTTCACCTGATTTCTTAGGCGACGTTTTTAACGGTTGAATATAAGTTGTCATGTTGCCTCCTCTGAATAAGTTTTAGTGATTGGTGGTAGGTAATTAATTCCTACTTGCGTGATGGGATTTGAACCCACAACCCCAGCTTTATGGCCTCGCTCTACCGTTGAGCTACACGCATTCACCAATCCCAAAACTCACTCAGTGAAATGTTGGACAAGATGTCATTGTCCGTACTGCTATATTTTTAAAGAGCATGGCTTGCTTATGTGTCTTGCTTGCCGTTGATGTGATTACTATAACCATAGTTATATAACCAGTCAATAACCAAGATAGAATAAAATATGAATTAAGTTATATTTGTTTGAATTAGATATGAAAAAAAATAAAAATAATTTTATTTCTTATGATTTAGGCGAAAAAAAATCCCCATTTAAGGGGATTGTATGAGAGTGGTTATAGTATGGATGCTACCCAGAATACCTTTCCTATGATTTCTATTGAACTAACATCAACTTCTTCATCCGGATATTCTTCTTTGTTATAGCTTCGTATTATGACTTTTTCTGGTGATGATCTAACTAAGACTTTTATTCTTTTCCAGCCATTTTGATTAATAGCATAAACCTTTCCATCAACGATTCTTTTGTCATTACAGTTTACACTAACGGTTGCTCCATCTGTGATTACAGGCTCCATAGAGTTCCCTCTTGCAGGGAAGCAAATCACCCCAGTACCATCGGTATTAGCACCAACTTTACGTAAGGTTGATTTTGCAAATCTAAGCTTAAATCCGTTGTAGTCGCCATCATCACAAGCCCCGTCACCACATGCGAACTCTATATCTTTCAAGAAAGGGATCTCCACTTCATCAGAATCTAATTTATCATTATCATCCCATGAAATAACTTTCCCCCATTCATCCTGACTAGGCACGTTTGAGTCTGGAACCCCGTCTCTAATAGATCCAGTACCATTTACTAACCATGCTGGGTTAACGCCCAAAGCTATTGCCATTTCTAGGGATTTCTTTGATGACTTAGCTTTCCCTGAAATAAGTTTTGCAATAGCTGGCTGGCTTATTCCAACAGCTTTAGCAAGTTGCTCTTGAGACATAGAGCTGGCGTCTAACGCCATTTTTAATCGTTCAGCAAATGTTTTCATAAACAAATCATATAACCGAAGTTATCTATTATCAAAGAACCATAGTTATTGATTTATTCTATAACCTGATTTATATTTGGTTATGAAAAATAACTACGGAAGGACTCTGTATGAATTTAGTAATAAAAAAAGCCATTGGCATTGTTGGCAGTCAGGAGAAGTTAGCGTCAGTGTGTGGTGTGACTCAACCTGCTGTCCATAAGTGGTTAAAAGGCGGAAAGGTAGCACCAGAAAGAGTTAGAGCAATTGTAGATGCCACAAATGGCGCAATCAAGGCTCACGAACTTAGACCTGATTTACCTTTTTTGTTTCCACATAACTAGCTTCACCCGCTCTTTAAAAATTCACGCCATGCCTTTTGACTTCAATCGGCAAATTATTATCAACAATCCGCTCATATGGAATGAGCCACGGATCATTACTGCTGTTCCCAATGTGGGAAGTAATTAATAAGGACTTTAGCAAATGGAATGTGCAAAAAATATCAAAGTAGAGTGTTCATCAAACGAATTGATGACGTTTTACATTCAGCAAATGTATTCAGTCGGTAATAACGGACTCGCTAAAGCGCTAGGAATACACCCATCAAAATCCAGTCGAGATAAAGCCCGAATATTCGATTTAGCTTGCCAGTTGGTGAGTCAGTTCGGATTACCCCCTGATTCAGTCGCTATTAGTGAGAAACCAACAAAGGTTGTCATTGAAGGTGATTACGCAGAGAGATTAATTCAGATGCTTGAAGGGAAGGGAAAGATTAAAAGAAAAGCCTCAGCGGTCACTGAGGCTTCTCAACAAATGGACTTAACCATTTAAACTAACAAATACACTGTATCAATAACCAGTATTAAAGGGAAGCTGATTTTGAGCTTTCCTTTTGCTGATACAGCTTAGGAATAAGGGAACTATATATGAATTCTGTTTACTTAACAAACAGATATGGAGGTCGTGGTGAATACAGCTAAATTCTACGATCTTGGTGTTGCAAGACAGCAAAGGAGCAACAGGGTGGAAAACCAGAAACTAGGTTTCATCCCGTTGTACAGGAGCATAAAAAATAAGTCGTGGGCTAAAGATGTTTATCTTAGAACACTATGGGAAAACTTATTGTTAGAAGCTCAGAGCGAGCCATATACAGCCAATTACAAAGGACATATATGGCATTTAAAGGCTGGTCAGTTGGTTACCACTCCAGCCAATCTAGGGCTAAACCTGTGCGACAGGAACGGCAAGCCAACCAGTAGAGATACGGTTAATCGAATGCTGGCTGTTTTTGTTCGTGAAGGGATGATTTCAATCGAAGGAGAGAAGCATAAAGGCACCGTGATAACTATCACAAATTACAGTGATTATGCTCAAAATTTAGCCAACGCACCCGCACATAAGTACGCACATAACAACGCACATGATGAAGCCACTATTCATGCGCCTTTAGATGACATGCCCGCACATAACAACGCACATGAACCCGCACACCATGAACAATATATATTTAATAATAAATTATTAAATGATCGTCCGAGAAAAAAATCTTCTGTGCCTCGTAAGGTAAAACCTGATGCTGTTGTGAGTTCAGAGAAAGGGGGCAAATGGGGTAATGCTGATGACCTGAAAGCTGCTCAATGGATTTACTCGCAAGTCCTGATAGTTAGCCCATCGACTAAAGAGCCTAACTGGTCAACATGGGCTAACGATATTCGCCTGATGAGGCAACTAGACGGGCATGCCCACCAAGATATTTGCAGAATGTTTAAATGGGCCAATCGTGACTCGTTCTGGTGTAGCAACGTGTTATCTCCCGCAAAACTACGTGAGAAGTGGGACACTCTGGTTATCCAAAGTCAGCAGCCTAATCGTAAACCAGCAATTAGTAACCAAATCTCACAGAAGCCCAAGATAGACTTTGATGACACAAAATGGATGGAGGGAGTTGATATATGAAATCACTTGTTACTGCCATTCAGCAACGGGATGGTAGGGCATTACAGGCAATGAGCAATTCAGCGCCATTACAGCAAGCACAGCCAGTCAGAGAGCATACCGCGCAAGTATTCAATGAGTTATTCAAGCAACTTCGAGCAACATTCCCAGCGTCAATGGCGAACTTCAAAGATCAGGAGGATTTAAACGAGTTTAAACGCCAGTGGACAAAGGCATTTGCTGAAAACAATATTCGAACGATAGATCAAATTAACGCAGGGATGAAAATTGCCAGACAGCAAGAGAATCCGTTTCTTCCTGCTCCTGGTCAATTTATTCAATGGTGTAAACAAGGTGAATCTCTAGCAGTTGGATTACCTAATGAGGATCATCTTTACGAACTCTATCGAGAATACTGCAAAATGCGTGGCTGGCGTGAAATGAAATGGCCCTCAAACGCTTGCTACTGGATGGTTACCAAAATTTACTCTGAGATGCGAAGTAAAAGCCTAACGGATAGTGAGGTTAAGAAACTTTGCGCCAAAGAGTTAAGAACCATGACTGCAAGAATCAAATCTGGTGAAACTATTCCAGCGCCGGCACTTCAAGTTGAACACAAAGTCACACCAACAAGTCGTCATAAATCACTATCAATAATCGCCAATCTGAAGCAAAAGCACGGCTTCAGATAACTAAAAGGAATTTAAAAATGAGCAAATACAGATTTGGTAAACCTTACGTTAGACGTTTACGTCCTGATGATGTTCCAGAATCAGAACAAGCTGATTGGTCTATTCGTTATATAAATCACCCACAGCATCACTTATCAACCACTAAGGCATATGCGGTTTGTATGCATGGGTTTAAAGGTGTTTTTCAGGTGTGTCTATGCAAGAGATCGCTAATGAAACTAGTAAAAATGACGCAGAGTGAAGATTAACACGCAAGAGGATTTTTAGATGAACTTATTAAAAAGCACTGTCACCAAGGTATTAGGTGATCCGGTTCGTCACGCTTACAGATCGGATGATGGAACAGAAAATGAATATTACCTAACTCCAGTTGAGTGTGATTGTTGGGGCGATGTTTCCAATACAAAAGTAATGACTAATACCTTAGAGGAAGCCAAGGCGATTAAGGTTGGCTATGAATGGGAATCGTGAGGATTTTTAGATGAAAGGAACAACGTTAAGAGAGCTGAATAAAGCGTACTTACGCCAAGGTAGATTTATAGCGGGTCGATACATTCATGCGAACGTTAAATATTTCAGACAGAGAACTGACGCAATATTTTTTGAACATGAGCTAGCAGCCGATAAGCATAGCCCTAGAGGCAAGGCGTATCAGAGAATAATGGCGATAGAGAATGCAGCTAGGATGATTAAGTTTCAAGAGCTACAGAAAATAATCACTTCTCGCACAAGCCAGAATAATTACAGGGAGGCATCTAATGCAGGGAACTAATTGGGTTAAGGTGAGTGAGAGATTGCCTGATGACCGCACTCAAGTAATTCTTTGGGATAGCGTCCTTGGGGAAGTTACTGCTGGTCATTATAGCTACAAAACGGGATTATTTTATAACTGTGGTCGCACCATCGAAAATGAAATCACACACTGGTGTATGCCACCACTTCCACCAATGCCAGAGGGTGAATGATGAACGAACATCAAAGTGAATGGGAAGAATTTGACGAAAAAATCAAAGAGCACTGCAAGTTTCTTTACGGTGATAAGTGGCAAGTTTCTTATGTCACTAATGATTGGCGTCATTATTACAACCTAGGGTATCGAGCCGAACATATTGGTGAGGTTTTCGAAGATGTTTTTAGGTGTATGTAGTCGGTGAGCCAATGTCAGAGGGGGAATGATGAAGATAAAACGCAAAGTTCACAATAAGCTATTTCCAACTCGTAAATTGTCATTCTATCAGCATTCAAAAGTAGATGAATGGAACTCGCTAGAGTGCTACATGGACAAGTGGTTGTTAGTTATTTTGTTCATACCGATTGTTGTTATTGGGACGCTAGTAGCTGGTTTTCCTACGGCACTCAAAGAGGCGACGGTTTATTTCAACAATCCATATTCAGTTGATAGCCTGACGCTTGCAGAAATTGAAGCCATTAGGTTGGAACAGGAGAGCTAACAGTGAGTGAATTAAAAAAATGGTTCAACCCATTTTACTGGTTCCGCTCAGCAATAGATAAGTTTGAATCTCATTTATGGAAAAGTGTAAATAGAAGAATTGCTGAAACCACCTATTGTAATGATGATCAATTAAAACCTTGCCACCATTGCGAATCTGAAAAGCTTGAGGTTATGCAGGTATTCAGCAATTCATTTGTTCAGTGTAATCACTGTGGTGCAAGAGGTCCTATTGCTGAAAATATGGAATTGGCGGTTGAGTGTTGGAATGCACGAGGTAACTATGGAGAACTTCTGTCTACACGAATCAACGAAAAAGCTATTTGATAACAACGTAATTGAACTACTTAAATCCCACCCAAAACTCAGTGTCACCATCAAGCCTTACAAACCAAAAAGAAGCCTCTCTCAAAACTCATTAAGCCATGTTTGGTACAAAGAAATCAGCGACTACTTGATTAAGTCAGGTCGTGAGTTCTGCACTGAAGCGTGGGTGAAGGAAAGCTTGAAGGCAACTTATCTTGGGTTCGAAGTAACTGAGTACACCGATGTATTAACAGGTGAAAAAACGCAACGAGAGACACTTAAGCGCACCTCAAGGTTAGATAAGGGGGATATGCATCACTTCTTGCAGAGAGTTGAAGCATGGGCTTCACAGTTCGGTTTAATACTAACTACTCCAGAAGATAGTGAGTACATGAAATTGAAAAGGAAGCAGGACGAATAACTATGGCTAGAGATAACTTCCCAATAGAAAACGCAATCACAATTATTAAATCAGTAAGGCATTTAGAGTTATTTGACACCAAAACAGCGTTTGCAGTGACGGGTTTAACGATCAATCAATGTCGAGAAACAATCATGCATCTCAAAAAGATAGGAGCAATAAGAAAGTCTGATAAAAGTGCGTGGAAGTTCGTCGTTTGTGATAACGCGATACAGCTAATAAAATCATATTCCGACGATAGAGCTGAGGTAAAAGCAGTTAGACAAAAGGCGAGAGAGTTTAAAGCGCGGCCTATGAAATTTGTCGATAAGGCCAACGTATCAGGCATGGGTAATCCGATGTTGATGAAAATAGACTCGTTACTCAAAGGGGTTCGCAATGAACTGCATGTCATGCAATAGACCGCTAACAGATGATGAAATTTACGTGTGTGCTCAGTGTGCTGATGAATACGCTCATTTGGAAGTGATGGATAAAATCAAAGGAGAGGGAGATGCCGAACTTACGCAAAGAAGCTCGAGGTCGTGAATGCCAAATTAGAATACCGGGAGTGTGTAACGGTAATTCCGAAACTGTCGTCTTAGCTCATTATCGAATGTCTGGCATTTGTGGTACCGGAATAAAACCTAATGATATTTTTGGTGCTTGGGCATGTAGTGCTTGTCACGATGAATCAGATAGACGCACTCACTATGTTGATGCTGAATATGCAAAACAATGTCATTTAGAAGGAGTTATTCGTACTCAGGATGTTCTCATCAAGGAGGGTAAGATTAAGGTATGAACGAGTATCACTTAAAATTGCCGTGGCCACCGAGCAATAATACGTACTGGAGGCATTGTAGAGGACGCCATTACATCTCATCCAAAGGCACTAACTATCGAAAGCAAGTAACAGATTACATCAAGCAACATAACCTAGACGTCAAAACCACTTCCCGCATCAAAATAGTCATCACAGCAAATCCCCCAGATAAACGACAAAGAGACCTCGATAACTTGCCAAAAGCAGTTTTCGATTCGTTAACTCATGCCGAATTTTGGGTAGATGATAGCCAGATTGATGATATGCGGATTCGTCGAGGTGAAAAGGTTGCTCGTGGCTCATTAGATATCACGATATGGGAGCTGAAGAATGACTCCTGATGCGTGGTTTGCAGTTATAACTTGGGGGATTTTATTGTTTGTTTGGATTCCTTACAGCTACCTCAGGCATAGGCGAAATATACGGATAGTAAAAGCAAAAAGAAGAGCTTACATATTCGCATCTAAGTATAGAGCGGTAAAGGAGCTGAAAAATGTTCACTGACTTAATCGCAGCAATTGAAGAAGCCAGATATTTAAAATCGAAATCAGGCGGTCGAGTTAACTTCTGTGTAATGCAGGTTATGAACTATATGGAAGTAGTCAGCGGGCTGATGGAAGGTGTCAGGGTTTTATATACAACTGCGAATGATGATTATCACACAGTATTACCGGAGGCGAGATGAGCTATATCGGAGAAAAAGAATTAACGGATGAGCAATTTCGCTGGCTAGATGGATGGTTAAATCTGTGGGGGGCGTGGGTGTATTCTGGTCGTATCGATATTCGCATGATCAATATGATTTATAAATTCATGCAAACAGTAGAGCCAAGTAAAAACCCATCAAGACCTATGTGCAATGACGATGAAGGAATGTTGATTTCTCAGGTCGTAGATTCAGTCATCGCCACTGACACACAGGCTTATGGAATATTGCTAAGTTATTACGCTCATGGTTCATCTAAGCTGTCGATTGCATCTTACTATCACCGAGTTGCAAAACCACGCAAAATGCAAACGAGAGGGGGAAATAAATACGCCAAGCCATCTCACAGGACTTGCAGGAGAGAAGTTGACGAAAAACTTAAAGCTGCTCAGTGGTTATTGTACGAACCTCTGCGAAATGCAATGAATAATCGTAAACGTGTAGCTAAAGTAAAGAAGATAACTGAACTTTGCTATTGACATTAATGGACAAATGGACAACAATTATAAGGTAAGTTGCTTTACGTGACTCTTAAGTTTGCTTACCTTGTTAACCTAAGGGTTGATTGACACTACGGAAAGACGTGTAGCCTTGATGGGTAAGGCGTCATGAGAATCTGGGGAGCGTCAGATTTAAACCATCCTTGAACCGCTCAACAATTAATGGCCTCACTTCGGTGGGGCTTTTTCATATCGGCAACTTGTAAGAGTTACTTACAGGTTCAACTAATTTTAAAGGTCATACGGCACCAATGCCTACCAAGTAGGTGCCCAAGCCAGAGCACACTACGACTGATGAAGCTAATAGCAGAAACCTTATAGGTCTCGTAGTCCCCCAGGCTCTGGTGTGGTGGGGGAGTGAGGTAGGCGAGCTTTTTAACTAATCATGATTCCCGTTATTTTTGGGCCCTGCATGAATTTGTTATATAGAGAAGCCCTTAGATAGGTCTAAGACTCTCATGTGAAGCATGTTTTCTATTTTGCTTATTTTTTCTTTGTCATTAGAAATATCATTTAGCCAGATCTTTACCGCAGAAAGGACATCTTCCCCAAATTGGTCTACCTGAAGGTGAAGTGAGTTATTTACCTGAACCCTGTGGACTCTCACGTTTTCTGCTGGTTCGATAAAAGAAAATCTATCCAGCGTCTCTCTTGCTTTTTGTGATGTTATGTCACTACTACCTTCATGTAGGCATGAGCAACGCAGGGCGTAAAAATCGGAGCCGCTCAGGAAAACGTGCATATCCTCACCTTCACCCATGCTATAAATGGGTTTAAGGTATTTATTGAACCAATTTATCGTCCTTGCTTTTGATCCCTTATTGGGTTCATCTATTTTTCCGCATATATCTGGAAGTGCTAATGATATAAATAAAACGGAGTACCAATTTTTTGTTTTTATGGACATGTCTAAAGCTTTAATGAAGTTTTCCATTTGTTAAATCTCACTTTTTTATAGTCAAATACTTCAGTTTGCATCAAGATTAATAAGTATCAACTGCAACTCTCCGGAATTTCCGGATAGTTCACATGTTCGGTTATTCCGAACAACTCATTCAGAAGATCGCTTAGGCGGTCTTTTTTCGTATATGCCGACCACAGAGCAATTACCCTCGTTATCACATACACACAAGAGCTGTGAGTCGGCGTTCTATTAACTAATTCCTCCAGATAGGGGGTGAGTATGAATCATATGAAAGAAAACCCCGATTTATGGGCTCAAATGCTTAACCTCATCGTTATGAATAAAGAGCAAGGTATTAGTGCAATTCTAGCTGGCTCAATGGCAGTTCTTCGAGGTCGATACAATGGCGGTGGATGGGGCAAGACTCTTATTGACGGATTAATGTGCGCATTCTTCGCTTGGTTTGTAAAAGACCTATTAACTCTTCTTGGCATTAATCATGAGTTGGCATATCTAGCCAGTGTATTCATTGGGTATGTCGGTGTTGATGCGTTAAGTAAAATTATTAAAGGTAGAGCGGGGGTGAAAAGTGAGTAGACCAGCACGCGGGGAACGCAATAATAATCCAGGCAATATTCGACATGGTTCGAAATGGCAAGGACTATCCGCACAGCAAACAGATCCGAGCTTCTGCCAATTTGTATCACCTGAATATGGCATTCGGGCAATCTATAAGCTATTGCAAACATATCAAAAGAAATACGAACTCAACACAGTCGAGTCGATTATCAATAGATATGCGCCACCTAACGAAAACAACACTACTGGCTACATTAATCGAGCAGCTAAAGATATTGGTGTTAGCGTAAATGAACCTATTAACGTTTCATCTAAACCGGTTGCTATTGCATTAGCCACGGCGATTGTAGGTGTTGAGCTTGGTTATCAGCCATACAGTCAGAAAGTCTTTGAAGATGCATGGTTGTTGTTATGAATCTAGGCGAAACAATAGTGTCGGTGGGCGTTATTTTGGCAATGACCATCACCATTGGGTGGCAGGGTGGCAGAATTGATAAGCTGAAAGATTCAAATGATGAACTAACTACTCAGTTATCTCAACAAGTCGAAATCAACAAAGACTATCAGGCTCGTATCACTCGATTAAATCAACTCGATATTCGTTACTCACAGGAGTTAGCCAGTGCAAAGAATGAAATCAACACTCTTCGTGATGCTGTTAGCTCTGGCTCTAAACGGGTGTACATCAAAGCCGAGTGTCCAGCAGTCACCAAGAATCCCACCGAAAGCGGAAACAATGAAACCACCGCACGACTTAACAAAGCAGTTGAACAAGATTATCTACGTCTCAGAGAAATGATAGTCGAGAACGAACAGCAAACTTTGTATTTGCAGAATTACATTAACACTGAATGCCTCGCTCAATAGCGGGGTTTTTTAATGGAGAAATATCATGGCAGCACAAGGTTTCGATAACCCAACTCAATTCCGTGAAGAATTGGATAAAAGCATTCCCAAAGAATAACCCCGACAAGGTTAGATAAGTCGTTTATCCATTAAGGAGAGTGATCATATCTTGACTGCTAGGAACAGACTAGAAGTGACCAAAGTAACGTAGTGATACGTGATGATGGTTGCGATTAACTTCACACAGGAACATCAAATGACAGAAATTACAGCACAGAATCAAATGCGCTTAGAGCTACTCCGATTAGTTGGCAATGATACCGCAGCAGCTCAAGCAGCTATCGAGTTCGTTAAGGACGATGCGCTCAAGTTTGAGTTATTCAAAGACGCATACAAAACATGCCAGACAGAAGCTCAGTTTGTATCACGATCACAGAAAGCAGCCCGTGATGCTCAAGAGGCACTGGATTTATTCGCACAGTAGTTAATTACACAGCTCATTTACGAGTGGGCTGGATAATTGATTAAAGGAGGTCACTGTGACGAAGAAAAATAAAGGTGGTCGCCCGTCTAGTTATATGCCAGAAGTTGCAGAAGATATTTGCAAGCTATTAATGGAAGGTGAAAGCCTACGCCAAATATGCAAGAGACCTAGCCTACCTGCGATAAGTACGGTTATGGAATGGTTGCAGAAGCATGAAGAGTTTCGGGAACAGTACGCGCGTGCGCGCGAGATTCAAGCGGAGCTGCTTGCTGAGGAAATAATTGAAATAGCAGATGATAGCTCCGGCGATGTGATTGTTGACGATGACGGAAAGGAGCAGACAAATCATGAGCGCGTTGCCAGGTCACGTCTTCGCGTTGATGCCCGCAAGTGGTATGCGTCGAAGCTGGCGCCTAAACGTTATGGTGATCGCATTCAGCACGAGCAGAAAATTACCATCACTGATTTGACTGATGATGAATTAGATAAGCGCATTAAGGAGCTAAATAATGGACAGGGAGCAGAAAATTGAGCTTCTTAGGCTCCTTGAGGAAAAATCCCGCCGCGCAAATGTCTACCGTTACAAAACCTATTACGAAACTCGTTACCCCTGGCAAAAGAAATTCATCGCACTAAGTATCGAATATTCACAGGTTGCATTGATTGCAGCTAACCGAGTCGGAAAGACTGACACCGCTACCTATATCGACGCTATTCATGCAATGGGTGATTATCCTGATGATTGGGATGGGTATAAGTTCGAGCATGCACCGCTTATCTGGTGCCTTGGTTACTCTGGTGAAAAGTGCAGAGACTTATTGCAAGCACCCATCATTGGCAGGAAAACAGATAACGGCTGGCAAGGTGGATTAATCCCCAGTGAGTTGATTGTCGATACTGAGCCAATGGCTGGTACGCCTAATGCCGTTCGCTCTGCATACATCAGACATAAATCAGGTAACTTATCAAAGATTCAATTCTGGTCATACTCGCAAGGACAACATGCTCTGATGGGCGATAGCGTTGATTGGTTTCATATCGATGAAGAGCCAAAAGACCCTACCATTTATCCGCAGGTTTTAACTCGTACCGCAACAGGTGATAAAGGACGCGGTGGTCGTGGCATCCTAACATTTACACCAGAGAATGGTAGAACAGATTTAGTTATTAGCTTTATGGATGCTCCATCGTCTGCTCAAACGTGCATGAATGTTGGTTGGGATGATGCGCCACACTTGAGTGAAAAAGTTAAAACTGAATTACTGGCTTCGTTTCCGCCACATCAGCGTGACATGCGAACCAAAGGTATTCCGATGCTTGGTCATGGTCGTATTTATGACTTAGGTGAGGACTACATTAAGTGTGACCCGTTCCCTATACCTGACCACTACTTTGTTATTGATGGAATGGACTTTGGGTGGGATCACCCGCAGGCACATATTCAATTGGCATGGGACACTGAAAACGAAACGTTCTATTTAACTCGTGCTTACAAGGCTAGACAGGTATCACCTGCCGAGGCATTTAGTGGGGTTAAACAGTGGGCCGAAAATGTTCCTACTGCGTGGCCTAATGATGGATTGCAAACTGAGAAAGGCTCAGGCCTACAACAGAAATCCTATTATGAAGAGGCTGGCTTCAATATGCTAATTAACCCTGCTCAGTGGGAAGATGGTAGCAGGTCAGTAGAACCAGGCTTATTTGAAATATACGACCTCATGAGGCGTGGGAAATTTAAAGTATTCTCAGGGCTCCGTGACTTCTTCGAAGAGTACAACTTCTATCATCGTGACGAGAAAGGCAAGATTGTAAAAGTTCGTGATGACATCCTAGATGCTGTCAGGTACGCATACATGATGCGTCGTTACGCAATCAGATACGCTGATATACGGAATCCTCCAGAGGAAGAAGATATCTACGTTCCATCATCTTCTAGTTGGTAACTATGGCTGAAACACTACAACAAAGACATGAGCGAATAATGCTCAGGTTTGACCGTGCGCACTCACCGCAAGAAGATGTGAGAGCGAAATGCGTCGAAGCAACACGGTTTGCACGAGTTCCCGGTGGTCAATGGGAGGGTGCAACTTCTGCAGGTACTAAACTCAATGACCACTTTGAGAAATACCCTAAATTTGAAATAAACAAGATAGCCACTGAGCTAAATAGGATCATCAGTGAGTATCGCAATAACCGAATCACCGTTAAGTTTAGACCGGGTGACAAAGAAGCAAGCGAGGATTTAGCAGATAAGTTAAATGGCCTATTCCGTGCTGACTACGAAGAGACTGACGGTGGTGAGGCTTGTGATAATGCATTTGATGATGCAGCAACAGGTGGATTTGGTTGCTTTAGGTTAACAACAAACTTGGTCAATGAGTTAGACCCGATGGATGACAGACAGCGAATTTCTATCGAGCCTATTTATGATCCGTCTCGTTCTGTGTGGTTTGACCCTGACGCCAAGAAATATGACAAGTCTGATGCCGAATGGGCTTTTTGCATGTACTCGCTATCCACCGAGAAGTACAAGGCTGAGTACAAAAAAGACCCAGCAACGTTAGATGTAGGCATTGATAGATCATGGGATTATGACTGGTTTGATTCTGATGTCGTCTATATTGCTAAGTATTATGAGGTAAGAAAAGAATCAGTTGATGTTGTCAGCTTCCAAAACCCAATTACTTCAGAGGTTGTTACTTATGACAGCGAACAACTTGAGCAGGTTGGTGATGAATTAATTGATATTGGCTTTGTTGAGGTTGCTCGAAGAACAGTTAAGCGCCGCCGAGTTTATGTGTCAGTGGTCGATGGTGATGGATTCCTTGAGAAATCTCAGAGAATACCCGGTGAACACATTCCTTTAATCCCTGTTTATGGTAAGCGCTGGTTTATTGATGACGTCGAGCGAGTTGAGGGGCATATTGCAAAAGCAATGGATGCACAACGCCTTTATAACTTGCAGGTGTCAATGCTTGCTGATTCAGCAGCACAAGACCCAGGTTCGGTTCCTATTGTTGGCAAGCAACAGATTAAAGGGCTTGAAAAACACTGGGCTGATAGAAATTCAAAAAGACCTGCATTCCTTCCTCTGAATGAAATAACCGATAAGCAAGGCAATGTTATTGCGCCAGCATCAGCAATTGGTTATACGCAACCACAACCACTTAATCAGGCAATGGCTGCACTGTTGCAGCAAACAAGCTTAGATATTCAGGAAGTAACTGGTGCTAGTCAGGCAATGCAGCAAATGCCTAGCAATATTGCCAAAGAGACTGTTAATAGCCTCATGCATCGCTCTGATATGGCATCGTTTATCTATCTGGATAACATGGCTAAAAGCTTGAAACGGGCTGGTGAGGTATGGCTGTCGATGGCTAGAGAGATATATGGATCAGATAGACAGGTTCGCGTAGTCAATGAAGATGGAACTGACGATATAGCGTTAATGTCAGTGACAGTAAGAGATAATCAGACAGGCGAAATTGTAGCTATGAATGATTTATCTACTGGTCGTTACGATGTAACCGTTGACGTTGGCCCATCTTATACAGCAAGGCGCGATGCCACTGTTTCTGTGCTCACTAATCTACTTGCTGGCATGTTGCCTCAAGATCCGATGCGCGCAGTTGTTCAGGGAATCATCCTAGACAACATGGACGGAGAAGGTCTTGATGAGTTCAAGGAGTACAACCGCAATCAGCTACTTACTCAAGGTGTAGTCAAACCTCGCAACTCAGAAGAAGAGCAAATTGTCGCTCAGGCACAGCAACAGGCGCAACATCCTAACGCTGAGTTATTGGCAGCGCAAGGTGTGTACTTGCAAGGACAGGCAGAAGTCCAGAAGACGAAAAATGAAGAGCTATCCATTCAGGTTAAAGCATTCCAAGCTCAAACAGAAGCTAGAGTTGCAGAGGCTAAAGTTGTCCAGCTTCTGGCATCAGCAGATAGCACAAAGCGCGCTGAAATTAGAGAGGCGCTTAAAATGTTACATAACTTCCAGAAAGAACAAGGCGACTCATCACGAGCAGATGCCGAGTTAATTCTAAAAGCAACTGATACGCAGCATAAGCAAAGCCTAGATGTTGCGAAAACCATTCAATCACAAAATAACCAACAGTCTCCTGCGGACTTCTCGCAGAGTTAAGGAGTAATAAATGGAAAGCGAACTGATCATTGATGGTCAGGCTGTACCTATGTCTGAAAATCAGGAATCACAACAGCAGGAAGCCTCAGAGCAATCAAAGCAAGTTAGTGAGAATAATGCCGCTAATAACGCCGAGACTGTTACTGATGATTCTGCTGAAGTAAAGCCGGATCAGAGCGTCGAGCAGGAGCAAGATTACTCCTTGCAAATCGGCGATGAAGAAATCTCGTTGACTGATGAAGAAGATTTAATTGAAGACCAGTCTACAGCCAAATGGATTAAAGACCTTCGAAAAGGCTTTAAAGATACTCAGAAAGAAAACCGTGAACTAAAGCGCCAACTTGAGGAGATTACAGCCAAGCAAACGCAAGAGCCAGCGGTTAATCATAATGATGAAATACCTCAGAAGCCAACACTAGAATCGTGTGATTGGAGCGAAGAGGCATACGAAAAAGCATTAACTGATTGGTATGAGAAAAAAAGCCGTGCTGATCAGAGCAAAAAAGCCAAGGAGAAAGAGCAGCTCGACTATAAGGAAAAAATTCTTAAGCGACTGGAAGATCATAAGCAACGAGCATCTAAGTTACCTGTAAAAGATTACGCTGAGATGGAAGAGATTGTCACCAATGAAGTTCCTATCATCCATCAGGAAATCTTACTTAGAGCTGCCGATGAAGGTACAGAGCTAATTGCTTATGCACTTGGTAAGAATAAAGAATTGCGCCAGCGGCTTACAGCTGAGAAAGACCCAATACGTGCAGCATTCCTACTTGGTCAGCTTAGCCAGAAAGTTAAGTTAGCACCAAAACCAAAGAAAGCACCTAAACCTGAGCCGGAAGTTAAAGGTGGAGCGGGAAGCGTCACGACTGATGAATTAAACAAACTGTGCCCCGGCGCAATTATTGAATAAACAAGGTGTAAAACATGGCTAATAACTTAGATTCAAACGTAAGTCAGATTGTACTTAAAAAGTTTTTACCGGGCTTTATGTCCGACTTAGTTTTATGTAAGACAGTTGATCGCCAATTACTGGCTGGCGAAATCAACTCAAGCACTGGCGAAAGTGTCAGCTTTAAGCGCCCGCATCAATTCAGCTCTGAGCGTACGGCTGATGGTGACATTACTGGTAAAGCAAAGAATGGTCTTATTTCAGGTAAGGCTACTGGCCGCGTTGGTAATTATATCACTGTCGCTGTTGAGTGGGCTCAAGTTGAAGAAGCATTAAAGTTAAATCAGTTAGACCAAATCTTAGCGCCAATTCATGCTCGAATGGTTACTGACCTTGAGACTGAATTAGCTCACTTCATGATGAATAATGGTGCACTGTCACTTGGCACGCCAAACTCACCAATTGCCAAATGGTCAGATGTTGCTCAGACAGCTACCTTCTTGAAAGATATCGGCATTAAAGCTGGTGATAACTACGCAGTGATGGATCCTTGGTCTGCTCAACGTCTCGCTGATGCTCAAACTGGCTTGCATGCGTCTGACCAATTAGTGCGTACAGCGTGGGAAAATGCACAAATTCCGGGTAACTTTGGCGGCATTAAAGCTCTAATGTCAAATGGCTTAGCATCTCGTGAGCAAGGTGATTTTGGCGGAACGCTGACTGTTAAAACAGCTCCAACAGTGGATTACACTGCCATTAAAGATTCCTATCAGTTCACTGTTACTCTTACTGGCGCAACAGCAAGCAAGACTGGATTCTTTAAGGCTGGTGATCAGATTAAATTTACTGCAACACATTGGTTAAATCAGCAAAGCAAGCAAACTCTGTATAACGGTTCTACTGCAATCAGTTTCACCGCCACCGTTCTTGAAGATGCAAACTCTGATGGTACTGGTGATGTCACTGTTAAACTTTCTGGTGTTCCGGTGTATGACGCAGTAAACAAACAGTACAACGCAGTTGATCGCAAAGTGGCATCAGGTGATGAGGTTGTAGTGATCGGTACTGCTAAGCAGCAAATGAAGCCTAATCTGTTCTTTAATAAAATGTTCTGTGGCTTGGGCACTATCCCACTGCCAAAATTACACAGCATTGATTCAGCAGTGGCCACATATGAAGGTTTCTCTATCCGCGTACACAAATATGCTGATGGCGATGCTAACAAGCAAATGATGCGTTTCGACTTGCTACCTGCTTATGTGTGCTTCAATCCACACTTTGGAGGTCAATTCTTCGGAAACGTATAATACCATCGTTGTTTATTTGGGGGCTTCGGCTCCCTTTTTTATTTGAGGTAAATATGGAACGTAAAAGCGTTTTCGCATGGGCTAACAATGAAAATGGTTATGTACAGGCTGTCATTGTGGCTAGTGATTTTCCTGCATTTAAGGAACTTGGCTTCGTCGCTTCGGTTGATGAGGTTATTAAACCAGAGGTAAAGAAATCTAAGGCAACTAAGAAGGCAGAAACAAATGTCAATGACACTGACTAAAGGTGAAATTGTTCTATTTGCGTTGCGTAAGGCTGGCGTTGCTTCAGATGCGACGCTAACTGATGCTGAGCCACAATCGGTAGAGGATGGCATTCATGATCTAGAAGATATGATGTCCGAACTACAAATAACATTTGGCGATTTGGGTTATAAGTTTTCACTAGAAGATGATCAACCAACACCAGATGATGATTCTGGCTTACCTCGCAAATACAAACAAGCTATCGGCTACCAATTGTTACTCAGAATATTAACTGATTACGGGCTAGAGCCAACGCCAAGACAAGAGGCATCAGCATCTTCTTCTTATGATGCATTATTACTTGATACACTTAAGGTTCCGTCTATTGATAGGCGTGGGGATATGCCAGTTGGTCAAGGTAATAAATACACAGCTTTAGGCGTAGATAGCTATTACGTCGAAAGGGGGTTTAATGCCACAGGTAAAGATTCCACTAGCTAGAGGTTTGCGAAAAGACCCGCATACAGCAGATTATATTGATGGCCTTCCAGTCAATATGTTGGCAACACCGAAAGAAGTATTGAATGCGTCCGGCTATTTGCGTTCGTTCCCTGCATTAGAAAAGCGTCATAATGTCGATGGTGTATCTCGTGGTGTTCAGTACAACACGAAAAACAACACTGTATATCGTGTGTGTGGTAATAAGCTTTATCGTGGTCAGAATGCTATTGCTGATATTCAAGGTAAAGATAGGGTGACTATGGCGCACTCTGGTTACAGTCAAGCAGTAGCGTCAGGCGGTAAGTTAAAACTCTATCGCTATGACGGTGAGGTCAAGGAGCTGTCAAACTGGCCTGAAGAAAAAGTAATTACTGAAGGCTATAAGCGTGAAGTTAAAAAATGGACTCACAAAGAAGGTAATGATGATTTTGTACCGCTCACAAAGAATGATCTAGATGGGTTCTTAACGTTAAAGATCACGCCTAAAACTTCTGATGGTAAAACCGGTAATGAGATGCTTATCACTGAGCAAATGGTAGGCGTTAAATTATCTCAGCAGGAAGAAGATGATAAGCCTTATCTTACTGATGTTCTGGTAGAAGGTGTTAAGCGCGCAGGTGGTAAAATTACAGTCACGTATAAAATGAACCTTGCCAAATCTAGCGAGCAAACAGCCAAAGACGTTACTGAATTTGTAATGACGCAAGAGGTGCTAGAGGTAGTCGAAAAATATACTCAATACGAATTAGGTGATGTTGTCGATGTTGCACGTAATCGTGGTCGTTATATTTGGTTACAGAAAGGCGGTGAAAGGTTCGGAGTTACTGACTTAGAAGATGAGTCTAAACCTGATCGCTATCGCCCATTCTACACCGCTGAATCTCAACCTGACGGCATCATTGCTATCGATTCTTGGCGTGACATGGTTCTTTGCTTTGGTTCGTCAACTATCGAATACTTTACCATTACCGGATCAACAAACGCGTCACAAGTAATATATGCGCCACAGCCATCTTACATGGTTCAGATGGGTATTGCTGGTCGTGATGCTAAGTGTAAGTTCGGGGAATCATTTGCATTCATCAGCAACCCAGCAAACGGAGCGCCATCTGTCTATATCCTTGGTTCTGGTTCTGCCAGTCAAATATCTACTGCAAGTATTGATAAGATCATTCGTAGTTATACATCAGACGATTTATCACATGCGGTTCTTGAATCTATTCGTTTTGATGGTCATGAGTTACTCATTGTTCACCTGCCACGCCATACGCTTTGCTTTGACGCGGCGGGAAGTCAACAATATCCGCAGTGGTGCATTCTAAAGTCTGGACTGTATGACGAAACCTATCGTGCAATTGATTTTATGTATGAAGGTAATCAAATCACTGTTGCGGATAAAACCGAGGGGATTGTTGGCAATCTTGCTTTCAATAAATCAGCTCAGTACGACAAGCAGGTCGAGCATATTTTATACACACCTATGGCTAAAGCCGATAATGCAAGGGTATTCGATTTAGAGCTTGAGGCATCAACAGGCGTTGCTCAGATTGCCGATAAGTTATTTCTCTCTGCAACGACTGATGGCATTAACTTTGGTCGTGAGCAAATGATTGAACAAAACTCGCCTTTCCAATATGACCGCCGTGTTTTATGGCGACGAGTTGGAAGAGTGAGAAAGAACATAGGGTTTAAGGTTCGTGTTATCACTAAGTCACCTGTAACACTGAGCGATCTATCGATGAGGGTTGAATGATGGCAAGTGAAGACCTTTCTAAACCCATAGAAATTCAAGCCACTTATATTGTTCCAGATATCCTACCGACCAACTTTAGTGAAACGTATCGACGAATAGTGCTTAGCGGTGCTGATGATATGGCGAAGGTGGCTGGTCGTGCAAATCAGGCTGGCGCTGAAGCTTTCGATGCTCAAAAGAGGAATGATGAGCAAGATGTTGTTCTTGAAGATCATGAGGAAAGACTTGGCAAAGCTGAAACAAAGATAGAGACACATGAGAAGCGACTAAATAATCATGAATTAAGAATTACTTCTGCTGAAGAAAAGATAATTGAGCATGAAATCAGGCTTAATGACATTGATGCTAAAGTGGAAAATCATGAACAGCGAATAACAACCGCCGAAAGTGACATTGATTATTTAACCGAAAAAACAGCAGAGATTGATGCAGATTATGTGTCACTGTCGAAGTTGACCAAGCAAACTCTTGAATCCCCCATTGATGTTTCAACGTCCTACTCAGTAAACGGAACTAAAGTTGTCGGCACTCGCGTTACTGGCTTTACATCGGCAACAGGTACATCACTTAAGGGATCGTTTAATGCTAACCAGTCCTACTCATTCAGCGCCGATTACACTCGTTCAGAAATGCAAAACCTAGCAAATGGGTTAATTGAGGCTAGGCGACGAATCAAGGCGCTCGAAGATGCACTTCGCTCACACGGATTAATAGACTAATGGAAATTAAATTAATTGATAACTTTGAAAGGTTAAAAGATTTTCTCAATGACCCTAAGAATACAGGAAATATTGTAGATAAAGGGAGTAGTTATTTTATTAAGCCTGATGCTTTTTATCTCGGTGTTTATGATGGGCATTTATTAATTGGCGTTCATGAAGTAAGGGTATTTTGGCATAGCGTCATTGAAGTTCATCCAATCTATGACTATGGGTTTAGAGGAAAGCCTGTTCTTGATGGGCATAAGTTATTTTTTGATTGGTTAATTAAAAACATTAATTTCACCAACATGATCACCATGGTTCCAGATAAAACTAGATATGGGGCGGTTGCTGCATTAGCTGTTGGCGCTAAACGAGTGGGTCACATAGATGATGCATACATAAGTTATGGCGATCCAGTTGGCGTAACCATGTATCAGCTTACACGCAAACAATGCGAGGAGTTATTAAAATGCTGATTATTTCAGAGAAATTCAGAAATTCACTGCTACCAATGCATGGATATATGAAAGGTGGCGGTGATGGTGGTGCTGGTGCTCAAGCTGATGCGACTCGTGAAGCCACGGCGTTACAGCGTGAAATGTGGCAAACAAACATGCAAAACCTTGCGCCGTTTACACCACTAGCCCAGCAGTATATTGGTCAATTGCAAAACCTATCTTCTTTAGAAGGTCAAGGTCAAGCATTAAACCAATACTACAAATCTCAGGCATTTAACGATTTATCAGGGCAAGCAAGATATCAGCAATTACAAAGCGCAGAAGCCTCTGGAGGATTGGGATCAACAGCAACAAGCAATCAACTTGCATCTATCGCTCCTACGCTTGGTCAAGGTTGGCTGGCTGACCAAATGAATAACTACCAGAACTTAGCCAATGTTGGGCTTGGTGCTTTGCAGGGGCAGGCTAGTGCTGGTCAAAATTACGCAAATAATATGGGGCAATTGCTACAACAAAATGCAAATGCTCAAGCGGCTATGGCTAATAGACCGTCACAATTTCAGCAAGGGATTACGGGTGGTTTAGGTGGTGCAATGGCTGGAGCATCTATTGGTGGTCCATGGGGAGCAGCAATTGGTGGCGGACTCGGATTGCTTGGAGGATTGTTCTAATGGCAACTTGGCAACCTAGCAATGGAGCTGGTTTTTTAGGTTCTATTGGCTTAAATAATTCAAATGCACCTCAAGCGAGTGATGCAAATTTCGTAGTTGATTCCATCAATAGAAGTAATGAGATAGCCCGCTCTGGTGGTAACAATATTTTATTGCAAGGCTTGCAAGGTCTAAAAGGAATTAAAGACACTATCGGAGAATATCAAGCACAAGAAAGACTAGGTGAATTCCAAAAAGCATGGGGTGAGGCGTACGCGAATAGTGATCGCGATGGTATGAGACAGTTACTAGCGACTTATCCTGAATACGCTCAAGCTATCACTGGCGGTATGCAAGGTGTTTCTGCTGATGTTCGTGAATCTTTGGGTAACTTATCATCTGGCTATCGTAATGCGGTGATGAATGGTAATGCTACTGACTATGTTAGACAGAATGCAGATACATTTCGCCGCCTTGGCATTGACCCTGTGGAGGCTGTATCTATTGCAGAGAAAGACCCTAAGGCGGCTGTTCAATTAGCAGATCACATTGGTATGTCATCACTAGGAATTGATGATTACTTCAACCTGCAAGATAAACAACTTGGCAGACAGATTGACCAAGGTCGTTTAGATGAGCAAATCAGAAGCAATCAAGCTGGCGAAGCACTAACAAGAGAGGGGCATCAGATACAGGTTCGCGGTCAGAACATATCTGCTCAAAACTCTATGCGTTCAGCTAACTCAACTGGAAGCAAGCCAGCCTCGGTGCAAGAGTATGAATACATGCAATCTCTTTCACCAGAACAACGCAAGCAATTTATGCAGTTGAAAGGCAAGGGTGGTATGGAGATGAAGCCTGCACAATTGAGCAATGGAATGACAGCAATGATAGATCCAACCCCTTACGGAGCGGGTGAAAGTAAATATTACAGAGGGATAGATGCTAACGGAAACATGATAACAGTTCCAGTAAAAGCAATATCAAGTATCGCTCAGCCTGAGGGAATGGCCACAACTAATATGATGAGTTCTGATATGAAGAAGTTGCTTGATGCAGATGATAAAACCCTATCTTCAATAACTGGCATTACTGGTGGTGCTGGCAAGCTTCCTATCACATCTGACTATAGAACTAAATTAAACGATGATGAGACAAGAGACTTATATAATGCAGCCGAAAGGGTTTTAGGCAACATGCAAAATATGAGTATTGAAAAAGCGAAAGCAATGGGTGCTAGTGGTATTAATACCATTCCTGAATTGGAAATATATAAGAAAGGATTGCCGCAGCCTGATTTCTCCAGCCCAAGAGCTATACGTGAGACTTTAAAGGCAATTGAACAATACAATAAAGACTTTAATTCAGGTAAAAATGCCAACTTAAGCGCACCAGCAAGTCAGCAACCAACACAACAAGCGCCTGCTAATAATCAAGGTGGGTATTCTAATCTCTGGGGTGGGTAATGGCTAAACCATGGAAAGAGGTGATCTCTTCACCTGAATATCAATCACTATCTAACGAACAAAAAGCATCAGCACAAGAGCAGTATTTTAATGAGGTAGTTGCTCCTAATGTTGGTAGCGACGTAGATAATGCAAAACAACAGTTTTATACCGCCTATCCGCTTCCACAATCACAACCAGAACAATCAACCCAATCACCACAGCCAGAAAACAGCTATATAGCTGGCATGAAACAAGCCAACCAAAACCTTTCGCAGGGATTACAGCAATCGTCTGATGATGCTAAAGGCTTCCGTGAAAGCGTAATAGATGCCTTTACTGGTGAAAGCAAGATGACTCCTGAAGTTCAAGGACTCGAAGGGATCATGTCTTCGCCAGAAATGAACGCATTTAATACTGACGCAATGAAAGCAGCTTGGGTGCAAATGTTTGGTAATGATAACGACTTTGTAAAAGTTATCAGCAATATGGGTGGTCAGGTATCTCAAGATGAAAAGGGAAATTTACTGGTTGATTTGCCGTCCGGTCGCTACGCATTAAATAAGCCCGGTTTGTCATCTGAAGATGTAATGCCATTTATTGCAAACGTAGCCGCATTCACTCCAGCAGCGAGAGCGCCAACAATTGTCGGTGCAACAGCCAGATCAGCGGGTACAGATTTAGCATTGCAGTCATCCGTTAATATGGCAGGCGGTGGTGATATTAATCCGTGGCAAACTGCATTGTCTGCTGGTATTGGTGGAGTAGGTAAAGTTGCAGAAAGGGGAGTTAATGCATTAGCTAGAGGCAGTAGAGGTAACATGTCTCCAGATGCAGAAAGGCTACTTAGAAATGGTGAGAATAATAATGTAGATATCCTTACAAGTGATGTATTTCAACCAAGAAATAGCCCAGCAAGGCAAAGGCAACAATCTGGGGAACAAAGCTTTTTAGGTACTGGAGAGAGGCGAGCCGCCCAAGAAGAGCAAAGACGGGATTTAGTTGTTAACACTGAAAGGATGGTTGAGCAAGAGTTCGGTATTTATGCTCCACATGTTATGCAAGGAGAAGTTAGCGCTGGATTGCGTAGGGCTAAGGATTTGCATGGTGGGGTTATAAATAATATCACTCAGCAAATGACAGGTGTTCCAGTTACTCCAACCAGATCTATTCCAGCAATTGATGAGGCATTACAACGGATAGGAAATGGCTTGGCTCCAAATAATGCAGCCATGCAAATACTAACAAACCTTAGGAATAGAATTTCTAATGGTGCTAGCTTTGAAGAGCTTCGTAATTTAAGAACAGATCTTAGACAAAGTTTGCAAGGTGATAACTTAGCTATGCCTACAGCTCTTGAGTCTGCATACAACAGAATAAACACCGCCATGACCAATGACATGAATAGATCTGTTGGCCAGAACTTAGGCGCTGGCACATTAAATCAGCTTCGCCATGCAAATAACGAATACCGAAACATAGCCAGAGGTATTGAAAAAACAGGTTTGAAACGTGCTTTAGAGAAAGGTGATGTAACTCCCGAGTTAATCAATAACCTAATCTACAGTAAGCGACCTAGTGATATAGCCCGTATATACGGAATGGTTAATGAAAATGGTCGTAATCAGTTAAGGGCTGCATATTTAAGCAAGGCTCTTGAAAGGGCGGATGGTTCTCCGGTAAAAATGGCAAACGAGCTCAATAAATTAATAAGGCAGTCTAATGGTCAGGTGTTTAATATGGTCTTTAATGGAAGACAGCGACAAGTTATCGAGGGGCTTAGAGATGTTTTAGATGCAACGAGCAGGGCTAGCGTAGCTAATGCTGTCACACAAACAGGAATGGCTAATATAAGCAGGCAGAGGTGGGGGTTCGGACTGCTTACTGCTGGAGGGACAATTGCACAAGAAGCATATAGAGGCTTAGCATCTAGAGTTTACGAATCCCCAAGAGTTAGAAACATGCTCTTAAGATTAGCTAATACCCCAAGAGGTAGCACCGCCTACGATAGATTAGTTACAAGAATATCTGATGCATTAACAGCAATGGGGCAGGCTGAGGCTAGGAAATAGATATCTGGGAAAGGCGGGATTTACTCGCCTTGCTGATTTGTTTTCTTTAATTCATTTATAGCGCTTATTGATTCTATGCACACCTCTGTATATTCCTTTATACTTGAACCGCCTGATGATGCTTCTGATGTAATGAATTTATCAATAAATTCATCTCCATTTGGTATTTTATTTTCTTTTTGAAACTCGTACATTTTACTAAAAGTGCTACATCTTCCAGCAAATAATCCAGTATCAGCGACCGAAATAATTAGCTCATGATTTTCTTTTTGTTTATCTATTGCTAAAACAAAAGGAGAGATAACAAACATCAATATTAGTGATATGAAAATATTTTTAGCTTTCATTTTACAACACCTGAGCAGTCACCAAGAACGTCACCTATTAAAGACGTTGTTCCAGTTACTAATTGATGATTATTGACTACCTTCGAGTAAAGCACCTTATTTTTATCAGTGATAGCCCAAGTCTCTATTGTTGATGTATTCCCATTAATATACAAACCAACCATAGATGATGGTGATATAGGGGTGTATTCTAAACCACCACCACCTAATGTTTCAGAGACTAGTCTAACATCGCCACTGTCTTTGTTTATCTCAACTTGGAATATGCCATTACTCATGCCATTTTCTATATACTTATATTTTTCAGACTCATAAGCGCTATATCCCTTTAGGTTTGAAACAACCCAGCATTGTGCGTTAGCACACATAGGGATCATAGCAACTAGCGCCAATAGATATTTTTTCACCATCGTCTCTCTATTGTTTATTGTTATTTTCTCTTAACAAGTCCACCATAATAATCTTTAAAGTCACACGATATGGAGGTTATCCCTTTCCCTTTTTCTATTTTTACATCAACGAATTTACAGGCATCTCCAGCCTCATGGTAAAATTCAAGATTTTTATAACTATTTATTCTTGTGCGAAATACCGAATACTTACCATCAACCTGAATAATTGCATGGTTATTAGTATCTTCCACCATCCACAACTTAATTATTTTTTTTGTTCCAAAGTCATCTCTAACAAACACCCATGGTGCTGGTGATTGTGTAAAAGGTAGCGCTTTATTAATTACTTGAGACTCTCTCTGATTTCTCTCATGTTCGACATATAAATAATATGAGACACCTGAGGCAATAATTATAACAATAAGCACAAGTGCAAATTTAATAAATTTCTTTAAGAATAATTTTAGGTCACTATAAATTTTATCCGAAGTTCCATTACTCATGAAAAATAAATCCTCACTGCTTATTTTTTATCATTATATAGTTTAACTAATGTATCGAACACCATCTTTTTAACTTCTTCTGCTTGGTGATCTGCTAGTCTTTCAGCATCGCTTCTATACCCAACTACCGAAGAAGGAGTTGATAAATAAATATCAATTATGTGAACAAGCTCAGAGTTCAAAGACCTACCATTCATCTTTGCTCTTTGTTTTAGCTTCTCTTTTGTTTCAGCAGTAAGCCGTAGATTGAACTGCGTATCTTCTCTTGCCATTTGTCTCACCCTATTTTTTGGTGGACAAACATAATATAACCTACTGTATTTATTCACAATAAGACCACGGTAATACCATTACCGTGACTACTCACGCTTGGAGAAAGCAATGTCAGATATTATTCCTAATGTCGTCGTGTCAATGCCGTCACAATTATTCACTCTCGCAAGGAAATTCCAAGCGGCGAGTAATGGTAAAATTTTTATTGGTAAGATTGATACCGATCCAACATTACCAGAAAACCAAATTCAAGTTTATCTTGAGAATGAGGACGGCAGCACTATCCCTGTCGCTCAACCGCTAATAATCAATCAGGCTGGCTTCCCTGTTTATAACGGTAAGATTGCTAAATTCGTGACAGTTGAAGGTCACAGCATGGCTGTTTATGACAGCTACGGTGCACAGCAACACTATTATCCTAACGTGTTGAAGTATGACCCTGACCAATTTGATAAAAGATTTAGAGATGAATTGTCATCAAATACTGGCGCTTCATTAATAGGCTCATCCTCAGGTAATACATTACAACAGTATTTAGATAATGGATTTCTTTATCCTGAATTGTATTTTACTGAGAATGAAACAGATCATACTTATGCGTTCATCCAAATGTTTAATGATGCAAAAGTGACAGGTAAGCGAATTTATGCCAATGGTGAATACAATCTTTATGATCAGAATCGAAGTCGTGATGGTTATGAAAATTGGATGTCGTACAATCACATCATTGAAATAAATGGTTTTAATGGAGGAATTGATCTATCAGGAGCAAAAGTTAATATAATTTCTGATAATTCAAGAATTACTGCATTTAAATTAATAAACTGTTCTGGTGATATAAAGCTACCATTTATTAACGGTAATATGCAGAATCTTTCAATGCCGTCAATGTATATTGATGACTGTGGAATACGAATTGGTGCTAAGTGTAAAAATTTAAATTTAACTTGTGGTGGAATTGATCACTATCCAGGACATGGAATATTAGTTAATCACTATATAAAAGATGGTATTAGTTCATTGAATGAAGGAATTCCAGATTTTATAGAAATAAAAAATGTAGAAGTAAGTCACTCTTGGCAAAGTGGGATTGTAGCAGTAACAGGAACTAATATTTTTATTTCTAAAAATATAACTATGTATTCTGGCTCGTTAGAAAATAAAAATAATATGACTGCTACAGTTGGTCATGGTATTCACATGGAGCCAGTAGCAGATCCAGGAGGGTATAGGAATAAATTAAAAAATATTTCTATAAAAAACAATCTATCATCAAATAATAGAATGCATGGACTAATGTGTCATACGGCACTAGATAATATAAGGGTTTTTTACAATAATTTTATTAAAAATAATCTTGATGGTGCTAGATACGAGGGAAGTACTCACACATTAATATCTATAGGTAACGTAATAAGAGAAAACGGAAGGAATGGAATCGTTTTTAATTGTAGCACACTAATATCTGATGGTTATCCACTTGGATTTCAAGATGTAAATTTTAATGATACTATAGAAAAAAACGGTTCAGATGGTTTTCTAGATCTAAGTGGTGGTAGAGATTTATCTTTGAGTGGAACAATTGGTTTAAATTCAGGTAACGGAGTCACTTTGAGTAGTGCGGGAAACCATAAATTATCTGATATCACCATCTATAGCAATGGTAAAGGAAGCAATGAAATTAAGTATGCAATAAATGGGTCATCATTTATTGCAAATAATATAAGTATATTTAATACTGATCCTTCATCTAATAATCAAAGAGCATTTAACTTTAGATCACCTTGCAGAATATCTAATTTATTTACAGACCAATATTCTACTAGGTTTGATTCATTAAATGGGCATCCTATAAATATTCCTGCAAATGATGGTAGTGTAAAGTTATATTCACCTGAGTTGGGAATTGTTTCTGGAAATAAATTAATTTTAAATAAAAAATCTGATGGTAAATGGTTGATGCCTGACACGTTTGAATATATATCAATTAGCTTTTCTTCAAGTGCGGTCATGTCTTTTCCTTCACCATCTCCTAATAGAGTTGGTACTGAATTTATTTTAGAAATGTTAGATGGTTTATCTGCTGTGGTCACTGTTGATTCAGGGACAGTAAATGGTTCAAGTCAAGCAGCAGTATCGCCTAATAAAAAATACAGATTGAAATATACAACCACAACAAATATATCAGTCATTCTAATATAAATAAAAAGGCGGGATTACCGCCTTTTATAAGTGAAGGGATATTATTTTATTCTAAATTTCTTCTCTATTTTGTTATATAAAAACATTGATGTCAAAATAGCTATTACTATTGATAAAGCTTGTATGGACATGAATTCTTTTGTGGATATTGATTTTAGATCAACAAAATATGATATTGCTCTAAATGTCAAATTCATGACTGGTTGATGTAACAAATACAAGCTATAACTTATAATTCCAATACTTGATATAATCTTATATTCAAGCAATGAAGGTCTACAATAAAGATATATTATAAAAAATAATGATATATATATATACATTTCAAATGAATATGCTTTGAAATCTCCATATACAGCATATGTAAAAAATATAATTAGTAATATGTATGATATTAATTTCATTATTCTATTTTCTGTTTTACTTACAAATGAAGCTATAAAACCAGTAATAAAATATGTCCAAAGTATTGTGTCACTCTGATAACCTAGATACATAACAATTAACGCAAACGGTATCAATGCTATTTTTAGCGGTTTGATCGCATAAGCACATGCTAGAAAAGGTATCGCAGCATAAAATTTCCATTCATATGGTAATGTCCATATAACAACATTTAAACCACCATCTAAAGTGTTACCTAGCTTTATTCCACTCCCCCAAAAACCAAAGCCATAAACTCTTTGAAGGATGATTAATACATCATTAAATGATGTTATCCTTGCATATTTTTGAATTATAAATATAAACAGAACAAGAGTTGCAACAAAAAGGTATGCAGGTAAAAGTCTATATATTCTCTTTTTGAAAAACAAAATATCTATTTTTCCGCTTTTTATTGCAGATGAAAATAAAAAACCAGTTAAACAAAAGAAAATAGCAACACCAAAACTACCCATTTTTCCGTAAGCGGATGCTGGCTCAATGTTAAAAACGGGAGATTTTATTCCAATAGCGGAGACAGCATGATATGAGTGGTTTATAAAAACAAGAATACAAGCTAACCCTCTTAAGCCTTCCAGACTTAGGTCATTATGTTTTCCCATTGGAGATATTGAAATATATCTATTTAAAATATATGAGAAAAAAAGAGCAGTAACTAGAAAAAACGACGCATACATTAAATTGTATATTGTCATATGAGGCAAAATATCATTCATCTTATATCCAAATGCCAATCTATTAATAAATTTGCAGAATAATATCACTCAATTAGACGGAGATCACTAATCACTCTATTTTCAAATACTGCACTGAATTCCCATCTGGCAGTTTCTTACTTCTCTCACGATAAAACGCTAGTCGCTCATTAAAGTACTCGCGAAAATGTGCTGGTTGTTGTCGTTCAACTTCCGAGGCAACAACTGGCATATTGAGTCGTTCTTTATATGCGACACCAGAAGCGGCCAAATCGACATTAACTTTGTCTTTTTCTTCTTGAGTTAGGTTTGCGAGGTTCATAACGGATCCGGTTGGTGGTTTTTGGAGAGTATAGCAGGGTGGGATAAATTTGGAGTGTGTCATTTTTGTGTCGTACACAACGACACATCAACGACATTATGAGGTTATTAACGACACGTAACTACACAAAACTAAATGCGAACAAGGATAAATCTAGTTATTTCATGATGTTAAATGATGCTCTACGTTCTTCTAAGCCGTAGGTCACAGGTTCGAATCCTGTAGGGCGTACCATTTAAAATCAATGAGTTACAAGGTTTTAAAAAGAAACCCGCAAGAGATGCGGGTCAAGTAACGGGTCAAGTTAGCATTACAGTTTTTCACTTCTAACCCACTCTTCATAGACATGTTCTGGCCAGCCTAAAAACGTACCACCTTTTGTTCTTTCTGGTCTGGGAAACTCATTTCGTTTTGCGTACATTCTCCAAATTGTAGGTTTGCTTTTGCCAGTTAACTGGATCATTTCCTTCCACTTAATGTATCGAGTCACAGTTGTCATTTTTTATTTCCTTCCCTATGCCCGTTCTCCATAATGCACTGTGCGATAGTCGCTGGTGGGTTATCCCAATGGGTATCAAAAATGATATCGTTTAAATGATATTTACTGATGTCATCTAAAGTCTTAGGTAAGGTGTCATGGGGTAATTTTAAACAAATAGAATCACCCGTCATGCTTACTGCAATATCAATGATCTGCTCAGTGGTAAAATCTGTTTTACGATAACCGGCTTTCCAGACTGCATCAGTTATATCACCGGGATCACTACCTGCATTTTTGATGACACTAACGAGATTGAAATCTAAAGTTGTCATTAATCATCATCCTTAATTAAGCTGTAAACTTTATCAGCAATATCAAAAGCATTATCAGCCACTGCTAATACAAGTAATTTAGGATCACCAAATGATTTTTTTGTCAGAAGTGAAAAATCGAAAAGCACACTTTTGCTATCTTTTGTTTTCAGCATTCCCGTAATAACACGGCCAAATAGTAGATAAGGCAAGGCTAAATACATGGACTGCAATAAAGGTGCTTCACCTTTAATAAATTCCTGCTCAAAAAGACGATTAAATGACGGGTACTTATCTTTGATTAAAGTGAGTTTTGTTTTATAGTAGGGATAGAAATTTTCATCCTTCTCTTGCTTATAATGAATAGCGACATAAGAACCATCGTCATATGATTTAATATGTGTATATTCAGCATCGCTAGGAATTGCTTCATCAAATTGAATAACAATATCATCACTGAATTCAGAGTTGTGTTTCATGCGTAATACTACATGCCCATTAGACACTTCGATATGTTCAACGTTGATATGTACACAGTTAGTAACAAGACGAACATCATCACTCATTTTTAATAATGTAAGTGCAGCTCTTAATTGGCTTGTCTCGATGTAAGGTAATTTAGTTGTCATTTTTTACCGTCCTTAGTGCATAGTTGGCATAGCTAGAAATCCGTTATTAGCTTCTAACTCGCGAATATAATCATCATGAAGAATACAGAGCCCTTCACGTCCTTTTTCTGATAGGCGAGGACCATGTTCAAGGGAGATGTCCAGAAAGCCGATATAGGCTTTTATGATGAAGTCAGGACAATAATCTTTATAGATACCCCCTAACTCTTCGATAAGAATGCTTTCAAAATGGCTTGCAAGACAAAGGCGCAAAGAAGCTGGGTAAATGGTTAAAGCGTTTTCTCCGTTACTGTAAATAGTGGCAAGATCAACACCGCCTTCTTCATTACGAATTTCAGTGGTGCCATTCTTTTCTTGTAGTTCACGAATAAAGCAAGTTGCTACCACCCAGCGCCAGACAGAAATTCTCTGTTCAGGTGTTAATGTTTCAGGTTCATCAGCTAACTTACCCATGACTGCAGCGACTAAATATAAACCTTTCAATAACTCTTTATCGTATTGACCTGATTCAAGGACTGTTACAGCTTCAGAGTAAGAAATTAAAGCACCATCATCAGAAATAACGCCATTACTAGTATCAGTAAAATAAGCCATTATTTACCCTCCCAGCCAATTGCCTGAAACAATCCCATTTTAGGATGATGCCAGCGAGTGCCACGTTTTTCGGCTTCACTCATCATTGCCTTGAATGCAGATATAAAATCAGCTTCATGAATAATGGCCATAGGCCTAGGCATACCTTCGGGCGTAAGAATAGTTATTTTATTTTTGCGAACATTGAACTGTTTGGTGAGTGTTTTGCATTTATCCACCGTCATACCTGATTTAGTTCTCGCCAGAGAGTACCCAACCCAACCTACAGGGATCGTTCCTTGTTTTATTTGCTCAACGACTTCATTCACTTGTTCAACTTTTTGCTCTACATGAGATATACGGCGTTCGCTTTCTAAGTTAGCCAGCGCCATAGCAGCAATAATTTCTGCTTGTGATTTTGGTTTGACTCGTTCATCTTCAAGTTCTTTCCAGCGATCAACTAACCGAGCTGTAAACTCTGGGGACAGTTGCGCAACGACAATGATACTGTCTCGTTTACCTTTTTCACCTGTGAAAACATAATGTAGTGGAGTGGTTCCGTTTGCTGCTTTAATCCCATCCACCGTTGGTGGTTCGGATATAACATTTTTCTCTGCCAACCGTTCGATAGTTCTTTTAACACTATCTTCACGGCTACCAACTAATTCGGCGATCTCTTTAGAGGTCATTGACGCATTGGTGCTAATTAAATTATTCATATTGACTATCCTTAGTGTATTAATTGACTTTTACCTTGTGAGATAAGCAAAGTGGCGCTATTGATGAGTAGTTGATCAAGCATGTCTTGCATCCATTTATCACCTTCTTCGCCTTTTGCTTTGTTACCTTCGTAAAAACGGAACAGGGCGAATACGCCATCGCCTGACTGATCGAGAATGACTGACTCAACTTTTACAATGAGTAGCTTCTCGATAATTTTTAAATCCAAATCGACAACAATATTTTTGTGTCTAAATGAAAACTGCTCATTAAGACCAGGACCGAATCGCGTTACACAGGAGATTAAATATTTATTTGCTACAATCGTTCTTAAATTATCCACAATGTGCTTAACAAATATTTCTTGTTCTTCTGGTGTTAATTTACGATTTGACTTAATAGCTTCTTTATCTAATAAGGAAGCAGGGAAACCTTTTTCTTTTAAATATTCGATGATTTCATTTGTTGTCATTTTTTTACTATTCATAACATGCCACCCGGTATTTTAATTTTGGCTTTATCTAAACAACGCTTAGATGATTGATTACTTATTTTTTGTTGATAACTCATTGCGCCTTTAGCTGGTGGATCTGCGATAATAAAAGCTTGGTTATATTGCTCTAGTGCGCGTCTATAAAATCCTTTCCCCTCTAATTGCTTACCTTTTTTCATGAATTCAGAATACGTCATGATATTTATATTCCTCTCCATTTAAGTAAGGAGGTAAATACTCAACAATATAATCAATCATGAATTTACCCATATCAGAAATCGAGCCATTTAAGTTATATAACCATTCATAAGTATTGTAGATATCTTTATCACTCCACTTACAACGTTGACGGCAATCTTTTTCTTCATAGACATCACGGAAGAAATTATTTAAATTTTCAAAGCTAATTTCTGTAATAACAGTTTTATTATTTAACTTTGATTTAAACTCAGCTTTCTTTCCATTTTGTTTAATATAAATAAGCACTGAGTTGATAAAACGCTTTCTTCTTATTTCAAGTAAATTAATTTTATCCATGTTGCTTACTCCTGATTTAGAGCGCAGCAATCCCTAGCATGAACGCTATAATTAATTTTTATTTAGTGGATGATTTATTTATTGGTTAAAGCATTATTTAATTCGTAATATAGTCTATCAGCTTCTTTTTCTGCATCATCATATTTAGCGACAGCTTTAGCATATTCTTTTTGTAATCGTTCAATATTACGCTCTTGCTTTAATCGCTCTTGGAGTTCGGTTAGTTTAGCTTCCTTGCGATCCATAAAGTGTTCGGTAGGTTCGCCACGCTTAAAAGCGATTGTGCCATTTTCAAGTTCGCATTGTTCACCTTCATAGTTAGTCTCAATGCCTTCCTTATGAAGTTCACGCTCGGTGAGAATATTTGCTAGCTTATTTAATGCTGAACGCTCACTTAAGTAAGCACGATTAGCACCTGAAATAATATAAACAGGGCGCATAGCAATAGTAATTTGATTATCAGTTGCTTTCTCAATAGCTTCGTGTTGGTTATTCATTCCCGTGTTCCTTTTATTTTTCGATTTGATATTTCGTATTCAATTCCACCAAGTTTGTCATTTAATATTGATATCAATAATGACACTTGGCTTAAAAATAATCCCACATCACCAAGATGATCTTTACCATTGGGATAATTTTCATTAGCATCAGCCCAAAACATAAAATCGCCGAATACCTTCATTCCTGTAATGAGTGAATCAATAGATAAGTCTAAGTTTGCTCTTAATTTTCCCAACTCGCCTTCCGATAATTTGTTTAAATCAGGAAGAACAATTAATTCATCGATATTCATTGCGCCTCCGTGAAACTTACTTTTTCATAAACGGTTTCTAAATTTAATTTTGCTGATTGGATTAAATTTGTAATTTGAATGTCGTAATTTTTAATGTGACCACTTTCTTCAGCTACTTTTAAATTAATTGTAGTTTCTAATGTGTTTAAAATACACCCGACAGCCGTTTCAATTGTATCGTTATCACTGACTTTAATTTCACCGATAGGCTTTGGTGATTTATCAGTATTAATATTCGATACACTTTCTTTAGCTCTTTCTATATTGGCTACTGCTGATTCAATCGCATTAAACATATTATCGCTAGGTGTTACGTTATCATTGATAATGAGATTTAAAATAGAAGTTGCATAAAGTAATTCATCACAAGCGGATTCTTTTAACTTAGTGTTATTCATCATTTAAAACCTCATCGATTTCATCTTCTGCTTGAGATAATAAGCTAAGTTGAATTGCTCGCTCTTCGCTATTACGAGAAATAAACTGAGCTAAAATTAAGAATGCTTTTACTCGATGTAATGTATCTGGCATTTTTCCGCTATCTACATTAATTATTTCTTTTGCCATGATCATTATCTCTCTGAGCATTTTCTTCAAGAATCCAGTTAACAACATCACCAGATAATTCATGCGCTAGTTCTATTAAAGTTTCAACATCAGGGCTTTCAGGAATTCGAAGATTATTTAGTTGAAATAACAGTGCATTTAATTGAGAGCTTTTTTTTGCAACAGATTCTAAGTTGAGTTCGTGAGCCATAATTAAGCCTCGCAAGGAAATTGAGCAGAGAAAACAACATTGCTACCGAGTAACTCTTTAGCTTGTTCAGCACTGGTAGCCATAACTTCTTTTTTCTCTGGATTCTCAGTTTTAGTCCAGAAACGAAACAAGAACATAGGTAATATTACGCCTGTATGTACGTCAGGTTTCGGTAAATTAAGGATTGCGGTAGAATGTATAGTGGTCATATTTACACCTTTATTTTCAATTGACACTATAAATAATACTTTAAGTATTATTATACTTCAATACTTAAAGTATTAAATATTGTTTTTAGTATAAAAGCTATTGATATTTCGGATAATTTATTTTCAAATAAATCTCAGATTGGAATGAAGATCACTTCTTTGGAGGGGAGAGGACACAAAAAAGCCCTCGCGGAGAGGGCTGGGGTTAGTTAGGCTGCGCTTAATTCTGCCTTTATGATTCTTTTAGCTGCTTTATGTGGCGTGGTTACCGGGACTACCCGGATGGAATGTTTATCTCCAACTTCTTGTATCTCAAGAAGTGCTTCATTTAGTCTTTTTATTTGATTTTTATTATACGTAGGATCACTATCTTCTGGCCTATATACAATAAATTCAAAGGCGGTTCGGGTGAATATATCCATATCTCTTACGGAGAGCAGATCGAAAATACGAGCCTTACTTCTATCCAAATGAGTTGCTATTTGACCTGGAATTATCCTATCTGTATTTATGGCTACGCGGTCACTAAGGAAAAATATTTTTGTAGCCCTAGCCTCTCCTGCAACCTTAAACTCACGATTAAAGTAGGGGGAATAACATGGCTTAGATCTGATAACACTATCCTTTACTTGGCTCGTCCATGTGAATTCAGATGAATACTGGTCTTCGTTATTTTCTTCAGAAAAAAAATCAAGCGAAGATAGGCTGGCGGTTAGTTGTATCGCCTGTCTTAACACACCAGTCATATCAGTGGATTGCGATTTCGTTATATCACCCACATTTACGCCAGAAATTGGTGATATCCACCCATGGAAATTTTGCTGTTCTCTAAGATGAGTATTTAAACTATTAATAATAACGTTTATGAGTGAATTGAATTGAGAGTGTTTATTGCCATACATGGCTTTTATTACATGTGGTCGTATTGTACTACACACCCTGACGACCCCATCATAGCCAATGGCTGCAATCACAACGGTAAATTTTTCACCAGATCCCATCATTGGTTCAAAGTAAACCGGAACCCAAGACGCGGAGTATAATGGGTTTTCTTTTGATTTTTTAAATAACTCATCAAAATCAAACATTTACATAATCCATTTGTTGTGAAGGGAGTCTATTATTGATAAATGAAAGTAACATTTTTTTTCTTTTCGTCAAGATATTTATCAATGTTTCTTTGTGAGGTGAATTTATATTGGAGATTTCTAACTCAATGTTATCAATGATATTTATTTCAGTTAATTGATCACTCCAAGTCTTTGCATCGTTTTTTATTTTGCACTTATCACTATCTGAGTCACAGTCATTAAGCATGAATGAGAATAGAATATTATTCCATTTAAAGTCATCTGGGAATCCTTCGTGCAATGCAAGCCCGTGATCAATTAGGCTGAATGTCGCACCGTCAAAAAGTATATTTCCCTCATGCCTATCAGCATTAAAAATCAACTCATCAAAGAAAGATGATTTTTTTAAATGAACCCATTTTTTTAAAAGCTTAAGCGCTAATTCACTATCATGTTCAATATTTAAGTAATGTGCAAGATTTGGGTAACCAATATCAGTGCTTCCGAATAGGTATTCTTTTTGTGAGTTCACTAGAAGTAACGGCTCAGGTATGGGTAGATCTAGTAGCAGCCCTAACTTAGCGCATAATATTTCGCAAATTATTTCCTTCTCCGGCAGTTGTTTAGCTACTACTGAAATTTCCTCATCACCAACCATAGCAAATCCTCTTAAAGCGCCATTAATTCCTTCTCCAATTGGCTTTGCTCCATCCAATAAAATTCCTAAGCGTAACATTGGGTTCCTCAGTTTTTATTGTAGTAGATAATTTAATCTAGCTTTGAAAGTAAATTCAACCACACCCTAAAACGTGTCGTCACCCAAAGAAGCAGCCTTGTACATCATCTTCGACGAGCTTAATAGCGTCAGAGAAACTACCTAACATTTTTTCATCGCAGTTGTGCCAGTTACTATTTTTATCCATCCAAAGCAGAGACCATGAATTCGAATATCTATTATGTGTGATTTTTGCTATAGGTTCTTCTACTCTGCCATCACTCCATATTAGTTGCCTAATTTCAAAGATAATTACTGAGTCGTCCTCGATACGATACTGTAAATCTAATTCATCCCTTAGGTGCTCTGCTGGGCGGCGTTTTTCCATGAAAAATTCCATACACCGTCTAATATTTGCTATCTCAATATTGTTAAACGCCATATTTCCTCCTAAAACGTGTCGTCAGGCCATTTCGTTATACAAAGCGCATCATCATCTGAACAACAACACCAATAATTTTACAGTTGCCATTGATCGTAATAGCCGGGTAAGCAGGATTTAGTGCTTTAAGATATTTAGCACCATCCAAGACAAGTTTTTTGAATGTTGCTTCATTTGTTTCAGTCAGTTTAGCTATCACCAAACTTCCATTTATAGGCTCTCTTCCTGTATCAACTAGAACCAATGATCCTTCAGGAATACTGATACCCGTTGGCGCTGTCATTGAATCACCTTCAACCTTAAGCCAAAAAGCAGATCCCTGAACAGCAACTTCAGACTCGTACCATTCGTCAATCTCACTCAACGTATATGGTTCACAGGCTTCAGTCCAATTCCCCGCCTGAACAAAGCTAATAACGGGGTATTTGGGGGCTGGTCGATAAGGCCTTGGGTTGCTAACATTTGCATCAAATCCTTTTGATAACTCTGTTATTTCTTTAGCTAAGGATGGGCTAAACTCAGATATTGATACTTGTAGTTTTTTAGCAAAAACAGAGGCAATTTGTAAGTTAAGAGCATTTCGCCCATTAAGATAATGGCCAACGGCTCCTTGACTAATATCTAGTTCATCAGCTATTTGCTGCTGAGTTAGATTAAGCTCTTTTTTCTTTAACTCATACAAAGCTTTCAACCTATAGCAGTCTTCAAGCTGTTCTGTCGTCAGTTTTTTCTCTAATTTCATGAATACATCCTAATACTATTAATATTAATATTCCAATACTGTAGGTATTGATTACTATAATATCTATAGTATTATTCTGTTTATGGAGGCATTAAATGCAAAAAGAACTTTTATCCGAGTTTGTTAGAAAAAATGGGCAAGGAAGAACTGCAGAGCTACTTGGCGTACATCAAACTGCAATTAGCCAAGCTTTACGAAAAGGGCGAATTATTTACATTTCCACTAATGGCTTAGGAGGGTATGAAGCTGAAGAAATAAAGCCATTTCCAAACAAAATCAAGGAGCAATTAGGTGCACCAAATCAATATGCCGATGCCTGATCACTACTTTCCTGATGATGCTAAGTGGATTCAGGAACAACTCACGAAGTTAAGCCCAAGCATGAGGCAAAAGGCATTAGTTAAATATTCAGAAGTGTATCAAACGGAATGGGAACGAGAACAAGTTCCCTACCGTAAAGACAACAAAGCTCGTCATGAGGCTAACGTGAGATTAAGAGAGTTCATAAAGCGTTATCAGAGAGCAATGCAAGGTTATACAGCAAAGCCGTTATCGATTTAACAGTGATTGGATTTAGGAGATGTTGGAAGTTAAGACGTTTAGCCGTCTAGATTGTTTTCTGGGGAAGAGGGGAAAACTTTCTAGGGGGGAAAGGGGGGTGATCTTTGAAAGGGGTGTTAGGGAAGGCACAGCCAAGGGAGTGAGTAGATCTTAAATATAGATCTCTATAGGAGTTAAAAAGCCAATAGCCGTTTAGACGTCCAGATAAAAATAAATCCCTTCCTTTGGCAGTGCTAATTATCAAATGAGGAAACCGATGTTAACAATCACACCAAATTTTGCACAGGAACGCGGATTGACGATGTTACGTCAGGCATGGAAGCAAAATAGAACATTCATGATTTATAGCCCAACAGGAAGCGGAAAAACGGCATTAGCTGCGTTTATTACTGATGGACATATTCAGCGTGGAATGAGAGTGATGTTTCTTGTTCCTTACACAATTTTGATTGATCAAACAGCCAGTCGTTTTATTGAGTATGGCTTGCCAGCCGAAGAGATTAGCTATGTATGGCGCGATCATCCTAATTACGATCCGACCCGTTTAATTCAAATTGCATCAGCAGATACCGTTATTCGTAGAGATTTTCCAGACAGCATCGATTTACTCATTATCGATGAGGCGCATTTACGCCGTAAGAAAATATTAGAAGTGATCAGTGAAAGTGAATTCAAGGTAATTGGTTTGTCCGGTACGCCTTTTGCACCATTCCTTGGTCATTACTACGAAACACTAATCAAGCCCACCACCATGAAAGAGTTAATCAAGCGTGGTGATTTAAGCTCATATGAGTTCTATGCACCAACTAAACCAGACTTATCAAAAGTAAAATCGTCCAGCAACGCAGAGTTCGGCAGTGATTACAAAGAAGCTGAAATTGCTGAAATTATGAGTGGTGCTGATTTGGTGGGGGATATTGTTGATAACTGGTTGGTGAATGGTCGAAACCTACCTACGATTTGCTTTTGCGTCACAGTCAGTCATGCCAATTTTGTCACCGTCGAATTTAATCGTGCAGGTGTGAATGCTGAGGTGATCACTGCAGATACGCCACATGATGAGCGTCAGATCATTATTCATCGGTTTGAGCAAGACGCGACCAAGGTGCTTGTGAGCGTGGGAACATTGATTGCCGGCTTTGATAGTGATGTCCGTTGCATTATTTACGCCCGTCCAACTAAATCAGAGATTCGTTGGTGTCAGGCTATTGGAAGAGGATTACGTACCGCACCAGGAAAAGAGACTTGCCTTATTTTTGATCACTCCGGCTCAGTTCACCGCTTAGGTTATCCCGATGATATTGAATATGACGAACTGCCTACCAAAAACGACGGTATGAGTGAATCTTCGTCTAGCAGAGAGCAAGAAAAACGAGAGAAGAAACCGAAAGAATGTTCCTCTTGCCATTACATGAAACCTGCAGGTGTTTATGTTTGCCCTAAATGTGGGTTTAAACCTTTAGTGGGTGAAGATATCGATGTTGATACCAGCCGAAACATAAAAAAACTGAATAAAAAAGAGCGCACTTACACCAGAGAAGATAAGCAAAGCTGGTGGTCTCAATTGAAATACTACCAGAATCAACGTGCGACACAGGGCAAGCCCATCAGTGATGGTTGGGTCTCCAATACCTTCAAAGATAAATTTGGTGTATGGCCACAAGGTTTTCACAACACGCCACAAGAAATCACACCTGAAGTGAGCAACTTCATTAAATATAAACAAATTGCCTTTGCTAAATCTCGCAAGAAGGCGCAAGTCAATATTCAAAATCTACGTACCCAAATTAGCCACCAGCCACAGCAAGGAGGTTTACTGTGAATACAATTGATGCCGTAAAAGGGCTATGGGCAAAAATATTTGCACATTATGGGTTACCTCCTATAACGGGGCGTAAGCACTTTAAAGGAAAGTGCCCTATCTGCGGGCAAAAAGGAAAGTTTCGTATTGACGATAAAGACGGGCGAGGAACTTACATTTGTACGTGTAGTTCGGGTAATGGCTTTCAATTGTTAGAAAGAACACAAGGTAAAGACTTTAAAACATTAGCAGATGAAATTGATGTGTTGATTGGTAATCACCGAGAAAAAGAAATACCAACAACAAAAGAGAAACCAAAAGGGAATTTATTTCAGCGTATCACCGCCTGTTATTCAAAATTACCCATACTGAAAAATACACCTGCCATGCAGTATTTACAGAACCGAGGAGTTTTTGAATTACCAGCGGATAATGTCCGTTATTGTGATCATCAACCTGTTCGAAATAGTTCTGACAAATTTCAAGCTATTTGGTCACTAGCCACAGATGCAAAAGGACAACTTTGTTATTTACACAGAACATATTTACAAGGAGATAAAAAAGCACCTCTTGATGTTGTGAAGAAAATGACTGCAGTGCAGGATGACAATTATTTAGAGTATGCAGAATCTGTCGCGATAAGAATGTTTTCTGTTGATACCACACTTGGCATAGCTGAAGGTATCGAGACGGCACTTTCCTGTAAGCAACTCTATGGTGTAAATACTTGGTCGGTCATCAATACTAACTTCATGAAAAAGTTCAAAGCACCAAAAGGTGTTATCCACCTTGTTATCTTTACAGATATGGATTGGAATGCGGCAGGTCATTCTGCAGCTATGGAGTGCGCACATAAAAACCTACTTTCTAATAATGATGTAGAAACGGTCAGTGTGAGATGGCCTGATAATGGTGATTTTAATGACATGCTAACAGAAGCTTGTGAGGTAAGAGAGTTAGTATTTTCAAGACAACATAAGGAAGTGGCGTAATGCGTGATATACAACAGGTATTAGAAAGATGGGGTGCATGGTCGGCAGATAATACAGAGTCGGTTCAATGGTATTCGATTGCTGCGGGATTTAGTGGATTAATACCAAGCAAGGTTAAAGCTCGTCCTCAATGCTGTGAAGACGATGCAATAATTATTTCTAGTTGCATGGCGCAATTAAATAAAAAGAATAGTGATATGCATGATCTATTGCTTGATTATTACTTATTCGGAATGACATTTATGCAACTTGCTAACAAGCACAATTGTTCTGATGGGCATATAGGTAAAAAATTACAAAAGGCAGAAGGAATAATAGAAGGTATGTTAATGATGCTAAATGTTCCATTAGAGATGGATCGATACGTAGAAAAAATCATATAAAAACTTTACGTACGTAAAAATGATGATATTGTGATAAGACTGACATCAAGGTCAACCAACTTATGAACCTCGCTTCGGCGGGGTTTTTATATATAAAATAAAGTTTGCTATCTGAGTTTATCTATGGCTTAATAACATCACTGGTTTGGAAGTACAGGCCTATTTATGTTAGTCAGTTTAAAGTTGTTCACCGTTTAGCGTTATCCTCGATACCACTTCATTGCGAATTCCTTCTAATTAATTCCCATAAGTAAAAATAAAAAACAAACCCTCATATGCCTTATGGCAAATTAAAGGAAATTCTATGTCTAATACAATGACTGGTTCAGTAAAATGGTTTAACGATGATAAAGGTTTTGGTTTCATCACTCCTAAAGATGGAAGTAAAGATGTATTTGTACATTACTCTGCAATTCAGAGTGATGACTTCAAATCCCTGATGGAAGGCCAAGAAGTTTCATTTACCATTGAAAATGGTATGAAAGGTCCAGCAGCAGGCAACGTGGTGGCTCTCTAAAGGCGCTATTACTATTCGCCTCTATTTTAAATGTCCTTGTTGTAGCGGTTCACAATATAGAACATCACAATTTGATGTTACAGTGAACAATCCACACGGTGCAAAATGTATTTTTTGTAAGGCTGTGATGGCTGCTCAAATGAGTTAAGCGTTAAATAGTTGAATATATAAAACCTCGTTTTGGCGGGGTTTTTTTGTTGCTTAAATTTAAAGATGATCCCTTTATATTTTAAAACGTACATATTCATTAGTGTGTGGTAAACTTAGAAGAGTAAACATACCTCATTGCTATCAACAGCAAACCTTGCATTTGCAAGTTTTTATCGAAAATAGATGTGGTATCTAAAGGAATGATTTCCTAAGGAGATGCCTATGAATTGGTCTGCGCTATTACATCTAATCCCCGCTTTTTTACGGAATGTAATTATCATTGCTTTATTGCTCTTAGTTGCATTTATGATAGTTCGTTGGTTCAGGTAAATTCATTCCGCCATTAGCTTAACTGGGAGAGTATTTAGTTTTATTTAAACTAAAAGTCGAGGTTCGATACCTTGATGGCGGCCCAATTAAATATAAAGCTTCTCATCTATTTTTTATTTTAATCTATAGAAAACTTGATATTAGGGGCATAAACTCTTAGGAGTTATTATGACAGGACTAAATCAAACAAAAGTAATTAGTCGAGTTTTACAATGGATTAGTAGTGTTGGCCTGATATTGCTTGCAATTATTTTAATAATTTTTTTAGTTAAAGAAACTATTATTCTTGCTAATTTGTTGTTTACAGTTAGTGATCCAGTTTCAATTTATTTATTAGTTGATGGACTTATCATTTACTTTCTTTATTTTGAGTTTATTGCCTTAATTATTAAATACTTTCAATCAAATTATCACTTTCCATTACAATATTTTATTTATATCGCTATCACAGCTGTAATTAGACTTATTGTTGTTGAACATAAAAATCCGCAATTACTTATCGTATATTCAGGAACAATCCTTATTCTAGTTATTGCATTGTATATTGCTAATGCAGAAAGATTGAAGCCAGAATAAGCTAAAGTATCTCATTTAAAAGGTCGCCACGTGCGGCCTTTTTTTATATACGTAGATCATAGTATCAATCACATACTGATTACTTCACATAAAAACTGTGTATCTGTATCTCTTTAACTAAACTCGGACACTCCGTAGGGGGTGACTATGCGCATGGAAAAATTGACCAATGCTACCTACGGAACAGCTGGCTTAACTGCCTTTTTTGCAAGTCTCTCACTTTATGAATGGGGATTTGTAATAGGGATGGGATTCAGCATGCTCCTTGGATTAGCAACTTATCTGATGACATGGCGAGAACAACGAAAACGAACAGCGTTATTTGCTGAATTAGTTCATCGAAATTGTTCTAGCGATCCGCAAGACATAGAAAAGATAGTTGGCGAGATGCTAACTAAAGCTAAAAAGGACATTTAATGAACCTAAAACAAAAGGTAGCTGCAGTTGCGAGTGCTGGTGCGGTAAGTATTGCGATAACAGTGATTGGTTACTTTGAAGGTGTTCGTTACGAGCCTTACCGTGATGTTGCTGGAATTCTGACGGTTTGTTATGGCCACACTGGAAATGACATCATTCAAGGTAAGACATATACACAGCAAGAGTGTGACGAATTACTGCAGAAAGACTTTATTAGAACGCAGCAGCAAGTTGATACCCTGATTAAAGTACCGCTGGATGATAAAACAAAAGCGTCTCTATATTCTTTTGCCTTTAATGTGGGTACCACAGCTTTTGCACGTTCTACGTTGCTAAAGAAATTAAACGCAGGCGATCAGTATGGCGCTTGTGAAGAAATGAAACGATGGGTTTATGCAGGTGGAAAGGTATGGCGAGGGCTAGTCAGTCGTAGAGATGCGGAGTCAGCACTATGTCATGGAAATCTTTAATCATCATTATCAGCTTTATCCTCGCATTACTCATCACAGTCGCTGGTGGCATTTATCTCTCAATTGATAATTCATGTATTAACGATAAAGCAAGCTTAGACAAGCGTTGTCAGATAGCTCTCTCACATCGTCGGTACTAATTATGAAACATTGGAAACTTTACATTGTCATTGTAATGGTAGGAATTGTCGCTGGTGGTTATATTGCCAACATCATACAAGATATCATTACTCAAAGAGATAATTTAATAGTAGAGAATAAGCAATTAACAAAAGAAAATAATAGTTACTCAAAGCTGTTAAGTGATCAGATATTTCAATTTAATAGATTTAATCAAATAGCGACTACAGCCTACCGCTATGGCATTCAGGTAGATGCAAAATCACAGGAGAAAATCATTGAATATAGAACGATCCTTAAAAAAGAGCCGACTTGTGATTTGCTTGTTCCTCAACATATTACTGATGGGGTGCTCAAGCACACCTATGAGTTACGGTCAATGTATAGAGATACCCAAGACATTGACTCAACCAGTGTTAGTGCCTCTACCGTCCGAACTTTAACATATTGCCAAGTGGTATTATGGATACCTTCCTTGTTATCGACAATAGAAAAAGCTAATGAGCAATTAAAAGCAATACGGGAAATTGAAGCGAAGAAAGTAAAAAAATAGACCCGCGGGTTTAATGGGGGTCTGAATGTTTTAGATAACATGGATCTTATTATTTTGCCCAAGTGAACAGGTCGCTCTTCACTGGAACATCAACCGTACTCCGTTGCTTAAATAATAGCCATTTTATATTTGTAAAGGTTCATAGCCACTAGTTAATAGCTGGTGTTTTTGTATCTGTAGAAAGGATGGTTGATTTCATCAGGCTGACGGGGAAGCCGTAAGTGATTAAGGTAGCGTAGTGATACGTGATGATGCAACCACCATCAGACCTACTAACACCACAATCAGAAATTATTGGTTATTCTGAGAGCGAATTGCAGAATCAGAGCAAGTAATATTGGGATTGCAGGATTACATTAAAACGGAGTGTGTGAACTAAAAAAAAGCCCAGCATGGGTGCATGGGCAAACTAGCAAGATATTAATCAAAGTATAGCGATACTTGCTTACTATAGCTTAAGTAAGTATATATACCAGATTGATAATTCTGATTAACCTATTTCTTACCTAAATAAAAAACGCAATATAAAAATAACCCTGTGAGTTTGGGCTCCCACAGGGCTTTCACTAGTATGCGTGAAAACAATAAGTTACCAATATCTACTAAGGCAATCTATTAATAATCAACGCTATTTTTTAGAAAAAAAGCATGACGAAGATTATTTACTATTGGGACAGTTCTTAGATCAATAAACAATAAGTAATGTATATTTAAACAGTACCTTTAAGTAATTAAAGGTATGAAAGTGTGAGGTTAAGATAACTTCATAATAAACACTAAAGGAGTAGTGAATATGTTAACTATTAAAAATGATGGAAAAGATACACAAGAGTATGTTGAATTAACGTCAGACCAAATTAAGGGGATGGTACGTACTCCGCTTGGAGAATATTATCAAGGTGCTTTACTTATTTCTGTTATTCGACGTTCATTTCCAAAGTCTGTTGGTCCTGTTGGTCATTGGCAACAAGATCCTATTTTAGGTCGAGACAATTATTTCGTGGTTTTTTGTTTGGAGAATAAATTATTTTTGTATAACTTTATTCCTGTGATTAATTCCACGAGAGACGATTGGTCAACAGACGATACTTCAGCATATCCTATGGATGTAGCGCAAGATGAAGATTATATGATTAAAATGGTTCAAGGTATTGAATTCCCATACGCTAATGAATTTTAGTTTATAAAACCCTATCTATTCAAATAAATACAGCCTCACTTAATAGTGAGGCTTTTTAATTCGTCGCATTATCACCGTTTCTTATTATGGAGAGACATAAACATATTTAATTCTACAAACGTCATTCATTGAGTGGCGTTGATAGAGTTTGTATCGATAGCCATCAGTTAATAACTGGTGGTTTTTTTATTGGAGATAGATATGTCAGATAACACTATTCAATTAAAAGTCTCAGTAGATACAAGTGAGCTAGATAAGTTAGAAGAACAACTAATCCGCATTAAGCAACCAATGCAAGATGTAGGTATCAAGGTCAGTGTTAAGCCTGAGCAAAGCAATGATTTCTTTATTGCAGGTTTAGGTAATTGTTTTATGAAAGATGCTGTTATTGATGCGGGAAAGCTAAAGTGCTGTGCATCAAGTGATGCCGTATTCAGCGGTGTAATTACTGGCGGTAAGTTAGAACTAGACATCAAGGCTTAAATGGCAGATTTACGCATGCAAGCTAATCGACAAGATGTTGCTATCAATGAGTTAAAAAGAGTAATGGAAACTCAGCAACAAGTATGGTCACAAGCGGTGAGTGAACTAAACAACCAAACGTGGTGTAGTCAGAAGTAAAGGGGAGAAATCTCCTCTTTAAAATGGCAGATATCTGCCCTTTAAATTATAGGAAATAACATGCCACCTCGCATACCTCGCGCATGTCGTAAACAGAGATGCGCCAAGACAACAACAGAACGCAACGGTTACTGTGCAGATCATCAGAACTTAGGATGGGAAACCCACCAACGTGGCAAGTCTCGTCATCAACGTGGTTATGGTACTCAATGGGATAAGTTACGAGCTCGTATACTCAAGCGTGATAAGTATCTCTGTCAAGAATGCTTAAGAGCAGGACGAGCCACTGAAGCAAAAACGGTTGACCACATCATTGCTAAAGCACATGGGGGTACCGATGCAGAAGATAACCTACAAAGCCTGTGCTGGCCCTGTCATAGAACTAAGACAGCAAAGGAAGGGAAATAATTCCGTAGCTTAAAGCAACCCTATTATTCATAGGGGAGGGGCGGGTAAAATCCCTACCACTCTCGCCACCTAGGACCGCCCCCTTACCTCTTTTCACATCACCGCAGGTTAGAAAACTTTTTTTGGGGAACCCCAAGCGATTATTGATAGGAGATTTCTATTATGGCTGGACCGCCTAAAACCCCGTCACATCTGCAATTGGTGAGGGGGAACCCATCAAAACGACCGATTAATAAAAAAGAGCCAAAACCCCCATCAGGGGTACCCCCAACTCCGAAGTATTTTGGTAAACGGGGAAAGTATTGGTTTAAACGAATGGGGGAAGAATTAAACGCATTAGGTGTGATGAGCACGCTTGATGCTAAGGCATTAGAAATGTTGGTTGAAGCTTATGTTGAGTATCGACAACACTGTGAAACACTGGATAAAGAAGGCTACACCTATGAAGTCCTTTCATCGATGGGCGATAAATTAAAAAAAGCGCATCCCGCTGCTGCAATGAAGGCGGATGCATGGAAGCGCATTCGTGCCATGTTAAGTGAATTTGGTATGACGCCCGCCTCACGGACAAAAGTCACGATGAACACTCCTACAGAAGAGGATCCATTTACTGCATTCTTAAAAGCGAGAGATTAATGATGGCAAAGGTTATTGATGGCATTCGTTATGCCGAGAAAGTAGTGACGGGGAAAATTGTCGCGGGTGAATTAGTTAAGCTTGCTTGTCAGCGGTTTCTCGATGATTTAAAGGAAGGTGAAAAACGAGGGATAACGTTTAGCGAACCTCGTGCTCAGCATATTTTGAATTTCTATAAATTCGTTCCTCATGTCAAAGGGGCATTGGCGGGCAAACCCATAGACTTGATGGATTGGCATATTTTTATTCTCATCAATATCTTTGGGTTTGTTCGTCCATTAATTGATGAAAGTACGGGGGAAGTAGTCCTTCGTAATGATGGTAGTGGACGTCCTGTTATGGTTCGTCGATATCGGACAGCTTATAACGAGGTGGCGCGAAAAAATGCAAAATCCACATTGTCATCCGGTATTGGGCTTTATATGACGGGTGCTGATGGTGAAGGTGGTGCAGAAGTTTACTCAGCAGCTACAACGCGTGATCAGGCTCGTATCGTGTTTGAAGATGCGAAGAACATGTTGAAGAAGTCCAAAGTGACATTGGGTCGTTTATTTGAGTTTAATAAACTCGCTATTTATCAAGAAGAAACTGCCTCGAAGTTTGAACCGCTTTCCAGTGATGCTAATAATCTTGATGGTTTAAACATTCATTGTGGCATTGTTGATGAATTACATGCACACAAAACTCGTGATGTGTGGGACGTATTAGAAACTGCTACCGGTGCGCGTCTGCAGTCTCTTCTTTTTGGGATCACTACGGCGGGTTTTAATAAAGAGGGGATTTGTTACGAGTTACGGGATTACGCGATTAAGGTTCTCCGTGGTCAAGTGGATGATGATTCTTTCTTTGGCATTATCTATACACTAGATAAAGACGATGATCCCTTTGATGAAACGGTGTGGCAAAAGGCAAATCCGGGGCTCGGTATTTGTAAACGTTGGGATGATTTACGTCGTTTAGCCAAGAAAGCCAAAGAGCAGGTTTCTGCACGGATTAACTTCTTCACTAAGCACATGAATATTTGGGTAACAGCTGAATCTTCATGGATGGATATGATGAAGTGGGATGATGCACCTGAACTCGCACCTCAACATGAATTAAAAACCTATCCATTATGGGTGGGCGTTGACCTCGCTAATAAGATTGATATTTGTGCTGCAGTAAAAGTGTGGCAACAGCCTACCAATGGTCACGTTCATGCTGATTTTAAATTCTGGTTACCTGAGGAGAGATTAGAACGCTGTTCTCGCCAAATGGCTGAGCTTTACCGAAAATGGGCAGATATGGGGTGTCTTGAATTAACTGATGGCGAAGTAGTCGATCATGCTCAAATCAAAGAAGAAATTATCGCGTGGGTGGATGGTGAAAACTTAAAAGAGCTGGGCTTTGATCCGTGGAGTGCCACTCAGTTTAGTTTAGCACTGGCAGAAGAAGGGCTACCTCTTGTTGAGGTTGCTCAAACGGTGCGTAATTTTTCTGAATCCATGAAAGAGATTGAAGCACTGGTTTATGCGGGTAAGTTTCATCATGGCCAACACCCTGTTATGAACTGGATGATGTCGAACGTCACGGTTAAACCGGATAAAAACGACAATATTTTCCCTAATAAATCCACACCCGAGGCAAAAATTGACGGCCCTGTTGCACTATTTACAGGCATGAGTCGATTATTGGTGAATGGTGGCAGTGGTGGTGACTTCCTTTCCTCTTTAGATCCTAACGAAGACCTTTTATTCCTATGAAAAACTTATTACTTGATATCACTGCACTGGCTGGCGTTGGTGCGGTTATGGCGGGGTGTTATCTAAAATATGGTGTTGCTAACACGCTGATTATCGGTGGTTGCATTGCAATAACCTATGCCTTGGCGGTAGCTATGAGGGGGAAACGTGTTAATTGATGCTCTATTTCGCAACGACTCACCCAGTTTAGAGAACCCTAACACACCTATTACGGCTGACTCTATTGATAATGACGGATTATTTACGGCTGATGTATATGTTAGCCCTGAAACATCCATGAAATTAGCAGCAGTCTATGCCTGTATTTATGTCCTTTCATCGTCTATTGCCCAGATGCCACTGCATGTAATGCGAAAGTCGGGTAATAGGGTAGAAACTGCGCGTGATCATCCTTTGTTTTATTTAGTTCATGATGAGCCTAACGAGTGGCAAACCAGCTATAAATGGCGTGAAACAAAAGAGCGTCATGTTTTGGGTTGGGGAAATGGTTATACCCAAGTGATTCGTAACCGAAAAGGCGAGGTGACAAATTTAGAAGCTTGTATGCCGTGGGAAACGACACTGCTTAATACCGGTGGTCGATATACGTATGGCGTTTATAACGAATTGGGTAATTTTGCCATTAGTCCTGATGACATGATCCATATTCGAGCGTTGGGGAACAATCAAAGAATGGGAATTAGCCCCATCATTCAACATGCGGAAACCATTGGCATGGGGATGAGTGGGCAGAAGTACACTAGCTCATTTTTTGGGGGGAATGCTCGTCCTGCGGGGATTGTTTCAGTAAAAGGTGAGTTACAAACAGCTGGATGGGAACGACTGAAAGATATGTGGCAAAAAGCTTCCCGAATGCTAAGAAGCCAAGAAAATAAAACCATGTTGTTACCTGCTGACTTGGATTACAAGGCACTGACGGTTTCTCCTGTCGATGCTCAATTGATTGATATGTTAAAACTTAACCGTTCAATGATTGCAGGGATCTTCAATGTGCCAGCTCACATGATTAACGACCTCGAAAAAGCCACTTTCTCAAACATCTCAGAACAATCCATCCAATTTGTACGGCATACCATCATGCCATGGGTAGTGAACTGGGAGCAGGAATTAAATCGACGTTTATTTACTCGCCAAGAGCGAACAGCCGGCTTTTATGTGCGATTTAATTTAGCGGGTTTATTACGAGGGACACCGAAAGAACGTGCTGATTTCTACCACTTTGCGATTACAGATGGTTGGATGAGCCGTAATGAGGCGCGTGCCTTTGAGGATATGAATCCTGTTGATGGTCTTGATGAAATGTTAGTGAGCGTCAATGCCACTCAGTTCGCAGGGGGAAAAACAGAAGAATCGAAAGGGGATAACGATGAGCAGTGAAAAAGAAACACGATGTTATGTCGGTGAGGTTCGGGCAGAGGCGGGAGAGGAAAATAAACCGACACATATCGTGGGTTTAGGCTCTGTCTTCGACTCCCGATCTGAACTGATTTATGGATTTCGTGAAATTATTAAACCAGGGGCGTTTGATGATGTACTCAATGATGATGTTCGCGGGTTATTTAATCACGATCCTAATTATATTTTAGGGCGAACAACCGCAGGAACCTTGTCGCTTAGCGTCAATGAACGTGGACTTGTTTACGATATAACGGCACCTGATACACAAACTATTCGTGATTTAGTATTAGCACCGATGCAACGTGGCGATATCAACCAAAGTTCTTTTGCCTTCCGTGTAGCCAGAGATGGTGAGGATTGGTACCAAGATGATGAGGGTGTCGTTATTCGTGAAATAACACGGTTTTCTCGACTTTATGATGTTAGCCCTGTCACCTATCCGGCATATCAAGATGCAGACTCTGCGGTTCGCTCAATGAATGCATGGAAAGAAGCCAGAGACAGTGGCGATCTTCAAAAAGCAATTAATCAAAAATTGGCGCGTGAGCGTCTTATGACTTTACTCAATGCATAAGGTAATACTATGACTATGAAGCTTCATGAATTAAAACAAAAACGTAACACTATCGCGATTGATATGCGCGCCATTCACGAAAAAGTGGGTGATGGTGTAATGACTGAAGAGCAACGCACTCAATGGAATAAAGCGCAAACTGAACTTGAAAATTTAGATGCTCAGATTCAGCGTGAAGAGCAACTACGCTCATTAGATCAAGATTTGGTTGATGACAAAGAGAAAGAACAGCGTGGCCAACAACCGAATAACCCTGAAACAGAGCAAGCAGAGCGCCGTAATCAAGCGTTTGATCGCTTCCTGCGTTGTGGTTTCGGTGAACTCACTGCAGAAGAACGTCAAGCGGTCAAAGAACTTCGTGCACAGGGTACTTCGCCCGATGAGAAAGGTGGCTATACCGTTCCTACTCAGATGTTAAATAAAATTGTTGACCAAATGAAAGCCTATAGCGGTATTGCAAGTGTGGCTCAAATCTTACCAACTTCAACAGGCCAAGATATTACCTGGTCAACATCCGATGGAACTGATGAAGAAGGAGAATTGTTGGGCGAAAACACCGCAGCAGGTGAACAAGATGTTGAGTTTGGTACTGCCATTTTAGGGGCTAAAAAACTCACATCAAAAATTATTCGTGTTTCCAATGAGTTGTTACAAGATAGTGGTGTGGATATTCAAGCCTATTTAGCAAAACGCATTGCTCAACGTATTGGCCGTGGTGAAGCAAAATATTTAATTAAAGGCACAGGCAAGGGATCACCTGTACAACCATTAGGCTTGGAAACAGCGGTGACTAATACTGTTGATGTCGCTGGTGCCTCATTAAGTTGGAAAGATATTACCGAATTAGAGCATGCAATTGACCCCGCTTACCGTAATAGCCCTAAATTCCGTCTTGCTTTTAATGATGACACACTGAAAAACCTAAAATTAATGGAAGATGCTCAAAAACGCCCTTTATGGCTTCCATCCATTTCAGGTGTTGCCCCTGCACAAATTTTAGGTATGCAGTATGTAGTTGATCAGGCGATCGACAAAATGGAAGCGGGTAAAAAATTCATCTTCTGCGGTGACTTTGACCGATTCATTTTACGTCGTGTGACCTACATGACTCTAAAGCGTTTAGTTGAACGTTACGCAGAATATGATCAGACAGCTTTCTTAGCTTTCCATCGCTTCGATTGTGTGCTTGAAGATACTTCTGCTATTAAGGCATTAGTAGGTAAAGGTGCCAGTAGCACGAAATAAGCATTAGCAAGTGATAAAACAGTCACCGCTTAATTGCGGTTTTTTTGTGCCTGCGATCTGGGTGATCGCAGGTATTGGGGGATTTATGCCACTACCCACACAGGAAAAGTTAAAGCAACAATGCCGGCTAGATGAAGATAATACCTTCGAAGATGAACTGCTAAAAACTTATCTGATGGCGGCAAAACAACGAGCTGAAGGATATATCAATCGACATCTTTATGAAGAAAATATACCAGAGGAAGATCCTGACGGTTTATTAATCACTGATGATATTGAATTGGCTCTTATGCTGGCCGTTGGCAATTTCTATGAAAATAGAGAAACAGCCATATTACCAGCGGGATTTAAATTACTGCTCGACCCCTATCGTCATATTAATTTGTGAGGAATGATGAAAGCCGGTGAACTCAACAAACGTATTTCCCTTTCTCACTATGTTACAGAACGTGATGGTTTCGGGAGTGAAAAAGTCGTTTCAAAAAAAGTGGCTGAGGTATGGGCTAAAGCCGAATCAATGTCGAACCGTAAGATCCGTACCGCAGACCAAGATCAGGTAATTGAAACCTATCATTTCACTATTCGCCCTCGTTCTGATGTTGATATGGGGTGGCTGGTGGGCTATCAGGGGCGACTATTTACTGTACGCGCTGTTGACCGAAACCAGGCTGATAGAACCATTATTACCACGGAGGCGAATATACAACATGATAGAAGTTGATATTAAAGCTGATCTGGAACGTATTACGGGGTTGTTAGCTTATCCGTTAAAACTCCCATCCGATAAATTAGAGGGGGTTATCTATCAACGAATTAGCGACCCCAAGATAGACGCGGGATTAGCCCACACCTCACTTGTTCAAGCCCGTTTTCAAATCGTTATTCAAATACCTGATGATTATCCCAAAGCGCTGATGCTTGAATCTAAACTTTGTCGCGAATGGGAGTCTGTTGTGCATGGTTATATTGGCAACTACCCTGTCCAAACTGTTCAGCGAGGCAATTTTCTGCAGGACATGATTGAGCAAACGGAAAATCGCAAAATCTACCGCATTTATCGTGATTTTATTATCACTTATCCCGAGGATGCAACGTGATAACCAACCTTAGCGTGACAGGGTTGGATGAATTAGGGCAAAAATTAAAGCAATTAGAAGTTGAATTAAAAACCAAGATATTACGTGAAGCAGGGCGAGAAGCCATGCAAGTTGTGAAAGATGATATGGAAGCGCATGCAGGGTTTGATGCAAAAAGCACTGAGTCTCATATGCGAGACAATATCACCATCAAAACGACACGAGTAAAAAATACGAATGGGGCTGTCATGGTCACCGTAGGACCGACAAAACCTCATTATATGAAAGCTCGCGCTCAAGAGTTCGGCACCATCAAACAAGTTGCCAGTCCTTTTATTCGTCCAGCCCTCGATTACAACCAACGTGCGGTGCTCAATACCTTAACTGAGCATATTCGCCATGCCCTTTCTTTATATACTTAGGAGTGAAAATAATGGCAGATCAAAAAACATCGCCAGAATACGCCATGCTACCTGCTGGTACTGTCGTTAAATTTGGTAAAGCAGGTGATACCGTTGAGCAAATGAAACCACTGATTAACTGTAAGGCGCTAGGTGCTACTGGTCAGTCAGGAAGTTTTGTTGATGTCACGACGCTCATTGATAAAAACAAACAATTTATCTCTGATTTACCGGAAGGACCTGAAAAGTCGTTAGGCTTTATTGACGACCCTGAAAATGAAAACTTTGTTGCGTTCTTGAATGCAGCAGAAAAGCGTGAAACGGTGCAGTTCTATTGTGAGCTTCCTAATAAACGTACCGCAACGATGATCCTTTCATTGTCAGGCTGGGAATTAAATGACATCTCCGCGCCGGCTAATGAAGCCATTCAGATCACCGTAAAAGGAAAACAAAATAACCTTGTATGGGGAACTTCTTCTGCAACATCAACAGGAGATCAGGGTTAATGAAAGGATTAAAAGCCTCTTTACTTACAGCGAAACCTCAAATTATCGAAGTCGATATTCTATGTGGAGTAAAGGTAAACATTCGTCGCATGACGGCGAATGAGTTGATGAATTTGGAACTTGAGGTTTCTGAATTAAATCAACATGGTAAATTACGTGAGGCATCATTACGAAACGTAGGTATGTTGCTGAATTGCCTTGTTGATGATGAAGGTAAGCCAATCAATAAGTCGTTATTACCCAAACCTGAAGAGCTGGTGAATGTTCACGATAACGCCATACTGATAGAAGCGATTAATGTCGTGAAGCAACATTCCATTGGCACGTTAGACGAGGCAAAAAAAAACTAGCGGGTAGCCCGTTACTCTATTTTGCTTATCAACTTGCTGAAGAGTTGGGGGAAATTGATCCGTATTGTGTCCTCAATTTGCCTGCCAACACCTTGTTAGGCTGGCAGGCTTATTTTACGCTTAAATCAGAAAAATCAGGTGCAACACCCCCATCAAATACACCTCCCTCTACTGAAAATCCACATCAACCAACAACCACCTATAAATCTGTTGAACAGCAGTGTTCTGACGTAATGAAAATGATAGGAAGATAAAGATTATGGCCACAAATTTAGCCGATTTACGGGTTGGGCTATTGCTGAATGACGCTAGTTTTAGAAGCAATATATCCGGCGCATTAAATCATGCAGGGCGAGAAACAGAGCGTTTTTCTAATAAAGCAAAACGTGAAACAAAAGCGGTTGCAGATGGATTTTATTCAATCAGTCATCAGGTGACAAATGTTGCAGGAAGACTTGCTATGTTAGGTGGGGTGAGTTTATCCATTGGTAGCATTTTAAATATTTCTCGGAAGTATAGTCAGGCAATTTCTGATTTAAGCGCAATAACCGGTGCTTCGGTTGAGCGCATGAAAGAGTATAGCCTCGCTTCTCAAGAGATGGGGCGAACGACGGAGTTTGGTGCGATAAAAGTCGCGGATGCCATGAAACTTATTGCGTCAGCAAAACCGTCATTACTGCAGACTGCAGGTGCTTTGGAAGATGTAACGGCTAAATCGATTACCTTGGCGCAAGCTTCAGGTATTGAGTTAGCCGATGCGGCGAAATCTCTTGCCTTAAGTCTCAATCAGTTTGGTGAGTCCGCTGTCTCATCTGAGCGTTACATTAATGTGTTAGCAGCAGGTGCGAAATATGGTGCATCTGAAATAAACGAAACAGCCCAAGCCATTGTGAAAAGTGGTACCGTTTCTTCTCAAGCCGGTGTTTCATTTGAGCAACTTAATGCTTCAATCCAAGTTTTAGCCGGAAAAGGGATTAAGGCTGAAGTTGCCGGTACGATGTTACGTAACGTGTTCTTAGCCCTAGAGCGCTCGGCAGATAAAAATCTACGCCCTTCAGTTGTCGGTCTATCTACTGCATTAGAAAACCTCGATAAGAAAAACTATTCTACCACTGCATCTACAAAGATATTTGGTCGCGCCAATGTCAGTGCAGGTACTATTTTAGTTAAAAATAGAGATCAACTTGTCGATTTAACCAAAGCACTTACTGACACTGAAACGGCGTATGAACAAGCAGGTAAAAGGGCACAAAATCTAAATGCTGATTTAGAATTAATGGAAAAGTCGTTCGAAGGCTTGGCTATTAAAGTCGGTACCAGTGCCGATGGTCCTTTACGTACAGGTGTTCAGAATGTTACTTCCGCTGTAAATGCACTAAATAATAACTTCTCAACTTTAGCTAACATTGCAACTTACGCTGTTTTACCTGTCATTGGTGCCAGAATGACTAGAGGGCTTCAAGAGCAAACCAAAGAATGGGTGAAAAATGAAGCAGCAGTCAGAAGTAATGCTAAGCAACAGGCTGAAACCGCCAGAAGAGGGATTGCTTCAGCTGATGCCACCATTAATAAACTTGCTCAGCAAGGTCAGGCATTGACTCAACAGAGCGCTATAATGAATCGGCATGGTTTACAGATGCAAGGATTAGCGAGTGAGCGAAATCGTCTTGTGAGGCAGGAAGCGGAAGCATTAGCGTTAAGATCCAAATATACCGATCAGCTTACAGCAGCTAATAATCGACTTTCATATAGCCAAAGAGCATTGCGAGCATCTAGCTTAGGACTCCGAAGTGTTGTTTCCGCCTTAGGTGGGCCAGTGGGTGTGTTGGCTTTAGCGGGTTCAGCTATTTATTACTTTGCAACTAGAGCTGATGAGGCTAAGTTGAAAATAGAAGGGATGAAAGGGGCTGTTGTCGAGACTATTACTGAGCTTCAGCGTCTTTCTAAGGTAAAAATAGAAGTTCAACTTGATGAAATAAAAGAAGAACTCTCTCTACTAGAGGCAGAAAAGAAGCGCTTGTATGGAGAGCAGGTTACTTATTCAGAAAAACGTGAAGACGAAATGTCTTCGATAAAAAATGGCAGTTGGTTTGGTTATGCCACGGTTAGCCTTTGGGGAAAAGACTCTGAAGAGTTTGCAAAAGGACGAAGAAAAGTATTAAGCGAAATCGAGGATATAGATAAAGAAATTGAAATTCGGAAGCAAAAAATTGCAAACCGAGAGAGTACATTAAAAACAGGCGTTTTTAGCCAATCCACTAAAGAAGATAAACCAGTAGGAGATGGTAGTGGCGGTAGCAGTGGAGGTGGTAATGATTTAGAAAGCAACAAAGGTTCTACACAAAAAGTTAGCCAATATCATCAATTACGTATGCAAATAGAGCAAGAGCACGCAGCAAGTTTAGAGCGAATATCCTTAAGCGAATCGGAAACAATGCGCAAGCTTCAGGAAAATTTGAAAGCAGGTGGCATGAAGCAAGCAGAGTATGAGCGATTAAAAACACTCAATGCTGAAAATCACATGAAACAGCGTTCAGAGTTAGCAGAAAAATACTCTCCTATGCGCGCATCCATCCGAAATGAACAAGAGATGACCAAAGAGCTTAAATCACTCTTTGAGCAACAATTGTTGACTGAAAAAGAATACCAATATGCACGACGTCAAATGGCGCAAGATACGACAAAGTATCGATTATCAGAGCAAGCAAAAGGGATTTCTCTCCCTAATATCAGCATTCTTGGTGAAATAGATCCGGTTATTCAACTTAGAAACCAACTGGAAGAACAAAAGGCACTTTATCAGGCTTATTATGAAGATGGATTAGTCAGCAAAGAGCGCTATGAGCAGTTAGTTATTGCGGCTACAAACAAGTCAAAAGAAGCACAATATCAATCAAGTAAAGAGCTGTATGCCTCGCAGGGAATGTGGCAACGCATGCAAATGAATTTGGTTGATACAATAGAACAAAGAACTGCGAATTCAATGACTGGTATTTTGATGCGTACAAAGTCATTTTCCGAAGGTGTTAAAGACTTTTCAGCTTCCATTGCTAGTTCTATTATTTCAGATTTGATCCGTATCGCCATTCAAGCCCAAATCACTAATGCTTTAACTGGACTGTTTGGTGGTGTATTTGGTGGTGGCAGTAGCGGTGCGGCAAGTGGTGCTAAAGCGGGAAAAGCAGGTGTAAAAGCAAACGCTACAGGGGATGTTTATAGTTCATCAAGCCTTAGCCAATATAGTAATCAGGTAGTTAGTTCACCAACATTATTTGCCTTTGCAAAAGGCGGTACGCCTAATCTTGGTTTGATGGGGGAAGCTGGAAGCGAGGCGATCATGCCTTTAAAACGTGGACCTGATGGATCTTTAGGTGTTAGAGCAACTGGAAGCAACTCTATTGCTTCGGGTGATACCATTATTCACCAAACATTTCACGTAACAGGTAATGGCGATGAAGCGCTTTATCAAGCTATACAGGAAGCAGCAAGAATGGGAGCAGAACAAGGCGCATCAAAGGCTAAATCTGACATTATGCGAGACTTTCAAACCAATGGAACATTAAGAAGGAATCTACGATAAATGGCAACGATATTATCGTGGCCACAATCCATCGTGCCAGCCACATTAAGTTGGCAACTCGTGAGTAACAGCAAAACCTTTACATCAACCTTTACGGGGAGTGTGCAGACAGTGCGCTTCCCCGGCTCTCGTTGGCGTTGCAGTATGTCATTTAATAATTTGACCGATGAGCAAGCAAGGGTTTTAGAGGCGTTTGTTGCCGAGTTAGATGGTGAAAGTGGTCGAGTGAAAATTAGTGATTGGGCGCGCTCTGGTTTAACTCAACGCGGTAAACCTAAAGTTAGCCAACCCAATCAATCTGGAAAATTATTAGAGAGTAAAGACTGGTTACCCAATAGCATTGTTTTACGTACTGGTGATTATATCACGATAAATGATGAACTAAAGCGAGTGACAGCTAATGTGATCAGCGATGCACAAGGAAATGCAACAATTCCTATTGCCCCCATATTACGTTATGCACCTGCAATAAATGATTTGATAGAAAATGAAACGCCCTATGGTATTTTTAAACTAACCAGCAATGATCAGGGTAATTTCCAACGTAAACCAGGCATACTGACCAGCACTTCTTTATCATTCGAGGAGGCGTTAACATGAAATATCATCCCTTTAGTAATGACATGGTTAAGGCAATTAATGAGGGATATTATTTGGTTGTAGCTTCTCGTTTAGATCTAAAATCAGGCGTGGTGCGCGCGCATACCGGTGTGGGTAATATCATTATTGCAGGTGAAATTTACCAAGGTGTTGGTCAGTTTGGTGCAATTGAGTCTGTGGGGGAAAATATGACCACAAGCCCGCAACAGCTTATTATGAAACTCTCAGGTTTTGATTCTTCTTTAATTGGTGAGGTGATGAATGAGCGAGTTCGTGGGCGAAATGCACAGTTGATGTTAGTTGCATTAAACGAAGAGGGAAAACCTGCAATTGCTGAAGTCTTATTTGCGGGACAAATATCCACAATTGGTGTGACAACGGGAGAAGAGAATGAAATAGCAGTCACTGTTTCAAACCGTTTCGAACGCTGGTCTTATGGTTTGCCTGACAGATTTACTGATGAATCATGGTCTAAACGAAAAAAGGGCGATAGGATATTTCGTTATGTGGCGCAGATGGCTGATAGAGCTATTTATTGGGGTAGCAAAAAAAATGCACCTGTGTTTATTTATAAATGATTAAAGGTTTGCTATGAAAAATATATTTATTACGGCAACGTTATTATTCTGTTTTTCTGCTTCAACTTATTCTTTTGACTCCAATAAGGAATGGTATGAGGGATGCCCTAAATATACCAATGAAGAAATAGAAAACTTAAAAGGAGGGCGAGTAGAAACAGTTGAAGAATTACAGCAGTACTCAAAGGAATATCTAGAAGAAAGTAGTAAAAAAATTGACTGTGAAATAAAAAATTTAGAAGAATATAAGAAGCTCTTAATCAAAAAAATAGAAATAAAAAGTAATTAAATACGCTTTTTTCATCAACCCGCTCCGGCGGGTTTTTTATTGTCTGGAGAAAATCATGAGACACCCTCAATGGACTACCCGCCTACCTGAAACTTTGAAAAATGCCATTAACCGCCCTTTTGCATGGGGTGAGCATGACTGTTGTTTGTTTGCTTCTGATTGCGTTATGGCTGTTTGCGATTTCGATCCCTGCGAAAACATTCGTGGGCGCTATAAGACAAAAATGGGTGCATTCAGAGTATTACAAAAAGAGTTCGGAACATTGGAAGGTGCTGTGAGTCGTTTTTTTGATGAAATTCCAACAAACGAAGCTGGGCGTGGCGACATCGTGATGTTTGAAGGGGATGAAGGAAAAACATTAGGCATTTTGTGGGCGGGTAAGTTATGGGCTGTTTCAACGGATGGCGTTCGTGCCGTGAGCAATAAACCAATTAAAGCATGGAGGGTACAATAAATGGGTAAGACTGTCACAAGCGTTGTCTCTGCTGGCTTAATGATAGCGGGGGTTATTGCCACAGGTGGTTTGGGTACCGCATTGATTGTTGCTGGTATTGCTGTTCAAGCGGCGAGTGCGTTTATCTTTAAAGATAAAGTGCCTGGTTCTGGTTATCGTGACCAATCTGAACGTAAACAAATGCTACGTTCAGCCTCTGCACCGGAAACGGTGGTTGTAGGTAAAACAATGATGTCAGGTTTGCTTTTCTTTGCTGAAGAAGAGGAAGGAGAACAAGACGAAAATGAAGAGCTCTACATGGCGTTAGCCATAGCATCACATCCCATACATAAATTAGGTCAAATTTATTTTAACGATGACAAAATTGAAGATTTAGGGGATAACGCACAATATGAGTTTCATAATGGCAGAACTGAAGTAGATCCCTATTTATTAAAAAAAGCGCCATCATGGAAAGAAGATATGATTGGTCGAGGTCTTGCATGGTTGCGCTTAACATTACGTTTCGATCAAGAAAAATTTCCTTATGGTGTACCTAATGTCAAAAGCGAACTATGGGGAAAAGAAATTTACGATCCCCGCACTGAGAAAACAGAGTGGTCGAATAATGGGGCTTTGGTCATATTAGATTACTACCGCCATTACTTAGGTGTTCCAGACTCCGATATTGATTGGGATGCATTTAAAAGTGCAGCAGATATTTGTGATGAAACCGTACAAACGCCAGATGGAAAAAATGAGCCTCGATATACATTAAATGGCGCTTATGAACTTGAAGAAAGTCCTGCCTCTGTATTAGAGATGATGCATAAATGTATTGCTGGTGAGCCGACCTATATTGCAGGTAAGCATGGTATTTTGATGCAGGTTTATAATGGACCTGCATTACTCACAATTGATGAGTCACAAATTATCGATACGGTAACGGTGACGCCAGAACTTTCTTTGCGTGATGCGACTAATGCGATTTACGGTACTTTTGTTGATGCAGAGCAACAATATAACAAAACTGATTTTGAACCCGTAGTTATTGAGGAGTGGATAGAAGAAGACGGCTTAGAAATTAAAGAAAATATGGACTATCGTTTTGTAACTAGTCCATACCAAGCCAATCGACTAGCCAACCTCTATTTACGTAAAAAACGCGCAGGTCGTCGTATTCAATTGCGCATGAATTTAGATGGTTATGCTTATCGCCCTGGTGATGTTGTAAAACTCGAATTGCCTTCGTTGGGGATCAGCAATTTAGAATTTCGCATTGCTGACTGGAAATTTCACCCATCAGAGGGGGTAGAAATTACTCTCGAAGAAGATGGTCCTTATATTTATGAGGACTTAGTCAGTAAACCCTTTGTTAGACCTCCATTCACTAAACTACCCACCGGTGGCGTTGCAGCACCTATTAATCTGGCCTTTGTTCCACTTTCTGTCACAGACATTGTTCAGGGATATATCTCATGGCAGAACGTGGCATCTGATATTCGTTATAACACGGTTAATATTCTCCAGAATGGCAAGGTTATACAGTCTATTCAGGTACCAGGTGAACGTGTTGATATTAACGGTTTAACAAGAGGCACTTATCGTGTCGAAGTGAGAGCGATAAATGTTGCCGGTGCTATGTCTGCGCCTGCTATTAGTGATTTTGCTATTCAGGCCCCGCCAGCACCGATAAGTGTTGAAATAACACCAGGTATGTTCAGTTTAACGGCATCACCTAAACAGGGCGATAGTGCTGTCTTTGGTTATACCTTTGAGTTTTGGTTTAGCGAAAAGAAACTCGCTAATCTCTCTGAAAATGAAGTAATCACCAAAACAAACAAAGTGGGCCAAGGAAACTTCTGGACGCAAGAGAATTTAAAAGCGGGTCACACGTACTATTTCTATATCCGAACCATCAATAGTTATGGCAAATCATCTTTTGTGGAAGCTTCGGGTATTCCTGTCTCATTACCCTCAGATATTTTTGATGATTTAGATAACACAGTTAGAGAAACGGACGCGTTTAAAGAGTTGGATAAAAAGCTGGATTGGAACTCAGAGACAGCAATTATTTTAAGTAACACTAGCTATCGTAATTTCAGACAGTTGCTAATAAAACATGCCGAATCTCAGGCTGGTATTAATGAGTTATGGCAAGCTAACGCAACCCAAGAAGAGGCATGGGCGCAAACCGTTACTCAACTCTATTCTTCAATTAATGATGCAGAGAACACGTTTAACTCTGAAATCAAAGAAGTTAAAACATCTATTTCTAAACTCGATCAGGCGTTTGGGCAAACAACTACTGAAATTAGAACGGAGATAACAACAACTAACAGTGTAACTAATCAGCGCATTGATAGCACGAATAACAATTTAGCCGGTACCAACAAAAACCTCGGAATTACTAACCAGAATTTAGATAAAACCAATCAAAACCTCGATAAAACTAACCGCTCACTGCAAATAACGGATGAAGAGCTTGTTCGTGTTGCTGCTGATGTTGTGACAAACAAGGAGGCAATATCTAAAACAGATAAGGCACTAGCGAAATCTGAAGAACAAATTCAAGTTAAGTTTGGTCAGCAAGAGGGATTGATTAACCAGAAAATGCAGGCTGAATTTAGTCAGACAGGCGATGGTGTTGTCACGCACTCAATTAATATCACGATTGTTCATGACAAAGTTAAATATAACGCAGCAGGACAAGTGATCAGCGCTCAAGTTAAGAATGGAAAGCTTGAAAGTTTCTTTGGTTATAACGCGAATAACTTTGCTTGGTATAACCCAGCAAATGGTAAGATGGAATTATTCATGTATGCCAAAAATGGGCAATTGTTTATTCGAGATTTATTTATTGAAGATGGTTCTATTACAAACGCAAAAATAGGGAATGTTATTCAATCAAATAATTATGTGATGGGAAAATCAGGTTGGATAATTAATAAAAATGGGTTTGCTGAGTTTCAGAATATAAAAGCAAGAGGAGAAATAGAGGCAACTTCTGGACGTTTAAAAAATGTTGTTATTGAGAAGAGTTGTGAAATACTCGGAACGTTAAATGTTGAGAACTTAGAAGGGAATATAGTTACAGTTACTCAAGATGTTTATCGTAGTCTCTCTTTCCCTCATAGTGAAATTGTTGAATTATTTAAAGTTAAACGAAGAACTCAAAAGTGTTTTATATGGGTGCAAGGCGCATTAAATCCATACGAAAGAATACCAAATAATGGTGTCAGGGTAGAGAACAGAGCAGCATTTGCATACCGCGCACCCGGCTACGGTTATAATGGAGGAGAAGCCGATATCTATATTGATGGGATCATTCAGCCCAAACCTAACACTTACAACATGGAAGGGCTAGCAACGCCTGATTTTTATGCTGTAAATGAGTTTGTGCTGGAATTAAGTCCGGGTGAAGGTGTTGCCAGCATAGGCATAAAAATTCCTCGACTCGACAATCAAACGACGCGTTTTATTATGCGAGCCAGAATAATCGTATTCCCAGATAATCAAGATGTTATTTTTTAATTAATTAAACTATGGAATAAATTATGATATATACAACAGGCACTGTTAACGCAGTGTCAGGGTCTGCTATTGTCCGCGGAACCGGCACTAAATTTAAAAATAATAATCCAGCAATTAATATTGGAATGACGATTTTAATTAAATCGGGAAATACGAATATTCCGTATATGATTAAATCCGTTAATTCCGATACTGAATTAGTATTAGCACAACCTGCATTAGCCACAGCAACTAACACCACATTCTCAATTCATATTACTGAGCCAGATAATAATAGTGATGCAGCTAGAACCATGGTTGCAATAAATGCGTATACGCAATATTTCCTCGACTCAATGAATACATGGATGACTCAGACTGGCCAGACAAAAATTGAAATGCCAAATGGTGAAGTTATCACACTCGATAGCATTAAGAAGATGCAGGGTGATATTGGTAGTAAAGCAGATTTAACTTTATCAAAAACACAATCATTCATATCAGCGATAGAAGCAACAACGAAGCTAACTTCAAAATCAGCGGATGGTAAAACATCAATATCATTAACGACCAGTAATGCAGGTGGAACCAATATAGAATTAAATTCTGCATCGGGCTATAACGGGATACAGATACCAAAAAAATCAGGTACTCTTATGCTTGTTGGAGACTACGGTATCGGCAATAGGGAACCGACTCTAGCTGATGCTCTTGAGCCAACAAAAACTATAGATAAAACCCAGCTTATCCGCTCTTATGGAGGTGGTAACTTAAGGTGGGGGGTTGGAATGCTTGGGTTTTATGCAGGATCTAATCATTGGGGAGCGTTCACGTTTAATGATTTTACATTTAATGTTCATTGGGATATGAATGGAACAGTATCACAATACTATGCATGGACTAGTAAAAATACAACCACTGACCCACAAGGCTTCATCAAAAAAGCCTCCCCAGTAATCAACATTAATCCTGACGGCACATTCACCACTAACGACGAATCAGAAGGTGCAACTGTTACTCGAGTAAAACAGGGTGAATATCTTATTGAAGGTGTACTAGGTTTTAACTCAGACGCAGGTTGGGGCGGTGTCGATGGTGGTATTGAAATTCCACTTGATGTCAATAAACAACCACTTATTTGGGTTAACTCTGAAGTTAATAAAGATGGCTCTATCCTCGTTAAAACTTATCACCGAACTCACCCCAACGCACCTAAGTTCGCCCGTAATGATATTGACGATTTCAATGACGGGGATCCGATTGATATTCCAGCCGGTCGTTTTATTTCTGTCCGTGTACAGATGCCTGAGCAATCAATCTATAACGTGAGAATGAGAGAGATGGCAGAAGCGCAGAAGGTGGAAGAGGAGCGTAGACAAAAACAAGAGGAAGTTTAATATAATAATTAGAGTGCTACACTAAAATATTATCATGTATAAGTTAGGTGTTTTATGAAGATTAGAGAAAATGATTTTTGGGTTTATTTTTCATCTAAAAATGAAAGTAATAACATAAATAACGACAAAATTGGTAAGTGGATGTATTTTTTTAATGATGCGGAGTTCACAGATAAAATATGTCAAAAAGCAATTTTAAATAGCGTAGTCGAGCATTGTAAATATACGAATAATGCTGAATCTGGAGTTGCGTGTTTTTACTTAAATATTGATGATATTGAAGGGCATAAAAAAGTTATTAAGTTTTTTTTAGATAATAAATTAATTCCCATAAATAAATCAGGTAAATTTAAGAATATATCATTCAAACTAGACATGCAGACAATGAATCGGGAATATGGAGACAAGTTTGAAGGTAAGTTGTCATTAGAGCATTTCATTGATTTGAGCTCTGGTATTTTTAAGTGATATAAAATCAGGACACCAATAAGACACCAGAAATTGATAACTGATTGATTATATAACTCGGTCGGTTCCATCGAGCATCGGCGCTACTCCGTTTTCAAATACTGCACTGAATTACCATCTGGCAGTTTCTTGCTTCTCTCACGATAAAACGCTAATCGTTCATTAAAATACTCGCGCAAATGTGCTGGTTGTTGTCGTTCAACGTCTACGGCAACAACTGGCATATTGAGTTTAGTTTTATATTTTATTGAAATAAAACATGTAACCGCAATTCGGACACAATAAGATTAGGTTTTTCTTAAGTTTATGTTTGTTTTGTTTGGCAACATAAGAACAACTTGGGCAGGTAACTTCTACTAGTGCGTCTTGAAACATTCTTATCACATTAAAAGCTTTCATATCTTTCACCCATTATAGGGATATCGTGATTCAGTGTACGTTACTTTGTACTAAAATGCTCAATTTTTGTTCTTTTATTTGTAGAGTTCAATGTTGATAACTGATTTCTATGACAATGACAGGCATATAGAGCCATTCTCATTTTTAGCATTCCTTATTGTGGGTTACATCTATCCGACAATAAGGAATTTAAATGATATATAAATACTATGCTTCTTTTAGAGACGATAGTTTTTCACACCATGTATCAAGCGTTTCTCGTTTTTCTCTTAAATAATCATATCTATCATAATGCTTTTGAGAAACTCCTGGTCTTTTGTGGTTTTGCACCATATCCCTTAACTCAGAACTTATTCCCATTTCTCCAGCCAATGTTTTGAATGTTCTTCTCACATCTCTAGGTGTAAATTTCTCAAACTCATTTTTCTTACAAAATTTATTTAATTGTTTAGCGTATTCAGACGTTAGCAAGTGTCTTTCTTTAGTATCAGCAGGGAAAAGATAATTTGATGTTGGATACAATAGTTCTTGGATATTAAGAATATCAATAGCAGGCTGTACCAGTGGAATGACATGATAATCGCCTGTTTTTGAAATATGAGGTGGAACCGTTAATGTATTGTTCTTTTTATCCCAATTGTCGCGAGTATTGGCCAGAATTTCCCATGGCCTTTGTCCTGCGGAATAAACGCAAAATAGAAATAGACGCGCATAATCTGAGTTAATAGGGCATTCGATGGTGGGCTTATTGAATAGCTCTAATAATAGCTTCAACTCATCCCATGATAAAAATCTATCTAACGCTTTATCTGCACCTTTTTGTCTAGGAACCACAGTGACAGGATTTCGTTCCAATCCATAAATAACGCGCTCGTTTATTTTTGCTGGATCATTATCGGCAAACAAACCGAAGTTGAATACCGCATGTAGATTTGCTCTTACTTTGTTCGAACCTGCCAAAGCACCTCGGGAGATAAACTCAGAAAGTATTCTTTTTATATGATCTGGAGTCACATCTTTTGCAGGCATAGAGGCATCAATATGCTTACTATCTAGAACCTGATTTAGTCTGTTTTGAGTTTTATCATATGAACGCTTGCCTTGTCGTTTTTGATCTTCAATGTAATCATCAAAAAGCTGTTTTACTGTGGCGTGTTCATATTTTATTCTCTCTGGGGATGATGATTCGGTAGCAGCTGCTACGGATTTTACTGCAGCATCTGCTAGTGATAAATTAGGGTAATCACCAAGCGATATAAATTTCTCTTTTCCATCTTTGAAGTAGCGGTAGACGAAAACTTTTCTTCCAGATGGATATGTTTTTACACCAAGGCGTCCGGTGCCTCTAGTCGCTGATGCTTGCCAAGTATAATACGCAGATTTCTTTGGTTTCAGTCCTCGTATTTTACTATCAGTCAGTAATACGCTAGCCATAACTAATTTCCATTTACGGGTTGTTTGCGGGTCAAGTAACGGGTCAAGTAACGAAGAAATGATATGAAACTAGCTGAAATCATGCAAGGTATATAAATCCTTGTAAATCAAAAAGATGAAATCTCATGAAATTATATAAAACTCAATGAAATCAGTATATAACGCCCTTCTAAGCCGTAGGTCACAGGTTCGAATCCTGTAGGGCGTACCATTTAAAATCAAACGCTTACATTCATTTTAAATTCTCTACTTTTCTTAAGTGGGACAGATTTGGGACACAAGTACCAAAAATACTGTCTATTTGCTTTGCATGTTCAGTTAAATGATTGGGTGCTAGGTGAGCATACCTTCTTACCATTTCTATGCTTTCCTAGCTTCGTATCTCTTGTATAGATTAAATTAACATCTATTTAAGTAGGTAATATAACTATTTATTTAAAAATGTGGTGCTAATGGCATCGTCTCAAAATACATTACTTCTTCTTTTTAATGTAATAAAATCAATAGAGTAAATTGTAAAAATTAATTAGATCTATATTGCGTAATTAATACATCTATTTTTTTACTTTTATTTATTACTATTTTTAATAATTAAGACAAAGGGGATGATATAAAAAACTATTAATTGTTACTGTGTTATTTTTATTTCTAGTTGGCTGGATGAGTATTTTAATATTGAAGAATTCGATGATTTATCATCAAAATAAATAGTGGCTTATTTGGTGGGATGTTCCAATAAAAATTATCTTTTATACCAGAAATTCTATTAAAATATTCAACTCCTAAAAAAATTAACAATTTATTCTTTATTTTAACAATAAATCAATCGATTGATTGTGTAAGTGGATAATATTTTATTTAATAGAACGAAAGTAAAAATTACGACTTTTTATTTGTTAAAATAGCTTAGATGTTAAATCAGCTAATATTAGACAAATTTCTTTATTTTTTATTTAAGACTACGACGCTTTCTATTTCTTGAGACAACAATATCACTTGATGATAAGGCTGTTTGAGCCCATGTATTTATCATGGGAGACATTACTTCAGAATGGAGCAATAAGCTTTGTGGAGAAACTCCTAATATTAAGGCTATGGTAATTAATTGATCTACCGTTATTTTTATGTGGCCATTTTCTAAACGTGAATAGTGTTGCTGGCTTATTCCAATTTTTTGGCCCATTTCAACACCACTTATTTTTAATTGTTTTCTTTTCTGCTTAATTCGTTGACCTACCACAATACTAATTGTGTTCATATTTATTTCTCCTTTTTAAAAGATAGTATCGTAAAAACACTTAAAGATCGATATTAGCGATCAAAAATCAGTTATTGATAGTTAATAACTATTAATATTTGCTTATTAAAAGATTTAAACCGTTTTACCTAAATCAACTATTTAGATAAATTATGTCAGCATTTAATGGTTTTTTTGTTTGTTAATGGCGAAATAAGAGTGTTAAATAAGAATAATATGATTTAAGAAAATTTGGTATGAGAAGTAAAACTACTCTTTTATAGAGTTGTGGTGATGAGGTGGATCAATAAATATACGTATTTTGTGCCTATGCCTAATGAACCAGTTTTCAATGATTCGGATTTTTATTATAAAATTATATTTTTGATGTTTTTTTATGTCCAACTATAAACTCTGTTAATTGGTTTTTTAAAACTATATTTATATTAAAGTAATAAGTTTTTTATAACATCATTGTTGAAATAAAGAGATGTATTAGTTTCAATAAAAAATAGATCTGATAATTTATTATGTTTTTTGTTTACTTGGAAAATTAGATTGAAAAAGAGCCCTATTGAAGGCTCTTTTTTATCACAATAACGACTTATAACCCTTTAATGGAGATGGTGATAAAAACCATTTTATTTTATCATCATTTTTAAATTTAACCTTCATTTCTAATAACATATTCTCTGACAAACAAAATGGAAAAAAATGATAAAGATGCGAAACGAAAATAAATGCATCTCCTTCATTTTCAAAACAGTCAATATCAATGATTAAGGTTAAAGATAAGCAACGGTGTGGTTTGCCTTTTAAAATGTAATCATAGTATAACTATTTAAATCAATACATCCTTCTAATGATTTTTTTATTTTTCTTGTGATCTTTTTATCTAGTTCTGCATAAATTAAATAGTCACTAAGCATATTTTTTATTGTTGAAATAGACATTAGCATAAATGCATTAGCACTATAATGTGATAATAAATTCCAATAACATTTATCGTCAACAATAGGAGGGAAACATTCTGATAATGGTGTGATATTTTTAATTAATAAATTATCAGGCATATTTTCACTATGTGCATTTAATACACCAATACGGTTATCCTTATATTTTTCAAAGCCAATATAGGTACAAGAAAAATGTAAACTAGGTGGTGAGATAAGTGCTTCACCTTTGTTATCATAAAAATGAATAATGTAAAATGTGCGTCCAGTAATATCTTTATCTATAGTTAATGAGTAAAAAAGAGAATTTTGATATTGAGGTAGTAGACGAGATGCTGAGGTTAACTCTGTTATTGAATAAAAATGACAATAAATACCTCGTTCTTTTTCATGAGGTTCAAGTGATAGCATGATTTCAGATAAATTTGAAAGATAGTGGTTATCAGGGATTGGCAATAAATAAGATGACTTATTCTCTTGGAAATCAAGAATAACGGTATTTTCTTTCTCTTTATCAACGGTAGGAACGCAATTAAGTAAAAAACAGTTTTGACACTGTTCTTTTGTTAATGAAATTTGCTTATTTAAATAGATATTAATCGTAAATATAGTGCTTTTTTTCCAATCTAATTCCTTGAGAATATCTAAGCTAATAAAGTGATGAACATGAGGAAGATACAATCCTTCAAGTAATTGTTGTGGTGCTTTTGGGGTATTTTCTGATTGTGAAAAAATAGGATAGTTTTTACCTATTTGAGTATTAAAGCAAAATGTTGTGTTGTCACCATGATAATTTTTATCTGCGTGTTTTAATTCAATATAGTCAAAGTGTTGAGTTAGTCCAAGCAATAAGATATCAGCAATATTTTTGATGGGACTAAGAAATAAATTAAGTGAGCAAGATTGTGTATACTCAATATTACCAAGATATTTAAAAGTCAAAGAGATACAGCTTTTATTGGGTTGATGTGTCACTTTCTTCTTAATAAGAGAATAAGGCTCAATATATAAATCACGACAAGTTGAAAAACATGCATTATTATTACCTAATGCACTGCTGTTTTTAGGAATAAAATAAATGTAATTAATCTCTTTTTCACAACTAATTTGAATAATTGATGTTGATGGTACACCTTTAATTGCTTGAGAACCTAATCGTTGTAGTAAAGGAAGTGTAATTTCAGGAAATACATCATCAATTTTTTCTTGTAAATGAGCAGAAAGAAAAGCAAATCCCTCCATTAAATAACCTGTTTGTGGATCGTCTGGTTCTAAGATTTCTGCTAAGTGTGGTTTTTTTTGTGCGTAGGATTTTGCCAGTTTTTGTAGGTATTGCCTTTCTTTTAAATATTTAATTTCACTCATGTTAATGTAATATCTGCCTTTTAATAATAAATAATATCTGTTGTTATTTTTAATAAGAGTAAGGTTTTAATCCTAATTCTTCCGCTTCTTTTTGAAGGAAATAATATCGTGCTAATAACCCATTAACGTCTGCATCAAGATTATTAATTAATGCGGGTGAAATAATCTGCTCTTTATTTATTGTCTGTGAAAATTCATACAGCTTATTTTCAATTGGAATAGCTTTGTTATGACTTTTTTGTATTTCATAATTAGCTGTTTTTAAATAAGAAAGAGTGAAGCTGCCTCGATTACGTTCTTGTTGAACAATTCTGTCAGAAAGTTGTTGGATTAATTTATTGGTATCAGACCAACTGCTGTCAATAGGTGCATTTTCTAATCGTGTAGTGAGGGTATTTTGCCATTGTCGTGTTGCGTAAGATTGATCAGCATTATTAGGCCAAAGCTTTTTAGCCACATCCAACATATGCTCCGATTTTCTTAGTGCAAATAGAGGAGACTGTTTTTCCATTAAAATAAGATTATTTGCGTATGAACTGATATTAGGTTGATATAACCACTGTGTAATAACACCTTCAGGTTGAGCAGTAATTGTGGAGAGTTCTTTTTGCATTGGTAGATAAATAGCCACACTAATAGCAACAAAAATAGCACTGCTGCTTAATAATCCAATAAAAAAGCCTTTTTTTGCACTCATGGTTTTTTTCTCAATAGGCGGATCGTCATATAAAACAACTTCGGTGATAGGATTAGGTTTAGAAACGTTATTTTCTTTCAGTTCATCAGATGGGCTGATATAGACAATAGGGGGGATTTTAACCGTGGCATTATTATTTTTTTGTGTTGTCTTTTTGTTGTTTGCTCTAAGGTTTTTGCTACATTTTGGAAAAACCAGAGTAAATTTTCTAGCTTTGGTAATTTAGGCCAATCTGTATGAGTAATTTGATCAATAATTAATTGTAACGCTCTTTCTGAACGATAAATTAAACGTAAATCAGAAGGGGAAAAGGTTAATTGACGTAATAAAGCACCCGCTTTGGTATTAAACCAATTTAATACATCACATCGATGATTTGATTGGAAAGGCCAAAGATTATCCCATTGACTCACCACAATATTGGCGAGCAAGCGTATAATAAACACCACTTTGCAAGTCGATACCGTGAGTTTTAAATAACGTTAATGAGAGAGACTCAATAAGTGTCCAACTGATCTCAGGCTGAGAAGGATGATTGAGTTTATTAAATTCCGCTTTTAATGCGATAAATTCAGGGATATCTAAAGGAGACCCCGCAATTTTTATCACAAATTTTTCTTTTGGCGTATTCATGAAATATCCTATCCCCTCATAAATATGAGGGGAAATCAGTTAATAAAGGGTTTCTGGTAATTGGAAGCGCGTAAATAATCCACCAAAGAAAGGATTATTAGATTCATCGATTGTGATCCGATATGTCATATCACCACCATCAAGAGTGAATTTCACATCGAAAGAATGTGGTTTTATGTTGGTAAGTCTGCCGCCATTAATCAGTCGCATTTGTGCCCAAGGACCGCTAAATAAAATAGCGCGCGGTGATTTATCGCCAGAAATGGGTACTAAGGTGAGTTTGCTTTCAACATTTGAACGCATTGAATTGGGCCAAACCATATGTACGGTATGGCTTCTGCCGTGTGAATAATCAAGTAATTGACCATCAAGATTTAAAATACTACGACGCTTATTGCCTGTTAGTGATAGTGCTTCAATGGCAAATTGTGCTTCTAAATTACCTTGTGCATTGAAGAATGTATTTCTAATTCGATTTGCTATTTCAAGTTGTTCTAATACATCGGGACGAATAAGTGACTGACCATCGCTATTTTCAATTAAGATATTGTTCCGTGATTTGGCGTTGGATCTCTTTTCGATCATTTTCACTATATTGAGTATTTATACTTAAATTCAAGACCCATGCATCTAAAAAGGTCAGATCCACTAGCTCATCATTATGTTGAGTAAAGTAGTTTGTTAACCCATACAGAGTAAGAAGCTGAGGCATTTGAAGTTTATCTTCATTTATGGCAGCAAAAATATTGTCAAAACTAGGGCCAACTTGATGACGTATATTTAATGGTGATGAAAGCATTTGGTCCTGCTAATAAGAATGCCCCCAATGGCCGGCCTGAACGGCGTAAATCGGCACGAGCTGTTAATAAATGCTTATGAAGATGTTTGATTGCAAATGATTGACCTTTAATGCTTTGCTCAAGGTAGGTTGGTAGCTCTGTCACTACTTGTAATGCATCTTGTGATAAGCGATTAAGAGGTACGCCTGAGCATCTTCTTGAAAGCGTCCATAGCTTTCGAACACGCTATGCTGACCGCCTTTTTCTAATTTGGCTTGATGGGCTAACGGGTAAGAAGGGCGGATAAAGTTATTGTCTTTTTGAATGGTTTCATCCACACAGAGATATTCACCGTATTGCCATGTGGTTGCTGTGCTGTCGGTAATATCGCTTTCCGCTTGCGGGTTATAGGTCAGGTGAATGCCCGCAGTCATCCCCATATGTTCATCGCTATAAAACAGTTGGTTTTCTTCAAACCAAAAGTTAATGCCTTCTTCAAAGGCTAAACGACACCAAAACGCATAAGCAGATTCCCGTTTTTGCGTGGTATAAGGGCGCGTTTGGTGTAAATCATCACGATAGAATTTACTGTCTGCTTTGATATGGGCTTCTTCTAACAGCGTTTTTAAAATCTCAGGTACTTTTTTATGCTGAAAAATACGGCTATCCTGATTAAGGGTCATCATCCACATTTCAGGACGAATATCAAAGTGATACCACGTTTTTACACCGTCAGTATTACCTTGCACAGCACCCGCTAATATTCCGCGCACAGTGCGGACTTCTTTACCGTTACGTTTAACGGTTAACGAGGACGCGACACCTAACAGCGACTGAAAATCGATAAAAGGCAAGGTAGTGACCGCGCTAATGGATAGCGAAAATAAACGTGATAACCCTTCGTTTAAATTAAATTCAGTGATTTGAAAAGTGCTTTCCGGTAAGCCAGCAATTTGGCAGGTGAAGACCAAACCCGAAGGTGATACTGCACCTAATAGCGAATCCAACAGTTGTGCATAGGCTTTATTTTTAGCCAGTCCTTCAGAGAAGGTAAGCCCCGGTACATCGTCATTATTTATTCCACAGGCAAAACCGCCGCCAGAAATAAGCGCTGAGGTTTGAGAAACCATTGATGTGGCTTGCAAAAGTTCTTGTTGTGCGGTTTTTGCTGTGGCGAGGGCTTGCTGAGTGGAGGCCGAAAGGGCAGAGGTTGCTTTAGCAATGGCTAATTCTTGCGCTTTATCGAGCGCTTTCTTCTTTAATCCACCAAGTTGAGAGGTTGAATTATTTTTTTTATCTTTCGCAAACATCATTCGCTCCAATATCCACTGAGCAAGCTACCGCTTGTTTTGTCCATTAAGAAAACGCAAAGAAACACCCACACACCTTGGTGTGCAGGTAAAAAAAAGGATTAACCTTCGAGAGGAGCGCGCCAGTCGTCAGAGCCAGACGTGCCTGCAACCGCGTGTTCCCAATCAATTTTTCGATAAGAAAGGGTGACTTCGATTAACTGTGTGAAGTCTGATTTTGCTGGATCTTGACAGTGAGGCATTTGGCAATCGATGTTGACGATAGTCGCATCGGTTAATGTGGTGGTGAAGAAATGCTCTTGTTTCCCTTCAACTGAAGTGCGATACCATTTTAATGTGGTTTTTGGCAGCATTTCGCCTGAAGCTAAGGCGTTATACAGCAGAGGAACCGCTTTGTTTAATGCCACGGTAAAACGGAAATGTTTATGGGCGCGTTGGCCTGAAGGCTGACCGGATTGTGGATCAGTCGGTACTGTCACTACGTGAGAAAATGCTTGCACCAGCATTTCATCTTCGTGCCCTTGAACATAAATATTACCGACGGATCCCGCGGTAAATGCACCCGCAGTGATGTTACCTTGAGTTTTCCCTTCGATAGAGATACAGCATGGAGTTGGCATGGCAAGTCCTTAATTTACAGTGAATAATCGTTTTTCAACAAAATCATTTTGTTGAAGTCCTTTCGATAAAAATCAGCCAGTGCGCACTGAGATTTGATAAGAGTAGCTTAAGTAATTTTAAAAGGCAGTAAAGAAAGGGGCGGGGAGAAAGGGCGCTGTATCCTCGTAGGATAAGTGACTTCGCGTAAAATAATTGTCCACGCGATATTTACCGCTTTCGTTTCTCAAGATAGGTGTATTTACCTATACGATTCACTTTCGCAAATGTCCGAAATCTCGCTAAAGCTAGTCCGTTCTAATGTACATAGATTTTTAATATGTAACAAAATGTGTATTTTGTTTTAAATTGTAACAATATTGATTTATAAGGAAAAAAATAAGCTTATTTTATAAAGGTAATCAAAGGAAGACTAATTTTATTATTGATTTAAAAATGAACACTTAAAATTTGGTTATACAAAGAGATAAATATAATCTTAACCATGCTCATTTCAGCTACCTCTTTATTTTCTTCTGAATCACTATCAAATAACCAGCCTATTGTTATATTTCTTATCATTATCTCCTTTTTATATATTCAACTTATTATTTCATTAACATTAGTTATTTTATGGATTATTTGTTAATCAATTTATTTAATCTAGCTTATTTATTTGTAATTTGAATGTTTAATAAGCGGGTTATAGAGCTTTAGTAGTGGAAAGTTTTATATTTTGATGAAAAAAACAAGAAAACAACTAGTTGAGTATGCTCTGATTTTACTTAACTGACTTAAATAATCGATAAAAAACAAAATGATAATTAATCCCCTTCTTTGTATAAGTAAATTAAATAGTACGGATTTTCAAGAAAAAAACAGATGAAAAAGTTTACAAATACTTTACTAATAGTTTACAAATGAAATAAGATAACGTTATTATTTTAATGCTAATAATTCATTTAGTAAAAGGAACGAGTAAAATGGCGATATCTAGAAGAAAATTTATCATTGGTGGAACAGTCGTAGCTGTAGCGGCTGGTGCGGGTATTTTAACACCAATGTTAACTCGCGAAGGGCGCTTTGTTCCGGGTACACCAAGACATGGTTTTGTTGAAGGTACGGAAGGGGCTTTACCAAAACAAGCTGATGTTGTTGTTATTGGTGCGGGTATTCTCGGTATTATGACCGCCATTAATCTTGTAGAACGTGGCTTATCTGTTGTGATTGTAGAAAAAGGTAATATCGCCGGTGAGCAATCTTCACGATTCTACGGTCAAGCAATTAGTTACAAAATGCCTGATGAAACGTTCTTATTACACCATTTAGGCAAGCATCGCTGGCGTGAAATGAATGCGAAAGTCGGTATTGATACCACTTATCGTACACAAGGCCGTGTAGAAGTTCCTCTTGATGAAGAAGATTTAGTAAACGTAAGAAAATGGATTGACGAGAGAAGTAAAAATGTTGGCTCAGATATTCCATTTAAAACTCGAATTATTGAAGGGGCTGAATTAAATCAACGTCTTCGTGGTGCGACAACCGATTGGAAAATTGCAGGCTTTGAAGAAGATTCAGGAAGTTTCGATCCTGAAGTGGCTACTTTCGTTATGGCTGAATACGCCAAAAAAATGGGCGTTCGAATTTACACTCAATGTGCGGCTCGTGGCTTAGAAACACAAGCTGGTGTGATTTCTGACGTTGTAACAGAGAAAGGCGCAATCAAAACTTCTCAAGTTGTTGTTGCTGGTGGTGTTTGGTCTCGTCTATTTATGCAAAATCTCAATGTTGATGTTCCAACATTACCTGCATATCAGTCTCAACAGTTAATTAGTGGTTCACCAACGGCACCGGGTGGTAACGTCGCTTTACCGGGCGGTATTTTCTTCCGTGAGCAAGCTGATGGTACTTATGCAACTTCTCCTCGTGTTATTGTGGCACCAGTAGTGAAAGAATCTTTCACTTATGGTTATAAATATTTGCCATTATTAGCACTGCCTGATTTCCCAGTGCATATTTCTTTAAATGAACAATTAATCAATTCATTTATGCAATCAACGCATTGGAACTTAGATGAAGTTTCTCCGTTTGAGCAATTTAGAAATATGACAGCACTGCCGGATTTACCTGAGCTAAATGCATCATTAGAAAAATTAAAAGCAGAATTCCCAGCCTTTAAAGAATCGAAATTAATTGATCAATGGAGTGGTGCAATGGCTATCGCACCAGATGAGAACCCAATTATCTCAGAAGTTAAAGAGTACCCTGGCTTAGTGATTAATACAGCAACAGGTTGGGGTATGACAGAAAGCCCTGTATCAGCAGAATTAACAGCTGATTTATTACTTGGTAAAAAACCTGTTTTAGATCCAAAACCATTTAGTCTTTATAGATTTTAATTAAATAGAAATAAAAGAAAGCCCTCATTATAGAGGGCTTATATTAGCTAGTTTTTTTTCTAAAATTATCATCATTTTTTACATATTCAAATGAATCTAAAATAATTCCTGTTATTCTTAATATATCTTCTGGCTCATTAATATTTATTCTATTATTAACCAATGATAATCCAGCTCTAGATATTTCATTTTCTAAAATATTAGTAATTTCAATTGGAACTATAATATAAGGATTGTTTTTATCATAAAACCTAACAATCCATCTATTTGTTTTACCTTGATATAATATACCAAAATATGATTCGGTATCTTTATACTGAATATCATCATTGCCAATAATCAGTTTTATTTTTTCAAATAACATTAATTCATTTTTTGTTGTAATAATATTAGGGTTGTTTGGATCGATGATATCTACAATTTCAGTCGTTTTAATATTGGCAGTATTATCTTCTTTAACTTCAGTTGGATCATCAAAAGTCATTGCTTTATTGGATAACCCAGATACAACCATCGCACTAACAGAGCGTTCGACTGCTTGCTTTACCAATGGTGTTATGGAGTCTATGAATCTTTGGTTTAATTGTCTTTCAACATTAGAGCGGCTAGCAACATATCTTACAAATTCATTATCTACATCTCGTAAACTTGAGCTAATTGTTTTTGTAAAAGCCGATAAATAAACACTTTCTTCAGCTAAGGTTCTTAGTGCTTCAGGTTTAAATTTATCATGTCTAAATCTAAATAATTGACTGGCATCTGAATCACTTACCTCATCCATTCTTATTCTTAAGAAAGGGGTTGGGTCCATTACATTTTTCTGTTTTAAATCAGTAAAAAAACGCCATTCAAGTCCATTAGTTATCGCTGATATTGTCACTTCTGGTGTAGAGTTAAAATATCGTGACAACTGAGGACAATGGTTATCAAGTTTTTCTGAATATCCTTTTGCTTCAATAAACATGACGGGAACATCTTGGCAGAATAAGGCATAGTCAACTCGCTCATTCGCTTTAACTCCTGGAAAATCAGCACCATATTCTGCTTTAACTTTTTGAGGATCATAAGGATTAAAACCAAGGATATCTAAGAATGGCAATATTAGTGCTTGTTTAGTCGTTTCTTCTGTTGAGCAGTGTTGCCCTACATTCTTAACATGATCCATGTGATTTTTTAGCTTCAATTTAAAACTTTCCATTATCCTCACCTTTAATAATTAATGACTAAATTCCCAAACATAAAACTAAACACATCAACGGCTTTCATTACTATATATGTGTAAATATATTCAAAATATGCCCTATTAACATTTACTTTAAAAATTTTAATCTATAATTTAAAAGATCAATAGCGATGTGCTCACATTTACAGTAAATCAGGCAGGAAGTTTTATTTCGATTTTTAATGTGTTGATATATATAGATATTTTTTAATCTTTAATAATGTGCATAGTAGTTTGAAAATAATAAACACAATATATAATTTTTATTTAGAATAAATAATAATAGTATTTTTTTATTTTCATAATATCTTTTTTATAATCTATTTAAGGCTATAAATATTATTTATCTTTTTAAATAGAATAAAACTAATTTTTTTATTCTGAATTATATTAACATTAGGATAAAACTTGTGTTTTTTAATGATTAATTAGGATATATATTGATTCATTTGCTTTCGAGAACTTTGATCTCAACTTTATTAGGTAAAGGATAAAATAATGAAAAAAACGCTCTTAGCTAGCATGGTGTTGTTGGTTTCATCCAGTGTATTTGCGACTGAATCACAAGATACAAGTATGATTAAAGATGGTGTAAAAGGATTAACCTCCAGTATTACGACTATGAGTAAAGACGCTTTATCTGGCTTGAAAGATGGTGTTGATGAAGGCCGTAAATCAGGTAGTAGTATTGATGGTGCTATCATCATTTATGATAAAGAAAACTTAAATAAGTATACAACGATCAGATCACTTTCAGTAGGATCTACAGGTGAAAACAGCTACCTAGTTACGCTTGCGGTTAAAAATAATTCTGACTCTCTCATTCGCTTAACTAACTTAAGTGAGAAAAAAAATATTTATGCGATAGATGCTGACGACTTTGTTGCTTATTTAGATGGTATTCAAGAAGATGTCAATATCCCAAGTAAAACTGCAGTTAAATTACGTTTGGTATTTAAAGATACAGAAGGTGAACCTGTAAAAATACGCTTATATGAAAATGAAGTTGAATTAAATAAAAAATAACATTGTAGGCGATTTTATTTTGAAGTCGCCTATTAAATAAAATAAGCTAGCGTAATATTTTAAACCTTTCTAAATTTCTTTCGTTAGTTAAATTACTAATCTTATATCTCTCGCATATATATTATATAAATTAATCATTATTTAATAATAAAATAGCAGATAGCTTCAATCACAACTATTGTGCCTTTCTTTTGATTACTCTATATCAAGTGTTTAATACTATAGTATTAATCTAAATTTGATTTATTTTAAAATAACATATAGAAATGTAAATTATTTTAAAGTTAAAATATCGGAATAACCTTATTAACAGAGTTCGTGAAAGTAAGTACTGTTACGAGTGTTCAATAAAAAATGGTTAAGTATTTTCAGTTTATGATTTGATCGTTTTTAAACTGTAATTCGGTGTTTTTTCGATATGATCATCTAATAAAAGAAGGAGAACAATGGGATGATTAACACCAAACTTGGAAATAGAATAAAAATGATAAGAAGACAATTGAAAATAACAGAGAATGAAATGTCTGAAAGGTTGGGAATAAGCATATTACATTATTCTCAATTAGAAGGAGGGCATTTAAAAATAACGGTGGATCAATTAATTACTATTTCTTTTGTACTGGGGGTTACACCTCAAAGCCTTATTTTAGAGGCTAAAAAAACAGATTTTATGATTTTTGAAGATAGAGAATCGATAACACAACCTAGTGAGATCGTAATATTTAGAAAGAAAAAAGTAATTTAAAGAAATAGTATTATCATATTTTTATTGATATAAAATTAAGATGAATATATAAAACTGTATTTTTAGTTTTTTTATTAAATTTATATTTCTTAACATTTTATAAATAATAGCATAAATGCCATCTTATAATGAGATGGCATTTATGTATTTAATGGCAGGACGTTGTATTTGTTCTATGATTAATAGCACCATTTTTAATTAGTAGTTTCTGCATATCTTTAAGATCATTTTGGCAAGCATAGCTCAATGCACTTTGATCGTAAGAAAATAATGACTTATCCTGTGTTGTTGTGACAAGGTTAACATCAGCACCTTTAGAAAGAAGATATTTAACCGTATCAATGCGATTATTGCTTGCCGCAATCATAATAAAGGTTTCACCATCACTTTCTACTCTTTGATTATTGATCTCAATATCACTTCTCATTAAGGCGTGAATTTTTTTAACGACATTAACATTATTGCCTAATACGGCAGATTTAAAGACATTATAGACATCTCCTTTATCTGTAGCCCAAAGGTTAGCACCTTGAGAAATAAGATAATCTACCATTTCTTCATCACCAATAAATGCAGCCCAGCCTAGTGCTGTTTGGTTTAAGCTTCCTGTATCTTTTGCTTCAATATCTTGACCATTGGCAAGCATTTTTTTTACTTCATTTAAATCACCGTGTTTAACAGCATCAAACCATAGCGCATTTCTACCTGTACTTGGTGAAGTATAAAATACCCTATGTGGTAACCGTGATTTATTAGCTAATTCAACCATATCAGAATAATTTGATTTAAAAGATTGATATTCTGGTGGGTTATTTTCATTAACAATCAATGCTTGTGTACTAAAAGAAACTAATGCTAATGAAATAACAAACATTTTCATATTCATTTAAACACCTTAAAATATAAATAATTAACAAAACTGATTTAAATTAGTTTATTAAAAATTAATATTTATTAGTGTTGTGATTTGAAACAAAATGTAAGTAAGGTGAGCTTTATTAATACGTATTTGTAATGAAGATAAATCTTATTAATTGATTTGTTATTATATTGATTAAATATACATGATTTTACTTGTTTTTTTGAATATAATAAGAATAATTCTTTTTTTATCTTTATATGATGGTTTTATTATGATGTATACTTATAATTTAATATCGTGATTCTATCATTTTCTTATTTTTTATTTTTAATTTAAAGACTGTTTTGTAATAATTCGTTACTTTTTAATGGATATTGCTATCATTATAAAAAACAGTGTGATTATGATATTATTAATTCTTAAATTAATAATAGATGGCTTTGTCAATTTTATAATCTTTTTCATCTATTATTATTTTTGATTTCAATATAGAGTGTTCGTTTTCAATTATTATATCTTCATTTTGGCTATGGTTTGTTTCTGATTGAGAGTTAATAAGGGTTATTTTTAGTTTAAAAGTGTTTTTTTTGCTAAAAATATAAAGATCAACATAGGATAATTTATAATCAGGATAGCGAATATCTCTTTTACTATAATCAATTAATGGTAATTTATTTTCTCTATTATTCATAAATAAATTTATTTTCGATTTTAGTACCTGATATTTGTCATTTTGGTAATTAAGCTCTAATATAATCTTATATTCATCTTCATCAGGAAATATAAAGTCTATTGAGCCAATATTATTTTTAGATGAGAATATATCTTCTTGATTTAATGTGATATCTGCAACCGTTACTGTTCTTGGCTTATTATTATAATAAATAACAGGGTTTGATTGAGTATTTTGAGATGGGATTTTTCTTTCATCTTTGGATTCTAAGGTTATTTTAATTAAATCTATTGGACCAACAAAGATAAGTCCGCCATAAGGTGAACCCATAATACAGCCATTTAATAAACTAACAATGACAATAAGTATTAAATTCCTTATAACGTACATATTGTTTCCTTATTTAGACTGTAATAACGAATATCGATTTAATAGTTGTTTAAAATGATTGTCTATTTGTTGATACTCATAGTCTGGAATTGAATTTGGTGTTGGTTGTTTTTCAAGTAAGCGTAACTCTTCTTCTAAAGGTTTAGCTTGATTGAAATGCTGGCGAGCTTTAAAAATAATAGATTTTAATTCAGAGCCTGTAATATAGTTTTTAGGATTACCATCGAAGCTATCTAATCTTTTACTTAACCCATCCAGTTCGGTCATACCTTTAGACCATTGATTGAGTTGTTCATCTGTAGTGGCATTTATTTTTAGATTATTTTTCCAAAGCTGTGTAAATGATAAAAGTTCTGGATTATCTTGATACTGCTCATTCAAATAACTGATAACTTCAAGCCCATAACTCTGGGCCCATGTGGGAGAAAGTAATGCGAGCTCATTTAAACGCTGTTGTATCACATTAATCTGCTCTGAATTGAGTGTCTGTGTTATATTTCTGCCACTTGCAGGTTGTTGTTCAATAAGAGAGCCTGCATGTGCATTAATGGTTGGAATATAAGGAAAAGCATCTGCTAGATTGTTACTTTTTAATTCAGATAACCAAAAATAAAATAAGATAATAAAAAAAAAACTACTGGTTAATGTACCAATTAAAATACCTTTCCATAATTCTCGGTGGTTGTTTTTTTTTGCTGACGTCTGTAATGCAATCGATGGGGAGATGTAGGTTTTAGGTGGTATGGTTTTTTTAGTTAAATGAGGGAGGGGGGATAATACTGATTTAGTACTTTGAGATTGATTGTTTTCCTCTGCATTAATAACAGGCGATAAATCAGGAGAATAAAAATTATTATCTAATGTGTCTGCATTTTCTAGTTGTCTCGCTTGGGTGATAATTAAATTTTGTAAGTAATCAAACTGGACAAGATGTTTAATTTCTAATGTTTGAAGGTGATGATTAATGTTTTTTAATAATTCTTCAATTTGATAAAGAACAGGTAAGTCGGCATAAACAAATGTTGTTCCTCGAATACCTGAAATTAATTGTTGGTTTAATACAGAAAGAATATTAACACGAGTATGTGTTTGCACCGGCCATACTGTTTGCCAATGTTGAGTTAATATCTTATGGGTTAGATAAAGGCCTTCATTTAAACCATCTAATCCAGACTGGTGCTGCCGAGACAAAACAAACCAAGCAACTGTTTGAAGATCAACCCCATTTTGATTAAATAAAGAAACACACAATTCATGGACATATTGCCAATTAATATCAGGACGTGCTGGATGAAAACGTTTATCAAGTTCTTCTTTAATATTAAGAAATTGATTAAATACACGAGGATCACCTCCAATAGGAAGTGAGTCTAAATAAGAGTTCATAGAAGCCTCAAGTTAATTTAAGGTCTAAATGTTATAAAATAAAGTAAAACAAAGAGAAATAGGCTAAGAATAAAATGAATAGAAATACGTTTATGATAAGTTAAATTGTTTTTTTAAATGATGGAGAAATATTCGTCCATCAGGAGAAAACTCAGTACCATAACGTATAAGTCCTCTTTCATGTAATTCAATATCTAAAGAATAACATAATTTTCCAAATTCATTCTCAGGTAATATACCAAGTGTTACTGATTTTATTCTAGGTTCATACTTGAGTAATGTTTTTGATAATATTGCCATTACTTTATGTGAGCTTCCTGGTAATCCTTGAATAAGTTTGCTCATATCAGGTAAGCCATAATCAGGTAAATGTTTTAATGTTCCTGCTCGTGAGTTTAATATTCGACGAATATTATCCATAACAGACAGAATAACTTGGTTTTCTTCGGAGATGGTATCAACTGGCAATCCGCCAGAAAAATACCCCGTTAGCATTTCATAAAGAGAGGGTTGTGGCATCGTTATTTTTTATCCAAAGGTTGTAATATCAGTGTATTTTCAGCAAGCTCAATTTTTCGTGCTTTATCTGGATCGAGCTCATTTTTAGGAATAATAATTCGCCAGTTATTTTTAGTTTCATCAGGTGTGTGAAACATTACCGCTATTGCAACAAATTCTGTTTCTTTTTCCATTGGCATATCTAAAGAAATAGATTCTCCAGGACGAATACGTAAGTCTTTTTGTGCTAGTAATGAAGATTTTAAAATATCGTTATTTTGATTAAACAGTGATAGATAATCACTATCATTAAAAGTGTCAGCAGATTTTAGTTGGAATACTCTAACAATGACGGAAAGCGAAGAACCGTTATCGTCAGTATTAAGTGCTTCTCGTGCAGTAAAATCTAAATGCAGTACTTTAATTTGCTTATAGAAAATAGATTTAGTTAGAGAGACAGTACCATCGCTAATAGTTTGTGTTAGACCACATCCGGCAAGAGTAAAAACACCAATAAGTAATAGTGCTAGCCGGTAAGTATGGGGGAGAAATATTTGTGGTTTAGAATTGATAATTGCCATATTCATCACTTTTATAATGTTGAGTGCGGAGTGTTAGATATTGATAAAAACCAAGGCCGATGGTGATAAATGAGTTAATTGGCGGCTTTTCAATAATGTTATGAGGTCGCATTACTGCTGTTCTACCCAGTTGCACACCTTGGCTTTTAGAGGTGCTCAGTGTTGCATCAGGTAATAAATCTCTTGGTAGTGTTAAACGCAACCGTGCATTAACGCGTGAACCTAAATAAACACGAAGCAATGCCATAAAATCTTGATAAATACTACCATCAGGTAGCCAGCCTTTTGCTTCATCTTTATTTTCAGTATGTAACTTTATTAATACTTGGCTATTTACATCTATCGCATAACTGCCCAAAACGGGTTTATTTTCTAATGTAATAGGAGATAAACACGACATTGCAGTGGGAGCTTCTAGTGCTATTCTTCGTGGATCATGAGGAATAATATTGACCTTTGTTGATGGCGCTAATAATTTTACTAATGCACTAATTCCTTCCGCTGTACGTGTAGGTAGGCGTAAGATTCCTAATAGCGCTAAAAAGCGAGATAGGGGGGATTGCACCTGATTAGCACAACCTGGAATACCTAAACCAATTAAACCATAGAGGTATTGTGATGTATTATCACAGCCTCCTTCATCGAAAGTCGCAGGATAAGAATATTTACGCCAAATCCGATAAAATTGTGTAGTCAGTCGATGGTTAAAAATATCTAAAAAATCAGTTAGTGGATCTGTGCCATCTCGATATTGTGCAATATCATCGAGATAAGAAGTAGGAAGCGGTGAGGTGATACCATAAAGCCCCAGAAAGGTAGTTCGTAAGCTTGGTACCGTACTTTTACGGTATCTATCAAGGGAGTCAATCCCTTTGATTTCAGTCACTGGAAAACCCATACCGCGATGAGGGCGAAAACGAATAGGGTCGTCTTTAGGATCGTGAGAACGTCCTAATTCATAGAACTTAGCATTAGATTTTTCAAGTAATTGGCAAAAGCGATAGAAATTTATATAAGGTAATTTTTCGCCTAAAGCTTCAATTAACGGGGTAGCTGTGGATTGTGGATCTCTTTCCATTGAATACGTTTTCCTGTTGGTAAGATAATCAGTGTTAATTGATTAAACAGATGAACATCGGCATAAAGTGCAAAAAAGCGATTAAGCATTTCACCAAATAAATACATATCCCCTTCACCATTAAAACCATTACTGTCTAATGTCACTTCAATATCAATGCCTCGTTGTAAAAAGCCTTTCTCAAAACGCTCAATTAAATGGTGTTCAACATGAATAATGGCATCGAGTTTTCGATGATTCATATCATCATCTCGCCAGTCATAGAGTGCGAGCGTACCCCGAAGCACTTCGGCATTGTCCATCATATTAAGAAAACTTGAACCAAGGTGGCTGAGCACTCGCCAATGAAAGCGATCTTCTGAAGGTGGATAAAGCGGTAAAGTGGGTTTACATAAATTACGTACAGTTAATGGAATTTGTAAGGTTTGTTCTGTTCTATCAAGCAATGTGCTTTGTAGTGCTTTACGAGGTAATTGCCCATTAGTTCCAGTGAGTTGTAATGAAAGTGTTTCTGTTTCGGTAGCCAAATCAAGATTTTGTTTTTCACCACCTAAAATAAGCCAAGTATCATGAAGTCCCGCTACCCCACGTTTAACTCGAGTATGGTAATAACGTTCAGGGGCATTATGGCGTAGCATGCCACCACGATGACGAAAGCTAGTAAATGGCACATAAATAGATTCATTTGTCCGTTGAGAACCATGTACGCTATCAACACTATAAATTTCGGTATGCCCATCTTGAATACGACGCGGGCGTAATAAATATTCACTTTCTAGTCCATTAACAGTGAGGGGATCGGCTTCTATATTAAAAAGGTTAATGACAGGAACACAATGTAAACGGATATTTTCCTCACTTAATGTGAGCGAGTTATCCCATAAAGTATTTAGAACAATATCTAACTCAAATTTTGATATTTCTTCAGGAAAATGGATATCACCTAATCCATTAAGCGACACAAACATAAATTTTTCACGAAAAGAAAAATATTCCAACAGCAATTGATAGCCACTAAAAGTGGTATCACCTTTAGGCCAAAGGGCATCCGTATTTTTAAATCCTCCCGGCGAAAAAGAGAGAGGCACGGCTATTCTGTCTTTTGATTGAGGGAGTTTTAAATAGGTTTTTGAAACTTGTTTGGTTAATGCTAAATGCAGTGCATTAGTTGTTGGAATATCACCCGATAAATAAAACGAAAGTTTATGAAGGTTAACTTCAGGCCAATTAATCATTTCACTACATGTAAATTTCAACCGAATAACTGAACGTCCATCTGGCTCGGCCGTTAAATTAACGGCTTCTATTCTTATTGGATTAAGTGTTAAATCTTGCGTTGTTCGATAGTGACAAATTGTTTTTTTCGGACCAATAGGACGAGAAAGTACCTCAAATTGAGCCGATATTTTATCTGTCATTTTCATTTTTTGAATATCTGGTGTTAATTCAATGATTGATAATGAAGGAATTGTTTGTAAATAATGAGGCCACAATAAACTAACAAGGCCTTCTGTTAATTCAGGTAAATCATCATCAATTTTTTGTCTTAATTGCCCCATTGAAAAAGCAAAGCCTTCAAATAAGCGTTCAACAAAAGGATCGGGTGTACCTACTTTATCTAAATCGAGCATTGCGGCTCTATCGGGATGTGCTTGTGCAAACTCTTTTGCTGCTTCTTTAAGATAGCGCATTTCCGCATCAAAATAGCGAAGGGTTAAATCATCCATTAATTTGATACCTTGATTTGTTGAGTAAAATATTAAGAATATAAAATTGAAGAGCGTACAGGATCGATAGCCGTTAATTCACTGAGTAACAGTTCCATTTGTTGTTCAATGCGGTTTTTATCTGAAGTATTACGTTGAATTTTGGCTCTATAAAGGTGGAGTTGTCGTGCTTTTACTTCAAAAATATAGTTAGGCTCCCATTGTGTTAATGGCATCGAAAGTGCTTTTTTATCGAGTTCTCGTAATAAATTTAATGCCAGATCCTGGCGAGCAAATTGTTCTGCTACTCTTGCCATAACGAGGCTTAATAGCCATTTTTGTCTTGGTGTGTTGATATCAGGACGATGTTGTAGCCATTTTAAGGCAATCTCAATGCCTTCATTGTCTGCTTGAGTCATGGCTTCAGGCTCTAGTGCCAATATAGGCTCATCTTCGGATTGGTGAGATGATGAACACGATAAGCCCTGTATGGCATCAAAATTCTCTTCCATAACATGCTGTTTTATCCAACTTAAGGTTACTTCATCAGCAAAGGGAGTTCCATCTTCCCATGACAGTTTTTCTAAATCAGGGAGGCGAGTAAGAAATTGTTTTAAATCGTTTTTTATAACATCAGACCATGCATTCCAAGGGGCTGGAGATTTGCTGAGTGCTTGATATAAATACCATTGCACATCTAACCAAAAATGGTTAACACCTTCAGCAAAAAGCTTGTCAGCTTGTTCTGCAAGTTCTCCCCAACTTTGTTGTAAATAGAGGCGTTTAAGTTGGGCTCTTGCATCCGTTCTTGGGGGGGAAAGGCGAGTGCAACCTTGCTGATCTTGTGGTGGAAGTTGATGAAGCGTATCCCATCTCACTACTTTCATTAATCTATGTCCTGCTAACCAGCCACTAGGTTGATTTCGTAAGTAGTTAGCAAGCACTTTGGATTGATCTAATAATTCGCGACCTGATTGTATTGTTTCTATTGGCGTACTTTGTGATAAAGAAGAGGGCGTTGAAGACGAGTTATAAGCGGATTCATTTCTGCTGATATTTTGTGGTACTAATGAGCTTGTGCCACCAGACTGAGCAAGGCGTTTTTCGAGTGCTTGATGTAATCCGGCGAGTTGAGGTCGCTCAGCTTCACTCCATGTTGTAAGCTCTGTTTCAATTATCGCTAATAGCGCGATAATACGAGAAAATTCATTATGATCGACTTCGGGATAAAGCGATAAGCTATCTAAAACACGTTGTCCTGATAACCACTCTAAGGCAGATTTTCTACTGGTGGCTCGGCTAGGTAATAACGTATCGTGATAGCGAGTGAGCAATCCAGCCAAAAGTCCCAACGAATCCGCAAATCCATGTTCACCTTCTTTGTGCAAGCGAGCCCAAATATAATAAGTTACAACGCGCACATCTTTACAGGCGTTGAGCAGTAAATTTTCAGCAAGTAAGCAAATTAGTTCAGTATCGGCACCAGAGAGTTTATTGACTTCTTCTTTCATGCGTTCAAAGTCATCTTCATAGCAGGGATCATCACCTACAGGTTGATTAGGCGTAATGGGTAATAGCCAACGATCCCATAAAGCGATTTGTTGTTGAGCAAGTTGTTGCACTTTGTTTGTATCATCAGCAAAGCATGATGAAATTAAGGTATCCAATAAGGACATAGTGAGCATATTTCCTTTTAAGATAGTCGGGAATGTGATTTTTATTTAATCCAAAAAGATCTTTTCGGGTAAAACAAAATTGCGTAGTTGCAATAGCGCGATGGGGCCATCGCCCATTTCTGTCCTTAAAGTATAGTTGAGGGATTGCCCATTTAAGGTTTTCCAACTGACAGAGTAACTACTGGTGCTGCCGGCATAAGGGGCTATATTGGCATCTTCCAATAAACGAATAATGCCCCAGACGCCACGATAATCGCCATAAATACGTGTACCTGTATTGGTGGTGATCCAACTGAGTGATGCACCTGAGGCGACAGTATCCGCTGGCCAAACGAAGCGTTGCCATTGTGGTTGTTGGTTTTCATAGATAAGGGACTGTTTATCTATCATTAAGTGGGTTTGCATTATATTGGGTGATGTACCCGGACGTAATTCAAAATAAAGGCGCGCTTCACCATTCGCAAAAACCACATCCCCTAAATAGCTTAATTTATCTAAGGCTTTTAAGAACTCAGGGTTAAAGGTTAAGCCTTGGGCATTGGTGGTATCGGGTACCCAGTGCGTTCCTTCTTTATGTAAAACACCGTTAAGATGGGTTTCAAGGAAGCGTTGGATACGGCCATTATCAGGGCGTAGATATTGCGCCATTAAAGGTAATGAGATTTCACTTTGTGTATTTTTGAGGGGATAACGCCCCCCAAATGCCCTATTCCAATCATTCACAACGGCATTTCGCCATTGGGTATTGATACCTTGTGAGGTCGGCGCTAATAACTGTTGCCATGCTTGAGACATCGGCTGCACAAGCAGTGTTTGTCCAAAGCCACTCCACTCTTGCCCAAAGCTTGCCGCGATTAAGCTGGCATAATCTTGTGTTTCGGATAAATCGACCGTTTTCCCTTCAAAAACACTTCGGGCTAAGGCTTGTGACATCGCTTGGGGATCGGGTGCATTAACCACTTGTTGGAGTTTTAAACGCACTCGCGTTACACGTGTGAGATAGGCTTGTAAGCTCAATGTATCGCTGTTTTGTGCGGAAGATTGTGGATCAGTAAAAGCCAGTATTGGTGCAAAAACAGGCTCAAGTGGTCCTGTGAATTCCGCTTTTTGACTAATTACAGGTTGCTGTTCTTGGTTTAATAGATCTTTGGCGGAGTTCACAAAAGAGTCTGCTAGCTTTTCTTGCTGACGACCAGTTTTACCTTGATAAGAGAGTGTATTCATCAATGCAATAATGGGGGATTGTCTGACATCACTCATTAATGTGAGTTGATCAATCGTATCAGAGAGGCTTTGTGTTTCTCGCCACTGTAAGCCATTGAGAAAGCTTAACCAACTGCCCGAAAAATCATTAAAATAGCGCTCGGTGAGATTTTGTTGCAGTTTTTCCGGTGAGATATCAATACCCGTCTCTTTTTGTGTGTCACTTAATACCCAATCTATTTCTTCTCGTCTTTCATAAACGGCTTTTTTAATCGCCGGCTCAATAGAGTCTTCCCACGCTTTACGGGTAAAAATACCGGGTATAGTTTCTGTTGAGCTTAATAAGAAACTGACATCGGTATCCCCCGTCATATCATCCAAGGTCATATCCGCAAAGTTGTGTTGTGCTTGTTGTAAGATTTTTTGGTAAAGCGCAGACTCGCCATTACGTTGACCAATTTGACGAATAAGAATAGTGCGACTTCCGGCAACTAAAGTGCGATTAGGCTTGATAGTCCATTCATTATGATACGGTAATTGAGAGGCATAGAAAGTGAATAGTTCTGTGCCTAATGTTTGCCATTCACCTTCTTTTAGATCTTCATTTTGATGCCAAATATTGAGTACACTTTCAGTGAAGAAAGCCGGATCAATACGGGACGGATCACTCATCATTAGATAGGCTTTCAGTGTTTGATAAGCAGATTGAGCGCCTTCAATTCGTTCAGCACTTTCAGGAGGGAGCTGCATAAATGCGTGAAGATAATTTTCGAGGCGTTGTTGGGTCGAATCACGTAATAATGGCAACATCGCTTGGCTATAAACCGGCCATAAATGACTGAGCAATTGATTGTTGCTACTTAAGCCAAAGCGTAACCAAAATGGCACCGCAGTCTGTTCTCTATAACTCAATAACCCCAAGGTTTGTTGTAAGCCATATTGTGCCTGCAAACGGGCAAATTCAGATTGATGATTGTCTGTTGCCAACTGCGCTTGTTGTTGGCTTTGGGTAATTAATTGGCGATTCATAAAGTAAGAGACCACCATACCAATACCCCACAGCGTCATGGCGGTTGCAACCGTATATTGCAAAATACGTTTTGAATTTAAACCTAACGGTGAGGCTTTTAACGGATAGGGCAGCTGTGAATTTGCCGTGAGGAGTGCTTTCCAATGGTGATTTAAAATCCATTGATTATTTTGTGATGAAGTTGCAGACACGTTATTGTAAGTGGGTGTACTAAAGAGCATGCCAGCAAACGGTAACGAGCGATAACCCGATAAAAGTGGCGCCAAGTTATTAGCAAGTTTTTCACCTCCTTCATGCTGTAAAAAGCGGGCTAAAGCCAGTAAATAGGTGTGTGTTTGATTGTGTAATACAGCGAGTGTGCCTTGCTCAATAAGAGCAGGTAACAGCTTATTCATATCGTTTGAGAGTATTTCTGAAGTGGCATTTAATGGTGCAGAGTAAAGTACTGTTGGTGCCTCTTCCGTGGTCATATCTCCATTATTACTGATATTCCAAAGCCAAATAGGTGCTTGCCAGCGTAATTGACGAAAGAGCTGGTGGAAATAACGGCTTGCGGTGTCTGTATTGGTTGGCGTTAGGTGATTAAAAGTTGATTGAGTCAGCGGTTGTTGCGATAAGGTATTTTCAGAGACCCAAACCACTGCATCTAGTGGGCGACGGCGACGCAGCTGTTTTAAGTCTTGAATTAATTTTTCATCCATACTTTGATTGATATCGCCCCCATAGATAAGTAACGTGCCGTTGTTTTCTTGCCAGATGTCCGTTGTTAGGTTAGGGGTGTGTTTTTCGACAGAAAGGGGCGTGCCGATAAGGAGTATGCGTATTAAATTTTTTGAATTACGATGACCATATTGTTTAAATATATCATCAATAAATGAATTATTTTTTTTGTTTATTTCTGGTAATGTTTTTGTATTATATAAGAAAGGTTTACTGAGTAATGGAATAACTTTCTTCCATCCATAAATAAAAAATGGAAAAGCTAATAATAAAGCTATCCAACTGGAAAAAGTAAAAAATATAATTTCTTTAGGGGAGTAATCTGTTTCTAAGATCTTATTACCAAAAAGATAATAAAGTATACTTAATGTAAAAAGGGATATTGTAAGAATAACAGTATAAATAATAAATAAATCCCGAGTTGAAGAAAGCTTATCATTGATTTTCATCTTTATGAATAACCCCTGCTATATATTGATCGTTATAATATCCTGAAATCCATCCGCAGCTACTAATGTCGTTATTCATACAATGTAGAACAGAAAATGAAATAGCTAAAAATGGTGATGAGCAACTACTGTTACCAAAGTAATCTTGTACGATATTATCGGATGAATAGAGTTGTGTTGATAAAAAAGTATAAGATGCTTGAGTATCAATCGATATATTTACTTCTGGTGAGTTTTCTATCCCTGAATATTTCATTATTTGAGATGCTAACTCATTAGTGTTTTCATTATTTGATACTTCACAACGATGTAAATAGTAAGCATCTTTATTTGGAAATATTGTCCATAAAAAACCGGTTTCAGCCAATCTACCTGTATTGATATCATCAAAAATATTAGAACCACCAACAAGATTATAATACTTAGCTTTATAGTGAAGATAATAATTATCAATAATGGTATCTAATGTGTTTACTGAGTCAATAAATATAGTTTTTAGTGGTGGTAAAATATGGTGACTTTTTAGATGCTCAATAAATTCATTTAGGCTGGATTGACTTCCTTTCCAATAAATATTATCGATTTTAATATTGTCTATGTTGTTTTCTTCTCCATTTATAAAATGATCTGCCAGTAATTTAGCCATCATTTCTTCTCTATTTTTTTTATTTCCGATAAGTGCAGAGCAAGGAATGCGCTCTTGACCATCTTCTATTATAGGAAGTGGTGAAACAGGTCTAATTTTTAAAACTTGATGCCATTTATGTTGATTCTCACCAAGAGAGCCGATAATAATTGCGTCTTTTATGGGGATTGAAGCACTATGGTATAACCACCATTTTTTATTATCATCATCGAATTGTTTTTTAAATAAGTTATTGTTGTGATTATTTAATGTTTTTAAAAAAAGATAAATTAAAAATAAAAATGATGAAACAAAAATGGGAATGAAAATGCTGGATATTAAAATAAAATATTTATTTTCTACTTTACTGTTTGATGAAACAACATTGGTAAAAAATAAAGATAAACCAATAAGGATAAGCATCCATTTTAATAACTTTTTCCAATTTATTGGTTTATCTTGTGAAAATTCAGGGTAACGCGGAGGGTATCTCACGAAAAATCTCCTGATTTTTTAAAGACCGAATTTAAATAAATAGGATTGTTAATAATAATTTAAGCAATCTGTAAGATTTTTTTTGTATCAATAACTTGAGTCAAACTATTAATAACACCTTGTGTTTGCTCAATAACTGATTGGGCTACAGCAATTGATTGTACAGGCCCTGCATTTTTAGTCGGTTTAACATCCTCTGGATTAATAGGTAATGCTAATCCAGTTACCGCATTTACCACTTCATATTCCATTGACATAACGCCTAATGTGCCGGCAAAAGCACCTAATGCATTTTTAATATTCTTTTGTTTAACTACATACGCCATACCGCCAATAAATGTGGCAACACCAATGATTTTTCCGGCAATTGCAACAGGTGATAAAAATTTATTAGTTTCACTGCCCGCATAAATCATTCGATAGCTAAAATAGCTTGCCCAAGGTTCTCTAGATTGTAATGCATCATGCATAAACCAAGCACGAGAATCATGAAATTGGTTATCAAATAAATCTCTTGTTAATAATTCCTCGGGATCTGGTGTATTGTTTTCTTTAAATAGAGGAAATCCATCACCTTTTTTATAAATATCATCACCACTTTTTTTCATATAAAAATATTCAGCTTTTTCATCATCAGTATTTAATAAGCACATTATATTCGTTAGTAAATTATCGACAGAAAATTGTTTCCAATTTCGGACTTCTCTTCTTTCATCATAATAGTCCGCTTTAAATTCTTCAGCGCCTTCTCTCAATTGTGTTTTGCCTAGCATGGGTTCATAATGCGGAGGTCCTGCAAGATCGCTTGGTGAAATGGTGTCTGTACCATTTTTTATTTTTTCTTTTTGTTGTCCTTCTTTCTTATCTTTGTATTCATTCCATTGTTTTCTGTCTGCCTTTATCTTTTCAGTGCCATGCTGTACAGCATTTTTATAAAAATCTTGATTAAAAAGATTCATATCGGCATATCTATCAATACGCCAAGCCGTGATCCATGCCATTTGTTTTTCGACGACTTTTTCTAATGTTGTATTTGCACGGCAAGCATTGAAGCTTCCTGAAAAATTAGTAGTAGCCACGGGTGGTAATCCTAATGTAATTTTTCGCCATGCATTAAAGCGCTGAATTAGGGTTGGGTTGATTTTGAATAAAGTTTGAATTTCTCTAGTAATACTTGCACTCATATAATCACCACTTTTATTTTTTGGTGATTTTCCTATGACATTTAATGGTGCTCCTATTAGAAATGCTGAAAGATAGAGATCATGTAAGACGATTTGTGAAACTAACATGGAAGGGTCTTCAAATGCCTTACCCTGATCACCTACCAGATATCCCCCGCCAACATCGGAGTGAACACCAGGGTAAACCACTTCTTCAATATCAGATATTTTAGGATAATAACCATGTTTATTATCTTTATTATCCCAAACATAAGGACGTCTTATTGTGTCTAATGGAAAACAAAAACGTTGCTCATGAGCAGAAACAAAATGGCGACAGCACTTAATAAAGTTAGGAAAAACTTTTTCACTGGGGAGTTGTTGAGTGCCATTTGCCCAATCCATATGACCCGAAAAGAAAGGTGCTAAGTGCACTATACCCACAGAAGGGACAGTATCCAAAATGCCAATAAATTCGACTTTTACGTCAATACCACATAATGTTTGAACAGGTTTATCGGCCCCTTCTGGGGTATCAAATAATTGCGTCACCCAATTAATAAAGGCTCTTGCTTCCGCTGCACCACGAGAGAAACCATAAACATAAAGTTTGATCGTTAATGTTTTAGGTTTAAGTTGCAACCCTTCAATAATCTCTTTTTTATTAATTAAAGAATGGATAACTGCACGGCGACGCCCTTTACCGCTAATAGGAAGATATGTTGGGGTTGCCATATCTTTTAAGTGAGTACGTAATTGAGGGAGTGTTAGCTCATCTAAGTTAGATGAAATGATTAATGTGTTTGCTAACATTAATAGTGCCCAATTAATACGGTTCTCACCCCCCGTTGCATATTTTAAGCCCGTATCAGTAAAGTTATATTCTGCTATTTCAGGAAAGGCTGTCCCAACTCCAGGCATATAGTATTTAAAATACTCTCTTTCTTTTTTATTAGGATTATTTTCATCTTCATTGGTGACTTCAAATAATCGCGTAATATTGGTGGCGGTTTTAGGTTCAGCCTTCATATCTGCTTTACGGTTATTGTTGGTGCCATCAAAAAAGAAACTGATATGTAAATTACGACAGCAGTTATTTTTTACGCCAGCAAGGCTGGAATTATGATTTCGTTTCTCTTCTTCTCGTATTTTATAATTATTCTCTATTTGTTGTTGCGTTAGTTCTAGTCGCCCATCATCTGGGAAATGATTAGGCACCCAAACTGGTTCTGCTTTTATTTCTTCGAACATACAGCGGGCTCCTTCAAATTATGAGGTTCATTAATTGGGTATTCAGGATGGCCATATCCTTTGCAAGACGTGGTGATTTTGACTTTGTCGCAAGGCAAAAAATGGACTTTAACGCTACAAGGTTCGTCATATTGCGGGATCGGCACCCAAGCTTCGTGGGTTGAGGTATTATCGCGGAGTTGTTGCTCCCAGCGATTATAGGCTTCGACTTGACTAAATTTAGGTGCTGGTGGAAATTTTGTGGTATCGACCTTTTTCCATTGAATATGCACGATTAAATTAGGGCGCCATTTTTCGGGGAGCATCACACAACAGACCGTACCGCCAATACTGCCGTAACCTTCATTAATTGAAAAACCTGAAATTTCAAATTGAGTGTGGTTATAGCCTTGAAGCCCGGCCCCTAACATCGGGTTTTTTGGTTTTGCCCCCCAAGAGCCTGCATTGGCGCAACCAGAAAGGAAAAAAGAGATAATTAAGAGTGAGACAAGCTTGGGGAAAATTCGCCAAAAGGTTATTTTTGGGGACATACTGCGGGCTCCTTCATTTTCATTGGTTCAGTGATTGGGTATTCAGGATCGTGATAGCTATAACAGGACGTGGTAATTTTCACTTCGTCACAAGGTAAAAAATGGACTTTAACACTACAAGGTTCGTCATATTGCGGAATAGGCACCCAAGCTTCGTGGGTCGAGGTATTATCGCGGAGTTGTTGTTTCCAGCGTTTATAGGCTTCAACTTGATCAAAATCAGGAGGTGGTGGGAATTTTGTGGTATCGACCTTTTTCCATTGAATATGTGCGATTAAATTAGGGCGCCATTTTTCGGGGATCATCACACAACAGACTGTGCCGCCAATACTGCCGTAACCTTCATTAATTGAAAAACCTGAAATTTCAAATTGAGTGTGGTTATAGCCTTGAAGCCCGGCTCCTAACATCGGGTTTTTCGGTTTTGCCCCCCAAGAGCCCGCATTGGCACAACCGGAAAGTAACAGAGAAGAGGCGGCTAATAATATTAGTTTTAATTTAATCATTTTATCTACTTTATTTTTATAAAATAATAATAACATATAAATAATTAATTTATGATTTTATACTTATATTAGAAAGTGAACTTACTAAAGTACAACCACAAGCACAATGGTGCCCTTCTAATGCAACTGCTCTTTTATTTATTGTTGAGTTTGTTGCTCCTTCAATAATTTTATTTTTACCATGTTTATTACAAATAACAGTATCACCAATACAAGCGACAGGTTTCCCATATGCTAAGTAGCTTCCGGTCATCACTTTTCCACCATAAGGATTTAAGGTATCTCCAACTCTAATTATTTTTTTCATTTTATGTTCTATCTAAGTATGAATTTAAAAAATAGTAATATGAATAATTTAATTATTAAAAGAGTGTTTGCGAATATATTCCTCTACAGTGCCTAAGTAATCACTGTTATTAGCTTGAATAGCAAGGTGATATAAGTGATTAAAGTTTTCTTCTTGAGTTATTGATGTGTTATTAAATTCAGAATATGACCTTAGTTCTTCAGCATCACTAATACAGCCAATTTTATTAATTTGTTCATCGTTAAATTGTATTATTGAGAAAGACTTATCCTCAATTTCTGGGTGATAGCTACCTAATAACCAACTCATATCATTATCTCTATCTAGCCAGCCCCAAATAAATGTAATATCAGTAAATCTTTTTTGTTGTTCAGGTGTAAGAATATCTTTTATTAATGTTGGAAATACTCGTGTATCATAAAAACGAAGTAAACAAGATTTAAACCCCCATTCTACTTCTGCAAGAGAAAGCAAAAAAGTAGATAACATATTAAATGAAAGAGGGGATGATGTTATTAATAATCTAGGCTCTGAATAAAGTAATTCAAACAACGCTTCTAACAAAATTAAGTGTGTACTTTTATTCCATTCAATACGAATAAGCAGGGGGGCTTGTTCCAAAAAACCTTCTTCTGGCATATTAGTGAAAAGAGAAAACCATCTAATATCATTATCCATTTTGATTAACGCTGGAACAATAGGGTTCTCTATCCCCGCTTGATCAATAATAATATCAATATAATCTAGATGCGTTTTTTCTGAGATCAATTTTAATTGATTTATCCATTGCGTTGTTATTTCTTTTGAGGGGGTTTTCAATGTATTATTCACGAATGGCGACTCCCATAGCATTTTCTTGTGCTTTCTTTAAACACTCTTTACAAACAGATTGAGGAAGGTCAGGTAATGGAAAATCTTCACTCGCCGGCTCACTCCAAATATGTTGTCCTTTTAGACTTAATCGGCTTGGTGAGTGGATTTCAATTTGCCCATCAGGCATTATTTTTATATATCCACCGCCACAACCTAAAGTAATTCCATTTTTAGCAGTTAATTGAATATGACCTTGAGTTGATTGAACGATAATATCTTTAAGTGCTGTCGCTTCAAAGATATCGCCATGCGATTCTAATTCAAAAGGCCCTTTTCCTGAGACAATGCGTATTCCTTCTTTTTGAGATAGCATCGAAATTTTTTTATAAGCGTTGACAGCTATATTCTCTGTACTAGATAAGTGCATTTCACCTTTCGTTTGAGCATAGAGTGCTTCAACACTTTGCATAAGTAATGTTTCATTGGTAACAATGCCTATTCCTTCTGGTGCATGCATTAGAATAGAAGGGGATGCTAGTTTATCTGTATTTTTTAAAAGATTATCTAACCCTTCTTTTTCTGGTTGGAGATTGTGGTGTGCTTGAGTAATTTCTCTGCAATCATCTAGTTGACTGATTGCACCTTTTATTAACGATATTGCAGGTTCCATCGCCAGCACTTCACCACCTGCTTTGGCTTGATTATCTGCACTAATAAATAATCCTTTGCCTGCTCTTATTGCGCCCCAACTATCAGTGCGTAACTCAAAACCTTCGCCACGTTTCTCCCGATTGGCATCAACAATATGCCCTAAGCTTAATTGAGATTTGCCCCCGTATTCAGTGCTGATTTTGATATGTTCTTGCCCGCGTTTATCTTCCATTCGCAGCTTATTATTTGCAGGAGTACGAATAACATTACGAGTGTTGTTTCTATCCGTTACATGGTCGGGATGGCGTGAATCATGCAATGTATGGGCGATATAAGGTCTGTCAGGGTCACCTTCATGAAAGGCGATAGCCACTTCTGTGCCTTGAATTAACGGGAAATGCAGTCCATAGGTGTCACCTGCATAAGGTTTTGCCAAACGTACTGGCATACTTTCATAGCCCATCGGTTTTTCATCACGATCGGCATCAAATTTTACCCAATAAAAGCCGTGTTCATTTTGATGCGCATAAATATCGTTATCTTTAGCACTGGTAATACGTGCAGTCAGTGTGCCTGTAATAATAGGGCGTGGCTTAACAATAGGGCGCCAGCAAAGGGTTTCACTGTAAGGAATGGCGTTAAACCGCACTTGTAGTGCTTTTTCTCGACCACCACTAAAGCGTACGCGGGTAATTAAAATCGGTGACTGAAACACTGAAGGTAACGATGAAGGTATTGTGCTGTCAGTGATGGAAAGCACTTGTAGCGGTGATAAAAAGTCCGCATTACTTTCACCTTTTAACCTCGTTTGACGATTTAAAAAACGTTCATGATCAAGTCTTGCCCAAAAATTTGCGGTTTCGGCTTCTGGTGTGATTTTATCACCACGAGTAAGGTGTCTTGCTTGGTAATGATAAACTTCACCATAGTGAATATCATCCCCTTCACCACGTGTCATATCCGTTACTGCTGAAATCAAGGTGTCTTGAGCTTGTCGGTGGTTATAATCTTTGGTGAATACATTTTGTTCAACCACTTGATGATGTAATGATAATCCCCATACGCTTTCTTGGTGATTATCATTCATACCTGATGGGCTATTTAAAGGCAGAGTTTTATCAAAGGTATAAGCACTTTGACGATCGGCAAAGCGGATCACTTCGGTTTGAGTTTGATCTTGTAAATAGAACGAATAAAAAATGCCGACTTCACTTAATAGTCGTTCTATAAATTGGCGATCACTTTCATTGTATTGGTTGATTTGCTCACGCTTGGGATATTCATTTTTAAGTGTAAATTCAAACTCCCAATCTTTGAAATTATGCTCACGTAAAATTTGGCTGACAACATCGGGCACAGATTGATTGAGGAAAAATCGATGTGAGTGGATTTGATGACGTAATAATGCAAAGACAGGCTCAATAACGAGTTGATAACGCGCTTCATCCACAGATCCAGATAAACGCCGAAATTGGGTGACAACACCGTGGACTTGCTTGGTGATGGGTTCTTGTGTAGCTAAATCAGTCAGGCTATTTAACGGTGGTGTAAAAGATAGCGTTGCACTACGACGCAACAGTTGTTGCGGTTGTAAATCCTGAGTTTGGCAAGTAAATGTTATTTGATAATGATAGGTATCACTTATTGCTTCGCGTCCTGTGAAATGTTCTACATCAAATAAAACATCACATCCTTGTACATTAAGATAATAGCGATTTTGTCCATTAAGTAGAGTCTGAGTTGTTTTTTTTAAGTTCATAGCTGAATTATATAAACACATCCCGTTTGTTTATTATTAACAAACTTTCGGTGTTTATCCTTGAGTTAAAAATATTAATTGATATTTATTTCAGTGAAGTGTTTTTTTAATGCATTTTTTGTTTCTTGAATCTTATTTTGCTGAATTAAATTATCAATTTTTTTATATTTTGTTTCACTTGTTGGTCAGTTAATGTTAATCGACCTTGATCAGGAAACATCGGTGGAGCCCAACAGGGTTCTCCACCCATAACTTGTTTGCTATCTTGATAAAATTTTATGATATTAATAAGTGTTGAATCGACTTTATTTATTTCTGACATACTGCAGGCTCCTCCATAAAGCTAGGCTCTTTAATGGGATAGTCAGGGTGATTAGTCGCATGACAAGAAAGAGTAATTTTTACTTCCTGACAAGGGAGAAAATGGACATCCATACTGCAAGGCTCGTCATACTCGGGAATATCAACGACTTTACTGTAATGGCGATAATTGGCTTTGTGTTTGTCCATATAAGCCCTAAAGTTAGGATCGGCTACACCGGGTATATCTGTATGGTATGCATCGGGATCGACTTCCCATTCCACTAAAACGGTTTGATTAGGTGTCCATTTTCTCGGCACCATAATGCAACAAGTTCCTGCCGCACCTTGCCCATAATAACCATTGACTTTAAACCAATTCACCGCAGTGCCTTTGACATGGTTAAAACCGTGTAAATTGCCGGCTAAATATCCCACTTTCGGTTGTCGGATAAAGAGAAAATAGACAGCAATCAAGGTAATGGCTATCCCGATAATCGCGAGTTTTTTGCGGATTAATTTTGTGGGCATACTTAGATTTTCCTATTCCTTAATGATTTGCATTAATTAATGCTGCAACTCATCACTAAAGCTCAGCGTTATTCCATCTTCATCGTTATAGCCCAAAATGACATACTGTGATTTCTCTGCATTGGCTTGGCGTAAAAGAAGTTGTTGGCTAAGAATAGGGAGGATTTGTTGATTAAGCAGACTATCGATATTTCGAGCGCCAGTATCTGGTAATAAACAGGCATCAACAATGCTATCGTAGAGCATTTCTTCGACAATACCGGTTAATCGATAGTGGGTATAAAGCCGTTTAATGACACTCTTTAACTTCATCTCAACAATAGTACGTAATGCAATGGCATCAAGAGGGCGATAAATTAATGTTTGGAAGCGTGCCAGTAATGCAGGTTGGAAATGTTCACGTAAAATAGGGCGAAGTGTTTCTTGTAAATCGCTATCTGTACTTAATGGTGACTCTTCCAGTTGTTGCATTAAATAATCACTGCCTAAATTTGCAGTCATTAAAATAACGGTATTTCGAAAATCAATTTCTCGCCCCTCACCATCACGCATAAAGCCTCTATCAAATACTTGATAGAAAAGATTGAGAACATCACGATGGGCTTTTTCAACTTCATCTAATAACACAATGCTATAAGGGCGTTTTCTTACGGCTTCAGTTAATACACCACCTTGACCGCATCCAACATAACCTGGAGGTGAGCCTTTTAATTGGCTGACAGTATGTGCTTCCTGATATTCAGACATATTGATAGTGATTAAAGACTTTTGACCACCAAATAAGCATTCGGCTAACGCAAGCGCAGTTTCTGTTTTACCGACACCACTTGGACCCACTAATAAAAATACGCCTTGAGGGCCATTTTCAGACACTAATCCTGTTCTGGATGCACGTAAACGTTGGGCTAACGCGAGTAAGGCACTGGCTTGACCAACGACATATTTTGATAAGTTACTCTCTAGCTCTAACAGGCCAATTTGTTCATCTTTAAGTAGGCTTGAAAGCGGAACGCCAGTCCAATCAGCAATAACCGTTGCTACAGTAGGAACATCAACATCAGGATTTAATAATGGAGTGTCTTGTTGTAACTGAATAAGTTGTTGCTGAAGTTGTGCTGAAAACTCTGCATTTTCAGGATCTCGACGACTTTCAATTAACTCATAGATAATCTTTTTTTCTTGTTCAAATCGTTGTTTTAATGTTTCGAGTTGAATAGCAAGCTGGGCATCTTGAGTAGATAAATCGGGTAGTTTGATTTGATTCGCTAAATTACCAATAGTGATATCATCAAAAATCGCTTTTTGTTCTAGTTCGAGTGCATGACGCTTGGCTTTAATGCGGGTGAGTTCTTCTGGTAAGGTATCTAAACTCATCCGAATACGCGCACTGGCAGTATCAAGTAGATCAACGGCTTTATCAGGAAGTTGGCGACCAGTTAAATAACGGCGAGATAAGGTGACGGCTGCTTTTACTGCATCATCGGTAATATGTACACCATGATATTTAGCATAACGGGATTTAAGTCCTCGTAACATTAAAAAAGCTTTTTCATCATCCGGCTCGTCAACTTTTACGATTTGGAAACGACGTTCTAATGCCGCATCACGTTCAAAATATTGTTTGTATTCTGACCAAGTGGTTGCTGCGATGGTACGTAATTCACCACGTGCTAATGCTGGTTTTAATAAATTAGCGGCATCGGCACCACCGGCTTGGTTACCTGCACCAATAATGGTATGAGCTTCATCGATAAAAAGTAGTATTGGAGTGGGTGATTGTTGAACGGCATCAATAATATTTTTTAGTCGTTGTTCAAATTCACCTTTTACGCCAGCTCCTGCTTGTAATAAACCTAAATCGAGGGTGCGTAATGAGGTGGTTTGTAAGCTGATAGGGACATTTTTTTCAGCAATACGTAATGCTAATCCTTCAACCAGTGCGGTTTTACCGACACCCGGTTCACCAACAAGAATAGGGTTGTTTTTACGCCGACGAGAGAGAATATCAACCATTTGGCGAATTTCGTCATCTCGACCAAATACGGGATCAATTTCACCAAGGCGTGCTTTTTCTGTTATATCAAGAGTGAATTTATTTAAGACAGCAAGAAGGGCATCACTTAATGTATCGCCAATAATGGCACTATCTGCTGTTGAAGATGTTGTGGTGGCTTCATTATTTGGCGCAAGCGGGGCTTTAGGTAAATGATTATAAGAAGCCAATTGCTGAACTTCAGGCCTTTCATCAGATTGAGCATCAAGTAGAGGTCTTAATCGTTGTAGTTGTGTCTCCCCCAATGTCATTAAAGGCCAGAGTGCATCAAGTTGAATTAATGCTGGCTGTTTTGTCATGGCATGCAAGAGATGTACACTGCGAATGTGTTCTATATCTTCATCAAGAGATGCAATAACCCAAGCATTTTTGATTAATTCTAGTAAGTGCTTGGATAATTGAGGTCGGCTATGTATAGAGCGAGGTAATTTATCAATTGCATCAAGTAAGCTTTGCCAAAGCGCCGTTAAATCCCATTCATAACGACGGGCTAATACAGTAATGTCACTTTCACCGAGTTCGAGAATTTTTAATAACCAGTGTTCAATAGTTACTTCTGCATGGGCACGGGTTTGGCATAATGAGGCCGCAGCTTCCAGCGCTTTTGCACAATAAGGATTTAAGCGACGTAATAGCATGACAGATTGATTTTCCATATTTTTTCCCAGTATTGAAGTTCCTATTGAGGGGATTTAGGTACGCTACCGCCCTTAGCCATAGACCGAGGCTCATAAGGTCATTTCTTACTCGTCATATTTCGAGTTGTAGCGTTACTCGTCATATTTCAAGTTGTAGCGTTGTTGACTGCACTCACTCGCACTAGTCACATACTTATGTATGCTCCTAGTGACTCATTCATTTGTCGCCTAGCTACACCTTGAACTATTTAGAGTATTACTCGTCGTGCTTTGAACTATTTAGACGTACTTTGAGCTATTCAGAGTATTACTCGTCGTGCTTTGAACTATTTAGACGTACTTTGAGCTATTCAGAGTATTACTCGTCGTGCTTTGAAC
>NZ_JBEETS010000004.1:258186-286284 GCF_040138965.1 Proteus sp. fly-1089
TATTTAGGGTGTAATTAGGTAATGGTGTTTTAATTTAAATGTTTTTAAAAACAGGCGGTTAACCACCTGTTTATTTCAGCGTTACGCAGTAGCGCGTTCATTCCATGAATCTGAATGAATGATATTTCCGTCTTTGTAAGTCCAAGTGATTTTTTCGTAACGCAATTCAACTTCTTCAAGGTGATTGTGTTTCTCTTTGGTTGGATCTTTGATGTTGTGCATCTTAGGAGCCACTTTTACGACTTTGACGTTTTCAAGTGTGGTGTTGAAATATTCAACTTCTTGACCTGCGTCATCGATGCGATACCACTTAAATTCTGCCTTTTTCAAGGTTTGTCCCGTTGTAACTGCCTTGTACAAATACGGGCTAGAGGCATCGATTTCTTTAACGAAGATAAATGGAGTATGGATACGTGTACCGGTTAATTTGCCAGTATTGTTATCTGTTGGAATGTACAAGTTGTGATCTTGAGCGACGACTTCAATACTGCCTTCACGATCTTGAACATTCACAGAGCCTTTGATATCAGCATTACCGTCATCTTTTAACCAGAGGTATACAGGAATAGCCATAATTACATCTCCTTTCTAAGGTTTAGTTGCCACCATCCTTCAGTGGCGTAAGGTCATCAGCTAATACCTGACAAGCATCGGCTTGAGGTATCAGGCGAATTTCAACTCGACGATTACGGGCACGCCCGTCGAGTGTTGAGTTATCTGCAACAGGTTGATGTTGACCATATCCTTGCACTGCAAAGCAAGATGGTGCGATATCACTGGTTTTGATCATCCAGTCGCGTACAGCTTCAGCTCTTTTGAGCGAGAGTTTTTGGTTTAAATCAGAGTTACCGGTATTGTCGGTATATCCTGAAATGACAATTAACCAACCCGGCTTCGCTTTGATATTGATAAGTGCATCAACAAGGACTTTGGTGGCTTCATTTTTTAATTCATATTGACCAGAAGCAAAGAGAGCAAGGCTATCTAAAGTCACCATTTCAGGGACTTCTTGTACGATAATGGGAGCTGGTGGCAGTGGTGGGGACCATGAACTGAGTAAAGCATGCAAGTAAGGCAATATATTATTACCTTGGTATAACGCTAAAGAGTAGCGAGCAGGAATACCTTCTCGTTGCCAATGGGAGAGAAAAGCTGCATCTGAAAGTAACTGTTTATAAGCTACTTTTTTAGGCTCTAAGTTTTCATCGGTAAGACTTTTAAAGTGATGAATATCATTACCGATATCATAAATTAACTGTTTGTTATGATGATAACTTCCTGATATTGCTCCAATAAGATATAATCCACAGATCATGCCAACAACACCAAAGGTGGTTTCTATTTGCAGCAAGTTGACATCGTGGGTGAATTTATTAATCAGGAGATCAGGTAATGGCAATTCTTCACTTTGATTGGGTGCTTTAGTAATAGATGGGAATAATGTAGTTTTATGATGAATAAACTGAGCCCAGCAGCTATTTGAAACAGTGGATACAGTAGTGAATTGTATTGCCCAAGCTACAGGAATAAGGCTTGGAGCACCAGATTGAGCAACTGTAAGCAGGGGAATAAACGTATTTTTTAACCAAGCAAGTAATTGATCAATCCAGAGTGCCATAGTGAGTTGATGTTCAACGTGCTTAGTGTTTTGTGATAACCATCTTGAAATAGGCTGTGTTGCTAAGTTATCAGAAACAACGAGTAATTCTTGCTGATCTTTTAAATGAATGATCCATGGTGTAGTGTCATCAAGATGTGAGTTTAGATAATCAATGGGTGAATTAAGATAGAGAGTCACCCAAAATGGCAGTGGTTTACCCGCTTTCTTATTACATTCATTAATAGCTCTACGCCAATTTAGTGTCTCTTGGGTAACTTCATCTATGTGTGATAGTTGTTCCGGTAAGAGAGAATATAACAGTGATAAACGGTTAAATTGAGTAGGAGAAACATCACTAATATGCTGAGTAATGTTAATCAAATCAATTGGTGATGACGCACAGATATACCAGCCTTTAGCTGTTTCTCGATAAGTTTGATTTTCTTCAAAAAGAGCTAGTGATTGACCACAAACAATAACAACATCACCTTGGTAATTTTCAGGAGGAAGTTGGTTTGTTTGAGTATCTTTAAGATAAGGTATGCTTTTTTGTTGTCGGAGAAACCAAATACATAAAGAGAGTGTGACGATACAAATAAATGCCGTCAGGAAAAAAGAGATCTCTTTACCAAAAGACCAAAATCCCCAAATTAACCATAATAGTAAGCTTGCTGAAAACAATGTAACACACTGTTTTATTATATTTTTTTGCATCACTATCCTTGAATTACCCATTGTTGAAGTAAATGTTCTAATGACACAGAAAAGCCCCACCACAATGCTGCAATCACGATAAATCCGCCTAACCACCCTAACCAATATAGGTGGCGACGATTCATTCGGTTTTTGGGTTTCATTACTAAAGGTAAATCACTTGATAGGGCATAAGTGGGAAGTTGGGTATTAAGTAACTCAATTATTTGCTCTCGCTCTGGAGCATCGGTTTGGCGATATTTGCCGACAAAACCAAGCGTAATAACACGATGAAAACAGATAAGCACATCATGATTTGGTGCAGGTTCATTTAATAGATTACGCAATCTATCCCAAAGTTTATCTCCTGCTTCTAACGTATTGAAATATTTGGCTTGTAATGGAGATTGTATCCACTGTAAGTAACCATCATCACGAGTGGTTCTATTCATCACGCTTTCATCAATTAAAGCACATTGTGCGTAGAGCATGTTTTCAATGGCGGATGGTGAGTAACCTTTTTCAGTAAGATTTTGGCGTGTTTTGTCAATATGTTCACAAACGCGTCGGTAAAACGTTTTGCCATCGGAGATTTCGGCGCCTTGGCGTAACTGACATACCATTAACCAAGTATCAGCAAAAAGGCTATCAATCAGGTTATTTTTAATTGTTCTTGAATGAGTCATCATGAGCGAAGTACCGCAAAAAGTTCGAGTTGAATTTCACCTAATGTTCCTGGTACATAAAAGGCGCAATGACCTGAAGACAGCATGGCTTGGCCCGCTGAATTATTGAGTTCAAGAGCAAAATAGTGGTTTTCTAAACGTAGAGGGATAGCGGCAGGAACATGCGTTAATGGTTGTAATGGAATACCGTTAAGTGCCACGTTAACGACACTGGCAACATCGTCATTACTACCTGCTTTACAAAGCAATGGAAATTGAGTGATCAACAAGTGAGCAGGTAATGCAGAACGCACTGAAAGATAGAAATCAGCATCTTCGCGTAGGCGAGGATCATGCAACTCACCACGCCAGAATGGCCCTTCTTTATCAAGAGCAATACTAATTACGCGTGAAGGTAAACTCGCTTCTAACAGGGTATTAAGTAAGCCAAATAAAGGTGGAAAAACCTGTTCAGGGGATGAATGTTGATAAAGTGGAATATCGCCATTTTCATGATCAAGTGAAAATGTCAGTAGCGCCCCCGCTAAACGCACTAATTCACGATAAAGAAGCTCCGGGTGACGCCCCATTGATGATAGTAATTCACTTAATACAGGTTCCGCACTGTTAATTGCATTTAGTAGCCAAAAGAGTGACACATCAGCAACAGCAAAATCAGCCATTTGCTCATTATTTTCGCGGCGCATCGTCATTAAGCGACGACGTTTCGCTACTAAACGATGCATAAACTCTGAAAATAATGTAGTTAATTCAACGCTTGCATTACAACTGAGCAACGGGGGAATAAAGTGTTGATCGAGTTCCCATGCGCCTTGAGTGTTACGAATTAACCGAGCAACAGGGCAAGTCATATAGGCGCTGTTTTCTTCATGAGCATAGCGTAAAGTAATACTGTGGCGTAATACGGCAATATCCGTTTGTTCTTGACCAATTAAATCTTGGACTTTCATCCACTCCTGATAGAATTGTTGCGGTCTATCAGAGCGACCTTCTTGCATTAGATTGCCACCATTGGCTTGCAATAAAGGTAGAGCTAATACGATATCAAGTGTTTGATGTTGGGAATAATGGCTGAGTTCATTGACTGGCGGTAAATTATCAGCAAGTGTCGTATCGATCAGAGTTCCATCAGGAAAACGCACAATTAATTTTTGTGCGCTAAGGCGTGAAATAGTTAAAGCACTTTCATCAAATTCAGCACAAATCACGCCCCATGTTGATGCTATCGTCATATTGGCGATAGTGCTAATGAGATAGCTATCCCATCTTGCTTGTTGTTGAAATTGCTGAGGAGCCAAAAAGGCCCCATCACTCCAGAGGGGGCGGTATATTTTCATCCGTGCTTCACCTTATGCTTTCGCTTTTGGCATTTGAGATACTAACGAGAGATCTACATCCATTCCTTCTACTTGGAAGTGAGGAACGGCATACAGTTTCACTCTGAAAAATCCTGGATTATCTTCAATATCTTCTACAACGACTTTGGCATCACGAAGTGGGTGAGAAGCTTGTAAATCATCACTTGGGTCAGTCATTTCAGTGACTAAGCTACGAACCCAATTATTTAATTCGAGTTCTAATAAGCGACGATCTTTCGTAGTACCAATATTTTCACGCTGAATTAATTTCAGATAATGTGCGATGCGTGAAAGGAGAAAAATATAAGGTAAACGAGCATTGATACGACTGTTTGCCGTTGCATCAGGGGTATCATAAATCGCGGGTTTCTGCGCAGAGTTTGCAGAGAAGAAACAAGAATAATCGCGGTTTTTGTAGTAAGACAATGGAATAAAACCGAGGTTAGCAAACTCAAATTCTCGTGTTTCAGGGATCATCACTTCAGATGGAATTTTTACCTGACTCCCTGTTCCTAAATCATAAAGATGAATAGGTAAATCTTTTACCGCTCCGCCAGCCTGAGGGCCTCGAATTTGCACACACCAACCGTTATTAATGAAACTTTTCACCATATTGGCGGCAAAAGCAAAGGTTGCATTTGTCCACAGATATTTCTCATGATCTGGGCCTTTTACCTCTTCAATATAATTAAAACTACGCACAGGAACGGTATCTGGACCATAAGGAAGGCGACCTAAAACACGAGGCATTGTTAAGCCAATATAGCGAGCATCGTCAGAGTCGCGGAAAGATTTCCATTTGATGTATTCAGCACGGTCAAAATAGTTGCTGATATCTTTTATGGCGGCGACTTCTTCCATAGAGTCTTTACCAAAAAATGCAGGGCCAACAGAGCCAACAAATGGCATATGTGCGGACGCTGAGATTTTTGCAATATTACGTAACAACGCAATATCTTGTGGGCTACGATCAAACTCATAATTAGAGACAATGGCTGCAATAGGTTCACCACCGGGAGTATCATACTCTTCGATATAAGTATGGTGATAAAGACCACTTTGAATAGTTTCAGGGCAATCTTCAAAATCTTGGCGTAAATCGTCTTTAGCTACATCAAGTAATTCGATTTTCACATTTTGACGAAAATCAGTACGATCCACTAAGAATTTTAGTCCACGCCATGCTGATTCTATTTTTTGGAAATCAGCATGATGCATGACCTCATCAAGTTGTTCGCTAATTTGTCTATCTAAATCTGCAATATGGTGATCGAGTAGATTTCTATCTAAACGTTCAACCTTTTGGCCTGAAGATTTCAACCGATCGAGAAAAACTTGAACCGCAACTGTAACGCGTTCATTTGCAGTTGTATCAGCCAGAGCACTATTGTCTTGGAAGATATTAATATCGCTCACCTGAGAAACGGGTGTGAGATTGATTTTCTCAAAGAGAGAGGCGTAAACACCGCTATTGGCCGGTTCATCAAGTACAGTTGTTGTACTCTTTGAAATACTTTCGCTATTCACTGACATAAGCATAATCCTGTAATGATAAAACCCAATTAATCTTTTTTCGGAGCGAGTTGAGAGAGTTCTTCGCGTAATTCATCACTTAATGCAGGATCTTTAAGGATATTTTCGAGTTCACGGCGAAAAGTGATGTTATCGAGGAGGTTAGATTTCAAATCACGCAAGAGATTACGCATTGCTAGCATGGCGCGAAGTTGCGGTATTTGGCGAGCAACTTGTTCTGGCTCAAAATCAGCCATTTCTTTAAATGACAGATTTATATTTTCTTCGTTGCCATCATTCGTTAATGTATTTTTTACGGTAAGACTGAGCGATGGGGAAAATTCAGTAAGAACACTATTGAAATTATTTTTATTAATATTGACCTTCTCTCTTTCTGAAAGAACACGTTTATCTTTTCCGTTACTGTAGTCACCAATGGCCAATAGTTTTAAAGGTAATTCAACTTTTTTCTGTGCACCACCTGTGTGTAAGTCGAGTTTTATATTTACCCGCGCTTTAGGAACTTCATTTTGAAAACTATCTGACATAATAAAATCCTTGTATTAAAACGAATAAAGGATCTCTTGAGAGTGGTCATAATAAGTAAATTCACTACCAAGAAATTTAACTTAAGGCATGATTACTTATATTAAATAATTTTAAACAAATCAATTTATCTTAATAAATTTAAGAGATATCTCTAAAAATAAAATGTAACAACAAAAATGAGTAAAAAACTTTATTAGTTTTATATTTCTATAATTATTTAAATTTTTAGTTATTATATAATAATTATAAATTAATTTTTTATTTTATTCTGTTGTGAGTTATAAAGAACACCGTTACTCAGTATTTGTACATAGAATATATGCTTAATAATTTACTCTATATATTATAACCTTTTATTTAGTTTCGCTTTGTTAGTAATTGAAGGTGGAGAAACAAGAATGTAAGTTAAGTCATGAAGAGATATGAGCTAAATCACTTTGGATCTAATTGGTCAGACATTAATTAGTAATGAAAAAACATTGAAGGGAGTGATAGTTATGCGTATGTCGATAATGATACTCGATGAGATATAGAGGATAATGACAGCATATTACATGATATTTAGCTATTTTCTGTTCATAGGCATTATTATCAAACAGAAGAAAAAATACGTGAAGGTAAAGTCTAGACAATAATAAGATTCAAGATTATTTATCTCAAAATCTATAACGAAAGTATTAAACAGATAAAACTGTTTTTGAGATAACTCCCCCAATAACAGAGTTAGTTATTATTAGGGGGGACATTTGGGGAATGTCATTCTTAGTAAGTCCTAAGGTATCTCTTCTTGATTTAACTCTATTTGCAAAACTCATACTTCCTCCTGATAAAAATAATACAGCTATACCTGTTAAATATTATTTATAAAAGAGAGTAAGCTAATAAATAATAATTTATAAGGAGTGATTGATAGGTCAATAAATATAGATGTAACTATTTTTTTAGTTTGATAACAACAGTTATTTATTATTAAATCACTATTTTAAATAATAATTTCTTTATTATTAATAACACCTAAAATATAAGGCGTTGGTTTTTTGTTTTTAATAAGAAAAGAGAGTGAGTATTATGTGGAGATAATTGAAATTATATCAAGTTGTCATATGTGTGATAGAAATGTTTTATAGGAATAAAAATATTTTATCTATCTTAATTAAAAATCTAATTATTTAAATTTTTATTTAAATAATATAGTTGTCCTGTTTGTAAAATAAAGGAATATTATGAAACTTATTGATGGATTAAAAACAGAATTAAAAGGCTTCTTCAATGAAACATCAGAAAATAATTATGTGAAGATTTTTGACACTCCTCATGTATGGGGAATGCCATTTGGTAAAGAAATTATGCCAAAAGCGATAGAACGTGAGGCTGAGTTTGAACAGGCTATTACATCTATCTTAGATAAAATATTGTATCGCTGTGATATTTCATCGCTTAATGCTCCTGATGAGGAATGGCGTAAAATTATTCTTACTGCAATTGATAAATCTTTTTCTGAAAAGAAAGGGCGTAAAGAACGTGCGCAAATTCGATTCTTATTTGCACAAACGCCAACAGTTTTATTAAATGGTGTGAAATATTATTTTAGTGGAACACCTGAATATCTGGCATTGAAAAAAGATCTTATTGAATTGATTAAAGAGCGTGGGAAATATTGGTAATGTATTCCAGATATTTGGATTGGTCGTTTTTATCGTATTATTGATGGCTTAAAAGTTTCTTTAGAAAAAAAAGTGCTACCAGAAGATTTTATTTCTGAATTAGATACACGAATGACATGGAATCATACAAAGATTATTGCTGTCGATGGTAGTGAAGCTTTTGTTGGTGGTCATAATTTAAATATGGATCTTTTTAAAAGCTATCCACCAGTTCATGATGTTTCAGTTAAAGTTATTGGTAAGTCTGCACTTCATTCACAGCTATTTTTAAATAACATGTGGGATGTGGGTAAGGATTTAATTACAAAAGAATATTTTGATAGTAAAAAAAACAAATGGGTTGCTAAAAAAGCAAGTTATCACATTGCCGATCCATTAACGAAAAAAAGTATTCTAAAAGAAATTAAAAAGATAAATGAAGAAAGCTTAGCTAAATCGCCGGATGAAGGCTTTTTTAAAACTGACCGTATTTTTTCAGTAGGAAAATATTGGGAAGGAGCTGATATGCGCACTGATTATAAGAAAGGTTCCGAAAAAATGAAGGAATACCTTATAAAAAATGCGAAGAAAAAAATTCGTATGTCTCAGCAAGATGTTGTGAGCGCATGGAAGAAAAAATGGAAAGATCACTCAGTTTGCCATTGGATCATTGAAGCGTTATTAAAAAATCCAGAATTAGAAGTTGAAATTGTTGTTTCACCATTAGATGCAGCTGCGGATGCGAATGGCGATCAATATTCATTTGGCTCTGGTGCACAAAGAACATTTGAATTATTTAAATATTATCTGACACATGATATTGAGACCGATGCTGTTATTTCTGATCCCGATAAAATTCGTGAGTCAGCACTACGTCGTATTAAAATTGCACCATTCTTTTTTACCGATAAAGTACCAAAAGCACTACAAACGGAAGGTAAAACTTATAAATGGCCTGATGCAGATGAATCATCTTATACAGCCACACTAAAAGAAGCACCTCTGAGCGAAGATCCCCCTAAAAAAGGTGATATTGGACATCCGTTCTGGTCATTGGTTAATGCGAGTGGTATTTATTCTAAAGTTGCGCCAGCACCAAGGGAATCATGCAAAAGTGACTATTATCGATGATGAATTGTATATTGTTGGTTCAGATAATATGTACCCAGGATATTTGTCAGAATTTAACTATCTTGTTGAAGGCGAAGAGGCTGTTAGCACCTTTATTAAAGAGTATTGGGATAAATTGTGGCACTATTCTGAGCCTCATGCATTTAAACAAAAATAATTTTTGTATATTGATTTATCATTATTAAAAATGAAAATATAAAGGGGAGTAAATCCCCTTTATATCGTTAATAATAATTAAGTTAGCTATTTTAGGTAATCTAACGGCCAGTGTTTGAAATAAATATGATTAGCTTGCCAGTCTACTTTTTCTGTATTGTCGCTTAATAAATGGCGAGCTACTGTAAAGGCAAATTCAAAACTCACACCTAACCCTTTTGCACTGATAAACTTTCCATCAACAACAACATCTTGATCAAGATAATGACCATCATCGTATTTATCTGCTAATTTATCGCCAGTACTGTAATTACGACCTTCAAGAAGATGATGTGCCGCTAATACTTTTGCTCCAGAAGAGCATAGCGCACAAATATACTTATCTTCAGTAATATGGCGTTTAATAAATTGAATAACTTGCTCGTTAGCACATAAACGATCTGTGCCTTTAGGACCACCCGGCATCATGATTGCGTCATAGCTATGTGTTAGCTTTTCAGTTAATAGAAAATCAGCGCTGATTTTAGTTTCAAAATAAGTATTTAAGACCAAGCTATCCATGCAAGAAAGTACATCAACATGAATATCAAGACGGCGCATGATATCAATAAAAATAACGGCTTCACCTTCTTCAAATCCATCAGCTAATAAAACGGCAACCTGTTTCATTTTATTTATCCCTTATATGTTTTTAATAATGAGTGGATACTTTGAATATGATTAACAATGGTTTCTTTATCTTGTTTATCGATGGTATCTGCTGTAGCAATCCAGCTTCCTCCACAAGCAACAACTTGTGGAATAGCAAGATAATCACTCACGTTATTTAAACTAATGCCACCTGTAGGCATAAATTGCACTTGGGCGTAAGGTGACGCCAATGCTTTTAGCATTTTTACACCGCCAGAGGCTTCTGCAGGGAAGAATTTAAGTAAGGTTAAGCCTTTTTCAAGTGCGACCTCTATTTGGCTTGGATTGTTAATGCCCGGCACAATATCAATGCCGTTATTAAGGCAGTAATCAACGGTACTTGGGTTATAACCCGGAGAAATAACAAAGCTTGCTCCAGCTTCTTTTGCCATATCTGCTTGCTGTGCAGTTAATACTGTTCCTGCACATAAAATAAGTTCAGGAAAGTGCTCATGCATTAGTTTTATGGCTTTGGCTGCTGCTGGTGTACGAAAGGTAATTTCAGCAACAGGTAGTTGATTTTTGGTTAGAATTTCACCCAGCCAGATTGCATCTTCAGCGCGATTAATTTGGATCACGGGGATCACTTTCAGTGAGGAAAGTGTATCAACAATTGACTGTATCATGGTTATCCTTGATTAGTGTGTAGAATGAATCAGTAATTTCATGAGGAATGATGGCGCCATGGTGTTGAATGACAAGCCCAGCTAAGGTATTTCCCCATAAACAGCAAGTCGATAGGCTTTGATTTTGCAGCCAAGCTGCAATAAAAGCGGCATTAAAAGAGTCACCTGCAGCGGTGGTATCAATAACAGAATCAATAGGTTTGGGAGAAACATAGCCTGTATTGTTGCCATCAGACCAGAAAGCGCCATGAGTACCGAGTTTAACAATCACGTTTTGATTACCCCATTGATGAAGGCGTTGTGCAATGCTTTGTTCTGTCAAAATGGGTTGTTGCCAAAGCATTTTTTCATCATCCCCTGTAACTAAAGCGATATCGCTAAGTCTGTACAGTTTTTCAAACCACTCTTGCGCATGAGGTATTGAATCCCATAAACGAGGTCGATAATTTGAATCCACAATTAAGGTGATCCCACGCTGTTTAAGCTGCGCTAATAAGGTGAGTAAAGCGATTTTTCCTTCATGGGTTAAAATAGCAAGAGAAATGCCGCTTAGATAAATGACGCTATCATCAGGAAGCGCATCGAAACTGTCTAAAAAACGCTTATCGGTCGCAATATAACGAGCGGCCGCATCACTTCGCCAATAATGGAAACTGCGCTCACCATGAGCATCAATTTCAATAGCATATAGGCCGGGAAGTTTTTCAGGAATAGTAATAACAGACTGGCAGTTAATTCCTTCTTCTTCCCATGCTTTTTTCATTAAGGTACTGTAAGTATCAGAGCCTAAACCTGTCATATAGTACGGATGTAATGTAGGGATAAGTCGCGCTAAGTACAGTGCTGTATTTAGCGTATCACCGCCAAAGCGCTGTTGTTGTGGTAAGAATGGTTGGCCACTAAGCTCTATCATACATTCGCCAATAATGGCGACAGTTTTATTTGTTTTCACAGTTTCCCATCACTTTTACAGACACGAATTTTATCTGCAACCACCGCTTTCATTGCGGCTTTGCCCGGTACAAGGTAATGGCGAGGATCACTTGCATCAGGGTTATCTAAAAAGTACTGCTTAATCGCGTTGGAAAAAGCAATTTTTAGTTCAGTTGCAACATTGACCTTGCAAATACCTAAATCAATACAACGGCGCACATCATCATCAGGGATCCCCGATGCACCATGGAGAACTAACGGAATATCAGTCTTTTGGCGGATAATTTCTAAACGATCAAAATCAAGGTGAGGCTCATGTTTATACATGCCATGTGCGGTGCCGATCGCCACAGCTAATGAATCAATGCCAGTTGCTTTAATAAATTGTACTGCTGAATCAGGATCGGTGAATAGGGCATCTTTAGCATCAACGATAAGATCATCTTCCTGTCCACCAAGGCGACCTAATTCAGCCTCTACAGTGCAATCCCAATGATGGCAGAAGTTAACAACTTCTTTGACGATACGAATGTTTTCTTCAAAATGAAAATGAGAGGCATCAATCATGGCTGATCGCACGCCTGAAGTGACTTTATGGCAAATATCAGGAATGTCTTCATGATGATCTAAATGTAGTGCAACGGGAATTCGGTATTGTTCTGCGGCTTGCTGACAAATAGAGATCAAATAATCACTACCTGCATAAGCAAACGTACTTGGTGTACCTGCTAAAATAACGGGGGATGCCATTTCAGCAGCCGTCTCCATCACAACTTGGATAGTTTCCAAGTTGTGAATATTAAAAGCAGGAACAGCATAATTTTCACGCTGTGCTTTATTGAGCATATTACGGGTAGAAACCAGATACATGTTTGCCTCTCATCTTTCGTTTAATTACGAATTATAATAAACGAAAGAAATAGAAAGGTAAAAGATCTAAATCACATTTTTATTCCCTTCGCACTGAAAGCAAATGAAAGGTGATTAGAAAAAATGTGCCATTTTCGAGCTATAATTAGTGATCCCTTTGCGTAATAAATTATTTTTCGGTCGTCTAGACTGTCCTATCACGGTTTCTGCGACTTTTTGTGCTAAGGTTTGTTTTTCTAAACGGCGAGTTAATGGGGTTTGCTGAGTCGTATAATCTTCGCAAAAAATGATGGTTACCTCTTGCGTTGCTTTCACTCCAGTTACTAAAGCTTGAATTGCAGGAATTTCGAAACGAAAGTTATCTTTTTCTATGGGTAAAGGAAGTGAAGGTGTTTGCCATAAATTGATTCGATCGGCACAATAAAGCGCGATAATGACGGCACGTAATGACCAAAAACTACTAGCAGGACCGCTGTAGTTATCAACTAAACGGGGATCGTGATTAAATAAACCTTGAGTTGGCGCACCGTTTTTTAATGCGCCTTGAGAAATAAAATAACGTAGGCTACTTTCAAAGGCGCGTTTTGCCTCGCCTACTTTGACTGAAGGGCAATGTAAATCGACACCCGCTAATAATGGCACAGAAACCGCAAGGCGGTAGCAGGCGCTACGACCAAAAAAAGGAATACCTTTTGGGGTCATAAAATAAAGGTAATGTTGATTAAAGGTGTTAAGTGATTGAGTAATAAATGCCGCATCGAATTGAGGGTCAATTTGCGCTAACCAATATAGTGAATAGTAAAAACCCCACGCATTGTAGTAATCATAATTACCTTTTGCACCATCACGAAACCATCCATTACCAACATAAAATTCTTTTAATCGTTCATAACGCCAATGGGTAATCGTGTCTTTTCCTGTGAGTGCTTTAATCACAAACTGGACGGTAAGAGGGAAGAAATGCCAATTATTATCAACAATTTCACAGTGATTAACTTGTTCAAACCAAACAATAATTTGTTGTTGTGTAGCAGGTGTTAATGTATTCCAAACCCATTCACGGCTTATCCAGAGTGTGAGCGCTAAATCCGCGGCCTCACAAATTCTTTGATCGTAATTTTCAAGTTTTCCCCAATAGCCTTTATGAAGCGGATCAGTGCCATGAATAAAACTTTGTTTGATCATTAATGGTAAATTAAATGCTTGCTGATTTAATCCCATTAAGGTGCTTTTTTTGCTACTGACAATCCATGCCGCCAATAAAGGAAGAACTCGACTCACTCCTTCAAGGGCATCTGTTCTGGCGGTTTGTTGTCCAGGACTGCCGGGATAATAAGCATGGGAGTAACCCCAGACTTGATAATGATGAAAAGCCTGAGTGACATACTGTGTCAACATTTCACATAAAGAGAAAAGTGACTGATTTTCATCATTAAAAAAGTGAGTGATCGTTTTATCATAGCGACGATAAGCTGATTTTCTGACTAATCGTCGAATAATATTTTCCTTAAATAAGCGTTGATAGATTTCTACGTTTGGGTGCTCATAAGGGAGTTTTGGACGTGCTGAAGATGCAATTTTAATAGCCATTTTCGTATCTCAGAAAAAAGACGCATCCTTGCGAAACAAAACGGAAGTTGAATATTAAGGTTTTGCAGAATCCACTAATATTTGATAGTGATCTTGTCCCCAAAGAACGGGCTTTGGCTTATCTTTGATCCACTGGTAATACGCATTTTTTAGCTCTGTCACTTTTTGTGGATTTTGTTTAGCAAGATCGATTGATTCAGCCGGATCGTTTTTATCGTTAAAAAGTTGAGGCTGATTTTTCCCGTCATCATAAAAATAGAGTGCCCATTCACCATCACGCACAGCCCAAGCACCTTTAGAGAGTTTTTCTAAATTAGGATTTATAGGCGGTGTTTTACGTTGATAGGTTATCCATTGGTGATATCCGTGCCAAAACTCTTGGTTTTCTTCACTGTAATGTTTAGTGCCAGGACCTGCCCAATAAAGATAGTTGTGAGGGGATTTTGTTGTTTCACCTTTGAGTAAAGGCATGATGTTTTTCCCTTCAATATTTAGATTGTCAGGAATAGAAATACCTGCTGTTTGTAGCGCAGTCGGTAAAATATCAAGTGCGGAGATCATCTCATCACTTTTTGTACCAGCTGGAATAGTGCCAGGTTGATAAGCAATAAAAGGCACTCTGACCCCACCATTAAACATTTGTCCTTTAAAGCCTCTATCCATTGCATTCATTGGCATTGGTGATTCATTAACTGCGCCATTGTCGGATAAGAAAAAGATAAGTGTATTTTCTAATTCACCATTTGCTTTTAATTTTGCAATTATTTGACCAATGCCTTCATCGGCTGCATTTAAGGCAGCAAAGTATTTATCTGCTTCAACATTGCCAGTATCAAATTTCTCCATATATTTAGCGGGTGAGGCTTGTTCTAACGGAATATGAGGAACGCTATAGGAGAGATTAATAAAGAATGGTTTATCTTTGTGCTCATCAATAAATTTTAAGGTCTCATCCGTTAACAGATGCGTGGTATAACCTGGCGCGGGAACATTGACACCATTACGCCAAAATGCAGGCGAATTCCATAAAGCCACACCCGATGCGTAATAGCTAAAGTCATAATCAAAACCTCGTTCATGGGGCGCGTAACCTACTTCTGGTGTTGAGATCATGTTGTCGTGATAATCACGAGTTTGCTTACTTTCATTAATTTTCGGTTTGTGGATCACTTTTGCATTGTGCCATTTTCCAATACTGGCTGTGGCATAGCCATTTTCTTGAAAAAGTGAAGGCAATAGTTTGATATCTTTAGGAATACCTAAAATAGCATCATCATTGCTATAAGTACCAAAGCTTGCAGGAGAACGCCCCGTAAAAATACCAGCTCGAGATGGTCCACAAACAGGATGAGCAACAAATGCATTGGTCATTTTGGCACCATTTGTAGCCATTTGACTGACATTTGGCATTGCAATGCGTGCAGCTTCAACCATCTTATTGATATCGCCTTCATAACGCGACGGTGTTGGTCTTTGTGCTAATTCATCGGCATTTAAGGTATCCAGTACAAAATCAAGTTGCCCTGTACCTAAATCATCCATCACTATCAGCAAAATATTCGGCTTTTCAGGTGTACCACCTGCATTGGCAGTGATTGGAATACTTAAACATGACGTAGCAATCAGCCCAGCGAGTAAGCTTTTTTTAACAGAAGGTAAGATCACGGATTGTCTCCAGAATAAACAAGATAAAATAAAAAGAGTTACTTTAAGTAGTTTTTTTTCATCGCAGGAAGTGCATCACTAGCAAGGCCCCCACGTGAAATAGCTTGTTGCATTAATTGCATGCCTATCGCGGTATGGTGAAATATTTTTTTATAAGAGCGACATAGGTAGTTATGGCGATATTTTTCGCCTTCAATAGCAATAATGCGATGTTTAGGGCAACCGCCATAACATAAGCTTTGCACTTCACACTGTTTGCAAAGGCTTGTTTGTTTATCATATTTATTTTGGCCAAAGCGCTGTTGCTGTTTTGATGTGACTATATGAGCAAGGCTGTTTTGATGAATATTGCCCAAATTATTGGCGGGATAGACATAGTGATCGCAAGAGTAAACATCGCCATTGGCTTCAATGATCAATGCTTGACCACAGGTTTTAGATTGAATACAGGTTGATGCAGGATATCCCATCCATGTGCCTAATAAACTATCAAATAAGCGGATATATATTTTCCCGATATCGCCTTGCCGTACCCATTCATCAAATACTTCAGCCATAAATTGTCCATAGCCTTCTGCTGGAACAGAAAAAGGCGCTAATTGTGCATTAGGGCCCGGTGCATAATGTCCTCCATGAGTATGAGGAAAGCGTCTATCGACTTCGACGATGGGAATAAATTGAAAGAAAGTAGAACCTAATTCTTTTAAGGCTTGATAAGTTTCTTTTCCTTTATTCCAGTTTTGGTCATTAACGACAGTGAGTGTATTAAATTCGACGCCATATTCATTGAGTAATTTAATTGCACGTTTTACTCGTTCAAAAGTAGGGCTTCCATTGACAGAAATACGATATTTATCATGAACAGCTTCAATACCATCAATTGAAACGCCTAATAGAAAGTGATTATCAGCAAAGAATTGTGCCCATTGGCGATTAATGGCAATTGCATTGGTTTGTACACTATTTGTAATTGTCTTACCGTTAGCAAATTGTTTTTGGTATTTGACAACTTGTTCAAAGAAAGCCAATCCTGCAAGTGTTGGCTCTCCACCTTGCCAAGAAAAATCAACCTGATCACCGCTGTGTGATTGAATATAATCTTTAATATAACGACGAAGCACACTATCTGGCATCACAGTATGGCCTGTCTCTTTTTTTTCATCTGGAAAAATATTTTCTTTTTCCAGATAAAAGCAGTATTCACACTTAATATTACAGTGGTAGCTTGTAGGTTTTGCCATCATATGAAAATAAGCAGGTTGATTTAATGCCATTAGTCATTTCCTGAGTTTCTTTTTTATCCTGTTACATTACGTAAAATTTATCAAAACAAAAGAGATTAAAATCACAAATACGAAACAACGAAAGCAAATGAAAGGTTTTTTCGAAAGTTAAACACCGTTATTTTCGATGAAAATACTTTCGATTCGATACTATTTCATATTCTATTGACTATTTGAGCTATTTATTTTGATTTGTTTTTCGAAAATAAATGAATGCCATGAAGTTTTAATCTGTACCTTGTGAGATAAGACGAAATTAAATCTATATTATTGTGTTTTATCTAGCTGTATGTGGTGTAATCATAAGTATAGTGTTGCGTTATATCATTTTATTTATTGGAAACTGATGGCCTGAAGGCTATCATTGAAATGACACGAAAATAATCGTAAGCATTCGATGATGAATCGAAACTTTGTGAAAGAGATCAAAAGTTTTGTTTTTTTGCATTGTCGGTTAAAATTGGCGTAGTAAACTACATTCGAAACCAATCGAAAGAAAGTCTTTTGGTTTCGTAAGGAGACGAAAGTGAAAGCGGCAGTTGAGAGGCGTATGGAAATCCTCGATATGGTAAACCAGCAAGGTAAAGCCAGAGTCGAAGATCTCGCTGAATTATTTAAAGTCTCAAGTGTCACTATCCGCAGCGATCTAAGTTTTCTTGAGAAAAATGGTTATATCGTTCGCTCTCATGGTGCAGCAATTCCTAACACAGGATTTATTGCCGAATTGAGTATCCACGAAAAACGTGGACAAAATGCGGGCATAAAAACATTAATCGGGAAAGCAGCCGCAACGCTGATAAAGGATGGAGACACCGTCATTCTTGACTCGGGGACAACTACTCGCGAAATCGCGACACACTTAAAGTCGCGCGAAAATGTAGTGGTCATGACTAACGGTCTGGATGTCGCAATGGAGTTAGCAAATACCTCAGGTGTGGAAGTATTAATGACCGGTGGTGTATTGCGAAAAAGTGCGTTGTCTTTTTCAGGCTCACAAGCTGAAAATAGTCTTAGAAATTACCGTTTTGATAAGGTTTTTCTAGGTGTTGACGGATTCGATTTACGTGTTGGTATTACTACACACAATGAACAGGAAGCCAGCCTTAACCGTTTAATGTGTGATATCTCAGAAACGATTATTGCGGTTGCAGATTCTACGAAATTCAGTAAACGCAGCTGTCATATGATCCGAGAATTTGGTGATATTGATATATTAGTGACCGACTCAGGTATCCCTGAAGAATATATTCAGGAACTGAAAGATCACAAAATCGAAGTGATTATCGTCGACGATAAGGCATCGTAATTTGCTAACTCCATTAGCAACACCGCCGGTGTTGATTATGGAGTTAGTATTTAATGCATCCTTTAGAAAAGATTGTTCAGCAACACAAATCAGGCAAACAGAATGGTATTTATTCTGTTTGTTCTGCCCATCCTTTAGTAATAGAAGCAGCTCTATTACAAGCGCTGGATAATGATTCCTTTCTGCTAATTGAAGCCACCTCTAATCAGGTTGATCAGTTTGGTGGTTATACGGGAATGACTCCCGCTGACTTCTACCAATATGTTATCGAACAGGCTGAAAATGTCGGTTTTTCTATCGAGAAACTTATTCTTGGTGGTGACCATTTGGGGCCTAACCGTTGGCAACATCTAAACGCTGAAGAAGCGATGGCGAATGCAGATGTGTTGATTGCACATTATGTTGCCGCTGGTTTCAAAAAAATCCACCTTGATTGCAGTATGTCTTGTGCTGACGATCCTGTTCCTTTAACTGATGAAATTGTGGCATCCCGTGCTGCACGTCTTGCTGTTATTGCAGAACAGACAGCAAAAGAGACTTTTGGTTATAGTGATATTGTCTATGTGGTTGGTACCGAAGTGCCAGTGCCGGGTGGTGCCGCTGAAGAGCTTGATACTGTTGAAGTTACTTCACCTGATGCTGCACGTAAAACCTTAGAATGCCATCGCCAAGCTTTTCAACATGCTGGTGTAGGTGATTGTTGGGAACGTGTTATTGGTTTGGTGGTTCAACCCGGCGTTGAGTTCGATCATACAGGGATTATTGATTACCAATCCGAAGAAGCACAATCATTAAGCCAAGTCGTGAACGATTATTCTCATCTAGTTTTTGAAGCCCATTCTACGGACTATCAAACCCAAGCGGCTTATAAACAACTCGTTCATGATCATTTTGCCATTTTAAAAGTAGGACCCGCATTAACCTTTGCAATGCGCGAAGGATTATATGCACTTTGCGCCATTGAAGAAACATTATTCCCTCAAGAACAGTGTTCTAAATTGCGTGAAAAAATGGAACAACTGATGTGCCGTGAGCCTGGATTTTGGCAAAAATATTATCACGGTGATGAGCGTCAACAAGCCTTTGCTCGAGTGTATAGTTTTAGTGATCGTATCCGTTATTACTGGCCTGATGCTGAAATTAATGCTGCTATCGATACGCTAATGGATAACTTATCCGTTAAACCAATTCCATTGCCGTTACTGAGCCAATACCTCCCTTATCAATTTACCCAATTTAGAGAAGGCATGATTGACGGCTCCCCTGAATCTTTTGTTATTGCGAAAATTCGTGATGTGTTATCGGTGTATGCCGATGCGTGCTATGTCCATTAATTGAGGGAAACCATGGAATATTTAAGCTATCAGACCGCTAAATTAGAGCAACTGAATGCATTTTGGACTGCGAAAGAAATTGAGCAACAACCAGAATGTTGGAAGAAAACGTGGCAATCAGTAAAAGAGAAACGTGCTGATATTGAAGCTTTTTTAGATAAAGCGCTCGCAGAGCCTCATGCGCGAATTATTTTAACAGGTGCAGGTACGTCCGCATTTGCTGGAAAAGCATTAGCTCCTATTTTAAGTGGTCATACAAAACGCCGAGTAGATGCGATTGCAACAACCGACTTAGTGGCTGATCCACAAGAATATTTAGCAGAAGACATCCCAACGTTATTAATCTCTTTTGCGCGCTCAGGGAATAGTCCTGAAAGTGTGGCAGCGTTAGATATTGCGACTGAATGCCTATCTCAATGTCATCACTTAGTGCTGACATGTAATGCAAATGGCAAGCTTTATCAGTATTGCCAAAACAACAGTAGTGCATTGGCATTGTTGATGCCTGAAGAATCCAATGACCGTTCTTTAGCTATGACTTCTAGCTTTTCATCCATGATGATGGCTGCAGTGACTATTTTTTTAGGGGATAACGTCTTTAGTGATTCTATCGCACCTTTTTTTAGTCACTATAAAGCGCAGTTTAATAAAGCGAATCAAATTATTCGAGATAAATACGCGGGTAAGTTTAAACGGGTTATTTATTTAGGAAGCGGTGGATTGCAAGGTTTAGCGCAAGAAGCTGCGCTGAAAATGTTAGAGCTTACAGCCGGTAAGGTGGTAGCGAGCTTTGATACTCCATTAGGCTTTCGACATGGACCTAAGTCTATTGTAAATAAAGAAACTTTAGTGGTGATGTTCTTCTCAAATGATCCTTACACTCGTCAATACGAGACTGACTTATTACGAGAGGTTATTCACGATAATGCATCAGGCAAGGTGATCGCGATCACCGCACGAAATGATAAAGCTTTTTCGCCAGAGAGTTTTGTTTATATTCCTGCGTTAGAGAACTGTTCAGATGTGGCGCTATTGTTCCCTTACTTGATGTTGGCGCAATCATTCGCATTTCACAGTTCCATTGCACTAGGGAATACGCCTGATAACCCGTCTCCAACAGGAGAAATCAACCGCGTTGTACAAGGCGTCACTATTTATCCGTTCTCATACAAAAAAGACGACACACAGTCTGCTTTAAATTAATAAAATATAATAAGAGAGCTAATCATGAACACACCGAATATTGTCTGGACCCGCATTGACGAACGTTTACTCCATGGTCAAATCCGCATTACATGGGGAAAACATACAGAAGCAAACCTGATTTTAGTGGCTAATGATGACGCAGCAGAAGGCCCAAATGCCGCATTTATGCAAGCTGGAATGAAAGCATCAGCAGGGGGCGAATATGCTGTTCGCTTCTTCTCTATTCAAAAAACCATTGATGTTATTAGTAAAGCATCACCTCGCCAGAAAATTTTTGTGTTGTGTAATAACCCAAAAGATGTTGCCCGTTTAGTGGAAGGTGGTGTGCCCATTACTCACTGTAATATTGGCAATATGCATTTTCATGAAGGGAAACGTCAAATTGCAAAAACAGTATCCGTTGATGAAACCGATATTGATGCGTTTAAACGCCTTGTTGCAAATGGGGTAACTTGCACAATTCAAAACACTCCCGATCAGACTCCTGTTGATGTATTAACACTCGCATCTGCTTGATAAATTCCTGAGTAAAAAAAACCTGCATTAGCAGGTTTGAGGATTATTTATGATTTTTGAAGCTTCTTTAGTGGCTTTATGGGCCTTCTTTTGCGGTATAGATAAGTATGACGTTGCATTAAATATCCATCGTCCATTAATTACAGGGCCTGTTGTCGGACTGATTATGGGCGATATGCAGATTGGATTGATTGCAGGCGCAACATTAGAACTTGCTTGGTTAGGGCTTGTTCCTAACGCTGGTGCTCAGCCACCAGATGTAACTTTAGGCACTATTGCTGCGGTTGCTTTTGCGGTAATGACAAATCAATCACCTGAAGTTGCTATGGGTATTGGTATGCCAATTGCTGTGTTAATGCAAATGTTGGTGATTGGCTTCTTTGCAATGACGGCGTTCACTATGGGAAAAGCCGATAGATACGCAGAAAGAGCCGATGCTGGTGGTGTGTCTCGGTTACTGATTATCACGATTATAGTACGTTCATTACTCTATGCATTAGTTGCCTTCGTAACTGTCTATTTCGGTGAACATGCAGCTCAGTGGATTGATGATAATACCCCAAAAGTGTTGCTTGAAGGCCTCGGTATTGGTGCGAAGATGGTTCCGGCTATTGGTTTTGCAATGTTGTTGAAAATCATGTGGTCAAAAGAAGTTGCAGGTGTGTTCTTTATTGGTTTCGTCATGACAACTTATTTAAAACTCCCAATTATGGCGGTTGCAATTTTAGGCGCATCAGCTGCCGCACTCTACTTCTTCTTTAGTGGTAACAACAAAAACACAAGTCAGCAAAATGAGGATTTCGAAGATGGTATCTGATAACAGCACTGCATTGAAAACACAGGATAAACCAGAAACGGGTTCTTTGATTGATGGTATTGATGAGTACCAAGATACTACGGTCAGAAAAGTTATCACTAAAGGTGATCTTTGGAAGTGTGCGTTCCGAGGGTTATTTATGGAAGGTAACTTTAACTTTGAACGTATGCAAGGTGGTGGATTTGCCTTCTCAATTATTCCAGCATTAAAGAAGATCCATGGGAATAATAAACGCGATTATGCAACATCACTGAAAAACCATCTGCAATTCTTTAATGCCAGCCCTAAACTGTTTACCTTTTTATTAGGTACAGCCGTTGCAATGGAAGAAAACAAAGAAAAACCATCAACTGTTAACGTGATGAAAGTTGCAGGAATGGGGCCAACAGGAGGCATTGGCGACGCTATCGATCATATGACCTTAATGCCACTGACATTAGCATTGGGTGCATCTATTGCAATGGAAGGTTCGATTGCGGGACCTTTTGTTTTCTTCTTTTTATATCAAATAGTGCACTTTTTAGTGTATTTCGGGCTGATGTTTATGGGGTATCGCGCGGGAACCGCCGCGATGGTCAATATGAGTGATGCCACTGAAAAACTGGCCAAAGCCGCCAATATTATGGGGATCTTTGTCATTGGGGCGCTCTCCGCAACCTTTATCAAGGTGCAAACCACCGCCTCGTTAGAGCTGGGAGGAAAGGTGGTCGAATTGCAAAGCGCGCTCTTTGACAAAATCATGCCGAATTTACTGCCTCTGTGCTTAGTTTTCCTGATGTACAAAATGGTAAAAAGCACCGGTTTTTGGGGTAAACCTCCAGTATTAATTTTCTCAACTCTTGCATTTGGCGTTGTCGGCCACGTATTAGGATTCTTATAACAGAGAGCCTTTACCACCGTCGTTATTGTCAATCGAAATACATTATTAACTTGCTATAAACGGGTAGGAGAGTCTTCTGCTGCCCGCAAGGAGTCACTCATGATAGGACTTATTGTTTCAGGACATCTTAATTTTGCTTCTGGTATGGCATCAGCCGTAAAAGCGATTGCTGGTGAGCAAGACGATATCGCATTTATCGATTTTGTTGAGTCAATTTCTCCTGATGAACTTGAAGAAAAAATGCGTGAAGCGATTAACTCAATGTCATGTCAGCAATATCTGTTTTTAACAGATTTACCCGGTGGAACCCCTTGTAATCGAGCAATGGCCATTATGATGCAAAATCCTGCTGTTGAGGTATTAGCGGGTGTGAATTTACCGATGATTGTTAATGCAGCTTTTGAACGAGAAGGGTGTTCAACATCAGAGTTAGTGCAAACATTACGCGAAATAGGTCAAGACAGTATTCAAGATATTCGTGAGCAATTAGCACAAATAGACAGTAATAATGCTGATGAAGAAGACGGCTTATGAGTCAGCGATATGCGATTTTGGCAGATAGAACATTTACGCCTGAAGGAATTCGTTATCTCTATTATGTCTGTGTTAGGGGTGATGTCATTGAATCGATCACCTCACAAGCACCAACAGATTGCCCCATTATTCGACTAAAAGGGAAATCATTATTACCCGGTTTTGTGGATATCCATATTCATGGTCGTGAAGGTGCGGATGTCATGGATGCGACTGAACAAGGGTTGCAAACCATTGCTGATGCTTTAGTGAAAACAGGTGTTGTTGCGTGGGTTGGTACAACGGTTACTGCACCTATAGATGATATTCGCCTCGCATTATCACAAGTACGTGAGTTCTTATCAAAGCCACAAACATCCGGTGCGTTGTTACTTGGGAGCTTTTTGGAAGGGCCTTATTTTACTGAGCGTCATCGAGGCTCTCATCCTGTGAAATATCTTAAAGCACCGACAATATCAGAGTTAGAAACACTGCTCGAAAGTGCAGGTGACACATTATTGCGTGTCGCTGTTGCGCCAGAAGCACAAGGTTCAATAGATGCGATTGATTGGTTGGTCAATCGAGGTATTAAGCCAAGTGTGGCGCATACAGCGGCAACTTACGAGCAAACTTCAGATGCGTTTTTGCATGGTGCTGATTGTGGCGTGCATTTGTATAACGGTATGACGGGGCTTCATCACCGTGAACCGGGATGTTGTGGTGCAGTGTTATATCACAATGTATTAGCGGAATTGATTGCCGATGGCATTCACGTCCATCCCGTGATGATGCAATTAGCGTATCGCATGAAAGGTTATCAACAAATCGCGTTAATTACAGATTGTATGCGTGCCGGGGGGTTGCCTGATGGTGATTATACGCTAGGCGCACAAACAGTGAGTGTTACTCAAGGTCAAGCTAAAACAGCCGATGGCTCTTTGGCTGGGAGTACCTGTAGTTTAGATAGTGCATTGCGAAATATGGTGAAACTTGCGCACATACCTGAGTGGGAAGCTGTACAAATGGCGACTGCGATCCCTGCGGAGTATCTCGGTATCGGCGATAAATTGGGTTATATCAAAGTAGGGCAACAAGCCAGCTTTGCTGTGGTGGATGAATGTTTTCATCTCACCGATACATTCATCAGAGGAAATCATATTTACTCTGTATCCGGGGAAAATGTATAGCTTTTCAGTTATGCACCCATCAGTAAAAATGAGGTATTTATAATGGAAATTCGTCAGCCAATTCATAGTGAACATGCTAAAAGGCTTGATACAGAAGGACTTCGCAAGGAGTTCCTGATAGAGAACCTATTCTGTGAAGGGGAAATGAATCTCACTTATAGCCATATAGACCGTATTATTGTTGGCGGTATTGTTCCTACAACGCAACCTTTAGCATTAATGGCGGGTAAAGCCTTAGGCGTTGATTTCTTTTTAGAACGACGTGAGCTAGGTGCCATTAATATTGGTGGCGCTGGTAAAGTAGTTGTTGATGGTGAAGTGTTTGATATTGGTCCTCGTGAAGCCATTTATATCGGAATGGGCGCTAAAAGTGTTGAATTTATGAGTAATAATATGGAAACTCCGGCTCGTTTTTATATGAACTGTGCGCCGGCTCATCATACTTATCCAACACGCAAAATAACGCAACAACAAGCATCACCAGAAAAAATTGGTAATACAGAAAACTGTAACGTTCGTACTATCTATAAATTCTTACACCCTTCAGTGTTACCAACCTGTCAATTATCAATGGGCATGACGATGCTTGAGCCAGGTAGCTTATGGAATACCATGCCATGCCATACTCATGAGCGTCGCATGGAAGTGTACCTCTATTTTGATATGAAAGATGACAACGTAGTATTCCATTATATGGGAGAACCAACGGAAACTCGTCATTTGGTTGTTCGCAATGAACAAGCTGTTATCAGTCCTAGCTGGTCAATTCACTCAGGTGTGGGCTCTGCATCTTATACCTTTATTTGGGGAATGGTTGGTGAAAATCAGGTCTTCCACGATATGGATCATGTGGCAATGAAAGATCTGAAGTAACCATAAATAGTCACATTTTCTTCTTACCCTACTAATAAAAAAGGTGTGGCAATAAAGCCACACCTGAGAGGTTACCGCTATGAATTTATTCGATTTAAATGGCAAGATTGCTATTGTTACAGGTTGTAATACAGGTTTAGGTCAAGGTATGGCTATTGGTTTAGCCAAAGCGGGTGCAGATATTGTGGGTGTGGGTATTCAAGATGCACCTGAAACTCGCCAGCAAGTAGAGGCTTTGGGTCGTCGTTTTCATTACATTACACAAAATTTAATGAAACAAGATGGGTTACAAGCGCTGGTAGATGAAGCCGTTTCTGTTATGGGGCGTATTGATATTTTGGTGAATAATGCAGGGATTATTCGTCGAGAAGATCTATTAGAATTTAGTGAGAAAGATTGGGACGATGTGATTGATATTAATCAGAAAACATTGTTTTTTTTATCCCAAAAAGTAGCTCGCCAATTTGTTAAACAAGGTGAAGGAGGAAAGATAATTAATATTGCTTCTATGCTCTCTTATCAGGGCGGTATTCGAGTTCCTTCCTACACAGCGAGTAAATCCGCAGTTATGGGGTTAACCCGTGCATTGGCAACGGAATTATCTCAATACAATATTAATGTTAATGCAATTGCTCCGGGTTATATGGCAACAGATAACACTAGCGCGCTTCGTGCTGATGAGGCACGTAATGCAGCTATTTTAGAACGTATTCCAGCAGGACGATGGGGAACTTCTGAAGATGTTGCAGGTCCAGCAATTTTCTTAGCATCCAAAGCGAGCGATTATGTTACTGGGTATACCATTGCGGTTGATGGTGGTTGGTTAGCTCGTTAATTTTATGGAGAAATAGGATGGAACACGCTAATACAGATACTTTGCAAAGAGAGCTTGTATTACAAAACATGAAGCGAGTGTATCGTTACCAATCAGCTAATCAAGTTCGCAGTGTTCGTCGCCGTAGTGGTAAAACCCGTTTTATTAAAGATACCGATTGGGAACGTGGTGTTTTATGGAGTTGTGTTAGTGCAGCATGGCAAGTAACACAAGATGAAGAGTATCTCAATGGTGTGCTGAATTACACTTTACATACTGGATTTAGAACAGGTCCCAACGCACGTTTTGCAGATGATCATGTTTGTGCACAAGCTTATCTAGCTATCAGCCCGCTTTTTGAGCAATCTGAAGTGGTTGAACCGACAATCAAAGCGTTTGATATTATGCTTAATGAGCCAAAACTTGGTCGAGAGGATTGGTGGTGGTGTGATGCACTCTTTATGGCACCTCCGGGATTTGCGGCACTTGCTGAAATTACCAATGAGCGACGTTATTTAGATTATATGCACACAGCTTATTGGGATGCGATAGACCATTTGCGTGATCCTGAAACAGGGCTTATTTTCCGTGATCATCGTTATATTCCTGATGGTAAAGGTAATGAATTACGTGAAGCTAACGGCAAAAAAGTGTTTTGGAGTCGTGGCATTGGTTGGGTTTTAGCTTCAATACCTCGCATTCTTCAATATATGCCTGATGATTATCATGGTCGAGAGCGTTATATCGCACTGTTTAAAGAATTAGCGACATCCATTCTAGATTATCAACATGAAGATGGTTTTTGGCGAACAAGTTTACTCGATCCTGATAATTTTCCTGCACCAGAAAGTTCAGCAACAGCACTATTTTGTTATGGACTAGCATGGGGAATTAATCAGGGAGTATTAGAGAATGAAATTTATTTTCCTGCTTTAAATAAAGCATGGTCGGCATTACAAACCTGTATTCATGACAATGGCATGATAGGTTGGGTTCAACTTCCAGCATTTAACCCTCGTGACGTGAAGTTTGAACATAATATGGATTATGGTGCTGGTGCTTATTTATTAGCAGGAAGTGAAGTTTTAAACCTTTTGTAAATTGCTAGAGCTTTGATATTGACACTTTGTTGTTTTTCTTGCGCTTTACATGCCTTCCGCGCAATATTTTCCTATCTAGGAGCCGACCAAAATAGAGGTCGGCTTTTTTTATATTTAATATAATAATAAGAGGTAACAATAATCTGTTACCTCTTATTATAAGTTAGGGTGCTTAGATTCAAACCCAATAATGAAGGCAGGAAATTGTGGGGGATCGCTCCCCCACAAGATTAATATAAAATAAAAACTATATTAACCCGAATCATTAAATATCCATTGTTTGGTATGAGTAAAGATGATATTTACTCTCTAATAATACGTGACTCGATATTATCATCGAGACGATCATTAGCCCGATTAAAGAATATTTTTTCATTTCCTCTTGCACTCCGATAAAAATGGAGGCAGAATCAAATTGTCTGTTTTTGAGTCCGCCTCGGTTAATATACAATATATTTTCCGGGGCTTTTCTCTTTCTGGTCCTTGCAATATGCTTGAACCAGATTGATCCAAGCACCCGCGCAGAGAATAACAAAATATTTATTAGAGACAACACATTTATTATCA